>NZ_JAYLVV010000004.1:0-760855 GCF_048059195.1 Maribacter sp. HS
AATTTGAAATAAAAAAGCAGCAAAAGCATGAAGCCCTTGCTGCGCGGGATAACAACTTGATAAATCAATCTGTTTCCTAAATTATTAAAGAAAAAACTTGTTTTTTGACACAGTACCTAAGCGTAGTGCGGAGGTAAGGAAACTTTTCGTTTCCGCCTACGCACGAAGCTAAAGCTTTTGGTTTAGTTTTATTTTTTCTTGTCTTAAGCTAAATCCCAAAGATTTAGCGACTTTATAAATATACACAGACCTTTCGTTTTTGCCCTAAAGTCCGCATTACGTTTAGGTATTGTTGTAACACGTTTTTTTTCGCATTTATAGAGGTTTTACATAAAGTCCAACTACATTATATGCGGTTGCTAATTCAAATCCAGATTCCGTACATATTTCGGTATTTTCAAAATTACGACACGCAGCAATGTCCAGATAGTTAACTGGTTTGGGAATAGTGTAATTCTCGTTTTCAGGCGGCTGTCTGTCCGTTAATTGTTTTACTTTAATGAAATAAGAATTTCCATTTTCAAGCTTAGTCCCTTTAAAAGGTTTAGTTGAAGATTTTTTGGATACTATTCTAAACTGCTTGTTTTTATCTTCGATGTTAATGACATAATAGTTTTCTATCGAGTCTATTTTTACAACTCTCGCGGTCATTTCTAATCCCAATTCAAAGGGTATAGTTTTTGATTCTAGCACATTTTTTTGAGTTCCACAAGAGATAAATAGTAAAACCAAAATAGAGAATAGTTTGTTCAAGCTGATATTTTTTAAAATGCCCTTCAACTAAAATAAATTTATGGAAATAATGGTAATACTTAATAATAGAACTATGAGAAAGAAAAGATTACGAGCCCATTTTTCTTTAGTTTGCTCTACTTCAAGGCTAGTTTTGCCAAGCTTTATAAGCAGCCACCAAAGAAACCCTCCAAAATCTGTTAATAATCTGTATCTCATTGGTTTTTCCTAAATCTCCTTTTTTTGCAAAATGTGTTACAACAATTGTATATATGCACAATTGCACATATATCATATATATCATTGCCTAAATCTAGAGGATTTTAATAATTACGGAAAGAAAAATCCATCAAAAAATATCTGTTTATAATATTGTACTATAGTTTAATACAAAATGTATAACTGGTTTTCATGACAGTTCAGTATCAAAAATCTACAATTGGATCCTTATTTCTTTTAATTGGGTAGAAAAGGCTTCATGTTTGCTTTTGACAGGGGTATTATTAGAAAGAGGTATACTTCTAAAATGAAATCCCTAATTTTAAAAATTAGAAAGCAATAAACAAAAAGGTGCATGGGTAGTTTTTTAAAGGTGGTAAGAACGGCAATTATCATAGCGCTGGTTATGGAACTAGTTCGGTTGCTTTTAACTGATTGGGAAAGCATAACCTTATATCGTGAATTGGAATTTACGGGAATAGCCTTTCTCTACTCTTTTGCACTTTCTATGGTCAATATGTATTTCAGCGACTTTATTTCAAAAAAATATAGTTGGGAGAATGATACCAAAAAACGCTTATGGTACGGTGCCGCGGGCTCTATTATACTAACGGTCTTGGCATTTGGTCTGGTACGTGCATTTACCGAGGTATATATTTTTGGGCATAGCTTTAAGGAGTATATAGCAGGAGAAAGAGTAGAGTATTATTTCTATGCCTTAGTGGTAACATTAGTAGTTTCCTTATTTCTACATGCCTTTTACTTTTACAAAGCGCTACAAGATACCAAGGTAAAGGAGCAGAAAATTATTGCAGGTTCGGCATCGGCAAAATTCGATGCTTTAAAGAATCAACTTGATCCACACTTCCTCTTTAATAGTCTGAACGTACTTACCAGTCTCATAGAAGAAGACCCTATGCAGGCCCAAAAGTTTACTACTTCGTTATCAAAAGTGTACCGCTATGTGCTGGAGCAAAAGAGCAAGAATTTAATATCTGTAGATGAAGAGCTTAAGTTCGCCAGAACCTATGTACGTCTATTGAAAATGCGTTTTGAAGATAGTATCGTTTTTGAAATTCCAGATGAGGCAACAAACCCAGAGGCTAAAATAGTACCGCTGTCACTTCAGCTGTTGTTAGAGAATGCGGTAAAGCATAATGTGGTTACTTCGGCCAAACCATTGCATATTAAGATTTATGAGGAAGATGGTTACTTGTACGTTACCAATAACCTGCAAGAAAAGCAAGTGGTTAAAAAGAGTAGTGGTGTGGGCTTGCAGAACATTCGCCAACGGTATGCCATTCTTACCAAAAAAGAAATGCAAATCTTTAAGACCGGCACCGAGTTTAAGGTACGTTTACCTATGTTGACCAATACCATATCTTTTAAAGAGACACAAGATGAGCATATAAGCGCTAAACGATATGAGAAGGCTAAACGTCAGGTAGAAGAAATTAAAGGCTTCTATGGTAACCTTACATCATATTGTATTGTAATTCCGATCTTGGCCTTTATAAATTATAGGACCACCAGTTTTATCTGGTTTATTTTTCCTGCCATTGGTTGGGGTATTGGTCTACTGGTACATGGGCTTAAGGCTTATGGCATTAACCCCATACTGGGTAAAGATTGGGAAGAAAGGAAAATTAAACAGTATATGGAAGATGATAGGTTCTAATACGACCAAAAGTAACATATCATGAAAATCACAGATCACATAAAAGATTCTATGAATGAGAGTGTATTATGTTGGTTGGCAACAGCATCTATTGATCTGGTACCCAATGTATCCCCAAAAGAGATTTTTAGTTTTCTTAAAGATGATGTGATCATCGTTGCCAATATAGCATCTCCACAAACGGTAAAGAATATTAGGCAGAACAAGAATGTTTGTATCAGTTTTATAGATATTTTAAAGCAGAAAGGTTTTCAGCTTAAAGGAACTGCTGAAATTATTCAGAGAGACCACCCAGTCTTTGCTAAAATGGAAGAAGTGCTTTTAGAACTTACCAAAGGAAACTTTCCGTTTGCAACCATTACCAAAATTAATGTTCATAGCGCCAAGCCTATTATAGCCCCAAAATATGTGCTATATCCTGAAACTACGGAGCAAGAGCAAGTAGAAAGTGCCAGGAAAACATACGGTTTATAGTCCCTGTTCAATCTTAAATCTTCTTAAACTACAATTCAGTCATCAAAAATTACAATTGGGTATTTCATTTTTTAAAAACCTGGGTTATCTGCCGAAATTTGAAGTATAGAAATTAAAACAGGATTAACCTAAAACCTTTAAAGATGGAATCAAACTTCACAAACGATCAAAATTACAGATACCAAAAGGCTAAAGAGAAAGTACAGGCGATCAAAGGCTTTTACGGTAATTTATTGGCATACTGCATTGTTATTCCAATTTTGGTCTATATCAATTATTCAACCACCAGTTTCCCTTGGGCAATTTTTCCGGCATTGGGTTGGGGTTTCGGGTTGGTTATGAACGGTCTTTATGCCTATGGGTATAACCCACTTTTCAGTAAAGATTGGGAAGAGAGAAAGATCAAAGAATTTATGCAAAAATCGTAACCTAACAAATTGAAGATCATGGAAAACGCAAAATATAATAGAGCAAAAAATAGGGTAGAGGAAATCAAGGAATTTTACAACAAGGTGCTCTCTGCCATAGGAACAATTATCATAGTAGCAAGTATTAATTATTATTTGAACGAATGGGAATATGCCTGGTTTCTTTGGGTGGTATTAGGTTTAAGCATAAGCTTGTTTTTTAAAGCAAATAAAATCTTTAACTTGAATCCGTTTATGGATCGCGATTGGGAAGAGAGAAAGATGGATGAATTTCTACAGGAAGAAGAAAACGCAAAAAGATGGAAGTAATGGAACTCAACGAATTTGAATACGCGGACAAATTGGCAAGGGCCCGTAAAAAGGTCAATGATATAAAGGCATTTTATAGACATGCTACGGTGTACGTATTGGTCAACATATTTATTATTATAATTACGGTTTCGGCAAGAATGTCCGGTGGTGAGTCTTTTTCAGAAGCGTTCTTTCATTTTGCTACGTTTTCCACACCATTCTTCTGGGGAATAGGTTTGGCATTCCATGCCGCCAAAGTTTACAACAAAAATATGTTGTTCAGTAGGGATTGGGAAGAAAGACAGATCAAGAAATTGATGGAAAAAGATAAAAAAGAAGCGGATAAATACAGGTAATATGGAAACCACAGCAATTGAAAACAATCATAAACTGGCTTATGCCAAGCAAAGAGTACTTGAAATCAAGAATTTTTATAAGCACCTAGGTACATTTTTAAAATTGAATTTTCTAGTGCTATTATTTAAAATTCAAGTGTTCGATAGATTTATAGGTGATATGGATCTAGACGCCAAATTTGTGTATTGGTTAGAGTGGAACATTTACAGTATACCTATTATTTGGGGTGTTGTTGTAGCCTTTCATGCACTTTATGTTTATGTATTAAAGTATAAAGATTGGTCTGTGTTCAAACCCAAATTTTTAAAAAATTGGGAGCAAGAAAGAATCAATGAAATTTTAGGGCGCAATGATCATTAACCAAGAATTATAATTTTCAATTATCTTACATATACCCACCAAACCAAATTACCTATGAGAACCATTATAATAGAAGATGAAAAGCCTGCAGCGCGTAGATTGGGCAGAATGTTAGAAAGTTTAGAGCTTGAAGTTTCTACAATGTTACATTCTGTTGATGAGGCTATACAATGGTTTCAAGAGAATGAACATCCAGATTTGATATTCTTGGACATTCAACTATCTGACGGACTCTCATTTGAGATTTTTGATGTTATTGAAGTGCACAGTGCCATTATATTTACTACTGCTTTTGATGAGTATGCGCTTAAGGCCTTTAAATTAAATAGTATTGACTACTTGTTAAAACCAATAGATGATGAAGATTTGGAGCAGGCGGTCAAGAAATATAGAAAACGCTTTAAGGTAGAAAGTGAGCCTAATAAAATTGCCTTAGATTTTGAGGATATTAAAAAGTTATTGGTTAATCCGTTAGAGCGCGAGTATAAAAAACGTTTTACCGCAAAGGTAGGACAGCATTTAAAGATTATAAATTCAGAAGATGTAGAGTGTTTTTATAGTGAGAACAAAGGCACTTACGCGGCAACAAAAGATGGTCGTAATTATTTATTGGATACTACTTTAGAGCAGTTAGAGGATGAACTTAAACCACAGGTATTCTTTAGGGTAAGTAGAAAGTTCTTTGTGAATATTGACCATATAAAGGATATAGTATCCTATACGAACTCTAGGTTACAGATCAAGCTAAAGAATAATAACGACCATGAGATTATTGTGAGCAGGGAAAAAGTTAAGGACTTTAAGCTTTGGTTAGAATAGAATTTTCAATTATTTGAAAGTGAACTATTTGCGATAAAGGTCTTCTTCTTCGTCAATTCTGTTTTCATCAAAGGCCGATGGTAACAGCTTTGGAATTAACTTAATAAATATAGGAAGCAGAATTGCCCCGCCCGGTAATATAAAAATCGCTAAAGAAGGTATGCTCTTAAAAATATCCAACAGTTGATTTTGAACCTTCCTCTTTTCTTCATCACTTAAATCTCTTACGGTAGATTTAGATAAAAGGGCTACCAATTCTGCACTTTGAGAAAGCTCTTTATGTAATCTTTTGCTATTGCGTAAAATAAGTTTCTTGACAATTTTACCCATGCTGTCGTAAAATTGCTTGGCTAAATTCTTTTCCTTTAAATAAGGAATGGTATCAAAATTAAGTTTAAAAAATTCGGTAACGTCGGTAATGGAGGTTGAGATAATAGTATTGTCAAAACCAAGGTCTTTACCAATGCCAAAAATAAAATCGGACTCCGTATAATCTAAAGAATGGTCTTCCCAAACGGTTAAACAGGCCATATCAAGTAAATACCTGTTTTCCCAATTATCCTTATTGTTCAATAGTCTTTCCCTGTAAGAACCATCAAAATTGTTTTCGGCACAGTTAATATAGGTTAATGATGATGCCAATAATTGCGAAAGCTTATTGTCTTTTCTGTCCAATTCCTTAGAACTTAAAGCATGGTAGCTAATATTTATGGCCAAATATTCAATTTCTTCCGCCTTTTCCTTTAAAGCGGGGTAGTCGTTTAAAAAATGCTTAAAAAGTAGTACATCTATAAACAGTAATGAATTTGTAATAAGACTATTAAAAGTTTTACTGATAATATTATCCTCAATATATATTCTAGAGGTCATCAACTTTTCTAGTTTGGCAGAAGTTTTATTACCGGTAAACCACTTATCAAAAAAACTCTCGTTGTTGATTTTTAAAATTTCATAAAATTTGAATACCCGTTCTATAAATATGGAATAATCTTCGCCACCTTCAATACGGTAGGTAAAATACAAGGCATGTAGTAGGTTGATTTTAGCCTTCTCATCTTCAGAAAGGGTATGCTCCAATACAATAAAATCTGGTATGCTGGCATTTAGCCCGTATACAAAACCGCTTTTCTTTAGGGTAGTGTATAGCGCTTCAAAAGTGGGGAATGCATCTTGGTGTTTTTGCACCAACGAACCATATTTCTCGATCCAACCAGAGGAAGACGGGTTCATAATCTTAATAATTTAACACAGCAAAGTTAGCTAATTATTAATTCAAACCTTTTTATAAATAAGTACTTCTACACTATAAATGGTTTTTTTGATGATTTGAATTTTAAGGATTTGGAATAAAATTAAATTTTTTTTAAGAAAAAATGAACCTTCTCTTTTTTACTGCGTAAGTAAGGGTGATTCTAATCTAAAAAAAGAGATAATGAAAAAATCAAAATTATTTATGGGACTTGGGGCTTTGGCCCTAGTAGGAGGTCTTTTAGTAGCGGCAGATCATATTGATGCGCCTAGCTCTATGGGAACCACGGCAGATATTGCCGATTTTTATGCTTTTGAACCAACTGAAGGTTCAGACAATACCGTTTTTGCGGTAGATCTTCAATCTAATGTATTGCCAGATTTGGCTTATGGTACGTTCGATGAAAATGTATTACTGGAAATAAATATTGATACCGATAATGATTTGGTAGAAGATTTGGTAATACAAGCTATACCAAGAGATGGTAAAATGTACTTTTTTGGTCCGGTTGCACCAAGCGAAACAGGTTTGAACGGTTCAGTAATGGTAGATGCACCATTAGGTTCAGTTGACATTTCTGCTGAAACTGCTATTGTAGAAACTACGGATAGTGGAGTTTCTTTATTTGCAGGTCCTAGACAAGATGCTTTTTTCTTTGACTTTTTTCAGTTCAATGAAGTAATTGGTGGTACGGCCCCACTAGGTTTTAAACCAGCGGGTGATCCAGATTCTACAGATGATGACGATGAAACTGCAGTCGATACTTTTGATGGCGCCAATACAATGGCCATAGTTGTTGAAATTCCTAATAGTCTTTTAGGAACTACAACGGGACAAAATGCCTTGGGTCTAGAAGTATATAAGACTTGGGTAACTACAAATGTTAAGCAATAATAACTTTTTAAAAAATAGTAAGATGAAATTTAAAAATATAAAATATACGTTTTTGTCTCTTTTGGCAGTAGCCGCATTAGCTTCTTGTAGCGATGATGATGACAATACACCAGTAGTGGTTACACCAACATGTGATGATGGTATTATGAACGGTGACGAAACCGGAGTAGATTGTGGTGGTACATGTACCCCATGTGAAGATGCTATGGAACCAATGGAGCCAGACTTTACAGGTACTTATGCCCAAGTAGATTTTATGGGTAGACCAGGTATCAATACGGTATTAAGTGCAGATGGTGATATTAAAGATGCTCATAACATGTCTATTCCTTCAGAAATGGCTGCAACATTTCAAGCAGATTTTGAAGCAAGGTTAGAGGCATATCATGATGTGTATGCTAACATTTTAGGAGCTGATCCTGCAGATGTAAACTATGAAAACAACATATTAGGTTTAGATGCACCTACATTAACAGGTTACTTGGCTGCCGATGTTTTAGAGGTTGCTCCTAACTTACCTACCACATACTTTAATCCGGGTACCGATTTTGATAATGATGGAAGAATTTTGGTTCCAGATGGTGATGAGGTTGCTTTGACAGGTAGAACTCCACAAGATGATGTTATTGATGTGTCATTGATTTTATTGTTCGGTGGTATGGAAGGAGACCGTTTTAGTGGTCAAGATACCGATGATGATGGTATGGCAGATTTACCAAGATTGACCTCAGATGGCGTTGGGCTAACGGCCACTGTAGGTACTACGTTCCCATATTTGGGAGCACCAGAATAAGAAGTTGCCTTCACCTTACTTATTGTTAACGGTAGGTAAGATTGGCACATCCCTAAATTGTTTATGAAAGAGAAGGGAAGGGAGGGTTGAAAGGCCCTCCCTATTTTAAACGATCCACAAAAAAACAACCTTATGAAATTAATAAAGCTTTTAATAGTAGTGTTACTGGTATCATCTTGTGATACTAAGAATCATGATGCAATTGCAAACAAAAAAGATTACGATAAATATTTAGTTGCTAACGAGGTCAAGACCACATCAAAATATTTTGATCTTTGGAATTCTAAAATTAGATCAGACAGTATGCAGCTAACCAGTTTTGGTGTAGTAGGCGGGGAGTACAGTAGGTATTTTCAACAAACTGGTGATATAGCGTTTTTAAAGAAGGCTGAAAAAAGTTTAAAAAAAGCCGTTGATATTGCCAATATAGGTAAACCCGGTTTTTACAGGTCGCTGGCCAGAAATTATATTTCCCAGCATCGTTTTAAAGAAGCCCTTCAGTTAGCAGATTCTGCAGCGGCAATAGGTGGTGATAAAACAGAAACCCAAAGTTTGTACTTTGATGTTCATATGGAACTAGGAAACTATGATGTAGCAGAAAGCTATTTAGATAGTTTAAAGAACATGTCAGATTTTGGATACATGATCCGTGTGGCAAAATGGAACGATTACAAGGGAGATTTAGATACGACCATAAATTTTATGGAAAAGGCTAGAACGAAGGCCGAATTGTCTAAAAATAATGATTTAATGTTATGGAGCTACACCAATTTGGGCGATTACTACGGGCATGCCGGTAGAATTGAGGATTCATACAATCATTATTTAAAAGCGCTGGAAATTGACAACAACAATGCATACGCTAAAAAAGGTATTGCATGGATCGTATTTTCCAATGATAAGAACTCTAAAGAGGCCATTCGCATTTTGGACTCCGTTACTAAAACTTATGATGCACCAGATTATTTTCTGTTAAAAGCAGAAATTGCCGACTATTCCGGTGATGACTTAATTCGTACAAAGAATTTGGACGAGTACTTTACCCGCGTAAAAGATAAAGCATATGGTGATATGTATAATGCCTATAACCTGGGCTTGTACATTGGTGAAACCAAACAATATGACAGTGCCTTGATTTTGGCACAAAGGGAGGTAGATAATAGGCCTACACCAGAATCTTATAGTTGGCTGGGCTATAGTCACCTTAAAAATGGGGACAAAGAACAGGCTATGAAGATTATGGATACCTACGTATACGGAAAAACATTTGAACCTGCGCTGCTTTACCAAGCTGCCGAGGTATACAAGGCAAACGGAAAAGAAGACAGAGTTAAGAAAATTAAAGGAGAATTAATAGGAGCCATTTATGAACTGGGTCCTGGTATGGAAAAGCAAGTCCATGATCTGTAATTGATAGCCCAATTATTTTCATTTCATGTTTGTTTTAGGTTGGATTGTTTTTTTTTCAACGCCACGATGTAAAGTCGTGGCGTTGTTATTATTATGCATTTCGTCGAATTTTTTGTTTTTTTTAACAGGCGCATAGATGAAATACATATATTTATCGACCAAATACATTTTAATGTGCGCCCCACGACCTTAAAATGTGAACTAAAAGTAACCAAGTAAACCAATTAGTGTTATGGAATACCTACTCTTTACATTATGGATCAGCTTAATGATTTTATTGGTCGGCAAAACTATAGTTGCCTACAGGTCTTTGCAAAAGACATTAAATCGTACCAATAGCTCTATCTAAATCAATTTTCTTAGCAGCACCGGTAATAATAGTAAATCTAATATCAACGCTGTTACCAAGGTTACACTAATGATCAACCCAATGGTAACACTGGGCTGATGAATAGAAAACAGCATTACCATAAATCCGAAGAACAATATAATGGTTGTAATGACCAGGGCTCTACCTGTTTGTGCAAAGGTTTTTTCAATGGCCGCCTCTTTTTCCAGCCCTTGGGTAATTCCTAACTTGTATTTTCCTAAAAAGTGAATGGTGTCGTCTACCGCAATTCCAAATACTATGGCGAATACCACAGATAACGATGCTTCTAACGGAATACCCAGAAAACCCAACATGCCACCTGCAAATAAAATAGGTAGGATATTGGGCACCAATGAAATCAAGAATATTTTAATATCCTTGAAAACAAAAGCCATGATGACCCCAATCAATAATAAACCATAGAGTAATCCTTCAAGAAGACTACTTCTTATGTATTCGGAATTTTTATCCAACAAAATACTCTTACCCGTTACTTTTATTTTAACCAGTGAGGTGTCTAATTGGGTTTTGGCAAAAGCATCAATGTTTTCATAAACCACTTTTAAGTTGTCTGTTCCAATATCTTGTAACCGGCCATTGATACGTGCAATAGATTCATCTGCATTTACAAATTTTGCAAGCTGTTTACGTGCAAGTTTACGCGTATCTTTTTGATATTTTAAGAACGTTTTTTTGTCTTGTGGAAGTTTAAAGAAAGCCGAGTTGTTTAGGTTATTGGCCTTGTTCAATATTTTATAGGCAAGGTTAGAAGATTGTAAGCTCCCTATACTTTCAATTGTTTTAAGGTACGTAAGCAATTTTTCAATTTCCAAAGCCACTTCATATTCGGTTACCTTATGGTCATCAACACCCATTACAGCAATTTCCAAGGGTCTAAATCCTGCATAATTGTCCTGAAAATATTCAAAATCTAAGGCAATTTTACTTTCAGAAGGTAAGGTCTGTTTAAGTTCTTGGTTGGTCTGCACCATATATATACCTAAAATACAGAGTGCGGTAAAAAGTACAGTACCGGCAATAATGGTTTTAGGAAAATTTTTGGTGAACGTATTGATCTTTAATAAGTAATTGACCCAATTTTCTGATATGCTTTTACGCCCCACCAACGATTTTTCCGGTAAACTTATTAGCAATGATCCTGTTAGGAATATTACCGTAATATAAGCTACCAAAACACCAATGGCGGCATTGATTCCAAATTCTTGAATGCTCACTAATCTAGATGATAAAAGCGTCACAAAACCAACGGCAGTAGTTACAGAGGTAAGTAAGGTAGTCATACCCACTTCTTTTAAAGATGAGGTTATGGCCGCATATCGTGGAATACTACTTTGTAGTTTTCGTATATAACTATCGGTTAGGTGTATAACATCAGAAGTACCTACAATGAGCATTAATACTGGGTAAAATGCTGCCATGGCGTTCAATTCTTTGCCTAGCCAGCCCAAAAGCCCCATAAACAATAAGAGTGACATGGCTATCGAGAAGACCGAAATTAAAACTACGGGCATACTTCTGTACACCAATAGAAGAATAATAAACACCAAAATAGAAGCTACTATAGTGGTTGTCAATACTTCGCTCTTTTGCATTTCTACAATAGCTTCATAAAAGAAGGCTCTACCAAGAATATGGTAATTGGGCAGATTATTCGCCTTTAAAGATGCCCTAATTTGATTTAAAAGTTGTTTAGACTGCTGGTAATTGAGGTTGTCTACGGTTTGTAAGGCCAGTACCATTGATTTTCTGTCCTTAGCAATAAGCGTATTAATGAATAAGGAATCAGATTTTATTTTGTCCCAATCTTGTTCATATAAACTGGGGTCGTTGATATGGATAATGGGCAACGTGGTATAACCAAAAGATGTCTTTAGAGGGTAGGATAACGAGGTGATAGAGCTACTTTCCAATACAAATTCAAAATCCTTGCTTTCTTTGGAAATTGCCTGGAACTTTTTTAGAAAGTCTTCTTGAAATACGTCTGTAGGGTTCTTTACGGCAATGAGTAAAAAATTGTCATCAGTACCAAATTCTTCAACATACTTATCATAAAAAGCCAAATCAGGATCTTCTTCAGGAAAAAACTGACTAAAATCGAATGAAAATTGGAGCTCATCCAATTTAGAGACCGCCAATACGCCTAGTAGTATGAACAGTACAACAAAAAACTTTTTAAGGAAACCAAAGTCAACCTTCATAGAAAAGTATAAATCTATTTCGGGTGCAAATTTAACACTCTATAAGCTAATCAACGTACTAAGAACCAAATAAGAATATTTCTTATGTTGGGGTAACTAATAACTAAAGAACCCAAAACAACATACTATGGCTACAATTCTATAAAATTGTCCAAATAAAGGGTCCAGTCATAGTTGGTGTATTCAATATCTACATCTTTTGTAGAAGGTATGATATCGTTTTTTTTCAAGATTTTTTTAACACCGTTTTTTCCGCCAAAATCTCCCCTAAACCAATTGAATAATGATGTAACCTTAACTACATTGGTTTCTGTATTAAACTCACTTGTTTTTTCTAGATGTTTTTTTGTGCCTATTTCTAACTGTTCTGGTAGGCGTTCCCATTCATATATGGCTACTGGCGGACAATCTTTGGCGCCACAGTTCAACGCAAAATGTATATTGTACACAGGTTTGTCAACTCTTAGTTTTCGTTCAAATTTGTTAGGGAACCATTTGCGTATATAGCCTAAACCATATTCCCATTGAGATTTTCTAATAAGACCATGTTCAATTTTTGCAAACGAAACCATTTCACCGGCAATCTTAATTTGCTCCAATTTAAAAAAACTGCCACGGTCATCATATAATTCAGGATTATTCTGCAAAATAACCTGTATATAAGCATTGTAAATATTCAACCAAAACGCCAAACGTTTATCATTGGTGTCAAGAGCGGCATCCAATTCCTTAATGGTGGTATTTGCTAAAATATTTTGTATTTCCTGAGTATCTTCTTCGGCTTTTATTTTATGTAGGAAAGATTCTGATAGCTCATTGAAGTCAACGCTATTGTCACCAGCTTCCGTTTGTGCCTGTAAATTGGTTTTAGCCGTACATGATAATGCAAATAGAGCAGCTAAAAAATATAGTCTTAATTTCATAATGTAGTTTTAGGTCACCTTACTTACGTAAATGTATTTGAAAGGTTTGTTATACCTTGGTCGAGTATATATTTAATTGTTTACGTTAATTTTTTTAAAATTATAAAGCCAGTATTAAAACTATTTTGATCAACTTACGTAAATAAACAAAAGTTGGTGTCAATCAAAACAATAGTAATTAACCAAATTTCTACGAATCAACCAGTTATATGATCAGTATAATTATACCTGCCCATAATGAATATGATAATCTACAGCGACTTTTTAGTATTGCATGTTTTTTAGAGCATAATAAATTAGTAGAAGTAATTGTAGCCTTGTCACCCGGTAATTCTGACGATATTGAATTGCTTGAATGTAGTAGCAAGGTAAAAATACTGCGTTGCAAGAATAAGGGTAGGGCTTCTCAAATGAATGAAGCGGCTAGTATGGCATTGGGCAATACTCTGGTTTTTTTACATGCAGATGTAGTACCGCCTGCTGAATTTATAGATAACATATTGCAAAGTTTAGAAGATGGCTATGATGCAGGATTTTTCTCTTACCGATTTGATAAGGATAAATGGTATTTACGAATAAATGCAGCCTTTACGGCTAAAGACGGCTTGTTTACAGGTGGCGGTGATCAATGCCTATTCATTAGGAAAGAAGCATTTGAACAGCTAGGCCGTTTTAATGAGCAACAGGTGCTTATGGAAGATTTTGAATTTTTTGCAAGGATGAAGAAAGAGCGGATATCTTACACCATAATAAAGAACGATTTGGTAGTTTCGGCACGTAAATATGAATCTAATTCGTATTTACGGGTCAATTTGTCCAATTTCATCTTAGTGGTACTTTTTAAGTTGGGATATCCAGGAAATAAATTAAAATCGCTTCATAATAAATTGATACGCACCCCATATAATGGTTGAAATAATTAACGGTATTCAACAAATAGGCATTGGAGTATCAGATGTCAAAAAAGTATTTAATTGGTATAGAAACCATTTAGGTTTTGATATTTTATTATTTGAAGATGAGGCAGTTGCGTCATTGATGTCTCAATATACCAATAATAAGGTTGAGAAAAGGGAAGCGTACCTATCGCTCAACATGACCGGTGGTGGTGGTTTGGAAATTTGGCAATTTAAAGACCGAATTCCAGTAGCATCTGAAAATCCTATAAAATTCGGCGATTTAGGTATATACGCTATGAAGATAAGATGTGGTAATCTTATGAAAATGCACACGTACTTAAAAGAATTAGGGGTACTTAATTTATCGCAGATAAGCCATACCCATAAGCCAAATTTCTATTTTAACGACCCCTTTGGAAACCGTGTTCAGCTGGTAGAAGATATGTATTCCTTCTCTAAGCAGTCTTCATTAAATGGGGGGGTGCTAGGTGCTGTTATAGGGGTAAGTGATATTACGAAATCTATGGCGTTTTACTCTACTATGCTGGGGTATACTAAAGTGGTGTACGATGCAATAGATACAGTTTTATCCACCGATAAGAAAAAGTGCAGAAGAGTAATATTACAGCAAGAACGTACGTCTGTTGGTGGTTTTGGAGACCTTTTGGGACCTACGCAACTAGAACTTGTTCAGCTGCTAGATGAAAGGCCAAACAAGATATTTAAAAATAGGCTATGGGGCGATTTGGGTTACATTCACCTATGTTTTGATGTATCAGGTATGGCTGTGATAAGGGAAAAGGCGATCAAGAACAACTCTCCTTTTACGGTAGACAGTGCCAACAGTTTTGATATGGGCGACGCCGCCGGTCATTTTAGTTATATGGAAGACCCAGATGGCACGTTGATAGAATTGGTAGAGACCCATAAGGTACCTATCTTAAAAGCGCTAGGTTTGTATCTAAACCTAAAGAAAAGAAATCCAAATAAGACCTTACCTAAATGGCTAGTAAAGAGCCTTGCCCTACACAGGGTTAATACAGACCGTTGATTCTATGGGCTAATTTTGGCTGGTATTTCTTATGAGTCCTATACCCGAAAAGAAGAAAATGGCACCTAAAACACCATAGACAATAAGTTGTTTTGTTGTTCCGCTGCTATTAGCGAATAATATTGCAGTATAAACCAGCCCACCGATTCCTAATAAGGTAAGCACCGTTCCAAAAATTTTCTTTAAATCCATGGTGGAAAAATAATAAAAAAAATGGGCAGTTTTTATAAACTGCCCATTAATACATGATTTTTTATTGGCACCGCCAAAGGGTTTAACACCCCTTAGGCTTGCCTTCTAGTTTAAACGTTTATTTCCTTTATATGCCTCATGGGCTTGCCCGGAGGTGTTTTACTTCTTATGAAGCATTGACGACCCCAAGGGTATACAATTGTTCAAGGGTTGGTGATTCGCTACCACCAGCAGGTTCTAAGGTAATACCAAATGCCTCTGACTCATTAGGATTATTTAATGCAAAGACTTTGTTTTCATCTGTTGCAAAATCTTCAAGAAGACCCATACTGGTTGGTGTAAGCGGTGAAAGTTTAAGAGACCAAACCTGGTAAACAAAACCATCTGGCGGTTCTGGCAGCCCTTTGGCATCTATAAATACTTTTTCTTCTTGTTTGTTCCAATACGCCTTGGCGTATGAATTAGGTGAAACGTCTTGCCCTCCTAAAGGGATAACACTAATATTCTTATCTCTAAGTGTATTCAATAATTCTTGGGTCTGTTCTAAAGAAGAATCGGTATCGGCAATTTGCTGCTCCAAATCTAAATTCTGCTTTTCTACTACTTCAATGTTAGATTTCAAATCTTGATTTTGCTGATACATCCAGAAGAGTCCTACAGCCAATAAAATAGATGCAGCCCAACCCATATAAGATAAGAATGGAGTACTACGTTTTTCATTCATATCAACTACCTTGACCTCACCATTAATTCTATTCATCAATGCTTTAAATGAATAATGATATCCTGGTGAAGCTTTTCTGGACAATTCTAATATTGAAGCCTCAATTTCCTCGATCTCCTTTTTTATTTCTGGATACTCCTTGGCATAGTTGGCAATCTCAAGATTTTCTTTCTCTGAGAGTGTACCGGCTACGTAAAGCTCCAAAATTCCCGATGCTATGTATTTTTCTACATCCATACTATCTTACCTCCATATTCTCCCTTAATTGGGAAATGCAACTTCTATTTCTTGTTTTTACAGTGCCTAAGGGAATTTCCAATTCTTCTGCAGCATCTTTTTGTGTATAACCTCTAAAGTATAACAGTTCAATGATCTGAACACATTTTTCCTTTAAATTATTAACAAGTTTTCTTAGACCTTTAGTATCTACAGATGAACTTTCTTCTTCTTCCCTGTGCTGTAAAATACCTACGAAGTAATCTGCGGAAAGATTCTTTTTATCATTTTTATACGACCTACTGCGTATTTCATCGATAGCTGCATTTCTGGCTATGTTAAGGATCCATGTGAAAAATCTACCTTTAGAAGAATTATAACTTTCACAGTTATTCCAAATCTTTATAAATACGTCTTGACAGATTTCTTGGGCCAAGGCATCGTTTTTTACTATGGTATGGATAACACCACAGATATTTTCACTATACATGCCATATAGCTTTTCGAAAGCCAAAGGGTCTTTCTTTTTAAATTGATCAACCAATAGGTCTAATTGCATATTAAATATTTTGTAACGGTTAAAAATAGAAAAAGCTGTTCTAAGAACAGCTTTTATCCGAAATATTATTAACCCTATTCAATAATACCGGCACAACTAACACGTGCACCTGCATCACCACTAGGTTGAGAAGTGTAATCATCAACACCTTGGTGTACAATAACCCCTTTTCCTAAAATGTTCTTATTTTCATCATCACAGCCAATACACCATTCGTCTGTTGAAAACTCAACTTTGGCGTTACCCTCGGCATCTGCGTTAAAGTTACCTATATCACCTTTATGATATCCTTCACTTGCTCCCCATTTACCATGTGGCTCATTTGTTGGGTTCCAGTGTCCTCCAGCAGAAGAACCATCGGCTGCAGTACAGTCTGCCGTTTGGTGAATGTGTATGGCATGTTCGCCTTCGCTCAAGCCAGATAACATGGCTACCATATCAACTTCGCCATCATCTTCAGTAAAAATGACTTCACCTTTAACATTGCTATCACTTTTTGGTTCAAGCATAAACTTCACAACAGTATCTTGTTCTGTCATTTCATTTTCTGCCTCATCCATTAATTCTTCCATTTCCTCTTTAGCCTCTGATGCTTCTTTTTTTACTTCTTTGCAACTGAAGACAGCCAATAGTGCCAACAGTGCTAATTCAACTTTTAATATTTTCATGTTAATCTATTTTAGTGTGAAGCAACAAATTAGCCAATAAATAATGTAATATCAAGTAGTTAAGTGCATAGAGCAATACTTTTAATCTTTAGTGATAAAAAAAGAGGAGCGTTAACGCTCCTCTTTATCTATACATATATAATAGGTATTATTTTTTATCCAAAAGCACTTCTGCTTTAACGGCAACTTCGCTCCAAGTTTTGCTCACACCATCTTTACCGGTATGTAAAATTTCACAAGCCTTGTTTATAGAGGCAACGGCATCTAAAGCGTTCCAGTTTTCCAAATCCATTACACCACTAAAAGTAATTTTGTTGTCGCCATCCATTTCATAGGTAAGGGGTATATTTTGGGTTTCACCATTTAAGGTAACTTCTATAGAGCTATTTTCGCCTTCTACCTTAACCACACCAGAAATAAGCTCGGTATCTTTTAATACTCCAAAAAAGAATTCTAAAAGCTTTGGGTCTCTAGTACCGGTAGGGTCATTGGTAAACAAACTGCTTACGGGAATGCTAAATTCAGTTCCGTTTAAAGCTTCCATAGCAGTTGCTCCACTTGTTGTATTAGTAAAGTTTATCTTTTTGAACATACCGCCAACTGGCACTTTATCAGTTGTTTTGTATGCGGTAAAACTTACCTTGGTAGAGTCTTGAACCAAGCTATACATATCAGTAGTTTCTGCTGTGGCTTCAACATTTTTAGAATCTTCACTTTTTTTAGCGTCCTTGCAACTTGCGAAAATGATCAATAAGGCACTCGCGAAAGTCAATGCTATTTTTTTCATAATAATGTAGTTTGTTTATGGTATAAATTTACTTCTTCTTTTTAAAAATGCCACGCAGATCGGTGTTATAAAAAACACCAATTTGTAGGCGATCGTAATTAGCACCTGTAAAGTGATTTTTTAAGTAGCCAAATTGCATGCTTAAATCTTCGGTAACATTAACCCCAAGTGCGGCATAGGCACGGTTTTGACCAAATGCACTGTCTTGTAGATTTATGAAAATCTCATCATAGAAATTCAAGAAAAAGATATCGGTTAGGGGCAAGGTCATTTGAATTCTATAACGGGCTCTGTGCAATGTGTTGCTTTCACCTGTAAAATTGTTTTGGACAAACCGCTGCTCTAGGCGGTAACGATGTTCAAAATTAAATTCCCACACTTTATTTTTAAGAATGAACTGCTCAAATATTCGATGTTCAGAAATAGAGTTATTATTGATGAGAGCATCACCCCCAATAACGTCAAATTCACTGAACGTTGGGTCGGTTTCAATAAAGCCGTAGCCTAAAGTAGCGATAGCATCAGGGTTAATGTGATAGTTGATACCCGTACGCAGCAACAACTGGTTAAAGTTCGAAGCCATTTCATAATATCTAAATTGTGCTTCGGTATGTATACTCCATTTATCGGCAATTTTATTGGTTCCAAAATACATGAACCAACTACCAAAATCGTCTTCTCCTGTACCGCCACTTTGAGCATTTATTTGATTAATAGTTGCTAATAATACTAGTAACGTAAAAACTTTCTTCATTCTTTAATTTAATATGAAACTTAAAATTTTGGCTTTACTTATCGCCTTCTTCAATGGGTGTTGCTTTATCCTTCTTCAAATACAAATCTAAAAAATCTAAAACCCTACTATACGCTTCAATCTGATTTTCTTTTTTTACAAAACCATGACCTTCATCTTCAAAGAGCACGTATTCTACGGGAACACCGTTCTTTTTTACACCTGCAACAATTTCGTCAGATTCTACTTGTAATACTCTAGGGTCTTGCGAACCTTGTAAAACAATTAAAGGTTTGGTTACCTTATCGGTATGAAACAAAGGGGAAATCTCTTTTAACCTTACGGAATCTGCACTGTATGGGTCTCCTAATTCTTTATATAAGGCATCTTTAAAAGACTCCCACCATGGCGGTATACTTTTTAATGTTCGTACCCAATTGGTTACGCCAAACAAATTTACCCCAACGGCAAACTCTTCTGGGGTATAGGTCAATGCCGCCATAGTCATATAACCACCGTAAGAGCCGCCAATGATTCCAATTTTATTAGCATCTATTTCTGGCTGTTGGGCAAGCCAATTTTTGCCTTCTACACAATCTTTTAAATCCTTATCGCCATGGTTTAAATCATCCATTTGATAAAAAGTTTTGCCATAGCCGCTACTACCTCTGTTGTTAACGGCTAGCACGGCATACCCGTGATTGGTCAAATATTGAATAAATGAGCTAAAGTTCTGTCTACTTTGTCCGCCCGGTCCGCCATGAACCCAAACCAATGCAGGTACTTTGGTGTCCGCACTTGCCTGGTGGGGCTTGTAATAAATGGCAGGAATTTCAACCCCATCAAAAGACTTGTAACGTATTACTTCTGCGTTCACCAAGTCTTCACCATTTATTTCGCTATTTAGAACATTGGTCAACTGGGTCTGTTCTTTGGTTTCTAAATTATAAACGAACAAATTAGAAGGGGTGTGTGAC
This sequence comes from Maribacter sp. HS, assembly GCF_048059195.1. NCBI lineage: Bacteria > Pseudomonadati > Bacteroidota > Flavobacteriia > Flavobacteriales > Flavobacteriaceae > Maribacter > Maribacter sp. HS. Next base: position 20,023 of record NZ_JAYLVV010000004.1, read on the forward strand.
CCACCGGCATAAAAACGCATTAGTTTTTCATCATCTGAGAAATCTACACTGGTTACGTCCAAACCATCCAAAGAAGGAAGAGCAACATTTTCACCGGTGCTAACATTCTTTATTTCAATGACATTCTTGGCATCTTCGTTAATATAAGTCACTTGATAGGTACCGTTTTCCGTAAAATAGGAACCCCATATATCCCAATTTTTCTGCATCACCTTTTCTCTGTTGCCAGTGGCAATATCGTACTTCATTAAATAAGAGAATTCCTCTCCATCATCTGTGGTATAATACAAGGAAGAACCATCATTGGAAAATCCAGAGCTACTGTTGGCGCTTTGATTTTCATTGATTTTGGTCAGTTTCTTATCCGATAAAGTGTAAATAAACAAATCGGAATCATTGGTATTGATCGGCTTGCCCAAGGTTATATATTTCTTGTCCTCGGAAATTCCGTCAATGCTATAGCCTTCCGTATTTTCATAGATCAGGGTAGGCTCTAGAGTTTCTAGGTCCATTTCATAGATATCATCATTTCTAGGGTTTCTCTCATTAGAAGTATAGTAAAAACTCATATCATCTTCTGCCCACCCGTAGAACGATGCACGGGCACCTTCTGCCGGTGTAAGGTCGGTCTGCGTACCGTCTAGATCTCTGACGTAAATATGAAATATCTCATCACCATTTCCATCCATTCTAAACAACATGCGTTCATCTTTTGGAAAATAGGATATGGCGAATACAGATGCACTGTCAGACATAGTAACGGGAGTCAACTCACCGCCGCTTGTAGGCACTGTGTACATGTTGTAAATACCAGATCTATTACTTGAGATAAGTAATTTAGAATTATCAGGGGAAAAACTACCGCCACCTATGGCTTCGTTATCCATCATTTGTTTGATGGTATAGGTCTTCATCGTTTCTGCAATAGAAGGTTTTTTAGGTTCTTCTTTACAGCTTAAGATAAGCGTAAACACAAAGCAAGCCATTAGGTACTTCATAGTAGTGGTTTTTAGATTGTTAGACTTCTACATATTAATTCAAATTAAATACTTCTGTTTCTTTAAAAGGTGATATATCTAAGCTTTTCATATTAGTTTGGTATTCTACCCATTCTTTGGCGAAGAAAGCATTTGTTTTTTGTAGCGCGCTCTGCAGATCATCTTTGGCAAATTGCATTAATTGTTTTTCCGTTGCCGTCATGCCGGTTTTTCTAGATCCTACGTAGCGCCTTGCAATTTGAATACGTTGCATTACCGTCATTTCTTTGCTACGGGTTATTCCTTGCCTTTTATCGACCTTGCCTAAATATATAGCGGTGATAGAATCTATTTGTTTAATGATGTTTTTAGAGGCGTCTATTTGATCCTTATACTTTTTATCGTCCTCTTTTTTCAGGTCTTTTTGCAATTTCTCTGCAACCTCTTTACTTTTTGCCAATTGCTGTACCGCATCTGCTGCTGTCTGCATGTATGATTCCAATTCTTTTCCGTTTGCATAGGCTTCATTGATCCCTGTTTGAGAAACTTCTAAACGTGGGTCTGATTTTACCGTAATCGTAGTTTCTTCTTCCAGATCACCGTATAACATTTTTATGGTATAGGTGCCTGGTTTTACGTCTAAACCGCCAGACTCTTTCTTTTTGGTCTGTACTTTTCTAGAAGGCCTATCCGCGCCTTTTTCATCCATTCCCCAGTAAATTCTGTGAAATCCTGCTTTTTCTGGAGTCTTGTATTTTAAAGTACGGATCAGTCTATCGCCATCGTAAAAATCGAACTGAACGGAATCTTTCTTTTGAACTCCGGTCAACGCAACGCTATCTGTTTTTTCTTCTGTTTTTTCTTCGGATGAATCCTCTTTTTTACCCTTCATGCCCTTGCCCTTTTTGGCAGCTTTTTTACCTTCCTTTAAATAATAGGTAATCATAGCACCGGACTTTCTATTTTCACCTTGGTAAAGACCATCAGCACCAAAACGACTGCCTGTAGGTTGTTGGTAGGATGCCTGATATGCCGTTGGCGGAGTAAATAATTCTATTTCCTTGTTTAAAATGGTAGCATCTGCGGCTAGAGCTCGTAACGGACGAATATCATCCAAAACCCACGCAGCACGACCAAATGTACCGATAACCAAATCCTGCTCTCTTGGGTGAATGGCTAAATCTTTGGTAGAAACCGTAGGGAAACCTTCTGTCCATTTTTGCCATTTGTCCCCTGCATTGAAAGAAACATACAATCCGTCATCGGTACCCAAGAATAATAAATTAGGGTTTTCAGGATCTTCAATAATAGATAAGGTATAGCTTTCTACATCTGTAGCATCAACAATTCTTGTCCAAGTTTTACCGTAATCTTTAGTTCTATATGCATATGGCGTATAATTGAATCTTCTGTAATCGTTGGCGATCAACAATGCTTCACCCTTATTACGGGTAGATGCCTTTATTTGCGGAATCCAACTTCCTTTAGGTAAGCCTTTGATGTTTGCGGTTACTTCTGTCCAGGTTCCACCTCCGTTTTGGGTATAGTGCACACGACCGTCATCGGAGCCTACCCAAAGCATATCCTTTTCAACTGCAGAGGGTTCAATAACTAAAATTGTGGTATGGTTTTCGGCACCCGTAGCATCCATGGATAAACCACCACTTTCACTTTGTTTTTGTTTTTCTGGATCGTTCGTAGTTAGGTCTGGGGAAATCACTTTCCAAGTCAATGCCTTATCCGTACTCTTATGTACAAACTGACTACCAAAATAAACGGTACTGGTATCAAAAGGATCTTGACTAATGGCCGAGTTCCAATTGAAACGTAGTTCGGTTTCCGCATCTGGTGGAGTAGGGCGCACAATGTAGTTATCACCAGTTACATGATCAAAACGTTGCACGTTACCTTGTTGGCTCATGGTATACCCATATCTGGAATCTACAGGATCGGGAACAACATCAAAACCATCACCAAAACTAATTTCTTGCCAGTAGCTATTACGAATTCCCTGTACTTTCCAAACATAGGCAGGTCCTCTCCAAGAACCGTTATCTTGCATACCACCATAGACATTATATGGATATTCATTATCTACCGCAATATGGTAGAATTGCGCAACGGGAAGGTTGCCCACAAATCGCCATGTTTTTCCGCCATCTTTAGAGATATTGAGTCCGCCATCATTACCGTCCATCATAAACTGTCCGTTTTCTGGGTGGATCCAAAAGGCGTGATGATCGGGGTGTACCCCGTTGTCCGCACGGTATGCAGGCATCAGTTGCGTAAAGTTTTTGCCGCCATCTTGCGAAACGTTCACATACGTGAATACGGAGAATACCCTGTTCTCATTTTCTGGGTCTACGTAAATTTCAGAGTAATAGAAAGGTCTGTTACCTATATCGCTCTTATCGTTTACTTTTTTCCATTTAAAGCCGCCATCTTCAGATTTGTACAACGCATTCTTTTTAGCTTCAACCAAGGCATAAATAACCTCAGGTTTTCCCGGAGCAATGGCTACACCAATTCTACCCAGGTCACCAGCTGGTAAGCCATCTTCCTCACTTAATTTTTTCCAGTTTTTACCACCATCGTGGGTCATGTAAAGTCCACTACCTGCACCACCGGAGTTAAAGAACCAAGGTTCGCGCTTGTGTTCCCACATGGCGGCGATCAGCTTATTAGGATTGGTAGGATCCATAATAAGATCTGCTACCCCTGTTTTGTTATTTACGAACAACACCTTTTCCCAAGTCTCGCCACCATCGGTAGTCTTAAAAACGCCGCGTTCTGGGTGTTCTCCCCAAGGAGATCCAATAGCACCTACATAAACGGTGTTAGGGTTCATGGGGTCTATTTTGATTCTATGAATATGTCTAGTTTTTTCAAGACCCATAGATTTCCAGGTCTTTCCACCATCAAGGGATTTGTACACTCCGTAACCACCGTTTAAGCTATTTCTTGGATTACCTTCACCTGTACCGGCCCAAATTACGGACGGATTACTTTGTTGAATAGCAAGCGCACCAATAGATGCGGTCACTTCTTTATCAAAAATAGGTTCCCATTTTACGCCACCGGATGTAGATTTCCATAATCCGCCAGAAGCGGTACCTACATACATAATATCCGGATTGTCATTGACAACATCAATGGCGGTTACACGGCCGCTCATACCACCGGGACCAATATTACGGGGCTTTAAGTCTTGAACCAGGTCCATTTTAAAATCTTGTGCAGAAACGAAAATAGATGCGAAAAGCATCAACAGGGAGAGTAATCTTCTTGTCATTTGAGTGGTTTGTTAGTTATGTTTCTAAAAATAGCGGAAAAGAAAAGGAAGTATTCTTAAAAGGATGTTAACAGTATGTAGTTTTGAAGAATCCGTAATCCTTTAACAGTTTTTGGTTGCTCGTTGCTCGTTATTCGTTGATGGTTGTTCGTTTTTCGTTGTTGGTACACAGTGTTCAGTGTTCAGTGTTCAGTATCAGTATTCAGTAGGCAGTATCAATTTTCAGTTTCCACCAATAGTTGAGCCATGCGTTTCTCTTAAACCAAGGTCACTGAGCGTAGCCGAAGTGATAGTTTGTTCAGTTGGTAGTATCAGTATTCAGTTAATAGTAGCAGTTTTCAAAAACCAGTTTCGCTATGAGTTTTTCATTCTTGTTTTACCACATTGTAAATAAGGTCACTGAGCGTAGCCGAAGTGACCGGACAACGGACAACGGACAACGGACAACGGACAACGGACAACGGACAACGGACAACGGACAACGGACAACGGACAACGGACAACGGAGAACCAACAACCGTCAACAAACCTCAAAAATCCCAAACAACTCTTTCCCTTGCCTAGGCTTTATAGAGTTATAGCAAGGATCGAAAGTGATCGTTTTAAAATAGGGCGATAAATAATTGGTGTACAGATCTTTGTTTCCGCCAAAAGGTCGTTTTTCCATATCACCGGTAAGAGGGAAAGTGAACCAGAGTCCCACTAATTTCCCATTAGGTTTCAATAGGCTTGCCATTTGTTTGGCATAGGCATTTCTATTAGCATCGGTAGGTACAAAGGAGCAGAAAAAGGTTTGCTCTAAAATTAAATCGTATTGGCCTTTGAACTCAAAAAAATCAGATTGGTGCATGTTTGCATCGGGGAAATCGGGATTTCTTTTTTTGAATTCTTTTAACGGAATTTCAGAAATATCTAGAATATGGACGTTGGAGAATCCTTGTTTCCAAAGGTATTCGGCTTCGTAAGCATTTCCGGCACCAGGAATTAAAAACTGAATCGATTTATCGGTTAATTGATCGGCATATTCTTTAATGGGCGTAGAAGGGTAGCCAATGTCCCAACCCATATCTTTATTCATATACCTTTCTGTCCAATAATGCTCTTCTTCTTTCAAGATAATATAGTATTTGTCGGTACAGTAAATTTAATCAGAATTAGCCAATTTCTACCAACTATGTAGAATTGAATACCATTGATCATAGTTTCATTGCCGTAGATAAATCAAATACCTATCTTTCGTATCTACTAAATACCAACTACTTAAATACATGAAATACTCTTATTTATCGGTAATGGCAATTTGCCTAACGTACGTATGTTCAGCGCAGACAAATCCACAATGGGCACGTTACCCGGCCATTTCTCCCAACGGTGAAACTATTGCGTTTACGTACAAAGGAAACATCTTTACAGTGCCCGTAGATGGTGGCGTGGCAAAACAGCTAACGTACCACGTTGCTAATGATTATGCTCCGGTTTGGAGCAAGAACGGAGAAAAAATTGCTTTCTCTTCGGACAGATACGGCAATTTTGATGTGTATATCATGGATGCCAAAGGCGGACCGTCAACCAGGTTGACCTATCATAGTAACGATGAAAAGGCGTTCAGTTTTTCTGCTGACGATACCGCAGTTTTATTTGGTGCCATGCGATTGGATGTTGCCGAGCATCGCCAATACCCAACAGCATCACAACCAGAACTGTACAGTGTTCCCGCAAATGGGGGCAGGGTAGATCAGGTGTTGACCGTTCCAGCAGAAGATGTACAAGTAAATGCCGATGGTACAAAAATGGTGTACCATGATAAAAAAGGCTATGAAGATGCCCTTAGAAAGCATCACACATCTGCTATTACCAGAGATATTTGGTCGTATGAACCAGCAACGGGAAAACATACTAAATTAACCAATTTTAAGGGGGAAGACCGTAATCCGGTATTTTCAAAAGACGGCAGTGCCATTTACTATTTAAGCGAGCAAGAAGGCTCTTTTAATGTCTATTCCATGTCGTTGACGGGAGCATCTGAAATTACTGCACATACCAGTTTTAAGACCCACCCGGTACGCTCATTAAGTATTGGGGACGATATCTTGGCATTTGGTTATGATGGCGAAATTTATACGCTAAAAGCCGGAGAAGGTGCTAAGAAGGTAGAAATAATAGTAAGAACGCAAGAAGATAGTAATGCTATCACCTATAAATCGGTCAACGGTGGTGTGCAAGAAATGGATGTAGCCCCTAACGGCAAGGAAATTGCTTTCATAAGCAGGGGAGAAGTATTTGTGACCTCTGTAGATGGTTCGTTGACCAAGCGTATCACCAACACCCCGGAACAGGAACGCTTTGTAAAGTTTATGCCAGATGGCACATCTGTAGCGTACAGCAGTGAACGCAATGGCAAGTGGAGCATTTTTAAATCTTCAAAAGTGCGATCGGAAGAGCCTTATTTCTTTGCGGCTACCCTGATCAAAGAAGATACTTTGGTGACGTCTAAAAATGATATTTACTTGCCTGAGTTTTCTCCGGATAGTACCTATGTGGCATATATAGAAGATAGAAAGACCTTAAAGGTCAAAAATTTAAAAACAAAAGAGGTAACCACATTATTGACTCCAGATGAAATCATACATATGAGGGACGGAGACCAGTATTACCAGTGGAGTCCGGATAGCAAATGGCTATTGGTAGACTGGAGTGTTTCACTGAACAACACGGAGGTGCTTTTGATATCCAAGGATGGGAAAAAGCGTAAAAACCTGACCCAAAGTGGCTACTATGAGTACTACCCAAAATGGGTGAACGATGGTAGTCAGATCATGTATTTCACAAACCGTAACGGTCTAAAAAGTTATGCCACCAGTGGTTCTTTTGAGACCGATGTATATACCATGTTCTTGACCCAAGAGTCTTGGGATAAATTCAACAATACCAAAGAAGAGTATGATCTGTTGAAAATGATAGAGGAGACTAAAAAAGAAAAAGAAGGCGAAGATAAGGACGATAAAAAGAAGAAGGGTAAGAAGGAAGAGAAACCAAAAATAAATACCTTAAAATTCGATTTGGAGGATGTAGACCGAAGAAAAGCGCGATTAACCATACACTCCTCTAAATTGTCTGATGCTGTACTCTCAAAAGATGGGGAAAAACTGTACTACCTGACCAAATTTGAAAAGGACTATAATCTTTGGGAAACCGAAATACGTACCAAAAGCACCAAAATGCTGGTGGCACTAGGTGCAAAATCGGCAAGTTTACAGTGGGATGCCAAAAAGGAAAACTTATTTCTATTATCCGATGGTAGCATTTCTAAAGTAGATGTTGCGGGCGGTAAAAAAGAACCGGTAAAACTGAATGCCGAAATGGTATTGGATGCCGATGCCGAACGTAAGTTTATGTTCGATCACATTTGGCTAAAGACCAATGGCATATTTTATACGTCTACCTTTCATGGAATTGATTGGCAAGCTATGCGTACCGAATATGAAAAGTACCTGCCGCATATTGGCAATGACTTTGAGTTTATGGAAATGGTATCGGAAATGTTGGGCGAGCTGAACGTGAGTCACGCCGGCGGACGCTTTTACGGTGTCATTGAAAATGGTGATGAAACCGCATCGTTGGGTATTTTTATGGATTATGATTATAAAGGCGACGGAATAAAAATCACCGAAGTTATAAAAGGCGGTCCGTTGGATAAGGCTGGTTTTGACATTTCACCCGGCATGATCATACAGAAAATAAACGGTGAGACCATTGGTGCAGACACAGATGTGGCGCGCTATTTAAACCGCATTGCCGGAGATTTTACCCTGCTTGATATTGTGGATGAAAAAGGCAAAAAGAAACAGCTGACCGTAAAGCCAATTTCGCTAAGGGAAGAAGGAGGTTTGTTGTATGACCGTTGGGTGAAAACCAATGAAAAAGAAGTACTAAAAAAAAGCAACGGAACCTTGGGCTATGTGCATATACCTGGCATGGCAGACGGACCTTACCGTACCATTTATGAAGAAATGCTGGGCAAGTTCAATGATAAAAAAGCAGTCATTATAGATACCCGTTTTAATGGTGGTGGCGATTTAGTAGCAGACCTGGCCATGTTCTTTACTGGTATACCATTTTTATCTTACGAAACCGAGGATAGGGTAGTGGGTGGCGAGCCAACCTCTAGGTGGACAAAGCCAACCTTGGCCATGTTCAATGAATCTATGTACAGTGACGGCTCTTGCTTTGCGAGCGGTTATGTAGATTTAAAGATAGGAAAGACCGTGGGAATGCCCGTACCGGGTACCTGTAGCTTTGCCGGTTGGGAACGTTTGCCCAATGGAGGTGTTTGGGGGGTAGTGCCCGTAAGTGCCAAAAACAAAGCAGGCGAGTGGATGGAAAACAACGAGACCGATCCAGAGTTCATTGTTAAAAACCAACCCGGTGTTATTGCAAACGGCATTGATCAGCAACTGGAGAAGTCAATAGAGGTGTTAATGAAAGAGGTGGAGTAGCGCTGAATTTAGTACATAAGAGTAAATTACAATTGTACATATATTTTTATATTTAGGGATATGTACAATTGTGTACATATACGATAGTTGGGCTTCATTATAACCAACCACTAACCAATGATAAAGTTCTTTAGAAAAATCCGCCAAAAAATGCTGACTGAAAACAAATTCAGTAAGTATTTGATTTATGCTATTGGAGAAATAATTCTTGTGGTTATCGGAATTTTGATTGCATTGCAATTGAATAATTATAACGATGCCTTAAATAAAAATCATTTTGAACGAAAGGCACTTCGTAATCTTAAACTGGATTTTGAGTATAATCAATCAGAATTAAATAAATCTATTGTAGAATTAAAAGAAATTAAAAAAAATAGTTTTATAATCCTTGATAATACAGGTAGTAAATATCAAGCTTCATTCGATATTGATAGTTTACTGCAATCGGTTGGTAACGTTCCAAAATACTATCCTCAAAATGGTTTTTTATTGGATTTGATTAACTCGGGTAATCTCGGTATAATAAAAAACGATATTTTACGAAATAAACTTTCTTCTTGGTTACCAACACTTGAAACATTAAAAGACAGAGAAAAATCTGTAGTTGATTTTTCTGATGGCTTTATTAGATACATTATTAAAAATGGCAGTTGGTTAAATTCTGATGAAAAAACCAATGACGAAGAAATTACTAAAATAAGATTTCCTAAATCAGGATTTGAAATAAACAATAATGATCTACTCAAAAACATTGAATTCGAAAATATCGTTGAAAACCTAATTGTATATAAATCATTATTACTTGATAGACACCAAAAATGTATAGAACTGAATAAGGAAATAATTAATCTCTTGGAAACCGAAATTAAAAAATAACGAAAGCACAATAACGTTAGCATTCATTATGACCAACCAATAACAAATGATAAAATTCTTTAGAAAAATTAGGCAAGATTTACTTTCAACAGGTAAAATTGGAAAGTATTTAAAATATGCTGTCGGAGAAATCATTTTAGTAGTAATTGGAATTTTGATAGCCCTGTCAATTAATAATTGGAACGATAATCAAAATCAATTAAAACAGGAAACGACTCATTTACAGAATATTAAAAATGACCTTAAAGCACAAATTAAAACTCTAGATAATTATATAGAGTTTCAGAATTTGATAATCGAAGATTCAAAAAATATTATTCATCATTACGAAAATATTGGTGGTTTTAATAAGATGGACAGCATCTATCCAATGTTAAATGATTTAATTGTTAGAACTACTTTTATAAATAAAAACATAAGCCTATCAGAAATAATAAATTCTTCAGAAATAAACATACTGAAAAATAAAGTTCTTAAAAGAAAACTATTAGAATTTAACCAATCTGTTTTAACTTTTATGAATACTACCCAAAACAATAACACAAATCTTATAGACCAACTTATAGTTCCGACACTCGCAAAAAATAGTAATTATGCTACCTTTGGCTATACTAATGGGATGAACAATTTTCTAGAAAAAAATGGAGGTCGTGAAAACATAACATATTTAAAAAACAATAATCTAAAAAATGGTTTAATTCAAACTTTCAATGACCCAAAATTGAGTCTCGAACTTATAAATAAAGTGGTTATTAGATATGAGTTGGCTTCCTTACAAAAAATAGGAAATGAGAATTTGAAAGAGCAAGCGAAAGATATTTTGATTGCTATTACAAAAGAATTAGATAAAAAATAACGAAAGCACAACAATTTACTGAGAATCAAACTTAAGCTGTATATGAAGCGTAGCACCCTTCGGGATGCTACGCTTCATATACTAACCGTTAGCAAATATTTAAAATGACTAAATTACAAGCTAAGCAACTTGACTTACTTCTAAAGTATCTTGTAATTCCAGAAAATAAGGAATGGACAAGAACTGTTGATGTTAGAAAGGTTTGTAAAAAAGTGGATGGACTTAAAGACCTTTCTAAAGAAGAAATCAAAGACCTATTGTACATCATAAGGCTAGAACAGTCTAATAGACCAAAACTTTTTGACGGAACAAACTTATTACACACTAACGATGAATCAATAAATGATTTCCTTAGAAGTGGTGGTTTTATTTCAATATACAACTCTCGACTTAAAAAAAGAGTGTTTGAAGTGGCAAAATTCATAATTCCAGCTATTACTTTAGGTATTTTAATATGGTCTAATTTCATAAAAGAATCGGATTTAAAACCCAAAAAAGAAAATTTAGAAAATACCAAATCAAAGGAGTCAAAACAAGAGCCAATAATGGAAAAGTCACAAGAAAAAAATTCAACGGACTCGAAAGAAATCCATTATCATAAAGCCAAGACGCTAGATTCTCTGGGGTTAATACTACCCGATTCCATAGAGAGCGAAAAAAAATAAAACATTTACTGACAAAACCTATACTTAATAAGGGTTTCAGTAATTTATTCATAGTTTATATATATTTATAGTGTCGCAAAATCTTTAGGATTTTGCATTGTTAAAAATTAATTCAAAACAAAAAGTTTTTACTTAGTGCGTGGCGGAATGTAAAAGTATATTAAGCCCTTACTAAACATAGCCAAACCGTTGGGCATAAGTTGAAAAAATGAAAGAATATCAATTAGAAATTTTTGCAGATTATTTTCAATTTCATCTTCATGATGAAAATATGAACCCAAATTTTGGTAATGCATGGGACCAATTTTCCGTTGATAATTTTCTTGCCATTACGCCTGAAGGAATAGGAATTGGAACCGCTCGAAATATGGACGTTCCAGTTACTATTAAAATATGTGATTCAGAACCAAAACTAAAAGAAAACTTAAATCAAGTTTTTCAAATTAATGAATCTGATTTAACCATTATTTCGGAAAAGCTAGTTGTAATTGGATCTACGGAATATAATCCTGATGCAAAACATATTGAAATCGACAACGGAATCTATAGAGTTAGAATATACTATTCCAACTTAGATAAACTTTCAGAAGATAAACTTTCAGAAGATAAACTTTCAGAAGATGGACTTGATGGAGAAGACTATTATGAAATTGAAATTTGGAAAACGGATGAAGTTCAAGAATCTAAGTTTGACCGAATAAAACCTGTGCACAACAAAACTTAAACCTAATGCGGGCTAATAGGTAAAACCAAAAAGTCTGCGTATATTTATAAAGTCGCTATCCCGATAGCTATTGGGAATAGATTTAGCTTTAGATAAGAAAAAATAAAGCAAAACAATAAGATTTAGCGTCCATGCATAGACCTGCCTGCCGGCAGGCGGAAACAAAAAGTTTCCTTACTTCCCCACTACGCTTAGCACAGACCGTTGAAGCCAATAATACCAACTATATGAAAAAATCAATACTTATTCTAACAACAATTATTTTATTTGTTCTTCCACAAATAGTAACCTCTCAAAGCAAGTCATTTGTACCTGCGGATTTTAAAGTCCCAGATACACTTGAGAATCAACAATTCAGAATTAGAATGCTGACCGTTAATGACGTTGTAAAAGACTATGACGCCGTAATGACAAGTATTAGCCATTTACAAGAAATGTTCTATCCAGTATGGAACTGGCCAACAGAGAATTTATCATTTGAACAGGATTTAATTGATTTGGGATGGCATCAAAAAGAGTTCCAAATGCGAAGTTCGTTTGCGTATACTGTTGTAAGTCTTGATGAAAGTCAAGTGCTTGGCTGCTTATATATTGAACCTACTAAAAAGGCTGATTTTGATGCGGAAATTTATATGTGGGTACGACAAAGTGAGGTTGCAAACGGACTTGACTCAATTCTGTTTAGCACCGTAAAGAAATGGATTGACAACGAATGGACTTTTAAGAACCCTGCTTATCCCATTAGGGAAATAAGTTTGGAGAAATGGATGTCAATGAAATAAATAATTACTGGCTACAATAATGGCTATAACCCTGCGGATGATTCCACATCGTAATCATAACCGAGACCGATACCAAACATATGAAAATTGCCAATAAAGAAATACATCCATCTTTTATAAATTATCTAGTTTCAATGGTATTGCCAATTTTTTTTAATGCAGGTTTATTATTAGGTATCATGGGATTATTTTTAGGCTGGGCAGGCATATTAGTAGGTAGCCTATTTATAAGTCTGTCTTGGATATCGAATTTTTTGTACTTAATTAGCTTACTAGCTACGAAACTGAATTTGAAAACTCAAATTAAATTGTCTGGTGCGGCAATAATTTTAGGATTGTTTGCGATTGGAATAAGAGAACTCCCTGAAAATGCTGGAGGTAAAAATATGGAGGTTTATGTTGGATTTGGTTATATAGCTTGGATGATTAGTTTTATATACTTGTTTTTAGACCAAGAAAAGGAATTAAAAGTATTAAGTAAATAACGTTCTAATATAGTACGGATATATTCCTGTCTTTAATGAATGCCAACTACGACATAAAATACATTAGATAACCAAGCCTAAACCTAATGCAGACTAACAGGTAAAGTCCAAAAGTCTGCGTATATTTATAAAGTCGCTATTCCGATAGCTATTGGGAATAGATTTAGCTTTAGATAAGAAAAAATAAAGCAAAACTATAAAATTTAGCGTCATGCGTAGACCTGCCTGCCGGTAGGCAGGCGGAAACGAAAAGTTTCCTTACTTCCCCACTACGCATAGTACAGGTCACGTGCTTCATACTGAAAAACGAAACGGATAATATAAACGGGAAAGCCGAAAACCGACCACTGTAGGCACTAAACAATCAGAAATATGAAAATACCAACTAACCGATTAGCATTAATGGCAACACTTTTTGCAATGGCTTTTGTATTCCAAAGTTGTGAACAAAAACAAAAGGAGGAAACTAGAGAAGTGGAAGAAGAGGTTATTGTTGAACCAGAGAAACCTGAATATTTTCTATTGCGCCCAGAAGTAGAAAAAGCTTACGGATATTCTCACGCTGTGAAAATTGGGAATAGCATTAAAATTTCTGGTGCTGTAAGTATGGATGATGAAGGTAATCCAACTGCTATTGGCAATATGGAACAGCAGATGAAGAATTGTTATGCTGATTTGGAAAAAATATTGAAACACTTTGGTTGCACATTTGACGATGTTGTAAAAGAAGATGTTTTTACTACTGATATGGCACAAATGTTGGAAAAATCAGCATATCGTGCTGAAATTTATAAAAATGGATTTCCAACTGGCTCTTGGCTAGAAGTAAAAGGATTGGCACTTCCTGAATTTATGGTTGAAATAGAACTCGAAGTACATAAATCGGAATAAAAAGTACGACAGCAGAACAAGGTAATTGAAATTTAGACAGATTCAACTATCTTGAAACAAGATTGGGACAGGCTGTGCTAATCCACTCGGAATTGCTTACGCCCTTGATAAATCGAAAATAATCGCTAATTTAATCCGTAACTAACTGTTATGCGAGACCGTTGTGTGCAACTAAATGACCTAACCTAAAATAAGAATATGAATAACAAAAGATTTAAAAAATCTAATGATAAAATGATAGCCGGAATTTGCTCCGGAATCGCTGAGTATCTTGATTGGAAAACCTACCACGTAAGAACAATTTTCTTAATCGCAACATTATTAGGAGCTTCAGGACTTATAATTTATACTATTTTAAATTTCATAATGCCTAATTCTAATACTGATTATTTAGCTTAAAAAGATATTTCAATTATTCTTTTTAAAATCATGCTAATTTAAACGTTAGTAAGATTGAAATCAACCAAAGACTAAGACTATAGAAAATATCATTATAGTTCTATAATCGGAATTTCATTAAAAAACGAATTTTCCTTTATGAAAAAACTGTTTAGCAGTGATAAATCGATTAGACTTAGAAGATTGGTTTAAATATGAATTTGAAAATATATAATCAAGCTATACACAAAAATGTATAACCACAATTACGGCAGATTTGACTTCGTCCTAATCCACTCGGAATTGCTTACGCCCGTGGTAAACCGAAAATAATCGTTAATTTAATCCGTAAGTGATGGTAATACGAGACCGTTAGACGCAATTTAAGTGATATGAAATGATAAAAGCGAAAATATTTACAATCCTATTTTTAGTAATCTCAATCAATTGCATTGGACAAGGTAATGATTGGACATATGAAAATTTTGAATCAAAATTCATATCGTATGTTCCGACAAAAAAGGAGCACGTTTCAAACAAAAACTTTTCATACGGAGAATTTGTGGTTGTAGAAACAAAAAAGAATATTAACAACAAACCTGAAAATTTCAATTATGCACATTATTGGAATGTTACTAATGCTTTATATGCTCTAAATGAAAAAAAAGAGATTTGGGAAATTTCTTTGAAAAAATTAGGAGAATCAAAAGATGGATGTGAATATCTTGAGTCATTTAAAGAACAAGCAAAATTTTATAATGATTCTAAGGAACTTTATGACAATTTGATTCTGAATTGTAGTTCATTTTTTAACCAAAAAGAAATAGAGTTTAACCTTTTTGAATATGTAAAAAAAAACCAACTGGATTTGGAGCTTGTTAAACTTATAAAAAATGTGTCCGAAAACGACCAAAAGTTTCGAAGTGTAGATATGGGAAAGCAACATGAAATTGATTTTAAAAATCAAAAAATTATTGATTCTCTATTTCATAATTATAAAACCTATATTGGAAAATCCTTAGTTGGAGATAAATACAAAAGTGCGATGTGGGCTGTGATTCAGCATTCGAATATAGAAATGATGGAAAAATATCTACCAATAATTCAAAATGCAGTTACAGAAGAAGAATTATCTGTAGTTCCATTTAAAATGTTAATAGATAGGGTTTATTGGATTAATAATGGGTATCAAATATTTGGAAGTCAGTCGGGAGTAGATTTAGCGGATAAAAAAACAAGAACGGAAATCGCTAAAAAATATGGTGTGGAATAAAACCGAGCCTAACATTACCTTCCAGGAAAAGCGTTGTAACACATTTAAAAAATCATTGAATAAAGTTAAAAAACATAAGATTGTACTTCAGTTTTATTAAAAGTATGTTTTTGGATAATGGACTAACGTTTAGCGTAAAAATTTACGGATATGATCAATAGTCCAGAATCTTATTATCCTGCAGCTAAGATTTTACAACCTACTGCAATAGATATGAATTTAATGCGTGATATCCCAGAATTTAAAGTGCCCGTGTATATATTGCAAGGAGACAATGACCATTTTACCGAAACCTCTTTCACAAAGATGTATTTTGATTCCATTAGGGCACCTTCAAAAAAAAAGGTTTTTATTTGAGAATGGCACACACGGAGTACAGGTAGAATATCCAGAAAAATATCGTTCCATATACATCAACGAAATATTGAAAAAATAATTTGTACGAAGACGGAAACAATAGGTTTGTTTACCTTCATATGATGTTTAGCCAAGCTATTATAAGTATTAAAAAATGAAATTATGGACGTATTAAAACTAGCAATAGAATGGGCAAAAGCCGAAGTATTGTCAACACGTTTCTTTATTTTCTTTGCAATTGGCTTTTTTATAGCAAGTGTAGGATTTTGGCAATTGGGAAAAACAGATTTAGCAAAGGCATATATCATTCCAACGCTAGTAGTAGGTATCTTACTCTTAATAATTGGTAGCGGCACTAACTATGCCAATAATAAAAGAATTAAACAATTTGAAAAGGATTTTAATTCCGATGAAATTGCCTTTTATCAGTCCGAAATTGAACGTTCTGAATCCACTATTAAGCAATTTGTGGCGGTATTTAAAATTGTTCCAATACTAATCATCATTGCGGCATTATTAATACTATATGTGAATACTCTAACTTGGAGAGCAATCTGTATTACAACTCTTTCCATGTTAATGGTCATTTTATTCATTGACGGAAATGCACTGTCAAGAATAGAAAACTACCACAAAGCATTAAAATTGTTGGATTTGAATAACAGAACAACTAATAAAATGTAGTAATTTGTCTTGTGTTTCATTAGAAAAGTAACACTCACAATTGCCTTGCTTTTCTTACGAAGCCGTTAGCAATAATAGCATTTGAACGCAAATGGAAAAGAAAAAGATACATTTTGACCATATGAAAAGCTGGATTTGGATATTCATTCTATTCCTTTCTCTAATTTTTATTTTGGTGGGTTTTTTTGAATTATTTGAATTTGAAAATCCAAAACTGAACAAAAGAATAAGTGCTATTGGGTTTTTTCTACAACTGGTTTATTTCAGTAAAATGTTTTGGTATAAGAATTATGTTCAATGGAACAAAAAAGGAGCTGTTGTTCGGATAAATTCTTGGATTTCAAAATCATTGAATTTTGACCAAATTAAAAAGACCGAATTAATTCAGAATACATTAATAATTACAAAGAACAATGGAGAAACAATTACGTTTGACCTAAATGAAATTAAGGAAGCTGATTCTCAAAAACTGAATGAGATAATAGTAAAAAATACTATTGCCAATAACGTTTTACGCAGCTAGAGCAAATTGGACTACGATGGTATCCGTTGTAATTGTTAACATCATTATTTTATCTAATCCACCACAAAATGAAAAAACTATTCACCCTTCATAATTAAAATTCGTATTAGGTTTCGCAACCGGATTTATTATTTATGATGCCTTTGCAAAAGATGAAATTGACTGGGTAAAAGCAATTGTTGTGGCCATTTTGTCTGTGGTTATAATGTTTGGGATTGATAGGGTAAAAAAATAGGATTAAATTTGCTTCGACTTAAGGCTAGAAAATTCTTCTTATTCCTATACCGGTCACTAGTAAAAGCAAACATTCAATTCATTTTATACCAAGTCTAAAATAACCTCATGATTACATTTATTACGTCAATGATTTTATTGGTATTGGGGTATATGTTCTACGGCAAGTTCGTGGATAAAACCTTTCAGCCCAATGAAACCAAAGATACTCCTGCACACACTATGGAAGACGGGGTAGACTTTGTGCCCATGAACAGTAATAGAAATGCATTTATTCAGATTTTGAATATTGCAGGGGTAGGTCCTATTTTTGGTCCCATATTGGGTGCTTTGTACGGTCCCATAGCCTTTATTTGGATTGTGCTTGGATCCATCTTTGCAGGTGCCGTTCATGATTACCTTACCGGTATGATTTCCTTACGTTTTGGCGGTGCACACTTGCCGGCATTGGCATCGCGGTTTTTGGGGAAATCATTTAGTCACGTTGTAAATTTCTTTGCCTTATTACTTTTAATATTGGTGGGCACCGTTTTTGTAACCGCACCCGCAAATATGATCAATGATGTTATTGGTTCGGAAACCAATTATTTGACCATAGTTCTTTTTGCCATATTCTTTTATTACATAGTCGCAACCTTGTTGCCTATAGATAAAATCATAGGTAAAATTTATCCCGTGCTGGGTTTGTTACTTATACTGAGTGCGATTGGTATTTGCATAGGTATGTTCGTTATTGGAAATCCTATTCCAGAGCTTACGTTTCAAAATATGCATCCGCAGAACATTCCTTACTTTCCGGTTATTTTCTTGACTATTTCATGTGGCGCCTTGTCGGGTTTTCATGCCACGCAATCGCCCATTATTTCGCGCACCATCAATAATGAGAAAGACGGAAGAAAAGTGTTTTATGGCATGATGATTCTTGAGGCTGCCATTGCCATGGTGTGGGCAGCGGCATCAATGAGTATTTTAGATGGAGACCAGTTAAATGAGCTGTTACAAAACGGAGGGCCTACAGCCGTGGTAAACAAAATTGCCATTATTTCATTAGGAAGCATTGGCGGTACCATAGCTGTATTGGGCGTTATTGTGCTACCCATAACATCGGGAGATACCTCGTTCAGGGCTGCACGTATGATTATTGCCGATTATTTGAAGATAGACCAAAAAGTATTGAAGAATCGGTTTATGGTGGCAATTCCGTTGTTTATCATTTCGTTCATTTTAACTAACATGGATTTTCAGCTATTGTGGAGGTATTTTTCATGGGCAAACCAAGTTACGGCTGCTATTGCCCTGTGGATCGGAGCAGTTTATTTATATCAAAAGAAGACGTATTATTTAATAGCCTTGGTGCCCGCATTTTTTATTACCAGTGTTGTGGGTTCTTACATATTTTATGACCCAAATGTTGGGTTGGGATTGGATATTCAAATATCCAATTGTATCGGTATAGGGATTTCATCATTGATCACCATTCTATTTTTTAAAAATAAGAGGGAACAGGGAGTACCGCATTAAATCATCAATAAACTTCGTTGCAAAATAGTAGCAATGAAATGTATTTTGTCACCATAAGCGTTAATTAGAATTAATGAAAAACGAAAAAGTATTTAGAACCAAAACTGGATTTTGCCATATTTTACCGGACAGAATTTTGCTTACTAGGGATGGAGTTAAAGGTAATGTTGCAAATGCTGCTGTTGGTAAAAGTATCACTGGAGTTTTAATTATTTACGGTGGTATAGCTGCATTTTTATTGTTTTCGGCATTTCAAAGTTTTCAAAAAGGAGAGATACCTATTGCCGTGGTGTATAGCATAGTTGGTCTGTTTTTGGTATATGGAATTTTTAAAAGTCTGAATAATTCCGCCACACCAATTATCCAAAGAGATAAAATTAAAAGTGTAAAATTTAAGAAAGCGATTTTGGTAATTACCCGGTCTAGATTTGAAGTTGTTTTTGAAGAGGATGGGGCTATTAAAAAGCGTATAATTATGTTGCCGGGTATAATGGGCAATGGGCAGAATGAGACTGAAAAGGCTAGGAAAATGATGATTGAAGAGAAGTTGTTAAACGAATAACATGTAGTTTTTATTGAACTATTCTAGTTTCATAAAATCTAAAGGCGAAATCGTACTACAACTTCCTTTAAATATTAGTCGGTTTTTAGATAAAATCAATGATAAGAAAAATACTAAAAAAGCTATCCTGGTTCATTCTTTACCTACTGTTCAATGCAGTGCTATTTTTTATTGAAGTAAGTGTGTTGTTCACTACGAATGATGGTTTTACAAGCGGTAGCGGATTTGAATCCGTAGACGATGTTTTAGAAGCGCTCAATGTAGTATTTAACATCCTTGAAGGTATGGTTATGGTGTTCTATTTATATACAGCTATAGGCTTGGCTATTGTTGCTTTGTTACTGTTCATTCCTGTTCAAGTGTACTATATAAACCGTAAATTTAAAAATCACAGGAAGAAGTTTTTATATAGTTTACTAGCTTCTTTCGCTGTAGTAATGACCTTGAAGTTGCTATTATATGCTTGGATGTTTATAGATTTGAATTATCTCTAATATTGTTTTAGAATTTTATAGTTTGACTTTGGTCAAATAAAATATAATCTAAACCCACCAAACAAATAACCATGGGAAAGAAATTAGAATCCATTACACCCCAATTACAGGAATTTATAGAACATCAGAACATATTTTTTGTGGGTACTGCGGCTGCAGAGGGCAATGTAAATGTATCGCCAAAGGGTACGGACTCCTTTCGGGTCATTAACAAGAATAAAATTGTTTGGTTGAACCTAACCGGTAGTGGTAACGAAACGGCTGCACACCTGATCAAGAATAATAGAATGACCATTATGTTCTGTGCCTTTGAGGGTAAACCTATAATTTTGAGATTGTACGGTGTAGCTAAAATATACCATAGAAGAGATCAAGAATTTTCAAAGTACATTAACCTTTTTCCTGAAAATACAGGATCCCGGCAAATTATAGAAATGCAAGTGGACTTGGTACAGACCTCGTGCGGATTCGCCGTTCCGTTCATGGATTTTAAAGAAGAACGAACTACCTTAAACGATTGGTCTAAAAAGCAAGGTGAGGAAAAGATCAAAGAATATTGGAAAAATAAGAATACCAAAAGTATAGATGGTTTTGAAACCCATATTTTAGGAAACTAACAGATAAAATAAACAATATATTGAAGCAATCCATAGCACGTATAGCATTGGTCGTTGATGATTACGATAAAGCCATTGAATTTTATATTAAAAAATTAGACTTCCTACTGGTGGAAGATACCCCGTTAGAAGGGGATAAACGTTGGGTTACAGTTACGCCACCAGGTGATGGACAATGCACTTTGGTTTTAGCAAAGGCGGACAATGAAGCGCAGGAATCAAGGATAGGAAACCAAACAGGCGGACGGGTATTTCTATTTTTGTATACAGATGATTTTTGGCGAGATTACTATGCCATGGTAGAAAGAGGTGTAAAGTTTGTTAGAGAACCAGAAAAGATGCCGTATGGTATGGTAGCCGTATTCAAAGACCTATATGGCAACCTATGGGATTTATTGGAACCTGCTTCTTAATTATAGGTACATTTTAAACCAAAGAAGATAGTGCTGAAGTTTTTAAAAAATATGTTCAAGTTAAACGGGCTCACCGGTTTTACCATTTCCAGAAATGCCGCAACCGCTAAAAGGCTACTCTGTGGTATTGGAACATCTAGCATAGGAGAAAGCAGTATTGAAATTACGGATTACCCTTTTGAACCCTCGGTCGTTTATCCTTCAGCAAGCATAGCAGCCCATGAAATTGATGCTATTTCTTTAGAGTTTGGTGTGTGTAAAGTATATGTAAAAGATGATATTGTTTTTGTGTCCGCTGAAAAGAAGAAGGAGCTAGCGCATTTCACCAAAGTTCATAATTTAAAATTGATACCCTATAGTTGGAATTGGGATTGGCTTCTAGAACCATACTTGGATACGGAATTTACCAAGGAGAACGAGCAACGGGTGTTGGAGAGACTTCTGGAAAACGGATTTACCACCACTGAAATCGATGCCATAAGAGCCGAAGTGAAAAAACAAATGTATGCCTATAATTTTGATACCATGCTTTGGGATTGGTGTAGTCTTAGCCTATCTGATGTTTTGAGCGCCATACGCGCAAAATATAATAAAGTCCAATTTCGTGACTTTTATAGTCGCGCTTTGGAAATTGAAAAACGTTCCCCAACAAATACATAGTAATCTTACTATCTTTTAAGTGGAAAAGTGATATAAAAAAATGGCAAAAATCTAAGTAGACTTTTGCCATTTTATTTAGGTAAAACTATGTGCTATTGTAAGGTAGACTTAAGCATCCAGATTAGCTTTTCCTGTCCGGATATTAAATCGCTAACCAGCGTAGCGGTACCTTCATCATTGTTGTCAGATGAAAATTCCAAAATTTCTCGCTCTTGAATCAATAACTCGTTCAAGTTATCTATCAATAAAGATATACCTGTAGCACCGTCAGACACTTCTTTGATGATTCTGATAGTCTTGTTGTCCAAATAATCTTCAAACGTATGTAAAGGTTGTTGATCTAGGGTCAAAATACGTTCAGCGATCTCATCAACGGTTTCAGTAGCTTCGGTGTATAACTCTTCAAATTTTTCATGTAGAAGAAAGAAATTGCTTCCTTTTACATTCCAATGCATACCTCTCAAATTCATATAATGAACTTGATAATTAGCTAAAAGAAGGTTTAATTTATCACTGATCTCTATTTTGTAATCTTGGTCTATTCCCACGTTTTTATGTAAAGTTTCCATAAGTATGTTGTTTTAATTTCTTGATGTAAAATTACGAATAAAGCCCCTGTTTATGGGTGACAAATGTTACATAACCCATACGATTTTCTTATACTGCTATCATTTTTTATGAGTGATAAAAGTTGTCTTTTTAAGCAATTGTAGTTGACCAAATAGATTCGTAAATTAGAAAGGTTAATATAGATAACGAACCGCCATGCAAATACCTGAAATACCTAATTTAATACACTATGCCATTCCGTTTTTTACGGTCACGGTAATTTTAGAAGTAATACTGTCGGTAAAAATCAAGCTACATGATTATGAGTTTAAAGATGCGGGTACTTCAATTGTAATGGGGTTGGGCAATGTGGCCATTGGCTTGGTAACCAAAGGCATTGCATTAGGGTTCTTTTATTTGCTGTATAATTTCTATCATATTTTTGAAATTCCGTTTGCGTGGTGGTCTTGGTTAGTACTCCTATTTGCAGAAGATCTTTGCTATTATTGGTTTCATAGAACCAGTCATGTAAGTCGGTTTTTCTGGGCTAGCCATGTGGTGCATCATTCCTCTAAAAATTACAATCTAAGCACGGCTTTGAGACAATCTTGGTCTGGCGGATTTTACACTTTCATTTTTTGGACTCCGCTCATACTCATCGGTTTTCATCCGGTGATGGTTTTGGTACAGATGTCCGTTAGTCTTATTTATCAATATTGGATTCATACCGAGTATATTACCAAACTGCCCAAATGGTTTGAAGCTGTTTTTAATACGCCCAGTCACCACAGGGTACACCATGCCACCAATCCGCAATATTTAGATAGAAACCATGCCGGTATTTTTATTATTTGGGATAGATTGTTCGGCACCTTTGAGCCAGAGGTAGAAAAACCGGTATACGGTTTGGTAACGAACATAAACACGTATAATCCCATAAAAATTGCTTTTGGAGAGTGGTACAAAATGTTGACCGATTTCTTTACTTCAAAAACCTCATTGGTAAATAGGTTCAAATACTTGACAAAACCACCGGGCTGGAAACATGATGGCACTAGTATTCTTTCTACAGATTTACGGAAGGAATGGGAAGAAAGTAAGAATGCGGAATTGTAATTGCTGTAACAATACCGAATGATTATCGTCTTATAAACAACCAACCAACCAATTCAATTTTCAATATGAGCAATAAGCTAGTAGCGTATATAGGAATTTTAGGAGTAAGTTTATTTGCGATTGCCGCTATTGTAGGGCCGTTATTAATTGAAGATTACAGCGTAGTAAGTCAATACATCAGTGAATCTTTTGCTGTTGATACTAGGTATGGTACCTATTTACAGTATTTGGGTTATGTACCTAGCGGAATACTCCTTACGGTATATTGTTTTAGTGCACCCAAAAAAATTTTAAGCTCAAAGTTAGTGGTAGCGGGATTTTTTGGTTTGGCACTTTTCTACGGATTGGGAACTACTTTGGTAGGATTATTTCCATGTGACGCAGGTTGCCCAACAGATGTAATGGACTCCAGCCTAGCTCAACTCATACATAATGCAGTGGCATCTTTAACGTATATATTTTTTCCTATTTGTTTGATGGGAATCGGGTTGGGTTTAAAGAAATCTGAGAACTACGATCGCTTATCTCAAATAGCGATTGTTACGGGAATCATCAGCGGTATTTTCATATTCGCGCTATTCTCAAATCCCGAATCTGGCTATAGAGGTATTTTACAACGTATAATAGAAACCTGTTTCATCGTATTTATAGTTTCTAGTGCGTTGAGAATTACCAAGGATGCGGGAAAATAGTATTAAGTACTTAGTACAAAGTATCAAGTTCAAAGTAATTAGTATTAAGTACAACGATTAATAGTCTCGAAATAGCTGCGTTGCGCTCGTTATAGCGAACAACCAACAACGAAAAACGAAAAACGATTTTTGGTCACTGAGCGGAGCCGAAGTGAACGGACAACGAACAACTATTCCTTATAAACCACCCCATCTTTCATTACAAAAGATACATTCTTTATTACGGAAATATCCTTGGTTGGATTTCCTTCAACGGCAATGATATCGGCTAGAAAGCCTTTTTTTAAGTTTCCTAATTGATTTAAGTGAAACATTTTGGCATTGTTAGAAGTGGCGGAAATTAAAACGTCTAAGGGTTTCATACCATAATCCACCATTAATTCCATCTCTCGATAATTTTCTCCATGAGGAAAAACACCTACATCGCCACCAAAAACAATTTGCACGCCAGAATCGAGCGCCATTTTAAACGATTTTCGTTTCTGTTGAATGCGTTCCGGCTCAGGATCGGTGCTTTTGTTCCAACCTCTATATTGTGTAATGGCATCACCTGCGGCAAGGGTAGGGCATAGGCCAACACCTTTTTCTTTCATCATTTCAAAAATTTCAGCTGTACCACCGTCACCATGCTCAATGGTTTCCACACCACCAAGAATGGCTCTTTTCATGCCTTCTGGGGTACTGGCGTGGGCAACCACATATTTGCCCGCCGTAGTAGCTGTAGCCACCATTGCATTGATTTCTTCCTGAAGAAATGTAGGTTTAGAACCGGCACCCGGTGTCCATCGGTAATCGGCATAAATTTTTATCAAATCTGCACCGTTACCCATTTGCCTACGAACGGTGGTAATACAATTGTCAACACCACTTGTAGCTTCTGCACCTAAGGGTACCGTTACGCCATCATGAAAACCTTTTGGACCGTATGCTCCCGTAGCTACAATAGCAGGTCCCGCAACCAATAATCGCGGTCCGTCAATAATGCCGTTTTCAATGGTTTTCTTTACGTATACATCTGTATAACCTGCACCTTCGGCCCCAAGGTCTCTCATGGTGGTTACACCTGCCAATAAAGAATTTTTTACATGTACCGTAGCCCTAACGGCACGTTCAACCGGAGACTCTTTGAGAACTTGGTCGTTCCAATCGGTTTCATTGTATGGGTGCAGTAAAATATGGGAATGCCCTTCAATAATACCGGGCATTAAAGTAGTTCCCTTTAATTCAATTTCAGTGGTATGGTCAGGTAGATCTATGCCAGATAATTTACCGGCATATGTTATTAGATTTTCCTCTACTAAAACCACCCAATTTTCATGCATTTCCGTACCATCAAATACTCGGTCTGGTTTTAAGAGTGTTTGTGAAAAACCAAGATAACAAGAGAATAATAGTACGATAAAAAAGGATTTCATAACAATAGTGGGTTTAGTGAACAATAGCAGATGTTAAAAGGCTGTCCAGGTCTGATTTGGAATGGTGGTTTCCGTTGGATAGCACCATATAAATATCTTGTGTGTTTGTAATATTTTCTAACGGATTGCTGTTGAGTAAAACAATATCGGCAATTTTACCTTCGGTAATAGAACCATAGTCCGCATCTTGTTTTAAAAATAATGCTCCGTTATAGGCTGATGATTTCAGGGCTTCTAGCGGAGAAATTCCTGTAGCAACCATAGCTTCCATTTCTTTATGTAATGATATGCCTGGGTAGGTAAAGCTATTGTAAGCCCCACTATCTGATCCCGCCAAAAGTGCTACTCCGTTTTTATTCAAGTTAAAAGCCAGTTCGCCAAAGAATTGATCTAGTGCTTTTCTGTCGGCAACCTGTTTTGCAGAAGCATTTTTTACCCGGTCAATTCTGCCTTTATAAGTTTGTTGTATTCCAAGACCCATATATTTTAAGTAGTCATCATCAGCATGGTCAACTTCATCCAAATAACTAAGAACCCTACCAATGTGTAGTGTAGGAACAACAAATACATTGTTCCTTTTCAATTTGCCGAATGTTTTTAATGCGGTGGAGTCGGCATATGAAGACTGGAGTAGGGGCATAGCATCCCAAAATCCGATTTCTTTGTCTATCAGTTTTTGGGTGATTTCCTTTTCATTGCTTGAGCATCCTTTCATGATGTAATATAAATGCTCTACAGCATCTATACCGGCATCAATAGTAGCATCTAGTTCAACGGTAAAGGGCATATGTCCAGAAGTGATCAAGCCACGTTTTTCGCTTTCCTGAATCACCTTTAAATAATTTTCACCAGAAATTCGGCTATCGTAGATTTTTATAAAGTCAGACGGTATAGCTTGTAAAGAATCTAAGGCAGCGATAATATCTTCATCGGTTTCAACCTCCAATGAACCTGCCCATGTACCTTTTGGTCCGTCTATTTTAGGTCCAGATGTAAAAATGCGTGGTCCAACAAGTTCTTTGTTTTCAAAAGCCTTACGCCATTTCAAAACCGATGAGGTTAGGTCTCCGCCAGCATCACGCACCGTAGTAATTCCGTTGGCAATAAAAAGCTTAAGAAAGTTCTTATTGGTATCAATTAAAGAATCTCCACCCCTAAAATGGGTGTGATTATCCCAAAAACCAGGTATTATAAATTTATTTGTGGCATCTATTACCGTATTGGCCTTTAGATGATCAGCATCAATGTCTTTCGTAATTTTGGTAATCCTATTATTGGAAATTAAAATATGTGCCGTTGAGACCGATCCGTCTTCTAGATTGATGACAGCACCATTTTTGATCAAAGTGTCAAAGGTAACCTCTTTCTCTTTATTACAGCTTACAATTGCCATGAGTAAACACAAGGCAATAGCTCTCATCATTTTCAATACGCTCATCATATATATGCGGTTTTGCAAGGGTAAGGTAAAAAGAATATGCGGTAAATTATAGTTTAAGCCTTATATCCTATGGCATTTTAGACATTGGTAATGAATGTATTATTTATTACCAAAGTGATTAAAAAACTCGGGTTAATTTCATTTTTTAATAGCCTGCCAACCACCGCCATTTCTATATTTGATATTCTCATGGGCATGTTGTATAATTTCCTTTATACGTTTCGCCTTAGTTTCTTCTCGCTTAGCTTGGTTTAACCAATATAGGTAGCTTTTGCGTTGACTATGGGTAAAGTTCTTGAAGTTGGTATGTGCCTGGCTATTTTTTTCAAAAGCAATTTGTAATGCTTCCGGTATGACTCCGTTTTCAACATCATCTAAAGAAGTCCATGATCCGTTTTCTTTTGCAATTTTAATAGAAGCCAATCCTGCTTCATGCATTAAGCCGTTGGATTTTAATTCTTTAATATGATTTTTATTGACCTTGCTCCAAACGCTTTTGGGTTTTCTTGGGCAGAAGTATTGTTTTCGCTTACCGTCACCTAAACTTTTTACCGTACTGTCAATCCATCCATAGCAAAGTGCTACCCTAACAGCTTCTTCCCAGCGCATACTTTCGTTTTCGTGGGCAACGGAGTAGAAGATCAGGTGAATACCTTTATAGTCGGAATGATTATTATGTAACCAATTTTTGAATTCAGTGTCATTTTTAAAGTATAGTTCGGGTATTTCTAACATAATTCTATTAAAAGGGCATTAATTTATCATAAATGTACAATGTTTAATATAGAAAGTATTGGTTAATACAACTGCGCGCCCTATTTTTATGCATTCTAAAATCAACTAAACAACAACGAATAACGTATGAAAAAAATCTTCAATGCGCTGCTTTTGGGCTTTGCGCTTATTATTGTCTCATGTGGTGGCAATAAACGAGAAGGAGAACCAAAGGTATTGGTGTTCTCTAAAACAACGGCTTTTAAGCATGCATCTATACCAGCGGGGGTTGCAGCAATTCAAAAGCTAGGATCAGAAAATGGATTTGCAGTAGATACTACCAAAAATGCAGAACTGTTTACTGATGAAAATTTAAAGCAATATTCAGCTGTTATCTTTTTAAGTACAACGGGTAATGTCTTGGACCAATACCAAGAAGCGGCTTTTGAGCGCTACATTCAAGCCGGCGGCGGTTATGTAGGTGTACATGCTGCAGCAGATACTGAATATGACTGGGGTTGGTACAATGACTTAGCAGGAGCTCAATTTTTGAGTCACCCAAGAGGAATGCCAAATGCGGATTTTATTATCAAGGACAAGAATTTTGTTGCTACACAGTTTTTTACCGACTCTGTGTGGAACAGAACGGATGAATTGTATAATTACAAGAACATCAATCCAGATGTAAACGTATTAATGACTTTGGACGAATCTTCTTATGAAGGTGGGCAGAACGGAGATTTTCACCCCATAGCCTGGTATCATGATTATGATGGTGGACGAGCATTTTACACGGGTGGCGGACATGCCGATGCCAGCTATTCAGAAGACTTGTTTTTAAAACATTTATTAGGTGGTATTCAATATGCCATTGGTGAGAACTTGGTACTGGATTATGGAAAAGCTACTTCGCAAATACCACCAGATGCAGATCGTTTTACTAAGGTAACCTTAAGTGAAGGTATGTTTTTTGAACCTACCGAAATGGCGGTATTGCCCAACGGAGATGTCTTAGTGGCTCAACGTAGGGGAGAGGTAATGCTGTATAATGATCAAACGCAAGAGCTTACAGAGGTTCTAAAGTTAGATGTTTACAGTAAAACATTGAATACGCCCGGTGTAAATGCCGAAGAAGGCTTAATGGGCTTGCAGAAAGATCCAGATTATGCAAACAATCACTGGATCTATTTATACTATGCACCAACAGGTGATCAGTGGGTCAACCGTTTATCACGTTTTAAATTTGTAGATGGTAAGTTTGATACGGACTCTGAGCAAGTTATTTTAGATGTAGATAGTCAAAGAGAAATTTGCTGCCATACAGGTGGTTCTATTGCGTTTGGACCAGATGGTTTACTTTATTTGTCTACAGGGGATAATACAACGCCATTTAACGAAAAAGGAGCCAAATATGTTCATAGTGGTTTTGGACCAATGAATGATATACCAGGTCATGAACAGTATGATGCTCGCCGTTCATCAGGTAACACCAATGACCTACGTGGTAAGATTTTAAGAATTAAAGTAAAAGAAGATGGTTCTTATGATATTCCTGAAGGAAACTTGTTTCCTGTAGGTACGGAAAAGACCAGACCGGAAATCTATACTATGGGACATAGAAACCCGTACAGAATTTCGGTAGATATGAAAAGGGGTTATGTATACTGGGGAGATGTTGGTCCAGATGCAAGAGCGGATAGTTTAGGCACAAGAGGTCCTAGAGGATATGACGAAATGAACCAGGCCAAAAAGGCAGGGAATTTTGGTTGGCCCATGTTCATTGGCGATAACTATGCCTATAATGAATACAATTACGAAACAGGTGAGAGCGGACCGGAGTATGATCCAGCCAAACCAATGAATACCTCACGCAACAATACGGGATTAACGGAATTGCCACCGGCAATGCCAGCCTATGTTTATTATCCTTATGATGATTCACAAGCTTTTCCACAAACGGCAACAGGAGGTAGAAATGCCATGGCCGGACCTACCTATTATTCAGATATGTTTCAAGGCGATGAAAAACTGCCAAGCTATTACGATGGAAAAGTTATTATTTACGATTGGATGCGTGGTTGGATGTTCGCTGTTCATTTAGATGAAAATGGGGATTTCAGTAAAATGGAACCGTTTGCTCCAAATATTAAGGTCAACAACTTAATTGATATGGAAGTAGGTCCAAATGGTAAAATTTACCTTTTGGAATATGGTAGCGGTTGGTTTTCACAAAATGCGAACTCCGCTTTAGGCTATATTCAATTTAATGGCGGAAATAGACCTCCGTTAATAGACAATATTACTGTAAGTGAAACGGCTGGTAAAACACCGTTAACGGTAAACGCTACTGTTGAAGCAAGTGATCGTGAAAATGACGCTATAAAGTACATCTGGGATTTTGGTAACGGAGATACTAAAGAAACTACAGAGCCAAATGTTAGTTATAGTTATGCGGATGCCGGAGCCTACAAGCTAAAGGTAACTGTAGCGGACGATAAAGGAGCCGAAGTTATAAGTGAAATCACTGGTATTATTGCGGGTAATTCTAGACCAGAAGTTGCTATAGCTATAGACGGTGGCGCACCAGCTTTTTACCTACCGGGACAGAAAATTTCATACGACGTTTCGGTTACCGATCCAGATGGCACAGCTATTAATCCAAACAATATTTTTGTAAGTGTGGATTATTTGGAAGGTATGGATAAGGTTGCTATGAGTATGGGGCACCAACAAGTATCGGCAGCGGTAACTGGTAAAGCCTTAACCCAAGCGATGGATTGTAAAACATGTCATAAGGAAGCAGAAGCATCCATTGGACCAAACTACAAAGATGTTGCCGCAAAATATAAAGAACGTAGAGATGCGTTAAAGTATATTCAAGGCAAAATCAAAACTGGTGGAAATGGTGTTTGGGGAGAAGTGACCATGCCGGCACACCCAAATATTACAACCGATGAATCTAGACAGATTGCTCTTTACATACTTTCCTTGAACGGAGATGAAAAGAAAGAAAAGTCGTTACCGGCAAAAGGTACAATTACGGCAGAATCATCTGCACCAGGTAACATGTTAGTGATAACGGCAAGTTATACAGATGCTGGGGCAGAAGGTACTATTCCTTTGACGGGTTCTAAGACCATTGCAATACCTAGCAGCACGGTAAAGTTCAATGATCAAATGAAATTGGACGGTATGCAAGCAATGCAGTTTGGTGGAATGGACCTATTATTGATCAATAAGGCTGCCGGTTGGTTCATGTTGGAGAACATGTCATTAAAAGGAGTAAAGTCCGTTAGTTTAACTGCCGGATGGCAAGAAGCACCAAACATGTATTTTGATTTTGAAATACATGAAAATACTACTGATGGTCCATTGTTGGGCAAAGGTCAAATGCCGGCACAACAACAGGGGTCACAAGGTACTATGATTACAATACCAATAACAGGTAAAGTATCGGGTGATGGTCCATACTATATAACCTTTAAAGGCGAAGAAGGTAAAGAGCTGGCACAAGTAGCACTTACCGGAGCAGTATTTAAATAGAAATGACTTAATTGAAATGAAAAGCCCGCTGTATAGCGGGCTTTTTTTTAGTTATAATATTAGGAGAGCATAAGCTAAACCAATCTTTTGCCCATTAGTTCTCCTATCTCCATTATCAAATCTGATTCATCTTGTGTAAAGTCATAGGGAATCGGCTTTGCGATACCAATAGTGCCATAAAGTGTTTCATTATAAATTAAGGGAGCGGCTAAGGAACCTTCAACCTTGGTGTCTTTTGCAGATGGTCTGGCAACACCGGAATCATCTGTTTGTAGGTTACACATTTCAACAGGTTTTCTTCTTTCAGCAGCAATACCGGCCATGCCTTTACCAATAGGAATGGTAGTTAATTTAGGTATTAAGAATTCAGGAATACCAACTTGGGACTGAAGTTGTAATAGTTTGTTTTCATCCAAAAAATGCAAGGTACCCGTAGAACAATCAAAATGATTCAAGATTACCTTAAGTAGAAGCTCCCAATTAGGGGCGTCTTTTTCGAGTTCTGATTGTATGGTTGATTTAATTTCTTTTACGCCGTTCATTAATCTGTTCTTTTCTAATATCGCCAAGTTATAGTTCGATATTAGACTTGTTCATCGTAAAGATACATTTTATCTCCTTTCTTTAAAGAGACCATTACGCCACTTTTCTATATCTCGGTGGTCTGCGGTATGCGTAGTAACCTAAAACAACTTGCAGCGCTTTTGCTATGGCAATTCGTATAGGAAACAATTCGGCGCCCAATGATTCGTCAATTGAACGTAACTGCATATAGTAATTGCTAATAAGCGGATAGTTCTTTTTAGACGAAATATGAATTTCTGCCATTGCTACGGCTTGCGGCTTTTGTTCCTTTATAGGTTTACAGGTTACTAAAGTAGGGGTATTGTTTTTATGCAACATGGCAGAAAAACCAAATAGTCTGCAAATAAGACCTCGATGGGCATATTCTGAACAAAATCCTTTTGCTCCAGGGGCAATTAGTTTGTTTAAAACGGGACATAGTTTGGTTGAGGTATCTTGTTCAAGATCTTGCAACCAAGTTTCTGCTACACCTTGTTTAAAAAGATGATAGGCTAGGGGTAAAAATTCTAGCACTGTGGCATTAATATCCGGTTTTAAGCAGCAATTTCCGCAATTGGCTACGCAGCCTAAACCTGTGGATTTTTGAAAGGAGCCCAACTCCTTTTCCAATTGGTAGAACATACGGTCTACCGCTCGAACTTTATGGTATATACTCACAAGTAGTTTAAAAAGTTGCGCGAAGGTAGTCTAAGTTTTCATACAAAAATCATAAAAATAAACTATTGTTAGATGGTAATTTTAAGAATGTAAATTGCTGATAAATAAATAATTAAAATTTTGAAGTCTTAAGTTTTAGGGGTTTTGGATGGGTGTTCAAGACTATATTGAAACCAATAACGCCTAATACTTGTTCTTCTTCGGTCAGTACTTGTACTTCCCATTCACCGGGAGTAATATTTGATTTATACGTATAGCCTCTAAAACCACCATCTCTACCACCCGTAATATCATAGCCAATATCTTCTACCGTTACCCATTCATTGGTAAGTTCATTGTATTTTCTCCATCGATGAATTATTGACTTCTTTAAATCTGTAGGTGCAAAAATGGAAGAAAAGATATACACACGTTGGTCTGGAGCATAACTAAAATCTAGTTTGTGTTTGCGCCAAAATATGTGTGATTCTTCAGACTCATAGGTTACTTCATAGTTGCCATTTTTTTGAACAACGTTGTGGGCTACTATTCCTTTATCCAACGCCAAGGGAACCGGTGGTATTAATCTTAAAAAATAGAAAAGATTGATCAAACCGTATATGGCAATGATAATGAAGATTATTTTGCCTAGCTTTATTTCTTTACGCGTACTGGGGCTTTTGCCATAAATGAACGTAAGTAACACTAAAGTGCTTACTAAGCTAACTGCACCTGATATTAAAAAAATCGTAGAATTGAGCTCTTTTAGAAATACGGGAATCATGAACGTAAAAAAAGTGAAGCTAATAAAGTAGTACACCCCAAATTGTAAATATTTGTTGGAGATTCGTTTTTTTAGAAACTCATTGGCAATTAGTAATAAAACAAGGATAATAAAGAATGATGCCGTTTTGGATAAAGACACACTTCTTGAAAAATAGATGACATAGGCACTTGATAATCCCCCAAAAAAGAACTGAATGGCCAGCGGTAGGTATTCTTCATATCGTTCTAGTAAGGTGCCCTGCCATTTGCCATCGTCTACCAAATTATATAAGTATAGTGTGATGGATAACGATGTCATATGTAAACATAAAACCGTTAAATCATAGGTACGGTCAATACGACCTAAGGTTAGGGTGTCAAAAATAAAACCACCAATAAAGAAAAGAATAGGGGCATACTTAGAGTGCTTTCTAATAAAGCTTCTAAAAGCGCTATTTCTATATCTGGCAAGGGTCTTTTTCATGTTGGTCTAGGTGCTGAGCAAAAATAGGTGTTTAAAAGCACTACAATTGACCGTAAATAATATTTGATGAACGTTAAAAGTTCACGTAGACAAAGTGTTAATATCAACTCTTTGTTTCAACGTAAAAATTAGGATCTACGCGTAAGGATTCTAGGTTGCCTTTTATCTTTTTGCTTTGCCATGTTGTAGACGGGTTCAACCACACAGGTTGGTCATCAACAAAAACTTTTAATGGAATTGTAAAGTCTTTGACCGTATTAGTAAAACGATAAGATATTTTTTTACCCTTGATCCTATATTCAAATACGGGTATTTTGACAGTTCGTAAATACTGGTCAAAAAATGGATCAAGATCACGTTTCATTTTAGTTGCGATATACTCTTCAATCTGTGCCGTAGTAACCGTTTTATGATAGAATTCAGAATTGAGTCCACGTAAAATTGTTCTCCATTCTTTATCATCATTTACTATTTGACGTAGCGTATGTAGCATATTGGAACCTTTATAATACATATCTCCACTGCCTTCATAATTTACATTATAGATGCCTATTATGGGTCTGTCGTTTCTAATATTGTTTCTAATACCATGAACGTAGGCATTGGCAGCTTCTGTACCATAGTGGTAATCTAAAAACAAACTTTCAGAATAGCACGTAAAACCTTCGTGCACCCACATATCTGCAGCATCTTTATAGGTGATATTGTTTGCAAACCATTCATGGCCAGCTTCATGGATAATGATAAAATCGAACTTTAAGCCCCAGCCGGTTTGTGAAAGATCTCTACCCAAATAACCCTTTAAGTATTGATTACCATAAGTGACCGAACTTTGATGTTCCATGCCCAGATAAGGGACTTCAACCAGTTTAAACGAATCTTCATAAAATGGATATGGACCAAACCAATGCTCAAACGCCTTCATCATTTTTGGGGCATCTTTAAAATGTTCCTTTGCCTTTTCTAGATTATCCTTTAAAACATAGTAATCCATATCCAAGGCACCCTTCTCTCCTTGGTATACTTCATCAAAATGAACGTAATCACCAATATTGACATTTACACCATAATTATTGATGGGGTTGCCCACGAACCAGTTATAAGTATTGGTTTCTTTATGTACACTTTGTAATCTACCATTAGAAATATTCATAAGTCCTTTTGGAGCCTTTACACTGATCAGCATACTATCTACCTCGTCATACATATGATCTTTGTTGGGCCACCAGACACTGGCTCCTAAGCCTTGACAAGAGGTTGCCACAAAATCTTTACCATTATTATCCTTTTTCCAAGAAAATCCGCCATCCCATGGTGCATTGACTGCTTCTTTTGGGTGTCCTGAATAGGTAACAACAATTTCATTGAACTCTCCTTTTACTTGGGGTTTGGTCAACTGTACAAAATGTGCATTTACATTATGGGTTACGGTAAGTTCTTTTCCGTCTTGAGTAACCTTTTCAATGCTTAAAGGAGGTTGAAGGTCTACTTGTAGCACTTGATGGGGTTTTAGCACCTTATAGCGAATTGTGTTGCTCCCACTTATGAATTTCTCATCTGGGTCAACGGCAATATCCAAATGATAGTAATTTAGATCCCACCATTCACGTTCTGGGGTAATGCTACCTCTTAACGTATCTTGTTTGGTAAATGTCTGTGCCTGTGAGAAACTCAAAGTTCCCAAAGCAAGAAAAAGTATGAATTTGTTCATGTATGGTTTGAATAGAAATTATCTGAATACTCCGTTAGGAAAAACGACCGGACTCTCAAATCCGTCTTCACTAACCGCTGAAACTCCGAAAAAATAGTTATCAATAACGATGCCGTCTAAAACAAATTCGGTTACATCGCCAACATACCTGCTATGATCCCAAGTAGGGGATGTGGTGTCTCTCCAGTAAATTTTATAGCCTTTTGCACCATCAACCTTACTCCATTGAAATTTAGCTGCAGGTTCAACAATACCACCAATTTTAACCGTTTTTGGTGCAGGTGGGGCCCATGCTATAGATGCCAGGTTAATTGCGTTTACCGCGGTCAATTTGGCGGCGTACTCAAAATTCACATGCTCTAACACATCACCATAGGCAATACCATCCTCTACACGAATATCTTGGTGTTGTTGCGTATAGTTTTCGTGAGCTTCCATAATACGTATGCCAGGAAAACCAGCATCATTAAAAGGTCTATGATGACCGCCACGACCAAAACGATCTAAGCGATAGATCATCATTGGGTTCATTTCTGGCATGTATTGCTTTACGTTTTTGTGTACGTAGCGCGCCAGTTGTCTTGAAACACCGTCCACCTCACCGCCGTAAAACCTTCTGGCTTTGCGTTGTTCCTCTGTTTCTGTAGGAGGTACGGGTTCAGAGAATATTCTAAAATCAACGTTACTGATGGTGCCGTCAACTCCCTTTATATTTCCGATCATATCATTATTGAATATTCCAATAACCTCCCAGCCTTGGTCTTTGGCATATTGTGCTATACCGCCACCGCCAAAAAGACCTTGTTCTTCACCTGAAAGACCCATGTAGATAATACTATTTTCAAAAGTGTATTTAGAAAGTACACGAGCGGCTTCCAACGTACCTGCCATGCCACTTGCATTATCATTTGCACCAGGCGAATCATCAGTGTAGTTGGTTGGGTCACTAACGCGAGAGTCAATATCACCGCTCATAATAATGTAACGATTAGGGTATTTTGTTCCTTTTTGAATAGCAAGCACATTTACTACTTCAACATCTTTTACAATACGGTTGTTAGCACCTTTTTTGACCAAGTCTTTTTGAAAAAAAACAGAAAGACAACTGTTACAAGCTGCAGATGTTTTTTCAAATTCACTTTTGATCCATCTTCTTGCCGCACCAATTCCCCTAGTATTGGAAACTGTATCGCTTAATGTATGTCTTGTTCCAAAATTTGCGAGTTTGGTAACGTCGTTTTCTATACGTTCGGCAGAAACCGCATCAATAATATCATAAATACGTTGGTCCGTTTGTGCTGAAAGGTGAATAGCCGATATGAATAAAGCGAGTAGTAAAAATTTTTTCATTTCAATTTTTTTGAGTGAGTAAAGTTAGTTTGGGTAATCGGTTTCTAAAATTAAGTAAAATATAGGGGCGACCATAATTTGATGTGCAAATCTATAGCTTACCAGATTGTATTTAAAAAGTTTTGTAGCATTGTTTAATACGGGTTATTTCGTTTTTTTTTTATGAGGTGATAAACGCCCAGCAATGGTCCTAGACCTAGTGGAATGTATAAAAAATTTATCGGGATACTATTTTGAAGTAATCCTAGAAGTTGAATGCTAATTATAGTAATGGCATAACCTAAACAATTTACAATGGTTAATGCCGTACCTTTTAATTGCGGAGCTACCGATGATGCCACCAAATTGGAAAATTGAGGAGAATCTGCCGTAACGGCTATTCCCCAAAGGCACCAGCTTGCCAAAAAGAGATATTGGGGCAATAGGAACAAAACAGGAGAAATAAAACAGAACACACCAGACATAATTAAGGCAGTTAATGCTACTTTTTTGCTTCCTAAGCTATGAGCAATAGTACCGCCTAGCGCACAAGACAATCCGCCAAATGCGATCACGATCCCAGTCCATAAAAATACCGATATATCACTACCGGTTTCAATGGCAAACCATTGTATGGCAATAGGGGTAAATGCCCAAAAGGCATAAAGTTCCCACATGTGACCAAAATACCCAAAAGCTGCTTTCTTAAAATTATAATTCTTAAAAAGTCGTGGTCCCGCGTTGAACTGTAATGACGTACTTGCTACCCGATAGGGACCGTTAGGCACAAGTCCTAGCAACAGTAAACCACCCATAACGGTAATGCCAGAAGTTAGTTTAATAACACTATCTGAATCATTTGCCCATGAGGTTCCTTTAATTAAAAACGGAAAAGCAGTGCCTAAAACCAATGCGCCAACCAAAAAGCCCAATGCTTTGCCTAACCCTTTTTCATAATAATCGGCTGCTATTTTCATACCTACAGGATAGATCCCTGCGAGGAAAAAGCCGGTCCCGAATCTAGCTATCAACAAGCCGGTCACATTTAATTGTGGAACAATTAGGGTTAAAT
This sequence comes from Maribacter sp. HS, assembly GCF_048059195.1. NCBI lineage: Bacteria > Pseudomonadati > Bacteroidota > Flavobacteriia > Flavobacteriales > Flavobacteriaceae > Maribacter > Maribacter sp. HS. The sequence continues at coordinate 57,835 of NZ_JAYLVV010000004.1, forward strand.
TGGATAAGGCCGCTAAACATGCACAGACCATAAAGACTTTAGAAGGTGAAAACCTATCGGCAATCATTAGAATTCCAAAAATCAATGTGCCTATGATGAACCCGAATTGTACCGAAGAAATGACGTAACTAACAATATCCGCACCAAAATCTAGCTTTTTGGTCAGGGATTCTATAATAGCATTGCCTGCAAACCATGTAGAGGTACAGGCAAACTGAGAAATAATTATTATGGGGAGAATATGTAGCTTTTGCTTCAATAGATCAATGTAAAAAAGTAACCTTGGCTATTTTATTATTTTCTATTTCATAAATACCTATTGCAGTATAAGAATCACCGTTGACGGTAATGAATTCTTCATCAATAACTATATTACCGATTACAATCCTATTCTTGATTTCACAATGAAGGTTTGGGGTAGTCCTAAAAAAGCGATCATAGCCATTTCGCATATTTTCAATACCCTCGGTTCTTAGTTCGCCGTTAGCACCATAAACTTTCACGTTTTTGGCGTATGGCCCCAAAAAGGCATTGATGTCTTTAGCATTATAACCTTCAAGTTGTTGTTGTACAGGATTTTCTGGATCTTCATTGATAGACATATCTTTTATGAAAGTCATGCTATTTATAAGTCCGTCAACCTCATAAATGGCAACTTGTTGAAATTGTTTATCGCCAATGGTTATCTGTTCTTGATCAATAACGGTCTTTCCCAAATGAATTCTAGAGGATACTTTTACATCAATATTTGGCGTACGGTCATAAAAGCTCTGATATTTTTCCTTTAAAATTTCCCGCCCAATGTACAGGGTGTCTTTTGGGTAGTTTTTTACCACAACATTTTTTGAAAAACAGTTAGCAAATGCTTGTAATTCTCGTGCGTTGAATGTTTCTACTTGTTTGTCCACAATATTTTTTTGCGAATCTTTAGAAACGAAACTTAGATAATTTCCATTTGGACTAATTGCTAATCTAGAGATTCCATTGACATCTGGGTTATTAATTTCATGAGCTATTTTCCATTCTGTATCTACTTTGGGGTCAAAGGAAAAAATGGTTGATTCAATGGCAGTAATTAATTGACCATTGTTCATCCAGGTTATATCTTCGTTGTTTTCAGGCAATGAAATAATATCCTCGGTTTTTAATGATATTGGATGCAGTGATTTTACCATATTCCCATTATCCGATTTGGAAATGTAGCTTACCAGGTCGCTTTGTGGTATGTTAAGTAGTGATCTGCCTACATTCTGTTGAACCGTTATATTGGTATGATCTTTTAAGTTAGCTATTACAAGGTCCATTTTATTTTCGCGAAGAACTGTACAGATTATAATATCTTCAGTATACCAAACATGATAACCAACTTTTAAATCTTCTAGAAGAAGTTTTTGTTCATTGGTATCTAAGTTATATTCATAAAGTCTTTGCAATCCATCCTCATCTAATCTAATTGCCGATACAGCATTTTTTCCGGGTATTTTTAATGGTGAATATTCGCTGCCATTTGGGGTATCTGTAATCCATGAAAGGGTTTTATCTTTTATATGAAACAGCACAATATCTGTTTGTCCATTTCTTGTTGCAGCATATAGGACCCTGTCATTATCCAAAAATGAAGGCTGATTGTCATAGCCTTCATTTTCAGATATATTTATTGCACCATTAATATTGACCGAATCTTTTTCCAACCCTAAGTTGGTCAAATAAACTTCTGTGCTCTGTTGTGCATGGAGCTGTATGCAAGATATAGCACTTAGCAAAAGGATAAAGCACTTCAATTTCAAGGACATAAAAAGAGATTTAGATTAGTGTTTTTCTGCAAATCTCTTTAAGATGGCACGTACATTTTTAGTATTGTCAACAAAGTATCTTGCTTGGGTTTTTTGTCTGCCCACCTTTACGGTAACAGCATCCTCTGGCAGTTCCTGGAACATAAATTCATCTGTCCAATCATCACCTATGGCAAAAACAAAATCGTAGTCATGCTCTGTATATACACGCATAGATGCTCTTCCTTTATTTACGTTGCTGCTCTTGATTTCCATTACCTTATTACCATTGAGTACACTAAGGTCATCGTTAGCAATAAGACTGGTTAATACCGTATTCAATTCAACCGATCTCTTCTGACCAAAATCTGGATCTGTATTTCGGTAATGCCAAGCCAAAGAATAGTTTTTCTCTTCCACGAAACTACCTGGAGTACGATCTACAAAAGATTCAAGAACTGGTAATATTTTCTCCATCCAATCTTTTTTCACCGTTTCTAGCATTCTAAATTCCTCACCACCTTGAGAGATCCATACACCATGCTCAACGATCATATTGTATTTCTTAGGAAGAAACCATTTGGTAAAGGTCTCTTTATCCCTTCCGCTAATTAAATACATATCCGTATTGGGTTGAGACGAAATTTGATCCAATAATGCGTAAAGCTCCTCATCTGGTGACGCTTTTTGCGGGTCATTATGAAACCCTGCTAAAGTACCGTCATAATCTAAAAATACCAATCGTCGTTTCGCGTTGGTATAGCTGTTCATGACCGTATTCATAATATCTACGGACAATTTTCTAGATCTGTAGGTTTGATCTTTCTCTTTTTGGTTGACAAGCGAGTTCATAAAGTCGTTGGCCCATTTTTCTACATTATACCGTTCCAGTCTTTTTTGTAGCAATGTATTTCTTGATACCTGCTCTTCTTCTGGCATATTGATAGCTTCATAAAGAGAGTCTGCAATTTGCTCAAAATTATTGGGGTTAATCAATAATGACTCGTTCATTTCATTTGCAGAACCTGCCATTTCACTTAGTATAAGCACCCCTGTCTTATCTGTTCTAGTGGCAATGTATTCTTTAGCTACCAAATTCATACCATCTCTTATGGGCGTTAGCCAGGCAATATCAGAAGAGGTATAAAGGTCAATTAGGTTTTCAAAAGGCATAGATCTGTAGAAATACCATATTGGCGTCCAGCTTACAGTGGACAACTCCCCGTTAATGCGTCCTACAAGTTCATCAACTTCCCGTTTTAATAATTGGTATTGGGGTACGTTAGATCTAGACGGAACCGCAAGAATAATAAGTCTTACTTTCTCTTTATACTGCGGATATTTCTTTAAAAAATACTCAAAGGCATTTAAGCGTTTTGCAATACCCTTGGTATAATCTAAACGATCTATAGAAAGGAAGAATTTGGCATCGGGAGCAGATTTTTTATGAGTATCCAGTCGTTTCTGCAATTCGGATTTTTGATCCTCGGTACGTTGAGAATGTTCTTTTGCTGCATCGCTAAATTTCTTATAATCGATACCCATAGGGAAAGAATCTACTTTTATAACCCTATCATCTAAATAGATATCGTTAAAGCTTACCTCTAAACCTAGTAGCCTTCTAACAGAGCTTAAAAAGTGGCGTTCGTAGTCATAGGTATGAAAACCGATCAGATCAGATCCCAGCAGCCCTTGTAATACTTCACGTCGCCAAGGTAGGGTTCTAAAAATCTCATACGATGGAAAGGGAATATGTAAAAAGAAGCCTATAGAAATATCCGGTCTTTCTGCTCTTACCATTTGGGGCACCAACATTAATTGATAGTCATGTATCCAAATAGTGTCTTCATTGTTTGCTTTTTCAAGGATGGCATCGGCAAATTTTTGGTTTACCGCTTTGTATGTTTCCCAGCTATCCAGCTCAAATTCAGAATATTCTAAGAAGTAATGAAATAAAGGCCATATGGTTCTATTACTAAATCCATAGTAAAAACCATCTACCTCTTTCTCCGTTAAATTAACTTTTGAAGATCCATGCTCCGCTAAGGCGCTATCAATTTTAGGAACCAATTCTTCGGGAATTTCTTCATCCGTTAATCCGCTCCAACCAATCCAAAGGCTATCACCGCCGGAGTGTACAGATTTCATTCCTGTGGCCAGTCCACCTACACTTGGTACCGCAGTAATGTCGCCATTGCTAATTTGTAATTGTACAGGTAGTCTATTTGAGATAATGATAGTTTTCGCCATAAAAGAGAATTTTTTGCTTCTTCTTGATAATTATTTCTCTAAATTTCGGGAAAAAGGAGGGCAATACCAATTGAAACCTCAAATGAATCAAGAATTTTATTGAATGGATAATTTAGACTACGGAATAATAGGGAATTGCAGAAGTGCAGCATTAATTTCAAAGACAGGAAGCATAGATTGGTGCTGTTTGCCAGAATTTGATAGTCCGTCTGTATTTGCCAAATTACTGGATGAAAATATAGGTGGAAGTTTTGAAATAAGGGTTGATGACAGCTATGAGATTACTCAGAAATATGAGAAGTACACCAATATATTGATTACCTCTTTTAAATCTGGCGAAGATCACTTTGAAATTCATGACTTCATGCCCAGATATCGTAAGTTGGATGGAAGTCACCATGCGCCACCAGAGTTGATCAGGTATTTTAAATTAATTTCAGGTAAGCCAAGTTTTTCTGTTTTGTATGATCCAAGATTGGAATATGCCATGGGGAAAACCGAAACTTTTATTAAAAAGGATTTTATAGCCAGTCTCACTTACGATGTTAAGTTCGATACCGTATTTCTATACACTTCTTTTGATCAAGAATCTATAGTCAATGGTGTTGAAGTAGAACTTGTGCAAGATGAGTATATGCTTATGGGCTACAATGAAAAATTGTTGTTACCAACCACTGAAAGGGCTTATCTTGATTTGCAAAATACCAAGGTATATTGGTTAAACTGGACAGATTTAACCCCAACTTACAAGAAATTTAACGATGAAATTTCCAGAAGTGCCTTGACCTTAAAATTATTAAGCTATGATAAGACCGGAGCTGTTTTGGCTGCAGCTACCACCTCTTTACCAGAAACCATTGGTGAAGTACGTAATTGGGATTATCGTTTCTGTTGGATAAGGGATGCATCAATGGTGATTAAAGTAGTATCTGAATTGGGACACAAGAACGTGGCAAGACGATATTTACAGTTCATTATAGATTTGATACCCGATAAGGCAGAGAAGTTACAGATCATGTACGGGATCAATAAAGAGAAAAAACTGACCGAAGAAACCTTGGAGCACTTGGCCGGTTACAAAGGTTCTAAACCGGTGCGTATAGGTAATGCGGCATATCACCAAAAGCAGAATGATATTTATGGTATTCTGATGGATGTGATTTATGAACAAATGGTGAAATTCAGCATAGATATAGAAAATGGTGAAGACTTATGGGCCATTACCAAAGGTATTGTTTGGATCGTAAGCAATAATTGGAAGGATGCCGATAAAGGAATTTGGGAGTTCCGTACAGAGGATAGACATTTTACATTTTCTAAAGTATTATGCTGGACAGCCTTGGATCGTGCCATAAAAGTTGCTGAAATGCTGGGCAAGCAGCATAAAATTGATAAATGGGAACCAATAAGAGCGGAAATTTGGCAAGATATCTATGATAATGCTTGGAACGATGAAGTAGGGGCTTATACCCAATCCTATGGTTCCAAAGATTTAGATGCCTCTGTCTTATTAATGGAATCTTACGGATGTGTTGATGCAAAAGATGAAAGATATATTAAAACCGTTAATGCCATTGGAGACGAATTAAGTAATGATGGATTGTTGTATAGATATAAGAATGAAGATGATTTTGGTTTGCCATCTTCTTCATTTACGGTTTGTACATTCTGGTACATTAATAGTTTATTTAAAATAGGGGAAGAGAAGAAGGCGTTGGAGTATTTTGAGAGATTATTAGGTTATAGTAATCATTTAGGTCTATTTAGTGAAGATATTGACTTTAAGACTAAAAGGTTACTAGGGAACTTCCCTCAGGCATATTCACATTTAGCGTTGATAGAATGTGCCATCAACTTTTCCAAGAAAGAAAGTGAGGATCAAATGTTAGAAACTTTGAGAGAATAATTACCTCATAACATAAGCCTTAATTTTATGGATTAGGGCTTTAAAATGTTCTTCCGTTGAAAACGGATTCATAACGGTTACTCGTAAGAAATGAACATTTTTTAATTTGGTCTGTACAATATAAAATTCGCCATCTTCTAAAAGATACTGGCGAATTTTTATGTTTAATTTGTTTTGCTCTTCAAAATTAAAGTTAGGGTTTACATATCTAAAACATACAATATTTGACATTGGGCGTAATGCTAGCTCAAAATTAGGTTCAGCCTCTATAAGGTCGGCAAATAAGGAACCCAAATCATATAATAGGGTAACATTGGCATCAAAAACTTCTTCACTATAGAGTTTTAGAAGTGTAAACCAATGTATGGCCATCATATTTTTGGTGCATTCAAAAGTACGCTTGCCGGAATTGTACCAATCTTCATGTTCTGAGTCGGTCAATAAGTAATCCGCTTTTTGACTAAATGTAGCCTTGGCATTGTTTTCATCCTTAAAGAGTAGGGCAGTGGTCAATGCTGGCATCATCATCATTTTGTGACCATCAATAACTACTGAATCTGCTTGAGCAATGCCTTTTAGCGTATGCTTGTATTTTTCAGAAAAGATACCGGCACCGCCATGTGCACCATCAACATGAAACCATATATTATGTTCTTGGGCAAATTCAGAAATGCACTCAAGATTATCAAAAATACCTGTAGCAGTAGATGGTGCACTACCGATTATGGCAAAGACCTCAATTCCGCTTTCTTGCGCTTCCTTGTATTTAGTTTCTAAAACATGGATGTCCATTGCAAAATCTTTGGTAACGGGTACTTTAATTATGCCTTGATCCCCTAAACCCATAATTCTTGCCGCACGGTCTACACAGTAATGCGCTTCTTCACTGACCATTATACCTAGTTGATTTTGATTGCCATCATTCCAAATATCCTTTTTGGTAATCGCTTTTCTAGCACTTAATAATGCGGTAAGATTGGCAAGTGTACCACCAGATGTTAAAAAACCTCCAGCAATATTATTAAAGCCAATTTTATGACAAATCACTTCAATGATAATGCGTTCAATAGCATTGGAAGACATGCCCATTTCATATACGGCAGTACCATTATTTAATAGCGAACTCAATAATCCTGTGAGTGCGGTAATTGGGGCTGGAGGACTCACCTGATGACCAAGGTAATGTGGATGGTGAATGTGTGTGGTACGTTTGTTGATTTCCTGGAACAAATTCTTGCTATTTCCGTGATATAGAAAATCCTTCCAAAACTGGAGTTCATCCTCAGGGTCGTTCCAATGAATGGCATTTGGGGATTTTCCATTTAATTTATCCTCTAAATGAGCGGTCAACTGGTTTATAAGTGCGTGCCCGTTGGTGTTAAAATCAGAGGATGAATACACTTGTTGGAGTAATTTTTTATGCATGGCTCAAAAGTAGTCGCAATAACGATTTATACCAAACAAAAAAACCGCCCCAATTGGGACGGTTTAACATTCAAGTTACCAAACAACAAAAGTAATCTGAATTAGTCAAAGGTGTACCCGTTATCTGCAGCTACCTTATCGGCAATTTGTGTGCGTAAAGCTACTACATTAGGGTAATTTGTATATTTTGTAAAACGTTTAAGTCCCATTAACATCATTCTTTGTTCATCACCTTCAGCGAAAGATACAATGGCTTCCTTACCTTTATTAATGATAGTTTCGGTTGCATTGTACAAATATAACTTGGACATAGCAATTTGGGTGGCCTGTGCCTCTTCTCCAAAACGTTTTGCGTTTTTCTCTGTACGTAATAATGCAGATTCTGCCATATATACTTCAATAAGAATGTCAGAAGCAGCTAACATCAATTGTTGGTGCTTTTCCAATTCTGGACCAAATTTTTGAACTGCAGATCCAGCGACCATTAAGAACACTTTCTTTAGTCTTTTTAAAATATCCTTTTCTTCTGCAAAAAGTTCAGAAAAATCAGGAGTATCAAAAGAAGGAATTCCCATGAGCTCTTCGCCAACTGCGGTTGCAGGTCCTAAAAGGTCCACATGACCTTTCATAGCCTTTTTAACAAGCATACCTACAGCTAACATTCTGTTGATTTCATTGGTTCCTTCGTATATACGTGCAATTCTTGCATCTCTCCAAGCGGATTCCATTGGTGTATCTGCGCTGAAGCCCATACCTCCAAAAATCTGCACACCTTCATCTGCCGTATGTTGTACATCTTCCGAAACCGCCACTTTTAAAATAGAACATTCTATAGCATACTCTTCAACACCTTTTAATTCAGCTTCTTGGTGAGTATTGCCTTCGCTTTCACGTATTGCAATTCTATCTTCAATGTTCTTTGCAGCACGGTAACAAGCAGATTCACCAACATAAGCATTTGTGGTCATATCGGCTAATTTTGCTTTTATAGCACCAAAGTTAACGATCGGAGTTTTGAACTGAATTCTTTCGTTCGCATAATTAACAGCCTCGTTGATCACCCTTCTTTGTGCCTCTAAACAAGCAGCGGCTAATTTAATACGACCAACGTTTAGGGCATTCATTGCAATTTTAAAACCGTTTCCTCTGGTGGAAAGCATATTTTCAACAGCAACCTTTGTTTCATTAAAGAATACTTGGCGGGTAGAAGAGGAGTGAATACCTAATTTCTTTTCCTCATCACCTAAGGTAATACCATTACTAGGGTCATTTTCTACGATAAACCCGGTAATATTTTTGTCATCTTCAATACGTGCGAATACGATAAACAAGTTACAGAAACCAGCATTTGAGATCCACATTTTTTGACCGGTAATACTATAAGTTTTACCATCTTCTGATAAAACGGCCTTTGTTTTACCTGAATTTGCATCTGATCCAGCACCTGGTTCGGTAAGGCAATACGCGCCAAACCACTCACCTGAGGCTAGTTTAGGTACATATTTTTGTTTTTGTTCCTCAGTACCGTATAAAGTTATTGGCATAGTACCAATACCAGTATGCGCCCCGAATGCAGTACTAAAGGATCCGGTTGCACCAGAAATATAATCACAGACTAGCATTGTAGAAACAAACCCCATACCCATACCACCGTATGATTCTGGAACTGCTACGCTCAGTAAACCTAGTTCACCGGCTTTACGCATGGTTTCTTCGGTATATGCGTAATCTTTTTTCTCAAAACGTTCCCAGTGTGCCCATAATTCTCTATCAACGAATTCTTTGGTGCTTTCACGCATCATTTTTTGTTCTTCGTTCAAATCCTCTAAAGTGAAAATATCATCACAGTTGGTTTCTTTGACAAGGAATTGTCCTCCTCTAAGAATGTCTTTATCCGATGTTTCTGTACTCATGTTGTTAATTGTATTTAGAAGTTAGAATTGAGAGAATAGAAAAGAGAACTATACGAGGTTATTTTGAAACCCCATGGTCATTTTCTGAAATTCTTCAATCTTATCTTCGAGTAATTTTAATTTAATATCTGTTATATAATTTCTATGATATGCTATTAATAATTGTGTTCCCAGTTCAAAAGAGGAACCTAAAGAAATACTTAAAAAATGGCTAAACGACCTATCTGTTCTTGCAGAGCCTTCCGCAATATTGCTAGAAATAGAGATTGAACATCTGCTCATTTGTGAGCTCAAATCAAATCTCTCATGCTTAGGGAAACTTAAGAGAATATCAGATATATCATTAGCTATGCTTATACCTAATTTCCATATTTTCAAATTTCTATAGTTATGCCTTAAAGCCATATACCATTAATCTTATCTCTTTTTTCTAATATCTATATTCTATCGTTTATTTTAAAAATTCGAAAATACCTGCGGCACCTTGTCCAGTACCTACGCACATAGTAACCATACCGTACTGTCCTTGCATATTTCTTTTACGCATTTCATCAAAAAGCTGAACCGATAATTTAGCTCCTGTACAACCTAATGGATGGCCTAAAGCAATTGCGCCACCATTAACATTTACAATATCTTGATTTAAGCCTAGTTCTCTAATAACTGCAAGGGATTGAGATGCAAAAGCTTCATTCAATTCAATCAGTTTTATATCATCTTGTTTTAGACCGGCTTGTTTAAGTGCTTTTGGCACCGCGGCTACAGGACCAATACCCATAATTCTTGGTGGTACACCAGCAGCGGCATAATTAACAAGACGGGCAATAGGCTCAAGATTTAATTCTTTTACCATTTCTTCGCTCATTACCATTACAAAAGCAGCACCATCACTCATTTGAGAAGAGTTACCAGCTGTAACACTACCACCGGCTGCAAATACTGGTCTAAGCTTATTCAATACGGCAGTTGATGTTCCCGCTCTTGGTCCTTCATCTTTTGTTACGGTATATTTTTTGGTCGCTTTTTTACCATCGGCACCTACATAGGTTTCTTCTACCTCAATAGGCACTATTTGGTCTTGAAAGCGGTCTTCCGCTTGAGCACGAAGGGCTTTCATATGAGAATTATAGGCAAATTCATCTTGATCCTCACGAGATACTTTATACTCGTTGGCAACTGCCTCTGCGGTATTTCCCATTCCCCAGTAGTAATCTTCATGACCTGCTTTTACAACGTCATAATTTAATTCTGTTTTGTAACCGGTCATAGGTACTGAACTCATACTTTCAGCACCACCTGCAATAATGCAATCTGCCATTCCAGATTGAATTTTTGCAGTTGCTATACCAATAGTTTCAATACCAGATGAACAAAATCTGTTGACGGTAACTCCAGGAACATCAACAATGTCTAATCCCATAAGTGAGATTAAACGTGCCATGTTCAAACCTTGGGAACCTTCTGGCATAGCATTACCAACGATGACGTCATCAATTCGTTTTTTATCTAAATTTGGCAATTCTTTCATCATATACTCGATGGTTTCCGCTGCCAATTCATCGGTACGTTTAAAGCGAAAAACTCCCTTAGGTGCTTTACCTACCGCTGTTCTATAACCTTTAACTATATATGCTGTTTTCATTTTTTACTCTTGCTTTTAGCTATCAGCTTTACACTCATAGCATTATTTGTTGTTAAATAAGATTGCCAATAACCATAAGCTAATGGCATATAGCTGCGTAAATTAATTACGTAACGGTTTTCCGGTTTTCAACATGTGCTGAATTCTTTCTAACGTTTTTCTTTCGGTACACAGTGAAAGGAAAGCTTCTCTTTCTAAATCTAACAGATACTGCTCGTTTACCAAAGTAGGTTCAGATAAATCGCCACCTGCCATTACATACGCAAGCTTATTCGCAATTTTCTTATCATGTTCACTGATATAATGGCTAGCCTCCATAGAATCTGTTCCAACTAAGAACATACCTAATGCTTGTTTTCCTAAGACTTTGATATCTGAACGTTTTACAGGTTGCGTATATCCTTGCTCCGCCATTAATTTTGCATATGCCTTAGCAGTTGCAATTTGCCTGTCCTTATTTACCACAACGATATCTTTGCCATGTTGTAGTATTCCTAGGTCGTATGCTTCATATGCAGAAGTGGAAACTTTTGCCATACCAATAGTTAAAAAGTATTCTTGAAGAACATTTAATTCTACATCGTTCTTTTTAAAAGTGTCTTGTGCTCTAACGGCAAATTCTTTAGAGCCACCACCGCCAGGAATAACCCCAACACCAAACTCAACAAGTCCTATATAGGTTTCAGCTGCTGCGACTACCATGTCTGCATGTAAGGAAAGCTCGCAACCACCACCTAATGTCATACCATGAGGGGCGGATATTGTTGGAATAGCGGAGTAGCGCATACGCATCATGGTGTCTTGGAACATTTTAATGGCCATATTCAGCTCATCATATTCCTGCTCTACCGCCATCATAAAGATCATACCAATATTGGCTCCAACAGAGAAGTTTGCAGCTTGGTTACCAACGACCAAACCTTGAAAATCTTTTTCGGCCATATCAATGGCTTTATTTAGTCCGGCTAAAACATCGCCACCTATGGTATTCATTTTAGATTGGAACTCCACATTTAGGATTCCGTCTCCTAAGTCTTCAACAACAACACCGCTGTTTTTGAATACTTCTTTAGATTTTCTAATATTATCAAGAATAATAAAGGAATCTTGTCCTGGTATTTTTTCTACGGATTTTTTAGGGATATCATAGTAATAGGTAGCCCCATCTTTAACTGCATAGAAAGAATTATTACCAGAAGCTTTCATTTCATGTACCCATGCAGCAGCTTCTAGACCTTCTGCTTTGATGAACTCCAATCCTTTGTCAACGCCAACGGCATCCCAAATTTGGAAAGGACCATGTTCCCAACCAAAACCAGCTTTCATTGCATCGTCAATCTTATAAAGCTCATCGGTAATTTCAGGAATTCTGTGCGATACATAGGCAAATAATTGTCCAAAACTTTTTCTGTAAAATTCTCCTGCCTTGTCTTTTCCACCAACGAGTACAGCAAAACGATCAACAACTTTATCAATAGTTTTGGTCAACTCTAAAGTGCCGAATTTTGCGCTCTTTTTAGAGCGATACTCCATCGAATCCAAATCAAGGGTCAAAATTTCGGTCTTGCCCTTACCATCTTTTGACTTTTTATAGAATCCTTGTCCGGTTTTACTGCCCAACCATTTATTTTCCATCATGGTGCTGATGAAATCAGGTAATTTAAACAGATCGTGGCGCTCATCATCGGTACAGTTATCGTATATACCATTAGCAACATGAACAAGGGTGTCTAAGCCAACTACATCAACTGTTCTAAAGGTGGCCGATTTTGGTCTACCAATAACCGGACCTGTAAGTTTGTCAACTTCTTCAACGGTCATGTCCATTTCCTTAACCATATGGAAAAGGCTCTGGATGCTGAATATTCCTATTCTATTACCTATAAATGCAGGAGTATCTTTAGCAACAACTGAAGTTTTTCCTAAGAATTTTTCTCCGTAACCGTTTAAAAACTCTAATACCTCAGGCGAAGTTTTAGGACCTGGAATAATTTCAAAAAGCTTTAGATAACGTGCTGGGTTAAAAAAGTGAGTGCCACAAAAGTGCTTTTGGAAATCTTCACTTCTACCTTCCGACATAAACTTGATTGGAATACCAGAAGTGTTGGAAGTAATTAGCGTACCAGGTGTACGGTACTTTTCTAAATTTTCAAATACTTGTTTTTTAATATCTAAGCGTTCAACAACTACTTCAATGATCCAATCTACCTTAGATACTTTTGCGATATCATCTTCTAAATTTCCAGTTGTAATACGATTTGCAAATTTCTGATGATAAATAGGAGATGGTTTTGATTTCAACGCTGCCGTCAAAGAATCGTTCACCATTCTATTGCGTACTACATTGTCTTCTAATGTTAAGCCTTTGGCTTTTTCTTTATCATTTAGTTCACGAGGAACAATATCTAGCAATAAAACCTCTACGCCAATATTTGCAAAATGGCAGGCAATACCACTACCCATTATCCCTGAGCCAATTACTGCTACTTTTTTAATGTGCTTGTTCATGTACTTTATGCTGTATTAATTGATAAGTTGAATTAAAATAATTTTTTGTCTGCGATAAGCTTGTTTATGGCTTCGGTAACTTCAAAAAAATGGGCAAGCTTTTCATCGGTAACTTCATCTTTAACTACTTCATTAAATCTAATGACCGTGTTTTTTGAATCGTTTCTTTTTTCCAATCCAAATTCTGTCAAATAAATAAGAACACCCCTACCATCTTTAGGATTTGGTTTTCTTATAATTAGACCTTTTTGCTCCATACTTTTTAAAATTCTGGAGAGGCTGGTAGCTTCCATTCCCATTTTTGGTCCTAGGGAAGTTGAAGGTGTACCTGCTTTTGGGTCAATGCTCAATAAAGTAAAGCCAACAGCCATAGTAGAATCAAATTTCTTTGCTTCCTCATTATACATTCTTGCTACAGCTTGCCATGTAGCTCTCAACGCATAATCTATCGTTGCTTCTTTCATACTCCTTTAGTTGGTTCCCAAATATAATAAAATTTATTATGCATGCATAATAAATTTTATTATATTTTATTTAATTGGGTGTTACCAAAGTTATTTAAGCTAGTATAATTTAACTGTTGCTATATAGTTAGTTATAGTTGTGTGTATTCTTATCAGGTATGCGGGCTAATAAATTAAAAGCAAGACACCCAACTAAATATTAAATGATGATTCAGTTGGGTGTCATTGTTATAATGTAAAATGGTTTCTTATCTGTTAATGCTCATAAATATCATTATACAGAGAAATGTATTTTTCCTTTATAACTTTTCTCTTCAACTTCATGGTTGGAGTTAAGTGTCCACCGTCAATACTCCAAATATCTGGGGTAAGTCTAAACTGTTTTACCTTTTCCCATTTTGCGAACTTTTCGTTGGCCTCGTCAATTTCTTGCTGATACCTTGCTAATACTTGCTCGTTCTTAATAATATCTGAATTCGTGTTAATATCAATTTTGTGTATTGCCGCCCATTCTTTTAAAAATTCAAAATCTGGCTGAATAAGTGCTGCCGGCATTTTTTCGCCTTCGCCTACTACCATTATCTGCTCAATGAATCTAGACTGCTTAAATCGGTTCTCCAATAATTGCGGTGCTACATATTTACCTCCAGAGGTTTTGAACATTTCCTTTTTACGATCGGTTATTTTTAGGAACCCCTCGCTATCAAGCTCACCTATATCACCGGTTAGGAAATAGCCATCAATAATAACCTCTTTGGTTTTTTCAGGGTCTTTGTAATACCCCATCATTACCTGAGGGCCTTTTATGCAAATTTCACCGTCTGCTGCAATCTTTACTTCTGTACGGTCTATAGGTTTACCAACAGTTCCAATTTTAAAGCCACCATCACGCATATCGTTCACTGAAATCACTGGGGAAGTTTCAGATAAACCATAGCCCTCCATTAATCCAAATTCGGCAGCGTTAAAGATTCGAGATAATCTTGGTTGTAGGGCTGCGCTACCCGAGGCGATCAAACTAAGATTGCCTCCCAGTCCTTCTTTCCATTTACTAAAAATTAGTTTTCTAGCTATAGAAAGTTGTGTTTCATACCACCAACCATTTTTACCGTATGGTTCATATTTTAATCCGAGCTCCACGGCCCAGAAGAACAATTTCTTTTTTATGCCGGTAAGTTCTGTACCCTTGGCGTAAATTTTATCATATACTTTTTCTAAAAGTCGTGGTACCGCTGTCATAACATGCGGACTGGTTTCTTTTAGGTTGTCACTTATTTTATCCAATGATTCAGCATAATAAATGGTTACGCCTCTAAATTGGTATAGGTAAATTAACATGCGCTCGTAAACATGGCACAGAGGTAAAAAGCTTAACGCCTTGGTTTCACCATCAACAATAGGAAAACGTTTAGAGCTTTCAATGGCATTACTAACCAAATTGTTGTGTGAAAGCATAACACCTTTAGGTCTTCCTGTAGTACCGGAAGTATAAATTAACGTTGCCAGATCATCTGGAGAAACCTCATCTTTTAGTCTATCGACTTCGTTTTGGTTAGTGGTGTCTTCACCTAGTTCCAATACTTTTTCCCAACTTTCACAATCCGATAGGTCATCAAATGAATAGATGTTTTTTAAACTAGGCACCTGATCTTTGATCGCTGCTACTTTTTCATGTACTTCACCACAGGAAACAAAACAATATTTTGCCTCAGAATGGTTTAGCACATAGGCATAATCTTCTTCGGATATGGTGGGGTACACCGGTACGTTCTGTGCGCCAAGTTGAAGAATGCCAATATCCATAATATTCCATTCGGTTCTATTGGTAAGTGAAATAACGGCGATTTTATCGTTGGGCTGCACGCCTAATCGTAACAACCCACGACTAATGGCATTTGCTTTGTTGATATACTCTTGTGTAGATGTACTAATCCACTTTCCATTTTTTTTTGACACCAAGGCCTTGTCTAAGGCATGCTTTTCTAGCTGATAATATGGGAAGTCAAAAAGACGGGTAACTTTTTGCATACTTAATTTCTAATAAGAATTGCAAAATAGTGAAAGAACTCCATATTTTAAAATTGTATTATTAAATAAATCAGCTTCTCATTACAATATTCTTAATTCTAGCCTTTTATGTAGAAATATATCGATTTTAACCATTAGTCTACAATAAATTGTATTTGAGCGTGTTATGTAATCAACTTAACTTTTTGTAGGAATTTTCTTTATCAAATATAGTTAAGTTTGTTTCAATAAATGTTACCCAAATCGTAGAAAACATGAAAAAAAACTACATAACAGCTTATTTTTTCAAATTTATAACGGTCTTCGCATTATTAATAGGAGCGAAGGCTATAGCGCAATCAGAACCTTTCAATTGTGATTACAATGCCTATTTATTTCAATATAATGATATTTATGCATTGGACCTAGCTTCTGGTAGTTCTTATTTAGTTGCTGAAAATATTACTCCCGGTAATGTAAATGGTGTAGGTTATAACCCTACGGATGGTTATTTATGGGGCTATTTAAAAACACCTTCAAGCACTATTGTAAGAATAGGTAAAGATTATTCTGTTGATCAATATACCATTCCGGAATTACCTACCGGAAATAAATATGTCGGAGATATTTCGCCCAATGGTATTTACTATTTTAAGGCAGGTGGCTCTTCGTATTATAAAGTCGATATTAATCCAGATTCAGATACATATCTGCAATATTTAGGAGCTTTTGAACTAAGTCAAAGTTTAAATATTGCAGACTGGGCTTTTAATGCTGCCGATGGTATGTTGTATACTGTAGAGGGAAGTACAAGATTGTTATATAAAATAGACCCTGCTACAGGTACGGTCTATAATTTGGGAGCGGTTCCAATTCTTGATGGTTTAACGTATACTTTTGGCGCCGTTTATTTTGATGTGGATGGTAATTTCTACATTTCTGCCAACCAAACCGGTTCTGTTTATAAAATTGATAATGTTCAAGATATTACCTTAGGTATAATACAGTCTAACATATTTGCATTTGGTCCTGCAGCTTCTAGTAATGACGGTGCACGTTGCCCTACGGCACCTGTGCCTCAAGAAGATTGTTTAAATGGTATTGATGACGATGGTGATGGTCTTGTGGATTGCGATGACCCATCTTGTTCAGGTGTTGCTTCCTGTCCTGTGATAGTTACTACCTCTAGTGCAAATAAGGGAGGGTTGGAAAGCAATGATAGATTGGCGAACTTAATCAGCAAAAGAAATTTTAACCGAGCTAAATCCAACTATATCTTTGATAAAACCAAAGCAAAAAAGTTGGTTAAAAGTGCGCTGTACGGATTAAGTTCTAAGAACGACGTAAATAACATTCCTTTAAATTCTCTTGTTCCTTTGGGTGTAGTAGGAGAAACCAGTACCATTGAATCTTCACCAAGTGATTTGTTGGATTTGACCAATGCATCGGATATTTATTCCGTAGATTATTTAAATGGTTCAACAAACTTAGGTTCTTTAATGGTGATCAAAACAGATAACACCGTTTATGAGCATAGTAAATTTATTTGTGACCGTTTTCTAGGAGCACAATTGCTATCGGTAAGTAATATTCAGTTAAGAGAAAAAGATTTTATAAAGTCTATTATTAAGCAGCCAGATGGTAGTTTGGAATTCGCCTTGACATTTTCTGCCAGAGTAAACGCGGAAGGTAACTTTACAATAGAATCGCATTGGAATATAGATGCTTATACCAGTAATACCGCTTACTATAATTTTCAAATCTGGTCCAATTCAGTAGATGATCTATTATTATTGGCAGACGAAATTCTTGATTTGTTGGAAGCCAATTCAGAAATATCCGGATATACCGGGTCTACACCACCGCCTGTTTTTGTAAAATCGGCCAGTTATAAGAATGGAGAAGTATTGTTGAATATCGTAAACAATAATAATTCTGAAAGCATTGACCTAGAAGGCGGTTTAAAACTTACGGAAACCAGTGTTACTGAAGTTTTGGGCGTATCTGCGGAAATAGATGGGTATTTAGATTCTGTTGCCTTAAAAACAGGTACTTTATTTGATCTAGGTTTTAGAATTAGTTCTGGATCAGGTGCAACGCCA
This sequence comes from Maribacter sp. HS, assembly GCF_048059195.1. Taxonomy (NCBI): domain Bacteria; kingdom Pseudomonadati; phylum Bacteroidota; class Flavobacteriia; order Flavobacteriales; family Flavobacteriaceae; genus Maribacter; species Maribacter sp. HS. Next base: position 75,824 of record NZ_JAYLVV010000004.1, read on the forward strand.
GATGATTTATTTGTGGCAGATGCTCCATGGGGCTTAGATGATTCTGCAGATGCAACTACGGTATCTACCTATGAGGTGTTGCCGGCAGAAGGTCCATATGTTGGTGATGGTTACCCTTTAGAACGTAATATTAAATTATCAGGTACAACAAGTAATTACGTTGGAGTGTACAGGGCTCTGAATCCAAGGTTTACGGCGGTAGATTTAAGTGATTATTCTAAAATTAGTTTTGAAGCAAAGGGTACTGCCAATATGGATGTGCAATTGATAAAAGGTGACGGTACCATCTATAAGACCAACGTTGGTTTAGAGAATGAACTTAAAGTGTACACCTTGTCTGAAACTGATTTTAAGAATGATGCAGGTGAAGAAACTGATTTTTCCGATATAAAAGTGTTGTCCTTTAATTTGGTTGCAGAGAATGGTTATGCTGAAGAAAAATCTTTAGAGTTGCAAAATGTTGATTTCCACAATAGAGAGCCAGGTCAAGAATTTGTAGACACAGATTTAAATAAATCGGTAGTGTATCCTAATCCTATGATCGAAAGTGCCAGCCTTTATTTTTATGAGGAAAATGCAGATACTTATGAGTTGGATATATATTCTTTAAGTGGTAAGCTTATTGGCAGCCATCATATGGAAGGTGAAAGTATTGCCGGGCAAAATGAAATTATTGTAGAAAGAAAAGATTTGGGCCCAGGGCTGTACCTATACAAACTTCAAAACTCCAAAGAAAAAACTTGGAGCGGAAGGTTGTTGGTGAGATAATATGTTTTGGTTGTAAAAAAAAGCTGTGTACCCATTTATTGGTAGTACACAGCTTTTGTGGTTTTAAAAGGGTATAATTATTTCTGATTTATGATCCATTCCTTGGCATTTACAAAAGCACTGACCCAGGGTGAAACTTCATCATTTCTGTCTGCAGGGTAATGTGCCCAGTTCCAAGGGAAAATAGAACGTTCTATATGTGGCATGGTTACAAGGTGTCTACCGGTTTTGTCACAAAGCATTGCTGTGTTAAAATCACTACCATTAGGGTTTGCCGGGTAACCTTCATAACCGTATTTAGCAACGATATCATAATTGTCCTCAGAGAGTGGTAAAGAGAATTTACCTTCGCCATGAGAGATCCATACCCCAAGTTTACTGCCTTCTAATGATGAAAGCATAACGGAGTTGTTCTTTTGTATTTCTACTGATGTAAAGTTGCTCTCATGTTTGTGAGAATCATTGTACGTCATTTTGCCATGTGTTTCATGCTCCGGATTAATTAGATCCAATTCCATGAACAATTGACATCCATTACAAATTCCAACGGATAAGGTGTCAGGTCTAGCAAAGAAGTTCTTTATAACCGTATTTGCCTTTTCGTTGTATTTAATGGCGCCTGCCCATCCTTTTGCGCTACCTAAAACGTCTGAGTTAGAGAAACCGCCAACGGCTCCTAAGAACTGAATATCCTCTAGATTTTCACGACCAGAGATAAGGTCGGTCATGTGAACATCTTTAACTTCAAAGCCAGCTAAATACATGGCGTTTGCCATTTCACGTTCAGAGTTACTTCCCTTTTCACGCAGAATAGCTGCTTTTGGTCTACTTTCGCCAGTGTTAAGTGCACGGCTAGGAAGGGTTAATGGAGTTGAAGTCGGAAAAGTATATTGTAACGGTTGTACTTTATAATTTTCAAATCTATCTTTTGCCAAGCCGTTAGCGGTTTGCTGATTGTCCAATAGATAAGATGTTTTAAACCATGTATCGCGTAGGGTCTCAATGTTAAGTCCCATTTCCATACTGTTATTTTTAATGGTAAGGGTGGCTTCATTTGAAACGGTTCCTAGTTTAACAGCATCTATCGCATTCGATTCAAAAACAGATTCAATGCTATCATCTTTTGCTTGTAACACAATACCTGCATTTTCTGAGAACAATACTTTTATAGTATCGGTCTCACCTAAAGCAGTAAGGTCAAGGTTTGCTCCTAAATTGGTATTTGCAAAGCACAGTTCAAGTAAGGTGGTAATCAATCCGCCAGAAGCAACATCATGTCCTGCAACAATTTTATCATCTTTAATTAAAGATTGAACCGTGTTGAATACAGTTTTAAAGTAAGCGGAGTCTGTAATTGTAGGCGTTTCGTTACCAATACTATTTCGGGTTTGTGAGAATGAAGATCCACCTAATTTAAAAGCATCTTTGGAAAGGTTGATGTAGTAGATAGATCCAGCATCTTTTTGTAATACCGGTTCTATTACTTTGGTAATATCATTACAATTTCCGGCAGCGGAAATGACAACGGTACCAGGGGAAATGACATCACCATCCTTATATTTTTGTTTCATGGACAGCGAATCCTTTCCGGTAGGTACATTAATACCTAGTTCAATAGCGAAATCAGAAACCGCTTGTACCGCTTTATATAAACGGGCATCTTCCCCTTCATTTTTACATGGCCACATCCAATTGGCAGATAAAGAAACAGAAGCCAATCCGTCTTTTAAAGGTGCCCAAATAAGATTGGTCAAAGATTCCGCAATACTATTTTTACTACCCGCAGACGGGTCTATCAGTGCAGAAATGGGGGAGTGGCCAATACTAGTTGCTATTCCTTCTTTGCCTTTAAAATCCAAAGCCATTACACCACAATTGTTCAAGGGTAATTGTAATGGACCTACACATTGCTGTTTTGCCACACGGCCACCTACACAACGGTCAACCTTGTTCGTTAGCCAATCTTTGCTGGCAACGGCTTCTAGTTGGAGAACGGCGTCAAGGTAATCATGAAAAAACTCTAATGAATAATTGGCATTGGCATAATTACGTTCAACCGTATGATCTGTCATTACGGTTTTAGGGGAGCTACCGAACATATCCGATAATTCCAAATCCATAGGCTTGGCACCATTGGTGTTCGACTCAAAAGTAAAACGGTCATCACCGGTTACATCACCTACTTCATACATTGGTGAGCGCTCGCGATCCGCAATACGTTTTAGTAGGTCGATATCTTTTTTACAGATGACAAGACCCATACGTTCTTGAGATTCGTTACCAATAATTTCTTTGGCAGATAGGGTAGGATCGCCCACTGGTAATTTATCCAAATCTATTTTTCCACCTGTTTCCTCAACAAGTTCAGAAAGACAGTTAAGGTGGCCACCAGCTCCGTGATCATGAATGGAGACAATGGTATTTTCATCACTTTCTACCATGCCACGAATAGCGTTTGCAGCTCTTTTTTGCATTTCTGGGTTAGAACGTTGAACGGCGTTCAATTCTATGGCAGAACTAAATTCTCCCGTATCTGCACTAGATACTGCAGCACCGCCCATACCAATACGGTAGTTGTCACCACCTAGAATTACAATTTTATTACCGGTTTCAGGCTCAGCTTTAATAGCTTGTTCCACTTTGCCATAACCAATACCACCGGCTTGCATTATTACTTTATCAAAGCCTAATCTTCGTTTACTTGTTGAAGCTGATGTGTTGTTTTCTTCGGATGAATCAAAAGGAGTGGAATTTTCATCATACTCAAAAGTGAGCACCGAACCGGAAATTAATGGCTGACCAAATTTATTTCCAAAATCGGATGCACCGTTAGAGGCTTTTATTAATATGTCCATTGGGGTTTGGTACAGCCAATCTCTTTCTGTCATGCCTTGCTCCCAAGTACGATTTTTTTCCAGTCGGCTATATGCGGTCATGTACACTGCAGTACCAGCTAATGGCAATGAACCTTTACCACCGGCCAATCTATCCCTAATTTCGCCACCGGCACCCGTAGCGGCACCATTAAATGGCTCTACCGTAGTAGGGAAGTTATGTGTTTCCGCTTTCAGGGAAATAACGGAGTCGAATTCTTTTTCTTGGTAAAAATCGGGTTTATCTGCACTTTTAGGGGCAAATTGTACCACTTTAGGTCCCTTAACGAATGCCACGTTGTCCTTGTATGCCGAAACGATATCGTTAGGAAATTCCTGTGATGTCTTCTTAATTAATTTGAATAAAGAAGTAGGCATCTCTTGACCATCAATAACGAAAGTACCGTTGAAAATTTTGTGTCTACAGTGTTCAGAGTTCACTTGGCTAAAACCGAATACTTCAGAATCGGTTAATTTTCTACCTAGTTTTTTACTAAGATTGTCTAAGTAAGCAACTTCTTCATCATTAAGAGCCAATCCTTCCTGTTGGTTAAAGGCGCTAATGTCCTCTATGTTCAATATAGGTTTTGGCTCAACATTTATAGTAAAGATTTCTTGGTCAAGTACCTTATATTTTTGAGAAATCATAGGGTCAAATGCTGTAAAGTCTTCCTTTACACTATTGAATTCCTCAATGCGGATAATACCACTAATACCCATATTTTGGGTAATTTCAGTAGCATTGGTACTCCAAGGAGTAATCATAGCGGCTCTAGGACCAACAAAAAAGGCGTCTAGAGACGCCGCATTTATTTTAGGTTGGTTGCCAAACAACCATATCAATTTATTTGTTTCTTCTGATGAAAGCTCCTTAGCGGTCTGTACCGCAAAAACCTTGTTCGTAGGTTCCCCAAAAAAGTGAATCATTTTCGTGTGTCTGGTATTGATTTTTAAAGTACAAAATTAAGGTTTTACCCGCTACTATTTACGGGAATTTAAAACACTTTTAAACACTGATTGTTAATGAAAATAATGAGATATTGTTTTATCTTTATCCATCAAAATAAAACACCTATTCAAGTATTACTTTTAAGTCTAAAATTTAGATTAACGTTTTTAAATATATTTAAGTTTGATTTTTAGACTCATGTAGAATATTCTGATTTAGAGTTGTATTAAGTAGAAGTTATAGTAAAAAGCATGGCAAAAGAAAATATAGAAACGAAGGCTCTTGAATATTGTATGGATATGTTAGGTGGAAAATGGAAGCCTATTATTCTTTATCATGTTTCTAAAGGAACCAATCGTTTTAATAAACTTTTTAATGAAATTGAGGGTATAAATAGACAAATGCTAAGTAAGCAATTAAAATCATTGGAAAGGTCTGGTATTCTTGATCGTACGCTGTACGGAGAAATTCCTCCTCGTGTAGAGTATACATTAACGCCTTTGGGAAAATCACTTTTGCCTGTAGTTCAAGCAATGACCAAATGGGGGCAAAAACAAACAAAAGAGAAAGTTGAGGTGGTTGAAGTACCACAAAATCAACAACTACCCCTTTTTTAGCCAATTTTACACTACTTTCTGATAACATCATTTCAATTGGGGTAAAATTCCTATTTCTTCAAAATAAGGTAAATAAGTTTTCAATTAGATAAAAATAAAGGCAAGTGCATTTTGTGCCAATGAATTTGTGTACCTTTTAGTAACTAATTCAAACTAAAATGAAACAAAAAACTACCTTATGTACATTTATGTGCTGTTTGTTGACCCTAATGGGGACATATGCGCAAAAGAAAAGATCTAATAAACAGATTGAAAAGTTAAAATCTGAAGCCGCAGTCTTAGTGGAGGAGAACAAAAAATTATCGCAAGTTATGGTCGATAAAATTTTTAGTTTTTCTGAGCTCGGGTTTCAAGAAGTTGAATCTTCTAAATATTTAACGGGAATACTCGCTGAGAATGGATTTGAAATTGAGCATTCCATTTCAGGTATACCTACGGCTTGGTTTGCAACGTGGAGCAATGGAGACGGACCCGTAATTGCTTTAGGCAGTGATGTAGATTGTATACCAAAAGCGTCTCAATATCCTGGTGTGGCATATCATAAACCTATAGTAGAAGGAGCTCCTGGGCATGGGGAAGGTCACAATTCTGGAATACCCATGAATATTTCATCTGCCCTGGCTGTCAAGAAAATTATGGAGCGTGAAAATATTGGTGGAACATTATTGGTATGGCCGGGAATTGCAGAGGAATTGGTCGCCGCTAAAGCATGGTACGTAAGAGACGGTCTTTTTGATAATATTGATATGTGCATTTTTACCCATGTGGGTAACAATCTAGGAGTTTCTTACGGTCCTACTAGAGGTACAGGTTTAATTTCTGTTGAATATAGTTTTGATGGGGAAGCAGCACATTCAGCCGGTTCACCATGGAGAGGGAAAAGTGCTTTAGATGCTGCGGAGCTTATGAACATTGCCTGGAATTATAAGAGAGAGCATTTGCATCCGCTAAAACGTTCTCACTCTATATTTACAGATTCGGGAGATCAGCCAAACGTTGTACCATCAAAAGCTTCTATATGGTTTTATTTTAGGGATATTAAGTATGAAGGAATCATGGAAATGTATGCTATGGCTAATGATATGGCCAAGGGTGCGGCGTTGATGACAGGTACGACCATGACGTCTAAAATTTTGGGTACGGCATGGCCAAGGCATTATAATAAGGTGATTGCCGAAACCATGTATGATAATATAAAAGAAGTTGGTCTGCCGCAATGGTCTGCCGCTGACCAAAAATTGGCTAAAGCGGTGCAGACAGAAGTGAACTCTGAAAAAATAGAGGGATTGCCCACTAAATTGGATGATTTAGGTTTGCCGGTTGTAGATCCAATAAGCGGAGGTTCTGATGATATTGGGGATATCTCATGGAAAGTACCAACGGTAACTTTAAGGTATCCTTCAAATATACCCGGATTGCAGGGGCATCATTGGAGTAATGCTATTGCCATGGCTACGCCAATTGCACATAAGGGAGTGGTTGCTGGAGCCAAGGTAGAGGCTATGACCATTATCGACTTTTTACTGAAGCCGGAACTTATGAAAGGCGCATGGGATTATTTTAATAATGAACAGCAAAAAGAAACCAAATATCAGCCGATGATATCAGAAAGTGATATGCCGCCTATTTACTTAAATAAAGACAAGCAAGATCAATTTAGACCGGCTTTGGAAAAATACTATTACGACGAGACCAAATACGATACATATTTAGAACAGTTAGGAGTTGAATACCCAACGTTAAAGGAATAGGTTGTCAAATGTCTATTTTAAAAAAAGGCTTTCTGTTTTTAAACAGAAAGCCTTTTTAATAATTGATTTATATGCTTTTCTTCAATAAAGCCATGTAAAAACCGTCATAGCCACTTTTAGAGGCATAGATTTTCTTGTCCTTTACCAAAGTAAAATCTTTCCCTTCTTCAGACTTTAAGAAAGACTGGACTTGGTGACTGTTTTCTTGCGGTAAAATAGAGCAAGTTGCATACACCATTTTACCACCGGGTTTTACAATTTTACTGTAGTTTCTAATAATTTCGTGTTGAGTTTTAACAATCTTGTCTAAAAACTCTGGTTGCATTTTCCATTTTGAATCTGGGTTTCTTCTAAGTACTCCCAATCCTGTACAAGGTGCATCGATCAAAACCCTATCTGCACTTCCGTAAAGTTTCTTGTAAACCTTTGTAGAATCTATTTCACGTACTTCAATATTGTGCGCACCGTTTCTTCTTGCTCTTCTTTTAAGTTCTTTCAATTTACTTCCGTAAATATCCATAGATATTAACTGCCCTTTGTTTTCCATTAAAGCAGCTAAGTGTAATGATTTTCCACCTGCACCCGCACAAGTATCTACCACGCGTTGTCCTGGTTCAATATCTAAAAAGTCAGATACCAGTTGAGAAGATGCGTCTTGTACTTCGAACATTCCGTTCTTAAAAGCTTGGGTCACAAAAACATTAGCTCTTTCTACTAATTTTAGCGCAGAAGGGTAGCCTCTTATTGGTTCTGCTACTATATTTTCATCTAATAACGCCTTTCGTAAAGTCTCTTTGTCAGTTTTCAGCGTATTGGTGCGTAAAATTACTTCTGCCGGCTCGTTTAGTTTAGCAAGTTCTTCTGTCCATAATTTATCACCAAGAGCTTTTTCTCCAAGGTCGTCGATCCAATCTGGAACAGCCTCTCTAAATTTTCTTATTTGAGAAAGTTCATCGAATTTTCCTTTGATCCTTCTTTCTGGTGTAGGTTCTATCTGTTTCCAATCTGGCAACTTTAAACCTTTTAATACGGCCCAAACTGCCCACATGCGAAATAGGTCTGGTCTGCTGAAAGGTGCTTTAACTTCCGCTATTTCAGTATAAAGTCGTTTGTAACGAACCATTTCATAAGTTGTTTCAGCAATAAAACCACGGTCACGAGAACCCCAGCGTTTATCAAACTTTAGTACTTTTTGAACAACCTTGTCGGCATATTCGTTTTCGTTAAATATTAGGTTTAAGGCGTCTATTACGGCAAACACCAAATTTCTGTGTAATTTCATTAGAAGTGTTATTGTTACAAGTCAGAAGATTTGAAGCCGTTAATGAATTCAATGTTATTATATAGGCTTTTGTCCTCCAAAAAATTATGGCTGCAAAGGTATTGTTTTAGAAGCGATTCCATTTATTTTTGATAAACTTTATACCCTATTTACATGCGTTATGTCATTCTTCTGGTAATTTTAATGGTTTCATGTTCAGAAAGTGTGGATCATGAGCCTTTTAATTCAGTTAAAATTGAGACTATTTATTCAGATTCTATAAGTATCAGGGCAATTGAGCTTATGGGGGATAATGTGGCTTTTGCTGCTAATAAGGGCACCTTTGGTACAGTAGATTTAATCTCTGGTAAAATCAGGGCAAACGTTCAAAAATATCATACGGGAATACCTGCTTTTAGGTCTGTGGCCCATACGTCAACAGATTTTTTCATGTTGTCAATTGAATCTCCTGCCTTACTTTATAAAACAGGTGATAACGGACGAATGGAAATAGTTTATAAAGAGGAAGGTGAGGGTGTTTTTTATGATGCCATGACTTTTTTAAATGATATGGACGGTATTGCAATAGGGGATACAGTTGGTGATTGCTTAAGTGTTATTGTAACTAAAGATGGTGGTAATACCTGGACTAAAGTTCCTTGCAGTCAATTGCCAGAAGGAATTATTGGTGAGGGTGCCTTTGCGGCAAGCAATACCAATATTAAATCAATTGGAGATAAGGTTTGGATGGCGACGACAACTGGTAGGGTTCTATTTTCTTCGGATAAAGGAAAATCTTGGGAAGTTTATCAGACACCCATACAACATACAGAACCAACACACGGTATATATTCTATAGATTTTTATGATGAAAATTTAGGAATAGCCTTTGGGGGTGATTACACCAAGCCAGATAATTCAACTGCGAACAAAGCAATCACCAAAGATGGGGGCAAAACTTGGAAATTACTGGCAGATGGTAAACAGCCGGGATACAAAAGTTGTGTGCAGTTTGTTCCAGGAAGTGAAGGTGAAGAAATCGTTACCGTAGGTTTTACGGGCATATCTTACTCTTCTGATATGGGAGAAAGTTGGAAAAAATTATCCAATGAATCTTTCTATACCGTGCGCTTTCAAAACGATTCGGTTGCTTATGCAGCAGGTAAAAATCGCATAGCAAAACTAGTGTTCAAGTAGTTATCTGCCTCCTTTGTTTTGACGATACTGCTTCATTAATTGACGTTTGAATTCTTCTTCTGATCGTAGTAATAACAGTGTTTTTTTTGCCGTAATTACCTTACTGACATCTTTTAAGAATTTAGTGTCTAATGCTTCCTCTTCTTCTTCAATTTTAATGTGAAGTGCTAAAAGACTTTCCGCCTCTTTTTCGGTAAGCGCATCGGCATCCTTTATTTTACCTCTTATTTGGTCGTGATTCTTTTTCCTTAAGGCATTTCTTTTCTCTTGGTACTCGTTGTAAACGGGCCAGAAATCTTGTGCTTCCTTACTGCTTAATGAGAGTTTTTCGGTAATAAAGGCAACTTTAAGCGTGTTTATTTTTTCCCAATTTTGGTTTCTTTGTCCAAAAGAAAGCGTGGTGATAAACAGAAATATAATAAGTACAAGTCTATTCATTTTCGTAAAAATTTAATTCGTCAAAATCACTTACATTTTCATTTAAGTAATCTAGAAGGTTATCGCTCTCAATAGGAGAGCTTAAAAAATCTGAAAACTCGGTATCGGTTACCGGTAGTACTTCAGCTATCTCATAAGGAGATAATTCAAAATCATTATTTTCAAAATAGGCTTCAATATCGGTATTTGCCAAATCATTGAAACTTAGTTCTTGGCTACTGTCCCAATTGTATCCTAAAGCTATAATGGCAATTGCGGCTATAGATGCTGCTATGGCAAAAATTTTCCTGTATGAGAAAAGAGGAATCACCTTCGTCTCTGTCTCAAGCTTGTTTTGTAGCCTGTCATTGAACGTTTCAAAATAATTATCGGGCACCTTGAATGCACTTTCTTCTGGAAAAGTACTTTCTGGTTGAGACAATTTATCCATCAATCTTTCTTCAAAGCTATTAAAGTAGCCTTTGGGAGTTTTAAACGGAATGTTATTTTTTTTGTTCATGATATACGTTTGACAATCAATTGTATAAAAGGTTTAATCTTCTTTTAAATACTGTTCTATTTTTTTTACTGCTAGGTGATACGATGCTTTTAATCCGCCCACGGAGGTATCTAAAATTTCTGAAATTTCTTCATATTTCAATTCTTGAAAATATTTCATATTGAACACCAATTTTTGCTTTTCAGGGAGCGTGGCTATCGCTTTTTGTAGTTGAAGTTGTATTTCATCTCCTTCAAAATAAACGTCTGCTTCCAAATTTTCAACCAATCTATCTTGGTAGTCGGTGTCCGATACGCCCTGTAACTTTGCTTTTTGTTTTATAAAATTTAAAGCTTCATTGGTGGCAATACGGTACATCCAAGAGAATAGTTTGCTATCTCCGTTAAATCCGTCTATATTTTTATAGACTTTAATAAAGGTGTTTTGTAGCACATCATCAGCATCATCATGATTTAAAACAATACTACGTATTTGCCAGTACAAGCGTTCTTTATAGGTATTTACCAATACCTCAAAAGCCTGAGCTTGTCTGCTCTTTGTTTTTAAGTCGATAACTAATGTTTCCTCTTCGATCACCAAAAATTGAGGTTTGTTTATTATTAGACCTTGAAGTTGATAAAAGGTTTAATGTAATTCTTTTTTTTACCTAATTTAAGGTAAAACACGTAAGTGTGATTAAGCCAACGATTGCATCTCAACCAGCTTTTTATAAGTGCCGTTTAATTCTAAAAGTTCAGCATGTGTACCTTGTTCAACTATTTCGCCTTTTTGCAATACTACGATCGTATCAGCATTCTGAATGGTTGACAGCCTATGTGCTATGACGATAGAAGTTCTGTTCTTCATCATTTTTTCAAGCGCATCTTGCACCAAACGTTCGCTTTCAGTATCTAGGGCAGAGGTAGCTTCATCCAATATCATAATTGGAGGATTCTTTAGAACCGCTCTAGAAATGGACAAACGTTGTTTCTGACCACCACTTAATTTATTGCCGCTGTCCCCAATGTTAGTGTCGTAACCTTTTGGGAGATCCATTATAAAATCATGTGCATTGGCAATTTTTGCGGCAGCTATAATTTCTTCGTCAGTGGCATTTTCCTTACCTAGGCCGATATTGTTCTTAACCGTATCATTAAATAGGATAGAGTCTTGTGTAACCAGACCCAATAGACCTCGGAGCGATTTTTTACTTAGATTTTTTATGTTGTTTCCGTCAATGCTGATTTCGCCTTCATTGACATCGTAAAATCTAGTGACAAGATTCGCGATAGTACTTTTTCCACTACCGGATTGCCCCACAAGGGCTACTGTTTTTCCTTTTTCAACGGTTAGGTTGAAGTTTTTTAGCACATATTCATCTTCATATTTAAAGGAAATATTATCAATCTTCACAGCCTTTGTGAAAGTGTCCTGTTGAATAGGGTTGTCTATTTCGGAAATAGGGTTTTCCGTTTCTAAGACTTCTAAAACACGTTCTGCGGCAGCATTTCCTTTTTTAACTCCGTAAGATGCTTTACTTATTGCTTTCGCGGGCGTTAAAATTTGGTAAGACAAAGCCATGTAGGTAATAAAAAGTTCTGCTTCAAGTGTTTTTTCAACAAGAACCATTTGTCCACCGTACCATAGAATTACACCAATGGCTGCAATTCCGAAAAATTCACTTGTTGGGGAAGCCAAGTTTTGTCTGTTTAGCAAACTGTTCGAAAAATTAAAAAATCTTTTCGTAGAAGATTGAAATTTTCTGGCGAATACAGATTCTGCATTAAATGCTTTTATAACTCTAAGTCCCCCCAAAGTTTCCTCTAAAATGGATAAGAAGTAACCTTGCTCTTGTTGAACTTTGTCCGATTTACGTTTTAACGATTTACCGATCAAGGAAATTAAGAATCCTGAAAGTGGAAGAAACAGAAAAACGAACAACGTCAGTTTCGGACTAATGGTGAGCATTGCTATAATCGTAAAAATTATAGTTAAGGGCTCTCTAACGATTAGCTCCAATATAGATAGAAACGAATGTTGAATTTCTAGTACATCTGAAGTTATACGGGCAATAGTATCACCTTTTCGTTTTTCAGAATAATACGAAATAGGTAATTCTACAGTTTTATCATATAGTTCATTACGTAAATCTTTAAGGACACCGTTACGTAGAAACGTAATAAAATACATTGCTAAATAATTGAAAAGATTTTTTAGGAGAAACATGGTAATAATCAGCCCAACCATGTACATTAGAACTTCGCCTGAATCTGTTTGTTGGCTTTGTTTTGTTATGTAAAAGTTTAGAGAATCTGTTACGTAATCTTTTAGATCGGTTATACCGCTCCATTTTGGTTTGGTATATATTTTTTCCGTTTGGTTAAAAAGCACGTTCAACATTGGAAATAATGATATCATTGCCAATGTTGAAAATAGTGCGTAAAAGATGTTAGATATAATGTTTAGAATTGCATATATCTTGTAAGGCTTCGCAAAGCGAAGAATCTTTTTGAAATAGTTCATTAAGCTAAATTAAGCTCAGCAAGAATGCTTTTGACTTTATTGTCAAGTTCTGCCGCCACTTTTTTATAATCTTCGGTTTTTTCCAATTTTGTATTGGTACTAATGTAGAATTTCACTTTTGGCTCCGTTCCACTTGGTCTAGCGGCAATTCTAGTGCCATCTTCGGTTTCGTAGATTAAAACGTTGGATTTCGGAATATCAATAGTTTTTTCCTCACCTGTCAGTACATTTTTGGCAGTAGAAGTATTGTAATCTTCAATCCACTTTACTTTAGATCCAGCAACTGATTCTACTGGGTTCTCTTTAAAATCTTTAAGCATTTGCTTAATTTCTTCTGCACCACTAATACCTTTTTTGGTAATCGAAACTAAGTGCTCCTTATAGAAACCATAATCAACATAACATTGAATTAGGTCTTTATAGAAAGAACTGCCATTAGCTTTTGCTTGACTGGCAATTTCGCAAGCCAATAGGGTAGAGGTAACCGCATCTTTATCGCGAACAAAATCACCTACCATGTAACCAAAGCTTTCTTCGCCACCACCAATAAAGTCAGATTCAGGGAAGTCCTTGATCATTTTACCGATCCATTTAAATCCGGTCAAAGAAGTTTTGAATTCTACACCGTACGCTTTTGCCATGGCTTCCATCATTGGTGTGGAAACTATAGTTGTGGCAATAAATTCATTTCCTTTGAATCCTTTTTCCTTTCTCTTCTCCAAAAGAAATTTTGTCATAAGTACCATTGCCTGGTTTCCGTTAACAATTTCCATTTCACCGTCAAGGTTTCGTACGGCAATACCTAAACGGTCGCTATCAGGATCTGTACCTACAACCATGTCTGCACCAATTTCTTCAGCCTTTTTTACAGCCATTGAAAGTGCTTCTGATTCTTCTGGATTAGGAGATTTAACCGTTGGAAAGTTTCCGTCTGGTTTCGCTTGTTCATCAATGATGGTTACATTTTCATACCCACCTCTTTTCAGAACTTCTGGTATGGCAGTAATTGATGTACCGTGTAACGACGTGAATACAATTTTAAAATTTTCTTTCCCTGCAGCGTTAAAATTACCTGCAGCAACAGATTGAGAAATAAAAGCCTCATCAACTTCCTTATCTATTACCTCAATAAGGCTGTCATTAGGGGTGAATTTAATATCCTCAAAACCAAGCGAGTTTATTTCAGAAATAATTTCCCCATCTTGTGGTGGAACAATTTGTCCGCCATCGGTCCAATACACTTTATATCCGTTATATTCTGGTGGATTGTGAGATGCAGTCAAAACAATACCTGCATGACAATTTAGATGCCTAACGGCAAATGAAAGTTCTGGTGTGGTACGTAATTCTGAGAAAAGAAAAACTTTTATACCATTTGCAGAAAATACTTCGGCAACCGTTCTTGCCAGCGTATCGCTATTATTACGGCAATCAAAAGCAATGACTACTTTGATTTCTTCGCCTTTGTATACTTTGTTTAAATAGTTGCTAAGACCTTGCGTGCTCTTACCTAAAGTGTATTTGTTGATTCTGTTGGTGCCAACACCCATAACGCCTCTCATTCCACCGGTTCCAAATTCCATATTTTTATAGAAACGGTCGTTCAATTCTTCCTTGTCGTTGGCAATTAGGTGCTCAATTTCTTTTTTTACGGCTGGATCAAAAAAGTCGGTTAGCCAGGTTTTTGCGGTATCTAGGATGTTATCCATAGGTTTATAGTTTTATGTGCATTTAAGTTAATGAGAATTTTATTATTCTAAAAGAGTCGTATTCAATTCTTTGGAAATAATATATCTCTTTTCTTCTTTTTTAGAACGTATTAATATTTCTCCAATAAAACCGGCCAGGAATAATTGGGTTCCAATGACCATGGCTATAAGGGAAATATAGAATTGTGGTCGGTCTGTAATTAACCTGCTGAATTTATTTATAAATAGCTTGTCAATACCTAAATATATTGCAAATCCAAACCCAATTAAAAACATTAAAACGCCCAATGCTCCAAAAAGGTGCATGGGTCTTTTACCAAATCTAGAAACGAACCAAATGGTCAATAAATCTAGAAATCCATTTATGAAACGTTCCATTCCAAATTTTGTTTTACCGTATTTACGTGCTTGGTGTTTTACAACTTTTTCTCCGATTTTTGAAAAGCCTGCATTTTTTGCCAATACCGGTATGTACCTATGCATTTCACCAGATACTTCAATATTCTTTACCACATCTTTAGCATAGGCTTTAAGTCCGCAATTAAAATCATGTAGGCGCACTCCAGAAGTGCGTCTTGCGGCCCAGTTAAATAGTTTTGAAGGAGTGTTTTTAAAAATGATTGAATCGTAACGTTTCTTTTTCCAGCCAGATACCAATTCGTAACCTTCATGGGTTATCATATGATATAACTCGGGAATTTCTTCAGGGTTATCTTGTAAATCGGCATCCATGGTAATGATGACATCGCCACTTACGGCTTTAAAACCGGCATGTAATGCTTGGGATTTTCCAAAATTGCGTAAAAAGTGAATTCCTTTTACAGAAGGGTTTTGCTGTGATAATTCTGTAATGATCTTCCAAGAATTATCCGTACTGCCATCATCTACAAAAAGTATTTCGTAAGAAAAATGATTGGATTGCATTACAGATACAATCCAATCATGAAGTTCTTTAAGTGATTCTTCTTCGTTAAGTAACGGAATTACTATTGATAATTGCATGCGCGACTTCTGGTATTCTCACCAAAAA
Source organism: Maribacter sp. HS (assembly GCF_048059195.1). Taxonomy (NCBI): domain Bacteria; kingdom Pseudomonadati; phylum Bacteroidota; class Flavobacteriia; order Flavobacteriales; family Flavobacteriaceae; genus Maribacter; species Maribacter sp. HS. Next base: position 91,418 of record NZ_JAYLVV010000004.1, read on the forward strand.
TACTACAATTACTTAGTATTAATAAGCTGCATCTTCTTTTTTCAGAATTAATCCGGTGATTAATCCTACTATAGTAGCGAAAATTGCAGATATAAGCATAAAAACACACATTAATACCCAAAAGAAATCTTGTTGTATTTTCATACCCTGATCAAATTGTTCAGGAGTCATTTTAGGATTTTCGGCTAATGTTTTAACTTTTGCAATTTCGGCGCTTTTAGCCATGAAGTCTGGTTCTATCACATTTGAGAAGAGAAGAAACCAAATTATACCTATTATAAAGCTTATAACAGCTACTCCAGGAGCGATTTTGACCGCTTCTATAACCTTAAGTAATCCAGAATTAGATTTTTTAAATTGGATTATAGCAAGAACAACAAATGTGGCTAGAATAAGAAATTGTATTACTTGAATTGCAAACCCTTGTTCATATTGCATGTCCATTAAATAAAGTAATACGGAAAAGACTATTCCAGTAATTCCTGAAAGCCCTCCAAAAATAAGTGCAAGTTTTCCTGTTTTGGGTTGATTTTCTTCCATTGTATAAAGAGATTATAGGTTGTTTTATCTATTAGTATAGTGGTCCTCAATTTTGTTACAAATGTGATGAAATATTATTTTTGATTTTTTTACGATTTGTAATTGCTCATTTATAGATTTTCACTATTTTTGCAGCCTTAAAATGAGTGCCCGTCGGAATGGGTGCGTTAAAGTTTTTAAAATGAAAAAAGATATACACCCAGAAAATTATAGAATCGTGGCCTTTAAGGACATGTCTAACGAAGAGGTATTTTTAACAAAATCTACAGCGGATACTAAAGAGACTTTAGAGGTTGATGGTGTTGAGTATCCATTGGTAAAATTGGAAATCTCAAGAACTTCTCACCCTTTTTACACTGGTAAAGCCAAATTATTGGATACTGCTGGTCGTATTGATAAGTTCAAGAACAAGTACAAGAAATTCTCGAAAGAAGAGAAATAATCTTTTTCTTTCTTTTATAAATATAGCGCCTTCGAATTTTTTTCGAGGGCGTTTCTTTTTCTTTTAACTTTTAAATAATGGAAGTCATCCATTATTTAAAAATGCTCAAGGGATAATTGTTAATTTTGAAAAAAATCATCTAGCATGAACTTTATTCTTTTTGATGGTCCGCGTAGAGATCATTTATTACCATTTACTTTTACCCGTCCGGTATCGGAAATTCGAGTTGGTATTTTGACTTTACGAGAAAGGTGGGAGGTTTATTTGAAAGTGGCTGTTTCTTCTCTTACGGAAGATTATTTAAGTATTAAATATCCTGTTAATATTGAAAGTGAAAATATATTTATAGATGCATCGGTTTTGCCTACTACAGATTTGGTAAATGCCTTAAATGTATTGGAAGATGGGCAAGTCTTGAAATCCAAAAATTTAACGATTGCTTATTGTAGTAGTCATGTCAAGCGGGCGGAAGAGTTGGCTTCATTTTCTATTGTAGAATTTAATAATGATTTAGTCCAGATCAATAATACTTGGGATATTTTTGATAAGAATGCGGACATTTTGCAAACGGACTTTGATTTTATTACAAAAGGAAGAAAGAGTCAGCCTATTTCAGAAACCAATCAATTAATACATCCTGAGCGTATATTTCTTGAAGAAGGGGCAAAAGTTGAATTCAGTATCCTAAATGCAACGGACGGACCTATTTACTTAGGTAAGAATGCTGAAATTTGGGAAGGAAGCCTTGTAAGAGGTGCTCTTGCACTTTGTAACAATGCAATAATAAAAATGGGAGGTAAGCTTTACGGGGCAACAACTATTGGTCCCTATAGTAAAGTCTGTGGTGAGGTTAGTAACTCTGTTATTTTTGGTTATTCCAGTAAAGGTCATGAAGGCTATTTGGGTAATGCGGTATTGGGAGAGTGGTGTAATATTGGTGCGGATTCCAATAACTCTAACCTTAAGAATAATTACGCAAAAGTGCGCTTGTGGGATTACGCTACAGAGCGTTTTGAGCAAACAGGTCTCCAGTTTTGCGGTTTAATGATGGGTGATCATAGTAAAACGGCCATTAATACCATGTTCAACACGGGAACTGTAATTGGGGTTAATTCCAATATTTATGTGCCAGGGTTTCCTAGAAACTTTGTTCCTAGTTTTAGTTGGGGCGGAGCTTCTGGTTTTACAGCTTATCAGCCTGCAAAAGCATTTGATGCTGCTAAGGTAATGATGGCTAGAAGAGGGGTGGAGTTCAATAAAATTGAAGCCGATATTCTTACCCATGTATTCGAGATAACTAAAAAATGGAGAAAGTATTAAGTCTTTAAATCTGAATATCAATTAGTTGTATTTTTTTAAACTAGTTGAAGTTTAAGTATTTTTGCATTCTCAAAAGAGAAGATTAGATGAAGAAAAAAGTGGCATTTTACACTTTAGGATGTAAGTTGAATTTTTCGGAAACCTCTACAATTGCCCGTAGTTTTGCAGATGAAGGATTTGAAAGGGTTGATTTTTCTGAAAAAGCAGATATGTATGTAATAAATACATGTTCTGTAACAGATAATGCAGATAAGAAATTTAAGACCATTGTTAAAAAAGCTCAGAAAATAAATGCAGATGCCTTTGTAGCTGCTGTTGGCTGTTATGCACAATTAAAGCCTGAAGAGCTGGCAGATGTTGATGGTGTTGATCTTGTGTTGGGTGCTACTGAAAAATTTAAGATTACCGACTATATAAACGATTTAACTAAAAATGACCATGGTCAAGTGCATTCTTGTGAAATTGCCGACGCCGACTTTTATGTAGGTAGCTATGCAATTGGTGACAGAACCAGAGCTTTTTTAAAGGTTCAAGATGGTTGTGATTATAAATGTACCTATTGTACAATTCCGCTTGCTCGAGGAATTTCTAGAAGTGATACCTTGGAAAATGTGCTGAAAAATGCTGCGGATATATCTGAACAAGGTATTAAGGAAATTGTATTGACAGGAGTAAATATTGGTGATTACGGTAAAGGTGAATTCGGTAATAAAAAGCACGAACACACTTTTTTAGATTTGGTAAAGGCGTTAGATGATGTAGATGGTATTCATAGGCTACGAATCTCTTCAATTGAGCCCAATCTTTTGAAAAACGAAACCATTGAGTTTGTTGCTCAAAGTAAAACTTTTGTACCTCATTTTCATATACCATTACAAAGCGGTAGCGATGATCTTTTGAAATTGATGAAGCGTAGGTATATGACCAATCTTTATAAGGAGCGCGTTGCAAAAATTAGGGAGGCAATTCCAAATTGCTGTATTGGTGTTGATGTTATTGTAGGTTTTCCGGGAGAGACCGAAGAACATTTTTTAGAGACCTATCATTTCTTAAATGATTTGGATATTTCATATTTACATGTTTTTACCTATTCAGAAAGAGATAATACGCCAGCTGCCACAATGAATGGGGTAGTGCCTAATAAAGTGCGTAATAAGCGAAGCAAAATGTTAAGAGGTTTGTCTGTAAAAAAAAGAAGGGCTTTTTATGAAAGTCAATTAGGCAATGATCTTACTGTTTTGTTTGAAGGCGAGAATAAAGAAGGTTATATTCATGGGTTCACGGAGAATTATGTTAAGGTGAAATCACCCTGGAATCCGGCGTTGGTTAATACCTTGCATAAAGTGAAGCTAACAGAAATAGACAATGATGGTTTGGTTAGGTTCAATTTTGTAAAAGAAGAAGTTGAAGCGTAAAAAAAAAGCCTTTCCGAAGAAAGGCTTTTAAATTTTGTTAGATGCGTATACCTATTGGTAGCATCTCTTTGTATTGTCTTCTATTTTTACGTAGAAATCCTGCAATATGAGGACTTGTTGGAACAACTCTAAGATTTCTTTCTTGAATAATACTTAGAACGGCTTTGATGAAGTTTTCCCTAAAACTTTCGTCTGTAATTTCTTCTGGAACTACCAATTTGGTAAGAAAGACTTTTCGTTCTTGAGAAGAATATTCTATTCTAGCAAGATGACCGTTTACCGTAGTTTCAAACTGGCGCAGAAAAGAATTGTCATTAATGATAACATCGTTCATATAGGTAATTTTAGTGTTGTTGTTAGACAAAAAAATTACGATGTTCTCAAATCGTAATTTTGTCGTTTAGAAATGCTATAAAGATTAAAACACAATGAAAAGAAAGTGTTTTTCACATTCTGTTACAAAACTAGTTAAAAAATACTTAATTTCCTAGTTTTTACTACGTTTCATGGCTATGGAAGATAATAAAATTCATTTGTATTGTATGCCTGGTATGGCTGCGAGTTCTTCAATTTTTGAATATTTAATTTTACCGAAAGAGACATTTGTAGTTCATTTGTTGGAGTGGGATATTCCTACAAAGGGTATATCCTTTACTGATTATGCAAAGAAAATGAGCGAAAAGGTAAAAGAGGATAATGTGGTTTTACTGGGTGTTTCCTTGGGTGGTCTTTTGGTGCAAGAAATGGTCAAATATATCCAAGTAAAAAAGGTTATCATTGTTTCAAGTGTAAAATCGAGATTTGAATTACCTAAAAGGATGTTATTTGCAAGATATACCAGTATACATAAATTGCTTCCTACCGGGCTCGTCAACAATGTGGAGTTAGTTGCCAAATATGCATTTGGTGAAAGTGTGACAAAAAAGTTGTCTTTATACGAACGATATTTGTCCGTAAGGGATAAAGGTTATATAGATTGGTGCATACATGAATTGGTGAATTGGACGCAAGAAGTACCGTGTGATAATTTGGTTCATATTCATGGGGAGAAAGACACGGTGTTTCCCATGAGCAATATTGCTCATTGTATACCTGTTAAGAATGGGACACATACCATGATCATACATAGGGCAAAATGGTTTAACGAGAACTTGCCAACAATTATTTTGGAATAAGATAGTTCTATATATACCTTTGGTAGACTTATAATCGGAAGAAATAATTTAAAATATAAAATTCATGAAAACTATTAAGAATATATTGATGTTGTTAGGGGTTGTTTTTGTTGCGGGTACATTGATATTTGCGGTGGGTAATACCAACAATACGGCTGTAGAAGATAATGTTGTGGTTAATGATAGTGTTCAAAAAAATGTAGCTAAATCATATAAAATATCATCCATAGAAATTCCTGAAAACTTAAATTTTGCAGGAGAGGTGGTTCCTCAAGAAGACCCGGAAATTTTAGAACGTATTGATAGGGAGTTTTTGGTTAATACCTATTGGCAGTCAAATGCAGTATTGCTTATAAAAAGGGCTCATAAATATTTTCCGGTAATAGAACCTATTTTGGCAAAAAATGGTATTCCAGATGATTTTAAATATTTGGCAGTTGCAGAAAGTGGTTTAACCAATGTGGTGTCTCCTGCAGGTGCTACCGGTTTCTGGCAAATAATGAGAGATACGGGCAGGGAGTATGGTCTAGAAGTTAATTCAAATGTAGATGAGCGCTACCATTTAGAGAAGTCAACAGAAGTTGCGTGTAAGTATTTAAATAGATGGAAAAATAAATATGGAAGTTGGGCTTTGACCGCTGCGGCATATAATGCCGGTCCAGGAGCAATTAACAAATATATGGGCATACAGCAAGTAGATAATTATTGGGATCTGTTATTGGGTAGTGAAACCGGTAGATATGTATTTAGAATTATGGCAATAAAAGAAATACTGTCTAATCCTGAAAAATATGGTTTTCATATAGAAAAAGAGGATATGTATGAAGCTGTGCCAACGTTCACTGTAGAAATAGATGAGCCTGTAAGTGATTTTGCGGATTTTGCTCAAGAATATGAGATAAACTACAAAATATTAAAGCGCCATAACCCATGGTTGAGAGAGGCGCATTTAAACAATAGTTCTCGTAAGAAGTATGCTATTGAAATACCTAATAAGGGGTATTACCATATAGGTAAATGATAAATTAGATTTTTTTCATCTGTTGCTGCATCATTTTAATTTGATCGGTCAACATGTTGTTTTTGTCTAATTTCTTAGCCTCGTTCAAGAGGGTAGTTGCTTCTCTTTTACGTCGTTTCTGCATAGATATACCAGCTAAGCTTAGTTTTGCCATGGCTACATCGTAATCCATCGTTAGACCAAGCTTTAAGGCTTTCTTAAAGTATTTTTCCGCTTGGGTCAAATTGGTCTGTGAAAAAATGATACCGTGCAGGTAATTGTAATAACCTTGTTGTTTAACGGTTAGTGCAGCCTCGGGATTTTTAATCTTGTCCAACCAGTTTTTAGTACCGGTCAGATCTTGCTTACGCATTCTTAAAAATGCCAAAAGAATAATTTCATTTCTAAAATAAAGAAATATAAAAATTAAGGAAAGTAGGATTAGAAATATACCATTTCCAATATTACCTTCTATAAATTGGTACATGGCATAGGCAATTATAAGTCCTGCAATGATTAATTTTAAATTTTTATTGAACATATTTAATTTATTTTAATCTAATAGATAGTTAAGAAAAGTTTTGGGTTTTTATTGAAACCCTATTAAAATATAGTGATTACGGCGCTAAATTTCAGTTCGGGCAAAATTAATCAAAAGCTTGGTTTTGAGACGTACGGATTTATAAAAATATTTTTTTTCATAACCCTTGCTAAAGCAAAAACTCTTTGTATATTTGCGCCCAGTTTTACCTGTCCCTTGAAAAGGACAAATTTCAAAATTAATACAAAGCATTTAATTATATAGGCGATGAGCAAGAGAACGTTTCAACCATCAAAGAGAAAAAGAAAGAACAAACACGGTTTTCGTGAGCGTATGGCTTCCGTAAATGGAAGAAAAGTTCTTGCAAGAAGAAGAGCAAAAGGAAGAAAGAAATTAACTGTTTCCTCTGAACCAAGCCACAAAAAATAATGATTTCATTGTTTTAAAAATATTTAGGTGTTACTTTTCTGAAAGTAACACCTTTTTTTTGTCCAATTCCCATATTAAATTGTTATAAAATGCCAAAAAGAAAAGATTTAAACTCTATTTTATTAATAGGATCAGGTCCTATAGTTATCGGTCAAGCATGTGAATTTGATTATGCAGGTAGTCAATCATTACGTTCATTACGTGAAGATGGAATTGAAACTATTTTGATAAATAGTAACCCGGCAACTATTATGACAGATCCATCAATGGCGGATCATGTATATCTAAAGCCACTTACCACAAAATCTATTGTAGAAATATTAAAAGCGCATCCGCAAATAGACGCTGTTTTACCAACAATGGGAGGTCAAACTGCATTGAATTTGTGTATAGAGGCAGATAAAAAAGGAATTTGGGAAGATTTTGGAGTAGAATTGATCGGAGTTGATATTGATGCAATTAATATTACTGAAGATAGGGAGCAGTTTAGAGAGTTGATGTTGAAAATAGGAGTAGGCATGGCACCACAAGCCACTGCGACCTCTTTCTTGAAAGGAAAAGAAATTGCTCAAGAGTTTGGTTTTCCTTTAGTAATTAGAGCTTCATATACTCTTGGTGGTGCAGGTGCATCTATAGTATATAAACCGGAGGATTTTGACGAACAGTTAAGTTACGGTCTGGAAATTTCACCCATACACGAGGTAATGATAGATAAAGCCCTTATGGGGTGGAAAGAGTATGAGTTAGAGCTTTTACGTGATAAAAATGATAACGTAGTTATTATATGTACTATTGAAAATATGGATCCAATGGGTATACATACCGGAGATTCTATTACAGTAGCTCCAGCCATGACATTATCCGATAGGACTTTTCAGAAAATGCGTGATATGGCCATTAAAATGATGCGTAGTATTGGAGACTTTGAAGGAGGTTGTAACGTTCAGTTCGCTGTGAGTCCAGATGAGGAAGAGGATATTATTGCTATTGAAATTAACCCACGTGTATCTAGGTCATCTGCGTTGGCTTCAAAAGCTACCGGTTACCCTATTGCAAAAGTCGCTACAAAATTAGCTATAGGTTATTCTTTAGATGAATTGGATAATCAAATTACAAAGTCTACATCGGCGTTATTTGAGCCAACGTTGGATTATGTAATCGTAAAAATTCCAAGATGGAACTTTGATAAGTTCGAGGGTTCTGACCGTACCTTAGGTCTTCAGATGAAATCTGTTGGAGAGGTAATGGGAATAGGACGTTCTTTTCAAGAAGCCTTGCACAAAGCAACCCAATCCTTAGAAATTAAGAGAAACGGTTTAGGTGCAGATGGTAAGGGCTATAAGAATTATGAGCAGATCATTAGTAAACTAACTATACCAAGTTGGGATCGCGTCTTTGTAATTTATGATGCTATCCAAATGGGTATTCCATTAAGTCGCATTCATGAAATCACTAAGATTGACATGTGGTTCTTAAAGCAGTATGAGGAACTGCACTTTTTGGAAAAAGAAATTTCAAAATATACCATTGCTACCCTTTCAAAAGATTTGTTGTTAGAAGCAAAGCAAAAAGGATTTGCCGATAGACAAATCGCGCATATGGTAGATTGTTACGAGAGTGAAGTATACAATAAGCGAACAGAACTCAATATTAATAGGGTATACAAGTTGGTTGATACTTGTGCAGCTGAGTTTAAAGCTATGACGCCATACTATTATTCTACCTTTGAAGCTGAAATTGAAAAGCCAGATGGTACACGTTATGTGGAAAATGACAGCATAGTTACAGATAAAAAGAAAATAGTAGTACTTGGTTCCGGTCCAAACAGAATCGGTCAAGGTATAGAGTTCGATTATTGTTGTGTACACGGAGTATTGGCAGCAGCTGAATGTGGTTATGAAACCATAATGATCAATTGTAACCCAGAGACTGTATCTACTGATTTTGATACTGCCGACAAATTGTACTTTGAGCCGGTATTCTGGGAGCATATTTACGATATTATCCGTCATGAGAAGCCAGAAGGAGTAATTGTTCAACTAGGAGGGCAAACGGCACTTAAGCTTGCTGAAAAATTATCCAAATACGGTATAAAAATTATAGGAACAAGCTTTGAAGCTCTAGATTTAGCAGAGGATAGAGGAAACTTCTCCGATCTTTTAAAAGCAAATGATATTCCATTCCCAAAATTTGGTGTTGCGGAAACGGCCGATGAAGCTTTAGCGCTATCGGATGAATTAGACTTTCCATTACTGGTAAGACCGTCTTACGTTCTAGGTGGTCAGGGAATGAAGATTGTTATTAATAGAGAAGAGTTGGAAGAACATGTAGTAGATCTTCTTAGAAAAATACCAAACAATAAACTGTTATTAGATCATTATCTAGATGGCGCTATTGAAGCAGAGGCTGATGCTATTTGTGACGGCGAAGACGTTTATATCATTGGTATCATGGAGCATATTGAACCATGTGGAATTCACTCGGGTGATTCTAATGCAACATTACCGCCATTTAACCTTGGTGAATTGGTAATGCAACAAATAAAAGATCATACAAAGAAAATCGCTTTGGCATTGAATACGGTTGGTTTGATCAATATACAATTTGCTATAAAAGATGAGGTAGTGTATATCATTGAAGCAAATCCACGAGCATCTCGTACGGTACCATTTATAGCAAAGGCTTATAAAGAACCTTATGTGAATTATGCGACCAAGGTAATGCTAGGGGAGAAGAAGGTGAAAGACTTCAATTTTAATCCTCAATTAGAAGGATTTGCAATTAAGCAACCAGTATTCTCTTTTAATAAATTCCCAAATGTGAACAAGAATTTAGGGCCTGAAATGAAGAGTACGGGAGAAAGTATTTTATTTATTGACAGCTTAAAGGATGATGAATTTTACAATCTTTACGCTAGACGTAAAATGTATTTAAGTAAATAATCTTATAATTAGACTAATATTGTAAAGCAAAGGAAAACTCTAAAATTTAGAGTTTTCCTTCTGCATACAACCTTCTTATTTCTTTCTTGTCAAATTTCCCTACACTTGTTTTTGGTATCTGTTTTATGGTAATGTATTGATCTGGTATTTGATACTTTGCAAAGTCTTTAGATAAAAATTCTTTCAATTCTTCGCTAGAAACAGTACTACTTTCATTGGTTAAAACTAAAGTTGCCAAGGGTCTTTCAGACCATTTTTCGTCAGGAATGGCAATTACGGCGGCTTCGCTAATTTTGGAATGAGACATTAGGGCAGATTCTAGAGCTACACTTGAAATCCATTCACCACCACTTTTTATTAAATCTTTGGTGCGATCGGTAATCTGCATATATCCATCAGCATCAATGGTGCTCACATCTCCAGTTTTGAACCATCCATCGTCAGTAAAGTTATCTCGGCTATTAGTCTTAAAATAAGACTTAATGACCCAGGCTCCCTTAACTTGTAATTCGCCCATGGTTTCGCCATCTCTAGGTGCTATATTTCCATTTTCATCTATAATTCTCATTTCTATTCCAGGAAATTCAAATCCTTGTTTTGCACGAATTTTCAATTGTTCTTTTCTGGTCAATTTTTCATGCTTTTTCTGTAGTCTACTAGCGGTACCTAAAGGAGATGTCTCCGTCATTCCCCATGCTTGAACACCTTTTATCCCAAAATCCTTTTCAAAATTCTCTATTAGACTAGCAGAAAGGGCAGAGCCACCTACCAAATATTCTTCTAAGGCTAATTTTGTTTTGGGCGGATTATTTTTCATTTCTTCGTACACCCCTCTCCAAATAGACGGTACGCCATTTGCTTTGTTAATCTGTTCACTTTCAAGAATATTAATGATTGCTTTAGGTTGTAAATGAAGAGATGGCATCACCATATCAGAACCGGTCAGTAGGCACATGTATGGAAATCCCCAAGCCATGACATGAAATTGTGGTACAATTAATAAAATTTTATCACTAAAATTATAATTGCCGGCATTGGGTGAAAGAATGGTCATAGCATGCAAATATGTAGACCTGTGGGAGTATAGTACACCTTTAGGCATGCCTGTGGTTCCACTTGTGTAACACATGCCACTTGCGTCGTTTTCATTTATTTCGGGCCAATCTATGGTGTCTAACTGTTCACCAATTAAATCTTCATAATGTACAATGTTGCCAAGGCTGGTACTAAAGTTTTTTGTGGCGTTTATTATTACAAATTTTTCAACGGTTTCTAGTTTAGGTGCAATTTTTTCTAAAAGAGGAACTAAAGTAGCGTCCACAAAAATGACTTTATCTTCAGAATGGTTGATAATAAATTCTATTTGCTGAGCTGATAGTCTAATATTTATAGTGTGACAAACTGCGCCAATACCTGGAATTCCATAATATAGTTCAACATGCTGATAATGGTTCCAAGCAAAAGTACCGACCATGTCACCTTTCTCAATTCCTAATTTATTTCTTAGCCCATTGGCTAATTGACAACAGCGTTTGTAAAGCTGTGCGTAAGAATACTCATGTCTAGAACCATCGGGTAAGTATGATATTAATTTTTTATCAGGAAAAGCACTATTTGCATAATTTAATATGGTGGTCGTAGTTAGGGGATAATCCATTATTAGTCCATTCATGATAATTAGGTGTATTTTTTTGTTGATTATTAAAGTAAAATAAAATGAGTGTTTAAGTTGTGATATAATCAATAATTTAACAATAAATATTCAATAAATACATTGTTTGTGAGGGAATTGTGATAAGGCTGTTTTTACGGTTAAAAATTAATTTTATCAGGTAATCTAGTTTTTGATTTTATAGGTAAACTTGAAGGAATTAAAAGAGTATCCGTTGAAAAAATTACTATTAGGTCTTGGGGTTTTGGTGTTGGTCTTTTTGGTGATGACTTATTTTTCGCTATCAAGTACTTCAAAATCATTTAAGACTTGTGAGATTTTAGAATTGCCCGATGTTGATCAAATTAATTTTCGGGATTATGATTCTGTATTGGTTGCGGCAAGTACTTTATACGAAGGCAATGGGGTCAAAACCATAATGCAAGGCGAGCAATATAGAAAAGCCTGGTCTACTCCGGTAAAGGTTCCAATTTTGTTTCTAAATGAAATGGAAGGTAAGGTAACAATCATGGAAGAAGGAGGAGGCAACCAGACACATTCTTTAAAATTACAACTAGAAAATGGTGTGTTAATGACATTAAGAAGTGTGACTAAAGACCCATCTCCTTTAGTGCCTAAAGTAGCGGAGACTTTGGGAATAGAAAACATAATTGTTGACGGTATATCGGCTCAGCACCCTTATGCGGCATTAGTTGTTGCTAAACTTTCAGATACCGCGGGAATATTGAATACTAGACCAAAATTAGTGTTCGTGCCAAAGCAAGAGCAGCTTGCAGAGTATAATGATAAATTTGGTAATAGGTTGTTTCTCTTAGAGTATGAAACCGAAGGAAATGCTCAGTGGTTAAAATTAAAGAATGTTGATTCTCTTATAGATACCGATAACCTACAAAAGCTTAAAATTAAGGGCTCAAACAAAGTAGTTCTCAATTCCGAAGCACTGGTAAAGGCAAGATTATTTGATTTGTTGATAGGGGATTGGGATAGGCATGCCAAGCAATGGGGGTGGGCACTTGAAAATAAGGGCGATTCTTTTCTGGCAACACCGCTACCATGTGATCGGGATAATGCCTTTTTTAATTTAGAAGGAATACTGCCGACACTTATATCTAATAATGTCTTTTTGCCGGAAGTTCAAAGCTTTGAAAATGAAATAGACTTTTTACCGGGATTGATTTCTTCGTTCGATATTTATTTTATGCGAGGCATCCCAAGGACAACATTCAAGAATGAAGCGGAAAAATTACAATTGCTGTTGACAGATGAAGTTATAGAGGAATCTTTTTCAGTATGGCCGGAATCTATTTTTGAATTAGATGGAAAGGAATTGATATCAAAAATTAAGCATAGGCGCAATCAACTTGTGGAATATGCTGGGCAATTTTATGATCAATTGGATAAAAGTGAAAAACTGACTACAGCATTAAAAGGTTCAGAAGATATAGAGATGACCAATGAGGAAATGGAATGCTTTGATTGTGTTGATAATTAAGCTTCAATAAGTAATAATCAACGCAGTGTAATCTAATTAAGGGCAATTATAAAGGAATATTATGACCGACAAACTAGTAAAAACAACTGAAAAATTCGTTAAGAATTTATTGGCGGAACAAATGAACAAGAATTTTCTTTTTCATACCCAGGGTTATGCCATGAAGTCTATAAGCAAGTCAAAGAAAATATTGGAAATAACTGATGTTACCAATGTTGAGGCAAATACTATTTTAATTGCAACGTGGTTTATGCATTCTGGTTTTGCGGTGAATTATGAAAATCATTTAAACGAGAGCTTAAACTTAGCCACGGATTTTTTAAAAAATAATGGTATTGATAATGAAAATATCAACAGGGTATTGGGGTTGATTACGAGCGCTTGGAGCAAAGATGAACCTAAAAGCGAATCAGAAAAAATTCTGAAGGATGTGCGTACCTGGTTTTATGCATCTAGTGATTTTGAAGAATTGTTACAGCTATTAAGACTTGAGCTTGAAAATTTTGATAAATCCGTTCCTGATATAGATACTTGGCGATTAGATTATGTTGAAGAACTTAGGGTTAGGCATAGGTTTTATTCTGATTATGCCAAGGAAAATTGGCAAGAGCAGAAAGAGGATAATATACTTTCTTTGATCTCAAGATTACAAAAGGCGGAAAAAACAGAAAAGAAAGAAATTTTAAAGGCTAGATTAAAAGATGAGAGCCCGCAGAGGGCTATTCAATCATTATATCGAATAGAATTAAGAAATCATATAAAACTGAGTGATATAGCAGATACTAAAGCCAATATTCTTTTATCGGTAAATGCCATTATAATTTCGCTCTTATTGGCTAACCTTTTGCCTAAGTTAGACTCGCCTTCAAATTCATACTTAATTTATCCCACGGTAATATTTGTACTATTTAGTATAGCTTCAATGATAATGTCGGTTTTGGCTACAAGACCAAAAGTGGATAATGCCGAGGTGGTTGAAAATGATATTAATAAAAAGGATACGAATTATCTATTTTTTGGAAATTTCCACACTATGGAAATTAAGGACTTTAAAGCAAAATTAAGGGATATCATTAAAAGCAAAGAATCTATTTATGATTCATTGAGTATGGATCTGTATTACTTGGGCAAGGTGCTACAAGAAAAATATAGGTTGTTAAGGTGGACCTATACGGTGTTTCTTGTGGGTATAATACTTTCTGTAATTGCCTTTGGTTTCGCATTAAAATATTATGGAATGGAAGACGAACTATTAGATGCCGTAACGCCTTTGCCAAAAGAATAAGCTATGGCTAATTGAACCAAACAGCATACTTCATTCTTCTTAATTCCAGTGCTAACTCTTTTTCAAGTTTTAAAGCTTCTGCTCTTGTTTGCACAGGGTCAATGTGGTTAAATAAACTACCACGTAAGTAAAGGCCATATTTTTCTACAATTTTTGAAGAAATATTGTATCCTTTTTTGCTTAAACTACCACTTTTATGCTGTTCAAAACGTTCTTTTGGAGTTTTACTGGTCATGCCAACGTAAAGGCACTCAAGAACCCCATTAAATTGTGGATTGGCTTCCCTGAATTTTTTGTTCTCGGAGTATACTTTTTTAGATAATTCTATGACATAAACAGTATACATAAAAATAGGTGTGAAAAATGGACTTTAATATAAATATTAGGTTTTGTATTATTATTCGAAAATTTCAATACCTTCAGTAGTGAATGAAAATGCCTGTGCTCCCAAACCACCCACCATAACAGCTTGAAATAATGGATTTAATTTTCTCTTGGAATACCAATCAATCATAAAATTTGCGCCACTACCACCAGATGTATCTTGTTGCTCAATAACATAATCAATAGATTCCATGGGAGTAAGGTAAATAGGGGAGTCTATATAACTTCTTACTAGATCACCTTCTGTATTGTAATAGTCGATCTTACTTACGAACAAACTATCTTTTAAACTGGTATTTCTAATGCTCAAAGTAGCGGTCAATAAAGTTCTGGTATCTCTTGTTTGATTATAGATATCAGAATAAATAGGTACGTAAACTTGTCTTTTCAGAGAATCGTTTGAGATGGTATTTGCCTTTCTGCTCAGGGTGTGGTTGTCCAAAATTTCAACGGGAACATTTTCCGTAGATTTTTGTTTGCATGACATTACGTTCATAGCAAAAACCAACGAAAGACAAATACCACCTATAAACTTTATATTTTTCAAATGTTATTTTTTAATCTTCCCATTCTGTGTGAAAAATACCTTCACGATCTAAACGCTCATACGTATGAGAACCAAAATAGTCTCGTTGCGCTTGTATTAAATTTAAAGGTAATTTACTTGAAGTATAGGCATCAAAATAAGTAAGTGAATTTGAAAGCCCTGGTAATGGAATTCCGTTTTGTGCTCCAAATGCCACTAATTCTCTAGCCGCATCTACCGTTTCTTTTATTTTGCTTACAAAATTAGGAGAAAGTAAAAGATTCGGTAATGTTGGCTCAGCTTTAAAAGCTTCGGTAATATCAGCTAA
Organism: Maribacter sp. HS; assembly: GCF_048059195.1. Classification (NCBI taxonomy): domain Bacteria; kingdom Pseudomonadati; phylum Bacteroidota; class Flavobacteriia; order Flavobacteriales; family Flavobacteriaceae; genus Maribacter; species Maribacter sp. HS. The sequence goes on from NZ_JAYLVV010000004.1 coordinate 106,909, forward strand.
TAAACCTGCACGAATAATACAACCTGCCCTCCAAATCTTTGCAATTACGGCAATGTCTAGATTATAACCATATTCTTTTGATGCATCTGCCAATTGGTGCAATCCTTGAGAATAAGTAATAATAAAAGAGAAGTACAAAGCCTTTTCGGTAAGCGCTTCTAATTTCTCTTTATCCATATGAGCAACGGTAGGTCTATCATAAAGTGCATCTGCTTTTACTCTCTCGTCTTTTAATGCGGAAAGTTCTCTCATGCTTACCGCAACATCAATAGATGGTACAGGTATACCCAGGTCCATCGCATTTTGGCTCGTCCATTTACCGGTACCTTTTTGCTTTGCCTTATCTAAAATTTGATCTACTAAACGTCCTTTGGTCAAATCATCTTCTTGTTCAAAAATTTCAGATGTAATTTCAACTAAGAAAGATTGTAACCTACCAGAATTCCATTTGGCAAAAGTGCTATGTAATTCATCATTATTGTAATCGCCTCCTTTTTTAAGTACATCGTATATTTCTGAAGTCAACTGCATTAAGCCGTATTCAATACCATTGTGAACCATTTTCACATAATTCCCTGCAGATTTTGGACCTAAATAGGCAACACATGGCTCTCCGTTGTATTTAGCGGAAACCGCTTCAAAAATAGGTTTAATATGCTCGTAAGCAGATTTAGAACCTCCGGGCATAATACTAGGCCCTTTTCTTGCACCTTTTGCACCACCGGAAACCCCTGCGCCAAAGAAGTTTATAGCCCTTTCTTGCAATTGCGCTTCTCTTCTGTCCGTATCGGTAAAAAAAGAGTTACCGCCATCAATAATAATATCGCCTTTATCTATATGTGGTAAAAGAGATTCTATAACGCCGTCAACAATTTTACCTGCAGGAACCAAAAGCATTATTTTACGAGGTTGCTTTAAGTTCTTTACAAAGGTTTTTATGTTGCTAGAGGCATTGACTTTTTCTACATCTCCACCTAAAGTCTTTAAGGCCTCTACTTTTTCATCATCTAAATCATATCCAAAAGCAGAAAAGCCATTATCTGCTACGTTAAGGATAAAATTTTGTCCCATTACCCCAAGACCTACTAAACCAAAATCGTACATAAATTGTATGTTTTATAATTAAAAGACATTAAAATGTTACAACACTTTAGTTATACTTTGTTGCTAACATAATGTGAATCAAAAATAATTTAAAATATTGACTTTAAATCTAAATAACATCTTAAACAAGCCTAATAATGGCTTACTTTTTAAGATATTTACAAATAAATAGAATTTCAACCTATAATGAAAAAGACAGAAAATCATATGCTCGTAATATTTGGGGCATCTGGAGATTTAACGGCAAGAAAACTGATACCTGCCATATTCAATTTATATAAAGGAAATGATCTTCCTGAAAATTTTGTGGTACTTGGCGTTAGTAGGAGTGATTTGGGCGATTTAAAGTTTAGAAATAAGGTAGTTTTAGAAAGTCCCTATCTAGAAGATGAACGAAAGGAGTTTGATGAGGATTATATTCAAAAATTTGCCGAAAAATTGTTTTATGAAGATTTAGGTTCTGATTACGACACATCATATGAACGATTGGAAAAACGAATTTCAGATTTAGATCAGAAATACGGTACGAACGGAAATCATATATTTTATCTTTCAACACCACCAAGTTTATATGAGCCAATAGCTAAAAACTTGTCCGATCAAGGATTGAATGATGATTCTAATGGTTGGCGTAGACTAATTGTAGAAAAACCATTTGGTTATAGCTTACAATCTGCTAAAGAATTAAATGACGGACTACATACTTATTTTAAGGAAAATCAGATTTTTAGAATTGATCATTACTTAGGTAAAGAAACGGTACAGAATCTACTGGTAACCCGTTTTGCCAATAGTATTTTTGAGCCTCTTTGGAACAGAAACTATATACACCATGTAGAGATTACAAATGCTGAAAGCGTGGGTGTTGAAAAAAGGGGTGGCTATTATGATAAATCTGGGGCATTACGAGATATGTTTCAAAGTCATTTATTGCAAATTGTTGCTTTGATCGTCATGGAGCCGCCTTTAAGTGCCGATGCCGAAGAAATTAGAAATGAGAAGTTAAAAGCGTTAAAGTCGTTAAAAATAATGAACGATGAGAAAACGCTTTTTGATAATACCATAAGAGCACAATATGTTGCTTCTAAAATAGATGGTCAAGAAGTAAAGGGATATCGCGAAGAAGAGGGCGTAGATGAAAATTCCACGACAGAAACTTTTGCTGCAATTAAGTTTTTTGTAGACAATTGGCGTTGGGCAGATGTACCGTTTTATGTAAGGACAGCCAAACGTATGCCTACCAAAGTGACCGAGGTCGTTATACATTTTAAAACACCGCATCATCAAATATTCAAAGAGTCGGGTATTAGCAATAAAGACAATAAATTAGTTATTAGAATACAGCCCGATGAAGGCATTCTAATTAAATTTGGAGTAAAGGTTCCAGGTCAAGGTTTTGAAGTAGAGCGTGCCAATATGGATTTCTACTATTCTAGTTTAACCGAAACTCATGTGATGGAAGCTTATGAAAGATTACTATTAGATGCAATGCAGGGTGATGCAACCCTATATGCAAGGGCAGATGAAGTTGAAGCTGCTTGGGCATTTGTAGATCCAATTTTAGAGTATTGGAAAAATGGTAAGGATGTAAAAATGTACGGTTATGCAGCTGGTGTTTGGGGACCTGAAAACGCAAATGATCTTATAGAAGGTGTAGGCGAATGGCGTAATCCAAGTGAGAATCTGGCAGATGAATCTGGCTATTGTGTTATTTGTTAGTCAAAGCACAAGAAATAATATTAAAGTAAAAAATGGAATTAAAAGTATATCAAAATAAAAACAAGGTAGCGGAAGAGTTTTCTAAGTACTTAATTGAAAAATCAGGTACTAAGAAGGCTTTTCATATTGCCTTATCTGGTGGAAGCACCCCAAAAATAGTTTTTGACGTTCTTGCTGAACAATTTTCAAAGGATATTGATTGGAACAGCATTCATTTGTATTGGGGGGATGAAAGGTGTGTGGCACCCACGGATGCTGAAAGTAACTATAAAATGACAGTAGAACACCTTATTTCTAAGGTTGATATTCCAGAGGGAAATATACATAGAATTAAAGGTGAGGAAGATCCAAAAAAAGAAGCTAAGCGATACGGAGCGTTATTGGAGGAAGAGTTGCCAAAAGAATTAGGTTTACCACAATTTGATCTGGTTATTTTAGGTATGGGAGATGATGGTCATACAGCTTCTATTTTTCCGCATGAAATCAATTTATGGGTGTCACCGGATAATTGCGAAGTCGCTATTCACCCAGAATCCGGTCAAAGACGAGTATCTCTTACGGGTAGGATAATCAATAATGCTAAAACAGTAGCATTTTTGGTTACAGGCGAAGGTAAGGCAGAGAAAGTAAAGGTAATCGTTGATAGGGAAGAGGGGTATTTAGAATACCCGGCAAGTCACGTAGCACCTAAAACAAAAGACTTGGTCTGGTTTTTAGATGCTGCCGCGGCAAAGCTTCTTACTTCATATCGATCTTAATATTTTCAGATTCCAATTCTTTGATATAATCTTGAGAGTTAAAGGATTTTGACTCGAATTTAGTGTCTCTTTCTTGAGCTTCTAGTTTGCGGTATTTACTTCTTGCAAATCTTCTGACCCCTTGATCATCTGAAATTATAAGACCGGGCACGGGAACATTTTTACCATCTGTTCCCTTGGCTACCATAGTAAAGTAAGATGAGTTGCAATGCTTTTTGGTACCAGAGGTAATGTTTTCCGATTCTACACGAACACCAACCACCATAGAAGTACGGCCGGTATAGTTAATACTGGCTTTAAGGGTTACCAATTCTCCTACTTCTATAGGGTTTAGAAAGTTTACACGATTTACCGATGCTGTTACACAATACTGTTGTGAGTGTTTAGAGGCGCAGGCAAAGGCAATTTGATCCATTAAGTTCAATATATGGCCACCGTGTACCTTGCCCCCAAAATTGGAATGGGACGGCAGCATCAATTCTGTTATAGAAACTCTTGATTCTTTTACGCTTTTAAACTTTTCCATAAACTTCTCGCTATAATGTGGTTATTTAATTTCTAAAATGAGGAGATTTTTCTGCATGAACCTCTGTAATAAAGTATTTAGTGTCTCCTAGCCAAAAGAAGGTAGCATAGCGCTCAACATAACTTACTTTTACATATTGCCCTTGATATTCTTTTAACTTGTCTATAACTTCCTTGTCTTTGTCCAATACCGAAAATGAAAATATCTGAGCTCCAGAGATTCCTTGGCTTATCTCGCCTTCCCAAGTTTTTACTAATACCCCTTTGTGACTTATTTTAATAAGTTCGCCAGATCTAACACCTTCACTGAAGGTTACAAAGTAGATAAAGGCATAATATAGAGCTCCTATGAGTACTATGCCCAATGAAAGTAATGATACTATTTTTTTCATGTGTTTAATTTAAAATTGAATTAATGGTTGTTATCTAATGTTTTTATAGGTACTTCTTCATGTTCATCATCTTCGCTAGCACGATTTAGGATGGACTCAGAAATTGACTTTTTTGCTTTGGCACCCATTTTTTTAAGCTTCTCTATGCTGGTGACAATATTACCGCGACCTTCTACTAATTTGTTCATTGCTCCACGGTATTCACCTTTGGCCTCATCCATCTTTTTGCCAACTTTGGTCAGGTCATTTACAAAACCTTCAAATTTATCATAAAGAGCACCTGCTTGTCTTGCTATTTCAATAGCATTTCGTTGTTGCTTTTCATTGTTCCACATGGTATCTATAGTACGTAAAGTAGCCAAAAGAGTAGAAGGGGTAACAATAATGATGTTCTGCTCAAATGCTTTATTGTATAAAGAGCTATCTTGGTTTATGGCTATTGCAAACGCAGGTTCAATGGGAACGAACATCAATACAAAATCTGGACTCTCCATCTCATAAAGGTCTTCGTATTTTTTGGCGGATAATTGGTCTACATGCCTTCTTAGGGAGTTTATATGGTCTTTTAAGAATTTCTCCTTAAAATCATCTTCTGAATTAACATAGCGTTCGTAATCGGTAAGAGATACTTTAGAATCGACCACCATTTTTTTGCCATCGGGCAAATTGATGATGACATCTGGTAGCACACGACTACCATCTTCTCGTTTAAAGCTTTGCTGAACTATATATTCGCGGTCTTTCTCTAATCCAGATTTTTCAAGAACCCTTTCTAAAACCAATTCTCCCCAATTACCTTGCATTTTGCTATCACCCTTTAATGCCTTGGTCAAGTTTTCGGCTTCTTGGGTAATCTTAATGTTCTGGGTTTGTAAATGTAGCAGTTGTTCTTTTAAAGCGGAATGGATACTGATATTCTCTTTCTGACTTTCTTCTACCTTCTTTTCAAACAGAAGAATTTTTTCATTTAAGGGAGTAAGAATATTCTTGATGTTCTTCTCATTACGTTCCGTGAATTTTAAACTCTTTTCTTCCAGAATTTTATTGGCAAGATTTTCAAACTCCTTTGTGAATTTTTCCTGAAGCTTTTCAACTTCTTCTTTTTGCTCTTGGTTCTTTAAGCGTAAATTATCTAAATCAGCTTGATAACGCACTATTTGGTTTCCCAGCTGTTCTTTATCCGTTTGTAATTTAAATTTTTGGTTTTCACTTTCCTTTAATCTGTCCTGAAAGACAGAAAGGTTGTTTAGCATTTGCTGCTCTCGTTCCTCTAAAGTGCTTTGGCGCGATTTTGTTTTTAGAAACTGAATGTAATTACCTAAGAAGTATCCTATGGCAAGACAAAGGATAGCGATAATTAAGTAAATGTAAATCTCGTTCATATGTGCACTGCAGTAATCATGTAAAGATACTTGATTGCTCAATAAAGTTTAAAAGAGCAGGTCTGTTTTTAATTAACATACCTGCTTTAATTTCTTATAAATGTTGAAAAACCTATTTTTTAATCTTAAAAGAGCCCGTATTGGAGTCAAAAGAAATCATATCGGTAGGGAAGAGTGTATCAAAATTCTTGTTCTTTATGAGATTGCATGGTTGGTCAAAAGCATTGTTGACTCCGTCTAAAATCAGCATTTTATCACATAATTGAATAGCCAATTCAATTTCATGACTGGTATATAAAATAATTTTATTTGTGCTGTGCGCAAGGGACTTCAGAAGTTTTAAAATAGATACCTTATGATAAAGGTCCAGATGAGAGGTAGGCTCATCAAGTAGAATAATATCTGTATCTTGAATAAGGGCACGGGCAATAAGAACACGTTGCAATTGCCCGTCACTAAGCTGAAAGCATTTTTTGGATAATAACGGTTCAAGAGCTAAGAGTGCAACACTTTTATTGATAATGGCAGTATCATTATTTGCCAATTTACCCAACCAATTGGTGTAAGGTTGTCTGCCCAGCGCTAATAACTCATACACAGATAAGTTTTTAGAGGCAATTGGTTCCGTTAAAACGACACTGACCTTAGATGCAATTTGTAATTCACTATAGTCTGTAAGTTCTTTTCCTTCAATTTGTATGGATCCAGAAAGTTTAGGTTGAAAATTACCTAAGGTACGTAACAGTGTAGATTTGCCAATACCGTTTACACCAACTATAGCAGCAAGTTCCCCTTTCATTAAATGAAATGAAATGTTAGAAACCACTTTGTTATCATCATAACCAATATCAAGGTCGTTGACAAGAAATGTGCTATTTGATGTATTCTTATTGATAATACCTGTTTTTAATTAAAAAATCATTTTTCTTTTACGTAACAATAACCATATAACCACTGGTGCACCAAAAATACTGGTAATGGCGTTAATTGGTAAAACACTCATATAACCTGGTAATTGCGCAATAGTATCGCATAACAACATTAAAATGGCTCCGCAGATAAGTACAGCGGGAATTTGAATTTTATGGTCCGTCGTATGAAATATCTGTTTAGTGATATGGGGAACCGCCAGACCTACAAATGCAATAGGACCGGCAAATGCCGTAATTGATCCTGCAAGTAGTCCGGTGGCGACTATAATTATGTATCGCGATTTTTTTAAAGCAATGCCTAAACTTTTAGCATAGTTCTCACCAAGTAATAATGCATTTAAAGGCTTAATGGAAACAATGCTAAGCGTAATTCCTAAAACCGTACATAAGGCAACGATACTTAATTGTAGCCAAGATAAATTTCCTAAACTGCCAAAGGTCCAAAATATATATTGCTGTAGTTTTTCGGTCTTTGTAAAATAAGATAGTACGCTGACTATGGCAGCAGTAATACTACCGAACATTAGACCAATAATTAACAATGCCATGGTATCCTTAACCTTTGCGGCCACGATCAATACCAAGAATAAAACTAAAAAACTACCAAGACTAGATGCAATTGCAAGTGTAAAATCGTTAAAAGCGGAAAAACTGAAGACTGCCGAGAATAGTGAAGTGCCCATTATTAAAATTGCCGCTCCTAAACTGGCTCCAGAGCTTATGCCCAGAACGTAAGGTCCTGCCAAAGGGTTTCTGAATAAAGTCTGCATTAACAACCCGCTTAATGATAAACCACCACCAACCATAACGGCCGTAATTGCTTTTGGTAGCCTATACTCCCAAATAATATAATAGCTAGAAGATTCTTTAAGTGTAGAGCCAAATATAATTTTAAAAGTATCTGCTAAAGGAATAGTAACAGATCCCAGACAAATATTAATGGAAAGGCAAACTATTAATAGAATTAAAAGTAAAATGAACTGTAGGCTATATGTAGTTTGTTTAAACAATTAAAGCAGGGGTTTAAAAAAGTATGGTGTATAGTTGGGTAACAAACCAGGATGTAAAATATGAATTAAATCCTTTAAAACTAGATCAGGTCTTTGTGGTGCCAGTTCGTAATATAACGTGCCACCTGTTTCTCCTTTTGTATTTGCCGTAGTAAATACTTTTCTTTTTTTAAAGGCATCAAATCGCATGTAGTGCTCGCTTGCGTCTTGCATTTCTTGATAAGTGGAAAATTGGGCAGGTCCTATCCAATACTCGGCATGTTGCCCAGCATCAAGGACACTTTCCCAGCTTAAAGAAAGACTTCCGTTTTCATCGGTAGAATTCCATAAATACAGGGCATTGGCATCTTTTAGAAAATTCGCTGCCCAGCTTTTGCCTCCAGGTAAGTACCAAACATCATTGTACATAGCACCACTAAGAACGGTAGGTTTGCTTTTAGCCCCAGCAGCTAGTTTTTTGGCTTCTAGATAGGATGTTTCAATATCATTAAAGATAGCATCTGCCTCTTGGGTCTTGTTGAAAAACGGAGCAAAAAATTTAATCCATTCCGCTTTTCCTAGGGGTGTTTCTTCTACCCAATCACCATTGTAAATTACGGGGATATTAGCGCGTTGTATGGTTTCATAAGTGCTGTTGCCATCGTTGATCGAAAAGCCAAAGATTAAATCTGGTTGCAATGCCAGGACAGCTTCGGTATTTATACTTTCGTTGACACCTAATTCTTTGATTTTTCCGGCATCTATTAATTTTCTTGTTGCTGCAGAAGAAATGTACTTGGTATCTGGAAAGCCAATAAGTTGGTTTAAAACTCCCAATTCTTCTAAAGCGGGAATATGAGTAGTTGAGGTCACCACAATATGTTCAACAGGTGTTGAAATTATGGCGTCATATTCATTTTTGTTTAAAGTGACACTTGCTTGTAGTTCTTTAGGAACCAAAGCGTAGGTATGTGTAGTTTTGGCATTTGCCCAAGGTTTTAATACCCTGATAATGGTAATACCGTTACTTTGGTTTTGAATTGAAAAACCATTGGCATATTTTATTAAAGTTCTTCTTGTATTGGTTTTGTTTACAATTGTTTCTTTTTTCTCCTGCTTGCATCCGCATAACAAAAGAAGGTAACTAATAAAAAGCAAGCGTTTTAACATGGTAGTAATTCGTCTATTTTTCAAAAGTAGTATTATAAAAGTTTACTTAGAAAGATTAAACTAAATGTTTACTTTCGCCATGAATTTTGGTTTTCATTATTTTTTGTAATGAAATTAAAAGGGAATCTAGTGAAAATCTAGAGCTGTTCCCGCAACTGTAAGCTTAGTCTTTGTTTTAAGATGGCTACTATTTCTTCTGTACCACTGTTATTAGTTTAATGGGAAGGTGAATAGTAGTACGTAAGTCAGGAGACCTGCCATATTTTTAATTTAAATGCGATGGACTTTCGGGTAAAAAGTCGTTGTTGTGATGAAAAAGTTAATTTCAATAGTACTAGTGTTTTGTGCTACAGTTGGGTATGCACAACGAGATTCCATTTTAAAGTTGGATGAAGTTGTGGTGTCCGATAGTAGAGTTAAGCAGTATGCTGAGGGGTATAAAGTAACTGTATTACAAGATAGTATAATACAACGTACTAACGGATTTCTTACCTCTTTACTGGCATTTAATTCTAACATTTATTTTAAAGAGAATGGATTTGGAATGGTTTCTTCCCCTGCCTTTAGAGGAACCAATGCGTCTCATACCGCAGTTATATGGAATGGTATAAATATAAACTCACAGTTAAACGGACAAGTAGATTTTAATACCATAAACCCATTTAACTATAATTCTATTAGCATTCGTAGTGGCGGTGGAAGCGTGCAGTATGGCTCAGGAGCTATAGGCGGTAGTATTCATTTAAATAGCGATTTATTATTTAAAGAGCACTTTGATAATCAAGTTTCTATTGGTTATGGAAGTTATAAAACAAAAAAAATAAATTTTAATCAGAGTTATGGTAGCCGATTAATGTCCTACAGTTTAGGGGTTAATTATAATGCATCGGATAATAACTATAAGTATTTAAACACCGGTGAGGAGAATAAGAATGGCGAGTTTAATAATCTAAATTTAAATTGGAATATAGGTTATGTTCTTTCTGAAAATCAGATACTGAAGTTATACCATCAAACTTTTATTAGTGATAGAAATTTGTCGGGAAACCTGGTGGTTTTAGGTAGAAGTAAGTATAAAGATAACCAGTTTAGAACTCAGTTAGAGTGGGGGAGTTATGGACCAAAAGCGATATCTAGAATAAAACTAGCCTACTTGCAAGAAGAGTATAAATATTTTGAGAATAAAGATGTGGCTATTTACTCCTTTGGGAAGGTGTCTAATTTTTTAGCAAGATATTCTCTGGATTATAAGCTATCCAAATTTTTTAGACTTAACTCTTTTTTAGAATATAATAATTACAAAGGTGCGGGAGATAGTTTTGGGAGTCCTAAAAGGGATGATTTTTCTGCAACAGCCCTATTAAAACATATAATATCATCTAAAGTAGTTTACAATTTAAGTGTTAGGCAAGACTTTTCTTCAGATTTTTCAAGTCCGTTGGTTTTTTCGTTTGATGGTAGTTATAGTCTTACGGATAATTACCAGGTAAAGATAAATGCATCAAAAAATTTTAGGACTCCCACCTTCAATGATTTGTATTGGCAACCAGGTGGAAATTTAGAGCTTGTTCCTGAAAAATCATACCAGTTAGATTTTGGGAATGTTTTAAATATTGGGGCTGTCTCTATGCAATATAACGGTTATTATATTTCAACAAAAGAGATGATTAAATGGTTGCCCAATAATGATGGGGTTTGGTCTCCTATAAATATAGACGATGTTGAAATTTACGGAGCCGAGGCAAAAATAGAAGCAAATTATTCTTTAGGTAAAAACCAAGAGCTAGGGATTAAAACAAATTATGCCTATACCGTCTCAGAAGATAAGAGTACTAATGAACAGTTAATTTATGTGCCATTCCATACGGCAAACGGTTCATTAGAATATAGAATAGCAGACTTAAATTTGTTTTATCAGCATTTGTATAATGGTTCTGTATCTATTGTTGGAGGGGAATTGAAAGAATATCAAGTAGCTAATCTTGGGGCAACTTATACGGCGGATATATTGAAAAAAGATTTAAAGTACACCATAGGAGTTACTATTAACAATGTGTTTAATACATATTACGAAAACGTAGCATTACGTCCTATGCCCAACAGAAATATACAAACACAATTAATATTAAATTTTTAAAAATGAAATTGAAACACTTTATGTTAACAGCGGCTTTCGCCTCATTTATACTTACATCTTGTAGTGATGATGATGATATGCCAACACCGGGAACAATAGGAATAGCTACAACAGAAGATAGTTATGATGAGGGAGAAGGAACAGTAGGAATAACTATCAGTACTACAAGCGTAAATGTTATGGATGTAACCATTAATTATGAAGTAACGGGAACAGCCACTGAAGGGGAGGACTATCAATCTTTATCAGGGTCGGTAATTTTACCGGCAGGGGAAACATCAGTACAAGAAAGTTTAATTTTAATTGATGATACGGAGGTGGAATCTTCTGAAGAGGTAATTTTTACTATTACATCTACTAGTAATGAAGAGGATATTGTGGGAGCTAATAGTTCTTTAATAGTAACAATTACGGATAATGATTCTTACCCATTTGAAAATGGGATATTGGTTTCTCATGAAGGAAATTTTATGCAAGGAAATGCTTCTATTTCTTTTGTTTCGGATGATTTAGCCACTGTGGAAAACGATATTTTTAAAACAGTAAATGATGCAGATGCATTAGGGGACAATGCACAGAGTATGTCTTTTTACGAAAATATGGCTTATATAGTAATGAATGGTTCCCAGAAGATAGAAGTTGTAAATCGTTATACTTTTGAGTCTGTTGCCACAATTGGAGGGCCAAGCGAGACAGATTTTTTAAACCCTCGTTATATGGCAATAGCTAATGGTAAAGGATATGTTACAAATTGGGGAGACGGTTCTAATCCTGATGATGATTATGTTGCGGTGATCGACTTAGAAACAAATACCGTAGAATCTACTATTTCAGTTGCGGAAGGGCCAGAGAAAATTATAGTGAAGGATAATACCGTTTATGTAGCGCTCCAAGGAGGGTTTAATCAAAATAACGGGGTTACTGTAATTGATGCTACCACCAATACGGTTACTACGACCATTACAGTAGGAGATCGCCCTAATTCAATGCAATTAGATGCTAGTGGAAATCTTTGGGTATTATCAAGTGGAAATCCATCTTGGACCGGAAATGAGACTGCCGGACAAATAGATTATATTAATACTACGGATAATACGGTTACAACAACGATGAATTATGCAGTTACGGAACATCCAGGTAATTTAGAAATTGATGGAGCTACTCTTTATTATTATTCTGGAGGGTCTGTGTATGCTATGGATACTACAGCAAGTGTATTGCCAACAACTGCGGAAATTGAAGGTCTTAATTTTTATGATATGGCTGTTATTGATGGTAAACTTTATGGGGTAGATGCCAAAGATTTTGTCAGCAATGGTTCTTTAGAGGTTTATGATTTATCCGATAATACCTTATTGGCTTCTAAAACAGTTTCTATTATTCCAGGAGGTATATATTTTAATGAAACAGCAGCAAGATAAAATCTAATTAAAAAGTACAATTTTTAATAGTCTAAATAACAGATTATTGTAAAATTTAATAATATAAAAAGCTGAACAATAGTATCATTGTTCAGCTTTTTTTAATTCGTTTTTTGGCTTCAGGTAATCTTGTATTTAAAAGCGCAATATTAAAGCCAATGCTTTAAATAATGTATTGGAATAAGTTAAAACTCCAAATCATAAACGGTATCATCCACCATCTTATCGCTCATCAAACTATTTTCTTTAGAACTGCTAATAATATTGATGGGGTATTTAACCGTAAAGTCGCGTTTACCGGTAGTACCAGTAATTACCTCAATGGCTTTTGCCAATAAAGGTTCGTTTTCTTCCCCAATAATACCAAGGTTGCTATAATCTTCTTTCAACTCATAATCTGGTTGTAAACCGCTTGTAAAATCATAAAAACCATCGGCATTTTCATTCCTGCCAATTAAGGGTTGTATTGCCCATTGATTGTCCGGGTTAATATTGTTGACTCTTGAAGGTGTGTATAAATATGAGTTTTCCCTATCATCTACCAATGTGGTGGAAAATTCATTTTTACCTCTGGTAACATCACCAATTTGAATAACATCTATATAAGGCTCTAAGCTATTAATCAATAATTCACTGGCAGAAGCAGAACTAGCAGATGTAATAACATATAATTTGTTAAAGCCTAAAGAATTAATGGTCTCCCCATTAATCTTATCGGCAAAATATACCTCTAACTGACTATCGTTAAATTGTTCTTGTAGTTTATCATTGTATCTCTTTCTAAGAAAAATATCGGATGTGTTGGTGCCATAAATCATACTGGCCAATAATCTTGTAGTATTTACAGATCCACCAGGGTTGTACCTTAAATCCATAACTAGATTGGTAATACCGGCAGATTTCAAATCTTGAACTGCAGCGTACAGGTCGTCATCATATTCATTGGTAAATTGGTTGTACATGATATAGCCAATGTTTTCTCCGGCAATGGTAAAAGATTTGGAAAGAAAAACAGGATTTTCAGCCAGACCTTCTTCTTTTGTTAAGGTTACCTCTTCTTCGTTAGGAACAATATTACCATTCTCAAAGTCTGCCATGTTCAAGGTATACGTATCATTATCGCCAAAAAGCAGACCAATGTAATTGTCAATGGTCAATGTTTGGCCATCAACTCCGGTAAACAGATCTCCTCGTTGAATATTGGCAGAGGTTGCATTGGAATTTGGAACAATGTAGCGAACAAATCCAAAAATTTCATCGCTATCTTGAAATTGGACAAGACCAAACTCCAGGCCATTACTTTTAGAAATACCTGCCAGCGAATTTGTTAGCTCACGATAATCTTCATTAAAAAAGCTAAATCTGTCTTCTATAAATTGTAGTTTATTCTCGAAAAATGATGCAGGGTCATCTTCAGAATCTAAAAATGCGGTATAGGCAGCTCTACCTTCTTCCGTATTTTCAAAACGATCATCTGCTAAGTCATCTACGTTAGCTTGCCAGAAATACCAAAAGTTCATGGCCTTCCACATGAAATCCTGTACTTCTACGTTTGCAGAGCCATCTGGGTCTACCGTATTTGGTAATGAAAGATCATCATCTTTTGAGCATGACAATGCTAGTACGGCAGCAAACACTATTATTATCTTCTTCATACTAAGTGTAACTAAAATGTTTTGATTTTATTTCTTTTCAGATACAGGTATTTTAGCAACAGGAACGCTGTTGTTCAATAATAGTGTTGTATTTCTCGGGTTATATAGTTTTGAACTAGAAACAACATTGGCTGGTAAAATAACATCAAAATTTCTTCTAGCTCCATTACCGTTGATTTCCTGTATGGCTCTTGCCAATAGAGGTTCATTTGCATCACCCAAAACTCCTAAGTTGGTAACATCTTCTGAAAGTTCAATATCAGGAATTAATCCATCCACATAGTCAGAAAAGCCAGCACTATTTTCAACCCTACTTATTATTGGCTGAAGTCCCCACTGTACATTAGGATTAATATTATCAACTCTTTCAGGGTCATAGACATTACCACCTTCTGGATCATCAACAAATAGTACAGAGCCTTGGTTTTTACCAACGGTAGTACCACCTATATGTACTACATCAATATAAGGTTCCAAACCAACCATCACTAATTCACTAGCAGATGCAGAAGCTTCTGTAGCTATGATATACACTTTATTTAAATTTAATGTGTTCAGTGCCGCACCTGAATTACCATCTGCAGTACCGGTGGTGCTAACAAAATAATTATCCGTTAAACTACTATCAAATTCTGCTTGTAATTTGGCATTATAGATTGTTTTAAATAAAAGGTCGTTGGTGTTGGTGCCTTTGATTAAACTGGCTAAAACAGCGGCAGTAGATCCTCTACCACCTGGGTTATAACGTAAATCCAATACCAGTTCATTTACACCTTGTGCTATGAAATCCGCAAAAACTGAATTAAGGTTATCTTCAGATCCAGATACGAATTGGTTGTACATTAAGTATCCAATTTTTTTGTCTCCAGATGTAATAACGGTATTTACATGGATAGGATTTTCAATTAATCCTTCAGTTTTGGTTAGGGTTACTTTTTTATCACTAGGGCTTATGCCACCATCAACAATATCAGCCATGTTAAGTGTGTAGGTATCATTATTCCCAAAAAGTAATTCTATATAATTATCAAGGTTTAATGTTTGACCATCAACCCCAATAAATAAATCGCCTCTTTTAATGTCTTTGCCCGAAGCATCAGAATCCTTTACAATGTACTCTACAAAACCAAATACGTCTTCGGTACCAGAGATAAGACCTAAACCAAATTGTAGACCGTTACTTTTAGAAATACCTGCAGAACTGTTTACCAATTCGGTATAATCATCGCTATAAAAGGTAAACCTATCTTCGGAAAACAACAATTTGTTTTCTAATAAAGCAACCGGATCATCATTTTCTGCAAGATATTCTTCGTAAGCAGTTTGTGTATCAAATCGATCATCTGCTAAATCTGGTACATCTCCTTGCCAGAAATAATAAAGGTTCAGTGTTTGCCAAAAAAAGTTTTGGACTTCAATGTCAACTTCTACCGTTTCTTCTTCCTCTTCAGGATTTTCAATTTCTTCTTCTTCAACTACGGGGTCGTTATCATCATTACTACATGACATTGTAATAAGACCTAGACAAAGGAGGGACAAGAAAAATTTTTTCATAGTTATTTTTAATTTTAATTAAAGTGTACTGCTTTAGCCAATTTATAAGCCATCATAAACTATACCGAAAACAGAAGTTTAAATAAGTACGTATATAATTAGTAATAGGATGTTAAATTTACTTACAAGTCAAGGAAATAAAAATTAATTGTAACAAAAATCGTTCAGCGTCGTCTTCTTTTTGTAAACCTGTAAGAAAGGTTACAGACAGCCAAACCAAAATGAAACAAACGGAGTTTTTAAATATTGTATTACCATTTAAGGATAAGTTGTTCCGTATGGCCAAAAGGTTGTTGGTGTCTACAGAAGAGGCAGAAGATGCAACTCAAGAGATACTGATAAAGCTTTGGTCAAAAAAGAATAAAATGGAAAGTTATAATAATGTAGAGGCATTTGCCATGACCATGACCAAGAACTTTTGCTTAGATCGTTTAAAATCTAAACAAGCGGGAAATTTAAAATTGGTACATAGTAATTATACCGATGCCAGTACATCTTTGCAAAGCGAATTAGAGGCAAAAGATAGTATTGATTGGGTTGAGAGAATTATGGCAGAATTACCTGAGCAGCAGAAAATGGTATTACAATTACGAGATGTTGAACAATATGAATATGAAGAGATAGAAAAATTATTGGATATGAAACCTACGGCCATACGGGTAGCTTTGTCCAGAGCAAGAAAAACCGTAAGGGAAAAATTAATGGAAAAGCATAATTATGGAATTGCATAACATAGAAAAATTAATAGAAAAGTATTTTGATGCGACCACAACGATTGCAGAAGAAGAAATACTTAGGAAGTACTTTACAGAGGGTAACATTGCTCCGCACTTAGAGCAGCATGCACCTTTGTTCAATTACTTCACAAAAGCAAAAGAAGAGCGCTTTACAAAGCAGGTGCCATTAAAACCTAGAAAAAATTATTTGAAATGGGCATCCGTTGCTGCAATTGCAATCTTTATGGTAGGGCTATATTTTTACGAACCTACACCACCTCCGGTTACTTTGGCAGATGAGTATACCCCAGAGGAAATAGCATCTGCAAAAGAGGCCTTGGCCTTATTGGCAATGAATTTTAATAAGGGTACAGAGCAACTGAACCATTTAAATGAATTTGAAAAGACAACGAATAAATTTTTAACGAAAAGTAATTAAAATGAAAAAGATACTAGTATTAACACTGTTGGTGTTAGCCCCGGTAATAATTAACGCTCAAGATATTTTTGAAAAATATGAGGATAATGATAAGGTAACCTTTGTTGCCATGCAGCCCAAAATGTTTCAAATGTTGGGTAAAATGAGTGTAAGTTCAGACGACCCGGAGGCAAAGGAATTTTTTGAGTTAGTAAATTCCATAACCAGTTTTAAGGTAATTACAACTGAAGATGCGGCAATTTCCAAAGACGTGGATAGTTGGGTAACCAATAGACTTAAGAGCTCTTCTTTTGAAGAGTTGATGAGAGTACGTGACGGTAGCTCTAATGTAAAGTTTTATGTAAAGGAAGGTAAGGACAGTGATCACGTTAAAGAACTATTGATGTTCGTAACAGGGTTAAAAGACATGGATATAGATGTAAATGGTAAGAAATTGGAAACAGTCCTGTTATCCTTGACCGGAGATATCAATTTAAGGTCGGTATCAAAGTTGACCGATAAAATGGATTTGCCGGGTGGTGACCAACTGGGTAAAGCAGCTAAAAACGGAAATTAAAAATGAATTAAGCGTGTTATATTTTACAGTGCACGCTTAATTATAAGTCAATAATTCATCAATCACCAGATCCTGTAACGGGTGAAGGTATTTAAAATCAACAATCATGAAAAAAGTAGCAGTAGTATTTTTAATGGCAATTTTACCCGCGTTGGGTTTTTCACAATCCGTATTCGATAAATATGAAAATATGGATAACGTAGGGTCTGTAATAGTAAATAAGGGTATGATAGACCTTGTATCTAAATTTGGAAATCTTAGTGATGACAAAGAGGCTCAGGAGTTTATGGAAATAGCCAGCGGATTAAAAAATGTGAAGGTCTTTATGACTGAAGATGCAACCGTATCTGCAGACATGTCATCTACGGTAAAGAAGTACCTGAAATCTTCTAAACTAGAAGAATTAATGCGGGTCAAGGATAAAGATGTAAATGTAAAGTTCTATATAAAAGACGGCAAAAAGAAAGACCATGTCTCAGAATTGTTAATGTTCGTTAGTGGTTTGGAGAATGTAGATGTTGGTCATAACGGTAGAAAACTTGAAACCGTACTTGTAAGTCTTACAGGAGATATAGATTTAAATAAAATAGGAACATTGACCAGTAAAATGGACCTGCCAAAGGATTTGAACAAAGCGTCTGGAAAGTAAAAATTTAATAAAAAAGGTCTTCTATATATTTAGGGGACCTTTTTACTAAAAAAAACATAGTATGAAATATGTATATTGGATGATGGCTGTAATTTTTGGTTTAACCATGTCATCGTGTTCATCTGAACAGAGTTTACAAGAATATTATATTGCCAATGCAGAGAATCCGAATTTTATGTCTTTTGATTTGCCTTCCAGCTTATTGAATTTGGAAAAGGCAAATTTGAGTGCATCTGAAAAAGAAGCGGCTTCTTCCCTTAAGAAGTTGAATATTTTGGCATTTCAAAAAAAACCGGATAACGAAGCAGATTATCTGGTACAAAAAAAGACTATTAAATCAATACTGAAAGGTTCAGATTATAGTGAGCTGATGAAAATGAATACCCCTTTTGGTAAGGCGACTCTACAGCTAAAGGAAGATGGAGACACTATTGATGAGGTTATTATTTACGGTGATAACGATGAAAAAGGACTTGTTTTGGTTCGTGTTTTAGGAGATGACATGAATCCGGCCAGTTTTGTTCAATTAATTCAGGCAATGGAGAAATCTAATTTTGAAGGTAAAGGTTTAGAGCAACTTGGCGATTTAATAAAAGGTTAAGAACAAGTTTTATTTTGTTTAAGAACAGCCCGTTACGTTTACGTAACGGGTTTTTATTTGCTGTAAAATTGTGCAACGGTTATTTTTAATGTGACCATTCAAACAAATTGGTGTCATAATAAATGAGAACAATTAAATAACAACCTAAACAAAAATTAAAAATGGAAAACGCAGAAATTTGGATTAACAAAGGAATTGATTTTATAATGCTCTATGGTCCTAAAGTAATAGGTGCCATTCTAATTTATATTATTGGTTCTTGGATAATTAAGAAGCTAATTGGTGTAGCCAACAAAGGAATGACCAAGCAACAGTATGATGAGTCGCTTAGAAAGTTCTTATTGAATTTGGCGAAATGGGCACTTACCGTATTTTTGATAATTACCGTTATTTCAACGTTAGGAGTAGAGACAACAAGTTTTGCAGCGGTTATTGCGGCGGCTGGTCTTGCAATTGGTCTAGCGTTACAAGGGTCACTTTCTAATTTTGCGGGCGGTGTATTGCTTATCATCTTTAAACCTTATAAAATAGGGGATTTAATTGAAGCTCAGGGTGTATTGGGTAGTGTAAAGGAAATAGAGATTTTTACCACCAAACTAATAACCCCGGAAAATAAATTGGCAATAGTACCTAATGGTGCAATGGCAAACGGAAACATTGTAAACTATACGGCAGAGGGTAAAATTAGAGTAGATACTACAGTAGGTGTAGATTATGGTTCTGATTTACAGAAAACAAAAGAAGTGTTACAGGCAATGTTAGAAGCTAATCCAAAAGTGCTTAAAGTTCCGGCTCCATCTGTAAATGTATCTGAATTGGCAGATAGTTCAGTAAACTTGGCCGTACGCCCTTTCTGTAAGCCAGAAGATTACTGGGATGTTTACTTTGCCACCATTGAGGGTACTAAGAAAGCATTAGATGGTGCAGGTATAGAAATACCTTACCCACATGAAGTTCAAATTAATAAATAATATAGTCTAGTTAGTTAATAAAAAGCCCGTTGAACTTGCTCAACGGGCTTTTTTAATTTTATTCGATAGTCTCATATAAAATACTTTGAGCCTTATCTTAATTCATTTAATCTTTTGCAATTTGTAGATTATTTTTTCCAAAATCCAAGGTTCTGATCGGGAACGGAATGTTGATATCGCGTTCGTCAAAATGTTTCTTGATTATTTTAATGGCTTTGTGTCTTGCTGCATGTTCCTGTTTTACATTTACACAGTCTGCCCAAAAGCGCACCATAAAATTGATGGAACTATCTCCAAATTCCGTAAAAAAGAATTCTACATCTTCACCGTCGTTTTGTTGAAAGTTGTCGCTGATAATTTTTACGGTAAGGTCTTCCACCATTTGTAAGTCGCTTTCATAGCCAACACCACAGTTTACAAATATTCTATTTCTATTGTTCATAGAATAATTGGTGAACGATCCATCTATAAATTTGGAATTTGGTATCACCACTACATTATTGTCGGGTTTTTTTAGAATAATGTTTCGCAAGCTAATCTCCGTAACAAAACCAGATACACCATCTGCCGTAATAAAGTCATTTATTTTTAGCTGTGGCATGAACGAGAGTATGAGTCCGCCAAAGGTATTGCTCAAGGTACCTTGTAGAGCTAAACCAATTGCTAAACCAACTACACCTGCACCTGCTAAAATACTTGTTAAAACCTTATCTAAGTCCAAAACCCCAAGGGCTATAAAGAAACCTATTAAAATAATGACAACAAAAACTACTTTGGCTATAATTTCTTGAATAGAAACTTGTGATATTTTTCTTAGTATGGTCTTCTTAAGTAATTTCCGTATTCCTCTTGCTAGAAAATAAAATAAGAACATTACCAAAACAGCCATGGCGAAATTTGGTAATTTTAAAATGATGGATTCTAGCCATCCATCTAATTTATCCCATAAATTACTTATGGATTCTTCAACTGAGAAATTTGTTTGCATACAATTTTAGATTTGTGTTCGTAAGGAATATATAGGATACGAATCACAATCTAAAATGCAAATCGCCCAAAACGGGCGATATGAAGTCTTTGAATTAAAGAAAAATTTTAATGCATTAAAATTGGCTTAAATGCCGGTATAATTACTTGGTGAAATTTGCTTTAATTCATTCTTAATACTGTCAGAAACCTCTAAAGTGTCTATGAAATTTGCAATGGAATCTCTATTTATTTTTTCATTGGTACGTGTTAGACCCTTTAAGGCTTCGTACGGATTTGGGTAACTTTCACGTCTTAATATTGTTTGAATAGCTTCGGCTACAACAGCCCAGTTATTTTCTAAATCTTGTTCAAATTTCTCTTTGTTTAAAAGCAATTTGTTCAACCCTTTTAAAGTAGATTGAAAAGCGATGATTGTATGTGCAAAAGGAACGCCTACGTTTCTTAATACGGTACTATCGGTTAAATCTCTTTGAAGTCTAGATACTGGTAGTTTAGCCGATAAATGCTCAAATAGGGCATTGGCAATACCAAGATTACCTTCGGAGTTTTCAAAATCTATAGGGTTTACTTTATGTGGCATAGCAGAGGAGCCCACTTCGCCAGCTTTAATTTTCTGTTTAAAGTAATCCATGGAGACATAGGTCCAAAAATCTCTATCTAAGTCTAAAATAATAGTATTAATGCGCTTTAGGGTATCGAACAAGGCGGCCATATGGTCATAATGTTCTATCTGTGTTGTAGGGAACGAATGCTGTAATCCTAATTTCTCTTGAACGAATTTTTGACCGAATGCTTTCCAGTCAATAGAAGGATATGCCACTAAATGTGCATTGAAATTACCGGTTGCACCTCCAAATTTGGCGGCACTAGGTATATCGTTCAATAAATTAAACTGTTCTTTTAAACGGGTTACAAAAACCATTATTTCTTTCCCTAAACGAGTAGGGGATGCTGGCTGCCCATGTGTTCTTGCAAGCATTGGTATATCTGACCATTCTTTGGTCAATTCTTCCAATTTTTCTACAAGTTGAAAGTATTGAGGAACAAAAACATTGTTCATTGCTTCTTTAATGGAAAGCGGTATTGCAGTATTGTTTATGTCTTGAGAAGTCAGTCCAAAGTGAATGAATTCTTTAAATTCTGATATTCCTAAGTTGTCAAAGGCTTTTTTGATAAAGTACTCAACCGCCTTTACATCATGGTTTGTTGTTTTCTCTATTTCTTTTATTTCCTGCGCATCGGCAGTTGTAAAATCGGTATATATTTTTCTAAGTGTTTCAAACTTTGAAGAATCAAAGGAAGATAGTTGCGGAAGTGGAATTTCACATAGAGCGATAAAATACTCTATTTCAACTCTTACCCTATATTTTATCAACGCTTCTTCTGAAAAATATGCAGATAAAGAATTGGTTTTAGAACTATAACGACCGTCAATTGGAGAAATGGCACTTAATGCGTTGAGAGACATAAACAATGGTTAAATTATTAAGGGGCAAATATACCTATTCGAATTAAAGTTTAAAACCATAAATGCTAATAGTTATAGATGTATCGGCATCATTTTTTAAGGTTTGTAACTTAATCTTTGTTAGAAGACTTTTTTTCCAGAATTTTAAGTGTTTGCCTGGCCCTTGCTTTATAAGCGGCACTTCCATCTTCGTAATTCTGTTTTAAAATGGGAATTAACTCAGGGTGAATCCAATCAATTTTAAAACCAAGCCATAAAAGAATGGTGATGGAGTAAGCCTTAGGAGCAATTTTATGTTCTCCGATCAGCCAATCAAATGCAGCTTCGGTGATGGCATTTAAATGTTCATTATTTAATTTTGGATCACATATTTTATTTTTTTCTGAAAATTCGTTCAAAACTAACAGTTCACAAATTTTAGCGGCGGGTCTTATTGATGATTCCAGCGAAATACTGTTAAGTATAGTAATGAAATCATTGATGTAAATTAAAATTGGTTTTAGGTCTTTGTTGGCAACGTATTCTAAAATCCAGCTGGCTTTACAGGATACCGGGTTGATGTCATCTTTTATGATTGAAATCAGAATAGGAACTAATTTAGGGTCTGCTAGTATAATAGAAGCCATTTTACTCCGTTTTTCCCTTAAAGCGGTAACATAATTCAGTGCTTCACACAGCTCTATCTTATTCATAAAATTGTATCTTTATTACTTATTTCCCCCAAATATGAAATTACTAAAAAGAATTAGCTTACTTGTAGTGGTCGTATTTATAGCCATGCAATTTTTTAGTCCTACCAAAAATGTATCTCCAGGCAACCATACCAAAATTTTTATAACGGAAACGAACCCAACGCCAGAACTTCAGAATATTTTTGAGAACTCTTGTTATGACTGTCATAGTAATAACACGGAATACCCTTGGTACAATAATATAGCGCCAATTTCATATTGGATGGCAAACCATGTTAATGAAGGTAAGGAACATTTAAATTTTTCTGAATGGGAGAAATATTCCTTGGATAAAAAAGATCATTTATTAGAAGAGATAGAAGAGGAAGTAGTAGAAGGTAAAATGCCGTTATTGGAATACACTTACACTCATGGCGATGCAAAACTAACCGAAGGTCAAGTTAATGATCTTGTTGAGTGGGTAAAGCAAACAAGAATTATCTATCAATTAGGGAAGCAACCAAAGTAGGAACACCATTAACGGCGGTATCTGCAATTACCGTAACATTGTTTATATTCGCCAATGCGGGTTTTGGGTCTATAAAAAATATAGGAGTGCTTGGTTTTACAAAGTCAATTAGACTGGCTGCAGGATAAACTTGCATTGAAGTTCCTATAATTATTAAATAATCTGCATTTTTGGTAATTTCAATAGCCTTATCTAAAAGCGGTACAGCTTCGCCAAACCAAACAATGTGTGGTCTAAGCTGATAACCATTTACACAAGTGTCTCCTAATAAAATATCATTCTTGCAATCTAAAATTTCATTTTCAGAATTTACACTTCTAGCCTTTAAAAGTTCGCCATGTAGATGATATACATTTGAGCTACCTGCGCGCTCATGAAGGTCATCTACATTTTGAGTAACGATATTGACGTTAAAGTGAGACTCTAAATCAGCCAATGCTATATGCGCACTATTAGGTTCAACGGTCAACAGTTGTCTTCTTCGTTGGTTATAAAATTCTAAAACCAATTCAGGATTTCTTTCAAAACCTTCTGGGGTAGCAACTTCCATAACATCATGACCTTCCCATAGACCATTGGAATCTCTAAAAGTTTTCAATCCGCTTTCTGCTGAAATTCCTGCACCTGTTAAAACCACTATATTTTTCATGATTATTTGAAATTAAGCTTAAAAATATACTTTTCTTATCTTGGTTGCATGATAGATATGGAGCTTTTAAACTATTTAGAAGAGTTTATTTCAGAAAACAGAAAAGAAAGGTTTACAGAAATTCTGAGTCAACGTACCAATTATATCACTGTTGCTGTTGAAGATGTATATCAAATGCACAACACAAGTGCGGTGGTTAGAAGCTGTGAGTCTTTTGGTGTACAAACCGCTCATTTAATAGAAGGCAAATATGGTAAGAGATTAGATGAGGAAATTGCCATGGGGGCACAAAAATGGGTAGATATCAAAAGATATCAGAACTCAAAAGAAGCTATTGATACATTGAAAAATAAAGGTTACAAGATTGTAGCCACTAGTCCGCATGCAGATAGCTCATTGTTACAAGATTTTAAATTAAATGGCAAAACAGCATTGTTTTTTGGAACCGAAAAAAATGGTCTTAGTGATTATGTTCTTGAAAATTCAGACGCTTCTTTAAAAATACCCATGGTTGGTTTTACTGAAAGCTTAAATATATCAGTATCGGCCGCAATTATTTTGCAACATGTAACTACGCAGCTAAAATCTTCTAATATAGATTGGCAACTGACGGAAGATGAGTTGTGGGAAAGACGATTAGATTGGACAAAAAAATCAATTAAAAGTATAGATGAAATTTTAGAAAGGTACAAGTCAGATAATTAAAAAAAAGATTAACTTGTTGGTCAACAACAATTTAAAAAGATATGTATACCGCATTAATTATTCTTGGAGTGTTAGTGGCTTTGGTTATTCTACTAGCCTTGATTGCCCCTAAAACCTATCATGTTTCTAGAAGTATAATTTTAGACCATGACCCTGTTAAAGTTTGGCCGCACTTAAAATTTTTAAAAAAACAACAAGAATGGTCACCATGGGCCAAAAAAGACCCAAATATGGAACTGACATTTACGGGAGTAGATGGTAAAATTGGTGCAATTAGCCATTGGAACGGTAATAAAGATGTAGGCGAAGGTGAGCAAGAGATTACAAAAATAAAGGAAGGGGAAAGAATAGAGCAGGATCTACGTTTTTTTAAACCATATAAATCACAATCTGATTGCTATATGAATTTAGATGCTGTAGATGGAACTAAAAGTAAGGTCACCTGGGGCTTTTCAGGTAAAAATAAATTTCCCATGAGTATTATGATGCTCTTCATGTCCATGGATAAAATGGTAGGTAAAGATTTTGAGCAAGGACTGCAAAATTTAAAGAACAACTTAAATAGTGATATATGATTTCTTGGTTTGAAATTCCGGTGCAGCGTATGCAGAGAGCACAAAAGTTTTACGAAGCCATATTTGGAGTTACAATTACGGTGAACGAATTTGGCGAATTTGTAATGGGGTTGTTTCCAGATAAGCAAAGTATGGGGCAATCTAGTGGTGCTTTGGTGGAACATGAGCAATATGTACCTAGTATGACACACGGTGCCATGGTTTACTTTGCATGTGATGATGTAGCCGTTGTGCTCGATAAAGTTGAAAAAGCAGGCGGACAAGTATTACAGCCCAAAACCGAGATTGGTGAAGGGCATGGATTTATGGGTCTTTTAAGGGATACCGAAGGTAATAGAATAGCGTTGCATTCTAATAGCTAAATTAAGCTTACTTGAGCAGCTCCAATAATACTACATCATTTTCATTATTTAGAATTACCTTATTGTTTTCAACAACAACTTCTGTTTCAGAATAGCGATCGTACAATTTTGTTCCGTCGCCAAAAATACCTTTGACCGATATTTCTTTTTTGCCTTTATGCGCATCTAAGGCGATCACAACCTTATCCACAAATTCGTCTTTAGCAAAGTATCTGCTAAAAACATAGGGAGATTTTGTAATTCTTTTATGAATACCTGCACCAATTGAGGGATGGTCATTACGGAACGTTCCTAATTTTTGCCAGTGCGCCAAAATTTCTTTGGTTTTGGGTAAACTATCTAAATCGTTCCAATTCATGAAAGAACGTAAGGTAGCGTCGCCTTCCGTGCCTTCTATGGTTAAGCTACGGGCTGTTTCATCTCCGTAGTATATTTGTGAAGCGCCAGGGGTAAGTAACAACACGTTTGCAGCTCTTTTTGGGTCTTTTCTATCTTTATCAAATGGCTGACCATCATCATGAGAGGTTAAGTAGTTTAATACACTCTTTTCTTTAAACTTGGTGTGTAGTAATTTGCTGTATTTCGTAAAAATGGTTTCATAATCTTTTTCGGCATCGGTCTTTAATTCAAAATTAATAAGACTTTTGAATCCGTTATCAAAGTAATTAACTTTTTTATCGCCTAAATCAAATTCTTGTCCGCCAGAAACGCCATAGTTGTACACTTCGCCAACCATATAAAAAGGATTGTTGTCCAATACCTTATCTTGGTTTTTCTTTTTCCATAGTTCAAAAGCGGCAGCAGCTTGTTTATATAGTTCTGCCCAAGAATTTTCATTGGCATGCTTAACCGTGTCTACCCTAAATCCATCTACTCCGTATTTGTTAACATAGTCCGTAAGCCATTTAATAATATAAAAACGTGGGGCTCTTGGGTAGCCTGTTCGATCAAAAAACAATTCAAGTTCATCAAGTTCTTCGCTTAATCTTCCTTCTGATTTCCATTTGGCAAGTAGGGCATCAGGTAAATTTACGGCAGCATCAGATTCCGTTCGTATATCAGGAAGGTTTGCAACCAAGGTACAAGCGGTAGTATTCTCATAGGTAGTGAATTCGCAAGTGGGAGAGGTGCGCACCCATTCTTCTGGCCATACCGGATCTTCATTGGTAACAGGACCAGTGTGATTTAAAACAACATCCAACAAAATTCTAATTCCGTTTTCGTGTGCGGTCTTTATTAAGGTCTCTAAGTCTTTATCCGTTCCAAAGTTAGGGTCTAGCGCCGTCCAGTCTTTTGCCCAATAACCATGGTAGCCATAGGTATTACCGGTACCTTCGTCCGTAGCGCCATGAATTTGTTCCACAAAAGGAGTAAACCATATGGCATTGACCCCTAGATCTGAAAAATAACCTTCATTTATTTTCTGGGTAATACCTTGTATGTCGCCACCTAGAAAACCTCTCAGTTTTCCGGTTTCCTCATCACGTTCAAAATTGATGTCGTTGTTAGGGTTCCCATTATTAAACCTATCTGTCAATAGAAAATAAACGGTGGCAGCTTCCCATTGAAAATTTGGGTTCTTCTTAGGTTGGTGTACAACATCTTGGATATTGGTACTGCTTTCTAACTTTTGTTTGTTGTTAGATTGGCAAGAAATTAAGATAAGTGTGAATAGCCCTAGAAAGAATACGTTTTTCATTTTCCTGTTATTTGCATTAAAGCTATAACAAGGATTTCGTATTAAAAAATATTATTTCTTTCTGTTAAGAACTTTATACTCCTCGTAACAGCTGCTAATGGCGTCAAGTATCTGAAGGTCATTGGCTGTGGTAATAAATGATTTGGAATAATTACAATTGTTAAGGATATCCTGAATATCTACTTTTTCCAGTTGAAGAAATTCTGTAAGTGTTTCTCTATCAAATTTTGAAGCTAATAGATTACGTATGTCATCATCTTCACGCATTTGTCTAAGCTTTCGCATTTGCGCAGGTTTTTTCCCGAATAAATTCCGTAGAAGATCTGCAGGGTTTAGTATTGCCCCCAAAACTTTTGTAACGGCACTAGGGTTTTTGTTACCACCTTCATAACTTACTCCTAAACCAGATATGCTGTATTGGTAGGCATTATTGATAGGAAGGTTCTTAACGTCAATTTCTAAATACCCGGTAAGCTGATAGGGTCTAACGATGACCTCTTCTAATGCATAGGCCAGCTCTGTTAAGGCAATTTCTGTATTCTCAAATTTGAACATATCGTTCGTTACCCTAATTTTTTGAGATTTAAAACCAAGAAAAGAAAAATATAAAGTATCATTTACAGCGGCAGTAATTGAAAATTCACCTTTGTCATTGGTTATTGTGCCAAATACTTGATTTAGATTAACAACGTGAACACTTTCAAGAAGTTCATCTGTTTGGGCATTTTTTACGACAGCACTAAGACGTTGGCTTTCATTGGTATCTTGCGAATAACCCAAAAATGAAATGACAATAAGTGCGATCGATAAAAAATATTTCATTGTACTAAAGCGTAATTTAAGTTGCAAACAAAATAAAAAAAATACGCCGAAGCGTATTTTTAATATACAATTAACTAAAAGAAGTTACCTTTTCTTTTGTTGCTTCTTCGTTTTCCGGAGTTTGGAGCGCTAGATTCACTTCTGTCTCTTCTTCTTCCTTTAGACTGGGAACCACCATCTTTTCTAGCATTTCTCTTGCCTTTGAAGCCACCACCGCCGCCGCTTCTGCGTCGGCCGCCACCGCCGCCGCCTGGGTTTTTGGATACCTCTACGTTAACAAAACGTCCGTCAACTTTAAAGTCTGTAAACTTGTCTAAAATTTGTTGAGTAACTTCTGCTTCAGTGTTGAAGAAAGAAAAACTCTCCTTAACATCAACCTTAAATACATCTTCTTGACCTAGGCCAACGGTATCTCTAATGAAGTCTTTTAAAGACATCCAATCGTAACCATCTCTTTCACCAACATTCACGAAATAACGAACAGAACCACTAGTTGGTATTTCTGCTTTGCCGTTATCACGATCTCTACCACTGTCAGAAGAGTTTAAATCTTTAGATTTGTTATAGTAATTGAAGAATCTTGTGAATTCTACAGATACAATTTTCTTGATCAATTCTTCACGGTCTATACCTTCAAGAACATCGTTAATTGCGGGCAAGTAGGTATCTACTTCGTCATTAACTTTAGTGTCCTTAATTTTATTTGCTAAGTGATATAGCTGAATCTCACAGATTTCCATTCCCGTAGGAATTTTTTTGGATATAAATTTCTGATTGATCTTATTTTCAATAGCACGGATCTTACGTTGCTCGCTACGTGTAACAATAACCATAGAGATACCGGATTTACCTGCTCTACCAGTTCTACCGCTACGGTGCGTATAGGTTTCAATTTCGTCTGGCAATTGGTAATTGATAACATGTGTAATGTCATCAACATCTATACCACGGGCAGCAACGTCTGTAGCTACCAACATCTGAATTTGTTTTTTACGGAAAGAGTTCATTACCAAATCTCTTTGGTTTTGGCTTAGATCTCCGTGTAGTGCACCTGCATTGTAACCATCTTCGATTAATTTCTCAGCTACTTTTTGAGTATCACGTTTTGTTCTACAGAAAACAACCGAAAATATATCAGGATTCGTATCTGCCAATCTTTTAAGTGCAGGATAACGATCTCTACCGCCAACAACATAATATTCATGTTGTACCGTTGAAGCACCAGAATTTTTAGCACCTACCGTAATCTCTTGAGGAGAGTGCATAAATTTTTTGGCAATGGTTGCCACTTCTCTTGGCATTGTTGCAGAGAACAACCAAGTAGATTTGTCGTTAGGTGTACCGGAAAGAATATCTTTGATATCTTCCATAAAGCCCATGTTCAACATTTCATCTGCCTCATCAAGTACACAGTAGTCAATTTTAGATATGTCAACAAGGCGTCTGCTGATCATATCTTTCATTCTACCTGGTGTAGCTACGATAATTTGAGCCCCCCTTTTTATTTGTCTTGCTTGTTCTGTAATGCTGGCACCACCATAAATGGCAACTACATTAATATTGCGCTCGTATTTAGAATACGCTTGCATTTCTTTGGTGATCTGTAAGCAAAGCTCACGAGTAGGTGAAAGTATTAAACCTTGTGTGGTTCTACTGTCACTATCTATTTTTTGAATTAATGGAAAACCAAAAGCGGCTGTTTTACCGGTACCTGTTTGCGCAAGGGCAACTAGGTCGGTTTCACTTTCCAATAAAATTGGGATTGCTTTTTCTTGTACTTCTGATGGGGTTTCAAAACCCATATCAGTAATAGCATCTAATAAGGACTTTTCTAGTCCCAGTGCTTCAAACTTTGTCATAAATATGTTATACTAAATCGCAAATATGAATGTTGCATAGAGCGATTATCGTTTATAACCTATTTAGACTCAGCGCAACACATGCTATACCAGCGGCGTTAATTAAGCGGCAAAGGTACTGCTAATATTTGGTTCAGTATAATTTAATTGAAAAGTTATGTTATGGAGCCAAAGTATACCCATAAATGGAAAGAAAAGTGCCAATTATACCGAAGATGATCATAAGTACAATTAACCCTTTTTGCAGTGCGGGGCTATCATAAATGATGATACATACGGCGCCAAGTACTATACATATTTGAAAGAATAGGAGGGCATAATCAAATTTCTTGGTAGCGTAGTCATAGGTTTGGGTCAATTGTTCCCATTCTTTTACTCCGGTTATTTTACCCATTTCACCTTCAATGTCCTGTACCCAATTTTCTTTTCCTACTTGTGATGAACCTAAAAGAATCTCGGTTTTTTCAGCATCATACTTTTCTATTTTTTTTTCGACTACAGAAATTTTTTGTTCAATTAAGTTGGTTTTGTCACCAGAAACAATACCACTTTCAATTAGGGCATGCAAATAATCTAGCTCACTTTCTTTTAAACTTTCTTTGATGCTTTTAGATTGATACCAGCTAGAATAGCTTACTACATTGTTATGGGCTATCATCATTTCTTCCTCTAGCTCGCCGTTCACCATTTGTGATATGGCCATTAGGGCAGCAAACAAAGCAATTAGAACGCCACCAATAGCTTCTGCACGTTCAGATGCAACCGATACTTCTACTGTTTCTTTATTGTTTTTACCCTGTAACATGTGTAGTGTTTAAATAATCTATCAATTTTTTAAATGCCTTTGCTCTATGGCTTATGTTGTTCTTAATGGATAAAGGCAATTCTGCAAAGGTTTTATCATATCCATTGGGTTGAAAAATGGGGTCATAGCCAAAACCGTTATCACCTCGTTTGTTTTCTGTAATTACACCTTCTATTTTTCCTTCAAATATATGGGTTTTACCATTTAGGTTTAAAGCTATTACCGTCTTGAAATGGGCGGTACGGTTTTGTTCATTTTTCAAATTATCTAGTAATTTGTTCATGTTGGCATCAGCATCATTTTGTTCGCCGGCATAACGAGCGGAATAAACACCTGGTTCACCGTCAAGGGCCTCTACAAGTAGTCCCGTATCATCTGCAAAACAAGATAATTGGTACGTATTGGTTACAAAGTCTGCTTTGATTTTTGCATTACCTTCTAATGTATTGGCGGTTTCTGGTATGTTGGTCGTACAACCTATGGTTTCTAAATTAATGAGTTCAATATGATCGGGCACCATCTGTTGAACTTCTTTTAATTTGTTAGGGTTGTGGGTGGCAAAAACAAGCTTCATGGGAACAATTTGAAATCTAGTATGATAATTTTCAGTATCAAAAGTAGTAATTTTATAAAATGGAATTAAAAGTGCCGCCGGTAATTGTGTTTTTATGTTTTGGTTCAATAATGTATTTGTTGGATTTATTACTGCCTATTGGCTATTTTGATTTCTTTGGTAGACTAATGTTGGCTAAGTTTTTAGTGGGTATAGGTATGGTAATTGCCCTTTTGGCACTGATACAATTTAAATTGGCAAAAACCACGGTAGACCCAACAAAACCTTATAAGGCACAAAGTTTGGTAGTTAGCGGAGTATTTAAATTTTCTAGAAACCCAATGTATTTGGCCTTGTTACTGATTTTATTGGCATTGGGTATATTTTTGGGCAATGCTTTTAATACGTTGGTTGCTGCTGGTTTTGTAGCCTATATGAATCGTTTTCAAATTATTCCCGAAGAGCAAATTCTCTTGAACAAATTTGGGCGTTCCTTCAAAGATTATTGTATCTTAACAAGGCGTTGGTTTTGAGGGAGTTATTCCTGTATTTGGATTACTGAATTACCTAATAACAGCAAATATTAATTAATTAGCTTATAATTTAATATATTAGCATTTTAACTAATAATCATGATAGCTATAATTACTGGCGATATAATTAATTCTGAAAATCATCCTAGTTCTGAATGGATTGGTATGTTGAAGAATTATTTCAACCAATTTGGCGAATCGCCAATGAATTGGGAGATTTATCGCGGAGACGAATTTCAGCTAAAGGTTACTGAAAAGAATGCTTTATTTACGGCAATACGTATTAAATCTATGCTTAAAACCATAAAAGGTTTAGATGTAAGAATGGGTATAGGTATTGGCTTAGAAACATATATTGGTACAGGAGTAACGGAATCTAACGGTCCGGCATACCAAAGATCGGGAAGAAATTTTGAAACACTTAAAGAAAGTAAGGTAAACCTAAGCATAGCTACCGGTGATGCTAAAAATGATAGAACGTTAAATTTAATGTTGCGCTTGGCTTTGGACTTTATGGATGATTGGAGTGTGGTTTCCGCAGAAATTGTCACCTTAGTGCTCGATAATCCGCATTCTTCGCAAAAAGAGGTGGCACAAATGTTAGGTATAAAACAATCGGCAGTAAGTCAAAGGCTAAAAAGGGCAAGGTTAGACTTGGTTTTAGAAGTCTTGGCATATTATAAAGAATTAATTACCACTGAATAAATATGTTGATTTTTATTAAACTACTACTGGCCCACTTGGTCGGAGACTTTATTTTACAACCTACACGATGGGTACTCCACAAACAATCCAATAAAATAACATCTAAGTTTTTGTATTTGCATGTGCTTTTACATTTTGTATTGTATATGCTGGTGTTGTGGAATTTGTCACTTTGGAAAATAGCGGCTACGGTAGCGGTACTACATTTTATAATCGACTTGTTGAAGTTATATGCCAATGACATGTTCAAGAATAAAAGTATTCCATTTTTTATAGACCAGGCATTACATATTATAGTGCTTTACTGTTGTGCTTTTTATGCTGATCTGTATGCGCATACCTTGGCTCTTTTTGAAAATTTAGATTGGTATTTAATTACGGCAATAGTATTTGTGACATTTCCGACTTCAATAATAATGGGAAAGATTTTAGAAGGCATGTCCAACCAAATTGAAACTGATCATAAATCTTTGCCAAATGCCGGTAAGTATATTGGAATTATTGAAAGACTGTTTGTGTTGATATTTATAGTAATTGGTAGGTGGGAAGTTATCGGCTTATTAATAGCCGCTAAATCTGTTTTTAGGTTTAATGATTTAAAAGAACGAAACAATAGAAAGCTAACGGAATATATTTTAATAGGGACATTAGTAAGTTTTGGTCTAGCAATTTTAGCTGGCTTACTATACGTTTCTTAACTAAACACCGATGTTTAAAAAGCATTTAATAAGCTGTCTTCTTGTCATTGCGTTTGTGCAAAAAACAACGGCTCAAGTAAACACATTTGAATCTTTTGATGGAGTTAAAATTGCCTATACGGATGAAGGTTACGGTGAACCGATATTGCTGCTACATGGATTTTTAAATTCTAGAAAATCTTGGGACAATACTGTACTTAAACAACAATTGATCAATACGGGATACAGGGTGATCATTCCAGATTTAAGAGGTAACGGAGATTCTGATAAACCTAAAGATGAAGGGGCATATGGGAATGGAGCAGAGATTAAGGATTTGGTGTTATTAATGAATCGCCTAAAAGTTGAAAAATACAAGGCGGTAGGCTATTCAAGAGGAAGTATTGTTTTAGCGAAACTATTAACAGAGGATGATCGTATTGAAAAAGCGGTTTTAGGTGGCATGGGCATAGATTTTACAAATCCTGAATGGGATAGAAAAATAATGTTCGCTAACGCTTTCAAGGGTGGAGTGAACCAACTCACCAAAGGCGCGGTAGATTATGCAAAGTCCATAAATGCTGATTTTCGCTCACTCTATTTACAACAAAAATATCAACCTGTAACTTCTGTAAAAGAGCTAAATGAATTGGTCATTGAAATTTTGGTGATATCCGGCACGGACGATTTGGATAACGGAAGTGCAGAAGACTTAAAAAATAGCTTTGTTAAAGGTAAATTGGAGAAAGTCCCCGGTGATCATAATGGCACATATAAGACTGCGGCGTTTTCAAATTCCATAATTCGGTTTTTGGAATAAATGGGGGTATTTTGTTAATTTACATCATAACATATCCTTTTTGTTTTATTTACAAAATATCACATATCAGGATAAATTAAATTTTTACTTTTGCTTCTTATTTTTAGAAACTAATATTCCTATCTAACCAAAAGAAAATGATGGTAGAAGTAAGTAGAAAATATGTTTTTGATTTCGATAGTACATTAACAAGGGTAGAGGCTCTAGATGTACTTGCAGAAATGACTTTAGAGGGAAGATCCAATAAAGAGGAGGTTATTCAAGAAATTCAGAAAATCACCAATTTAGGTATAGATGGTGATATTTCGTTTACTGAGTCTTTAGAGCGTCGTATTAAGTTGTTACATGCCAAAAAGGAAGATTTAGATGGTTTGGTAGAAAACCTTAGAAATAAAATTTCTAAATCTATTGCGGCCAATAAGGAGTTTTTTGAAAAATATGCAGATGATATTTATGTAATATCTTGTGGTTTTAAAGAGTTTATAGACCCCATTGTAAAAGAATATAATATACCTTCTGAGCGTGTTTTTGCAAATACGTTTAAATTTGATGAAGAAGGTAATATCATCGGTTTTGATGAAAAAAATGTACTGTCTCAGCATAATGGTAAAATTGATTGCCTAAAACAGATGAATTTGGACGGAGAAGTTCAGGTTATTGGAGATGGTTATAGTGATTATGTAATGCGCGAAGCGGGTATAGCAGACAAGTTTTTTGCTTATACCGAAAATGTGCATAGAGAAAAAGCCGCTAACAATGCGGATTATGTTACACCAAGTTTAGATGAATTTTTATTTGTGAACAAGTTGCCAAGAAATATCTCGTACCCAAAGAATAGGATTAAGGTCCTTTTATTAGAAAATGTGCACACAGCTGCATTTGATAATTTGTCAGAAGACGGTTTCTCCGTTGAGCTGATCAAGCATAGCTTGCCAGAAGAAGAGCTGATAGAAAAGATAAAGGGCGTTCACGTGCTTGGTATCCGTTCTAAGACCCAAGTAACAAAAGCTGTTTTAGACGCAGCCGATAAGTTATTGGTGGTTGGTGCTTTTTGTATAGGTACTACGCAAATAGATCTTGAAACTGCCAAGAAAAAAGGTGTTGTTGCATTTAATGCGCCTTATAGCAATACTAGGTCTGTAGTAGAATTGGCTATAGGTGAAATTATCATGTTGATGAGAAGTGTTTTTGACCGTAGCAGGGAAATACATGAAGGTCAATGGCAGAAGACGGCTGCTGGTTCTCGCGAGGTTCGTGGTAAGAACTTAGGTATTGTAGGTTACGGTAACATTGGTAAGCAATTATCTGTATTGGCCGAGGCAATGGGTATGCGCGTTTATTACTATGATGTAGATGATAAGTTGGCTCTAGGTAATGCGGTTAAGTGTAATTCCTTAGAGGATTTATTAAGTGTTTCTGATGTTGTTACTTTGCATATAGACGACAATAAGGCAAACAAGAACTTCATTGGTGAGCGTGAATTGAACCAAATGAAAAAAGGAGCCATGCTAATCAACCTTTCCCGTGGGTTTGTTGTTGATATTGATGCGTTGGCAGAAAGCTTAAAATCTGGTCAAGTAGGTGGTGCGGCTATAGATGTTTATCCAGACGAGCCAAGAAGTAACGGAGACTTTAAGACCAAATTACAAGGTTTTCCCAATGTAATTCTTACTCCTCATGTAGGTGGTAGTACAGAAGAAGCTCAAAGAGATATTGCGGATTTTGTACCTAATAAGATCATGGATTACATTAATTCTGGTAATACTGTAGATGCAGTAAACTTCCCTAATATTCGTTTGCCAAAGCAAAACAAATCGCACAGGTTCTTGCATATTCATAAAAATGTGCCGGGTATCATGGCGAAAATTAATAAGGTTTTGGCGCAGTACGAACTGAATATTAATAGTCAATACCTTTCTACGGATAATGAGGTGGGTTACGTAATTACCGATCTGGACAAGGAGTATAATAAAGAAGTGATCAAAGAATTAAAGAAAGTAGAGAACACTATTAAATTTAGGGTGTTGTACTAGTATTCGTTAGCGAAAGCTTTATACATTTAAAAAGTATATATAAAAAAGTGCAGGTTTAACTACTTGCGCTTTTTTTGTTTGTGTTATTCAAATTTTTTACAACATTTTTTACATAAAATAGTTATGGTATAGATACATGTTATTTTGTAGGAAATATCTTTAGTTATGTTTGAAAAGATTTTGTCGAAACTAAAATCTAATAAAAATTTTAATAATTATTATCTACTGGTCTTTACAGTGATAATATTAACAATATTAATACAGTCAATTATTCAATATTCTTTGTCAAGACAACGTCAAGACTCTCTTAGGATCAATGAGGCGGGTAGGCAAAGAATGTTATCGCAATCAATAATGAAACATGTTTACGAATGTAAGTATGGCACATGTGATTATAGTAAGTTGCGTTTAGCAATGAATAAATTGGCCAATGCAAATATTGCTTTGCAAATTGGGAATGAGGCTACAGGCATTCCTGAATTGAACAATGAGGAAATTCAGAAAAATTTTGATCTTCTGCAGCCGCATTTAAACTATATCATTGAAACTTTAGATGACTTCAATCAACTGCAGACTGTAGATATGGAAAAACTGTCTGCTGAAACGGATAAGTTTTTGGTTTTGATGGATACCATTGTTGGTCAATTTCAGAAAGCATCCGAAGAAGATATAAAGACGTTGATGATCATTGAATTGGAGTTGGCGGTTTTTTCTTTGATCATATTAATTATTGAAATATTTTTCTTTATCAATCCGTCCATAAAGAAAATGGCTATTCAAAATCAGAAGTTAAAAGAAATCAATTGGCACCAAACACATGCTTTTCAATCGCACATGAAGAATATCAAAAATTACAACCATGTGCTAAAAATTGAAAAGAATACGGCGCATAAAGAAGAGCTTATTTCATATTTAATGGAAGAGCTTACGGATTTAGAGGGAGTTTCAGATAATATGGTGAAATCCCTTGAAAAACAAGCTTGATTAATGGCGATTCACAATTATCTGTGATGATATGGTTCATTTTTTAGAATGGTAAATGCCCTATATACTTGCTCGGTAATGAACAGGCGAACCATTTGGTGAGAAAAGGTCATTTTTGATAGACTAATTTTACCAGATGCCTTGGCGTACACAGCATTGCTAAATCCATATGGCCCTCCAATTAAAAAGACCAACTGTTTTATACCAGAGTTCATTTTTTTCTGTAGATATTGAGAAAACTCAACAGAACTGAATTGTTTTCCTTTTTCATCAAAAAGAACAAGAACATCGGTAGGTGCTAATTTTTTCAGAATAAGCTCACCTTCTTTTTCTTTTTGTTGGTCTTCAGACAAGTTTTTGGTTTTCTTAAGATCGGGTATAATGTCTATTTCAAAATTTACATAATGCTGTAATCGCTTTTCATATACTTCAATAAGCTCTTGTAATTGACCGCTGTCGGTCTTGCCAATGGCTAAAAGTTTTATAGTCATATGTCAAAAGTAAATCAATTTCGCAAATGGATTTGTAAATTAGCAATACAATAGATTTTAAATATATGATTTCAGAAGACCAGTTTAAAGAAGAGATAAAATTAATCATAGCAAATGCCATTCGTGAAGATGTTGGTGATGGCGACCACAGTTCGCTGGCGTGTATACCGGATAGTGCAACTGGCAAAGCAAAATTGCTGGTTAAAGATGAAGGTATTATTGCCGGAGTAGATTTTGCTGAACTTGTTTTTTATTTTGTAGATCCCAATTTAAAGATAGAAGTATTGATCAAAGATGGTTCTCCGGTAAAACATGGTGATATTGTGTTTTATGTAGAAGGAAGCTCTCAAAGCATTTTAAAGGCTGAGCGCCTTGTGCTTAATGCCATGCAAAGAATGAGCGCTATTGCTACCAAAACCAATATGTTCGTCAATTTATTAAAGGGTACGGGAACAAAAATTCTTGATACCAGAAAAACAACACCGGGTATACGGGCTTTAGAAAAATGGGCAGTGAAAATAGGTGGTGGTGAAAATCATAGGTTTGCTTTATATGATATGATCATGTTGAAAGATAATCATATTGATTTTGCTGGTGGCATTACAAAGGCAATAGAAAAAACCAAAAATTACTTAAAAGAGACCGGTCGCGATTTAAAAATTATTGTTGAGGCGAGAGATTTAGGGGAAATTAAAGAGATTCTACAGTCAGAAGGTGTATATCGTATTTTGATAGATAATTTTAATTATGAAGATACCCGTAAAGCGGTCCAATTGATTGGTGATACTTGTTTGACCGAGTCCTCTGGAGGTATTAATGAAAAGACCATACGTGAATATGCGGAATGTGGTGTAGATTTTATTTCGTCAGGAGCGTTAACACATTCCGTTTATAACTTAGATTTGAGCTTAAAAGCCGTGTAGATGTCTTTAGAGGTCGAAGAGAAACTTGAAAAAATACCTGTTGTAAATTGGGTGGTCAGATTTTTAAAACAAATCAGGTTACCAGGATTTGAAGGGCTTTCTATTTACGACCTTTTAGAAATGTATGTTTTGGGGGTTTTAAAAGGTACACTGTCTACGAGAGCCAGTGCAATTGCCTTCAGTTTATTTATGGCATTGTTTCCATTGATCATATTTATGGTAACGTTGGTGCCGTTCTTAGTGTCGTACATTAGTATTGAGCATGGTGATTTCGATGTTCAGTTTCAATTGTTCTTAGAGTCGTTTTTACCAAGTGCAACAGGTGATTATTTTGGAGAAGTGTTTACTCAGATTAAAGATCAAAAGCGTGGAGGTCTATTGTCTTCGGCATTTTTGTTATCCATTTTTTTAATAGCAAATGGGGTGAATTCTATTTTTGGAGGGTTTGAAAC
The DNA here is from genome assembly GCF_048059195.1 of Maribacter sp. HS. Taxonomy (NCBI): domain Bacteria; kingdom Pseudomonadati; phylum Bacteroidota; class Flavobacteriia; order Flavobacteriales; family Flavobacteriaceae; genus Maribacter; species Maribacter sp. HS. Next base: position 145,884 of record NZ_JAYLVV010000004.1, read on the forward strand.
TTCATATCATATAGAACTTACGCGCCATTTTTTTAGACAATATCTATATGCTTTAATGGTAGGGTTAATATTGGCTATCCTAATTATTGTAGGTTTTGTAGCTTTCATTTATTTTGAATTCTACGTGCTTGGCTACCTATCTGAGTTTGCGGCAAAGCAAGGAGGCTATATTTTAGGCGAAGACGAGGTAATAGGGGTGCAGATCGCCAAAGTGCTTTTCTTTATCATTCTATCATATTTTACAACGGCTATTCTGTATTATTTTGGAACCAGAGAGGGTAAGCAGGCAAAATTTTTCTCTGTAGGGGCATTAATGACCACTATATTATTTTTAATTACATCATATCTCTTTGGTATTTATGTTGAAAAATTCGCTAGATACAATGAATTGTATGGGGCATTAGGAGGATTATTGATTTTAATGGTATACATCTGGTTAAATTCTAATATATTGCTACTTGGGTTTGAGCTGAATGCATCACTCAATACATTACGTAAAATCACAAAAAAAGAATGATAGACAAAACCGTACAATTAAGCATTTTCTTTACATTATTTATTTCTATGAGTATTTCTGCACAATCTGTATTTGGAACGTGGAAAACCATAGATGATCGTACGGGTAAACCAAAAGGCCTTATTAAAATCTATGAAAAAGATGGATTAATGTATGGTAAGGTGGTTGATATTCTAGAAGAGGGAAAAGAAAATAAGGTTTGTGATAAATGTGATGGGGATTTAAAGGATAAGCCCGTAAAAGGAATGGAGATTATTACTGGTGGCGAAAAAAATAATGATGGTGAATGGAAGGGAAAAAGATTGTTTGATCCAGAACAAGCAATGACCTTTCGTTTTAAAATATGGTTGAACCCAGATAATCCAGATGAATTAAAGGTTAGGGGGTATTTGGCTTTTATCTATAGAACCCAAACATGGTTACGGGTGCAAGGATAGTGATGTTGAACTTTGTTAATGTAATATTGCCAATACCTTTAGAGCGTAGTTTTACTTATGCTATTTCTGATGAAGAAGCATTGGTTTTACAGCCAGGTATGCGTGTGGCGGTTCCCTTTGGGAAATCTAAGATTTATACTGCAATCATCAATAGCGTACATCAGAATCCGCCAGAGGCATATGAAGCAAAGGAAATTCATGAAATATTAGATGATTACCCAATTGTTACCCCTGTTCAACTAAAACATTGGGAGTGGATAGCTTCTTACTATATGTGTACGCTAGGAGAAGTAGTACGCAGTGCTTTGCCGGGAGCTTTTCTATTGGAAAGTGAGACTTTGATACTGAGGAATACCGCATATGAAATTGATGAAAATGAACTTTTAGATGATGAGTTTTTGGTTTTCGAGGCACTTCAGCATCAATCTATTTTAAAGGTTCAAGAAGTATCGGCAATCATAGAGCGTAAAAATGTATTGCCCATATTGCAAAGGTTACTAGATAAAAACGTAATCGTACTGAAAGAAGAGGTGTATGAGCAATATAAACCTAAATTGGTCAGGTACGTTAAATTAGGTGCTGAGCATATATCCGATCAAAAATTAGAAGAACTTTTAAATTCATTGACCAGGGCGCCAAAACAAAGCCAGGTGGTTTTGTCATTGTTTCAATTGCAAGGCAAAAGTCAAAAACCTATTAAGGTTTCTGAGTTAGAGAAAGCTAGCAATTCTTCAAAAGCGGTAATAAAATCATTAGTTGATAAGGGAATTTTAGAAGAGTACTTTATTAAGACCGACCGAGTAAATTATGAAGGGGAAAATGATAATTCTGAGTCTAAAGATTTAAATGAATATCAAGAAGCGGCTTTAGCTGATATCAAATCTTCTTTTGAGGCGGGTAAGGTTACGTTGTTAAAAGGTGTGACTTCCTCCGGTAAGACTGAAGTTTATGTGAAATTGATTGAAGAATGTCTGGAAAAAGGCTTGCAAGCATTGTATCTGTTACCGGAAATAGCGTTAACTACTCAGCTTATTAGTAGACTCCAAGAATATTTTGGTGAGAAAATAGCCATATATCATTCAAAATATAATGTACAGGAAAGGGTAGAGGTTTGGCAAAATGTATTACAGTCTAAACCCAAGGCTCAGCTTGTAATTGGTGCAAGATCGGCAATGTATCTGCCCTTTAGTAAGTTGGGGCTTATAATTGTTGATGAGGAGCATGAGAGTTCATTTAAGCAATTTGATCCGGCACCAAGATATCATGCAAGAGATGCGGCTATTGTTTTAGGGCATTTTCATAAAGCGAATATTTTATTGGGTTCTGCAACGCCCAGTGTAGAGAGTTATTACAATACCCAAACCGGTAAATATGGTTATGCTGAAATTACCAGGCGTTATGGCAATGTGCTTATGCCAGATATGGAATTGGTTGATATAAAAGAAGCGCAAAGGAAAAGAAAAATGAAAGGACATTTTTCTGAACGTCTTTTTTTGGAGATGGAAGAAACCCTAAAGGAGGGTTCTCAAATCATACTTTTTCAAAATAGAAGGGGGTTTGCACCATTGATGGAGTGTTTAACATGTGGTCATTCTCCCCAATGTCCAAATTGTGATGTAAGTTTAACCTACCATCAATATAGGAACCAATTACGCTGTCATTATTGCGGTCATCATACGGCATTACCAGAAGCTTGCTTTGCTTGTGGTAGTCCAGAATTGGATACCAAAGGATTTGGCACCGAACAAATAGAAAAGGAAGTTAAGGAGTTATTTCCAGAGGCCAAGGTAGGGAGAATGGATTTGGATACTACTCGTGGCAAATATGGTTATGAAAAGATAATTAATGCCTTTGAGCAACAAGAGCTGGATATTTTGGTGGGTACCCAAATGCTGACCAAAGGCCTGGATTTTAGAAATGTGAATTTGGTTGGGGTAATGAATGCAGATTCATTATTGAATTTCCCTGATTATAGAGCGCATGAAAAAACCTATCAATTGTTAACTCAAGTATCAGGTAGGGCAGGGCGAACCAAGAAAAGGGGAAAGGTTTTAATACAAACCTATAATCCGTACCATCAAATATTAAAACAGGTGACAACGGGTGATTACGTAAATATGTATAAAGAACAGCTATATGAGCGAGAACAGTTTAAATACCCGCCCGTAAATAGAATTATAAAAGTAACGTTCAAGCATAAAAACTACAATGTGCTTAATGAGGCTGCAGATTGGTTTACAAGTGCATTGCGTACCAATTTTGGCGGTACGGTATTAGGACCGGAATACCCACCGGTAGCAAGAATTAGAAATCAGTACTTAAAGCATATAGTAGTAAAGGTTCAAAAGGCAAATTCTTTGGTGCAGACAAAAGCGAATATTAGAAGAATAGAGAAGTCATTTAAATCTGTAGCTATGTATAGAAGTGTTCGGGTTATTTATAATGTAGACCATATATAAAAAAAGACCGCTGATCAGCGGTCTTTTTTTGAGAGTAAAATTATACCATATATTATACGTTACTAAGCGCTTCGGCAAGTTCTGTTTTCTTATTTCTACTTAACGGAATTGATCTACCGCTAACTTCAACATTTTTACTGTTGAATTTTTCAACCTTTTCTAGGTTAATGATATATGATTTGTGAATTCTTAAAAACTTATCTTCTGGCAATTGCTTTTCAAAAGACTTCATTGTTGATAAGATTACAATATTAGCTTCGTCTGTTACCAACTTAATATAGTCACCAAGAGCTTCGATCCACTTAATATCATTTAAAATGACCTTTCTTTTCTTGAGGTTACTTTTTACAAAAATATGCTCTTCGTCTTCATTGACTCTATGCATTTGTTCGTAATTGGCAACGGCTCTTTTTACAGAAGCATCAAAACGTGCCATGGTAATCGGTTTATGTAAATAATCCGTTACATCATAATCAAATGCTTTAAGGGCATAATCAGGTTTACCGGTAATTAAAATTACCTGAGGACTGTTTTCTAGTGACTCGAGTAGGTCGAATCCTGTAATAATTGGCATTTCAACATCAAGGAATATAAGATCTATCTCATGGTTCTTGATTCCATTTTTAGCTTCGATAGCATTACTATATTCAGCTACCATAGTTAAATTTGGATGATTGTTTACCAACTTGGCAACGGCCATCCTTTGCATAGATGAGTCGTCAACGATGATACTTCTTAACTTCATAAGGGTTGATTTGTGGGGTTAAATCATCGACAAAGAACCGAAAAAACATGCTGAACTGCAACAAAAGATGTGAACAATGCGCTGTTGATCGTGTAATTGGTAATGATGATATATTTAAGATTTGGTTTAATTTTTAAATGTTAATACCATTCAATAACGAAGAATATTTGCATTTCTTATATTTATTTTAAAAAAATATCTATTTTTGCACTCCTTAAAAACAAATATAATATGAACCATTACGAAACTGTTTTCATTTTGAATCCCGTTCTATCTGATGTTCAGATAGAGGAAACAGTTAAGAAATTTGAAGATTTCTTAATTAACAATGGCGCCAAAATGGTAGCTAAAGAGAATTGGGGGCTAAAGAAATTAGCTTATCCTATTCAAAACAAAAAGAGTGGCTTTTACCACTTGTTTGAATTCACTAGCGATGGTGAGGTAGTATCACCTTACGAGCAGGAATTTAGAAGAGATGAACGTGTTATGCGTTTCTTGACCGTTAAATTGGACAAGCACGCAATTGCATGGGCAGAAAAAAGAAGAACAAGAAACAAAACCGCTAAAGCTTAAGTATTATGGCAACATTACAACAACAGGCAAAAGGAAAGAAAGATGGAGAGATCAGGTATCTAACTCCATTGAACATTGAGACCAACACTAAGAAAAAGTATTGTCGTTTTAAAAAATCTGGTATTAAATACGTAGATTATAAAGATGCTGATTTTTTATTGAAGTTGGTAAACGAGCAGGGTAAATTGTTACCTAGAAGACTTACAGGAACTTCATTGAAGTATCAAAGAAAAGTGGCACAAGCCGTAAAAAGAGCTCGTCATTTGGCTTTAATGCCATATGTTGCTGATTTATTAAAATAATAAGACAAAGAATCATGGAGCTTATATTAAAAGAAGACGTACAAAATTTAGGTTTTAAAGACGACGTAGTAAATGTTAAGAACGGTTACGGAAGAAATTTCCTTATACCACAAGGCTTGGCTACTATGGCTACGGTTTCAGCTAAAAAAGTTTTAGCTGAAAATTTAAAACAAAGAGCACATAAAGAGAAAAAAGTAATTGATGCAGCTAAGAAAACTGAAGAGGCATTAAAAGCTTTAGAATTAAAAATTACCGCTAAAACAGGTGCTGCCGACAAATTGTTCGGTTCTGTTACTAATGGTGATTTGGCTGGTGCTCTTGAAAAAGAAGGTCACGCAATTGACAAGAAATATATTAGCATACAAGGTGGTGCCGTTAAAAGAACCGGTCCTTATAATGCTCAAATCAGATTACACCGCGAGGTAATTGTTGATTTTGGTTTCGAAGTTGTTGCCGAGCAGAAATAATTAACTCTCTAAGTTAATAACTTTAAAGAGCTATGCGTGCATAGCTCTTTTTTTTTGGTATTTTTGTTAAAGAACTCATAAATAACTCTAAACCAAAAATTCCATGAAAAACAACTTGTTTTTTCAATTGTTGTTGTTGCTTTTTGTAAGCGCAACTTACGGTCAGGTTACCACCTCTAACATTAGAGGTTTGGTAATGGATGACCAAGATCAACCACTATTTGGAGCAAATATTGTAGCCATACATACCCCTACAGGTACTAAGTATGGTTCTATTTCTAACGAAGATGGTAGATTTAACCTACTTAACCTTCGTGTTGGTGGTCCTTACACGGTAGAAATCTCTTATGTAGGATTTAAACCTTATTTACTTACAGATGTTAATTTATCATTAGGCCAAACATTTAACGTTGATGTTAAATTGGCAAGTGAAAGTCAAGCATTGGACGAGGTCACGGTAGTATCTGATCGTTCTGGTACTTTTAGTAGTGATAGAACTGGTGCAGAAACTAGTGTGGGTAGAAGAGAGTTGACGCGTTTACCTACAATTTCACGTTCTGCTGCAGATTTTACACGTTTAGAGCCAACAGCAAGCGGAAATTCGTTTGGTGGTAGAAATGACCAATTCAATAATTTTTCTCTAGATGGAGCAATTTTCAATAACCCATTTGGGTTAGATGCAGCTACACCAGGAGGTCAGACAGATTCTCAACCAATTTCATTGGATGCTATTGAGCAAATTCAAGTATCAACAGCACCTTATGATGTAACTCAGTCCGGTTTTACGGGGGCTTCAGTTAATGCCGTAACCAAGAGTGGATCTAACGAATTTCACGGTACGGTTTACGGTTTTTTCAGAAATGAAGATATGACCGGGGGAAAAATCAAAGGTGATGACATTGTAAAACCAAAATTAGACCAAAGTCAATACGGTGTAAGTATTGGTGGTCCGGTAGTGAAGAACAAACTATTCTTTTTCGCTAATTTCGAAAGAGATGAGAGAACAGATTTAGGAACTAATGGCTGGGTACCAAACACAGGTTCGGGAGCTATCAATGAATCTAGAGTATTGGAAAGTGATTTAATAGTTGTTAGGGATCAATTACTGGCAGTAGGATACGATCCAGGTGCTTATGAAGGTTTTACCCATGATGCAGAATCTACAAAAGGGCTTTTTAAATTAGACTGGAACATAAACGATAATAATCGTTTAGCGGTGATTTATAACTTTTTGAATGCATCCAAGCAAAAACCGGCACACCCTACGGCAATACAGTTTAGAGGTCCTAATGCAAATACGCTACAGTTTCAAAATTCTGGTTATGAGCAAAATAACGAGCTTAAATCTGTTCAGGTAGAATTAAATTCATCATTATCCGAAACAGCATCTAACAAGCTTCAAGTGGGGTATACTCATTTTAATGACTATAGAAATCCATTTTCGTCTCCTGCTCCATCAATCAATATTGCTAAAGATGGGTCTAATTACATTATTGCTGGTCATGAGCCATTTTCTGCTCACAATAGATTGGATCAAAAGGTATTTCAAATTACGAACAACCTAAATTTTTACAAAGGAGATCATACGTATACAGTAGGGTTTTCTCTTGAGAAATTCATGTTCGATAATTCATTTAACCTTACGGCATATGGTTTTTCAAAATTTGGAAGCGTAGATATAGCCGATTTCGATGCAACTACGTATGACTTTGCGGGACCGCAAGCAACATTTAATGCCAATAACGCTGTACCTGATGGCGAAGGTTGGGCATTGGCAGAAACAAATGTAGGTCAATTGGCTTTTTATGTACAAGATGAATGGAACGTAAACGAGAAATTTAAATTAACCTATGGTGTACGTTTTGATAAGCCTTTGTTTTTTGATTCCGCACAGAAAGCACAAGATGTTATTGATAGAGGTTTTGTAATTGCTGATCAACCTTATGAAAACCCTAATACAGGCGAAACGGTTTTTATTGATAATACACAAATGCCAACTAATGATTGGCTAATTTCCCCAAGAGTAGGTTTTAACTATGATGTAAATGGGGATAAGTCGCTACAGCTTCGTGGTGGATCAGGTTTGTTTACAGGACGTTTTCCATTTGTATGGTTAGGAAACCAAATTGCTAATCCAGATGTATTTTTCTTGCAGGCAGTTGATCCAGATTACAAATTTCCACAAGTATGGAGAACTAATTTAGGTGTTGATAAGCGTTTAGATGATGGTATGGTGCTTACTGCAGACCTTTCTTATACAAAAGATATCAATGGTCCACACGTTCAAAACTGGGCATTGACATCACCATCTGGTAATTTATCAGGTGTAGATACAAGAGCAACCTATACTGCTGATGATTTATTGAACAGCTTTGGTTTAGGTGCTGGTCCATATGTATTTACCAACTCAAATAAAGGAAGAATTTGGAATGCATCTTTGAAGGCCCAGAAAAACTTTAATAATGGTCTGTATACAATGTTGGCTTATAGTTATTTAGATGCCAAGGATGTAAACTCCATTGAAGCAGAAATTACTTCAGATGCTTTTGCAGGTAACCCAATTATTAATGACGCCAACGCAGATATATTAGCACCATCAAAATATGGTGATAAACATAGGTTTATTGGTGTAGCTAGCAAAAACTGGGAGTATGGTAATGGTAAATGGGCATCTACACTTTCCACATTCTTTGAATATGCTCAAGGCGGTAGGTTCAATTATACGTACGGTGGTGATATCAATGGAGATGGATCTGGTATTAATGACCTTATTTATGTTCCTACCTCAGCTGAAATTGGTCAAATGCAATTTTCCGGTGCAGATCAAGGAGCGGCTTTTGATGCCTATATTGCACAAGATGATTACTTAAGTGACCGTAGAGGTCAGTATGCAGAGCGTTACGGAGCTTTAGCACCATGGAGAGGAAGATGGGATGTGAAATTCTTGCAAGATTACAAAATCACCGTATCCGAAGGAAAAACCAATACTATACAATTTAGTGTAGATGTATTGAACATAGGTAATTTGATCAGTTCTGATTGGGGCTTGGTACAACAGCCAAATAATGTTCAACCTGTTGGTGTAACTGTTGATCCGGATACTAATGTGCCTACCTACACATTTAATCCTGAATTGACAGAGACATTTGGGTACGATGCAAGTCTGTTGTCTAGATGGCAAGCACAAGTAGGATTGAGATATATCTTTTAAGTTTATAAAATTAAGTTGTAAAAGCCCTAGCAAATATGTTAGGGCTTTTTATTTTTGCAAAATGAAATATACGCGGCTAACAAAAGAGCAACTGGAAGAATTGCATCCAGAATTTATCAATTTTCTTGCGACACAATCAATCACAGGCGATGAATGGGATGATATTAAAAAGAACAAGCCCAAGGTTGCTGAGGAAGAATTAGATGTGTTTAGCGATTTGGTATGGGAAGGTGTTTTAGCAAAAGTGACCTACTTGGAGAATATTTCCAACAATCAAATGCACCTATTTCATTTAACGGATAAAGAAATGAAATTGATTTCCGTAAAGGTGATGAATCCTGAAATTGATTTAACCACAACTGTTGGTTTCGATTGGTTCAAGAGAAACTGGCAATCGGATTTTGTAGAGTATTTAACTGCATCTAAAGCCTACACTGATGATAAAAACGTAGATAAGTTTTTATTGATAAAGCAAGGAGCGGTAATTACCAAGGGAGAATTATACCAATGGTTCGAGAAAGTTATCGTTACCAAATAGAACAATAAAAATCTAAAATCCATACTATTAAAATGTAGCCTTATTTTATGGAAGGTTATATTTGCAATACAATATAAATTTAATGGCACAGAAACCATCTATACCTAAAGGCACCAGAGATTTTAATCCTTCTGAAATAGCAAAACGTAATTACATTTTTGATACTATCAAAAAGAACTTTCAAACTTATGGATTTCAACCTATTGAAACTCCTTCTTTTGAGAATTCAGATACGTTATTAGGAAAATATGGTGAAGAAGGTGATCGTTTGATTTTCAAAATATTGAATTCCGGTGATTTTCTTAGAAAAGTTGATGATGCTACATATACTGATAAAAACTCGAACAGTATAGCTCCTAAAATTACTGAGAAAGCATTACGCTACGATCTAACCGTACCTTTTGCACGTTACGTGGTCATGCATCAAAATGAGTTGGATTTTCCTTTTAAACGCTATCAAATTCAACCAGTTTGGAGAGCCGATAGACCACAAAAGGGTAGATTTAGAGAGTTTTTTCAATGTGATGCCGATGTTGTTGGCTCAGATTCATTGCTTCAAGAAGTTGAGCTGGTTCAGTTGTATGATGCCGTATTTTCCGATTTAAAATTGGAAGGTGCAACTATAAAAATGAACAATAGAAAAATCTTGGCAGGTATTGCAGAAGTAATTGGAGCTAAGGATTTATTGATAGATTTTACCGTTGCATTGGATAAGCTGGATAAAATAGGGGAGGACGGAGTCAAAAAAGAAATGCTCGCTAAGGGTATTACCGAAGAAGCAATTGAAAAAGCATCACCATTATTTTTACCGCAAGGCAGTAACAACGAACAATTAGAACGCTTGGATGGTCTTTTAAAAGATTCTGAAGAAGGTAAAAAAGGATTGGACGAGTTGCGTTTTATTCTAGAGACTATTTCAGCCCTGGGTCTACAATCTGCTAAATTGTCAATAGATGTCACCCTGGCACGCGGATTAAATTATTATACCGGCGCTATATTTGAAGTTGCGGCGCCTGAGGGTGTTAAAATGGGATCTATAGGTGGTGGTGGCCGCTATGATGACCTTACGGGAATTTTTGGCCTAAAAAATGTAAGCGGTGTGGGAATTTCCTTTGGTCTGGATCGTATTTATTTAGTATTAGAGGAACTTGATCTTTTTCCTGAAGCAATTGATCGCTCGCTACAAGTACTTTGTGTAAACTTTGGGGAAAAGGAAGCTATGGCGGCTTTAAAATTGGTTACTCAGTTGCGAAAAGCCGGCATAAAGGCAGATATGTATCCTTCAAGTGCCAAAATGCAAAAGCAGATGAAGTATGCCAATAATCGCAATGTACCTTATGTTATATTAATTGGGGAGCAGGAGTTAAGTAATAATTCATTTGTTGTAAAGAACATGAATGAAGGCTCTCAACTAGAATATAGCTTAAACAACGTTGGTGCTTTCATAGATTATTTGAGTTAAGTACCTTAAAATCAAATATAAGCTTACTGAGTCATTTTTGATTATATTTGGTTAACCAATTTGGTTGTGCAGTTTTCAATTGCCGATCAAAATGGTTTAGAACCAAAATACAATCAAGTTTTATAATTAAAAGAATCATGACGAATAGTAACAAATTATTTGGTAAAAATGTATTGATTACCGCCGGTGCACAAGGAATAGGAGAGTCTATCACCAAACATTTCATTGATAGTGGCGCAAATGTTTCCATTCATTATTTCTCAAGTGCAGATACCGCAGATAAGCTTGTGGCTTATGCTAAGGATAAAGGTGTAAAAGCAATTGCGGTAAGTGGTGATCTCACAAAAGAAAGCGATGCAAATGCATTGGTAGAAAAGACAGTTGAAGCATTGGGCGGACTTCATATTTTAATCAATAATGCAGGTTCTTTAGTTGCCCGTAAAATGCTAAGTGAAATGGAAACGGATTTTTGGCACAAGGTGATGGATATTAATATGACTTCAATGATGTTCGTTACACGGGCAGCAGCACCATATTTGGCAAAGAATGAAAATAGTAGTATGGTCAATTTAGCATCATTGGCAGGTCGTAAAGGCGGTCACCCGGGATCATTGGTATATTCAACCAGTAAAGGAGCTATTTTAACGTATACAAGGGCACTTTCTTCTGAATTAGGACCACAGGGAATAAGAGTTAATGCTGTTGCGCCAGGGCTCATCTTAGGTACTTCATTTCACAATACGCATACAACCAAAGAGTCCGCTGCAGAAACTACAAAAGGTATTCCTATTCAAAGAGCAGGTAATGCTGATGATGTAGCTAGAGCTGTATTGTATCTGGCATCTGAATACGATGGCTTTATTACTGGAGCTACGCTAGACATCAATGGTGGCGTTTACAATATGTAAAAAATCGATTAAAAATAAAACACTGGTTGCCATTTGGTAGCTAGTGTTTTATTCTCATATTTCTTTTAAATATATAATTATGCTTAAGACTCCTGTTATTCATCCTACTATAATGGAGGTTCTTGCACGCTCTGGGCATTTTGCCCAAGTTGTTATTGCAGATGGTAATCTACCTGTTGGCGCAATGAACGGTCCAAATTCCACAACAGTACATTTAAATTTTAAACCAGGCCTGTTAGATGCATTGACTGTTCTTGAAGGTATACTTGAGGTTTGTCCTATACAAGGAGCAATTGTAATGGAAAAACCATCTGAAGCAAATGCAGAAATACATTTGGCATATAAAGAATTGCTGGGAGATGTAAGTTGGAGTGAAATGGAAAGGTGGGCATTTTACGACCAAATCCGTGATAAGACCACTACACTAATCATACAGACAGGTGAACAACGACGTTTTGCCAATTTGATTTTAACGGTTGGGGTAGTTAAAATGGCTGAGGAAAGCAGTTTTTAAACTATAAGAGGTAACATTGAAATCCTGGCTTTTAATTGCTTGTTGCCAAACATTTAGAAATTTCCTTGGTGATGGTATTATAGTACGATATTTCATGTGGTACGTATTTAAACTTTGAAATATCACCTAATTCTTTAGTGAATTGATCCATTGGAATCAATTTTAAGTTTTCTACTTCACTTTCTTGCTTTCGTAAATCATGTAATGATAAATGTAAGGGAGCCAAAAATGTATGATGAAACTCATAATCCATCAAATTTTGAGAATGATTGTGTACAGATTTAAAAACTCCAATTTTTTGCAATTTTTCAGGTTGAATGGTTAAACCGATTTCTTCTTCTATTTCACGTAGTGCAGAGGTAATTATATTTTCGCCAGCACCAATATGACCTGCAACGCTAACATCCCAAAGTAGGGGGTAAACATCTTTGTTCTTACCACGTTGCTGTAAAAGAACTTTGCCATCTAAGGTGTAAAACCAAATATGAACCGTTTGGTGAAACCATCCGTTTTTATGGGCTTCACTTTTCATTGCCGTTCTATTGGTCATTCTTCCATCGGCATCTAAAATATCAATTAGTTCATCCATAGCGTAAAAAAAAATCCCTCCAAATTGGTGGAGGGATTAAATAAGATTATTCGAAATAGCTAAAAGTTTCGCCATCCTTTATCGTTAACAATGTTTCGTAGATCAAACGAATTACATTTTCAACATCATCTTTATGTACCGTTTCTACGGTAGTGTGCATGTAACGTAACGGTAAAGAAATTAAAGCAGAAGCAACACCGCCATTACTGTAGGCAAATGCATCTGTATCTGTACCAGTTGATCTAGATGCAGCCATTCGTTGAAATGGTATGTTTTTCTTTTCGGCCGTCTCAATGATACGTTCACGTAATTTGTTCTGTACCGCTGGGGCATAAGAAATTACAGGTCCGGCTCCAATTTCGGTATGTCCCTGAACCTCTTTTTTGATCATTGGAGTTGTCGTATCGTGACAAACATCTGTAACAATAGCAATGTTTGGCTGAATAGTTTGTGTAATCATTTCCGCACCGCGCAATCCAATCTCTTCTTGAACAGAGTTTGTAATGTAAAGTCCAAAAGGTAATTCTACTTTATTCTCATGCAATAGACGTGCAACTTCAGCAATCATAAAACCACCAGCTCTATTATCTATAGCTCTACAAACATATTTGTTCTTATTAAGAATTTGAAATTCGTCTGGGTATGTAATTACACAACCTACATGTACACCAAGTTTTTCAACTTCTTCTTTGGTGGTTGCACCAACATCAACGGTAATATTCTCAATTTTTGGAGTTTCCTCTTTATCCCCTTTACGGGTATGAATAGCTGGCCAGCCAAAAATACCTTTTACGATTCCGTTTTTAGTATGTATGTTTACCCATTTAGAAGGAGCAATTAGGTGATCGCTTCCACCATTTCTTATAACGTGAATAAGTCCGTTATCCGTAATATAATTAACGTACCATGAGATTTCGTCTGAATGCCCTTCAATGACCACTTTATATTTAGCATCAGGATTTATAACTCCTACCGCAGTACCATAAGTATCTGTTATAAATGTATCTACATAAGGCGTTAGGTAGTCCATCCATATTTTTTGCCCTTCCCACTCATAACCTGTAGGAGCGGCATTGTTCAAGTATTTTTCAAAAAAGTCTTCAGACTTTTTGGTAATTATTTTTTTCTCAGCCATCAATGTTAATTTAAGATACAAACTTAAGAATATTAGCGTTGTATTAATAATAACCTTCTTTAATATTCGTTAATTTTGGCAGGACTTTTGTTAAGCCTATGGTAATGAAATATAACTTTTTAATACTTTATCTACTGGTCTCCGGTGTTTTTATCTGTACAGCTCAGATTGAGGAACAAGAGCTTGATTCTGTTGCGGAAAAAATGATTATCGTAACAGGGGACTCATTGCTACAAAGTTCTATAGCATTAGAGGAAGCGTATGTTTTTGGTAAACTTAAGTTCTCGTCTTATGATGAAAAACTACGCTACTATATTTTAAGGAGAAAAACGCAAAAAGTATATCCATACGCTAAAATGGCTGCGGAGCGTTTGGTTGAGCTAAACGATAGTTTGGCGAATATGAAGAACAACCGTAAACGCAAAAAGTATACTAAAAAAGTACAGAAATTTATTGAAGAAGAATTTTCTGAAGAGTTGAAAAAATTAACTAGAACCGAAGGTCAAATTTTGGTGAAACTAATTTATAGGCAAACGGGGACAACTGCTTTTGATTTGGTCAAGGATCTTAGAAATGGTTGGAGAGCTTTTTGGTATAATACCACGGCCAAATTGTTTAATATAAGCATTAAGGAAGAGTTTCATCCAGACCTTGTAGAAGAAGACTATTTGATAGAAGATATTTTGCAACGCGCTTTTTCAAAAGGTAAATTAGAACGGCAAGAAACGGTTTTAGACTACGATTACGATAAGCTTTATAATAAGTGGAAGAAAACTACCAAAATACCAAAAGGCTAAAGTTTTTATTTTTTACCGAACATTGAATCCATTATTGTCATAATGCCTTTAAACCCCATATAAACGGCATATGCGGCAAGAACCAATCCTAAAATACAAACCGGCCAGAACATAGAGTGGTCTTGGTTCTTGAAAGCCTGCCATAGTACAAAGGGGGCAGTGAACATTAATAAAACGGTGAATGCCAATCTTTTTAAACCTGTTACAAGTAAATCTTTATCAGTTCTCCTCATTGTTTGTAATTGTTATGCTATCTGTATATTCTTCTACAATGGCGAAATAACCCAATGCAAAATTATCAGAACGTTCAACATTGTCAAGAACCTCGTCGTTATCAATTCCGGTAACATTTATTATATTACCACGAACAGTAGCTGCCGGGGTTTGAAACGGACCTTGATCGCCACCGGACTGAACAATGATTTGGTTCATGTAATTGTAAAATTGTTCATCTACGCCAAGTAAACTTATATTTACTACAGAGCTTGTATTTATTGCTAATTCATTATCGTAAAAATATGAGAATACAAAAGTCTGCCCTTGATAAAATTCATCCTCTGTTACTAAAAACTCTCCAAAATCCAAGTCGAGCAAATAAAAATCGTTGCTTTCCCCCGGGTCTGTAAATGTTACTATTACTTCTGTTTCATCACCTGAAAATAGGGTTTCGTCACCTTGCTCTAAGGAATCTATAGGCACAGATTTCACATAGGTAGTCGTAGCAAAAAATTGCTCATTTTCTGTTTCTAGAATAAGTTGAAAAACATCTCCTTCTTCAATACTGCTAACTCTAATTCTTTGGTCACTATCAAAACTAGGGTCAGGTACCCAAATACCGCTACCTGGTTCTACTTCAGCTAAATTGGAAATACCACCTCCTTCTAAAATTTCCGGGGCATCGGCGTTAGGGGTGCCATAATAGATAATGGCACTTTTTAATGATGCTACCGTGTTTTCGTCAAAAAAAGAGCTGCTTTCGGAAACAGCTATTTCAATAGGTAGAAATTCTTGATTTTCATCTACGCGTATTACACCGTTAACAACTAGTCTGGTGTCATTTTCCGGTAATTCAACCTCTATGACATCTTCACATGAGATAAAAAGAATAAAGCCTAATATGATTAATATAAAGCGTTTCATTTCCTAAAGATTAAAATTGTAAGTTATTGCCGGCACTATGCCAAATATAGAGGTTCTTACAGCCTCGTTGACTCCGGTGTCATCATTCTGTCTAAAATTAATAGAAGCTGCATTTCGTCTATTATAAACATTATATAAGCTAAAGACCCATTCACCTTTTAATTTTCGGTTCTTATTTTTTTTAGGTTTCAAAGTAGCCGATAAGTCAAGGCGATTGTATGCCGGTAATCGTTGAGAATTTCTTAAACCGTAATAAGGCACGGTTAAATCTTGAAATTCAAATTGACCGACGGGGTAATTGGTAGGTTGCCCGGTTTGGTATGTGAAATTTCCACTAAAACTCCATTTATCTGTTAGATCATAACTTAAGAACAAAGAAATGTCATGCGTTTTATCGTAAGGCGTATTATACCAATTCCCAAAATTAATTCCGGTTTCAACATTGCTACGACCATTGTCTATAACAGGCGCTCTACCAGGTGTGCGTTGTTCGGATTTGGACAGGGTATAGGCTAGCCAACCCTGTAGTTTTCCCTCATTTTTCCGCAAAAGAAACTCCAGCCCATAAGCACGCGCTTCGCCATTTAGAATTACTTGTTCAATGGCATTATTGGCAATAAGATTAGCACCGTCTATATAATCTATTCTATTTTGGACATCTTTATAGAAGACTTCAGTTTCTAAGGAGAAATTTCCATCATTAATATTTTTAAAGTAACCAAAAGCATATTGATCTAATAGCTGTGGCTTTGTAAATGGTCCACTTGGAGTCCAAACGTCTAAAGGGGTAGGCGAGCTGGTATTTGAAAGAAGATGTAAGTATTGAGCTAATCTAGTGTAACTCGCTTTAATGGAGCTAGAGTGATTTAAGGTATATGAAAGGGAAGCTCTTGGTTCAAAATTGCTAAAATGAGACAGCGTAGTGCCTCTACCGGGATTTATAACATCTATTGGGTCTGCTTCTTGATAGATGAGTAAAAAGGGATCATAAGTAACCGGATTGTTATTGGCATAGACATTTAATTCATCTTGCCCTAGTCTAATAAAGTGACTAAAACGCAGCCCGTAACCTACACTCAAATTTTCGCTTAATCTGTGTTCAAAATCAACATAAGCGGCAAATTCATTAGCATATTTTTCAATTAGTTGTTCTTCAATAATGCCAGACTCTGAATTGCTTGGTTCAATTTTACCTGGGTTAAACTGGTAGTAAACGTTGTTAATGCCGTAATTAATCTGCAATTTGTCTGTGGCGTAATGTTTAAGGTCATATTTAAGATTAAAGTTTCTTATGCCTGAGTTCCAATTAAACCCTACGAAATCTAGTTTTAACCCGTAATAGTAATCAGAGTAAATTAAAGATAGGTTGGAGAAAAGTTTGTCGGAGAATAAATGGTTCCATCTAAAATTACCCACAGCATTACCATAGGTATTTACAAAACTATCGTTGATACCAAAGACATCTCTACCAAAATATCCAGAAAGAAAAATGTTATTTTTCTCATTCAACCTATAGTTGAATTTGGTGTTTAGGTCATAGAAATATGCTGTGTTATCAACATCGAACAACGGAAGGAACAAATGGGCGTAAGAAGCTCTACCGCCAATTAAAAAAGCTGCTTTATCTTTTTTAATGGGACCTTCTAGCAACAATCTACTGGCAACTGCACCAATACCGCCATTCATTTTAAACTCTTTGCTATTGCCTTCTTTTTGAAATATATCTAGCACAGATGAAACTCGACCGCCATAGCGGGCAGGTATGCCACCTTTATATAGTTTTACATCTTTAATGGCATCTGGATTAAATACAGAGAAGAATCCAAAAAGGTGAGAAGAGTTAAAGATGATGGCTTCATCTAATAGAATAAGGTTTTGATCAGCGGCTCCACCTCTCACGTTAAAACCCGAGGCACCTTCACCGGCATTGGTTACACCCGGTAATAGTAATATGGATTTTATGACATCTGCTTCACCTAAAATCACCGGTATTTTTTTAATAGTACCTACTGAAAGGGTGTTGACGCTCATTTGTGGCTTTCTGATATCCATTTTTTCCACATTTTCCGTAACCACTACTTCCTCTAATTGTTCAGCTTCTTCGCTTAACAAAAAATCTTTACGTCTATTTTCTGTCAATGTTATTTGTTGAGTGATATCCTCAAAACCTAAATAACTTATAAGTACGGTATAGATACCTTCTGGAAGGGTGATGGAATAAAAACCGTATTCATTGGTGGTGACACCGGTTTTTAATTCTGGTATTGCCACTGTAACACCAATTAATGTTTCGTTACTGCTTACTTCAGATATAGTACCGCTTAGTGTATATTTTTGTTGGCCCTGAATAGTATGGGATAAGCTTAAAAATAAGATGATAAGAATCGGTAAAAGTACTTTCATCAATTTTTTTATGTAAAAATACTTAGAATAGATCTATACTCCTAAAAGTAATTAGTGGTCAAAAAAAAATACCCTTAAATTTAATTAAGGGTATTCATAGAAGTTAAAGTTGAATTAAATGGATTCTAATATTCCATTTAAAGTAGTACTTGGTCTCATTGCTTTTTGAACCAAAGCGGTGTCTGGCTTATAATATCCACCCACATCTTGTGCTGATCCTTGTGCATCTATCAATTCTGAAAGGATATCATTTTCCTTGTTATTGATTTCTGAACTTACTTTAGAGAAAATAGCTTTTAATTCAGCGTTATCATCTTGTAGCGCCAATGCTTCTGCCCAGTATTTTGCCAAGAAAAAATGACTACCTCTCGTATCCAGTTCTTTTACTTTTCTTGAAGGAGACTTGTCGTTCAATAAAAATTTCTCGGTAGCGCTATCCAAGGTGTCACCAAGAACCTTTGCTGCTGCATTTCCATTCTTTTCTCCATAAAACTCCAAAGAAACGCCCAATGCTAAGAATTCACCCAAAGAATCCCATCTTAAATGACCTTCCTCTAGGAATTGTTCTACGTGCTTTGGTGCGGAGCCACCTGCTCCTGTTTCAAAAAGTCCACCGCCGTTCATTAAAGGAACAATCGATAACATTTTGGCACTTGTTCCTACTTCCAAAATAGGGAAGAGGTCAGTAAGGTAATCTCTTAATACATTTCCGGAAACAGATATAGTATCCTTGCCATCTTTCATTCTTTTTAATGTGAAAGCTGTGGCTTTAATTGGAGACATAATTTGGATGTCCAAACCATTAGTGTCCTCTTGTGCTAAATATGTATTTACCTTCTTAATTAACTCGGCATCATGTGATCTGTTCTCGTCTAACCAGAAAACAGCAGGTACATCGGTAGCTCTTGCTCTAGAAACTGCCAATTTTACCCAGTCTTGAATAGGAGCGTCTTTAACTTGGCACATACGCCAAATATCGCCACTGTTTACAGTATGCTCAAGTAATACTTTACCACTAGTGGTGTCAACTACCTGTACAGTTCCGCTTTGGCTAATTTCAAAGGTTTTGTCATGAGAGCCATACTCCTCTGCCTTTTGTGCCATTAGACCAACATTTGGTACGGTACCCATAGTGGTAGGGTCAAACGCACCATGTTCTTTACAGAAATCAATGGTAGCCGTATAAATACCTGCATAGCTACTATCTGGTATTACAGCTTTGGTGTCTTGAGATTTACCTTCCGCATTCCACATTTGTCCAGAGTTTCTGATCATAGCTGGCATAGATGCATCAATAATAATATCACTTGGAACGTGTAGGTTGGTAATTCCTTTGTCTGAATTTACCATTGCTAGATCTGGTCCATTAGCCAAAGCTTCATCTAAATCTTTAGTAATGGCATCTTTTTCACTAGCGGGTAATTTTTCAATCTTCTGGTATAAACTGGCAAGTCCGTCATTAGGGCTAATACCTAATTTATCGAAAGTATCTGCATATTTTACAAATACGGGTTTAAAGAAAGTTTCAACAACATGACCAAAAATAATAGGGTCGGAAACTTTCATCATTGTAGCCTTTAAATGCACTGAAAAAAGGATGCCTTTATCTTTTGCATCTTTAATTTCTGCTTGAAGAAAATCTAGCAAGGCTGTTTTGTTCATTACCGTTGCATCGATAATTTCACCCTTAAGCAGGCTTAAATTATCTTTTAGAACAGTTTCTGAGCCTTCAGAAACCAATTTTATCTGTACCGTAGTGGCATTGGCTAATGTTGTTGATTTCTCATTGGCCTGAAAATCGCCATCGCCCATTGTAGCTACATGAGTTTTAGAGCTAGAACTCCATGCACCCATGCTATGAGGATTTTGCTTTGCGTAATTTTTTACAGCTCTAGGAGCTCTACGGTCAGAATTACCTTCCCTTAAAACAGGGTTTACGGCACTACCTTTAATTTTATCGTACTTCGCCTTTATTTGCTTTTCTTCATCAGTTTTAGGCTCGTCTGGGTAGTTTGGTATGTTGTAACCCTTAGCTTGCAATTCTGCGATAGCCTCGTTCAATTGAGGAACCGATGCACTTATGTTAGGTAATTTTATAATGTTTGCTTCTGGCTGTTTTGCCATGTTGCCCAATTCTTCCAAATCATTGGACACCTGTTGTTCTTTCGATAAAAACTCTGGAAAGGTAGCAGCAATTCTGCCGGCTAAAGAAATATCTTTAGTTTCGATTTCAATTCCTGATGATTTTGTGAAAGCTTTTACAATAGGTAAAAAAGACTCTGTAGCCAATGCAGGCGCCTCGTCTGTTTTGGTATAAAAAATTTTGGACATTTGCAGTTTGTTTTAATTTAAGCGGAACAAATATACAATTTTCTAAAGGTATGAAAGTGTTGAAAATGGCTTAATATTTCAGGCAGGAGGGAAGTTTTGTTAAATAACAAAAGCCATATCAATGTACGCATACAATGATATGGCTTTTTAGAAAAAGTTTACGGACAGTTTGTTTTGATTTTTCATCAAAACGGCAACCCTTGATTGCATCCGCTTTACTGATTCAACGTTTAAAATGTTTTTCGATTCCCAGGTTAGGCAACCCAGCATCTACACAGCATTTCTTTTTTATTGTCATCATTGAATAATAAAAACCTAATTTATAGTCTCTTTACTATTCAACTAATCTTAAATTCAATTAGCGACAGCCAACAAATTTAAAATTTACCCCATTTAATAATCATTAAATGCTTTGGTCAAACAACAATACGATAGAACGCAAACTTCGTAATGATTTTAAAATAGGCATTTTTCTAAAGCTCTATTTCGTAACCATGTTCTAATTTACAAAAAATAATAATACAAAGCTTAAAAATGTAATCTTTTATTAGTCAACATGTTATAAACATGTGTTGTTCACTTTTGTTCATAAAAAAAGCACTGTTCTAAAATAGAACAGTGCTTTATATTTATTTGGATATAAAATTTATCCTCTTACTTCTTTAATTCTAGCTTTCTTACCAGTTAATTCACGGAAGTAGTAAATTCTAGATCTACGTACTTTACCACGTTTATTAACTTCAATTTTCTGAAGTGCAGGTAAGTTAATTGGGAAGATACGCTCAACACCAACTGTTCCAGACATTTTACGAATAGTAAATGTTTCTGTAGAACCGGTACCTCTTCGTTGTATTACAACACCTTTAAAGAACTGTGTTCTTGTTTTTTCACCTTCCTTAATTTCGTAGTAAACAGTGATTGTATCACCAGCAGAAAATTTTGGAAATTCTTTTTTCGTTACGAATTCGTCTTGTACAAATTTTATTAATGATTCCATTGTATAGTTAAAATTGGAATTAAATCAGAGCAACGTTCACGATTATCGTCAGAGGTTGTTCTAACAGGCTGCAAAATTAGTATTTAAATTTAATCACGCAAGTATTTATTTGCTTTTTCTTTAATTCTCAAAATTATGTTACTCTAGCAAATCTGGACGTAATTTTTCGGTACGTTCGTATGCTTTGTTTTCTCTCCATTCTTCAATCTTGCCAAAGTTACCGCTTAATAGTACGTCTGGCACAGTCATTCCTTTATACTCCGCAGGTCTAGTGTATACGGGTGGGGCAAGCAGACCATCTTGAAAGGTATCAGTTAGTGCTGATGTTTCATCATTAAGTACGCCTGGCAATAATCTAATGACTGCATCGCATAAAACTGCGGCGCCCAATTCTCCACCTGAAAGTACATAGTCGCCAATGGATATTTCTTTGGTTATAAAAAGATCGCGTACTCGTTGGTCAACGCCTTTATAATGACCGCAAAGAATTATTATATTTTTTGCCAATGAAAGTGTGTTGGCGGTTTTTTGATTTAGGGTTGCACCATCTGGAGTCATATAAATGACTTCATCGTATGTTCTTTCAGACTTTAAGCTAGAGATACATTTGTCAATGGGCTCTATCATAAGTACCATACCGGCTCCTCCTCCAAATTGATAATCATCTACATTTCTATATTTTGTATCGGTATAATCCCTGAGGTTATGAAAATGGACTTCAACCAAATCTTTTTCTATTGCTCTTTTTAAAATGGAAGCTTCAAATGGGCTAGTGAGTAGTTCGGGCAATACTGTAATTATGTCTATTCTCATTTTTTGATGTGCATCTTCATTTAACCTGCCAAAAGTAATGAAAACAGTGGGAATCTTTCTCCCAGCCAAGCTTTTCATATAATTTTTGAGCTGGGTTGTCAATAGCGGTCTCCAGGGCAAGGCCTTTATAACTATTTATTTTACAGAATTCTTGAGATTTTAGTAGTAATTGTTGTCCTACGGATTTACCTCTATGTTCGGCTGCAACATACAAATCGTTTAATATTATCGATTTCTCTAAGCTTACCGAGGAAAAGGTGAAATAGAGCTGAACAAAGCCAATGGCGTTTTTTCCTTCATAAGCAGCAAATATTACGGATTCGTTATTTGTCACTCTATCCTGCAGAAATATTCTTGCGGCATCTAAATCAGATTTCATTTTATAAAAAACTCTATATCCATCAAAAAGAGGTATAATGTCGTTAATTTCTGATGTCGTTACTTGTTCTATATTGACCATATCAAAAAAAAAGCTCCAAAATGGAGCTTTAAAAATTTACTTAGTTTTTTTCTGTTTGTTAATCTCGTCTTGTAGCTGTCTACTTATTTTTTGTTCACGCTCTAATGCCCTTCTTCTGTGATCTTCGTATTCAACTTCTAATTCAGATAAGTTTTGTTTGGCTTCTTGAGTCAGTATATTACTATTTCTAAATTTATAAATAAATAAACCAAGGGTAAGAAACAATGCGCCTATAATAGTCCATAGTACAAAATTATATGTTCCCTTGGAAACTGGTAAGCCAAGAAAAGACATACTATCTTTTTCTTCGGTAACCAGACCCAAATTAGTGGTGGTCTCCTCCAATTTTTTATTTAAAGATGTAATTGTAGTTTCATGTTCTGCAATTGTAGCCTTTAACTCACCCGTTTTTTTATTCATGGCGGCAATAGAGTCAAGAACATTTTTTCTAATCTTAAATAAATTAGATTCTTTTACCACTTCATATCTAACACCATCTGCTCTATAGTTTCCTGATCGCTTGGCTATATAATCGAATTGATTACTGATCGGTCCTTCATCTAATGATAACTTATCTTCCTCTTCTTCGGCATTTTGTGCAAATTGTACATTACTAGCTAATAATAAGGCTAGTAATAATAGTATTCTATAGAAATTCATGTAATAGATTCTTAGGTTAATTTGAATAATTTAGAGTTGACTAAAGTACTTTATAAATATTGAATTATGAAAAAAATATAAAGCTTAAACATTCTTTATTTACCTACGTTCTTAATTAACAAATAGATCTTTTCATTTTAAAAATTAATAATAGGTAAAACGTCTTACTTTGGCAATGTATTTGGCTAAACGAATTACTTGATGAGAATAACCATACTCATTGTCATACCATATATATAAAATTACACTCTTTCCTGTGCTGGAAACTATTGTAGCCATGCTATCGTAAATAGATGGGGCAGAGGTTCCTATAATATCGGAAGAAACCAATTCTTTATCAAGTGAGTATTTTATTTGTTCAACTAAATCTCCTTCTAATGCATATTTCTTGATCATGGAGTTTACACCTTCTAGTGATGTTTTTTGATTGATTTCCAAATTAAGAATAGCTAGTGATCCGTTGGGTACAGGAACTCTAATGGCATTAGAGGTAAGTTTGCCTTCCAAAGAAGGTAAGGCTTTTGTTACTGCTTTGCCTGCACCGGTTTCAGTAATAACCATGTTGAGTGCTGCAGCACGGCCCCTTCTGTATTTACCATGCATATTGTCTACCAAATTTTGATCATTGGTATAGGCATGTATGGTTTCTAAATGTCCCTTCTCAATTCCAAAAGTTTCTTCTATTGCCTTTAAAATAGGAGTTATGGCGTTTGTGGTACATGATGCTGCAGAAAATATATCTGTGTCATCAGGTGAATATTCTAAATGGTTTACACCATGTACTATATTGGCAACTTCTTTGCCTGGAGCGGTTAATAAAACTTTGGCGGCTCCGTTGGCTTGTAAATGCCTTTCTAATTGTTCTTTAGTTCTAAAAGCTCCTGTATTGTCTATCACCAAAGCTTCGTTTATACCGTACTCCGTATAGTCGATTTCTTCTGGCATATTGGCATATATAACATGTACAGTTGTGCCATTGATGATCAATTTTAGGTTTGAGTAGTCTACTTTTACGGTGCCATTAAAAATACCGTGTACAGAATCTGTTCTAAGTAGGCTGGCTCTTTTTTCAAGATTTTCAATACTAGGCTTGCCTCTTACTACAATAGCTCTAAGTCTTAATTGATTGCCTTTTCCTGTTTTGGACATAAGCTCTCTTGCAACTAATCTACCTATTCTTCCAAAACCATATAGTACTACGTCTTTAGGTTCTATACTTTTGAAGTCTTGAGCAGATTGTAATTTATCTATTACAAAAGATTTTACATTGTTAAGAATGTTGGTGTCAGAATGGTATTCATAAGTTAATTTACCAATATCTAACTTAGAAGGTGGCAACGCCATGTCTGAAATTGACCTTAGTATTTCTACAGAATCAAAAATAGAAATGGGTTTTTGTACGAATTCACCAGCATACTCATGCAAGTGCATTATATCGCTTACATTTTTGTCAATAACCTGATTTTTAAAAAGGACAATTTCAATGGATTTGTCATACCAAAGATCACTTACGATTTTGATAAATTCCGTTGTAGCTTTTCTACGATCCGCTTGAAATGCCAGCTCTTTTTCAAAAGTGGTTTGTGGAGCCATAATTAGTTGATTAATTTTATAATTCGCACAAAACTAGAAAAATTAAGCACTTTAAATAAATATTTTTCAAAAAAAAGCCTTCGTTTTTGCGAAGGCTGTATTTTATTGGGTTTTGTTATTGAAATATGAGGCGGTCTCTTTGGCCATTGGATCCTAACATGGTAATCACGGTTTTTCCATATTTTGAAATGCCGCCAAATGCTGTATATGCATCGTCAATATTTCCTATTTCTTGATCATCGATTTTGACGATTACTTTTTCTGATAGACCGTAACCTCTATAACGTTCCGGTACTCCAATAATTTTAACGCCCGTTTTGGTTTTGTATACCTTCTTATCTTGTTCCGTTAGGTTTTTAACTTCTAAGCCCATCTCCGGAACCACTAAGGTTTGTCTCTCCTTTAGGGTTAATGGTAATATTAGCTGCTCGTCTTTTCTATCTATTACAATTTCTAAAGTATCACCTGGTCTTTTTGTAGATAAGTATCCTGTTAGATCAGGGTATTTGTGCACATCGATTTCATCAACTTTTTTGATGATGTCACCGACTACGATTCCGGCCTCCTGCGCTGCAGATTCTTCTTCTATAAATTCAATGTACACCCCATCAATATTGTTTATGCCTTTTTCTATAGCATCTCTTGTGTTTACAGGGGCAGGTCTAATGCCCATAAATCCCTTTTGAACATTGCCGTATTCTAAAATATCCTGAATTACTTTTTTTGCAATATTGCTGGGTACCGCAAATGAATAACCTACATAAGATCCGGTTTGCGAGGTTATTGCTGTGTTGATACCTACTAGGTCCCCATTAGTGTTTACCAATGCGCCGCCTGAGTTTCCGGGGTTTACGGCGGCATCTGTCTGAATGAAAGATTGGTTTTTCCCAAGATTTCTAGCTTTTGCACTGACAATACCCGCTGTAACAGTAGAAGTCAGGTTAAAAGGATTTCCAACAGCCAATACCCATTCGCCAATTTTTGTTTGATCGGAATCACCAAATGCCAAATACGGCAATTTTTCATTTGGGTCTATTTTTATAAGGGCAATATCAGAATTTGGATCCGTGCCTATCAATTCGGCATTGTATGTTCTATTGTTGTTCAAAGTAACCTGTAGTTGATTTGCTCTACTGATTACATGATTATTGGTAACAATATATCCATCAGAAGAAATTATTACTCCAGATCCCGTACCTACTTGTGGTACTACTTTTCCACTGGTACCGTAAAAAAAGTCGAATATATTGGTAGGGGCCTTATTAATGGTTATGTTCTTTACGTGGACAACGGCATTCACGGTATTCTCGGCGGCATTAGTGAAATCAACCTCATTGATACCCGCACCTCTAGCGGAAGTAGGTGTATAACTTGCGTTTACTATACCGCTATTATTATCTTGGGTAATAATGGTAAAATTTTCCTTTTCGAAAAATAGTTTATAAGCACCCAATGTAATCGCACCTGCAAAAACGGATACAAATAGGAGACTAGCTATTCTTTTCATATTCATTAATATTTTAACGTATTCTACACAAAATTACTTGATTTTATGCTATTATATAAGCGTTTAACTACTTTTTAACTACACTTTAAAAAGTAATAATGTACTATCTTTGGGGCTTTGTTAAAGCATGGAAAATACATTTTATAAATATCAAGGTACAGGTAATGATTTTGTAATGGTAGATAATCGTAATGGACAGTTTCCAAAAGACGATTATCCATTGATTGCAAAAATCTGTAATAGGCGATTTGGCGTAGGTGCAGACGGTTTAATTTTATTGGAAAATGATGCCGAAACCGATTTTAGAATGGTCTATTTCAATGCGGATGGCAAAGAAGGGAGTATGTGTGGTAATGGTGGTAGATGTATTGTTGCTTTTGCACATTTTTTAAAGGTTATTGAAAAGGAAACTGTATTTATAGCGGTTGATGGTTTACATGAAGCTACAATAACGGATGATGTGGTAAGTCTTAAAATGTTGGACGTTAAGGAAATAATGGAAAAAACCAATGCTCTTTT
This sequence comes from Maribacter sp. HS, assembly GCF_048059195.1. Taxonomy (NCBI): domain Bacteria; kingdom Pseudomonadati; phylum Bacteroidota; class Flavobacteriia; order Flavobacteriales; family Flavobacteriaceae; genus Maribacter; species Maribacter sp. HS. The sequence continues at coordinate 172,961 of NZ_JAYLVV010000004.1, forward strand.
TATGGATACGGGATCACCGCACCATGTACAATTGGTCAATGGGTTAAAATCGTTTAATGTTGTAAAAGAAGGTGCACGCATGCGCTATGGCGTGTATGGTGAAAAGGGCAGTAATATTAATTTTGTTGAAAAGAATGATGAAGGTGGTTTTGATATTAGGACATATGAACGTGGGGTAGAAGATGAAACCTTGTCTTGTGGAACTGGAGTAACTGCGGTGGCTCTTGGAATGTATCACCTTGGGAATACAAAAGAGAATACGATCGGTATCAAAGCCCTTGGTGGTAATTTGGAAGTTTCATTCAAAGAACAGAACGGTTCTTATTCGGATATTTACCTAAAAGGTGAGGCTAAACAGGTTTTTAAAGGTGAACTAACGTGGTAACATTGAAAGGAAAACAGATTTATCTAAGGGCTTTGGAAAAAAAAGACCTTGATTTTCTGTATCTATTGGAGAATGATACCAGCGTATGGGAAGTTAGTGGAACGGTAACTCCGTATTCAAAAGACGTACTTAGATTTTATTTGGAGAATGCACATAGGGATATCTTTGATGTTAAACAGTTACGTTTGGTCATTTGTGCACATGAGCATAACACATTGGGGTTGATAGATGTCTTTGATTTTGAGCCAAATCACAAAAGAGCCGGTATTGGTATTGTGATATTGAACCAGGCAGAAAGAAATAAGGGGATTGGGGCAGAAGCAATTACCTTACTTACGGAGTATTTGTTCGAAGCCTTAGGATTACGACAGGTATATGCCAATATATTAGAAGATAATTTGGCTAGCCTTCATTTGTTCCAAAAGTTAGGATTTCAACAAGTTGGGGTCAAGAAAGATTGGGTACGCTTTAAAAATACCTTTAAGAACGAAATATTATTACAAAAAATAAATAATTAATGTATATCAAACGTATTTTATTGGGTGTGGTGCTCATAGGGTTGATAGGTGGTGGAATTTTTGCCTTTATGGTTTATGGTACATTTTTTACCCCAAATACCAGCTTTAATAATGATGAGGCTATTGTATTTGTACCGACCGATGCTACTTTGATGGATTTGGAAGAACGTCTTTCTCCTGTTTTAGAAGACTTTAGTTCATTTGAATCTGCGGCCGATCGAAAAGGTTACTTGGGTAATATAAAGGCCGGTCGATATAAGATAAAGAAGGGTATGAATAATAATGAGATTGTAAACTCATTAAGAAGTGGCAATTTGCCTGTAAAGGTATCTTTCAATAATCAAGAAAATATTAATGATTTGGCAGGAAGAATTGCAGGGCAAATTGAGGCTGATAGCGTTTCTTTAGTTGCGGCATTTAGCGATAAAGAGTTTTTAAAGGCGAACGGATTTGATGATGCCAATAAAATATCATTGTACATTCCTAATAGCTATGAATTTTTCTGGAATACATCGGCTGAAGGGTTTAGGAGTAGAATGTTAAAGGAGTATAATAGATTTTGGACGGATACACGTAAGGATAAAGCTAAAGCACTTGGCTTGAAACCGAATGAAGTTATTGCTTTGGCATCCATAGTACATAAGGAAACAGCAAAAGTTGATGAGCGTCCTACGGTTGCCGGGGTGTATTTGAATAGGTTGAGAAAAAGGATGTTGCTTCAAGCCGATCCTACCGTTATATATGCGATAAAGAAAGAAACGGGTAACTTTGATACCATTATTAAAAGGGTCTTGTATAGGGATTTGGAAATGGATTCACCTTATAATACCTATAAGTATGCAGGATTGCCGCCAGGACCAATTGCAATGCCGGATATAACGGCGATTGATGCGGTTTTAAATCCTAAAAAACATAATTATTACTATTTTGTAGCCAATGTTGAAAAGTTCGGTTATCATATGTTTGCAGAGAATTTAACGCAACACAACCGAAATAAAGAGCAGTACATCCGATGGATTAACGCTCAGAAAATCAACAGGTAAGCTTTCATCCGACTTTTAGAACTTGTTAACTAATTCTGTATTCTTTTAACAGAACCTTCTAAAACTCTTAAAATTTCAGACCTACCTTTGCCTCAGAAATTTAAGCAGGCAAATAGTAGTCGCCATAAGTCTTAAGAAACTATATGTATGAGAAGATGGATATTAGCAAGTTGTCCTCTAATTGTTACGTTTATAATTTCTGGTTATGGGTTTAAACCCTTTAAGGTAGATGTGCCTAACCAGTTAAAAGTAAACAAGCCAGAGCTGGTTTCTTTTCCGGAAGATGAAGCTCTATTGTCAAATTATCAAATAGCTCCCCCTTTTCTTGGTCGCCAATTTATAGGTTTCAAAGAAGCTTTAGCTTTTAAGGAGTCTCAAGGAAACTATTTTGTAACCAATACTTTTGGTTACTTAGGTAAGTATCAATTTGGGTTGGGCACTTTAGAGTTGGTCGGTGTTTACAATGGAAATGAATTCTTGAATAATCCTGAATTACAGGAAAAAGTTTTTCATGTTAACACGTCACGTAACAAGTGGATTTTAAGAAGGGATATTAAACGCTATGTAGGTGTTCGCATGAACGGTGTTGAAATTACCGAGTCGGGTATTTTGGCAGCAGCGCACCTTGCAGGACCGGGTAACGTGAAATTATATTTAAGGTCTCATGGTCGTATGGAAATCACCGACGGTTACGGTACAAGTATTTCTAATTATATGAAAAAGTTTGCGGGTTATGATGTCTCAATGATTGAAGCAAAACGTAACCCAAGAATCTAAGAATTTAAGTAGATATGAAAATGTGAAACCTTGGCACTAGTTTGTCAAGGTTTTTTTATGCTTGGATTATAAATATAGCCGGTCTTTTGTGTAGATCTACATTTTCCTTTTTCCAGTTAATTGCTGTTTTGGTCTTAATGTATTCGGTAGGTAATGTAATATCGGCAGCAACACATATACTTGTGCTTGGTGCAAGGGTTTTGATCAGCTCTTCAAGCATTTTATTGTTTCTGTAAGGTGTTTCTATAAATACTTGAGATTGATTTTCTTCTTTTGATCTACGCTCTAAATTTTTAATATATTTTTTTCGGTCAGAACTGTCAATAGGGAGGTACCCGTTGAATGCAAAATTTTGACCGTTCATGCCACTTGCCATTAAAGCTAATAAAATGGAAGAGGGGCCTACTAATGGAATAACTTGAATGTTTTTGCTATGGGCTATTTTTACCACGGCGGCACCAGGATCGGCTATGCCTGGGCAACCAGCTTCGGAAAGTATGCCTACATCGTTACCTTCCGAGCAAGGGTTTAGAAAAGTGGGAATTTCTTCTGGTTCAGTGAACTTGTTAAGAACAAAAAGTTTTAAGCCAGGTTGGGATTTTCTGGGACTTATTTTTTTTATAAAATGTCGAGCGGTTTTTTCGTTCTCTACCACATAATGATCAAGTCTCTCTATGGTTTGTTTTATAGAAATGGGTAATACTTCTAACGGTGGCATATCGCCAAGCGTAGAAGGAATCAAATAAACTTTTCCAATTTTACCGTTTTGTGTGCTCATTTATTAATGGTCTAATCTGGCTGCAATTATATTACAAGCTTTATCTATCATTTGAAAAACGGTTTCAAATCCGTCGTCTGCATCATAATAGGGGTCTGGCACTTCTTGGTCCGTGGGGTCAATTTCATTCAACAAAAGCTTTACCTTTTCTGCATCCGCTCTATTTCTGGCCATACCAATTATATTGCCATAATTGCTTTTGTCCATGGCATATATCACATCAAAAGTGTCAAAATCAGATACCAAAAATTTTCTACAGACTTGTGAGCTAATGTCGATGTTGTGGTTTTGTGCTACTTTTATAGATCTTGGGTCAGGTTTATTTCCAATATGGTAACCTGCTGTACCTGCTGAGTCTACGTATACTTTTGTTGTGTCAACTTTACTTTTAAGAATACCCTCTGCCAATGGAGACCTGCAAATATTACCTAGGCAAACCATCAACACCTTCATTTAGTATAGAATTTAAGAGAATTTCTTAGTTAGGTCATCAATATACTTGCGAAACTGCTTGTCTGTTTCGGCTAAGTTATCCACTGTTTTGCATGCATGAAGTACCGTAGCGTGATCACGCTTTCCAATTTGTGAACCAATACTTGCCAATGAGGCTTTAGTGAACTTCTTGGCAAAGAACATGGCTAATTGTCTAGCTTGTACAATATGTCTCTTTCTTGTTTTGGACTGTAATGTTGCAACATCCATCTCAAAGTAATCGGAAACAACTTTTTGTATGTAGTCAATAGAAACTTCACGTTTAGTGTTCTTTACGAATTTTTCAACTACTTGTTGTGCAAGCTCAATAGTGACCTCTCTTTTGTTTAGGGTTGACTGTGCAATAAGTGAAATTATGGCGCCTTCAAGTTCTCTAATATTGGTTTTAATATGTTTAGCAACATATTCAATAATATCTTCTGGTATCTCTACACCATCTCTATATAACTTGTTTTTCAAGATAGAGATTCTTGTTTCGTAATCTGGACTTTGCAATTCTGCGGATAATCCCCATTTAAAACGAGATAACAATCGTTGCTCAATATCCTGCATGTCTACAGGAGCTTTGTCAGATGTAAGAATTACTTGTTTTCCGTTTTGATGTAAGTGATTGAAAATATGGAAGAAAACATCTTGCGTACCAGACTTACCTGATAAGAATTGTACATCATCAATAATCAGAACATCTATTAACTGGTAGAAATGGATAAAATCATTTCTAGTGTTTTTCTTTACGGATTCAATATACTGTTGGGTAAATTTTTCTGCAGAAATATAAAGCACTGTACGCTCAGGGTACTTGTCTTTTATTTCAACACCAATGGCGTGTGCCAAGTGTGTTTTTCCTAATCCGACACCACCAAAAACCAATAACGGGTTGAAAGATGTACCTCCCGGTTTGTTGGCTACGGCCATACCGGCAGAACGTGCCAAACGGTTAGAATCTCCTTCAAGGAAATTATCAAAATTATAATTAGGATTTAATTGAGATTCTATCTTTATGTTTCTAATCCCTGGAATAACAAACGGATTGCGTAGTTCAGGGTTTTTAGATTTAATGGGTACATCCATTTCCTGGGCGGCCATTGCACCTCTATTTGAACTAGGAATTTTTTCTGTAAAAGGCTCTTTGTTGCCATACGTATTTTCCATACGTATGATATATACTAATTTCGCAGTCTCTCCTAATTCTTTAGTTAATGCAACCTTTAGCAGTTTAACGTAATGCTCTTCTAGCCACTCGTAAAAGAATTTACTTGGTACTTGAATGCTTAAAGCATTTTCTGTAAGCTTTATAGGTTTAATGGGTTCAAACCATGTTTTGAATGCCTGCGGTTGGATATTATCCTTAATAAACACCAAACAGTTTTTCCATACGGAATTAGCAGTAACATTCATAATAATCTATACTCTTTTAATGGTTAGCTTTTAGCTAAAAGAGATTGAATTTTTTCAATCTAAGTTCTCGTTCAACTTGGGCAAATATGTGAACAAATTATTTAAAAAAAAAATTGATTGTCATTGATTTTGACCTTTTTTTTTCTCATGTTCGTTTACCGCTTAGGGGAGCTTTTAAATATATACTTTTTACTTGAAATAAATGCGAACAAATGAAATTTCTTTTAGAATAAGATACAGTGAGACGGATCAAATGGGAGTTGTCTATCATGGAAACTATGCTCAGTATTTAGAATTAGCAAGAGTTGAATGGTTAAGGTCGTTAGGAATTTCTTACAAAAGTATGGAGGAGGGCGGAATTATGCTTCCGGTGATTAGTTTGTCCATTAAATATTTGAAATCTGCGAAGTATGATGATTTGGTAACCGTAAAGGTAATTTTGACAAAAAAACCTGCGGTTAGGATTGAATTTGATTATGAAATGACAAATGAAGCGGGAGAATTATTGGCGACCGCAAATACGGTTTTGGTATTTATGGATATGAAAAGAAATAGACCCACTAAATGTCCGCAGATATTATTGGACAAATTGGAATATTAAAGATTAGACGTTTGCCTTGATTTCTAATTTGTGATGTGCTTTAAAAAGTTTCATTGTTTTTTTTAAATCACTTTTATTTACAGCTAAAAACATTTTGCATTTCAAATGCAAATCTTGTGATACAATGGTTAGTTGGTGTTTTTTGACCAAACGCATTACGATGTCCATTTCTGAATATTCAAAAGTAACGGTTAGTTCTTCTTGTAATACTTTGGTGATTATTGCCGCATTTTCCAATGCTAGCTTTGCAGTTTCCTTGTAGGCACTGATCAATCCACCAACACCTAGTTTGGTGCCGCCAAATATTCGTACCACTGCAACTAGAATGTTGGTTACATCAAAAGATTGTATTTGCCCATAAATTGGCATACCGGCAGAATTGTTGGGTTCTCCATCGTCATTGGCACGATAAGACTTGGATTCAACACCCATTTGCCATGCGTAGCACACATGGTTGGCGGTTGGGTATTCTTTTCTTAATGCCTCTATGTGTTCTTTAATACTGTCTTCATCGGAAACCGGAAAGCAATATCCATAAAATTTACTTTTTCGCTCTTTGAACAATAGGGGGGCAGAAGGTTTTGAAATGGTTTTATAGGTGTCCATATACGTAGTGCCAAGTAGAATTTAAAGGTACATCATTATTTTAGGACCAAAAGCCACCAGAATAATACTGAAAATTGCCAAACCTATACCAAACCAGTTTTTAATGCTTAATCTTTCTTTAAACAATAGTATGCCTAAAAGGGTGGAGAACATTACAATGGCCACATTGTTAATAGTAAACACAGATGCGCTGTTCCAAGTTGGGTGCTGTAAGGCTTTTAATAAGAAATATATGGAGAAGTAATTGGGGACACCTAAACAAATTCCACCAATAATATTTTTGAAATTTATTTTTAATCGTTGTTGGGTGGATTTATATCCGATAAAAAATAAGCCGAATATCCCTGCGGATGCAAATACCGTTGCGGAGAACAGTGCGTATTCTTTTTCGGGCATATGTGCATCTTGAAAGTATTTTATGCTTGTGTCTATTATGCCTGATCCTAGAAAAACTAAGACCGGTAGGGCAAATGCCCATTTTTCAGCTTTTATTTTGTTTTCCTTTAAAGAAGTGAAGTAAACGGCCAACAATGCGAGAATTATTCCTAAAATTTCTAATATGCTTAAAACTTCCCTGTAGAAGAACACTCCAAACAATACCGGAATGGTGAGTGACATTTTAGTGGCAACAGAAGCTACGGATACACCTAGCTTTTGTGAAGTGGCTGCCATTAAATTAAATATTAGTATGAATAATAGACCAAGAAGTAGGCTTCCCCAAAACCAGCTCTTTTGTGGTATGTCATATACATTGATCGGTTCTTTATAATATAGTAAGCCGACAATGCAAGCAATGAAGTAGTTAGTGATAATGGCATAAATTGTTTGTACCCGATACTTGGCATATAATTTAAAAACCACAAAGATTAAGCTGGAGAAAAGAATACTGAGCGCTAAATACATTTATACTATGCGGCTTAAAGTTTCTAAAACATCTTCTTTACCTACTTGAAGATTCCAACACTGTATTCCTAGTTTAGACGCGCTATCTGTGTTTTCTTTGGTATCATCAATGAAAAAAGTTTCTGATGCGTTCAAATTATTATCGCTAAGCACCTTTTCATATATATTGGCATTAGGTTTTCGCATTTTCATTTCTTGTGATAGGTAGAACACCTCAAAACAATTTTTAAACCTTAAAAATCGCTCCATTCCCATAGACTCCTTAACCTTGTCAATGTGAAGATCGTTAGTATTGCTCAACAAGAACAGTCGGTATTGATTGTCGGCTTTCAACTTTTCAATAAACTTTAGGCGTTCTTCAGGAAAGTCCAGTATAATGGAATTCCAGGCATCTATAATCTGAGATTTAGAAGCGTTGGTGAAAATGCCTTGCAGTTTTTCAACAAACACGTCAGACGTTATTAAGCCCATTTCATATGACTTGAAAATGGCATCTAAATCCGGAGTCAATTCGGTAAATCCAAATTTTGCCATTTCCATTAACGGCGCTTGTTTGTCAAGATTAATAAATATATCACCAAAATCGAAAATTATATTTTTAATCATTTCTAAGTATCGTTAGTTGGTCGGTCAAAATTTCCATTTGTTTTATTATTCGTCCTGTGGGTTTTGGAGCTTTTATTCCTTTTTGAAATTCGGCTGCTCCTCTGAAGATTCGAGCTTCGTCCCATAAGTCAGCATCAATAAAACTTTGTAATGTTTGTGATCCGCCTTCAATAATGACACTTTGTAGCTGCTCTTCAAACATCAGATAACATAATTGCTGCGGTAATTGAGATTCAAAATTCAAAATTTTATAGCTAACACCTTCAACGTACTTTGTAGTATCTACTATTTGTGTACATACTATCGTTTTTTGCTGTCCATCTAAAACATGAAAATCTGTAGAAATCCTTAAATTTCTATCAAGAACAATTCGTGTAGGTGCTTTTCCCGTCCACTGTCTAATATTCAATTGTGGGTTGTCAGCTAACACAGTGTTGGTGCCTACTAGTATACCTGGTTCTTCACTACGCCATTTATGTACCAATTGACGAGATTTGGTGTTTGTAATCCAATAGGGTTTCTTTTCTTCTTCTCGTATTAAAGGCTCTGGTGCTATAAAACCGTCAGATGTTTCCGCCCATTTTAAAATAATGTAGGGTCTCTTTTTGGTAAAAAAAGTTAAGAATCGTTTATGGTGTTCCGCGCATTCTTGTTCTAAAACACCAACATTCACTTCACAACCCGCCGCTTTCAATTTTTTTATACCATTACCGGCTACTTTTTCATGAGGGTCCTTTAACCCAATGACAACCTTAGGTATTCCCATTCTTACGATTAAATCCGCACAAGGTGGAGTTTTGCCATAATGAGAGCAAGGTTCTAAGGTTACATAAATAGTAGAATTTTTGAGTAGCGTACTGTCTTTTACCGAGTTTATAGCATTCACCTCGGCATGTGAACCACCATAAGCACTGGTAAACCCTTCACCAATAATTGTGTCATTATACACAATTACTGCTCCTACCATGGGGTTGGGCGCTGTAGTACCCAATCCGTTTTTTGCAATTTCAATACACCGTTGCATATATTTCTCATCTGCAGAAAGTGCGTTTGATTGAGATGGTATTGAATTTGTAGAATCAAGATTATTAATGGACATCAAACTTTACCTTTATACGCATATCACGTATCTTCACACCTCAAAAATAGTACTTTAAAACCTATTGCATAGTTCATATGGAAAATGTCGTGATACGTGAAATTAAAAAGGAAGATAACCCGCAAGTTGCTAGGGTAATACGGCAGGTATTGGAAGATTTGGGAGTGCCAAAAGTGGGCACGGCCTATGAAGACCCTTCATTGGATAACATGTATGAGCATTATAATAAGCCCAAGGCCACTTATTTTGTGATCGAAGAAAATGGTTCAATTTTAGGCAGTGCCGGTATTGCACAACTAGATAATTACAACGGTAAAGTTTGTGAGCTTCAGAAAATGTACTTTTTGCAAGAAGCAAGAGGCAAAGGGGCAGGTCATAAAATGATCAATGTATGTTTGGATAAAGCCAAGGAATACGGTTTTGATGCCTGTTATTTGGAGACAATGCCCTATATGGAAGCTGCCCAAAAATTGTATAAGAAGATAGGCTTTGAATATATAGATGCCCGTATGGGGGATACCGGTCATTATTCCTGTCCTGTATTTATGCTTAAAACGTTGTAATTGTGCTGTTAAAAGAGGTCAAGAATATTTTTCATGCAGAATTGGACGCTATCTATGGTAAAGATGAAGTAAACAGCTTTTTCTATCTACTTATTGAGCACTATTTTGAATTAGAACGTTTTGTATTGGCGTTACAACCTAATCTTAATATAGAAAAAGGACAAGAGACTATCTTGTTTAAGGCGTTGTCCGAATTGAAGTTACATAAACCTATTCAGCATATTACAGGTACGGCATATTTTATGGATTTGGACTTTGCCGTAAATGAACACGTATTAATACCTAGACCAGAAACCGAAGAATTGGTTCGTTGGGTGTTGGATGATGTCAAAGAAGTAAAACATTTCTTAAATATCTTAGATATGGGTACAGGCAGTGGTTGTATTCCTATTTCGTTAGATAAAAATCTGGTCGATGCTAAAGTGTACGCTTTAGATGTTTCGCCCCAAGCCTTAGTGGTTGCTGAAGAAAACAATAGAACGCTTGGTGCAAATGTTACGTTTGTTAAGGCGGATATGTTGTCCTTACATTCTAAAACCTCAGCAAAAGAATTAGATCAAAAATTTGATATTATTATTTCCAATCCGCCTTATGTGCGAGAATTGGAAAAAGCAGAAATGCTAAATAATGTAATAGACCATGAGCCAAGTTTGGCACTTTTTGTTCCAGATGAAGACCCGTTAAAGTTTTACAAGGCAGTAGTAAATTTTGCATCTGAACACTTGAATAAAAATGGTTGTCTGTATTTGGAAATCAATCAGTATTTAGGAGAAGAAACCAAGCAAATATTACAACAATCTAACTTTAAGACTATTGATTTAAGACTAGATATGTTTGGTAATGACCGTATGATAAAAGGAATAAGAAAATGAAAAGTATTGTAGTGTTTTGCGGTAGTAGTGAAGGTATTGTTTCTGATTATGGAGTAAAAGCATATGAACTGGGAGAGACTTTTGCAAAGAAAGATATACAGCTTGTATATGGTGGAGCCAAAATTGGCATTATGGGTAAAGTTGCCGAAGGTGTTTTAAATAATAAAGGAAAGGTAATAGGGGTAATTCCTGTATTTTTAAAGAAAAAAGAAGTAGTTCATGAGGGGTTGACAGAATTGATTGTCACCCAAAATATGCATGAGCGCAAATTAAAAATGCATGAACTATCTGACGGGATTTTAATGCTCCCTGGAGGATTTGGTACTTTAGAAGAGTTTTTTGAAATGTTGACTTGGTCGCAGCTTGGGTTGCATCAATACCCCATAGGAATTTTGAATACCAATGGTTTTTACGATTCCCTATTGCAAATGATGCATGACATGGTCCAGAACGGATTTGTTAAAAAAGAACATTTAAATACTATTTTGGTAGATGATACTATAGAAACCCTATTGCATAAAATGGAAAACTATACACCATTGCCTACACCAAAATGGATCAATAAAGAACAGCTTTAATAATTATGAAGGCAAAGATTGAAGAACTAAGAAAAGAATTAAGAGAGCATAATCACAATTATTATGTGTTGGATAACCCGACCATTTCAGATTATGAATTCGATATGAAATTGAAAGAATTGCAGGGTTTGGAAGCTAAACATCCTGAATTTTATGATGCCAGTTCACCATCATTACGTGTAGGTGGTATGATCACCAAGAATTTTGCAACCGTAGTTCATGAGCATAGAATGTACTCTTTAGATAATTCATACTCTAAAGAAGATTTAGAAGATTGGGAGAAACGTATTCAGCGTAATTTGGGAGACGTACCTGTTGAATTTACTTGTGAGTTAAAATATGATGGCGCATCTATCAGTATAACTTATGAACAAGGTAAACTGGTAAGAGCGGTTACCCGTGGTGACGGAATTCAAGGGGATGATGTTACCAATAATATAAAAACCATTAAATCGGTTCCGCTCCAGTTAAAAGGAGATTATCCTGATAAGTTTGATATACGAGGAGAAATAGTATTACCGTTCGACGGATTTCAGAAAATGAACGAAGAACGCATTGCCAATGGAGAAGAGCCGTATATGAATCCGCGAAATACGGCATCGGGCAGTTTAAAACTTCAAGATAGCAGTGTTGTTGCACAGAGACCTTTAGATTGTTTGCTATACAGTATTGTAGGTAGAAACCTGAATATTGACTCTCAATTTCATATGTTGGAGAAAGCACGAGAATGGGGCTTTAAAGTACCAACTGTTGCCAAACTTTGTAAAACTACAGATGAGGTAATGGCATTTGTTGAGGAGTGGGATGTAAAACGCCATGAGTTGCCTTATGAAACCGATGGTGTGGTCATCAAAGTAAATAGTCTACAAAACCAAGAAGAGCTTGGTTTTACCTCAAAAGCCCCGCGATGGGCAATGGCATATAAATTTAAGGCAGAACAGGTTTTTACCACTTTAAAAGAAATTACCTATCAAGTAGGGCGTACAGGCGCAATAACACCGGTAGCCAATCTAGAACCGGTATTATTGGCAGGTACTACGGTAAAAAGAGCATCGTTACATAATGCCGACCAAATAGAAAAATTGGATATTAGGGTAGGCGATACCGTATTTGTAGAAAAAGGCGGAGAAATTATCCCTAAGATTATAGCGGTAGATCTTTCGAAAAGACCGGCAGATTCAAAACCAACGGAATATATTCATGAATGTCCAGAATGTGGTACCGAGCTTACCCGTACAGCGGGTGATGCGAAACATTATTGCCCAAATGAATACGGTTGTCCGCCACAAATAACCGGTAGAATTCAGCATTTCATTTCTAGAAAGGCAATGGATATTGAAGGTTTGGGTGGCGAGACGGTAGAATTACTGTTTAAAGAAGGGTTGATTGACGATTACGCCGATTTATATAAACTCACCAAAGAAGATGTTTTGCCCTTAGAACGAATGGCGGAGAAGTCTGCCGAGAATTTAGTAAACGGAGTAGCGGAATCTATAAAAGTACCTTTTGAACGTGTGTTGTTTGCTTTAGGTATTCGTTTTGTAGGCGAGACCGTGGCTAAGAAGTTGGCAAAAGCATATAAAAACATAGATGCTTTAAAAGAAGCAACATTAGAGCATTTAACTTCTGTAGATGAGATAGGGGAGCGCATAGGGCAAAGTGTCATTGACTTTTTTGCGAACGAGAAGAATATAAATGCCATAGAAAGATTGCGAAGCTTTGGCGTACAATTATCAATATCTGAAGAAAAGTTACAAAACCAGACCGATGCCTTGGCGGGTAATACCTTTGTGGTTTCCGGGGTATTTGAGATTTTAAGTAGAGATGAGCTTAAAAAGAAAATAGAGGATAATGGTGGTAAAGTAGGCTCTTCTATATCTTCTAAAACAAGTTATTTGGTTGCAGGAGATAAAATGGGACCTAGTAAGCTTGCAAAGGCAGAAAAACTGGGTATACCCATTATCAGTGAGCAAGATTTTATAAACATGTTAGCATAGATCAATATGGATATTTTTACAATAATTTCAGTACTTGTTTTTCTTTCGGCAATTTTTGGATATATAAATGCCCGCTTTTTAAAACTACCCAATAGTATTGGCTTAATGTTGATTACAATTGTGTTTACTTTAGCTGTGTTTGCTATTGGCTATATAGACGATACGTTAATAAACGCAGAACGCTACATCATTACACAGATAGATTTCAAGTCTGTTCTGTTAGATATAATGTTGAGTTTCTTGTTATTTGCAGGGGCGCTGCATACCAATTTTGAACAGCTGAAAGTACAACGTTGGCCTATATTGGTGTTCTCTACACTAGGTGTTTTGGTGTCTACCTTTTTAGTGGGGACCAGTATGTATTATTTGTTGCAGTTGTTGGGTATGCAGATCAATTTTATTTACTGTTTGTTATTCGGGTCTCTTATATCACCAACAGATCCTATTGCCGTTTTGGGAATTTTAAAAAAGGCTGGTGCACCAAAAAAGTTGGAAACCAAAATTGTGGGAGAATCATTGTTCAATGACGGGGTAGGAGTCGTTGTATTCTTAACGATATTTCAACTGGCATCTGCAACCGAGGTAGCTGTATCTCCATTAGATATTATAGAACTATTTGGAGTTGAGGTAATTGGCGGGTTGGCATTGGGTCTGGCTCTAGGTTGGGGAACGTATAAGTTAATGCGATCTATTGACGATTATGATATAGAGGTGATCATTACATTGGCAACGGTAATGGTAGGTACATTGATAGCACAGAAATTCCATTTATCGGCACCTTTGGCAATGGTAGCTGCAGGTTTGGTGGTTGGTAACGACACCGTTCGTAATTCTGCCATGTCAGAGACCACGGAGACCTATGTAGATAAATTTTGGGAGCTTTTAGATATTCTGTTGAATACCTTGTTATTTGTATTGATAGGGATGGAAATGCTGGTACTGACATTTAAAACAGAATATATTATTGCAGGTTTATTGGCAATTCCGCTAGTATTGCTTTGTCGCTATCTTTCATTAATGCTTCCTATTAAATTCTTTGAAAAGAAGTTGGATTTTGTGCCAAGAACCAATTTGGTCATGACATGGGGAGGATTACGCGGTGGTATATCTATAGCATTGGCATTAGGTCTTTCAGATGACATGCATAGAGACGCTTTTTTAGTGATAACCTACATAGTTGTGGTGTTCTCGATAATAGGGCAAGGCTTAACCGTTGAAAAATTGATTAAAAGCGTAGTGAAATGATACCTAAGACCTATCTTGAATTTGAAAAGAGTTTGGAATTCACCAATGTGCCAAAAGACTGGTCAAACGGACTAAAAGCTGCTTGGTACGATGCCAAAGGCGATTGGGAAGCTTCTCATAATATTGCCCAAGATATGCACAATGAACTTGGTAGTTGGTTGCATGCCTATTTGCACAGAAAAGAAGGTGATCGGTTTAATGCGGGATACTGGTATAGATTAGCGAATAAAGAATATCCCACAATTACCTTAGACGAAGAGCTTAAGGTAATTGTGGAGTTTATTATTGAAAATTAAGTTTAGTACTAATTTGTTTCCTCCAGTTCTATTGCATGTGTTACCTCACCACTTCCTCTAGAGTCTTTAGCTTTTACTTTGAAAACGGCATTGCCATTAAAGTCTGAATTAAATCTTATAGTAGCAATAGATTTAGAGGTAGAACTGGTTGCACTTTCTTCGATATTAATAATTTCCATATTCCCCGACTCAATAGTCCATGTGAAAAGAGCAACTCGAGCGTTATATTCTGCGGCGAACGTTATGGTTTCGTTTGGCAAAGCATAGTCTGCACCGTTCAAACAAACCTTAACTCCTGTAGGTGAAAAGTCTCCTAAATCGCATGTGGTAACACTTTTTGGGTTTAAACTTGCGTCATCATTGTCATCATTTGAACATGAAAATTGAAATGTAGTTATGACGACTAGAAATAATAGTTTAATCGACTTTTTCATTGGTGCAGTTTTAAATTGGTTATAGTGGGAAATAATAACTCTAAAATAGGAAAAATAGTACATAGAATTATCTGTTTAACATTTTTTATATGTTATAATTCCTTTGTAGTTGTAGTTGAAAATTTCCATTTTGGTCTATCATTTTAGAAAATCGGCAAAGTTCCTTGAACGAAGATGCAAGAACTTTGCGGTATGAAAAAAATATCAAACTTCGGAATATTTACACTGCTGTTCGTCAGTAGTTTAACGATAATGGTAGGTGCGGTGATAGCACCTTCATTATCAGGAATAATGCAACATAAAGACCTAAGCTTTTCACCAAGTTGGTTAATTACCTTACCATCATTGGGTGTTGTGGTTTTTGCCCCGATTATAGGACGCACCTTGAATAAACTGGGAGCATTAAAACTGTTGTGTATTGGTTTAGTGCCTTATGCGTTTTTAGGAGTTATTGGCGCGTTTATAGATAACGATTATGTTTTAATTGTTGATCGGTTTTTATTGGGTGGGGCAACGGTTGCAGTTCAGGTTTCCGTAACAGCTTACATTGCAGAAAAATTTAGCGGTGAACATCGAATGAAAATGATAGCTTGGCAAGGAATGGCAATTGAGTTAGGTGGTGTCGTTTTCTTGGCAATTGGGGGTGTTCTGGGTGAACTAAATTGGCAGTATCCTTTCTATATTTATCTGGTTGCATTGATCTGTTTAATATTAGTTTTAAAGTCATTGCCCAAGGTAAATAAACATGCAGTTGATGAATCATTGAAAACTATAGTAACCAAAAAAGATAAGCAAGGAGTCAAAGTAATATTTATTGCGGCTCTTTTAGCAATGATGTTGTTTTTTATCGGATTTGTAACCCTACCATTATATTTGCCATCTGCTTTTAATTTTAGTGAGTCGGAAACCGGCTATTTAATGTCCTTTATATCGCTGATTGCCATTATTACTGCGAGCCAAATGCCTAAAATGGTAAAATGGTTTGGAGACGGAAGAACGGTAGCGCTTGGTTTCTTATTCTTTATGCTTGGTTATTTGGTTCTGGCAACTACCATGAGTATACCGTTTTTAGGGTTGACAGCACTATTTATAGGAATTGGTTTTGGGTTTACGATCCCATTATTAAATCACATGATGATAGAGGTGAGCAATGCTCAAAATCAA
Source organism: Maribacter sp. HS (assembly GCF_048059195.1). Lineage (NCBI taxonomy): Bacteria > Pseudomonadati > Bacteroidota > Flavobacteriia > Flavobacteriales > Flavobacteriaceae > Maribacter > Maribacter sp. HS. The sequence continues at coordinate 189,316 of NZ_JAYLVV010000004.1, forward strand.
GGTAAAAACTTAGGGTTGTTTTCAATGGGCGTTTTTGGAGGTCAATTTCTATCTACGTTTGTAGAATATATATCTAACAACTACATGGCAATTTACGGGGTTTCAGCGGTATTTGCCTTGTGTATAGGTGTTGTTATATTTTTTAGTTTTAGAAAATTGAGAAAAGATTAGGGTTACTTGAATTCTTGTTACATTTATAGACTTCTATGAAAGTTTATGAATTTGAATACCTGGAAAACTAAAATTAAGATTGATTTAAATTTCGATACAAAGACGGTGTTGTTATCAGGTAATTCTATGGGTATTTACTTTGAGTTTTATTCGGTAAATAACATTATTGTACATTTTAAGCCTTTAAATGAATTATTTAAAAATAGTGTTTACACCGGTAATAGCGGTGTGCTTTTAAATTTTGAGCGCGATTTAATAGATGAAGATGATGTGGAGTACGCATTAGATGTTATGTCGCTTTTCAATAAATACCCTCAATTAAATATCAGATCTGAAAAAGAAGTAACTCAAGTAAAGAAGTTGATTGAGATGTTGAAAGATGAGTATTTTGGAGAGAACGTATCTTACATAATGCTTAAATCATTATTGAAAGTACTCTTGTTACATTTAATTCGGTTTCAGAACAATGAATTGTTGCCACAAGACATTCATCAAAAAAGAGTGTTTCAGTTTTTAGAATTGATGGAAATTAATTTTTTGAATGAAACCAATGCAGAATATTATGCAAATCAATTAGGGATAAGTACAAAGCGATTAAATCAGGTGCTTCAAGAAAAGTTGAACCTTACCGCAAAACAAGTGATACAGCAAAGACAAATAACAGAGGCAAAACGCAAACTTATAAGAAGCGAGATCACTACAAAAGAATTGGCTTTTGACCTAGGGTTTGAGTCTATAAGCAGTTTTTCCCGCTTTTTTAAAAAGAATGTGGGTGTTAGTCCAACCGCTTTCAAGGCTCAGCAAAAATCTTAAAATTTAAATTTGGAGCAAAAAAAATCGGAATTACTTAGTAATCCCGATTCTTATAATGCTATAAAAGCAACTAGATCATTTTAAAATCCAGAAGAATTTCTCCTTCTATGGAAGCCTGTAAATGGTCTCCTTTAAAAGTTTCACCTGCACCAACAGCTGGCGTTCCGGTAAAAATCATGTCGCCCGGATTTAAGGTCATAAAAGTAGAAACAAAACTGATGATTTCGGCAAAGTTATAAATGATGTAACCGGTGTTGCCAACTTGCTTCTTTTCACCATTGATGACTAAATCAAAGTTAATATTATCCAATTCGGGAAAATCGGAAATAGGTTTAAAACCAGAAATAGGTGAGGCACCGTCAAAACCTTTGGCCAAAGCCCAAGGACCTTTCTTTTCTCTGCTGGCAGTAAGTACATCCTTTGCTGTATAGTCTATTCCAATACCTATTTCAGAAATGTATGAGTTTGCTTCCTCTACAGAAACGTTTTTAGCGGTTTTACCGATTTTTACGACCAATTCTACCTCATAGATCAATTGATTGGTAATCGCAGGGAATTCAACATCCTTGCTATCCGTTACCAATGATGAATCTGGTTTGGTGAATATTAGTTGTACATCATTTTTTAAATCATCAATTTCAGATTTATCTAAAACATAGTTTTTTCCAATGCCTATAATTTTCATTACTGAGGTGTTAGTGTATTATTAATTTTGAAGTGAAATTAAACAATCTGGCGAGTATTATTTATTGTTTTAATTGAAATCACATTAACATCATTTTTTGTTTAAAGATGAGGTATAAAAGTTATGATATAGTATGGATTGTTTTAAGCGCCGATATGGTAGCTTCTTTTCTAATAGCATTAAATTCTTGTATATTGATCGTGTCACTCTTTGGTTCTAGATTAGTAGCAAAGAAATAAACATCGTTGCCTACTTCTATATACCCAACTAACCAGCCATTATATTGATTGTAGGCAATAGATAATCCGGTTTTTCCGCTAAGTGTAAAAGCGCTATTTTCATCAATGAGCAAAATGGTCTTTACGATTTTTGTAGTTCTTTTGGATATGGGAAGCTTATTGGTATAAAATCGTTTTAAGAAATCTATTTGTTGCATTTGGTTTATTCTAGATTCGCCTTCTAACCAAAAATCGGTAATGTTGGAATCATCAATTTTTAAATTGCCATATTGCAATTTATTTACATACTGGTTCATTTGTTGAGGTCCAATTTTTGACGCCACTGACTGATAACAAGGAACGCAAGAAAACTGAAATGCATCACGTAAAACTAAATCTTGCTCCCAGAGATCTAACCATTTTTGTTCTCCATCCCATTTAAATATTGTTGAATCGCTTTCAATAACTCCCGTTTCCAATCCAATAATAGTATTTGTGATTTTAAAGGTTGATGCTGGTAGTTTACCTTGTAATGCCCAATCAAAATTATTGGAATAGTAGGTGTCTTTAGTGAGGTTGTAAATTACTATAGAACCGTTAGTATTTGCCTTATCAATGATAGTTTGAATTTCAGACTTTTTAATTTTGTTTATATTCCTCTCAACGGTTGCCTGTTCTTCAGTCTTCTTTTGTTGTTTACAAGAGGTAAAACAGATGAATAAAAATAAGAGTAAATGTAATTTCATGAGGTAAATGCTTGGATAGAATAACGATGATTTAAATATAATCAATCGGTGTTTAATCATTTACGGAAAATACTTTTGAATTAAATGTAAAGCAATAAAAAAGCGACAGTGAATGAACATTGTCGCCAAATGATTTAAAATCTATTGAAGTAAATAAGAATGTGGTTAGTAAAGACTACCCATTGCATCTATTTTCTTTTCAAGATATTCTTCTTTATTATTTTTCAATTGATTTTGCTTTGCTAAAGCTGTCAACTTAAGATTGTTTTTAATGGAGAATTTAAGCTTCATATATTTCTCTTGTAAAACACCAAGATGATCCTCAAGCCCTTCAGAATGGATGTTTAATTGCATAATTTTAAAATTTAGATATATTCTAAGGTAAAAATTAATTATCTGAATATCATTTAATTACAGGTAAATAAAGGGGGCGAGAACAAGAAATGCGAATATGATTTTATTTGGCAGGTTTAATTATTGAACTTACTTTTTAAGGGTTCATTTTTTGATAATTTAGATTTAGGGTATTCGTAGGTTTTGAATTAATACTTCAATTCAACATCTTTTCCAATTTCAACTACAGCTTCTGTACGTTTACTTTTTTCACCATTGGACATTACAAATACATCGATATAAATATTGTTCCCATACCAAGAAAAACCAGATTTGTTAGAGGCATCTTTTACTTCGATTATTTCATAAGGAGGACCAATATTTTTGTCAAATTCTCCAATTGTCAACGAAGATTTATTTAAGGCTGTTTGATAAGAATTGTCTCCTGTAAAAGTTGATGAAATTACTATGGTTTTTAGTCTTTCTGTAGTGTCGTCGAAATAGAGAAGAATACGGTCATACTTTGTATCAAATACCTTGTATAAATTAATATCCTTAGGATGGTATTCAAAACTTAAATATCCTTCCGGAGCATCATTTGTTTGTTTTAAATTATCAAATTTTTTCTTTTTAGTTCCAATTTTAATAGACTTAAAACCGTCAAGCTTTAATAAATTTGTTTGCTGTCCAGAAGAATATAGAGAAAGAAAAAAAGCTAAGATTAATATTGTTTTTCTAGTCATGATTAGGTTTATGATTTAACATAATTAAAAACTGATATCTTGAAAGTTACAATTTTCAATAAGTAATATTATTCAACAAATTGAAATAGAAAATATAAAACTGCATTTAATAATTAATCAATTAAATATAAGATAGAGCAAGCATTTTGCAAAAAAAACATACCTGTGCATATTGCAAACGCATTAATTTTGGGAAATGAGGACTATCTTATAAATAAATTAAAACAATATGAAATCTAAGATTTGGATTTTTCTTACTTCAATTTTTATATTTATTTCATTGAATGCTCAAGATATCAATGGTAAATGGATTGAATTTGAAATTCCTAATAGTTTAAGAAGTAAACACGTAAATATAATTGAAATTAAAAATGATAGTTTATTTTCATATAATTTCAATCAATTAGAAGAAAAAACAAAAATTAAAATTTCTGAAAATACAATAACCCTATTAGATACAATAAATGTTGATTATAGATTTTTAGGACATAATATTTTAGAGTTAAGACCTTATTATCAGAATAAAATAGACGATGACCCAGCAATATTCCATCGACTATTACCGACAAAACTCGGTTCTAATGTGAATGGTGATTTTGAGGGTTTCTCCTATACAGTTCAATTAGAAAAAGAGAATTTATCATTTACACTAGGAGAAAAAAGAAGTATTAAGGACCCAATACTAATTTATTATCCTCCACTTGTTTCAGATATGGTTTCCATTAATAGTTTCGCTGGTACTTCTTTTTTATGTTTTTATCAACAAGGTATTATACGTTATGCATTTCCTATCATAGAATTAAAAAATTCCTCAATGATTATTTACGGTATTCCATATCACAAGGGAGAAATTATTTTGAGCAAAGTAGAATAGGTTGTTTTTTTGAATAAACAATTCATCTTTATCAATATAATATTATTAAACATCTCCAAAACTATACTTCATTATATTACCGTTTAATTGAACTTAAATTTTAAAATAGATTTTAGACTTAATAACTTCGCTTCCCAGTGAATTAAGGTGTTGGTAGATAACCTAACCTGAAAATCTACAACACCTTCCTAAAACAAATACTATTGGACATATGTTCGTACGGAGGATAGTTATCAATCACTGTATAATTATTCTTCTTATAAAGAGCAATAGCTTCCGGTTGGCGTAATCCGGTTTCCAAAACAGCGTAGGAGTAATTTAATTCTTTTGCCCACTCTTCTAGTACTTTTAGTGCTTTTGAGGCAATGCCTTTTCCTCGAAAATCTGGTTGAACAAACATTCGCTTAATCTCGACCGAGTCTTCATTAAATTCTTTGAATGCGCCACAGGCCACAAGTGTTTTGTCCGAATAAAAAACAACACAGTTTTTCAACGCATCAATACCGTTGAATTGTGCGTAGAAAGCATTTTCATCACCATCACGTAATGCCAAATCAGCATCGAGCAAAGCAACTAATTCTTTAAAGTTTTTATTATCACTAGAACAACGTTTATAGTAAAGCATAAGAGGTCTCTTTTTTAGACTTTAATGGAATATCCATCCGCATTAACCGTGCTATTGTCAAAATAAAAATCAATTCTACCTAGATTTACTCCAAAACACCCAACTTGATTTACAAGAATATCACGCTCTACGGCATTGCTAACTACAGTAGGTTGATCTAGAAAGGTGTGAGTGTGCCCACCAATAATCAAATCTGTATATTTCGTTTTTTTAGCGAGCTTTAAATCATCTGGTTTTTGACTTTTATACTCATACCCTAAATGAGAAAGGCATATGACCAAATCGCACTTTTCTTCTTCTTTAAGTTTAGTTTCCATATCTATCGCAAGTTCATAAGGGTCAAGAAATACGGTCTCTTTGTAAAGTTGTTTGGTTACCAATCCGACCAATTTAATTCCTAATCCGTAAACACCTACCTTAATTCCGTCTTTTTCATAAACTTTATAAGGCTGTGTTAATCCGTCTAAAACGGTATTGGAAAAATCGTAATTGGCACTGATAAAATTAAACTTGGCATATGGCATTTGAGCCAATAGACCGTCAATACCATTATCAAAATCATGGTTTCCAATGGTAGTTGCGTCATAATTGAGCATGCTCATTAGTTTAAATTCTAACTCACCGCCATAAAAGTTGAAGTATGGAGTACCTTGAAAAATATCACCGGCATCAAAAAGAAAAGTATTCGGATTCTCTTTTCTGATACTATCTACCAAACCAGCTCTACGCGCCAAACCGCCTAAGCCTGGAAAATCTGCATGATCGTTGGGGAAAGCGTCTACGTGACTGTGTACGTCATTGGTGTGTAAAATGGTAATGTGTTTTTTTGTGGCAACGCTGCAAGAATTTAAGCTAAGTCCGCCCAAAGTCAATAAACCAGAGGTTGCAGCCGTATTTTTTATAAATTTTCTTCTTTCCATTTTACTGTAATTGATAATATCTTAAATCTACTTTTGGGGCTAGGGTATCCACTTTGGAAAAGAAATCTATCATGGCATTTCTTATTTTGTAATCGGTTTCCGTTTTTGAAATGGCATCTTTGAAAAATCCCATATTGTCGCCACCAGTTACCAAATAATCTGATGTAGCCACATAGTAGGATTTATTTTTGTCAATAAGTTTACCGTCCACAGTAAAGGCTTTGACTGTGTTATTTTTATTCAATATAAGCTGCGCGCCTGCAATGGGGTGCGCTCGTTTAGAATGTATAAGGTAGTCTACCATTTTCATTAACGATTCACCTTTTAATTCTACGACGACAACGGAATTTTCAAAAGGCATTACCTCGTAAGCGGTTCTGGAAGTAACGTTGCCTTTGGAGATAATAGAGCGTATACCGCCATGGTTCAATAAAACCATATCTATATTGTGGCCAGTTCGTTTCTTGAATATAGGATTGGTTTCACTTAGAACAATATCCGCCATTAAATTACCTGCTGTAGTGTTGAATTTTCCATCGGTTTTAGATATAACGAACGGAGCATAGGCCAACGTACTATCTAAAATACTTTCTACACGATCATGAAAAGGTTGAATAAATTTTTGAATACTGTCAACAGTGGTAAAACTGCTATCAATTGCTATTTGCTTGCCAGTCAGTTCGGTAAGGTGTTCCGGAGCATTTTTGCAAGACGCTAAAACTATAAATGTTATAAATATAACATAATGTTTTATATTTAAAATATCAAAGTGTTTTAACTTCGCCATATAGTTGCAGGGATATTATTTACATTTGTCTAAATGTAAAAATACATGTTTTTAAAAGGAATTAAGGACAAGTTTAAACGGAAATCTGGCCGTAAAATATTAAAACAGTTGGTGGCAACACCAATTGCTGTAACGCGTGAGAGTAAAGGAATACGTTCTGTAGGTTGTATTGTGGATCTAGATAAGTTTGAGAAATCTGAAGTGTTTTTTCAGTTTCAAGAAGAGTTATCATTGCATCCAAATGCGGTGAAAATTATTGGTTATAAACGTTTTTATGATAAAAACTCGCCATATGCCACTCCAGTTTTTTCAGATAAAGATCTTGGATGGAACGGCGATATAGAGAACAGTTATGCCCTTGAATTTTTAGGACGTGAATATGACTTATTGGTGAATTATTATAATGAGGACAGCTTACTGTTAAATTTAATGTCAGTAAAGACCAAGGCTCGTTTAAAGGTAGGTTTTAAAGAAGTTGGGCCTACTTATAATGATTTAATGTTAGATACGCCGTTAAAGGACTTTCAGATATTTAAAAAAGAATTGAAAAAGTACTTGGGCATTTTTAAGGAGATTTAGTTATGAAAGAATTAAGAGGAGCAGGGGTAGCGTTAATAACGCCATTTAAGGAAGATGGATCTGTAGATGTTGAGGCTCTTAGAAAAGTTGTAGCCTTCAATATTGAAGGTAACATAGATTATTTAGTAGTGTTAGGTACAACGGCCGAGTCAGTAACGTTATCAAAAGCGGAAAAACTATTGGTAATGCGTACGGTAGAAGAAGCAAATGCAGGTACATTACCATTGGTGATAGGTATTGGTGGTAATAATACCGCTGCCTTGGTAGAAGAATTACAATCTGCAGATTTGTCCGCATATGATGCCATACTTTCTGTTTCTCCTTATTATAACCGCCCAACCCAAGAAGGAATTTATCAACACTTTGCTGCACTTTCACAAGCATCTCCATTACCTATAATTTTATACAACGTACCAGGTAGAACCGGAAGTAATATGTTGCCGGAAACCGTTGTTCGTTTAGCAAAGAAATTTGATAACATTGTTGCGGTTAAAGAAGCTTGTGGAGATATGACTCAAGTGCAAGAATTGATTTCAAAAAGACCAGAAGGCTTTTTAGTACTTTCAGGTGATGATATTACTGCATTGCCTACAATTGTTGCTGGAGGCGATGGTGTAATTTCGGTTATTGGTCAGGGACTGCCAGAAGAATTTTCTAAAATGGTTCACGAGGGCTTAAATGGAAATACCGAAGTAGCTTATAGCTACCATTATAAAATGCAAGAAGGTATGAAGTTGATCTTTGAAGAAGGCAATCCGGCAGGTATTAAGGTGATTTTTGAATATCTAGGTTTAGCTAACCCCTTTGTGAGACTGCCTTTAATTGTTGCATCGGATGCTTTAAAGCATAGAATTGTTTCGTTTATGGAATCTATGATACGTATACCTGCATAAATATTCGTTAAATCTTCATTGAGTAGGGCATTCTTGTGGTTTAAAGCCTGTATTTTTATTGGATTATTTTGTTTTTTAAATCCATTGATAATCACTAATTTTGCAAAATGTTTTTTAAAATGAGGAGAGTTTTTCCAATAGTATTGATTGCCATTGCTTTACAATCTTGTAGCGAGTACCAAAAGGTGCTTAAGCATGATGATGTAAAAGCCAAATATGATATGGCAGAAACATTCTACGAAGAAGGAGATTTTAGAAGAGCAAATAGATTGCTTGAACAAATTGCCCCTAAATACGTAGGTAAGCCGCAGGGGGAACGTGTTATGTTCTTTTTGTCCAACAGCTATTTTCAGCGTGGAGATTATAATATGGCTGGCTACCAGTTTGAGCGTTTTGTAAAGTCATATCCAAAAAGTGATAAGGCGGTAGAGGCTACTTTTTTAGGCGCCAAAAGTTATTACAAACTATCTCCGGAATATTCGTTGGATCAAACAGATACCGATAAAGCCTTGTTGAAATTGCAAAACTTCATCAATACCTATGCTGAGTCGGAATATTTTGCAGAAGCAAATGCGATGGCGCAGGAATTGACTACGAAGAAAGAGCAAAAGGCTTTTGAAATTTTAAAGCAATATAATAAACTAGGCGAGTTCAATTACGATATGCTGAAATCTGCAGTTGCGGCAAGCGATAACTTTGTAGCGGACAATCCGGGTTCTCCTTTTAGGGAAGAGGCCATGTTCGTAAAGGTAGAGGCTTTAACGCATATGGCGGTCAATAGTTTTGAACAGTTGAAGGAAGAACGACTAAAGAACGCAAAAGCGGCACATGCAGCTTTGATGAAACAGTTTCCTGAATCAAAATTTGATAAAGAGGCTACGGATTTAATTGAAAAGATTGATAAAGAATTACAACGCATGCAACAAGCGCAGGTAGTTGGGTCAAAATAAATAATGTAATTATGAATATGAACGATTTAAAAAACTCTAAAGCATCAGTATCTACGGTAACTATTAATCGTAATGAGTTTGATCAGCCTACGGAAAATATCTATGAGGCTATTTCAATTACTGCAAAACGTGCTATTCAGATCAACTCTGAAATTAAAAAAGAGCTTTTAGAAAAGTTAGAGGAGTTTGCTACTTACAGCGATAGTCTAGAAGAGGTTTTTGAGAATAAAGAGCAAATAGAGGTTTCTAAATTTTACGAGAAATTACCTAAGCCACACGCTATGGCGGTAGAAGAGTGGTTAATGGATAAAATTTACCACAGAAATACAGAAAAAGACGCTTAAGAAATATGTTGAACGGCAAAAATGTTCTTTTAGGAATCACTGGAGGCATTGCTGCTTATAAGACAACATTCTTAGTTCGTTTATTTATAAAAGCTGGTGCTAACGTTAAGGTTATCCTTACTGATAGTGCCAGTTCTTTTGTTTCTCCACTTACCTTGGCCACTTTGGCTAAAAACCCAGTTGTTCTAGATTTTGTAAAGACCGATGAAAATACGGTAGACTGGAACAATCATGTAGCATTGGGTTTGTGGGCAGACTTAATGGTCATTGCACCTGCAACTGCCAATACCATGTCTAAAATGGCAAATGGAAATTGCGACAATGTGTTAATGGCTACATACTTGTCAGCTAAATGTCCGGTTTATATTGCACCTGCAATGGATCTGGATATGTACAAGCATCCAAGTACAAAAAAATCTTTACGGCAACTTGCATCCTTCGGCAATTTGGTAATACCGGCAACAAGTGGTGAATTGGCCAGTGGTTTGCATGGTGAAGGAAGAATGGCGGAACCAGAAGAAATCGTTGATTTTATAAAAAATCAATTGTCCAAAGGTTTACCCTTAACAGGTAAGAAAGTTTTAATAACGGCAGGACCAACTTATGAGGCTATAGACCCCGTTCGTTTTATTGGAAATCACTCTTCCGGTCTAATGGGTTTTGAGCTTGCTAAAACAGCGGCTAATTTGGGTGCCGAAGTGTATTTGGTTACGGGACCTACAAGGTTATCCGTTTCTCATGATAATATACATGTTGTTGATGTAGTTTCTGCAGATGACATGTATCACAGTGCTCAAATGTACTATGATACTGCGGATATTGTTATATGTGCTGCAGCAGTTGCGGATTATAGACCTAAAACCGTTGCGGAACAAAAAATTAAAAAATCCGAAGAAAACCTCACTATTGAACTAGTGAAGAATAAGGATATCTTAAAAACTTTCGGTGATCATAAAACGCATCAATTTTTAGTAGGCTTTGCCTTGGAAACCGAGAATGAGGTAGAAAATGCCAAGGGGAAATTAAAACGTAAAAATCTAGATGCCATTGTGCTTAACTCAATGAGGGACAAAGGTGCAGGCTTTGGAGGTAATACCAATAAAATTTCATTTATAGATACCAATTCGAACATTACTACGTTTGAACTAAAGACCAAGGCAGAAGTTGCCGTGGATATCTTCAATGAAATTATTAAAAGACGGTATGCGTAAAGCGGTATTTTTATTTTTTTTCAACCTTTTTTGTTTTGTTTCCATTGCACAAGAATTAAACTGTGTTGTTACGGTTAATTCGGATCAATTGACTCAAGGAGATCTTCAGGTTTTTAAAACGTTGGAGCGTTCATTGAACGATTTTATCAATAAATCAAAATGGACCAACCGTGTCTACAAAGAAAATGAGCGTGTAAATGCACAAATGTTCATTACCATTACTTCTTATGAGTCTAATGTATTTAGCGGTAATATTCAAATACAGTCGTCAAGACCTGTTTATAATACTTCCTATTCAACACCAGTGTTCAATTATAAGGATAACGCTTTTAATTTTCAATATATTGAATTTCAACCGTTGATATTCAACGAAAATCAGTTCGAGTCCAATTTGGTCAGCGTAATGGCATATTACGCATATGTGATTTTGGGCTTGGATGCCGATACTTTTTCTTTGGAAGGAGGTACTGATTTCTACAGAAGGGCACAGAATATTGTAACTCAGGCTCAAGGTAGTAATTCTGCCGGATGGAGTCAGTCTGCCGATTCTAATCGAAGTAGATTTGAGTTGATAGATAATTTATTGTCCAATACCTACAGGGAGTATCGCATCGCCATGTATAATTATCATAGAAAAGGATTGGATATTTTGCCCGATAATAATAGTACGGGCAAGCAGGTCATTGCAGGGACCATGAATTTGTTCCAAACGATGATCAATAGACGACCAAATGCATTTCTGATTTCTACATTTTTTGATGCTAAATCTGAAGAGATAAAGAATATTTTTTCTGACGGACCAAAGGTAGATATTGTAAAGCTTAAGGAAACCTTGAATAAAATAGCGCCATTGTACGCTACTACTTGGAACGATATTAAATATTGAACCGTTTTACAAAACCGAATTATAGATTACCTTTGTGTATCTAAAATTCTAACGCGTGCTTTCAACCCTTACCATTTCCAATTACGCATTAATAGACAGTCTAGAAGTGGACTTTAATAAAGGTTTTACCGTTATTACAGGTGAAACAGGTGCCGGTAAATCAATTTTATTGGGTGGTTTGTCCTTGGTATTGGGCAAACGAGCGGATTTAAGTTCCCTAAGGGTCAAAGATCAAAAATGTATCATTGAAGGAACTTTTAAAATTGATACTTACGGTCTTCAAAGTTTTTTTGAGGAAAATGATTTGGATTATGAGGATAGTACCGTCATTAGACGTGAGATTTTACCAAGTGGAAAGTCTAGGGCGTTTGTGAACGATACCCCGGTTACTTTGGGGGTGTTGTCTACATTGGGAGAAAACTTAATAGATATTCATTCTCAACATCAAACCATGCAACTTACTGAAAATGATTTTCAGTTAAAATTGGTGGATGCTCTGGCTAATAATCAAAAACGGTTAACCGATTACAGAAAAGATTTAAAGATCTATCGTAAGGCTCAAAAGGAACTTCAAAATCTTATTGAAGTGCAAAGTACGGCTATTAAGGAGCAAGACTATAATACCTTTATGTTAGAGGAGCTTGAAAAAGCACCATTAAAAGAAGGTATTATTGAGTTGTTAGAAGAGGAGTATGAGCAATTGAACAATGTTGAGTTGATCATGGAACAGCTTTCTAAAGGAGATCAATTGTTCAATGATGAGCAAATAGGGGTATTACCTTTGGTTACGGAAATGCGTCAATCACTTTCTAAATTGGTGGATTTTGGAGCTAATTATAAAGATTTGTACGAGCGTGTTCAATCGGTTTTGATAGAATTGGATGATGTAAATTCTGAATTGCAACGTTTGCAAGACGGTGTAGAGGCAAACCCAGATCAATTGGAGCAGGTTAACGGCAAGCTTCAGCAACTATATGATCTTCTTAAAAAACACAACGCAAGTGATGTATTAGAATTGATCGAGATTAAAAATGCACTTGCGGATAAGGTATTTGAAACAGCTAATTTAGACGAGAAAATTACATTGAAGACCAAAGAGATTCAAGAAATGGAATCTGTTTTGGGTAAACAAGCTTTGGTTATTCGTGAAAAACGAAAATCTGTTATTCCACAATTAAAGAAAAAGCTGGAATCAGATTTAAATTTACTGGGCATGCCAAGCGCATCATTTCAAATAGGTCTTACCGATACCAGCACTTTCTTAGCAACTGGTATGGATGAACTATCGTTTCTTTTTACCGCGAATAGAGGTGGTAACTATGGTGAATTAAAAAAAGTAGCATCAGGCGGTGAGCTATCAAGAATTATGCTGGTTATAAAAGCATTGCTTGCCAAATATGAAAAGTTGCCTACCATTATGTTCGATGAAATAGATACTGGGGTGTCTGGCGAAATATCTAATAGAATGGCAGATATTATGAAAGATATGAGTACGGACCTTCAAGTATTTTCCATTACCCATTTACCTCAAGTGGCATCTAAAGGAAATCATCACTTTAAGGTTTTTAAAACTGAAGGTGCTGAACGTACCATGACAAATTTAAAAGAGCTTACCACTGAGGAAAGAGTTGTGGAACTAGCACATATGCTAGGTGGTAAAGATTTGTCAGATTCGGCATTGGCACATGCAAAACAACTTTTAAATTAAGGGTTTTTACTGGTCACTTCAATTTTGTTTTAACATATTTTAGATATCTTTGAATATTAAATCAAACTATACAATTTACCATCATGGGATATAACTTATTAAAAGGAAAAAGGGGAATTATTTTTGGAGCATTGGATGAAAATTCTATTGCGTGGAAAACAGCACAAACTGTACATGATGAAGGTGGTACTTTTGTTTTGACAAATGCCCCAATTGCCATGAGAATGGGTCAAATAGACGAGTTGGCAAAGAAAACCGGTTCAGAAATTATTCCCGCAGATGCTACTAGTGTTGAAGATTTAGATAATTTAGTTGCTAAATCTGTTGAGATTCTAGGAGGAAAAATTGACTTTGTATTACACTCTATTGGTATGTCTGTAAATGTACGTAAAGGAAGAGCGTATACAGATGAGAAATATGATTTTACCCAAAAAGGTTGGGATGTTTCGGCATTATCATTTCATAAGGTAATGCAATCGTTATATAAAGCAGATGCTATGAATGAGTGGGGTAGTATTGTGGCCTTGACTTATATGGCGGCTCAAAGAACTTTTCCGGATTACAATGACATGGCAGATAATAAGGCGTATTTAGAATCTGTTGCTCGTAGTTTTGGATACTTCTTTGGTAAAGAGAAAAAAGTTCGTGTAAATACCATTTCACAATCACCTACGGCCACTACTGCTGGACAAGGGGTAAAAGGTTTTGACGGATTCATTAGTTATGCGGAAAAAATGTCTCCGTTAGGTAATGCATCGGCTCAAGATTGTGCTGATTATACCATAACCTTATTTTCAGATCTTACAAGAAAAGTGACCATGCAGAACTTGTTTCATGATGGTGGTTTCTCTAACACAGGAGTTAGTCAAGAGGTTATAGAGAAATTTTAATCAATATTTTAGTTTTCCAATTTCATTGGAGCCTATTCATAAAAGGAGAGTTATAATGAACTTATCGTTTTCTTTTATCATTCCTGTATACAATAGACCCAATGAAATTAAAGAGTTATTGGATAGTCTACGTTTACAGACCTATGATCAACCTTTTGAAGTAGTAATCGTTGAAGATGGTTCAACTATTTCATCAGAAGAAGTTATAGGTGAGTACGTAGACTATTTGTCCATTTCATATTATAAAAAAGCAAATTCTGGTCCAGGTGATTCCCGTAATTACGGTATGGTTAAGGCAAAGGGCAATTATTTTATTGTGTTGGACTCTGATTGTATATTACCTCCACAATATTTAAAAGAAGCGGAAAAAAGTCTAAAGGATGATTTTGTGCATTGTTATGGAGGTCCAGATGCTGCTCATGAATCATTTTCTACGGTACAAAAGGCAATTAATTATGCCATGACTTCATTTTTAACTACTGGCGGCATACGTGGAGGTAAGAGGGCGGTAGACAAATTTCAACCCAGAAGTTTTAATATGGGTATATCTAAAGAAGCCTTTGAAAATGTTGGTGGTTACGGTAATATACACCCAGGTGAAGATCCGGATCTTACTATTCGTATTTGGAACAAAGGCTATAGAACAAAATTGATTTCAGAAGCTTTTGTGTATCATAAAAGAAGAATAGACTGGAACAAGTTTTATATTCAGGTCAACAAATTTGGAATGGTTAGGCCCATTTTAAACAAATGGCATCCGGAAACAAAAAAGGTTACATATTGGTTTCCAACCGTTTTTTGTTTAGGATTTATATTAGCATTGATTTTGTTGTTTTTAGGTTTTAAGGTGTTATGGTTTATGTATTGCACATACTTTTTGGTTTTGTTTATTGATGCGCTTTTGAAAACACGAAATTTAAAAGTTTCGTTTTTGGCATTATTGGCAACTGCGATACAATTTTTTGGATATGGATACGGATTTTTAAAATCAACCCTGTATATTAATTTTTCTAATAAAGAACCAGAGGAGATTTTTCCTAAATTATTTTTTAGAGTGAAGTAATGGAGCGTTTGCTAGAATGGATCAAAACAGGATTAAAAAAAAGAAAGGTGAAAATCTTTCTAATATTCTTGTTATGTGCTTCACTTGCTTGGTTGATCAATAAACTGTCTTTAACATATACAAGTAACACCAGTTTTAAAGTTGAATATATTAATATACCAGATGATTTTTTACTGGCAACTAGCCCTAAAGATGAAATAGCTGTAAGATTAAAAGCTGTCGGATTTCAATTTTTAGGCTATGAATTAAAGCCTAAACACATTCAATTAGATGTGAGTAAGGTAATGTATAACAATGATAGATATTACCTCACCTCTGATCAAATAAGAATACAATTAGAAGCTCAATTGAGTAATTCAAGTGCTTTGGTAGATTTTGAAAGTGATGCCATTTATTTTGATTTTACTTCTTTGGAGACTAAGAAAATACCGGTTGAGGCGGTATTGCAACTAGATTTTTCTGCAAACCATATACTTGAAGGAGACATTAAGGTAGATCCAGATTCAATACAAGTTTCTGGTCCAAAAAGCCAGATTGATTCCATAAGAGTTGTAAGGTCAATGAAAGTTATAAAAGACAATTTAAATAGTACCTTTGTTGAAGACGTGGATCTAAACTTGCCAAAAAATTTGAATGGCACTTCGTTTTCTGACCACAAAGTACAAATCTCAGGTAAAGTGGTGAAGTTTTCTGAAAAGGTGTTAGCCGTTCCTGTACAAGTAATTAATCTACCTGATAATGTTCAAGTGCGTACGTTTCCAGAGGTAGTGGAAGTACGCTGTCAAGGTACACTAGATCATTTAAAAGAATTGGAAGAAGAGGATTTTGTTGTTGAGGCAGATTACGCTAAAACCAATAAAGAAACCGGTAATAGGTTGTCAATTCAACTGGTACAATATCCTAAAACATTGCATAATGTTGTTCTAAGTGTTAATGAGGTAGAATTTATTTTGCGAAGAGAATGAAAGTGGTAGGTCTAACCGGTGGTATAGGCAGTGGTAAATCTACTGTGTCCAAAATGTTTTTAGAGTTGGGTGTTCCCGTTTACAATTCAGACGAGCGAGCAAAAAAATTAATGAATACATCTGCGGAGATAAAAAATCAAATTATTGCTTTTTTGGGTAAAGAATCTTACCATGAAGAAAAGTTAAACAGAGCATATATCGCAAAAAAGGTGTTCAATGATACCACTTTGTTAGCGCAGCTTAATGCTATTGTGCATCCGGTAGTTAGAGAAGATTTTCTTAAATGGACAGGTGAGCAAGAGTATTGTTATGTAATTCAAGAAACGGCCTTGTTGTTCGAAAATAATGCGCGGCATTTATACGATAGTATTATTTTGGTCACCGCGCCAAAAGAAGAACGTATCTCACGGGTAGTAAGTAGGGATAATGGAACAAGGGAACAAGTAATTGCCAGAATGAACAATCAAATGGACGATGAAGAGAAATTGAACTTAAGTGATTTCGTTATAGAAAATATTGACATAGAAAGAACTAGGTCAATTGTCCTTCAAGTACACGCTGCAATCATAACTGATTGCTAGTAATTTAGCAATTTTAACATTTTTGTTAAGGTTAGGTTAAACGTACTATCGTCTAACTGTTAAATCTTTAATTTTATCCCCCAATGAACAAAAAGTTATTTGTGCTCTTAGTAGTTTTAATGAGCCTTTCACTTATTGGTCTGATTTTCGTTCAAAGTTTTTGGATAAGCAAATCCATTGATAGTAGTGAAGAACAGTTTTCAAGCAGTGTTTCAGAAGCGTTGAACAGTGTTACCAATAAGATTACGGAAAGAGAATCAAAAAATTACTTCGATAGATATTTACATGCGAAGGATAGTGCAGGTGGTGAACTAAAAGGGGCACAGCTTACAAATTTTTTCTTTATTGATCGAGATATCAATTCTAACGAAATCTTACTGTATGAGCACGGTATTTTAGAAGAGGATTACGGAATCTCGTCTACGTTCTTTGATAGTAGTGATGGTGCGGATACTACCATCATTAAAAATTATACCAGTAAACGAACTACTTCTATTTTTAAAGAAGATTTTGATTTAGAAGGAAATACACCGCGTTTAAATCCTATTCAACGAATTGAGAAAATTGGAGGTCTTAATAAAATGGAAAAGGCCGCAATGGAAGAAATGTTTATGGTTCATGCCAAACGCGTTCCAATTCATAAACGTGTATCAAAACAAGAGATAGAGTTGTTATTACAGCGTGAACTTGAGAATAGAGGTGTAGATATCTCTTTTGAATATGGTGTGTACAGTAATGGCTTACCTACCAAAGTAAAGTCATCTAAGTTTAAATATGCCGAAGCAAATATCTATAAATCTCCTATGTTCGTAGATTTTGAAGGGGTTTCAAATTTCGATTTGTTAGTTTCGTTTCCTAAGAAAAAACGTTTCTTGGTGCAGTCTATTTTAGGTCTGGCAATGCTTTCATTATTGTTTACCATTATTATTGTGGTAGCTTATGCAGGGGCAATATATCAGTTGATCCGTCAGAAACAGATATCTGAAATTAAAACTGATTTTATTAATAACATGACGCATGAGTTCAAAACTCCCATTGCGACCATTAATTTAGCTGTTGAGGCAATCAGGAATCCTAAGATAATTGTTGATCAAGAAAAGGTTTTAAGGTACTTGCAGATGATACGTGATGAGAACAAACGTATGCATGCCCAAGTAGAAAACGTTCTAAGAATATCTAAGTTGGAAAAAAATCAGCTGGATATTAGTAAGGATAGGGTTAATGTGCACGACATTATAGAAGATGCAATTACCCACGTAGAATTGATCGTAGATGATCGGGGCGGTTATATTCACACTCATTTAGATGCGGAACGTTCAGAAGTATTGGCGAATGAGATGCATTTTACGAATGTAATTGTCAATATGTTGGATAATGCCATTAAGTACTCTGAAGATGCACCAAAAATAGATGTGTTCACAGAACGAGCTAAAAACTATATCATAATTAAAGTTCAAGATCAAGGAGCTGGTATGAGTAAAGGTGTAGTCAAGAAAGTATTTGAAAAATTCTATCGAGAACACACTGGAGATATACATAACGTTAAAGGTCACGGATTAGGACTGGCTTACGTAAAGAAAATAGTAGAAGACCACCAAGGCGAAGTTTATGCCGAAAGTGAAAAAGGAAAAGGAAGTACATTTTACATCAAATTGCCGTTAATATAAAAAAATATGGAAACAATAAACAAGAAGATACTTTTAGTTGAGGACGATCCAAATTTTGGAATTGTGTTGAAAGATTATTTGTCAATGAACGATTTCGATGTCACCTTGGCTAAGAATGGAATGGAAGGTTTTGAGAAGTTTAAAAAAGATAATTATGACATCTGTATATTGGATGTTATGATGCCTTATAAAGATGGTTTTACCTTGGCGAAGGAGATTCGTGAAAAGAATGAGAACGTGCCAATTGTTTTCTTGACGGCGAAAACAATGAAAGAAGATGTTCTTAAAGGGTATAAGGCAGGTGCAGATGATTATTTGAATAAACCATTTGATTCTGAGGTATTGTTAATGAAGCTAAAAGCTATTCTTCAAAGAAAGGCTTCTAACGGATTGGCGGACAGTAAGAAATTTGAATTTACTATTGGTGGTTTCCATTTGAATTCTAAATTAAGATTCTTGAAGTACAAAGATGAAGAATCAATAAAATTATCTCCAAAAGAGAATGAATTGTTACGTTTGTTGGCCTTACATGAAAACGATCTTATGCCAAGAGAATTGGCATTAACAAAGATTTGGAGAGATGATAACTACTTTACTTCTCGTAGTATGGATGTTTATATAGCCAAATTACGTAAGTATTTAAAAGTAGATGATACTGTTGAGATTTTAAATATTCACGGTGAAGGATTCCGTTTGGTCGTAAAGACAGAAGGTGAATAATTCACTATTCCAGATACTAAAAAAGCATCCAATTTATTGGATGCTTTTTTGTTTTAGAGCTTTCTCATAATGTCGTTGACAATATCATTGGGTTCTTGGTCAATTGATACGGTAATTGCCTCTAAAGGTACTTCAAGAATATCAAATTGAGATTGTAGTAGTCCCGCGGGCATATAATGATTTTTTCTTGCACTCAACCTTTTGTCTATAAGGTCAAAACTTCCTTCTAAATAAACGAACTTATGCTTGTCCTCTAAATTCTTACTAAGAATAGTTCTATATTTTTTTTTAAGGGAAGAACATACAATTACGGCACCAGTAGCTAAATTTTCTATTGCTACCTCATTTAATTTTTCTAACCAGCCTTGGCGATCATCATCATTTAAGGGGTGACCTGCTTTCATTTTCTTTACGTTCGCTTCTGGATGAAAATCATCACCATCAAAAAACGGAAACTGTAGTTTATTGGCCAATAATTTCCCAATAGTAGACTTTCCGCTGCCCGAAACACCCATTACATATAGAATCTGTTTTTTAACCATGCTTTAGTTTTTTAATTTCATCGTCAATTTCATTTAAAAGCTTTTTAGGTTCATAATCATAATTGACCCAAATGGTATTTTTATTGCGCAAGAACCAAGTAAGTTGCCTCTTTGCAAATCTTCTGGTATTTTTTTTAATTTCTGAAACGGCAAAGTCTAAAGTCCAATCTCCTTCAAAATACTTGAATAATTCTTTATATCCAACGGTTTGTAGGGCATTCAAGTTTTTAAAAGCTAGCATATTCTTTGCCTCTTCCAATAACCCGTTATCGATCATTAAATCAACTCGTTTATTGATACGGTCGTAAATTATAGGTCTTTCCGCCTTTAGTCCAATAGTTAAAACATTGAAATTTCTTTTTTCCTTAGGTTGATTTACAAAAGAAGAGTAGGGTGTACCGCTGCCAATAGTAACTTCAAGCGCCCTAATGACACGTTGCGGATTGTTGATATCTACTTTGCCGTAATAGGTTGGGTCCAATTCCTTGAGTTTTGTCTGTAAAGCAGCTATCCCAGAATTTTCTAATTCGGCGTTCAATTGTTTACGAATGTTTGGGTCTACTGTGGGGAAATTATTTAATCCTTCTGTTATTGCATTTACATAAAGACCACTGCCGCCAACCATAATTACTACTTTGTGTTTTTCAAAGAGGTGAGATAGTTTTTGTAAAGCCTCTCGTTCAAAATCGCCTACCGTATATGTTTCTAAGATACTTTTATGTTGTATAAAATGGTGTTTGGCTTGTGCTAGTTCTTCTTTATCGGGAACAGCGGTGCCAATATTCATTTCTTTAAAGAACTGTCTAGAATCCGCAGATATAATTTCGGTCTTGAAATAATTTGCTAATAGAATACCTAATTTGGTTTTGCCAATGGCAGTTGGCCCCACTACAGAAATTAAAATATTATTCATTAAGTAAAGATCCACAATTATAACAATGGGTAGCATCATCTCTATGACCCTCTTTGGTGCATGTTGGGCAACACTGTGTGTTAACATGTACATAGCTGCCAGAATTCTTTAGAGTAGAGGTGTCTTTACCTTGTTTTGCAAACTCAGCGGTTACCATACCTGTAGGTACGGCAATAATACCATAACCCAATAACATAATAATGGTAGCAATAGCTTGGCCTTGTGGTGTTATAGGGGCAATGTCTCCATAACCAACAGTAGTAAGTGTAACAATAGTCCAATATATGCTAGTAGGTATGCTTGTAAACCCAGCTTCGTCACCTTCAACCAAGTACATTAAAGTACCCATCATAACTGATGCAATAAGAACGGCAAATAGAAATACCGTGATTTTTGCCCTACTTGCTTTTAATGCTCTTTTCAGTTGCGATGCTTCACCAAGAAAACGTGCTAATTTTAATATTCTGAAAACACGTAGTAACCTAAATGCTCTAACCGCTAAAAGCACCTGAGAACCCGCAAAAATATAGGAGATATATAATGGTATAGTGGATAAAAAATCAATAATACCATAAAAACTGAATATATAATTACTTGGTTTTTTAATGCATATAATTCTTGCGATATATTCAATAGTAAAGAAAATAGTTACCAACCATTCTAATATAAATAGTGTTTCATGATATTCTGCATCTATAGCTTTTACGCTTTCCAGCATTATAAGTATAACACTGAAAATAATGATGATGAACAAAATAATATCGAACAATTTACCCATAGGGGTATCTGCTTCATAAATGATTTCATGAAGTTTTTGTTTCCATGGAGATAATTTTTGGTCTTCTTTCAAACTAATCGTTTAATTCCAATATTTTAAGTACTCGTTTTTTTCTTAAGTAAGATTCAATTAGATAATTGGCATCTCGTGTACCGTTCATAGGGGTAATTATACTTTCTAAGATATGAATATTATTTATTTGATGGTTCAAATCATAGAAACCTAAACCTACCAAAGATCCGTTTTTAAGTAAAATAGCACTTTGTTCGCCTATTTCCCTGCCTTTGTCTATTATCAAAACCTTGTTGCCCTTAATACTGTTTTTGGTTATTGCCGCGGTTACCCTTTTGTTATACTCGGCTACATCTTCTTTGTTGATACATGCTCCTAGGCACGTGCCTTCATCATAACCTGAGCAATTATTTCTAGCTTCGCTAATGCCATTTAGTTTCTCGCACAGACCAAACTCCTTAGTAATCTTATAACGATAATTTTTTGCACTAAATACACCGTTAAAAAGACCTAGAGGTTCTTTACATTCTCTATAAGGCTCTATTTTTAACTTATAATACCCATGTTCATCAATAGTTGTGCAAATTGCATGACTGTACATTCGTTTTTTAGGAATGGTGCTGTATTTAGGCCTTATTTTAAGCAGTTCTTGATGTTCTTTTAAAATTGCTACCAAGTCATTCCCAGTGAGTTCATAAGTTACTTTCTTGGTTTCTTTGGCGAGCTTTTTAAATTTTTGGTTGGACTTGGTAAAGATTTGATTCACCTTTTTCTTTAGATCACTGGTTTTACTAAGGTGAATAATGTCCCCGTCCTTATTGTGCATATAGAACACTCCGGTTTCATTGGGTAGGTCTCTTACGATATCCAATTGCTTTTCAGACAGTTCCCCTTGGGTTTCTTTTCTAATAGCGTCTTTGATGATAATCTTTTCAGAATCTTTGGCCAATAAGAGCTTAAAAAGTTTGACCGTAGCCAAAGCATCGCCATTTGCCCGGTGCCTGTCACTAACAGGTATGCCCAAGGATCTTACCAATTTTCCTAAACTATAGGATTCTGCATCTGGCAGTAATAATTTTGAAAGATCTACGGTACAAAGCGTTTTGCGTTCAAAATTGTACCCTAGGCGCCTAAACTCTGTCCTTAAGATTCTGTAGTCGAACTGTGCATTATGGGCTACAATAACGGTATCTTCCGTAATTTCTATTATTCGTTTGGCTACTTCGTAAAACTTAGGTGCAGTTCTCAACATTTTACTGTTAATCCCAGTAAGTTTTACTACAAAAGGCTGAATCTCTTTCTCGGGGTTTACTAGGCTTATGAACTTGTCTACTACTTTTTGACCATCAAATTTGTGAATAGCAATTTCAGTAATTCCTTCCTCATTAAATTTTCCTCCCGTGGTTTCAATATCTAAAATTGCGTACATGTATAATTATCTGTTTTGGACGGCGGTAGTTTTTAGCGTTAATTTCTGGAGCCAAAGATACTACTTCCTATACGTACCATAGTACTACCTTCTTCAATTGCAATTTGGTAGTCACCGCTCATGCCCATTGAAAGCGTTGTAAAATCTGCATATTCACTTTTAAGTTTTAAGTATAGCGAATGTAAGCTTTTGAACTCACGCCTTACCTGATTCATATTTTCGGTAAAAGTAGCCATACCCATTAATCCCACTATTTTTACATTTTTATGCGATTTGAAATTTTCGTTGCGTACTAAGTCTAGCAATTCTTCTTCGTTAAATCCGAATTTGGTGTCTTCCTCAGCAATGTGAACTTGTAAAAGACATGGTATGGTTCTATTATGTTTTTCAGCTTGTTTGTTGATTTCGGCTAAAAGTCTTGGACTATCTACACCATGAACCAAACTAACATATTCAGCCATGTACTTTACCTTATTTCGTTGAAGGTGACCTATCATATGCCATTCAATATCTTTTGGCATTTTCTCCCATTTTTCGGTCATTTCTTGCACCCTGTTCTCTCCAAAAATACGCTGGCCTTGGTCATACGCTTCTTGAATATCAGAAATAGGTTTTGTTTTAGATACGGCAACCAATGTTACGGAATTGGGTATGGTTTTTTTAACAGCTAAAAGATTTTCTTTTATGGACATACACTTGATTTCAACTACTACTTAGTTTTAAATTGACTTGATACCACCTCGGCTTTTTTGCTTTCGGCATAATCATAAAATCCTTCACCGGATTTTATACCTTTCTTTCCGGCCATAACCATATTTATCAATAATGGGGAAGGCGCATATTTTGGGTTTTTGAATCCATCGTACATAACGTTCAAAATAGAAAGGCATACATCTAAACCAATAAAATCTGCTAATTGGAGAGGTCCCATGGGGTGCGCCATTCCAAGTTTCATTACCGTGTCAATTTCTTCTACGCCTGTAACACCATGATGTAATGTTTCTATGGCCTCATTGATCATTGGCATTAATATTCTGTTTGCTACAAAACCAGGATAGTCATTAACCTCGGTAGGTGTTTTTCCTAATTTTTTAGAAAGTTCCATAATAATGTTAGTCGTCTCGTTAGAAGTACTATAACCACGAATGATTTCAACTAGCTTCATTATTGGAACAGGATTCATGAAGTGCATACCTATTACCTTGTCAGCTCTATTGGTTACAGCTGCTATTTGCGTAATGGAAATTGATGATGTATTTGAGGCTAAAATTGTATTGTTGTTACAGACAGCGTCTAGCTCCTTAAAAATGTTCAGTTTTATAGTTACATTTTCTGTGGCTGCCTCTATGGCAAGGTCTACATTTTTTACCCCTGTTTTTAATTCAGTAAACAGTGTAATGTTGGCCAATGTATTTGTCTTGTCGTCATTGGTTATTTTTTCTTTTGCCACCATACGATCTAAATTGTTGGCAATAGTACTTAAACCTTTGTCAAGTGCTTCTTGCGAAACATCTATTAGGTGAACTTGAAATCCGCTTTGCGCAAATACATGAGCTATTCCGTTACCCATAGTACCAGCACCTATAACTGCTATTTTATTCATATTTTTTTTGGATTGAATGCTGCGATAATTTGTAAAGCTACTTTTAATGCTTGTGTGCCCTGTTTTAAACTAACAACTGGTGTTGAATTGTTTTCAATGGCTTCGGCAAAAGATTCTAATTCGTCTAAAATGGCGTTGTTGGTTTCAATGGACGGATTTTCAAAATATATCTGCTTCTTTATTCCTTCAGCATTTTGAAGGATCATATCAAAATCACCAGGTTCTTTAGGAGCGTCTTTCATTTTGACCACTTCAACTTTCTTTTCCAAAAAATCTACTGAGATATAGGCATCCTTTTGAAAGAAACGCGACTTACGCATATTTTTTAATGAAATTCTACTTGCCGTTAAATTGGCTACACAACCATTTTCGAATTCCAATCTAGCGTTTGCAATATCTGGGGACTGACTTATTACAGATACCCCGCTCGCATTAACCTGCACAACTTCAGAATTAACGACACTTAAAATAGCATCTATATCGTGTATCATTAAATCTAAAACAACTGGTACATCTGTACCTCTTGGGTTAAATTCTGCCAATCTATGGGACTCAATGAACATTGGGTCTTTTATAGCGTGTTTTACAGCTGTAAATGCAGGGTTAAAACGCTCAACATGGCCAACTTGACCTTTAACGTTATATTCTTGTTCTAAGGCCAATAGAGAGTTTGCTTCTTCTATTGTATGGGTAATGGGTTTTTCTATAAAAATATGCTTGCCCTTTTCTATGGCCTGTTTGGCACATTCATAATGAGAAAGGGTAGGGGTAACAATGTCCACCACGTCTACGGCATTCATTAAATCTTCAAGCTTTTCAAAATAGGTATATCCGAATTCCTTGCTAACTTTTTCGCCATTTGTACTATCGGCATCGTAGAAACCGATAAGTTCATATTTTTTAGAATCATTTAGGAGTCTCAGGTGAATCTTACCTAGATGCCCCGCTCCTAAAACACCAACTTTTAACATTTGTATCGTTTTCCCCAAAAATACGCATAGTTAGGTACTTTTAGGTTATCGGTTATTTCAATTTTATCAAAAAATGGATATTAGTTTTAATAGGTTCTTCCATCGTTAAAAGAACTTTGTTAACTTTGAAGAACAAACCGACTACCATTGAAAGATACCTTAAAACACAGGGGAATGCGCAACCACCTAGCGCAAGTATTGATTGACAAAGGAATAGCAGATAAAAAGGTCCTGGACGCCGTAAGGCAAATACCAAGACATTTGTTTATGGATAGTAGCTTTGAAGGTCATGCCTATCAAAACAAGGCATTTCCCATTGCTGCAAACCAAACTATTTCACACCCTTATACCGTAGCTTTCCAAACAGAGTTATTACAAGTAGAGCCTGGTCAAAAAATATTGGAGATCGGTACAGGTAGTGGTTATCAAACAGCGGTTCTATTAAAACTTAAGGTGAAGGTGTATACCATTGAACGACAATTGGAACTTTTTAAAAAAACCAATATTTTTTTCAAAAAAATGGGATATAGACCAAAGCAGGTGATTTTTGGTGATGGATATAAAGGCTTGCCCAAAGAAGCTCCGTTTGATCGTATCATTGTTACTGCAGGTGCACCAGAGGTACCCAAAGCATTGTTGTCACAATTAAAAGTGGGGGGCAGGTTAGTAATCCCTATTGGTTTTGAAGAACAAATAATGACCCTTTTCGTCAGAACTACGGAAAAAGAATTTTCAAAGACAGAATACGGGTCTTTTAGATTTGTACCCTTATTGGAAAATAAGAACTAATTATTAAAGTTCTTTTTAATACGGTCAAGATCTCTTTTGTTATCTCGATCCTTAATGGTTTCTCTTTTGTCGTAGAGTTTTTTACCCTTTGCTAGTGCTATCTGCATTTTTGCTAGTCCGCGGTCATTTATAAATACTCTAAGTGGAACTATAGTAAGACCAGATGTTTTTACTTCTTTGCTAAGCTTTTTAAGTTCTCTTTTCTGAAGAAGTAATTTACGTTCCGCTTTAGGTTTATGATTAAAATGCGATGCATGTGAATACTCGTCTATTTGCATATTGATTACAAATAGTTCGTCATTGTCGTTAAATTCACAAAAGCTTTCCGAAATTGATGCACGACCTTCTCTAATGGCCTTGATCTCGGTACCGGCCAAAACGATACCTGCCGTGAACTTGTCCTGTAGCTCATATTCAAAACGAGCTCTTTTGTTCTTAATGTTTATTGTATTCTGCATTACCTACAAAAGTAAGAACTATTCATTTAATGATTTGATCTTTTGTAACTATTTACACGTATTAATCGGATAAAATAGTATTATTTTGGACAGTTGCAGTTAAATATGAGTTTATCCACAGAAGGTGTGCCATTAGTGATTTTAACTATAAATAAAGTGCCGTTTTCACTGTCGTCAATACTATAGAATTTTTGTTCGTCAATTAACTTGTTTACAAACTCAGGTGTTGTATTACTATGTCCTACAATTAAAACGTTCTTATTTAAATTTTCGCTTTTAAATTGGGCAATATCAATTAAGGTTGGGTCGTAATATTGAACATCTATATTCTGTTTTACCGAAGTTGGAGCAGCGGTCATAGACGTTCTATTATAATCAGTGGAATATATGGCATCTAATTCTACGTCTGCCAATATTTCTGCCCAGTGCATGGCTCTTCCCAAACCTTGCTGCGTTAATTCTGGGTCTGCATCATCAGGATTGCTTCTATCTTTTTCCGCATGCCTTATCAAGTAAAAAGTAGAAATGGAAGTTTCTTCTTGAGATTTATCAATGGTGGGTTCATCTTTGCAAGAAAGATTGATAGCCAGCAAAATAAAAAGGATATATTTGAATGCTTTCATGAAAATATGTTTGGTGTATTAATTTAATAACTAAAATTACTTCAAAATAGTACTATAAATAGTCTAATTTTTGTTTTTTTGCATATGAAAAAATTTTGTGGGACACTTCTTATTGGTTTTGTAGTTCTTGGTCTTAAGGCTCAGGAAGTAGTACTTCCTACCGATTTTAGGCAACAAAACTTAACTGAATACAACGGGAGTATAGTAAACCCTGCATATAGTTTAGACCGTAATAATCCATCTTCTTTAGCATTTTGGTCTAGATGGCAGTGGCAAACTTATGACGGTGATCCAACTTCTCTCTTTTTAAATTATACAGCTAGATTAAATGATGTTTCGGCTGCTGGTATTGGCTTTTTTCAACACAATACGGGTATTTTTTTAAATACAGGGGCAAACTTAAATTATGCGTATAATATTGCACTTGGTGAAGATATCTTCTTAGGGGTTGGGTTAAATGTTTTTGCCTTTCAACAAAAATTAGCTGACGATCGTTTTTTTGTTCCTAATCCTATACAGACCTCCGCTGAAAATGATTTTATACTACAAATGGCTCCCGGTATAAATTTAAGTATCGATAGATTTAATATTGGGTTGACTTCTGAAAATTTGTTCGATTATAATTTTACCACTAACGAACGTAACACTAGTCCTGATGATAGGATGTTTCAGGCATTGGTAAGTTACGATTTTCCTGTAAGTGTGTTAAGTAGTGATGATGGTTCAGTATTTAGACCAATGCTGTATTATAAAACAATTCCAGGATTGGATAATCAAATCGGGTTAATCACCTTATTGACAACTAATAAATATTGGGCGCAAGCTGGGTATAATAGTTTTTATGGATTTTCAGGTGGTATTGGTGGTCGTTTCTTTAAGAGATTATCTTTTGGTGCATTGGTTGAAGTGGGTACAAGTTCAGATTTAAAGGGTCAAGATCCTACATTTGAGTTGGTCACTTCTTATAAATTAGGAAAACAACAGACACCGGCAGAAGAGCTTGAAGAGCAATTAATTGCTGAGGAGAAAAATAAGGAAGAATTACTTGGTCAGCAAGAGGAAATTGAAGTGGCTACTACTGAATTGACCAAAGCGGAAAAATTGGCTCTAAAACGTGAGTCTAAAAAACAAGAACGTTTAGCGCTTATAGAAAGTAAAAGGATAAAAGATTCTATTCAAAATGCATCTAGACAATCAGATTTGGCAGTTAAACAATCTAAAAGGGATATTAAAAGAAAGCGTGACTCGCTAGAGAATGCCAAAGCAGAGCAAGCTTTGGCAGAAGCAAAGGCTTTGCAGCAACAAAGGCAAAAAGACTCCATAGCGGCCGTAATGAAGAGCAAGGCAGAAGCGGTTGCATTGGCACAGCAAAGAAGACAAGATTCTATAGCTGAAAGTAAGGCTTTGGCAATGAGAAATGAGGTCGTGGAAGTAAAAGCTGGCGAAAAATATGAAGAAGTTACCAAAGAGGGTGCTTTGGAACCGGGGTATTATTTGATTGCCAACGTTTTCGGAACTAAAAAATACTTGGATGCTTTCTTGGCAGACATGAAAAAAAGAGGGATAAGTGCCAAATCTTTCTTTAGGGAAAAGAATAAATATAATTATGTATACTTAGCTAAGTTTGATTTTATCAAAGATGCGAGACAAGCAAGAGACTCTAAATTGAATGGTAAGTACACCGATAAAATCTGGATATTCAGGGTTACAGGTGAGTAAAGAACTTTATCTCTTACAAAATACACCCTTGGTTAGAACTGAAATAAGTAACAGCTTATTTCAGTTCTCTTTTTATAAGCACTTCTAAATAGCTAACCGTATTTAATAGATATTTACGGTCTTTGGTCAAAGTAGCCATTGCAATGGATCCTTGTATTATAGTGAACAATTGCTTTGAAAACTGTAATGGTGTAACCGGTAATTTGAATTCACCACCATTTATTCCATTTTCAAAAACCAAGGCAATTTTACCTTCAATTTCCTTAATGGTTTCTTTAGCGGCAGCGGCAAGTAATCTGTTGTTATGTTGAGCGTCTATACCAACATTTAAAATAGGACAACCTCCCATATTTAAAGTGAATACGTCATATTTTTTATAGAATTCTATTAAATTCTTGATCTTTCCCATAGCATTTCCATCAATTGACAGATGTTCATCTATAGCAGTGAGAAGTAGATTTCTATTAAATTCAAATGCAGCTAAGGCCAAAGCCTCTTTATTTTCAAAATTCCCATACAAAGCACCTTTAGTAAGATTGGTGGCCTCTGTTAAGTCGCTCATACTGGTACCTACGTAACCATGTTTGTTAAAAACAGGTGCGACAGTCTCAATAATATAAGCGGTAGTTCTTTCGGCTTTTGTGGACATATAAGACTGTTTTATGCGAATATAAAAAAATCTATACTGTATGGTATATAATGTGCATAAAAAAAAGCGTCCATATAAAAATATGAACGCCATTTATTCTCATTGTTTAAATTAAACGGTAATATCCTCTTGATTTCTAAATACTAAACTGTTATCAAAAGCATCTAACAACACAATACTGTCAGATTTGATTTCTCCACTTAAAAGAGATTTGGACATATTGTTAAGTACCTCTTTCTGAATGGTTCTTTTAACCGGTCTTGCACCAAATTGTGGGTCAAAACCTTTTTCTGCCAAGTAATCGATAGCTTCTTCTGTAGCGTCAAGAGTTATCTGCTGCTTATCAAGCATTTTCTTTAAATGCTCTAATTGAAGTCTAACAATTTCTTTAATGTTATCCTTGGTTAAAGGTGTGAACATTACAATGTCATCAATTCTGTTAATGAACTCGGGCCTAACCGTTTTCTTTAAAAGTCCAAGAACTTCAATTCTTGCGGTTTCAGATGCGCTATAAACATCATCAGTATTTTCAAAGGTTTCCTGTATAATATCGCTCCCCATGTTACTGGTCATGATAATAATAGTATTCTTGAAATCTGCAACACGACCTTTATTATCCGTTAACCTGCCTTCATCCAATACTTGCAATAGAATATTGAAAGTATCTGGGTGTGCTTTTTCAATTTCATCTAATAGAACAACGGAGTAAGGTCTTCTTCGCACGGCTTCCGTCAATTGTCCGCCTTCGTCATACCCCACATATCCAGGAGGTGCACCAACTAATCTACTAACTGAGTGTCTTTCTTGATATTCGCTCATATCAATTCTAGTCATGGCATTTTCATCATCAAATAAATATGAGGCAAGCGTTTTGGCAAGCTCGGTTTTACCGACGCCAGTAGTACCTAAGAAAAGGAATGATCCAATTGGTTTCTTTGCATCTTGTAAACCAGCTCTACTTCTTCTAATTGCATCGGATACGGCCTCAATGGCTTCTTCTTGTCCTACAACCCTTTTATGAAGTACACTTTCTAGCTTCAATAGTTTTTCACGCTCACTTTGCAGCATTTTGGTCACAGGTATACCTGTCCATTTAGCTACAACTTCGGCAATATCATCACTGGTGACTTCCTCTTTAATCAATGTTCCCGAGTGTTGTTGATTGCTAAGGTCGTCTTGTAATTGTGTAAGTTTCTCTTGCGCTTCCTTTATTTTACCGTATCTGATTTCCGCAACTTGACCATAATCACCATTACGTTCCGCACGTTCTGCTTCAGCTTTGAAATTTTCAATATCCTGTTTTGTCTGTTGTATATTGTCAACTACAGATTTTTCACTTTCCCATTGTGCAAAAATTTTATTTCGTTCTTCCTTAATGTTTGCAAGCTCTAGGTTTAAAACCTGTAGCTTTTGTTTATCATTTTCTCTTTTTATGGCTTCGATCTCAATTTCAATCTGCATGATCTTGCGATCAAGCACATCTAATTCCTCTGGTTTAGAATTGATTTCCATTCTTAATTTAGAGGCAGCTTCATCCATTAGGTCAATTGCTTTATCTGGCAAAAACCTATTGGTAATATAACGTTGAGAAAGCTCAACGGCAGAAATTACGGCCTCATCCTTAATACGTACCTTATGATGTGCTTCATATTTTTCTTTAATACCTCTAAGAATTGATATGGCACTCTCTGTATCTGGTTGATCTACCATGACTTTTTGAAATCTTCGTTCTAGGGCTTTATCCTTTTCAAAATACTTTTGGTATTCATCTAAAGTTGTTGCACCAATAGAGCGAAGCTCTCCTCTGGCAAGAGCAGGTTTAAGAATATTTGCCGCATCCATAGCTCCTTGGCCACCACCAGCTCCAATTAGTGTATGGATTTCATCAATGAAAAGGATGATATTGCCATCTGCACTAACAACTTCTTTAATAACGGCCTTAAGGCGCTCTTCAAACTCACCTTTATATTTTGCACCTGCAATTAAGGCACCCATGTCTAGAGAATAAATTACCTTATCTTTTAAGTTTTCTGGAATATCTCCTTGAATAATTCTATGGGCCAAACCTTCTACAATTGCTGTTTTACCTACACCTGGTTCACCCACCAAAATAGGGTTGTTTTTGGTGCGTCTAGATAGTATTTGTAGGATTCTGCGAATTTCTTCATCACGCCCGATCACCGGATCTAATTTACCGCTATCAGCTAACTCATTTAAGTTTTTGGCATATTTCTTTAAGGAGTTATAACTGTCTTCTGCGCTTTGGGAAGTAACCTTTTCACCATTTCGCAATTCATTAATTGCTGAAACCAAATGCTTTTCGGTGGCACCTTGATCTTTTAAAATCTGGGCTATTTTACTTTTGGATTTTAAAATAGCTAAAAAGAGATGTTCAATGGATACGTATTCATCATCCATATTTTTGGCAATAATACTGGCTTCATTTAAAGTTTTACCACCTTCTCTAGAAAATTGCAACTCACCACCTTGTACTTTAGGAAAACTGGATAGCTCTTTATCAAGAATTTGTTGAACCAAAGAAAAGTTGATGCCTAATTTTTTAATTAAAAAAGGCATTACATTTTCCTCTACGCCTAAAAGAGCTTTGAATAGATGTTCGTTTTCAATTTGCTGATGTCCGAAATTTTGGGCAATCAGCTGGGCTTGTTGAATAGCCTCTTGTGATTTTATTGTGAAATTATTTATGTTCATTATCTTTAATTTTAGTTTATTGTAATACTTTTGAACATGGTATTTCAACAATCTTACCATTTAAGATTGCAAGACAAAATGGCGTATTTTTGGCTTAAACAAACGACATTTAGTCAGTTTTACTGTAATTGGAAAACAATTTTAAATTAAGGATTTTATGGGATTATTTGGTGGATTATTTGGAGGTTCAAAGAGTGGGGAAGGTGATAATTCATCTAATATACCTTGGATATCTTTGACATCTATAGATCAGTTAAAGGATATTAAGGAAGCTTCAAATAGTAAGCCCCAACTCATATTTAAGCATTCTACCACGTGTGGAATAAGCAGAATGGTTTTAAATATGTTTAAAGGCAGTTATAGTTTGGAAGAAGGACAAATGGATTTGTATTTTCTGGATCTACTAGCTCACAGGGATGTCTCTAATGGTGTTGCGTCAGAATTTGGGGTAACCCATCAATCTCCACAACTTTTGATCATAAAAAATGGGGAAGTAGTGGTACATGATTCACATGGGTCAATTTCAGAAATAAATATACATCAATATGTATAAAAAAAGCCCCGTAATTACGGGGCTTTTTTTTAATTAAAGCGTTGATTATTAAGTATGTTTTTAAGATTGTTCTTTAAATCTTCACCGGCATCATAAACCATTTGTTCATTACTGGGAAATGGTACTCTGGCCAATTGTAATAAAGAAACCAAGTCATTATCTAAAGCCCTTTTATCCCCATCGTAATTGGCATAAACATGCTCAAATACAAATTGACTAGATAAAGGATATTGATTAATTTTTTGTTGTTTTTTTAAGTCGATAAAGCTTACGACACCTGTAACTTGTGCGCTTTTAAATTGCGTAAATTGGTAAAAATCACATCTAACAGTTTTAAACTTATCCACTTTAATACTATTGCCAAGACTGTCAGCAACAACATTGCCATTTTGATCTTCAACAAAAGTATAACCATCCTTAATTTGTTTTTCTTTACTTATTTGTTTTTCCCTGATCTGTTCAGGAGAAATATTTATATCTTGAAAAGACACCTCCATTTGGTAATCATACAACTGGTTTTGAATTCTGTTGGTATGATATTCTGTCCAGTTTGTATTTAATCCGTACGTATTTAAATTTAAAAGTTCATCTTCCAATCTTTTTGGAATTATCTGGTCTGTATTATTGGTCATGTTCACAATAACATAATCTAGCCCTTTTAGGTATGCTTCATCAATTTTAGAGACCACATCTTTATAGTTAGGGTTTATTTCATTTAAATAATTAAGGTCACTATAAGCATTTCTATAATCGGATTTATAATTAGCATTTGACAATAGGGTAGTTGCTTTGTTATATAGAAATTCAGATAAAGCTGTTTTTGAGGCTATGATATCGTCATCATAATTT
Organism: Maribacter sp. HS; assembly: GCF_048059195.1. NCBI lineage: Bacteria > Pseudomonadati > Bacteroidota > Flavobacteriia > Flavobacteriales > Flavobacteriaceae > Maribacter > Maribacter sp. HS. The sequence goes on from NZ_JAYLVV010000004.1 coordinate 223,288, forward strand.
TTAAAATTGAACTGAGCTTTTCTACCTTCATCTTGAATATGCAATGGTAGTAAAGGACGAATTCTCTCTTGTATAGATTTTAATCTATTGTATGAATTGAATATCTCCTCAAAGTTTGCGGCATTACCATCTTTTTTTAAGAACTTAATGTGCTGTAGTTCCCTTTCGGTATTCTTTTTAAACCCTTCTTCTAAAAGAACAATATATTGTTGATTGCTTTTTTTGGTCTTGTTTTCGACAATATTGATTACTGCTTTGTTAATGGCAGTCTCATAATTTCCCGAATTTAGAGCCTCCTGCGTTTTCTTTACGCCACTACAAGCCAGTAGTAGTCCAATAAAACTAAATAGTAGAAATTTTTTCATATCTAATATTTTTAAAATTTATAGATGTTATTCAACAGCCGTGCCATAATTCATTTTATAATTAACGTTTTAACACGCTTAATAGTATATTTTCGATAAACGACATATAGTTGTCCTTACATAAGCCTTTGGTAGAGGTGTAGTTATTAACTTATTTTAATAAATAAGTTATGTGATTGTGTCATTTTTTATATTTCTTTAAATGTGCTATTTGTATTTTTGCCACTTATTTAAAAGATATAGCACATGCAACGCGATACCACAATTTTTAATCTTATTGAAGAAGAGAAACAACGCCAAATCAACGGCATTGAGTTAATTGCCTCTGAAAATTTTACAAGTCCTCAAGTAATGGAGGCTCAAGGTTCTGTACTTACCAATAAATATGCCGAAGGATACCCTGGAAAGAGGTATTATGGTGGTTGTGAAGTAGTAGATAAAGTAGAGCAATTGGCAATAGATAGGGCAAAAGAGTTATTTGGTGCAGCATATGCGAATGTACAACCACACTCTGGGTCACAAGCAAATGCGGCTGTATATCATGCATGTTTAAAACCAGGAGATAAAATTTTAGGTTTTGATTTATCACATGGAGGTCATTTAACGCATGGTTCTCCCGTAAATTTTTCTGGAAGATTGTATACCCCTGTTTTTTATGGAGTAGATAAGGAAACCGGAAGGTTGGATTATGATAAAATTCAGGAAATAGCAACAAAAGAACAACCAAAGTTGATTATTGCAGGTGCATCTGCCTATTCAAGGGATATGGACTTTGAACGTTTTCGTAAAATTGCCGATAGTGTAAATGCTATTTTACTTGCAGATATTTCTCACCCTGCAGGTTTAATTGCGAAAGGGCTTTTAAGTGATCCAATTCCGCATTGTCACATTGTTACAACAACAACTCACAAAACGTTAAGAGGACCAAGGGGAGGTTTAATATTGATGGGCAAGGATTTTGAAAATCCGTTTGGTATAAAACTTAAGAATGGAAACTTAAGAAAAATGTCGGCATTATTGGATTTAGCGGTTTTTCCAGGAAATCAAGGAGGACCTTTAGAGCATGTTATTGCCGGTAAAGCAATTGCCTTTGGTGAGGCTTTGACAGATTCATATGCTACGTATATTTCTCAAGTAAAGAAAAATGCCGATGCCATGGCTAAGGCCTTTGTAAAACTAGATTACAATATTATTTCTGATGGTACCGATAACCATATGATGCTTATTGATTTAAGAAACAAAGATATTTCTGGTAAAGATGCGGAGAAAGCCCTAGTGTTGGCTGATATCACAGCAAATAAGAATATGGTGCCATTTGATGACAAATCTCCGTTTGTAACATCTGGTATTAGATTTGGGACAGCAGCAATTACTACTAGAGGTCTAGTGGAATCTGATATGGAAAAGGTTGTTGAATTTATTGATCAGGTAATTATGAATCCTGAGAATGAATCAATAATAAAAGAGGTTAGAGGTAAGGTCAACGAAATGATGAAAACAAGACCAATTTTTAATGCCTAAGTAAGTTTAGTAATGATTTGGGGTTTTTATTCAGATAAAAACTCCAAATCACCACTTACATATGTATTTTTATTTACATCATAGATAGAGGCCTCATCATCTTTATCTAGATATATGCCCCAAAATTCAGAGTACGATTTAGGAGCAATATTCATTTCATCTTCGTTATTGTCCGGGTTTTCAAGCGTGTCTTCAAAAATGGGGACAAAAATTTCATATGGTTTTTGCGTTAATCCTCTTGTTAGAAACACATAATTAAACGCAATCTGTTTTAATATGTCATTCAGCTGGGTGGGTATGCTTTTGTCATAAATACGTTTTATAACAACACTTGTATCATTTAAAAAGAATGTTAGTTCCTCAATATCAATATGGTACTTGTTTTTTAAGTCAAGGATTTCTAATTCTTGTTGTAGTGGAGATTTTTCTTTACCGTTATGCCCCCATCTATCCGTGTTAAAATGGGCTAGAAGTTCTAATAAATCCAAATTGCAGGAAATTTCCAAAACTAAGCTAATTGAGTTAAATGTAATATGCTTGTTATTTAGCTTAACACTAGAGAAATAATGGAAGTCTAACGATTTTAAAAACTCATCTATACCAATGATTTCCTTGGTATATTCGGATTTAGAATTATTAATAAAATTTTCGTAATTAAATGGCATACGAGTAGAAATTTATAGCATTCTTTATCATAAAGATACTTTTCTAACTTCAAAATCTGATATAGAAAAACCTTAGAATTTCAGAGGATATTATTATAAAATGAATTAAATTTTTATAAAACCCTGTAAATCAATAATTTAAAAAATATGCTAATTCTATAGAAATCCTCTTGTTTTAGCCTCGTTAATTAAGGCAAGGTCATTTCCGTTCTTAACGTCAAAAAGTGCTTTTAGTTGCCTTTTTCTAGCTTCAACAGTTGTATTTGCAGATCCAATTAAAGGGGCTATGTCTCTAGTGTGTATTCCTTGAGATAAATGATATAATATTTTCTGATCTTGCTCATCAATAACAATGTCTGTCGACATTCTTCGTCTAATTGCAGATAATGCACTAGCGGTATAGTAAGGTGAATCGTTTGCTATTGTTTCAACCATGGTTTTAAGAGACATTTCATCAATCTCGGATTTAACCATATAACCATCAGGATTAACCGTTTTAAAAATGTTATTAATTCTGTAGTTATCACTGTAAGATGACATGAAAACAACTTTTGATTTAGGGACTTCATTTCTTGCAACTATACCTAAATCTATACCAGTTCTTGGGTCTTTGGATTCTGGAGAGAACAACTGAATGTCCAATAAAATAATGTCATAAGGTACTGCTCTTTTTGACATTTCAATTTTGCTCTTTCCTTTTTCGAAGTTCGTTGCTATTTCAACTTTAACATTAAAGTTGTCAAATTCAGAATCTTCTAAGATATATTTATATCCAAGAGCAGTCATTTCATGATCATCTACCGCTAAAATTCGTACAGTGTTCATAAGTTGTGATTCTAATGTAATTTACTAAACGTTTTTAACTTAACTATTATTATCGACAAATTTATTACTTTCAATTTAGATTGGAATATTTAAAGAAATAGTAGTGCCTTTACCCTCAGTAGAGTCAATATGAAAGGTACCTTTAAGTTTGTCAATTCTAGAAGTAATGTTTCTAATTCCTATTCCCTTTCTGCCTTTATTAACGTTATAACCTATACCATTATCGCTCATAATTACATTGAACTGTTCATCATTTCTGTAAAAGGTAATTTCAAAAAATGAACATTTGGCATGTTTAATAGCATTTTGAAATGTTTCTTGTATTATTCGATATACATTAATTTTGATTTCACCGGCCAAGCTATCCCAATTTTCATCTTCATTAAAATGAAAAATAGTTTTAATCTCGGTATTACGGTTATTTGCAAGTAATGTTTCTACAGAATCTGTAAAGTTGCTTATTTTTTGGTATGCACTATGGCTTAATTCGTGTGATATGGACCTAATTTCATTTTCAATTTCTTGTAATGATCCCAGGGCTTTTGATTTTTCTTGAATAGCTTCATCCGTGGCACGTTTATTTAAACCTGTTAGTATCATTCTAGCACCCAACATTTTGCCTAAAACACCATCATGTAGTTCTTCTGAAATTCGTTTTTGCTCTAGCCTTTTTACTTCATCTACTTTTTGCTTTTGCATTAACATCAAATTAAAAATCTCTTGATTGTTGGCTTGCTGTTGCTGGTCAAACCTTAATTTTTGATTTTTTGCACGTTGATTGATAATGATGTAGACAGATAGCCCCAGTAAAAAGAAACCAGTAGCAATACCTATCCAAATTTGCTTTTGCTTGGACAGCACCTGTTTTTCACTTTCTAACTCAATATTTTCTGCAATAAATTCGTCAGTTTCAAAACGTATACGGGCAAATCTATTTTGTTGTTTGCGTTCTTCAGATAGTAGACTATCATTTAGTTTAGTAAATTTTTTGAAATAATCTGAAGCGTTATTTTTATCTAAAATGGCTAAGTACTGCCAAGTTTTTAAAAGACGTTCATTGGACTCTCCTTCTATAGCTAAGCTTTCTGCTACTTTTGCTTTATGGATAGCTGCGGTAGTGTCATGGGCAAAAGCTTCAAATTCTGCGTAATTATAATAACTGGTAGCAATACTTCCAAGATCATTTACCTCTTTTTTAATTTTTATGGCTTGATTAAATAAGTCACGAACATTAGAGGTATCCTTTTTGTAGAGTTTTGAAGTCGCTAAATTACTTAGGGCCAGCGCATATAAACTGGGCTTTTCTGTTAATACATTAATAGTTCTTAATACTATTTCAAAATTATCTATTGCTCTGTCATATTGTTTGTCATTTCTATAAGTTACACCAATATTGTTTATTACGGTAACCTCATCAATGTAACTGTCAGGAATTTTTTCTAGATAAAATAAGGCTTCGTTATAATAGGCTAAAGATTTTTCATATTCTTTTAAGTCGGTTAAAACTATGCCCAACATGTTGTAACTTCTATATAGGTACTCGTTATTTTTTAAGGGTTTAAAATTTTCTATTGCTTTTATGGTATTGGCTTCGCTGCCAATATAATCTTTGATTTTCATTTGGATACCTGCCATGTTTAAATACATGCGACCAACGTGCTCTCTAAAATTAATTTCATTATATAGATTAAGAGCTTCTGAGTAATAGAAAAATGCACTATCCCGTACTTTCTTATTTTCAAAAAAATAAGCTAAATCCCAGTATGCTGATGCTATTGCGGAAGTATCTTTGATTTTTTGATTAACTAAAATGGCCTCTTTATTTATTTGTCGGTATAATGAGCTGTCAGAAATAAACCGTTGATTGTAAGAGAGGTTAGAAAGGTGTAAGCTTTTTATAGAATCTGTAGGTGAATTTATTGCGAATTGATAAGCTTTATATTGAAGTTCCAATTTTCTCTTAGAGTCCGCCTCATAACTTTCAGCTGTCCAAATGGTAATACTATCATTTGATATAAGTTCTGATTGAATTTCTTTTCTAGACTCAGTTTTTGAGCAGCTTAAACATAGTAGAAAAAGTGCAATTATATAAATGTAAAATTTGTTCAAGTATAGATTTTATGGGTAAAAATAAAACCAAGGTAAAAAAAAAAGCCTTTAACGTATACGTTAAAGGCTTTTTTTTGTAATAATAATTTATACTTATGCTATCTTTTTTGGTGGAATTCTATCTCCTAAAGGTGCATCACAGTCATCACATTGAAATGTTTTAGAAACATCGTTCTTTGTCTCAATTTCATTTGATATATTTTGAGATGACATAGAAGCCATACCAACTGCCATTACTGCTACTGCTAAAATACTTGTTACTTTTTTCATACTGTGTGTTTTAAGGGGTTTTAGGTTTATTATACTACCAAAGTAATATGATAAAGCCGGTTACAATTGATAAAATCACAGCTATGAGTGGATGGTTAGGTTCTGTGAGTATATGACCTAATTTTGAGAGAATTTATTAATTTAAGGCAGAAAGTGTGTTTTTGTTAAGTATGCTTTTTAAATTGTCCATATTCTCACGGTAAGATTTAGAGAATGGGATATTTTCGTTTACCTTTTTTATGGCGCATATAGATTTACCAAAGTTTATACGAGAGACATAATTGGTGTTTACAATATAGCTTTGGTGAATACGCATAAAGTTCTTGGGCAAGGTATTCTCAAAAGTCTTTAACGTCTTATAGGCATTAATAATTGTGCCGTCTTTCATGAAAAACTCCGTTGTATTATTATCTGCCTTTAGATATAAAATATCATTGGTGTCCAAATATTGAAAATCGTTATATGATTTTAAGCATAGGGTAGCCGGTGCTTTTTCCTTTGGCATGCGCTTTTGAAGCTTCATCAATGATTTACGAATATCAAATTCATTGAATGGTTGCAACCAGTAATCAAAAAAACCGTTTTTGATTGCATCATATGCGTAATTCTTGGTTGTAGCAATACCGATCAAAATAGGAAGCTGATTCATATATTGATGAATCTCGGTAATCATTAAAAAAACAGAGGCATAGTCATTATTTAGGTTTATGAAAACAATATCCGGGGAATATTTAAGAATATCGTTTAAACCATCAGAAGGGTTGTTCGTGGTATTTATACACTCAAAATCGCCATACTCATCTAAGAAAGCATGTAGCTGTAAATTTGAAACAGCATCAGAGTCTATTATGGTGTAAGTATAATTCAAATGATATAGCGTGTACCACGAAATTAAACATAGGTTATAAAAGGTTGACCTAGAATGTCCTTATAAAAACAGAGGATATATTTATAAAATCAATGTTTATGGGGTTTGTGAGCGAAAAATCTTGCAGACAAATAAGAATTATAACTAAAATTCCTTTTCAATTGCTTGATAAGCACCTAAATCTGGAGAAGATATTCTTGAAACTCCTAAAATATCATAAGGTACAGCGTTTGCTGTATTTACATCCCCTTTGTTAAAGGCTTCACTTTCAAATCCTATTCTAAAATCGTTATCAATGGGTGAAAAATAATCTAGTTCTCCGGACATAATGATATTGCTAAAAAATGCCGTGTTATCGGGGTAATTTGAAGCATTACTTTCATTGATTTTGATAAAACAATTTTCAAAGGAATAATTAAATGTATGTTGTCCGTTAGGGCTCAATGAAATTTCAATTTGACTATTGCCATCAATAATTGAATTTTTGAATTCTGCTTTTTGCAAGTCGTATGCTAATTCAGGATTGGTTCTAGTATCGTTTCTAATTTCCAAAGCAGCATTGAACCTAAAACCTTTGTTCCAATAATTGGATATAGTTGAATGTGTAAAGTTATAATATCCACCATTTTCTATAAGTAAAGACGAATTGCCAGCACTGCCTATTACTAAATTTTCCCCTGTAATATTTGCATTTCTTGCCCAAAGGTTAGTGGTAGAACTGTTAAAAATTTTGGTATTTGTTATGGTTAGGGTAGATTCCGGATTGTTTTCCCTTCCTTCAACAAACAAACCAATTTGTGCATTCTTAATGGTTAAATAATTTATGGTATTGTTCTGACTTCCAGAGCTTATCCAGATGGCGCCCCATTGTCCTGTAACGTTATCAAAATCCGGTTCAAGCCTATCACCTTCAAATAGTACTTCTCCTTCTAAGAGTTTTTGGTTGTCGCTGAGTTCTCCATTTATTAAAATGGAACCGCCATTTTTTACCAAAATACCAGAATTCTGATGGAAGTGTATTCTAGATCCAGCCTCAATATTTAATTTTTTGTTCTCCTCAACTATAGCGTAGCCATAAACTACGTAGGGTTTATCGTTTTTAAAGGTTAAATAGTCGTCTGTTAGCACAAATCCTTCTAATTCTATAGGTTCCGTTGATTCGTCAACTTGAACATCTATTATTTCAGATTGACTCTTTAATTCGTCGTTTGGGTAAAGGAATATGGCATCTTTTGCTAAGGTTACTAATTGCACTGATTGTTGATACGGCCCACTATCGAACTGAATGGCGTCTGTATAAAGTAATTCGTTAGCTGTGGGTTCTACAATATCAATGGTTGTTTCAATTAGAATAAAAAGGCTGTCCTTTGCATAAATAGGTATATTATTAAATTCTTTACCGGCGACACCATCAACATTAAGTCTGTAGAAACTCGCAGTGCCATTTTCAAGAGCTATATTAGGTATTACCACATCGTCCTTCGTGTCATTAAAAACCTTTAGCGTGTACGTGCTACTACCAATATTTGAAAATACGGTATCTAGATAGACAGTATCCTTGGAAAAGGAAAGATGACCATTACTGGGGGCATATTCAAAATCTTTTCTACATGATGCGGACCATAAAATGGCAAATAGCAGCGGTAAGATGATAAATATTTTGGTACGCACGTGATTCTAATTTTACAACACCTAAGTTATATGAAAATTTCCTTTATATCGTCTGGAATTCTCATGGGTTTGTAAGATTTGCTTTCTAGAAGACACCACTCTGTGCTTGATTTTACAAGTAGCTTGTTGGTAACAGCGTGTTTCATTTCAACCACTCTAATTGATTTTGCACCTGAACTGGAGTCTATATAGGTAGTTATTTTAATTCGGTCGTTCAAAACCGCCGCACGTTTATATTCAATATGATGACTTAATACTACCCAGATAACTTCATCTTGCATTATGGGAGATGCTTTTGTTTGCCAATGTTCTTTAGAAATGTCTTGAATCCATTGAACGTATCTTACGTTATTAACATGGTTTAAATCATCTAAGTCATCTACAGAAACTGTAATTTCCTTTTGAAATGAATTCATTCTATTTTTTCTGTATTTGAACTTCAAACATTTTATCCCAAAATTTGCCGGTAACAAAAAATGTCTTTCGTTCTGGATGGTAGGCAATACCGTTGAGAACATAATTTACTTTGTCCCAATTATCTGTTTTGGTTATTTTATCACTTAAGCCGCTAAAATTAATAACCCCTTCAATTGCACCGGTTTTGCTGTCAATGATCATAACGCTGGGTTTTTGGTATACGTTGGCATATATCTTGCCATCTACATATTCCAGTTCATTGGCAGAATTAAAAATAGAGGAATTGGTCACTGTTTCTATATGACCTTCTTCTGTCATAGTGTTGGGGTTTATGAACCAAATTTTTTCCGTACCATCACTTTTAAAAATTTTTGTGCCATCATTGGTTAATCCCCAACCTTCTCGACTTTTTCCATATTGAAAATTATCAAGTTTTTTAAAAGTATTTAGGTCGTAAATAAAGCCCAAGCCACTTTGCCAAGTAAGTTGGTAGATTTTGTCATTGAGAATTGTAATGCCTTCACCAAAATACGCGGCGTCTAAATCTATTTGCTTGTATACTTTTCCTGTTTTAAAGTTTAATTTTCTTAAAAAAGATTGACCCTTTTTACCTGTTGATTCGTAAAGAGTGTCGTTGTAAAATTCTAAACCTTGGGTGTAGGCTTTGGTATCGTGGGGAAATTCATTTATAATGTTATACGTATATATCTCCGGAGCCTTTTCTGATAGTAATTTGAAATTCTTGTTTATTTCAACAGTTTCACCATCAAAAGTAATTTTAGCAGTTAAAACTTTATGTCCTAGTGTAGGCAGATCGAATTTAATTTTACCATTATTCACAGGTAAAGTAGTGTTGTCAATACTATATTCCACACTTTCTATCTGTTTTTCTTTCTTGTTGTTGATGGAAACACCTATTTCTTGATTTTGATTTATTTGTTTTAAATTATTCTCTAATTTAATTTCAAATAATGAAGAGGCTTTTTGGTTGCCACTACCGCAAGAAGTGAAAATGCTGGTAATAAGAATAATACAGATTATTTTTAAGATATTCATTAAGTAAATCGGTGTTTTAGAATTAGTGGTAATCCACTAAAAGCATGAGTGATTGTTAATAAAAGGCAATTTAATTCATAAAAATTAGAAACTAAAAGGATTGTCAAAGTTTTAAAAGATTGTATATTTGCACCCGGCAAGTCCTACACGACCAGCTCCTGTAGAATCCCCCAGGGTGGGAACGCAGCAAGGGTATACGGTCGTAGCGGTGCGATGTAGGTAGCTTGCCTTTTTTTGTACCCAAAAGTGAAAGAACTTAAACTTGGGTAATATATTCAAAATCAACTCTATATAAAATTTAGCATCACTTATTTTCTTTAAAATGAAAACAAAAGTAGTACTAATAACAGGTGGGTCTTCAGGAATTGGAAAAGCAATAGGCATACATTTAAAGAGTAAAGGGTACATCGTATATGGTACAACTCGTGATGTAAGTAGATATCCTTCATTTACGGATTTTCCTCTTTTGGAAATGAATGTCAGAAATGTAGAAACCATTAAACAATGTATCAATACACTTTTAGGGAAAGAAAATAAGATTGATGTATTGATCAATAATGCAGGTATAGGTATTACCGGTCCTATGGAAGAAACACCGCATGAAGAAGTACTTAATGCTTTTGCAACAAATTTTAATGGCCCATTGAACGTAATGAACAACATTTTGCCCATCATGCGCGGTCAAAAAAATGGTCTTATTATTAATATTACTTCAATTGCCGGTTATATGGGGCTGCCCTATAGAGGTATTTACTCGGCATCTAAAGGGGCTTTAGAAATTGTTACCGAAAGCTATAGAATGGAAACCAAGCAATTTGGGGTTAAGCTTACCACATTGGCTCCGGGAGATTTTGCAACAAATATTGCTTCTGGTAGGTACCATACTCCTGTGTATGATAATTCTCCGTATAAACGTGATTACAAGAATACTCTTGAGGCTATTGATGCTGATGTTGATAGTGGGGGAGATCCGGCAGATGTAGGTAGAAAAATTGCAAAAATTATTGAAACAAAAAATCCAAAACCTCACTATAAAGTTGGTTCCTTCATTCAAAAATTTTCGTTGACACTTAAAAATATATTACCAGGACTTTGGTTTGAGAAATTGTTGGAAAGCCATAGCTCTCATTAATTTTTGTAAATATTTGAAAAACCATCAACAATTACAGAGTTGTCCGTTATGATAGCTTTATTGATGGGATATAACACCAATTTTTCGGTAAGTTCCTTAAAATCGTTACTATGATATTGTAATGTTGGGTCTACACCAAGTGTGGTTAGTATGTTCTTCCACTGGTCATAGTCGGTTTTAATATTGATGCCAATAAGTTCGTGATCAGGCTTGTTTTCTTTCAGTACAGCAATTCTCTTGAAGATATCTAAATACTGTTTTCTATTGGTGCCAGACCAAAAATAGAATAATACCTTTTTGTTTGCGGCAATCTCCGTTAGCGTTTTTGATTCGTTTTCAAAAGTAAGAACAGAAAGATTGGGAATCATTTTGGTGGGTTGAAGATTTGCAATTCCCTGATAAAGATTCTCAATTTCCGCTAAGTGCATATTGTTCTTTGAGACCTTCTTAAATTCTTTGATGAAAATTTCTGTGTTTTCCGGAGCATCTTTTTTCTTTAATAGGTAGTCAAATGCAACATTTCTAAATAAGTTGTCCCTTAATTCCTTTTCAACTACAAGGCTATCTATTAAATGGAGCTTGTGTTTTTTGTAATGTAATTGTTTGCTTACGTTTTCATGAATATCGCCACAGTTATCCATACAGGTCATGTAAGATAAATTTCCTAAATGAGCTTTCATGAAGTCATAATAGGGTCTTAGGTAAGTTAGCGTATGGTCATCGTAATTTATGTCGCTTCTATAGGCATAGAAGTTTTTTGGTAAATCATGAAAATTTTCCTCTGCTGTTTTTCTTTTATGTCTAAAAGGATATATTTCTTTATATCTGTTGTAGGTATAGTCAATGCTCCCCGTTAGTAATTTAATAGCTTGATTGGAAATTAAATTTTCAGCATTCAGTTCATTTAGTTTATTGACTTTTTGTTGCTTTAGAGATTTGATTTTCTCTAAAAATTCCAAGGGTTCCAATTCGTAGTATTCAGAATACATGTCAGAATCTTCTACTTCTGTTGCCAAGAAAAGATCTAAGAGAAAATTATTTGTTTCTTCATTACTGCCAGAAAAAACTAAAGATTCATCAAAATATATTGTATTGAGCCTAACCATAAGGCTATCACCTTTTTCTAAATACACATATTGGTGTTCTGGAGCTATATTAAAATGGTAAAGACCATTTTCAATTGAAGATAATTTAAACTTGAACCTGTTATTTTCATCAAGTTTTGCTGAATCTATTTTTGATCCACCTTTAAGTAAAATTACTTGATCACTTGTTGGGTTTACAATTTCACCAGCAAAAAGTACGGTGTCAGAATCTTTTTTTGTGGAGGAACAACCCACTAATAAGGCTACGCAAGTAGAGAGTAAAATTCTTATCATATAGTATATGGGACTGGTGATAGTCAAAAATAATAAACAAGATCACCAGATGTTGTTAATAGCTAGTTAAATGTTATGAAGTGCTAACTTAAGCATCTTTTAGAGAATTAGATCAAAATCTAAGCCGTGTAAGCCTATAAATTCTGTATTTTTGCACGGATTTTTAAAATTTAGTTTCTATGTTATCTGTTTCTAATCTTTCTGTACAATTTGGGAAAAGAGTTTTATTCGATGAAGTAAACGTTGCCTTTACGCAAGGTAATTGTTATGGTATTATTGGTGCTAACGGAGCTGGTAAGTCTACTTTTTTAAAGATATTGGCAGGACAGATCGATCCAACTTCTGGTCATGTACATTTGGAGCCTGGTAAAAGAATGTCCATACTGGAGCAAAATCACAACTCTGCAGATGAATATACGGTTTTAGAAGCTGTGGTTATGGGTAATAAACCACTGTATGAAATCAAAAAAGAAATAGACGCTCTTTATGCTGATTATGATGATAAGAATGCAGATAGAATAGGGGAGTTACAAGTGAAATTTGAGGAAATGAACGGTTGGAATGCAGATAGTAATGCGGCCGCCCTACTTTCTAACCTTGGTATTAATGCCGATATGCATTATACCCTAATGTCAGAGTTAGATTCTAAACTAAAAGTACGAGTGTTGCTGGCACAGGCGTTATTTGGTAATCCAGATGTATTGATTATGGATGAGCCTACCAACGACTTGGATTATGAAACAATTAGTTGGTTAGAGAATTTCTTGGCAGATTATGAGAATACGGTAATAGTAGTGAGTCATGACCGTCACTTTTTAGATACGGTATGTACAGACATAGGAGATATAGATTTTGGTAAACTAAACCTATACTCAGGTAATTATACTTTTTGGTACGAAAGTAGTCAGTTAGCTGCTCGCCAACGTGCACAACAAAATAAGAAGGCCGAAGAAAAAGCAAAAGAATTACAGGAGTTTATTTCTCGATTTAGTGCAAACGTTGCAAAAAGTAAACAAGCAACTTCACGTAAAAAAATGCTTTCCAAGTTAAAGGTTGATGATATTAAACCGTCTAGCCGTAGATATCCGGCAATTATATTTGATAGGGAAAGAGAAGCAGGCGATCAAATTTTGAACGTTGAAGGTCTTTCCGCTTCTACGGAAGAAGGAGAGGTGTTGTTCAATAATATTAATATAAACCTGGCTAAGGGAGATAAAGTTGCTATTATATCTAGGGATTCTAGAGCAACATCTGCATTCTATGAAATTATAAACGGAAATAAAAAGGCTGATAAAGGATCTTACCAGTGGGGTGTTACTACCACTCAATCATACTTGCCAGCAGATAATTCTGATTTCTTTACAGATAACATTAACCTTGTAGACTGGTTGCGCCAGTATGCCAAAACCGAGGAGGAAAGAGAAGAGGTTTATATTAGAGGTTTTTTAGGTAAAATGTTGTTTAGTGGAGAAGAGGCACTTAAAAAATGTACGGTACTTTCAGGAGGTGAAAAAGTTCGTTGTATGTTAAGTAGAATGATGTTAATGCGTGCTAATGTATTAATGTTGGATGAGCCAACAAACCACTTGGATCTTGAAAGTATTACAGCTTTTAACAACTCTTTGAAGAACTTTAAAGGAACGGTGCTTTTTACAACACATGATCACGAATTTGCTCAAACTGTAGCAAATAGAATTATAGAATTGACTCCAAAGGGCAACATTGATAGATATTCTACGTTTGATGAATATATGTCTGACAAGGCATTAAAAGACCAGCGTAATAAAATGTACGCTGTTTAAGCATAGAATAATAGATTAACCCAAATCAATGTTTTATGAAAACCTACAATTTTGTGGCCTGCTTTGTGCTGGCCTTAAGTTTCGTTGCCTGCGATAAATCTACCAATGAGCAACAAGAAGAAACATCAACTAATATAGCTGTAGACTATACGGTCTTTTTAAAAACGAACGATAACGTGAATGCCGTTATTGTGCGCGATAATGAGGGTAATTTGGCTACGGAAAGTGAAGTGGTTTCTTTAGGAAATATACCTACAAGTGCTATAAAAATAAAATCTGTAAATGGCTTAGGGTATTTTTATACAGCCAATTGCGAAGCTGCTTTGCAATGGTATAATTCAGAAAATCAGACTTCTGGTTCAGTTCAGCTATTCAATGATTTAAATGCCTGTGATGTTAGCGTAGCTTCTGTAACTTATAATGAAGATAATGTGTTTGCCGCGTATGAAGTAGATTTGGTGGGTAAGGACAAACATTATGTAGTAAGGGTAAGTTCTTTGGACAATCCTTCAGCTTACTCAGAGATTACCATTGATAATAAACCTGTAGATATTGTGGAATCCTCGGGCAAACTTTTTGTTTTAACTTTAAATGAATTTGTGTCCAATGAATATCATTTATCGGTAATAGACTTAAACACCCTAGATGTAATGGTCAATGTAGATTTGGGTTATGACGCGTTAAGGTTGTTTAAGAATGATTCTGGTGAAATAATAGTGAGTTATCCTGAATTGCATACGACAATTGATCCAATGACTTTAGATAAGGTCTATACTACTTATGGGGAAGATACAGCACCGGGATTTATTTCTACTCAGGATTATCATATTGGTAATGATGGCAAATTTTATTTTCAAAAATACATGCCAGATGCAGCTATTAAAGAAGTGCCAGCTACCTATGATTTTAATAGGAACGGAACTGTAGTTTATTTGTTTGAGAACTTTTTATCGGATTCTGAATTAAATGTAAAATATAATATAGCTGGTACTACGGCTATTGCATATGATGATAAGAACAATTACATACTAATTGGTTATCAAAAAAGGGGAGCGAACAATGAAGGAGGTATACTAAGAATAACACCTTCGCCCGATTTTAAATTGATAGATAATTTAGACGTTTCCGGTATACCCCAAACCATATTTATCAATTAAAATTTAACTGGTTTAACTGTTATAATATTTGCTGTTCCATATAGCAGGGCTAAAGTTTTTTCCTAATGCAAAGCCATAAAAAATAACTACAGAAGCTATACATTTAAACATGAAGAAATATAGAATCCAAAATTGGGCATTTGTACTTGATTTGGAAAATAGACCGTTTGGAATCATTAAAGTAACTAGGAAACTAATTAGTAATACTAGTATGATAAGGTTCGCCATGTTTTTAAAAGGCCACATTAATAATTTTCTAAAAGGATGAAGGTCATTGCCCCATTGGTGTATTAAATAGTAATAGCCATTTCCAATAGGGGCAAACAATAGTGGATCATCTTTATCCTCTAACTTAAACAGCTTAGATGGAGCAATAATTTTAAAACCCTTAATTTCAGTATTGTGTTCTTTTTCAAGGGCTTTAATTTTTGAAAGCCCTTCAGCTGGTATAGTGCCTTTAAAATACTTAGTATCAAGAAAACGTAATCGATAATCTATACATATCTGTTTAATTTCTTTGGTGTGATAAATCTTGTCACTGTTCAATAAATCAATATTGAATTTATTGTTCGCAACGCCATTACCAATAATTACATTGTTCTCTATTCTATCTAATTCATTATCAAGATTGGATAATATGGAATACACTTGTTTAAGGTCTATGTCTTCAGCTAAAATTCGTTTCTTTTTAATAGAAGATAGCTTCTGTTCAATATTTGTTTTAGGCAGTAACATATGTTCTTTTTTAAGCAATACACTCAAAGTTAAGTAATTAGTGTTTTCATGTAAATTCTGTTCAACTTAATTAAAAGTTAATAAAATGTTAAAATTTGTTTTTTCGATAATTTGAACTAGGTGCAAATGGGTTCAAATTGTATATTGACGATGAAATTGACCCGTTCGTCGATTTTTAGAACATTTGCCCCTTAAGAACCAACTATTATGAAAAAATGGACATCCCTCGTGTCCCTGTGTGCCCTATTTTTTGGGTTTAGTATGCATGCGCAGGACAATGCAATTGAATTTAAGTTCGATAATTTAATTTCAAAATTACCTTCGGAAAAATCTATTTTAGAACGAACGGAAAGCTTTGAAAACCATTCTAGTTTGTTAAATGCATTAAGAGCGGTTAATTTGGATAAAGTCTTAAATTATAATGGGGAGTTTACTGTCTTTGCGCCCTCTAATCTCGCATTTGAAAAACTTTCAAAATCAACATTGGATAAATTGTTTGATCCGGAAAATAAAAGGACCTTAAAGGCGATGCTTTCTTATCATATCATTGCAGATAAATTATCGGCATCTAGTATACTTAAAGCAATGTGTAGAGGAAATGGCATAGCTAAATTTACGACCATACAAGGCGATGAAATTACGGCTTCAATGCAAGGTATTGATATTGTCTTAACCGATAAATTTGGTAATCATGCTATGATTACTACGGCAGACTCAAATCAATCAAACGGCATCATTCATGAGATTGATACCGTTTTTGTTCCTGAAAAAATGTTGTAGTTACCTTAGACTAGCACCTAAATTACGTTCGTAGCTATTTTGTAGCTTGGACATAATTTTTTCTATTTGCTTTTCGGTCAAAGTACTCTTGTCATCTTGCAAGGTAAAGCTTACGGCATAGGATTTTTTCCCTTCCGGTAAATTTTTTCCTTCGTACACATCAAACAAGGTCATATCCTTTAAATATTTTCTTTCTGCACTGAAAGCAAGTTCATGCAGTTCACGATATGTAGCTTTTTGATCAAGTAGAAGGGCAAAATCCCTTTTTACTTCAGGGTGTTTAGGGATTTCCTTGTACTTTACGGGCGTGGTATTAATTTGCTTTAAAATAGTGCCCCAGTCAAAATCCGCAAATAATACATCTTGCTTAATGTCAAAATGTTTTAATATGGACTTTTTAACCAATCCAAATGATACCAACGAGTTCTTCTTATAGGTAAATGTTAGCCCCTCTGAAAAGATAGGGGAAGATGTAGGTTCACTTTTTAAATTGTCTAACCCCAATCTTAATAGTACTGATTGGACAATTGATTTTAATTCGAAAAAATTAGTTGCCATTGCTTTACTTGTCCAGCTATCCGGTGCAGTGTTGCCGGTTAATAAGATGCTCAGATATTTAGGCTCAATTCTTTTATCACCTTTTGCATAATATGTTTTTCCGAACTCGAATAATTTAAGGCTAGCACGTCTACGGTTTATGTTGTAGCTAGCAGCTTCCAATGCTGAAAATAGAGATGTTCTTCTTAAAATTGATAGGTCACCGCTTAAAGGGTTAATGATTTCAATTGACCTATATTCATCTTCATCAGATTCAATTAATGTAGTATATTCAGGGTTGGTCAAGCTATTGGTTAAAATTTCATTATAACCTTTAGATGCCAGTGAATTACCAATAGTGCTTTGTATTTTATGGTCTGCAGCAGCGGTAGTGGTTGCAATAGAGGCGTTTAGTTTTTGGCTAAATGCAACGTTGTTGTAACCATATACCCTTAAAATTTCTTCTATGACATCAACTTGTCTTTGTACGTCTACTCTGTAAGAAGGTACTTCAAGACCCATGCCGGCTTCAGTTACGTTCTTTACCTTAATGTCCAAAGAAGCCAATATAGATTTAATGGTATCTTGAGGAATTTCTTGTCCAATTAACTTATTGATTTTTTCAAAAGCAAGAAATACTTCAAAATTAGGCTGTTTCTTAGGGTAGAGGTCATAAATGTCAGAGGTAATTTCTCCTCCTGCAATTTCTTTGATTAAAAGTGCGGCACGTTTTAAGCTGTACTCCACATTTTCAATGTCAATACCACGCTCAAACCTAAACGAAGCATCAGTATTTAGGCCGTGTCTTTTCGCTGATTTTCTAATAGATACGGGGTTAAAATAGGCGCTCTCTAAGAAAATAGATGTTGTTTCTTCAGTTACACCAGAACCCAAACCGCCAAAAACGCCTGCCAAGCACAATGGCTTTTCGGTGTCACAAATCATTAAATCGTCTTCATGAAGTGTTCTTTCAACTCCGTCCAAAGTGGTAAACTTAGTGCCTTTAGCTAAGGTTTGAACAATAATCTTATTGCCTTTTATTTTAGCTGCATCAAAAGCGTGTAAAGGTTGCCCAAGCTCATGTAGTACGTAATTGGTGGCATCTACTACATTGTTTTTAGGAGTTAATCCTATGGCTTTTAATCTATTCTGTAACCAAGTAGGAGAGGGCTGTATGATTAGATTGCTAATCGTAATTCCGCAATAACGAGGTGCTAATTCGGTTTTAACTACATCTACATCAATCTTTAATGATCGGTCATTAATATTAAAGTGACTAGTAGAAGGGGTAATCAGTTCTTTGGTAATTTCTTTTTGTTTTAAGCCTGCTTTAAGGTCTCTTGCAACACCAAAATGGCTCATGGCGTCTGCACGGTTAGGTGTTAAGCCAATTTCGAATACTTCGTCTTCTTCAATAGCAAAGATATCGGCACAAGGTGTACCAGGTTTTAGGTCCTTTTCTAAAACCATAATTCCATCATGGCTATCACCAAGACCTAGTTCGTCTTCGGCGCAGATCATACCAAAACTTTCTTCGCCCCTTATTTTACCTTTTTTAATGGTCCATGCTTCGCCCTCCGAAGTATATAGTGTAGTGCCTATAGTAGCTACAGGTACTTTTTGCCCGGCAGCTACGTTTTTAGCTCCGCAAACAATTTGGACAGGGGCATCTAAACCTATGTCAACCTTGGTCACCTTAAGTTTATCGGCGTTTGTATGCTTTTCACAACTTAAAACGTGTCCTACAACAATACCTTTTAATCCGCCTTTTACAGATTCAAATTTTTCAATTCCTTCGACCTCTAAACCCAAATCCGTTAAAAGTTCACCGGTTTTTTGTGATTCCCAATCTATTTGTATGAACTGTTTAAGCCAGTTATATGATATTTTCATTCAAAACATTTATAGGCCGCAAAGATAAAACAATGCCCTAATACATTCAATAAGCTATGAAGTCTTTATTTTAATTTTTAATTCTGCCTTTTTAATTGTTTATTAGAAGTTCTTTAAATAATAAAATATGAGAATAAGTATTGCAGTACTTTTTGTGTTCATGGTATTAGTAGGTTGTAAAGAAGAAAAGGTGGTTAAAAACTTAGCTGAGGGCAATTGGTTGGTTGAGCTAGAAGTAATGGATAACCAAGTGTTACCTTTTAACTTAAAAGTTGAAAAGAACATAAATGGTGATTATGAAATGAATATTATAAATGCCGATGAAGTTATACGAATAGATGAAGTGGAAGTTAAGGGAGATTCTATTTTTATGTATACACCGGTTTTTGAAGGATATTTGGCGGGCACTTTTACAGATAGTACCATTGAGGGGCAATTTATTAAAGAAAGTCTAGATAGGATAGTTCCTTTTAAGGCAATTCATGGTGTTAATGAAAGGTTTAAGGTTGCAAATAAGAAAGGCAAGGAGAACGTTACCGGCATATGGGAAACTTATTTTAGTCCTAATTTGGAAGAAGAATACGTAGGTAAAGGTATTTTTTTGCAGGAAGGACATAAGGTAACCGGAACGTTTAGAACCACTACGGGAGACTATAGGTTTTTAGATGGTGTAATGGATGGCGATTCTCTTAAATTATCTGCATTTGATGGTGCCCATGCTTTTCTGTTTACCGCAAAAGTTACGGACTCTAGTATGAATGGTGTTTTCTATTCTGGAAATCATTTTAAAGAGCCATTTGTGGCTACTAGAAATGATGATTTTGAACTACCGGATCCAGATTCACTTACATTTTTGAACGAAGGTTATGATAAATTGGCATTTACCTTTCCGGATAGTAATGGCGATAAGGTTTCATTGTCAGATGATAGATTTCATAACAAGGTCGTTATTGTGCAATTAATGGGAACCTGGTGCCCAAATTGTCTAGATGAAACAAAGTTTCTAGTGGAATATATGGCTGAAAATAAAGATATAGAAGTCATAGGGCTAGCTTTTGAGTCGGCAAAAACAGAAGATAAAGCCTTTAAAGGCATTCAGCGTCTAAAAGATAGAATAGGGGTGGGTTACCCAATTTTACTTGCGCAATACGGTACTTACGATAAATTAAAAGCGCAAGAAAAACTACCTATGCTTAATCATGTGCTGTCGTATCCCACAACCATTTTTATCGATAAAAAAGGTAATGTTAGGAAAATTCATACCGGTTTCAACGGGCCGGCAACAGGGGAGAAGTATATTGAATTTAAAAAGGAGTTCAATGAATTGGTGACCCAATTAAATAATGAGTAGCTTAGATAATGGTAGATTTACCTAAGCCTATGTTTTCATCGTTAATATTAAAACTACCATCTAATTCCATAATATTATCGGCAATAAAGTCACCAACATAATTGGTCCCATATTTAGAGCTTCCTAATATATCTGGTGTTACTATTTTTTTAGAAAAAGATTTTAAGACCGCTGCTACTACTGCATCAGATTCCTCGTTCATTTTAAAATGTTGCAATAGCATTGCGACGCTTAAAATAGAGGCTACTGGATTTGCAATGTTTTTACCGGCTGCATCAGGGTAAGATCCATGAATAGGTTCAAACATGGCATGCTCTAGCCCAACTGAAGCAGAAGGCAGTAACCCAATAGATCCGGCAATAACGCTTCCTTGGTCAGATAGTATATCGCCAAACATATTGTCGGTCAATATAACATCGAACTGTGATGGGTTTAAAATCATCTGAACCGCAGCATTATCAATAAACAGGCAATTCAATTCCACATCTGGATAACTTTCAGAAATAGCACGAACTACGCGTCTCCATAAACGAGATGTTTCAAGAACATTGGCCTTGTCAACCAATGTTACCTTCTTCTTTCTTGACCTGGCAGATTTGAAGGCTAGGTGGGCTATCCTACTGATTTCAGACTCAGTGTAAGTACAAGTGTCCGTTGCTGAATTTTTATCTTCATCATTGGATTTGTTACCATAATAGATTCCGCCTGATAATTCCCTGAAAATAATTAGGTCGGTATTTTGAACTTGTGTCTTTGAAAGTGGTGATTGCCTAACCAATGAAGGGAACACCTTTACGGGTCTAATATTGGCAAACAGCCCTAATTTTTTCCGTAATTTCAAAAGACCTTGTTCTGGCCATACTTTGGCTTTAGGATTGTCATCAAATTCAGGAAGGCCCAAAGCACCAAAAAGAGTAGCATCTGTACTTTTGCAAAGTTTTAAAGTTTCTTTAGGTAAAGGGCTGCCTGTCTGCTTAATGGCTGATGCACCAATTAGACCGTTCTTAAATGTAAAACTATGCCCAAAAGTTTCTTCAACAGAACGCAGGCACTTTATAGTTTGTGCAACAACCTCTGGTCCAATACCATCTCCCTCTAAAACAGCAATGTCTAAATGCATAATTAGCTTATACTTTGTAAATCTATTTTTGAGGTCTCAATTATTTGATGAATGTCATCGTCTTTCACCTCTTTTTTAACGTCGGCATATTTCAAGAACTCTTGGTATACTTGGTCTAGTTGTGTTTTGGTTAATTCGTAACCCACAATTTTTGCTCTATAAGCCAAGGCTGCTCTACCACTTCTGGCGGTCAACACAATTGAAGATTCTGTGACACCTACATCTGCAGGGTCTATAATTTCATAGGTCTCCCTATTTTTAATTACTCCATCTTGGTGAATTCCAGAACTGTGGGCAAAGGCATTGGCTCCAACAATCGCTTTGTTCGGTTGAACCATCATTCCCATTTTATTGGAAACCATTAAGCTAGTGTCGTATAACAATTTGCTGTTTATACTGGTGTCTAAATTTAAATCCGGGTGCTGACGCATAATCATGACCACTTCTTCTAAAGAAGTATTACCAGCTCTTTCTCCAATTCCGTTTATGGTGCATTCTATTTGTCTGGCACCATTGATTACACCTGCAATTGAATTGGCGGTCGCTAAACCTAAATCGTTGTGGCAATGGCAAGAAAGTGTTGCTTTCTCAATTCCTTTTACGTTTTCACGAAGGTATTTCATTTTTGCTCCGTATTCGTCGGGCAAACAATAACCAGTGGTATCAGGTATATTCAATACAGTGGCTCCTGCCTTTATTACGGCTTCACATACACGTGCTAAAAACTCATTGTCCGTTCTACCGGCATCTTCAGCATAGAATTCAACATCTTCTACAAAAGTTTTGGCATAACTGACCGCAGCCACTGCACGTTCTATTATAGCGTCCCTATTTGAGTTGAACTTGAATTTTATATGAGAATCAGATGTGCCTATACCTGTATGTATTCTGGGCATTTTGGCATACTTAAGTGCTTCCGCGGCTACTTCAATGTCATTTTTTACCGCTCTTGTTAAGCCACAAACAGTTGCATTTTTTACAAGTTTGGATATAGCTTCCACAGATTGGAAATCTCCTGGACTAGATACGGGAAAACCGGCCTCAATCACATTTACACCCAAAATATCTAGGCGTTCAGCGATGACCAATTTTTGTTCCCTGTCTAGTTTGCAGCCAGGTACTTGTTCTCCATCTCTTAAAGTAGTGTCAAATATTTGTACGATATCTTTACTCATATAATTTACGTAGTTTTACTCGTCAAACGAATATATAACCTAAAACACAAAACATACTAATTTTGTGAACATGTTTACAACGTTAAGTCAGTTTTTTAGGTATATAAAACATTGAATTACAATTCTTTAAACTATTATTTTTACGATGACAAATGCGCATAAAGATGCTTTGTTCGTTCTGGTTAAATCACTTTCTAAATCTGAGAAGCGTCAATTTAAGCTTTACGTGGGTAGATTAGGTGTGAATACCGATGCCAAATTTTTAGCTCTGTTCAATTTATTGGATAAAATTAAACAATATGATGAGAAAACAATACTAGAAAGTGGGATTGTTAAAAAAGCTCAGCTTTCTAACCTAAAAGCTCATCTATATAAACAGATTTTGGTGAGCCTTAGATTAAATCCGGTTAACCAGAATATAAGGGTTCAAATAAGGGAGCAATTGGATTTTGCTACAATTCTATATCAGAAAGGCCTTTATAAACAAAGCCTGAAAATATTGGATAAGGTAAAAGCAATAGCAATTGAAAATGAAGAGAAGAATATTGCCTATGAGATAGTTGAGTTGGAAAAAATCATTGAAACGCAATATATAACCCGTAGTATTCCTGATCGTGCAGATGAACTTGCAATACAGGCAAAAGAATTGTCTGGGCATAATGTTATGACCAGTAAACTATCTAACCTTTCATTACAACTTTATGGGATGATGTTAAAGGTTGGCTACGTTAGAAGTAATGAAGATTTTCAAAAGGTAAAAACCTATTTTAATGACCATTTACCGCTATACAACATAGAAGACTTAGGTTTTAGAGAAAAATTATGGTTGTACAAGGCCCACTTATGGTACAGTTTTTTAACGCAAGACTTCTTGTCTTGTTTTAAATATGCTAGCAAATGGGTAGATCTTTTTTATGATCATAAAGATATGATCTATTTAAACCCGGTATTCTTCTTAAAAGGCAATCATTATTTGCTAGAATCTCTTTTTTATGTGCAATATAGTTCTCAATTCAAAGAAGTGCTTGAGCGTTTAGAAACTACCATTAAGGAAAAGAACTTTCCAGATAACGACAATATCAATTCATTAGCGTTTATGTATTTAAATGCCAACAAATTGAATTTGCATTTTTTGGAAGGCAACTTTGAAAAAGGATTGTATTTGGTAAAAATTATTGAATACGGAATTAACAAGCACAGAGATAGGATAGATGTGCATCATGTAATGGTTTTGTATTATAAAATAGCATGTCTGTATTTTGGAATTGGTGACAATAAAACGTGTATTCAATACTTGAAAAAAATCATTGATAACAAGAATTTAAAAATGCGTGAAGATTTAATGTGCTTTGCTAGGGTTTTAAGTTTAGTTGCTCATTATGAGGCAGGGATGGACTATCATTTGGAAATTCAATTAAAGAGTACATATAAGTTTCTCTTAAAAATGAACGATATGCATGCCGTACAAAAGGAGATGATAAAGTTCTTAAGAAGTCTTGGTGGTATTTATCCAAACCAATTGAAGTCGGAGTTTCAGAAATTGTATACGGAGCTTAAAAAATATGAGCATCATCCATATGAGAAAAGAGCATTTTTATATTTAGATATCCTGTCTTGGTTAGAAAGTCACCTACAGAATAAATCAGTTTCAGAAATTATACGTGAAAAAGCCTTGGCAAGAACACGATAAGAAAGTGATGAGAAAATGAAAAATAACCATTTTCAACATTTATTGGAAATCAATTTGGCCATGCTGTTTATTTCCACATCGGGGGCATTGGGTAGATATGTACAGTTGCCGGTGCCAGTGGCAATAGGTGCGCGGGCTATTTTGGCATTTATTGCATTGTTTTTGTATTGTAAATGGAAGGGGTTTGGTTTAAAAATAGATAAAAAAGATACAGGGGTTATCTTATTAAGTGGGTTATTAATGGGCACTCATTGGATCGCCTATTTCTATGCTTTAAAATTATCCAACGTAGCCATTGGCATGCTATCTATCTTCACTTATCCTGTAATTACGGCTTTGCTAGAACCAGTTCTCTTAAAAACCAAATTTCAGCTGGTACATATTTTACTGGCTGTTCTGGTGTTAACCGGAATGTATTTTCTTAGTCCAACTTTAAATTTTGAAGATTCATATACAATAGCTATAGGCTTTGGTGTGTTTTCTGCTTTGGCCTATGCGTTAAGAAACATTCTTTTAAAAAAGAAAGTTTCAAAGTATAATGGGTCAATGTTAATGACCTACCAAACAGCAATAGTTGGGGTGCTATTATTTCCATTTTTATTTACGGTTACTTCAGGGGCCATTGTGGCTCAGTGGCACGTGCTTGTGGCCTTAGCTATATTGACTACAGCTATTGGGCATACCTTATTTTTAATGACATTTAAACATTTTAATATTACTACGGTAAGTATTTTGAGTAGTATTCAACCTGTTTACGGGATTATAATAGGAGCAATTTTTCTTTCTGAAATACCAAGGGGCACAACTATTATTGGAGGTATACTAATATTAAGTTCTGTGGTTATAGAAAGTATACGTTCAAAAAAAGCTACCTAAGTAACTTATTTGTTCTGGGAGTTGATGCCAGGTGTACTTGCTCCAAATTGATTAATGATATTATCTCCAAATTTGGTGAATTGCTCGTTTTTTGCCATTTCCCTAACCTTTGCAGGATCAAAATCTCCATTGAAATATAAAAAGGACCCGGTTTGGTTGTCGTTATTGTAAATCAAGATTTCCTTGACTAAATTTTTTCTTTCACGAACAGATACTACATTTCGTTTAAGTTCATCGTTCTTACGAAATATCTCTATGAATGAATTTCCGGTAATACCATTCATCTGCTGATTTAAAAATTGAGTGCGACTAGTAGTTGTACTAGGGAATTGCATATATCTTAAATCTTTGGTGTTACCTACCACAGCTTTCATTTCTGGTGAAATTTCACTGATCATGGTAAGCATAAATTGTGGTACTCGAATCGCTGTAACCTGATTATCGTTTTTGTGCGCGTTGTAGAATGAATCAATTGAATTATAGCTGCTGCAAGACGTAATTAGTAAGAAAACGCTTAAAATCGATAATTTCTTTATCATGGTCATAGTGTTTTCCTTAAAAATAGTGAAATTAAAGACATGCATTCCAAATAGGGTCATTTGGTGGTGGGGCAATGATCTCTAAAGGTTCTTTTTTTACAGGATGTGTTAAACGTAATTTTCTGGCGTGTAAATGTATACTGCCATCATCATTACTTCTATTGAAACCATATTTTAAATCGCCCTTAATTGGCGAGCCAATAGCGCTTAATTGTGATCTAATTTGGTGGTGTCTACCTGTTTCCAAATCAATCTGCAAAAGAAAGTAATGGTTAAGCTTTTTTATAGTTTTGTAGGTAAGCATCGCTTTTTTACTATCGGGAACCTCTTTAATGTTTGCGTAAGATTTATTTTGCTTTGTATTTCTTTTCATCCAGTGAACCAGCCTTTTTTCCGGTTCTTTAGGGTTATTTTTAACAATTGCCCAATATGTTTTCTTTGCATCTTTTTCAGCAAACATCTTATTCAATCTTGGTAGGGCTTTTGATGTCTTTGCGAACACCACAATACCAGATGTAGGTCTATCTAAACGATGAACTACACCTAAATATACATTACCAGGTTTATTGTATTTAATTTTTAAATATGCCTTAACGGTATCGCTAAGAGGTTGGTCTCCGGTTTTGTCGCCCTGTACAATATCACCAGGTCGCTTATTAATGATGATAAGGTGATTGTCTTCAAAAAGTACTTGAAGATTGTCTACGGTAGAATGTGTTTTTTTTGACAAAGAATATGATGATAATAATTAGTATTGCTCGTCATCATTAGGGAAATCTTGGCTTTTTACATCGCTGACGTAATTGGAGATGGCATTTCCCATTTCTTCATAAAGATTCATATATCTACGTAAAAAACGTGGGTTGAATTCATGTGTCATTCCTAAAAGATCATGAACAACCAATACCTGACCATCTGCATATTTACCACCACCGATACCTATGGTAGGTATGGTCAAATTTTCAGAGACTTGCTTTGTGAGCATTGCAGGTATTTTTTCTAGAACTATACCAAAGCAACCCAGTTTTTGAAGTAGTTTGGCATCTTCCATTAATTTCTCTGCTTCTTCCTCTTCCTTGGCACGAACGGTATATGTTCCAAACTTATAGATGGATTGTGGTGTAAGGCCCAAATGGCCCATTACCGGAATACCGGCTGCAAGTATTCTTTTAACGGATTCCTTAATTTCTGCACCACCCTCAAGCTTTACAGCATGGGCACCACTTTCTTTCATAATTCTAATTGCCGATCGCAAAGCTTCCTTAGGGTCGCTTTGGTAGCTTCCAAAAGGTAAATCTACAACCACTAACGCACGGTCAATAGCTCTAATAACAGAAGAAGCATGATAAATCATTTGATCTAAAGTAATAGGTAAAGTAGTTTCATGACCCGCCATGACATTACTGGCAGAATCACCAACCAAAATAACATCGACTTTGGCAGCATCTACAATTTTGGCCATTGAATAGTCATATGCTGTAAGCATGGAGATTTTTTCTCCGTTCTTCTTCATATCCACTAAAGATTTGACCGTAACTCTTTTGTATTCTTTTTTAGCTGTTGACATAACTTAATTTTGGTTTTGCGCCATAAAAGTAAGGAGTTTTAATGAGACTAAGCACTCCCTAATTAGAATCCATTTGAAAAGTCATCATTCATATTTTACCTATTTTTACCGTAAATAACTTTTCAAAAGAATAACAATGAAATATTTCTCTTTGCTATTGATGCTTTTTATGATAAATGCAGTAAATGCGCAAATAGACGAAGAGGTAAAGGTTAAGTATGCCGTTGAGACTTTTTTTTATGCTTTTAATGGCAAAAATGAATTTGCCATGAAAGGCGTTGTTGACCCCGATGTTAAAATGCAAACTGTAAATTTAAATGTGCTGGGTAAAATGAGTATTCGGGATAATAACTTTAACGACATAATTAATTTTATGATTACCACGCCTGATTCCATTACCTTTCACGAAAAAGTACTAGACTATAAAATTCAAATAGATGGCGGCATGGCCCATGTTTGGGCGCCGTACGAATTTTGGTACAAAGGTGAATTCAGTCATTGTGGTGTTAATTCATTTCAATTGTTTAAAGAGAAAGATGCCTGGAAAATAATCTACCTAATAGATTCTAGAAGAAGAGAGGACTGTGATCCGGTTTCAGAATAAATAATTATATGTTATTTCCAAGGTCTAGAATTTGAGGCATCGGCTGAAGGGAAATCTTTAGGAATTTCCTGTGTTACTACTCCCGTTGCCGCCCATTCAGATCCTCGTTGAAGCGTAGTTATAAAGCCTGTACATTCCATAGAATAATCAAAGTGTCCTAGTGTGGAGTGAAAAACACGACCCTTACCATAATTTATGGCCATTAATTGTGGTACGTGTTGTCCTAAGCCGGTAACATTGGGGTCCCATGGTGGAGCATTCTTTTCAACATCGGCATATGCCGTGGCTAGTATAGTCGCATTTTCAAATGGTCCTCTCATACGTTCGTACATTTCATCTGGTGTGTGCAACCATTTTTCAGGTAAACCTTTCATGATAGGATGTTCCGCTGCCCTTGTAGTAATTTGAAATTCGTATTCTGGTCCATGAGAACCGCAAACACCAACTACGGTATCTTTTATGATTTCTCCTTGTTCATTATAGTATACGTAAGGTCCTGATTTTTCATCACGGCCGCCCCATGCACCTAATCCGATCATTTTATTGTATTCTTCCCATTCTCCCCATGCATTATCTGCAGCATGTATAACCACAAGTCCTCCTCCATTTTTCATATAACTTTCAAAAGCTTCCCTAGTTTTAACGGGCCATAAAGGAGAATCGGCACCAAGGTTGGAAATGATAACATCATAATTATCAAAATTGAATGAAAAGTCTGATGTTTTAATAGGGCTGTGAGAAGTTTGATATGTTTTATCTTTCAAAGGGTAGGTCTCAATAAAAGATTCATAAGCTTCGGGGCGTGTTTTATTATATTTTATTCCTAACCATATAGAGTCCATTCTTTCAATATCTACTGTAAATAAATTGGTCTGTTCTAAATAGTCCTTTAACATCATCGTTGTTTTTGGCCACACGTAATGGTTGTTCTGTCCGTCAATAATAAGGGCTTTTATTTTTTTAGGTGACTGTATATGTTCGGCTATTTCTTTCTTTTTTTCTCCGCAAGAAATAAATAGAAAACTAAAAAAGGCAATTGCCATTATATTTTTCATGTTGATGGATTAAGGTTGTGTACAAATATTGTCACTAAATGTACATGAAGTAGACTAGATAACAAAAATCAATATTGACTTCATTGGTTGTAAAAAGTAAGTTCTTATTTGCTGATCATCAAAACTGATCTTAAATTAGCGATGCATAAAAGTTGAAAACAATGAAAATATTAGGAATAGGCTCTAGAATATCACATACGGAATTTGGTAATGGTGTAATTACAAACGTATCCAGTAATATGTATTGGGTGACATTTATGGATAGTGGTTTAGAAACTATTGATATAGATTCTGACTACGAGGTAATTGAGGCAATTGAAAATGAAGTGGATACGGTTAGTTTTTTTGAAGTGGAAAGTTCATTGGTCTCCATTTTACAAAAATGGAGCGACGCTACCCAGCGTGTTGCCATAGCCGATAAATGGAAAGGTGGAAATTTAATATTAGAACCAGGTGAGGCTGGTTTAAGTAATAAAGAGATACCTATAAATACTTTTTTTCATAAAATAGTGATGGTTCGTGATCGTATACGTGTTATGGAGCAAAAAATAAATTCCAGTAAAAATTTAGATGATCAGGAGAAGATAGATCTTCAACAATACATTACCCGTATCTATGGCAGTCTAACAACCTTTAATGTGTTGTTTAAAGCTAAAAGCGATCATTTTGTGGGTGATAAGGGGAGCAAATAAGCTGCTCAATGGAAATATGTTATTTCTGGATATAAAGTGATTTTAAGATTTCATATTGTTTTTTAACAATAGCTTCGTTTAAACCATGGGCTGCATTGGAGACTAAAACATATTCTTTTTTTGGAGCCCTGATTTTTTCAAAATAAGATTGATTTAATTTTTTTGAACAAAGAATATCACCTTCACCTTGTATTAAGATGACAGGTAGGTGAAAAGATTGTGCCGTTTTGTTGAAATTAATGTCCTGAACCATTGATTTTATACCAAGATCCACATCGCCAACAAGGTTTAAAAATGAATAATCATCTCCGTTGTAGCGGTCTTTACTGTCTTGGTTGTTTTCATATGCAGGATCTATTTTGAACCATGAAGTTGGAGCAGGGGCAGCGTTTTCTTTTTCATACTGTTTGGTTATACGTAATAGTTGACCATAGGTTTTGGCTTTTGAATAAGGAGGTGGTCCTAAATCTTTAAGTTTTAAAATTATGGATTCATCTTTTTTTGTTTGTGCTATTTGGTGCACTTCTGAATAGGCATTTTTAATGTTTTCTGAAAAGTGGACAAATTGTGCATGGCCAATATACGCATGAAATAAACTTGGATTCTTTTGAGCCATTAAGGTACCAAGAATTGATCCCCAAGAGGTACCTATTAGTATGATTTTGTTTTTGTTAAAGCGCTCAAGTAAGTATGTTGAGACCGCAATACCATCATCGGTCATTTCTGCAATGGAAAGCGGGTTGTTCTGATAAAATGTTTCATTGACTTCTTCTGGAGCATTTTTTCCAAATGTTTTGCCGGCTCCGCGTTGGTCCCAATGTACAAGGGTGAACTCTTTTTCCCAATTGGTAAATGGCTCATCCTTGTAATGGCTCATTGTGCTACCCGGTCCACCGTGTACAAATAAAATAATTGGATTGGTGATATCGTTGCCGTTAATGGTTATCCATTGTTCAATACCACCAATGGTTATAAATTGTTCTTCTGATATTTTGGTTTGACCAGCAACCATATTAAATAATAAAAGTATAACACTAAGTGGTAATGGTTTTAAAAGCATTTTAAGGATGGATTGATGATGAATACTTTAAGATACAAAGATGTGAGCAATTTTTTAATTATGTTGTGTGCATTTTTAAGTTTAATAAAAATTCGATATTTACTATTTTCTGTTAAGATTTAAGGTTCGGTTGTAAACCGTAATACTGTTTTTAACTTACTTTCAGGCGTTTTCCTGAAATCGGACAAGTAGATTTCCTTGTGGACTTTAGACTTTCTCTTAAGCCCTTTATTCTTGGCAAATGTTTCCATTATTTTAAATGTTTCGTCTTCCTTGTCAAAACTGCCCATGTGCAACATTTGAATACAATCACCTTCATCAATTGTCTTGAATTTTACCTTGTCAAGCACTTTTTGAGGCTTTTTATTCTTTACAAGTTCAAGCATTTCATTAAAGAAATCACTTGTAATGAAAGCGGGTTGCCGTATCATTAACTCAAAAACCAATTCATCTTTATTGATTTCTCCGGTGAAATTTAATTTTGCTTTTTCAGAGATGTCCCAAAAACCTTCTAAAGGGTAAACTGTCCAATCCATATAATTGTTTGGTAATAGTTCCATTTGTTTTAGGTTCATTTTAATTGTGTAAGCCGTACTGTATAAAGTTTGTATGTGTTCTTGAAAAAGTTTGCTGTTAGGGTTACCAGAACCCTTAATAGTGATATATTGAAATTGCGGAATGGTAATAAGTACAGGTTCCTTTTTAGGAAGGTAAATATTCTTTTCTTTTTTTCGCCATTCGTGTTTAAGGGAGTGCGCCATATAAACAAAGTAAATAAATATGTACAAAGGTTGCGTTTAAAAATATCTAAATGAATTATAAAAGTAACCGCAGTGTTTATGCAAACAGAAAGTTATGTCTCATTTCAGCCTAGTTTTGATATATTTTTTTGGAACTATAGTTTTTTGATAATCATTGGTTATTTTAGGATTAAAATTATTTTATGGGACAGATTATAACATTTGGCGAAGTTTTAATGCGAATATCACCACGCGGCAATAAGAAATTTGTGCAATCTAATATTGTGGAATTTTATTTTGGAGGAACAGAACTGAACGTTGGTATATCCATTTCTAATTTTGGAGGAAAAGTTAAGCATATTAGTGCTGTTTCAGATGATTTTATTGGTGATACAGCAATGACCTATATTCAAAAATTTGGTGTAGATACTTCCGCTATCGTAAAATCAAAAAGACCTCTTGGCGTCTACTTTTTAGAGGTAGGTGCGGTAATTAGACCTAGTATGATCTCTTATAACCGTTCACATTCGGCATTCTCAGAAATTGAACCATCTAAGGTAAATTGGGAAACGGCTTTAGAGGATGGTGAATGGATGCATTGGACCGGTATTACACCTGCGCTGTCAAAAGGTGCTTATGACTTGCTAAAAGACGGTTTAAAACTGGCAAGAGAAAAAGGGATGGCGGTTTCTGCAGATCCAACTTATCGTAGTGGACTTTGGAAATATGGACAAGATCCTAAAGAAGCTTTGATCGATCTTTTAAATTATTCAACAATTTTTATAGGCGGAGTAAATGAAATTAATGAAGTTTTAGGAACTAACTTTGGCTATGATAATGAAGATTTCATTGAAGCAAGTAAACAGTTGATTCTTGAATTTCCGAGTATTGAAAAGGTTTTTGATAAAATCAGAACTTCTTTAAATTCATCATGGCACAAAATAAGAGCTAGAATGTGGAACGGTCAAGAATTTAGGGAAACTGAAGATATTGATATTACACATGTTGTAGATCGTATTGGGACTGGAGATGCATTTGCTGCAGGGTTAATTTACGGACTTCAGCAATATGATGATTATAAGGCTATGGAATTTGCAAGCGCAGCATGTGCTTTAAAACATACGTATGAAGGGGATGTTAATTTTGCGACGGTGAGCGAGGTGAATAATATTATTGCCGGAAATGTAACGGGTAGGTTGGTTCGGTAAATGCTATTTTGCCAACATTGATTAAATTGGTTTTATCAAATAAAATACTATCGTTTACACGTTAGCTAGTTGCGGTTATTTTAATGCTGCCGGTTATAGTACATGATTGTTTTATGGTATTATAAATGGTACCATACTTCTCAATATTCTTTTTCAAAAGCGATTTGTTTATTGCGTCATCATCACTATAAATGGTTAAAGAGTACTCAATGTAATTCATTCTTGAGGGGTTTTCTAGTCTTACCGCAGATACTTCTAAAGATGTTTTCTGGTAATCAAATTTCATCATCATAGAAAAACGTTCCACATTTTTGAGCATACAGGCAGCAAACGAACTCAAAAATAGTTCCGCTGGATTAGGGAGTGTATTTGTCGTTTTAGCGGTTGTCCCAAAATCAATAACGGATTCTTTTACATGGATGGTGGCATCGTTCTTTGATTGTGAAGTGGCAAGTATGCTGTAATTCATCTTGAAATAATTTAAAGTAAAGTATTTGGTATATCTTTCTTTTAACTCATTCAAAATTATACCTGTAGAAGCAAATAATTACTGACAAATATCATCTTCATCTATCTACTTCAAGTACTAGTTTTTGTTTAAGTTAATTAACGTTCAAAAAATCTAGGATAAGCTTAGCAATTTCCCTTGTCTTTTCTTCAGCGGCAAAATGTCCGGCATCTAGTAAGTGTATTTCTGCGTTTGGTAGGTCCCGTAAATAGGCTTCGGCTCCTTTATAGTTGAATTTCACATCTTTTTTACCCCAGGCAATTAATGTTTTCGGTTGGTTTTTCTTTAGCATTTGTTGCCATTTTGGATATCTCAATAAGTTCGTGTAGTAATCTTGAAAAAGTTGTACTTGAATTTTGCGATCTTTTTCAGATGATAAAAAAGCCAAATCATGTACCCAAGCATCTGGACTTTGGGCGTTTATATTGGAGCTGTCTAGGTCAAACAAGTATTGTTTGTTGATTATGGCATCTCTACCGGTTAAACTATATAAAAAATCAACATTCTTTTGTGAGCTGTCTATCTGTGCGGATTTAAAAAATTCTTGTCGTTGTATAGTTAGCCCATCTAAATATACATTGGCATTTTGAACTATTAGGGCTTCAATTCTGTCGGGATTATTCATCATTAATCTATATCCAACAGGTGCTCCAAAATCTTGCATATACATAACGTATGTGCCAATATTTAATTTATTAAGTAATCTTTCAGTGTAATCTGCTAATAAATCAAACGTATATGTAATATGATCAGGATCTAAATGTGTACTAAAACCTGAACCTAAATTATCGGGAGCGATAACATGATATTGTGTTGCCAACATAGGAATTAAATTTCTATACGTATGTGAAGAAGACGGGTAGCCATGCAAAAGTACAATGGTAGGTTTGTTTTTGAAACCCGCTTCCCTGTAGAACAACTTTACACTATCAATGTTCATATAGTTGTAAGTTGTGGCAGGTGAAAAAAAGTAATTTGTGCTTTTAGGTTTAACGTAAAGCTGGGTCGAGTCGTTACAAGCGAATATGAACAAGGTCATAATTACCATTGCAAGTTTATATTTCATTACTTCAGTTTAAAAATTAGATATGTTAAATTGTTTAAAACCCACTAACTAAGTCAATGGTTGGGACAAAATGCAATGAGTATGGTAACTTAATATAAAACCATAACCCTTGTAACTTAGGGTTATGGTTAAATTTTAAATGTAATATTAGTTTCTACCAGCCATTACTCCACCATCGGTATCCCATATGGCACCAGTAACCCAAGAGGCTTTATCTGATAATAGGAAAACAATACTATTGGCAATATCTTCTGATTCACCAAAACGTCCAATGGGGTGAAAACCGTTAAAACCAACTAAGGCTTCCTTTGCAGCGGTCTCGCTACCAAAAACTCCATGATATACCGGTGTGTTGACTAAAGCAGGGGACACAGCATTTACACGAATGTTATCATCTGCCAACTCCATCGCTAAGTGTTGGGTAAGAGAGTGTAAACCTGCCTTTTGCATTGAGTATGCCGAAGATGGTGTTGCTTTTACCGCTTGTTTGGCCCACATAGAGCCCACATTAACTATAGAGCCACCATTGGTGTCTTTCATTTTCTTGGCAGCACTTTGTGTAATAAAAAAGAACCCTCTATTAAGGTCTAAATAAGAGTTGTAATCTTCCATAGTGTGGTCTAAAAATGGTTTAGGACCAAATATACCGGATGCATTCACTAAATAGTCCAAGTTTTCCAGAGCATCAATTTCGGCTATTAAAGCATCTACATCGGCTATGTTAGATATGTTTGCCGTATGTTTTATCAAATTTGGTGCGTCGTCAATTTTATCGGTATTTCTTCCAACGACATGTACAGTGGCACCACCAGCCAATAAAGCTTTAGAGGTTGCATATCCAATTCCACTTGTTCCGCCAATTACTAGGGCTACTTTGTTTTCTAAATTTTCCATAATAGTTTTTATTTATAAATAATGATTAATTCTAATTCCAGTTTTTGTTAAACACACACTGTATAGTTTTTTGTTATTACTTGATTTTTACGCTTAAACTTTAATATTGAAAGAGGATTATGTTTGTAATTCATGTTATTAATGCTAGTTAAAGAAATGAAAAGTGTTTAAAACAGACAGACAAGTCTGTCTGTAATAGGTAAATTTTTTTACTCCAATATTTTTATGCACAAATTTTTAGATTCAGTAATTGGCCAATCTTGTTGATGTAAATGACTTTCACCTACCGCGCTTTCATAAAGTAAGTAAATTTGCCTTGCAAGGGTAGGCGCTTCATTACTAGTTAGATAATTCAAATTATTGACAATTAATTTTTCAATTTCCGCAATAAATTCTTTTTTTTGAGATTGAATTTCATTTCTAATGAGTTCGTTTTCTTTAGGAATTTCAGATACGGTTTTTATACACCAACAGCCATTAAAATCTTTTTCTTGGTAAAACATTTGTAAGAAATCAAATATGGCTAATATTTGATTTTTGCCTTTAGGTTTAGATGTGGTAAAAGACTCAAAATCTTTTAGAAAATTATGATTCTTGTATTGAAGATATGCTAAACAAATTTCTTCTTTTGATTTAAAATGATTGTATAAGGTAGCTTTTGCAATACCAGCTTCTGAAATAATTTCATTGATACCAGTTGAATTGTAACCGTTCTTATAGAATAGATAAGAAGCAGTTTCTGTAATTCTTTTTTTAACCTCGGCATGTTTCATATTGCAAATATATACAAATTTATTAAAACAGACAGACTTGTCTGTTTTTTTTATGAATTTTGAATATTCAGACTGGATTCTACATTATAAGTAAAAGCTGATATTAGCGTAGAATATATAGCGATTATTTACCTGTTAAGATGGCTAGTTTAGATGGAAATTAATAATAAAGTAACTCTAAACTAACACGAAATAATAATACAATATGAGTTTAAGCTATGATACTTTTTTCTCCGATAAGTATTTCCAATAACGCTTAGGTACATGTTGCACATGTAGTTTTGTATTAATACGAGATTTAATGGTGGTACTTTTAAAATAATTGTTCCAAAGGTCCTGATATTCAAATTCTTCATCGGTGAACACAGAACTTTTTTTAAGTGTATTTGAATGTATATTGGTTAAATCTAGCGAAATGATTTCAACAGTATGTAAATCATAGAAGATTCCGTATTTACGTTTTACATCATAAATGATCCACTGTTGGTCTGCGTATCTATTTCTAAAATGTTTGGAGATTAAAGGTATAACATCAAAATCTGGTTCTATGTTTGCAAAATAGACATCATCTTTTGTTAGTTGAAAACGTACAAAAGCTTCCATACGGTGTTTTTCTCTCCCTACTTTATGTGCAAGTTGATTGATTTTTAAAACTCCGTCATCGCTAAAATCTGTAGAACCGTAATATTTACTGCCCATAAGTTTTTGAATATAATGATAGAGTAGGGCTTCAATATTATTGTGCTCGCTTAGAAAGGAAAAATAGATGTTCTTTATTGCTGTATTACTCTTTTTTTGAACACCATTCCATACTCGTTGTGCTTTTTCAACATTGGTGAAAATGGTTTCATTTTCTGCAAAAAGTCCGCTTTGTAGCTGATTGTTCTTCTGAATATCTGCATGCGTTAATTTCTGCTCAAATCCGGAGAAAACAGCAGTTAAAAATCCGTTGATACTGCCATCGTAAATTAAGGTTTTAGAAGCGTTCATAACTATAGTTTTAAAAGTTGAAGAAAAAGATTCTAGAAATTATTTTAAGTCTTTTTTTAATTTTACTTTTTATAAATACCAAATGGTATCCAATGGATAATATTTTACTTTGAACACGAGCAATTATGGTATTCAGAATTGAAATTTGAGAAGTGGTTAAGGTGTTGTCAAGGGTTTCCATAATGTGTTTATTTATTAAAGGGTTACTTTAATCAAATAGTGATAATTGGTTGTTATGTATATTTTTATACTTACTATTTTGTGATTGTAAAATCATACCTTTTATTTTATTGGCATCAAGATCTCTACGTTCCCAATCACTAGAATTGCATATGATAAAATACTGAGCACGATTTAGGGCTACTCCCATTTTTTTAAGATGTTCCCAGTTGAGATTTCTATATTTCCTGCCACTTATTATTTTATGTACAGAACTCATTCCTATGCCTGGTATACGTGCTAACATTCGGGCATCTGCTTTATTGATATCAATAGGAAAATGATTAAGATTACGTAGCGCCCACATTAATTTAGGATCAATATCCATATCAAGATTGGGGTTGTTGACATCTAAAATTTCATTTACGCTGAATCCATAAAATCGAAGTAACCAATCTGTTTGGTACAATCTATTTTCTCTTAACATTGGTACTTCAGAACCCAAAGAGGGCAATCTACTATCACTGGATATAGGTACGTAGCCAGAATAATACACACGCTTCATTTTAAAATTTTTGTAAAAGTGGGTGGCAGAATACATGATGTCCTTATCGCTTTCGCCTGTAGCACCAATAATCATTTGAGTACTTTGACCGGCGGGTGCATATTTAGAGGTGCTTTTAATAATCTTCTTCTCCTCTTTGTAGCGTATAATTTCATCCTTTACCTTTTGCATAGGTTTAATGAAATCTTCATGTTTTTTGTCTGGAGCCAAAAGTTTAAGGCCGGAAATAGTGGGGATTTCAATGTTGACCGATAAACGATCAGCATATAAACCGGCCTCATACATTAATTCATCGCTTGCACCTGGTATGGATTTTAAATGAATGTATCCATTAAAATTTTCTTCTTCACGTAGTTTTTTAGCTACTGCAATTAAACGCTCCATGGTATGGTCTGCGCTTTTGAAAATACCGGAGCTTAAAAATAAGCCTTCAATGTAGTTTCTTCTATAGAAGTTGATGGTAAGGTCTACTACCTCTTGAATTTTAAAAGCAGCTCTTTTAATATCATTACTTTTTCGCGTAACGCAATAAGCGCAGTCAAAAATGCAATGATTGGTCAATAAGATTTTTAACAATGAAACGCATCGCCCATCTTCAGTATAAGTATGGCAAATACCATTACCGGTATCGCCCAGACCATTATTCTTGTTTTTTCTGTTACTTCCACTGCTAGAACAAGAAACGTCGTATTTAGCGGCATCTGCTAATATGTTCAGTTTTTCTTTTATTCGGTTAAAATCCATATTTCTATTTGTAATTAATCCAAAATTATGGAAATATTCCTAATTATGGAAATAATCCAAATAATTAATTGGATATAATCCATAATTAGTATATTTGAGGTGTCAGGAAAGTTAATGTCTTGATAGAAAATGACTTACTATGGAAAATGAATTGACGTTAAAACGATTTACAGATTTACGTAGGGAATTGGGTTATACCCAAGCGGAGTTTGCCTCACTAATCGGCGTATCGAACACCACAGCAGATATAGAACGTGGAAGAACAAAACTTTCAGGTAAAGTAGTATTAGAGTTATTAAAACAATTTAAAATCAATCCTCTTTGGTTGTTTGGGGAAAGTGAAGAGCAGTATTTGGAAACATCAAAAACCAGTGTCATACCAAAAGTGGTTACGGTTGATTCTGCCAACCGGGACAATATGGTTTTGGTAAACGCCAAAGCAGCAGCAGGGTATCCGCAAAATATTTCAGATACCAGTTGGTATAAACAATTGCCGGCATTTGATTTGCCTATTCCAGAATTTAGAAATGCAACCTATAGAGGGTTTCAGGTAGAAGGAGATAGTATGTTGCCTAATTTACATCCGGGGGAATGGGTGTTGGCTAGAGCTATTGAACATATTGACTATGTAAGTGCAAATAAAATGTATGTCGTTGTTTTGCAAGATTCCATTATGGTAAAGAAGATAGAGAAACGACCTAACTCAAATAACATCACGCTGGTTTCTTTAAATGAAACTTATCCTCCTTATGATATTAAGCCTTTTCAAATACAAGAAATTTGGGAAGTTAGTAGTAAGATAACTTTTAATGTTGATGCA
Source organism: Maribacter sp. HS (assembly GCF_048059195.1). Lineage (NCBI taxonomy): Bacteria > Pseudomonadati > Bacteroidota > Flavobacteriia > Flavobacteriales > Flavobacteriaceae > Maribacter > Maribacter sp. HS. The sequence continues at coordinate 262,666 of NZ_JAYLVV010000004.1, forward strand.
ACTACCGATAGTGGATTGTTACGACAATTACAAGAATCTATGAAAGAGTTAAAAGATCAATTACAGCATGTTAAGAAAGTTAACTAAAGAATTGGTTTAACATATAATCCGCTTTCTTTTAGTTTAAATCCTAAGCTTTTGTAGAGTGAAATTGCGGCTGTTCTATGGTGTCCGCTAAACAATAGTACCGTACAAAGCTTTTCTTGTTTTGCGTGTTCAAGCAGTTTTTTCATTAGTTTTCTCCCTATACCCTGTCCTCTATATTGCGAAGAAACTACAACATCTTCAATCATGCCTTTATGGCCAGAGACTACTTTATATTTTGCCATCATGGCTATGCCAACCAGTTTTTCCTTGTCCAAACAAACGACAACATCTGTGGTGTTGTAATCCGATAGAGCGGATGCTAGGTCCAATTGAGTTATTTCGGCATTGAGCTCTTTATATAATTCCGTTAGTTGAGATTGTAAATCTGCTGTTACTTCGTTAAATGTGATTAGTTTAATGATTAGATTCATAGTTTAAAATATAATTATTTACCCACAACCTCTCCCATAGATATAGATAAAGGACCAAGTTTATGGAGGGTAGGTAAAAATACTCCGCTTTCTGTTTTTGTCCAATCTTGCCATGTAGCTTCAACTCCGCCTATGGGAATGATCTTGGTCCAAAGTTTAAAGCTTTTTGGTTTTCCGCTAGGTTCTATGATCCACATATAAGAATCACCAGGTGTATCTCCGCCTTGGGTATAGGTTACCAATAATGCTTCAGAACCATCTTCTAGGTCTACTAAATAACGTTCTGTTCCATGGTCAAAAACTTTAAAAGGGGCTACTAACCAAAAAGAATCATTGTTGAAATAGCTTTGGGCTTTTTCTATTAAATCCTTAGTTTTCTCATAAGAGGCACTTGAATTGTTGATTGTAGCCTTACTGGAAGAAGGGGTGATCAGGTCTAAATGTACCGTGATATCATCCCATGAAACGGAAACAATTTCTTTTCTTCGATCCCATTTATAATGATGGTTACCACGAAAAGACCATTCCAAGACATTGGTATTATTATAATTTTTGTAATTAAGGGCATCTAACATTCTATAGGCTAAAGCATCTGCTTCTGGATCAGATTCTCCTGTAGGTAGGGGTTCATTATATAAATAATATAATACACCATAACCCATGGCAAGCACTAGTGCAAGTATTCCAATAAACTTAAATAGTTTCTTTATCATATGTATTATAAGATATTGATTTAAAATTTATTATAATAATATTTAATTCCTAAAATTATAATTTTTAGATACATCTAAAACCCAACTGCAGCGTCATCACCACGTTTATCTGCGCCACCTTCAAGCTTGCCGTTGTCCAAAACACGTATAGCATCTACTTTACCTATAATAGGTGTTCTTTCCTCGTTGATAATATACCCTTTTGTTTTAAGCTCATCTGTAAGAGTGGTAGAAAAACCGTCTGGTTCAAAAATTACCATATCAGGAAGCCATTGATGGTGAAATCTTGGTGCGTTGACAGCATCTTGCATGCTCATTTTAAATTCATAACTATTTAAAATAGTCTGGGCTACGGCGGTTATAATGGTTGAACCTCCAGGTGTGCCAACAACCATCCAAAGCTTACCATTACGTTCAACAATTGTTGGGGTCATACTGCTCAACATCCTCTTTTCAGCAGCAATACTGTTTGCTTCCGCACCTACCAGTCCAAACATATTTGGTACGCCTGCTTTTGCGCTAAAATCATCCATTTCATTATTTAAAAAGAAGCCCAGCTCATCTGAATAAAGTTTAGAGCCGTAAGCACCATTGAGAGTCGTTGTAACGGATACCGCATTACCTTCTTGGTCTATGATGGAGTAGTGCGTGGTTTCCATGCTCTCAACAATTTCAATATTGCCATGTTGTACCTCAGAAGATTTTGTGGCTTGATCAAAAGAAAAATTAGCCATTCTTTCGTTTAGGTAATCCTCGCTTAATAATCGGTCAAAAGGTATATCTACAAAATCTGGATCACCCAAAAAGTAATTTCTATCCGCATAAGCTCTTCTAGATGCCTCGGTAAATAGTTGTATCATTTTAGGACTGTTGTGTCCAAATTCCGCAACATCATATTTCTCCATCATCTTAAAAATTTGATTTATGGTAACCCCACCGCTACTAGGTGGACTCATGGAAATAATATGTAAATCCTTATAGTCAAACGTAATTGGATCTCTCCATACTGCTTGGTATTTTTCTAGGTCTTGTTCTGTAATATATCCGCCTTTTTCTTGAATGAACGCTGCTAATTTTTGAGCGACTTCACCTTTGTAAAAACCATCTCTGCCGTTTTTGGCGATACTTCTAAACGTTTTTGCCAATGCAGGATATTTAATGGTATCGTTTTCTTTGAATTCAGTAGCAAATTTGGTGCTGTCACTATTTACTTCTATAAACTTATCTCGTTGACTGGCAAGTCTTTTTTCTTGATTTGCAGTAACCACTACACCACGTTCGGCCAGGACAATTACCGGGGCCATAATCTCTTCAAGAGGTAATGAACCAAATTTTTTGTGTACTTCTATAATACCGGCAACTGTGCCGGGTACCCCAATCGCGGTTGCTCCTAAAGTACTTTTGTTTGGTATTACGTTGCCCAGGGAATCCAAATACATGTCTCTATGGGCAGATAGTGGAGCTTTTTCACGGTAATCTAGTGCACCTGTTTCTCCGTTTGCTTTTCTATAGACCATAAAGCCACCGCCACCTAGATTTCCGGCAAAAGGATAAGCAACTACCAAAGCCATTTCTGTAGCAACCATGGCATCAAATGCATTACCTCCTTTTTGCATTATATCGCTTCCTATTTTTGAAGCTTCTTCACGTGCGGAAACAACCATTGCCTTACTGGTAACTGTTCCGGTTGGTGCGGGTGGATTCTCTTTGCAGCTGCCAAAAATCACGAAAGCTATCAGTATAATGGCTAATTTTAGATGGTTCATAGTTAGTTAAATATTTAGGTTAATTAAATGTATTTAATATTTTGATAAATAGAATTTTAGTATATTATTTATTTAATAGCGATATATACTTATGTTTTGAAAATGTAATTAACTCTTCAAAAAAATCGGTGAATTCTTTTTCAAAAGAATCATAATGTTCTTCTAGGTCTATAATGGCAAAATTCATTTTAGATTTGTTTTTCGTTCTTCGGTTCATACCATTCAGTACATTGCCAATGCCTTCCATTTTAGAATAGTTGTAAAGCCAATTGTCAGAAATCATATACGGCATCATGCGTTTTACACCTTCAGGTAAAATTTCATAATTATCTTCCAAGAGGTCGTAAAAATCTTCTACAAATATGTCTAAAGGTGTGTCAGAATATTTGGACCAATTTTTAGCTAAAAAATGGTCGTAATAGATGTCTACGATAACTCTGCTATAGTGACTATAATTGGCATGCAATCTTCTACTGCTAATCTTTGGGATACTATGCGCATCTGTATAGGTGTCAATATGTCTGTGTAGTTTTATGCCCTTTTGAACTTTTGTTGGTAAGTGTTGAAATTTATTAGCGCGAATACTATCGGCAATAAAGTTGCCAATGGTGATTTCTTTGTCTCCGAATGATAGAAAGATATGTGCTAAAAAATTCACGCTATTATTTTTATGCTTATAAAGTCGAATTTACAAAGAAGCGCAATAGTGGTAAAAACTAACCGTTTATATTTGCAAAAACTTATTAAGAAATATGACACTTATAAAATCCATATCAGGAATACGAGGAACAATAGGAGGTAAGCCAGGAGACAACCTTACACCGATCGATGCAGTAAAATTTGCTGCTTCTTATGGGGTCTGGTTAAAAGAATACTCTAAAATAGAAAAGTTAAAAGTGGTAATTGGTCGTGATGCTCGTTTGTCTGGTGAAATGATCCAAAATCTTGTTGTATCTACTTTGGTAGGTTTAGGTATAGATGTGGTTGATCTTGATTTGTCAACAACGCCAACAGTAGAAATAGCGGTGCCTATGGAAAAGGCGGACGGCGGAATTATTCTAACCGCTAGTCATAACCCTAAGCAATGGAATGCTTTGAAATTACTCAATGAAAGAGGGGAGTTTTTGGATGCCGCCCAAGGTGCTAAAATTTTAGAAATTGCGGAAAAAGAAGATTTTGATTTCTCTGATGTTGATGATTTAGGGCAGGTAAACAAGAATGATAGTTATATAGATATCCATATCGATGAAGTGTTGAATCTTTCTTTGATTGATGCAGAAGTCGTTAAAAAAGCAAAGTTTAAAGTTGTTGTGGATGGTGTGAATTCTACAGGAGGTATTGCCATTCCAAAATTATTAAAGGAATTTGGAGTAGAAGTAGTTGAGCTATATTGCAAGCCAACGGGTCATTTTCCACATAACCCAGAACCGTTAAAGGAGCATTTAAAAGATATTTGTGACCTAGTCGTGAAGGAAAATGCGGATTTTGGTATTGTTGTAGATCCAGATGTTGATCGTTTGGCCTTTATTAGCAATGATGGTGAAATGTTTGGCGAAGAATATACTTTGGTTGCTTGTGCAGATTACGTGCTTGGTAAGACCAAGGGGAATACGGTTTCTAATTTATCATCTTCAAGAGCATTACGTGATATCACTCGAAAACACGGAGGTACCTATGAGGCTGCGGCAGTTGGTGAAGTGAACGTGGTAACAAAAATGAAGAGCAATAATGCTATAATTGGTGGTGAGGGTAACGGAGGTATTATCTACCCAGAGAGTCACTATGGTCGAGATTCTTTGGTGGGTACCGCATTGTTTTTAATGTTAATGGCTGAAAAAGGTGGTACTGTTGCAGAATTAAGGGCAAGCTATCCTAGCTATTTTATGAGCAAAAAGAAGATTGAGCTAACACCAGGTTTAGATGTAGACGGAATTTTGAAGTCAATGGCGGAAAAATATGCCGATGAAGAATTATCTACTATTGATGGTGTTAAAATTGATTTTGCAGAGAACTGGGTACACCTTAGAAAATCCAATACAGAACCTATTATAAGAATTTATACGGAAGCTAAAAGCCAAACCGAAGCCAATGATTTGGCAGATAGAATAATTGGTGAAATAAAATCTATTGCAGGTTTATAGCTTTAGTTATACCTATTTAAAAACCTGAAAGTAAACAATCTACTTTCGGGTTTATTTTTGTTGCATGTTAATTTACTTCTGCAAAAGCCGCCGCTTTTTTGTCTCTATGTTTCCAACGTTTATGGGTCCATAGATAATATTCCGGTTTTTCTCTTATCTGTTCTTCTGTTAATCTAAGAAAAGTGTTGGTTATCTCGTGTTCCTTGGTTTCTTTACTGTTTAGGGCAATAGGTATGAATTCGGCTTTGTAATGACCTCGTTTCACCTTGCTTACTTTTAAGAAAACTGTGGCCAATCCTGTTTTGCGCGCTAAAATTTCACCTCCGTTGAATATGGGTACGGTAATTCCCATAAAATCGGTCCAATAATGAGCTCTATGAGCTTGTGGAGATTGGTCGCTTACCATACCGTAAGTTGCCCTTACATTATTTCTGAAATTTTTAATTACCGTTTTAGCGGTTTGTGCTTGGGTAATTAATGTGGTGTTCCATCTGGCCCTTACTTTTCTAATAAAATTGTCAAAATAAGAATTGTTGACTTTTTGGTAAACGGCATAGCCTTTGGAGTGTACATAATTATTTATGCTAACGTTCCACTCCCAATTGGCATAATGTGCACATAATATAATAATGCTACGCTCTTTTTCAATTTCAAGCAAAACTTCCGGATTAACTATTTGGTATTTTTTAGCAACGGACTCTTTACTGAGGTTCATGGTTTTGACCATTTCAAGAAAGGTGTCGCACAAATGTTTGTAGAAGTCTTTTTCAATACGATTTATTTCATTTTTGGATTTCTCGGGAAAGACCAAATTTAAATTCTCTTGAACAACCTTTCTTCTGTAACCAAAAACGCGGTAAATGAAAAAGCAGGCAAAATCAGATAATCCATAAAATAAACGATGTGGCAAAATAGAAACAACCCATAAAAAAGGATAGATCAAAACAAAGGCCAATAGTTGCATGCTGAAAAAAATTATGGGCAAATATAACTATATTTGAAGGCAAATAAACAGTAGATAATGTATAACCTAGATTTAGCGACAATAGCAATAATTGCGGCAAATGTATTGGTTTCAATGAAAGGGTTTAATGATACCACCTTTTTTGAAAGATATAAATTTAGTATAGGGGCTATTAAAGCGGGACAGAAAGATCGTATGGCAACTTCTGGTTTTTTACATGTGGATATTTCGCATCTGTTGTTTAATATGTTGACGTTGTACTTTTTTGCTGGTGTTGTGATCAATTGGTTTGGTCAGACCCAGTTTTTAATAATTTATGCTGTTAGTCTTTTGGCTGGTAGTCTTTTGGCATTAAATTTTCATAAAGATGAGCCGTATTATTCTGCTGTTGGTGCTAGTGGTGCGGTAACCGGTATTTTATATGCTGCAATATTATTACAACCAAATATGCAATTGGGTATTATGTTCATACCAATTCCTGTTCCGGCATATGTTGTTGGTATTGGTTATTTATTATATTCTATATATGGTATGAAAAAACGATTGGGAAATATAGGTCATACGGCCCATTTTGGTGGCGCTATTGGTGGTTATGCCTGTACATTGTTGTTTATGCCTAGCTTATTACAGACCGATACTTTAATGGTGGGGTTATTGGCATTGCCAATTATTTTGCTTTTTGTTTTAGGCAAAATGGGAAAAATTTAAGTTTTTCTTAAGTTTTGTAATATTATTCTGTAAGATGGTCTAATATATAGTGCATTTCATCGGATTTCTCTGTGAATAGACAACAATACGGCAATTCGGGTCGTTAATGCAAAAACCCGAATTTAAAATGAAATCAAACCTATCTATCAGAAAATCATGGCTACTAGCTATTTCGGCAGTATTTTTTATTACAAGTTGTAGTGATGAAACCACGGTTTTTGAAAACCCCGAAGATAATTTAGTAAATGAAACAGATCAGTCAAAGCTTTTAAATAGTGTAAGTTTTGATGAAGCAGGTGTCCTTGATATTTATGAAGACCCTTCTGCTAGCGCTAAAAGGTACAATACTACCGGCAAGGCAGAACCTGCTGGTGACTATCCGTTGACCCTGGTAGCTCAAATTGATCCTCCAACATTTACCAATGGAGAAAATTTAGCAGCAACACATGTCGCTTTAGACGGTGATTATGGTTATGTCTCTTATAACACTGTAGGGCAAGACTATGTTGGTGCAATTGATGTTGTAAACATTAGTGACCCTAACAATCCTAGAGTTACATCTAGGGTGTATTACACCAATGCGGATTTGAATTCCATTGCTTATGATAATGGATATATATATGTAGCCGGTGGTGTAGACTCAGAACAATCTGTAACCGCCACGGCAAACTCATTGGTTGCTAAAATAGCTGTTAGTGGTGGTAGAATAAATACATCTAACATAAGCTATGGCTTCCAAGAAGGTTTTAATGCAACAGATGTTCGTATTGTAAATAACGATGTTGTGGTAACCAGTGGACAAGACGGCTTTGTAGTTGTTTATGATAAAAACGATTTAAGCGTAAAAAATGAAGCTGCTTTTTCAGATTTGCGCTCTGTAGCGTATAACGGTAACGAGTTGGCGGTATTGGATGCTGCGGAAGGCGTTAGTTTTTTAGATACCAATTTAAATACCGTTAGAAGCATAGGTATACAATCAGATTTTGGAATTGATGCTAAGCGAACATTGGATTTTTTAGGCAATAATATTATTGTTTCTGAAGGGACAAAAGGAGCTGGAGTGTATAATAGTGCATCTGGAAGCTTTGTTGAGTATTTACCTATTTTAACTAATCCTGATAATGCAGAGCCTGGAGAAATTGTAACCAATGGTGTTGCAGTAAATGATGATGTTCTTTTAATGGCAAATGGAGCTGGCGGATTAAGTCTTTCAGAAACTAAAGCTGATAATACAGTTGGTGTCGGTGTAATTGAGCTTTCAGGCTCTATTAATTATGTGGCATCAAAAGATGATTATATTTTTGCTGCCTCTGGTAAATCGGGCTTTCAAATTATTAAACTGAATAGACCAAGTGAGAGTTTGGAAGAGAGATGTTCAGAATTGTCAAGATATTCCGGTAGTGCCAATCTAAACGTCAATAATGGTGATGAATTAGCGTACAGTGGTTCAAAAAGGTTCAACAACGTAAATGTTAGTGGGGCTTTATTGCTGTGCGGATCATGGACTGTTAGAGAAGGTGTGGCCATTAATGAAAACGGTTTGTTTGAAATGAACGGTACCTTAGTTGTTGGTAGAAATAACCGTCAAAGAAATATTACCATCAATTCTGGTGCAACCTTAATAGTTGAGGGTAATTTAACCATCTACGGTGATTTGGTTCTTAATGACGGTGCGTCTATTGAGTTTTTAGGTGACGATTCTGTTGTTGCTGTAACAGGTAGGGTTATAAAGAACGGAGATGTGACGGTTTCTGGTAATTTTAATGATTACTATAATAAGTTTTAATTCGCATATTATAATATAAAAAAATCCCCTAGGTTTTGACCTAGGGGATTTTTTTTGAATTGAATTTTAATGGTTAATTCAATAATTCTGCAACCTTGGCTTCTAAAGCAGGTCCTCTTAAATTTTTAGCAACGATAACACCGTTTTCATCTAAAAGAAAAGCAGCTGGTATAGCGTCAACATTATATAATTTTGCAATCTTATCATCAAAGTAAGCGATGTTGGAGATATGATTCCATTCCAAGCCATCTTCGGCTATCGCTTTTTTCCAGGCTTCTTCGGTACGGTCTAAAGAGACGCCCAAGATATTAAGCCCTTTATCGTGGTACTTGTTGTAAACAGCAACAATATTGGGGTTTTCAGCTCTACATGGTCTGCACCATCCTGCCCAAAAATCTATTAATGTAACTTTTCCCATTACATCTTTTAATGCAAGAACGCTACCATCTAAACTAGGTCCTGAAAATTCTGGAGCCTTAGCGCCAATACTTGAATTTTTTCCGGCCTCTTCAGAAGCTTTTAATTTTTCTATGCCTTCTTGAATTTGTTTTCCTGTCTTGCTGTTTTTAATTTCTTCGGACAACGTTTTGTAAATTTCTTCGACTTCTTCTAATCCTACCGCTTTTGTTGCAATGGCTCTGTCTAACACTAATGCGGAGATAAGTGCCTTTGGGTGGCTTTTAACGTAGTCCAATTCAAAGGTTTTGTACTCTTCTTGAAGTTCTTTCATTTCATCCTGCAGGGCAATAGCGGCCTCACCAGAAGCTGATTTCATATCTTGCTGTATAGATTGGGCTTGAAGGGAGATTTCTCTTGATTGCTTCATGTAATCGGCAAAAGCATCATTTTGAAATGTTCCGCTTATTTCAGCAAACCCCATACTGTCTTTTTGGGCGCTAAAATCAATTTCTCCGTTTTCTAGTATTACCGCGGTATATCCTGGTAATTGTTCTACAAAAATATAGTGCAATTCTGGTATATCGGCTTTACCGGTAAATGTAAACTCACCATTGGTAGTGGTTGCGGTATCTATATCCATTGGCTGGTTGTTCTCGCCAATGGTTTTGAGAAAAACACGGGTGCCATCCGTCAATTCTCCTCTTAGTTTGCCGTTAAGGGTAAAGCTTTCCGGTTTAGAATTACAACTGAACAATAAAATTCCGGCAAGCAGTATTACAATACTATTTTTCATATATCTCACTTAGGTTAAGCTACAAATGTACTTATATATGAGATATAAAAAAAGACCCTTAACGCAAGGTTAAAGGTCTTTTTTCTAATACTATTTTTGTAGTTAGAACTGGTATCTAATTCCTAGTCCTATATCAAAATCAAAATTGTCAGAGAACCCATCGTATCCTATGACGCCAAGTTCTGGTCTAAAGTCTAGAGATAGAATTAGGGGTATGTCAAAATTGTATTCAATACCTATATCTCCGGCCGCGAATATAAAAAGACCGCCATCATTGTCGTTATTGGGGTTGTTTGGGAAGTCTACGCTTCCTAAACCGCCACCAACACCGTAGTACCAATTGAAATCTCCTTCAATAGGTCTTACCCATTGGTAAAGACCGGCTAACTTAAAAGCGTCAAAGTTTCTACTATCTCTCCATCCTAGGTCAAATTCTGCTCTAGTGTATCTAGTTAGTGATTTTTGATAACTGATCTCTGCGCCAAAGCCATCGCTATCTCCTAATCTTAATCCAAGTGCGTGATCGGCAATATCTTGAGCGGAAATTGTACATGTTGCCAGTAAAGACAAGGCTATAATACTTTTTAAAATCTTCATATAGTTATAGGTTTTTGTGATGAAAAATGAGCTAATTTATAATGTGGCTCACACAATAAAACTTAATTTAGCAATCAAAATTGTGTTACGTTGGATAATAATTTGCTTTCAAAGTTACGAGAAGATTTAGAGGGAGATGTACAATTTGATAATCTTACCAAAACACTTTATGCTACCGATGCATCGGTGTATCGTAAAATACCATTAGGTGCGGCTTTTCCAAAGTCTGTTGAGGATATTAAGAAAATAGTGTGTTTTTCCAATGATGAAAACATTAGTATTATACCTAGAACTGCAGGTACTTCATTAGCGGGCCAATGTGTTGGCGATGGTTTGGTTGTAGATGTGTCAAAACATTTTACCGACATTATTCGTGTGGATGAGGCTAAAAAACAGGTTACTGTTCAACCGGGAGTCATTAGAGATGAATTGAATGAATATCTAAAGCCATACGGATTATTTTTTGGTCCTAATACATCAACATCTAATAGATGTATGATCGGTGGTATGGTAGGTAATAATTCCTCTGGTACCACATCTATTCAGTATGGAGTTACCAGAGATAAAGTTATCTCTATGAAAACTGTATTGTCCGATGGTAGCGAAGCTGAGTTCGGAAGGATTTCTACAGAAGAATTTAAACAAAAATTACAGGAAAATTCATTTGAAGCTTCACTTTATAAAAAGGTGTATAATGAGCTATCAAATAAAGAAATAGCTCTAGAAATTAAGAAAAATTTTCCAAAACCAGAAATACATAGGAGAAGTACTGGGTACGCTGTTGATGAGTTATTGAAAACAGATATTTTTGGGGGTGATTTGTCTTATTTTAATATGGCGGAACTACTATGTGGAAGCGAGGGTACATTAGCTTTTACAACGGAAATAACCGTGCAATTAAATCCTTTACCGCCTGCACTTTCTGCGATGGTCATCACCCATTATACCACTTTGGAAGATTGTTTGATGGATGTTGTTCCGGTAATGGAACATCCATTACAACTATGTGAAATGATGGATAAGGTTATTCTGGATTGTACTAAGAATAACCGCGCTCAATTGGCGAATAGGTTTTTTGTTGAAGGTGATCCAGCGGCCTTGTTGATGCTGCAAGTATCTGCGCATACAAAGAAGGAATTGGAAGATGCGATTGCGGCATTGCAAAAAACAATTGCAAATTCAGGTTTAAGTTATGCCAATCCTGTATTGTACGGTGATCAAATTGCCAAGGCTATTGAGCTGCGCAAAGCAGGTTTAGGGCTCTTAGGTAATATTGTGGGAGATATGAAGGCGGTAGCATGTATAGAAGATACGGCTGTAGCATTGCCAGATTTAAAAGATTTTATTGCTGAGTTTTCCTTGATTATGAAGGGTTATGGTCAAAGTGCGGTTTATTATGCCCATGCAGGGGCGGGTGAGCTCCATTTAAGACCAATTCTCAACCTGAAAAAATCTGCCGATGTGGGCTTGTTCAGGGCAATAACAACCGATGTTGCCAAGTTGACCAAAAAATATAAAGGTTCTTTTAGTGGGGAGCACGGAGACGGTATTGTGCGTGCCGAGTTCATACCCTTAATGATTGGGCAAAAGAACTATGAATTGTTAAGAAGGATAAAATCATATTTTGACCCTAAAGGAATTTTCAATCCCGGTAAAATTGTTGATGCCTACCCCATGGACCAGTCTTTTAGGTACGAAGTTGACCGTAAAGAGCCAGAGGTTGATACGTTGATGGATTTCTCTGATAGTCAAGGTATTTTGAAAGCTGCTGAAAAATGTAATGGAAGCGGCGACTGTAGAAAAACAGACAAAGCAAAAGGCGGAATGTGCCCGAGCTACCATGCTACAAAAAATGAAAAAGATACCACAAGGGGAAGAGCCAATACCTTACGGGAATTTTTGACCAACCCAAATAGTTCTGCCAAAAATAGATTTGACAGCCCTGAAATTAAAGAGGCTTTTGATCTCTGTTTAAGTTGTAAGGCGTGTGCAAGTGAGTGTCCCAGCAATGTAGATGTGTCTACTTTAAAAGCAGAGTTTTTGTATCAATATCAAGAAGCGAACGGATATTCTTTACGCGGTAAATTGTTTGCCTATAATACTAAATTGAATGGTTTGGGCAGTAAGGTTTCTAGCTTGACCAATGCGGTATACGATTCTAAATTTCTTGGAGGATTATTGAAGAAAACCAGCGGTGTGGCAAAAGAAAGAAGCTTGCCAAAGGTTTATAGCTTTAATTTTGATAAACACCTTCAAAAATTTGATAATAAGAAAGTTATAAAAAGTAAGAAGGTTGTACTGTTTATAGATGAATTTACTCGCTATTTGGATATTGAAGTTGGTAAAGATGCTATTGAATTGATGACAAAACTTGGTTATGATGTTTCATTGTACTATGCTGAAAGCGGAAGAACATTCCTTTCAAAAGGGTTTTTGAAACAAGCTCAAAAATTAGCTATCAAGAATTCTGAACAATTACAGAAATTCGCAGATGCCGGGTTGCCGGTTTTAGGTTTGGAGCCTTCGGCAATTTTGTCATTTAGGGATGAGTATAAGCGAATGACCGGTGATAAAGAAGTTGCACAGAAAATTGCCGATAATTCATTCTTAATTGAGGAGTTTTTAGCTAAGGAGGTAAGCGATGGCAATTTAGATTCGACCAGTTTTACAACTAATGCCAAAGATATTAAGATTCATAATCATTGTCATCAAAAAGCGCTGAGTAACCAGAAAGTTACCTTTGATATTTTGAATCTTCCCAGCAATTATAAAGTGACTATTATACCTTCTGGGTGTTGTGGTATGGCAGGTTCTTTTGGTTATGAGGAAGAACATTACGAGACCAGTATGAAAATTGGTGGTTTAAAACTTTTTCCTGCAGTAAATAAATCTTCGGTAGAAACCATTATAGCTGCAAATGGAACAAGTTGTAGGCACCAAATTTTTGACGGGACCAAGAGAATCGCGAAACATCCGGTAAGTGTTTTAAAAGAAGCTTTAATTGCTTAGTTATCGGTAAAACCGTCTTTTGCTTTTTTAGACTCCCGTTCTTTTCTTTGGGTAATGGTAGCAATTAACTCGTTCATGTTCATAGATTTGAGTTCTTCATCCATATAGAACGATGCTAGTTTGTCATTTTCATATCGGTACAGTTTCCAGCGTTTAAAAGAATATTCCAGGGCAGTCATATGTTTTACCCAATCGCCAGAATTTAAGTACAGACATTCGCCCTTTTTGGTTTCAAAAAGCTGTTTGTTGGGAGAATGGCTATGGCCACAGACCACATGGTCATAATGATGGTTTACCGCCATTTTTACAACGTTATTTTCAAATAGGGAGATTTGGTTTGGGTCTCTTTCGCCATAATCTAATTCAGGATTGGAGAACGGCTTGTTTTTCTTACCGAACAGTCCTAAAACCTTGGTCTTTAATTTTGCTAGTTTTAACAAGGTATCAAAACCAGTTTCACCAAAATTCAATAACCAATGGGAATGTCTAAATGAAAAGTCAAAAATATCGCCATGTAAAAAAAGCGTGTTTTTGCCATTTAGCTTTAGAGAAAGTCTATTTGACACCTGAATGGTACCCATATAGATGTCATCTATTTTTCTAAAAGGTTCGTCCTTGTTGCCTGTTATGTAGTGTACCACAGTTCCCTTTGCTGCTAATGAGAATATTTTCTTGACTACCTTTAAATGTGTTGGAGGAAAGTAATTATTGCGCATTCTTTTTGCGTCAATAATGTCACCGTTAAGAATTAGTATTTTAGGATCAATACTAGATAGGTATGTTAGTAATTCTTCCGCGTGACAAGCGTATGAGCCTAAGTGAATATCAGATAGAACCGCTATTTCAAGACGACGTTTTTTCAATGAGGGTAATTTTTAGGGCAAAATTAAACCTAATGGTATACATGCCAGTCATTTGGAGGGTCAACAATCTATAATGATTAGGTTAATTAATCATTATCACAAAACAGTTAGGTTAAGGTAATATTAAGCACTTTATAAATTTTTCTTTCATGCATTTAACATTTACCTTTGAAGCTTGTGAAATGGTAAGTAGTGATAACTTACGTACATAAAAAGAACGTACTTAATTATGGCAGGTAATAGCTTTGGAAATATATTTAGGGTAAGCACATTTGGAGAATCTCATGGTAGGGCAATTGGTGGAGTTATAGATGGTTGTCCTTCTGAAATTGAATTAGATTTTGAAGCCATACAAAAAGATTTAGATCGTCGTAAACCCGGGCAGTCTGCTATAGTTACCCAGCGTAAAGAGCCGGATGAAGTAGAATTTTATTCCGGTATTTTTGAAGGTAAGACCACTGGTACTCCAATTGGTTTTGCTATACATAATACCAATCAGAAGTCTAAGGATTATGGTCATATTAAAGATTCTTACAGACCGTCTCATGCAGATTATGTATATGATCAGAAATATGGTTTTAGGGATTATCGTGGTGGAGGAAGAAGTTCAGCAAGGGAAACAGCTAGTAGGGTAGTGGCAGGTGCCATTGCAAAACAGTTCTTAAAAGGAATTGAGATACAAGCCTTTGTTTCACAAGTGGGTGATTTGGGCTTAGGTAAGCACTATACGGAATTAGATCTTGCTCTAACGGAATCCAATGTGGTGAGATGTCCTGATCCGGAAATGGCCGCTAGGATGGAAGAGTATATAAAATCCATTAAAAAGGAAGGTGATACCATAGGTGGAATAATTACCTGCGTCGCCAAAAATGTACCGATTGGTTTGGGTGAACCTGTATTTGATAAGTTACACGCTGAATTAGGCAAGGCAATGCTATCGATCAATGCTGTTAAAGGCTTTGAATATGGTAGTGGTTTTGAAGGTGTAAAGATGAAAGGTAGTGCACATAACGATCAATTTAATAGTGACGGATCTACAAAGACCAATTTCAGTGGTGGTATTCAAGGGGGAGTAAGTAACGGAATGGATATTTACTTCAATGTTGCATTTAAACCAGTGGCTACAGTAATACAAGGCTATGAAACTATTGATAAAGAGGGTAATATGGTAAAAACACAGGGTAAGGGAAGACACGATCCATGTGTAGTGCCAAGAGCGGTACCCATTGTAGAAGCTATGACGGCATTGGTGTTAGCGGACTATACACTTATGAATAGAACTATTAAATTATAGGTTCGTTTTTAGCACTTTTCCTTGCAAAATACTATCTTACTTCCCTAAACTAAATTATATATGAGGAAGCTTGAGTTGCATTGGCAAATTCTATTGGGAATGTTGGCAGGGGTTTTATTTGCTTTAGCAATGGTTCAATTGGAATGGGGTCCAAAATTTATTTCAGATTGGATCAAACCATTTGGTAACATTTTTATCAACTCATTAAAATTAATTGCGGTACCACTTATTTTGGGCTCGTTAATAAAAGGAGTATCAGATTTAAAGGATATTTCTAAGCTTTCGCAGATGGGAGGGCGCACAATAGCGATATACATTGCCACTACCGTTATTGCCGTTACCATAGGTTTAGGAGTAGTAAATATTGTGAAACCTGGAGGCTCAATTACCGAACAGACAAGAACTGAACTGGTTGAAAACTACAAAGGTGATGCCGATGCCATAAAGTCTAAAGCGGAAAAGCAAAAAGAGGCGGGCCCGTTACAAGCGCTAGAAGATTTGGTGCCTAGTAATATATTTAATGCAGCTTCTGATAATGGAAACATGCTGCAAGTGATATTTTTTGCCATTTTCTTTGGAATAGGATTGATACTTATACCGGAAGAACAAGCAACACCTGTAAAAAAATTCTTTGATGGTTTTAATGAAGTAATTCTAAAGCTTATAGATTTAATTATGCTGGCGGCACCTTATGGTGTATTTGCATTATTGGCAGCCTTAATCGTGGAATCTCCAAGTATGGACCTCTTTAAAGCCTTGGCGTGGTATGCTTTCTGTGTTATTCTAGGACTAGCGCTAATGTTAGGTGTTTATCTACTTTTGGTTTGGATTTTTACTAAAACTTCTCCAAGTAAGTTCATGAAAGGCATGTCACCGGCGCAACTTCTAGCTTTTTCTACAAGTTCTAGTGCTGCTACGCTGCCGGTCACCATGGAAAGGGTAGAGGAGCATTTAGGGGTAGATGAAGAAGTAACAAGTTTTGTATTGCCAATTGGTGCAACTATAAATATGGATGGTACTAGTTTATACCAAGCTATTGCAGCGGTTTTTATTGCTCAGGCTTTTGGTATGGAGCTTAGTCTTTCCGCACAATTGGGTATTATTGTAACGGCTACCCTTGCATCAATAGGAAGCGCTGCGGTACCCGGAGCAGGTATGGTAATGCTGGTTATAGTTCTTGCGCAAGCAGGAATACCTGAAGCTGGATTAGCGCTCATATTTGCTGTTGATAGACCATTGGATATGTGTAGAACGGTAATTAACGTGTCTGGTGACGCTTCCGTTTCTATGATGGTAGCAAAGTCAGTTGGTAAGTTGCACGAACCAAAGGTTAAGAATTGGGACGATAATTATAAAAAATAACTTTTTCAATCATTGTACTTTCGGTAGGCTGCGGTACTGAACATGAACAACCCATAGCAAACCAAACCGGCAGCAACAAAACCTAATAAATATTTGCCATAAGCTTGATCTTGTATAAATGAAAAAGCTTCGGCAGTACCTTTGACTTGTTTAGAAGAGGCATTTAAATCAATTCCTGTTGACAGAAAAAAATAGGAAATAATACTGGTGACAATGCCTCTAGATAGTAAACCGGCATAACCCATTCTTTTAATATATTTTCGTGTGTTCAGTGATGTGACGGATTGTATGTCAAAGTTGTTAATGAAATTACCTTTATAGATTTTAACAAATTGATATATCGCTTTTATAGCAAGGGCACCTCCAATGATAATAAAAATCAGCGAGCGGGTGGATGTATTTAATGAAGGTTCTTTGCTATTGTTGCCAGTACTATAAATGGAAAATAAACCGAACGCTTCGGCAATGGCAATTAAGCCTAGTGAGAAGTAAATGATTCCGCTTATGGAAAAACTAATTCGTTTTACCAAACCTTTAAAATCGGTTCCAATGCCTTCAGGGTCGTTTACCCCTTGTATCAATCTCCAAATGCCATAGCAAATAAGTCCTACACCTAGTAAAACTACAATTACAGAGCCTAGGGTTTGTTGTTCCAAATAATTAATAATTGAAATTTTTCCAGCTTTTCTTCCTCCCATATTAAATGCCGATAAGAAAGCTAGAATTCCTGTAATGGAAAATACGATGCCTTTGGAAATGTAACCGCTAAGGGCAATTTTTTTTATAGTATCGTTCATTATTGTTTGGATGAATAAGTTTTCCTAGGTATGTATAGCAATTGGATATTTAATTTAATTCTTTTTTGATTTCTCATTTAACTTATCGGCTCCATCGGCGGCATCCTTAAAGTTTAGATCATCATCTGTAATGTCCTTATAAGCCTGTATCCATGCATTTCTGAAAACTCGCGTAACTGTGGGCCAGATTTTTGTTTTTACGCTGTTAAGGTCTCCTTCAACCGGAATTTTAGTGGCGAGCGTATCTTGCTTATGATTTTTAAGAATGAATTTAAAAAAGCCAACAAAGCCTTCCCATAAGGTTTTCAAGAAGCCGTCATCTTTTCCAATGAGTTTGGCATTTTTTAAAATAGGTTTAAACGAACCCTTTAAATATCCATCGGCAATGGCAAGTTCTCCGAACAAATCAAAAGAACCTTCGTCAAAATCAATTCCGGCGTAGTGGTTAGTAAAGTCGTTAAGAGCCGTTGCATTGGCATTTTCCAAGCTAAATGTTATATCCATATCCGGTATTTCTTTTACCAAATTCATATCACCTTCTAATACTACATTACCATTACCGATAGAAGTGGCAGTAGCTTTAATGTTAGATGGTAACGTTCTTGATTTTTCAACTACATTTCTTAAGTTGGTTGCGGAGAGTTCTACATGAGACAAGTGCAGATCTATGTTGGGGTCAGCTTGCAGCTGTAAAAATGCAAGTTTTCCATTTTTAACTGTAAATCGGTTAATATCAATTGGAACTAGGTCGGTTAACGCTTTGGTCCAATCTTCAGCATCAGCCTGAGCAGTGGAGTCTTGTTGGTCTTCAAAAATATAAATGACCGTAGGTTCTCTCATTTCGATTTCACTAACGATCCTTCCATTAAATAGGGCATTCCATTCAATGGAAATATCCGTTTCTTTAAAATCTAAAAACGGCACTTCCGTATTGCCGTTAACTGTATTGAGGTACATGCCGTGTATGGTGTACGCACCCCGAATAATAGATAGGTCAATGTCTTCAACTTGACCATAATAACCAGGAATGTCCGCAAGAACATTATTTACGTAATTTTTTACGATGTAGGGTAGGGAGAGCCGTATAGCAATTAGTAAAACTATTAGTGTGATAGGTATTACATATCTTTTTTTCTTATACCGTTTCCTTTTTAAATCGCTCATTAAATTCAATGTTTATATCAATGTTGATAATATAAGTCATTGATAATAAATGTATGAGCATAAATGTTAAATGGAGTAAAACTATACTTATTAGAATTAAAATTTAAAACTTAGGAGGGGAATTCAAGAGATTAGATGAATTTGCTTTTTAATTCCTCACTAGGAATCATACAATTATCTTTTTTACCATACCATTTGTATCTATTTCTAGCAATAAAATCGTATACGATATTTCTTAAAGACTCGGGTAGCCACAGTAAAATGGAAGATATTGCCTTAAGTCCTTTTAAATGTTTTCCAATTTCAAGAGCTGCTGAGGATTTTGTGTAATAGGCAACATTGGGTTCTATAAGAATTATAGAGTCAACTTCTTGGGTGTCAATATTTCGTTCTGTTAATAGCTTTTTGCCTGTTTCACTTTGTAACGCAGCAAATTGGAATACATCGTTAACATCTCGCTTAATTACAAATTGCACACTATTGTTGCATAAGTTGCAAACGCCATCAAAGAGAATTATTTTTTTAGATTGTTCCACATTGTAAAGATACATTAGAGAAAGTGTACCTAATTAAATTTTATGATCTATTTAAGGAAATGAAAGTAAGTTTAAATAAGTCCGTTAAGGGGATAAAGCGAAATTTTTAAGTTCGATTATAAAGAAATTCAAGTTGGAGCGAGAATAGGGGTATTGGTTTTAATAAAAAAACACTTACAAAAAATCATATACGATTTTTTGTAAGTTTTTGATTGTCAATTGAGATGTGTGCCAATCAGATCATTATGGTCTAATTTGAATTCATCTTTTTTAGTAATGATCAGTTACAACTTTTCTTAGGGTAACTTGTGCGGTTTGCTCGTAATCATCATGCCAGCCAAAGTAGTTCCCGGTTTTAAAATAATTTTGATAAGCATATCCATTACCAACATAATCATACATTAGGGTGTAGTCAATAGAAATATCTTTTGCTTCACATTCTAATGCGTAGTAACACTTACCATCTTCTATTTTTAATTTAAAAGTAAATATTTCGTTATCAACATCGGCTACATCTATCTTGTTGTCGTAAGTACTGGTCCATGGCTCGTTATCATTAGGTACGGTGTAGTAATCTAATTGAATGGTTCCGCTGTTCCATCTTATCTTAACGGTTGCTGGTGACCCCTCTAAACCTTCGGTTTCTTTTCCGTGAATCTGTGCAATTATAGTTCTACCGTTACCTTCAACAAAATCAACGTTTAAGGTAGTTTCCAATATATGCGTTCCTTCATCCATATACCAGTTATCATCCGTGCTTTGATTGCCTTGCCAGAATTCTCTTAATTCCGTTCTGCAATATTTATCACCCAATTCAGAAGTTCCAGAAGTGGTGAATCCTGTAAATCTCGTGAACATGGTATACGTGCCATCATCATTTTTATAAAAATACTCGGACTCCTCGTTAGTTAATTGCTCATTTACAATATCCTCATAAAAAATAGAGGTGGCCTTGCCGTCGCCATTGTCAATAGGAACAGATAAGTACCAATTTTCCCAAACAATGAGACTTTCTTCATTTTCAATTTCTGGTTCTTCTTCTGGTTCTTCCTCTTCATTAATCTCGGTCTCTTCTACTAAAACTTCGGTCGTTTCTTCTTGTTCAATAACCGTATTGTCAGATGAAGAACATGATAATACATTAAGAACAATGCCTAATGATAATAGACTACAAAAATGTTTTTTCATATCGTTTACTTAACTTTTGGGGGATTATATTGTTTTAATAGAACGTATATATCATTGAATTCTTATGAGTACCGAATAAGCTATTTTTTCTTTTCAACCATTTCTAACTGGTCAACACTGACATTGGTGGTGAAAATGCCATAATTAACAATTGCTTTCCCTTTTTCTAGAGAATCTATGCTCCCAACAGCTTTACCATCTTGCATACGTACCCGATCACCAACCTTAAAAACTGGTCTTGGTTTATTCCTTTCCTTAATAATCGCCTTTTTCTTCTCTACCTTCTTTTTCTCGCGAATTACCTTTACTTCTTTTTGTACTTCTTGTGCAACTTGAGCTTTTTTGGCTCTTTCCAATTTGGCCTGGTGCGCCGTTTTCTTTTTTCTTTTACTGTTTTCTGTTTCTACAATTCGCAAAAGTTCAGAAACCAAAGGTCGTTTCTTATTGTCTTGAAAATATTTGTCCGCAGCAACGTTTACTTTGTTCCCCAATTGGATCATTCGCTGATCATGATCGTAGAGCTCTTGATAGTTTTCAAGTTTAGATTTTATTTTTGCATTTAGTTTTTCCAAACGCTGACTTTCTTCTCTGGCCTTGTCTTCTTCCTCTTTTAATCTAGACCCTGTTTGCGCCATTTTATTGCGTTCTTTCTGCAATTTTGCAATCGTGGCATCAAACCTTACTTTACCTCGTTCAATTTTCTTTTTCGCCTTATTGATCAATGAATAGGGGATACCATTTTTTTGGGCTACTTCAAAAGTAAATGAACTACCGGCTTGTCCTAAAATTAATTGAAAGGTAGGTTCCAATGTTTTGCCGTCAAAAAGCATATTGGCATTGGTTACGTGCGGTAATTCATTGGCAAGAGCCTTTAAATTGGCATAGTGTGTAGTTATGACTCCGTAAGACCCGCGTTCATAAAACACTTCTAAAAACGCTTCGGCAAGCGCACCGCCCAATTCAGGGTCACTACCTGTTCCAAATTCATCTATTAAAAACAGGGTATTATCATCGCATCGCTTTAAAAACTGGTTCATGTTCTTTAAACGATAGCTATATGTACTTAAGTGATTTTCAATACTTTGGTTGTCTCCTATATCAGTTAAAATCTTTTTGAAGAAGCAAACTTCACTTCTCTCGTGAACAGGTATCAACATTCCGCTTTGAAGCATTACTTGAAGCAAGCCAATGGTTTTTAACGTAATACTCTTACCACCAGCATTGGGACCGGAAATAACAATGATCCTGTTTTCTTGATGAAGTTCTATAGTCTGTGGAAAAGTCTTTTCCCCTTTGCGCTTATTGTTTAAAAATAACAACGGATGATATGCTTCCCTCAGATACAACCTATTGTCTGCATTGATTTCAGGCATTAAAGCGTTGATATCTTCCGAGTACTTAGCTTTTGCTGCTATGACGTCTATTTGTGTTAGAAATTCTTGATATGCGCTTAAAAGAGCTCTAAATGGTCTAATTTGGGAAGTTAACAGCTTAAGTATACGCTGTACTTCTTCCTTCTCTTCAAATTCTAGGTTGTTTAGCTCTCTGCTGTACTTTAAGGCCGCTTCCGGTTCTATGTAAACTATACTTCCTGTCTTTGATGTACCCATGACGGCACCTTTGATTTTTTTACGGTACATGGCCTTGACCGCCAAAACGCGTCTATTTTCTACGACCGATTCCCTTATTTCATCCAAGTAATCCGAGGCTTGGTAGGTGTTAAGGGCAGCACCAAAACTTTGGCTGATTTTTCCCCTTACGGCATTAATTTGCCGTCTTATGGCAAATAACTGATCGGAGGCATTGTCTTTAACCTCTCCAAATCGATCAATTACGCCATTGATTAGATTGGGTATTTCAGTATTGGGTTCAAGTTTAACGGCAAAATCATTTAATAATGGATAGTAATCCTTGAATTTTTTAAAAAATTTTTGATGTTGTGCAACCGTTAAGCAAATACTGGCTATACGTTTAAAACCTTGGAGTTCTAAAGTAGTGTTTTCAATTTTCAATAGCTTTAGATCGGCGTTGATACTATCAAAACCATGATTTGGAATACGATTTTCACTTACTAATGAAGATAGGTATTCAGCAGTTTTGCCCAGTTCAATTTTGATGACCTCTTCCGTAATGAAAGGGGCAATTTGTAAAGCGGTTTCTTTACCTAGTTCAGTATGGCACCTAAGGGATACTTGTTGTAATACCGATGGAAATTCTAGGTCTTGTAATGTTTTGGAATGTATGTTGGCCACGTTATCTTAATAATAAGTGGCAAAGGTACACATTGACGATGAAATCTAATAGATGGAGCAATTATCGGTTGATCCGATGAAATGTGTTCTGGGGCTAATTAATGGAATTATGTTTAGTATTTAATTGTTATGACATGAGTTGACTTGTGATAATCATAATATTACATTTGAAAAAGATGAATGATCTATTGAATACCTTACAAAATAAACTAGTTCCAAGTTGGCGACATCAACTCGTGGGTGAATTTGAGAAGCCTTATTTTAAAGATCTTATACAATTTGTGGACAATGAGTATAGTGAGCACACTTGCTACCCCGGTAAAAATGACATCTTTGCGGCATTTGATTATTGTGATTTTAATGATGTAAAAGTTGTAATTATAGGGCAGGATCCCTATCATGGTCCTAATCAAGCTAATGGATTATGTTTTTCGGTAAAGGATGGTGTAAAACATCCACCATCATTAGTGAATATATTTAAGGAACTGGAAAATGATATAGGCAAAACATACCCGCAGAGTGGAAATCTTGAAGATTGGGCTAGACAGGGTGTTTTATTGTTAAATGCTACGCTTACCGTACGGGAACATGAAGCCGGAAGTCATCAGAAAAAGGGGTGGGAAACATTTACCGATGCTGTTATAAGATCGCTTTCAGAAAACAGAGAGCAATTGATTTTTCTATTATGGGGTGGCTTTGCCAAAAAAAAAGCGAAACTGATCAATGCAAAGAAGCATTCGATTTTAACATCGGGTCACCCATCGCCATTAAGTGCTAATCGTGGGTACTGGTTTGGTAATGGACATTTTTCTGCCAGTAATAAAATTTTGAATGATTTAGGCAATAAAATGATAACGTGGTAAGTTAGATAATAAATAAATGCTTTAAATTTAGTAGGTATCGAAAGGTACACCACTCAATCAAACAAACTAAAACTACTTAAATGAATAACTTAGACAGGCTGAATACCATTTTACTGGTCGATGATGATGATGCAAGCAACTTCTTGCATTCTATTTTTATCAATAAGCTGGATATGGACGTCAATATTAATTCTGCATTAAACGGTCAAGAAGCTTTAGATTTTATTCTCGGTAAAGGTCAAGAGCAGTTAGAATTACCTTGTATGGTCATGTTAGACCTTAGAATGCCGGTGATGGACGGTTGGCAGTTTATGAAAGCTTATGAGGATATGGTTCCTAAAAAGTTTAAAGATCAAATAACCATTGTTCTAGTTACAATTAGTGATAATAAAGACGATAAAGAGAGAGCTAATACAAACAAATATGTTGCCGATTATGCGCAAAAGCCTTTGTCAGATGATACCTTTAAAGCTTTGATTCAAAAGCATTTTAGTTTAGCGACAATCTAAAACTATTTTAAAATTTCTGTTACGGGAATTGAATCTTCTATAAGGTTTAGTTCCCGTAATGTGTTTTGTACATGGATCAAAGTCTCTGCGGGTAGCTGTTTTTGACTCCAATCGGTTATTTGCAACCACTCTTGAATATCTTCCAATTGTTGATGATACCTATTTGCTAGCGTAGTATCTATTTTAGGTATTTGTTTAAATTCTCTAGTATAGGTATTGATTATCTCAAGTATATGATCTAGAATTCCGCTATTTTCTTCAAGAAAGGTGTTGGTACCTACAAGAACAAAACATGGCCATGGTGTAGGGCAATTTCCTAAATGTCTAAAAGTACCTTTATCTACCAATGGCTTTGTGGTAAAACGCTCCCACATAAAATAATCGGCATCACCAGAAGCTAAACCATTTATTGCACCTTCAAGATTGTTTATAATGTTGAATTTTAAATTATGGGTGTCCCATCCCATTTGCTTAGCTTGAACGTAAGCCATTAAATGGCTGCCACTACCAAAGCGACTAATGGCTGCAGTGGTATTTTCTAACTCATTTAATGATTGGAACGAACTTTTGGCATCTACGTGTATACCCCAAAGCAGGGGAGATGCAATATATTCTTGAATAATTTTTACGGGGTTGCCTTCGGTGATGCTCTTAACAATACCTTCTGTCAAAATGATTGCCAGATCTGTTTCGCCATCTTTTAGCATTTGGCTCATTTTACCTGTTCCTTCAGGTATATCTGTCCATTCAAGTTGAATACCACGCTCCTCAAAAGCACCTTCTTCAATGGCTAGATGCCAAGGAAGGTTAAAATGTTCTGGAACTCCAATTATCTTAACCGTTTTCATTCAATTTACTTTTTAGATAGTCATAGATGGCGTATTGTGATCGTATTGGTGCGTCACCATCTGCCATATCGACTTTTTTGTTGGTGTTATTTACATCAAGTATACGTGCTTTTTGATTGTCATTTAGCTGCAATGACAGAATATGCTT
This sequence comes from Maribacter sp. HS, assembly GCF_048059195.1. Classification (NCBI taxonomy): domain Bacteria; kingdom Pseudomonadati; phylum Bacteroidota; class Flavobacteriia; order Flavobacteriales; family Flavobacteriaceae; genus Maribacter; species Maribacter sp. HS. The sequence goes on from NZ_JAYLVV010000004.1 coordinate 287,884, forward strand.
CAATTCGTTAAAGATGTCCTCGTCCAAAATGGGTGTTAATACCTCAATTCTTCTATCAAGGTTACGGGTCATCCAATCAGCCGACCCAATGTACATTAGTTCGTCTCCGCCATTTTCAAATAAATAGATACGCCCATGTTCCAAATACCGATCTACAATACTAGTAATGTACACGTTGTCTTTCATGCCGTCACTAGGGTTTTCGTTAGATGTTAAATAGCAACAGAACCCTCTTACGATCAATCTAACATGGACACCTGCATTAGCAGCTCTGTACAATGCCTTGATCATGTTAGAATCTTCAAGGCTGTTCATTTTCGCAGTAATACCAGCTTTCTTTCCGTTCAATGCCGCCGTAATCTCATTTTGAATAAGGTTCATAAACGTAATTCTGGTTGTAAACGGCGAAACCATTAAACGCTTCAATTTAGGTACGATCAATTTACGTTCCAGCACCTGAAACACCTGGCTTAAATCTTTGGTTATTTTCTTATGAGCGGTAAATAAACCGTGATCACAATAAATTTTGGATGTTTTAGCATTAAAATTACCAGTGCCAATATAAGCGTAGCGCTTTTCAATTTCGCCCTCCGTTCTATATACCATGGCAATTTTTGAATGCACCTTTACTTGTGGTATGCTGAAAATTACTTTAGCGCCTTTCTCCTCAAAAATACGTCCCCATTTAATGTTATTGGCTTCATCGAACCTTGCTTGTGCCTCTACGAATAATGTGACCTCTTTATTATTATCCAATGCGGTCAATATGGCATCTGCTAGAGATGATGACTTGGCAATACGGTAAATGGTCATTTTTATAGCTTTTACCTGTGGGTCTGTGGCTGCTGCTGTCAAAAAATCTTCAACCACCTTAAAATCTTGGTACGGAAAATGTACCAATTGGTCTTTTGTGGCGATACTATTAAATATATCCGTTGTAAATGATAATTCTGGGTGAGGCAATGCCGGTTTCTCTTGGTATTGTAAATGTGCTGTTCCTTCTGGAGCGGGAAAAGAGAAAAAATCGGATAAATTATGGTAAGTGCCGCCTGGTGAAAGATCAACGTCTCCCAGTTTAAAATCACGTTTCAATGAATCTATTAGCCAATTTGGCATTGACTCATCATAAAGTAGTCTGGTGGCCTGACCTGATAGGCGTTTGTCCAAAGAGTTGTAAATTTTCTCAACAAGTTCTACATCAGAGTAATCGTCATCCAAATATAATTCAGCATCTCTAGATAGTTTAATAGAATAACAACCAAGGACCTCTTTTGACGGAAGTAATTTATCAATATTTAGCCTTATTGCATCATCTATATAGCAAAATTGATGACCATCTCCTGGAATAGGAATAAAACGTTCTTGTCCATCTGTTGGTATTTTAACAAGGCTATATTCATCTCCAGGGTGTGCTACTACTAAATAAAGTGCACCATCGGTTAAAAATGCATTTTCCTCATGAATCTCACATGCATCTTTTATGTCATTCAAAAACAGCTCTTCTAAAAATTGCTTCTGGTTTTCACTAATGTTTTTGGAATTCTTAATGAATATGTCATGTTCTTCCAATTGAGCTAGGGTAGAAGCTATGACTTTGCCAAATTGTACTTGTTGTTCGTTTACGGTTTGTAAAATATGCTGTAAGGTAGAATTTGCCTTGAACATTAATTTTTTACGAAACTTTTTATCAAGATTTTTAATTTGACGAAGCTGAGAGACACGAACCTTAAAATACTCATCTAGATTAGATGAGAATATCGCCAAAAACTTTAATCGCTCTAACAACGGTGTGTCATCACTTTTAGCTTCAAGTAGAACACGCTCGTTAAAATAGAGCCAATTAATATCCCTATGCTTTAAATTGTCTTTTTTCATTGTAAGATTTGCGTAAAAATAAGTAGTACAATTTTAAGATTATTGTAAATCTATGTTAAGCCAATCTTTCCAAACAGAACTCAATAAGTTTATCTACCGAAGCGGTTGGGGTGGTAGAGAACTCCCCGGTTGACCTGTTCGCTAAAATACAATTTAGTGATACGGCCTCGTGACCTAGTAGCTGTGAAAGGGCATAAATACCCGAAGTTTCCATCTCAAGGTTGGTCAATTGAAGATCATTATAGGAAAAAGAGGATAATTTCTCCATTAATTCCATTTGACTTGGCTTAATTCTTAATTGTCGCTGTTGAGGACCGTAGAACCCTGTATTTGTTGCTGTGAATCCTAATCGTATACGATTATCCGTAAACAGTTCTCCTAGTTTTTTTGAGTAGGATAGCACGTATGGCCTTGCTTTGGTCTTATGCCAAGAGGTGTGTGCTATGAATGATTCTTCTATTTCTGGATAATTGATGTTACTGTGCTCATAGAAATGCAGAAGCCCATCAAATCCTATAGCATATTCACTTATTAAAAACGAATCAATGGGTATGTTGGGTTGTATGGCCCCACTGGTCCCTATTCTAATAATATTTAAAGAAGTGTGCTCTTTTTTTAATGTTCTTGTCTTAAAATCAATGTTTACCAATGCATCTAACTCGTTTAAGACAATATCAATATTATCCGTACCTATGCCGGTAGAAATAACAGAAATTCGTTTGCCGTTCAAATGCCCGGTATGGGTATGGAATTCACGCTTTCCTTTTCTGACCTCAATGGTATCAAAAAAACGGGAAACCTGACCAACCCTATCTGGGTCGCCAACGGTGATAACCGTGGTTGCAATATCTTCTGGTAATAAATTCAGATGATAAATACTGCCATCTTCATTGATGACAAGTTCAGCAGGCTTTAATTGCATGCTATAATTTTAAGATTCGGTTCGTAGTGGTGTTATAAAGGAAATTGTACTTTAAAGCACCTCCTAAATACACATCGTTGTCTTGAATACAAGAATAATAACTTGTTTTGCCTTCTAGGATTTCCTTTCCTTTTTTGGAAATACGGACAGGATTTAAGCTGGTGATCAAAGGTTTTAATCGTGTTATGGCACGATCATATTGAGTATTGGAAAAACCAAGATTTCCCTGATTTTTAAGCAGCACATCCATGTATTCTGTTTTGGACTTTGGTTTTTTGTCAATGGCCAATTTTAAAATGGTATTCTCCATATCATTAAGTCCGTTATTAATGCTTGGAAAACGTTTTAGGTGGGATTTTACGGCATCACCTAAATAATCAAACTGATAATCCTTAAAGTCGGTCAGGTTCTCTAACCGAATAGGGTTATTGCTACAGTAAAGTTGCCAAACATAATCGGCATATTCAGTATCATCTTGTGTTAATACCTTTTTGTTTTTGTAAAGACCCAATAATTGTTCGTCAGATAGCTCGTTAAGGCTATACATCTTATCGGATTCATCTTCCTTTCCACTACATACCAAAGATATTTGGGCATATTTTCTATGGGTGAGAAGCCAGCTAATGACCGCTAGCATATTCACTTGACAAAAAAGATCATATTCGAACCAAAGTACGATATGATCTTGTTGTTTATGACTACAGAGCGATCTGTATTCTTTAAGTGTCTTTTCTATAAACCACGATTTTGAAACTTTATAATTTTTATGGAGAAACTCAAAACGTGCTTTCCAAAATGTTTCCGTACCTACGTTAGGCAGTGTTTGGCCTTCACAAAGCATTTCGCGCCATGTAATGACGTCACCGTCTAAATTTAATTTCTGAAGGCGTTCGGTAAAAACATCTCCATTGGTAATGTGTAAGAGAGAACTCATACCAGGTTTGATTTAGTTAGAATGATTAAAAATAATACTTATAACAACGTTATAAAATTATTTAACAGAAAACAAATGATAGTTTTAAAGACTGAAATAATGTTAAATTAACCGCCTACACGCTTCACTGCAAAGCCTTTATCTTTAAGTATTGACATGATTTTATCGCGATAATCTCCTTGAATTATAATTTTATCGTCTTTAAAACTGCCACCAACACTCAATTTCGTCTTTAGTTCTTTGGCCAATTTCTTAAAATCTTCGTCCGCACCGGTATAACCTTCCAATATTGTAATGGGTTTACCTTTGCGTTTTTCGTACTTACAGATTATTGGGTCTTCTTGAAGCCAAATAGGGTTTTCCGTCTTATTTTCTACCTCGTTTTCTTCGGGTTCGTGGTCTGGAAAAAGATTCTTTAACTGGTCTTTTAGATCCATGGTTATTATTTTTTAATTAACCCTAACTCAATTAATCTTTCATGTAAAAATTCTCCAGCAGTAATATCTTCATATAGTTTAGGATGCTCATCATCAATACAGTTCTCTAAACAGTTTAGCGGCATTTCGCTAACAGGATGCATAAAGAACGGAACAGAATATCTAGAAGTGCCCCAAAGTTCCTTAGGAGGGTTAACCACCTGATGGATTGTGGAAAGCAATTTATTATTTGTTAATCGTGACAGCATATCGCCAACGTTGATCATTAACTCATCTGGCTTTGCAATGGCATCTACCCATTCGCCTTCGTGGTTTTGCACTTGTAAACCTTTACCATGTGCACCCATTAAAAGGGTAATCAAATTTATATCACCATGTGCAGCAGCTCTAACGGCATTCTTTGGCTCTGTCTTTATAGGTGGGTAGTGGATTGGACGTAAAATTGAATTTCCGTTCTTGATGAAGTTATCAAAATAAAACTCATCTAAGTTTAAGTGAAGGGCCAATGCGCGTAAAACGTATTTTGCCGTTTTTTCCAACATTTTATACGTTTCCTTACCTACTTTGTTAAACTCAGGTAATTCTTTTACAATGACATTTGCAGGATATTCCTTTTCTAACTTATCATTATCCTCAACATACTGTCCAAAATGCCAAAACTCTTTTAAATCACCTTCTTTTCTACCTTTGGCATGTTCTTTACCAAAAGAAGTATAGCCGCGTTGCCCGCCTATGCCTTCAATTTGGTACCCGTCTTTTACATCATCAGGTAAATCAAAAAAAGCTTTTATCTCTGCATAAAGCGAATCTACCAGCTCATCGGACAGGAAATGTCCGCCCAACGCAACAAAGCCAATCTCTTCAAAGGCTTTTCCAATTTCATTTATAAATTTCTGTTTTCTTTTTGGATCTTCCGAAAGAAAGTCAGTCAAGTCTACACTAGGTACCAAACTCATATTTTAAAGATTTTACGTAAAATTAATAATTATTGCTGATTTAATAGCGTTGTTATAATCGATACTTGCTATATCCATTTTTGTTACATTTATAGTTTAATAGTCTAAATTGACCGTATTAATGAATTACACCGATTTTAAAGTAACGGAAGACGTTAAGTTAAAACTTTATAAATCAATGATTAAACCTCGTATGGTTGAGGAGAAAATGTTGATATTACTGAGACAGGGCAAAATTTCCAAATGGTTTAGCGGTATTGGTCAAGAGGCTATTTCTGTTGGGGTAACTACGGCTTTAAAGGAAGATGAATATATATTGCCCATGCATAGAAACTTGGGTGTTTTTACAACCAGGGAAATTCCATTATATAGATTATTTGCACAATGGCAAGGTAAAGCTAGCGGATTTACACAGGGTAGGGACCGTAGCTTTCATTTTGGCACACAAGATTTCAAGATTATTGGTATGATCTCTCATTTGGGTCCGCAGTTAGGTGTTGCAGATGGTATTGCTTTGGCTCATAAACTAAAAAAGGAGAAAAAAGTAACTGCTGTATTTACAGGGGAAGGAGCAACAAGTGAAGGAGATTTTCATGAAGCGTTAAATGTCGCCGCTGTTTGGGAACTTCCTGTACTTTTTTGTGTTGAAAACAATGGGTATGGATTGTCTACTCCCACAAACGAGCAGTTTAAGTGTGATAATATTGCCGATAAAGGTGTGGGTTATGGTATGGAATCGCATATTATTGATGGGAACAATATTTTAGAAGTTTATTTTAAAGTTGCTCATTTGGTAAGGGATATGCGTATAAATCCAAGACCAATTTTGTTGGAATTTAAGACGTTTCGCATGCGCGGACATGAAGAGGCCAGCGGAACAAAATATGTGCCTCAAGAGCTTCTAGATACCTGGGCGGCTAAAGATCCGCTAGAAAATTTTACGACTTATTTGATCGGCGAAAATTTGTTGACCCCAGAAAGTATAGCGGCTTACAAAACTGAAATACAGGTAGAAATTGATGAACATTTGAGAATTGCTTTTGCTGAGGATACTATTAAACCTAATGAAACTATAGAGTTAGGTGATGTGTATCAAAAATTTGATTATAAAGAAGTTAGACCTAGTAAATTTATTACAAAAATCCGTTTGGTAGATGCCATATCAGAAGGTTTGAGACAGGCTATGAAGAAGTTTGATAACCTGGTGATAATGGGACAAGATGTCGCTGAATACGGTGGGGTATTTAAAATTACCGACGGGTTCGTTAACGATTTTGGTAAAGAAAGAGTACGTAATACACCTATTTGCGAATCGGCAATTGTTTCGGCTTCTATGGGTTTGTCCATAAACGGTATGAAGGCAGTTATGGAAATGCAATTTGCGGATTTTGCCAGTAGCGGATTTAATCCTATTGTAAATTATTTGGCAAAGAGCTATTACAGATGGGGAGAAAACGCAGATGTAGTTATACGAATGCCCTGTGGTGGTGGGGTAGCGGCAGGTCCTTTTCACTCCCAGACCAATGAAGCATGGTTTACCAAAACACCCGGTTTAAAAGTTGTGTACCCCGCGTTTCCATATGATGCAAAAGGGTTGCTAGCTACGTCAATTGAAGATCCAAATCCGGTATTGTTTTTTGAACATAAAGGGTTGTACAGAAGTGTTTACCAAGAAGTACCTGTTGATTACTATACCCTGCCCTTGGGGGAAGCCAGTCTTTTAAGGCAGGGAGATCAAATAACTATTATTACTTATGGTGCGGGAGTGCACTGGGCATTGGAAACTTTAGATAAGCATACGGAAATTAGGGCAGATGTATTGGATTTAAGAACCTTGCAACCCCTGGATACAAAAGCTATTTATGATTCGGTTATAAGAACGGGAAAAGTTATAATACTACAGGAAGATAGCCTTTTCGGCGGAATTGCAAGTGATATTTCTGCAATGGTCATGGAGAATTGTTTTGAGTACCTGGATGGTCCAATAAAAAGAGTTGGTAGCTTAGAAACGCCAATACCTTTTAATGCCGAACTAGAAGCACAGTATCTTGCAAAATCTAGGTTTGAAAAAGATTTGCTAGAGCTCATAGCTTATTAAAGGAAACAGGTCAACAAAAATGTTAAAAGAGGTAATAAGTATGATTGTTTAAGAGCATCTTTGCAATGTCAATTGGTCGAAAATATAAAAAGTTTCCGTCCAAATAATGACAAATGACGTATATAGATCAAACCTAAATAATTTACTTATGAAAAAAATGATTTTGCTTTTTAGTGTGGTACTCTTAATATCCTCGTGCTCAATTTCGAAGGATGCTAGGGGCAAGCGTAACCTACTAAGCGGTACTTGGACCTTGAACAATGTTTCTTTTGAGGGTAATACGGGCAATGTTAAGGCTGTTTTGTTCAATGATGTTGAAGATATTTGTTTAGAGGGCAGCGAATGGTTCTTTAGAGATAATAACAGCACTGGTAGATATACCATTGACCAATCCACATTTTGTACAGGGGGCGATCGTTATATTAGATGGTCAGTTGTAGAACGTGAAGAAAATTATACAAGCCAACTACAGTTCAAATTCATTAACGAGAAAAACCAGGATATTTCCGGAGGTGCGGGTTACCGTTTAAATATTGAAAACCTTACGGAGTATGCAATGACCCTAAAGTCTAACGTTATGGTAGAAGGGTCACCCGTGAACGTAGTTTATGAATTCAGTAAAAAATAATTACCTACTTATAAATTAAATAAAGTATATGAAAACAATGATATTACGCAAAACTAGTTACATAATCGCTCTTGCCATGGTAATGAGCTGTAGTACAGTAAAAAATGCAAATAAAACCCAAAAAGGTGCGGTAATAGGCGCAACGGGTGGAGCCGTAATCGGTGGTGTTTTAGGAAATAACGTAGGTAGTGGAAATAATACCGCTCTGGGTGCAATTTTAGGTGCTGCCATAGGTGGCGCTGCCGGTGGGTACATAGGAAATAGAATGGACCGCCAAGCTGAACGTATAGAAGAGGAAATTCCAGGAGCAGAAGTGAAAAGAGTAGGTGAAGGTATCAATGTTACGTTTAACGAAGATGCCGGAGTTTATTTTGACACCAATAAATCAAATGTACAAGGTACATCTGCAACTACATTGAACAAATTGGTTGGTATTTTCAAAGAATACCCAAAATCAAATATTTTAGTAGAGGGTCATACCGATAGTGCAGGTGCAGAAGAGTATAACCTTAATCTTTCTAAGCAAAGGGCGGAGTCGGTAACCAATTATTTAATAAGCCAAGGGATAGATGCTAGTCGATTCGATACCAAATGGTATGGAGAAACACAGCCAGTTGGTGATAACAGTACCGCTGCGGGAAAAGCAAAGAACAGACGTGTGGAGTTGGCAATTGTTGCCAGTGAGTCTCTAAAACAAGAAGCTAAAACTCAGACGAACTAAGATTTTAAAGTTTGGTATTGAGTTAAAAATAAAAGCCCTGCATTTGCAGGGCTTTTTTGTTTTTGGTGTAACTTCCATGCAATGAAGGAGCATAGCATACTGATAATTGGAGGTGGTCTAGCGGGACTTTGCGCCGCGGTTCATTTGGCTATGGAAGGATTGGATGTTGCCATATTGGAGAAACAGACTTATCCACATCATAAAGTATGCGGTGAGTATGTGTCTAAAGAAGTTGAGCCATATTTACAACGTTTGGGTATAGACTTAAGAGCAAAAGGAGCTATGGAAATTACCCGGTTTAGTATGAGTGCCATTGATGGTTATAGTATAGAAACCGAACTACCCTTGGGCGGATTTGGTATTAGTAGATATGCATTTGATAATTACCTATATCTACGGGCAAAAGAACTTGGGGTCATTTTTTATTTTGAAAAAGTAATTTCTACGGCGTTTAAAGATGATCAATTTACCGTGGTAACAAATGTAAAGAACTATACGGCAAAAATAGTCATTGGCGCATATGGTAAGCGTTCTATGCTAGATAAGAAACTCGATAGAAACTTCAGTAGAAAGAAGCATTCTTGGTTGGCGGTAAAGGCACATTATAAGGTTTCTGATTTTCCAAAGGGTAAAGTAGCATTACACAATTTTAAAGGAGGTTATGGTGGCTTGTCCCAAACGGAAACAGGAGCAATAAATTTCTGTTATTTAGCACACTACAACAGTTTTAAAGCTTGTAAAGATGTGGATAGCTACACACAAGAAATTGTTGGGGAAAATCCGTCTTTGAGAAAATTTCTAGAAAATTCCGAACCTGTTTTTGATAATCCCATGACCATAGCACAAATATCCTTTGATAAAAAAGACAGTGTAGTAGACCATATGCTAATGTGTGGAGATACTGCGGGACTTATACATCCACTCTGTGGCAATGGTATGGCTATGGCAATACACAGTGCTAAAATTGCTTCAGAACTGATTGTTCAATTTTACGGACAAGGTAAATATAGTCGTGTTGCTTTAGAACAAGATTACCGGAAAGCTTGGTCTAAAAATTTAGCTAGAAGATTATGGTTTGGCAGAATATTACAAGGCATATTATTAAATGAAAAATGGGTTTCAATAGGCTTAAAAACCATTGGAAGATCAAAAACAGTATTAAGATATATTATTTCAAAAACACATGGTAAGCCTATAGTTTAATGATAGATTTTAAGCATAGAAGTGAAGAAGTGGAGATTATGGATACCTACAAAGGTTCCATCTCCGAGCTTGAGTTAATATTAAATGATATTAATAGGGTCAATAATTTTCTAGGTGGTTACCGTATTACTTTAAATGCTGTTTTTGAATTACTTAGGTTTAAAAATAATGAATCGTATACGATTTTAGATATGGGTTGTTCCGATGGAACCATGCTGAAAAAGCTTGCGTCTGCAGCCAGAAAGAAGAATATTGACCTTAAATTAATAGGAATAGACTTAAATGCAAAAGCATTGGAGTTGGCAAAGCGGAATACCATAGATTATCCAGAAATTAGCTATATACAGGCTGATATTCTTTTACACGATTTCTCCGATTTAAAAATAGATATTGTGATGTCTACATTGACCCTTCACCACTTTACGGATGATGGTGTTTTAAAGTTTGTAAATCGGTTTGTACAATTAGCTTCAATTGGGGTGGTCATCAATGATTTGGAGCGTAGTCCGGTTGCCTATTACTTGTTTAAAATATTTAGTTGGTTTTTTATAAAAACTGAAATTGGCAAAAAAGATGGCTTATTATCTATTCGAAGAGCAATTAAAATAAATGAATTGCGACAAATAGCGCATAGGGTTTCTAATGTAACGCATCACATACAATGGAAATGGGCATTTAGATATGTATGGGTTTTAAAAAAGAAGTAGTAGATTGAAGATTAAGAAAGCTATGAATTACACAAGAATTGTAACTGTCACCAAAGAATTACCACCGTATTATAGAAATACCGAGGATATTATTCCCCTTGTTGAATATTGGTTAAGTGGGCAAGAGCAACGGTTTACCAGAAAAGTAGTTAAAATATTTGAAGGCGCTGCGGTAGATAAACGTTATTCAATTATGCCACCGGAAGAAGTGTTTCAAACAACTTCTTTTGAAGATAAGAACAAGATTTATAGCAGAGAAGCCAAACGTATGGGGGGCAATGTTTTAAAGAAAGCCTTGGGCAAAAGTAATTGGGCGGCTTCATCAATAGATTACATTATTACGGTTAGTTGTACAGGTATAATGATTCCATCGTTAGATGCATATTTGATCAATGAATTGGGTATGCGACAAGATGTAGTTAGACTTCCCGTAACAGAAATGGGTTGTGCAGCTGGCGTTTCCGGGCTCATATATGCACACAATTTTTTGAAATCCAATCCGGGTAAGCGCATTGCCTTGGTATCGGTAGAAAGTCCCACCGCAACCTTTCAGCTTCAAGACTATTCCATGGCAAATATGGTCAGTGCGGCAATTTTTGGTGATGGGGCGGCATGTGTGTTATTATCATCCGAAGAAAATGCAATTGGACCTAAAATAATTGGAGAGGAAATGTACCATTTTCATAATGCTACCCAAATGATGGGGTTTGACCTTACCAACCACGGATTGAAAATGATACTTGATCCCGCAGTACCCGAAACCATTGCTGAACATTTTGCAGAAATAGTACATCCTTTTTTAGGAAAGTACGGTAGTTCCATTCAGAAAGTAGACCATTTGGTATTTCATCCCGGTGGAAGAAAAATTGTGCAGACCGTAGAAGCTTTATTTGGCGCTTTAGGGAAAAACATTGATGACACTAGAGAGGTATTGCGTCTTTATGGAAATATGAGCAGTGCTACGGTGCTTTACGTTTTAGAGCGCTTCATGGATAAGAAAATTCCGGAAGGAGAGCAAGGGCTCATTCTAAGTTTTGGACCAGGATTTTCGGCACAACGGGTATTAATAGAATGGTAGTATATTTTAAATATGGAAAATAGGTATTGGGCATTAATTTTAGGCGGTAGTAGCGGGTTAGGGTTGGCAACGGCAAAGAAATTGGCTTCACATGGCTACCATATCATCATAATTCATCGGGATAGACGAGCAAATATGGATATCATCGAAGAACATTTCAATGAAATTGAAGCATTTGGCAATCAATTACTGGCAATGAATGTAGATGCCTTAAATGATGGGAAAAGAAAAGGAATTATTGATGATATAAGGCAGAAGTTGCCTTTTGGGCATAAGATTAAGGTAATGGTACATAGCGTGGCAAAAGGCACATTAAAGCCTATGTACTCCAAAACAGCATCTACTTTAACAGATGTAGATTTCAGAATAACTTTTGACGCAATGGCATTGAGCTTGTTCGATTGGACAAAAGCCTTGGAAACAGCAGCGTTGTTTGCTGATGATACTAGGGTAATATCGTTTACCAGTGAAGGTAATACCAAGGCCTTACCTAATTATAGCGCTGTTTCAGTGGCTAAGGTGGCGTTAGAGGCATTGACAAGAAGTATTGCACTGGAGTTCGCTTCCGTAGGTATAAAGGCAAATTGTATACAAGCGGGTATTACAATGACCAAATCATTATCAATGATTCCCGGTTTTGAACAAATTAAAGAAAATGCCCTGAGTAGAAACCCTAATAATCGTTTAACCACTCCAGAAGACATTGCCAATGCAGTGTATTTACTTACCACTGATGAGGCAAAATGGATAACGGGTACCGTGATCAAGGTAGATGGTGGTGAAAGTTTATTGTAAATGTAAAACCTATGAAAAAATCATATTCTTATATATTGGACCAATTGCCTTATGCGCATCCTTTTTTATTTGTAGATGAAATTTTAAATGCGCATGATACTGGTATTGATGGCTCATATACGTTTAAGGCTGATGCTGATTTTTATAGTGGTCATTTTAAGAATAACCCTGTAACGCCTGGAGTCATATTGACGGAGTGTTGTGCCCAAATAGGTTTGGTGTGTTTGGGCATATATTTAATGGGGAAAGATGCGGCAGAGAAAACGGTTGGTATAAGTATGAGCAGTTCGGAAATGGAATATTTATTACCTGTTTTTCCAGGAGAACGGGTAAAAGTAATTTCAGAACTGAAATATTTTAGATTCCAGAAATTAAAGTGCCATGTAAAAATGTACAATGAACAAGATAAACTGGTCTGTAAGGGTATATTGGCAGGCATGATGAGATAGCTAATGGGTAGACGCGTTGTAATTACAGGTTTAGGAGTGTGTGCACCAAATGGTGTTGGTCTTACTGATTTTACCCAGGCATTATTGGATGGTAAAAGTGGCATTAGGCATCAACCAAATTTAGAGAAACTTGGCTTTGGTTGTCAAGTAGCGGGAGAGCCCTTGGTGAAAGATAATTTGATCAATTCTTATTTTACCCCCTTGGAAAGAAGGGGGCTAAATGCTTCGGGAATTGTGTATGGTGTAATTGCAGGTGTTGATGCTTGGAATGATGCGAGACTTGTTAAGAATACGACAAATGAGCCTAGTTGGGATCGTGGAATTGTTTTTGGAACAGGTATACTAGGGGTAGATAAATTTAGGGAAGCCATTCACTTAATAGATGATGGTAATGTGAGAAGATTGGGTAGTACTTCGGTTATTCAAACCATGGCAAGTGGAATTAGTGCTTATTTAGGGGGTATGTTAGGGTGTGGAAATCAAGTGACCACCAATTCTGCAGCTTGTACCACGGGAACAGAAGGAATAGTTATGGCTTATGATAGAATAAGTCAAGGAAAAGCGGAAATTATGCTCACAGGTAGTTGTAGTGACAGCGGACCGTATGTATGGGGAGGTTTTGATGCCATGCGTATATTGCCTAGGGGATATAATAATGATCCGGCAAAGGCGAGCCGGCCAATGAGTGCAACAGCATGCGGATTTATACCGGGTAGCGGGGCAGGAGCTTTGGTATTAGAATCTTTAGAAAGTGCGCAAGAACGTGGTGCACACATATATGCCGAAGTTCTAGGTGGGGAAATCAATAGTGGAGGGCAAGTAGGCGAAGGCTCTATGACAGCTCCCAACAGCTTGGCGGTACAGCGCTGTATTAAGAATGCTGTAGTCAATGCCGGTATAGAAGCATCGGATATAGATGTTATTAACGGACATTTGACGGCTACCTCAAAAGACGGCTTGGAAATTAAGAATTGGAGCGTGGCCTTAAATAGAAAAGGGGCGGATTTTCCTTTTATTAATTCTTTTAAAGGTGCAGTAGGTCATTGTTTGGCAGCTGCAGGTAGTATAGAATGTGTGGCAGCTATTCTTCAATTTAAAGAACAAGTTGTTTTTAAAAATATTAATTGTGAAGATATTCACCCTGAAATAACTGAACTGATCGCAGATTCATGTATCCCAAGAAAGACGTTAGAAAATGCACCTAGTATAATAGCCAAAGCCAGTTTTGGATTTGGAGATGTCAATGCCTGTGTAATTTTTAAAGCGTTTACTAAATGACCCTATAAGTTTATACCGAATAGTATTAAAAATTGAATAGTAGTATGGAAAAGGAAGAAAAGTATCAAAAATTAAAAAATATTATCAAAGTCTACCTTCCCGATGACGTAGCGTTTTCTGATATTTCAGAAGATAGCCATCTGATGAACGACTTAAATATCAACTCTGCTAACTTGGTAGATATTGTGTTGGATGTGGAGGATGCTTTTGACATCCGGTTAGAGAACGAGGATATGGAAAACATGCAGACCGTTAATGATGCTGTTGCTATTATAGATGCAAAATTAAATACAAAATAATGTTAGCTCTCGGTACCGTGTTCCTTGTTCTTATCCTTAATTAGAGTAGATGCAAGAATACCGGAAATCAGTGCTACCGAAATTACGGTCAGCGAGACCCATTCAGGTAAATGAACATAATGAGAGAAAAGCATTTTTAGACCTACGAAAGCTAAAATAATCACTAAGCTATAATTGATGTACCTGAATTTTTCTAGCATTCTGGATATTAGAAAATACATAGATCGTAAACCTAAAATAGCAAGTATGTTAGAGCTGAATACAATAAACGGGTCAGCTGTTATCGCTAATATGGCAGGTATACTATCAAGTGCAAAAAGAATATCTGTCAATTCGATCACTATTAATGCAACAAAAAGCGGTGTAGCAGCATTGAGCCCCATTCGTTTAACAAAGAAATCGTGACCATGCATAGTCGTCGTTACGGGGTAAATCTTCTTTATTTGTTTAAAGACAAATGAATTTTTTGGGTCAAAATTATCGTCATCGCCCTTTAGCATTTTAAATGCGGTATACAATAAGAATACTCCAAAAACGTAAATGATCCATTCGAATTTGGTTATTAATGCAACACCAAATAAAATCATTAATGCTCTAAATACGATTGCCCCTAGAATTCCCCAAAATAGCACACGGTGTTGGTATAAAGGCGGAATTTTAAAGGATGAAAAAATAACGGCGATTACAAATACATTGTCCACACTAAGTGAAAGCTCAATGAGATAACCCGTTATATATTTTAAAACGGCGTCATTTGGCGTAAGTGCAGTTGGGTTGTCAATAATTTCCACATTGAAGAGCCAATAAATAACACCACTGAATGCTAGGGCAACGGTTACCCATATAGCGGTCCAGATGCCTGCCTCCTTAGATTTGATTACATGTTCGTTCTTGTGGAATACCCCTAGGTCAAGGGCAAGAAATACAAGTACAAATGCGATAAAGACTATCCAGACTATCATATAAAATTTTTGAAGTTGCAAAGGTATTAAAAAATGGAAAGTAGCACTGTGATTTGTTTAAAACGTTAATGCTTGATTATCATTTATTTAAATACCTTATCGTTTTTGCAAAGGTGATATTTGTGTTTAAAAAGCATTACATCTTTTGACTATATTTTTAGCCTATTTGCCATAAGTATCTAAAAAGCTTGGCAGATTACCTTTTGCAGTTAAAGCGAGCAATACTTTCGATGAAGTGCAAGTAAGTTTCTAGTTTTTTGACCGGTAGTAATAAAATTGCTACTTTAAGGGTAGAACAACTATATGAAATGAAAAAACTAGCTCTTTGGGGTGGTGTTTTCATGTGCCTTTTTTTGGGGATGAACACTGCCGTTGCACAAAATTCAGATAGCGTTAGTGCAAAAGTAAACAAACGCCCTTTGTTAAATCAATTTGAATCCGATTACGTTTTAACTGCTTCGGAACGAATTGCATTGAAACAAAGTCGTATCGCATATCAATATCGTGTAAAGGAAATCTTGGATTCTGTTGAAATATCGGATCGTAAAAGAAAACGGTTGCTTTTAGAATTAAAGCGAAATCCTTTCTCTGAAAAAATTAAAGAAGCGGTCGCGGAATATACGTTGATTGAAGAATAGGAAGTGGTATAAAAAAAATGCAGTCTAATGGGACTGCATTTTTGCTTTTCTTTTTTCTAATTGTCGGTGTAAATCCTCAATCGAAGAAGCTATGGAAGCTTCAAAACTAGCTGAAGAGGATTGTGCAAATAATCGCGGTCCCGGTGCACTTAAGCGTATGTTGCAAACCATACCTGTGTCGGGGGAAGAGGTATTCTCTTTTTTGAAAAAAACATCGGATCTTACAATAAAATCATACTTATCCAATAATTTCTCTAATTTTTGCGCTGCCATAATCTCTAAACGATTACTGGCTTTTACATCGTCGTATTCAAAATTGATATTCATAGGCTATAAGTTTAGTTTAAGATACTGATTTTGGTAATGCTTCACAATTAAAAATATCTTAATAATATGGTAGGTCAATATTAAGTTTTGCTAACTGTTTTGTTTTTATAAGGTTAGCAGTTTCGGTTCCATTTTAAAATTAAGTTAAACTTACACAAACATAGTACAAATATGAAGTGTTTATCTTAAATTGAAGTAAAATTCCCACATTTTTACTTTTAAATCAACCGCCATGGAAAATGTACAGGATAAATCTCAGTGCTTAGGTAAGTTGGAACGTTGTAAAAACACTATCCAACATTTTAAAATTAGGGTAGATTCCTATTTGTATGAACCTACAACGATGGCATTGTTTGAAACCAAGGTGCATTTAAAAAATACGATTAAGAAGCTTTCAGAGGTTAATAAAAGTTTGCTTGAGTATTTAAAGTCTACTAATGACCTATTGCCGGAACAATACAACATGGTCAATTTTCATATCAGGGAAACTTCTGAACTTGAATTCGATTTTATGGAGTACACGTTAAAATTTAGAAAGCGTATTGATTCAAGACAAACCGTTTAAAAGCTTATTTCTTAGGTGATTGGTAAATTTGAATATTATTTTTCTTTAACTATTGGGTTTCTTTACATTTTAAAATAATTGTTCTTAATTTAGAGGTAGAACACTTATGAAATTGATATGAAACTATTTATGCGGCTAGCTATTTGCTGCACATTTTTTTGTACTAGTTTGTTGTACTCACAACAGAACACTACGCCTTCTGTAAAACCTAATGAAGAAGATGAAGGACCAATAATGTTTCAGTTTGAGCCTAATTATGAAACTGCCGTTATGTTGCAAAGGGCAGCGTTAAAGCAAAAAATAAAGGCACTTGATACATTGGATATTTCAGATAGAAAACGTCAACGATTGATAAAGGCATTGTACAAAGAGTCTCACAGTGTCAATTTTAAAAAATCGGTTTTAGCGAATACCGAGTTCGAGGAAGAAGAATTTGAAGATTAATTTACACTCTTTGGCATAAAATTGGTAGCGATTAGGGTGTGTAAAGTTAAACCTTATGAAAGCACCATTTTTATTTGTACTTATCTGTTCTATCATGTTTAGTTGTAAATCATCTAAAACCTTAATTGATGATGCGCATCCTATACATGCCTTAATTTCGTCAAAGAATTTTGAGTTTTCAGCTAAATCTGCTAGTCCCATGGCAACACAGAGTTTAACTGCTATTGCCAACAGCGGACTTTTACCACCTGGAAATAGTGTTTCTAGAATAGACTTAAATGGTAACGGATATTTTTTAAAAGTATTCAATGATAGTGTTTCCGCAAATTTGCCTTACTACGGTGAAAGACAATTTGGAGGTACTTACGGTATTGCGGATGGGGTTGAGTTTAATGGTGTTCCCAGCGATTATGAACAAATTTTCAGTGAAGACAAACAAAAGTATATCATCAACTTTCAAATAAGCAATAAAACGGATCGGTATACTATAACCATGCATATATTTCCCAATAAGTCTTGTTTGGTAAATGTGAATACTACCAATAGGAATACTATTCAATATAATGGCAATGTTGAATCCTTACATTCTGAAAATATAGATTAAAATTGGTCGTAATTAAAGGTAATCGATCATAAAGGATAGGCTTTTAAAGGTTTACGTGCTAATAATGTTAAGATGAGGCTAAAAAAGGAAGGTTTTTCTATAATCTTCGTTATTCCCTATTAAGAACAATACCTTTGTATCTTAATTAAGTGAAATAGTAGAAATTAATAGTATGAGCAAAGTAAAAGCAGATAGTCAAGTACGTGTACATTACATAGGAAAATTAAGTGATGGTCAGGTATTTGATAGTTCGGTAGACAGAGAACCTCTAGAAGTAAAATTAGGACAAGGTAGTTTGATTCCTGGTTTTGAAAAAGGTTTGTTGGATATGGAACCTAACGAGAAAAAGACTATCGTCATAGCTAAGGAAGATGCATACGGGGAAAAGCAAAAAGAGCTTTTTCAAACTGTACCAAAATCTGAATTACCAGCTGAAATTGAGCCAAAAGTAAATATGGCTTTAATGGCCACTAATGCAGATGGTAGTGAAAGACAATTGCGCGTAGCAGAAGTAAATGAAAATGACATAGTGGTTGATGCAAATCATCCATTGGCCGGTGAAGATTTGACCTTTGAGCTAGAGCTTGTTGAAATCAAATAAATAAACTCGGTAATAAATTAAGAACCGCCTAATAGGGCGGTTTTTTTTGGTTTAATTTCTAATGTTTTAAACCATTGAAATATTATATTTGGGTATGTATTTAAAAACACTGTTAATCATAGTTTTGGCTACTGCCATGACAAGTTGTAAAGATGTTAACACCAACACTCAAAAGGCAACGGTTAATGAAGATAATGTAGTTGAAAAGAAATCGACTGCTACCTATGAAGATTTGGAGGGCAACGCAATTTCCTTAAGCGATTATAAAGGCAAACGGGTACTCTTAAACTATTGGGCTACATGGTGTAGGCCATGTATTGCGGAAATGCCGGATATGGAAAAGGCGCAGGCTATATTAGAGAATGAAAATTATGTATTCTTATTTGCTTCGGACCAGTCCGTGGCAAAAATTGAAAAATTTAAAGAGGCACGAGGTTTTAATCTGAATTTTATAAAATTTAATGGTGTCTATGCCAACAAAGGGGTAAGTGCCTTACCGGCTACCTTCATTTATAATGAAGTAGGTGAACAGGTGTTACGTTTTGATGGAGGCTTAAAATGGGACAGTCCAGAAATGATTGAAAAACTTAGAGCTGTTCAATAATGCGTAAATTAATATGTACTGCTGTTGTATTCTTGGTTTTAGGTATCAGTTTTGGGTGCAAAAATTCAACCACTAAACCGGAACCCAATAAGCAGCTGCCACTGGTGCAAAAAATGACTTCTCCTGCTGCCATGGCTAGCTCTTTACCTCATATCATGGTAAATAAAGATGTTGCCTTAATGTCTTGGGTAGAAACTGTTGATGATACTTTGACCACTTTAAAATATTCAGAATTAATGGACGGTGAATGGCAAGAATCAGAAAATATACTGAGTGGTACAAACTGGTTCGTCAATTGGGCAGATTATCCTATGATCTCTGAAAATAATGGTAGCCTTTGGTCTCACGTTTTAAAAAAATCTAGCCTTGGCACGTATTCTTATGATATTAAAATGAACGTGAAACCAAAAGGAGAAAAACATTGGAATACAGATTTGCGTTTGCATACGGATGGCACGCCCACTGAACATGGATTTGTAAGTATAGTTCCTTATCAGAACAATTTTTTTGTGAATTGGCTAGATGGAAGAAATACCGAAATAAATGAATTAGGGGAGCGCGGGGCAATGACACTGCGTGGTGGTGTAGTTTCTGCAACGGGTAAACTTATTGAAGAATATGAATTAGATGACAGGACTTGCGATTGCTGCCAAACAACTTCCGCAATTACCGATAACGGTCCTATTGTAATTTATAGGGACCGATCAAATAAAGAAGTTCGTGATATAAGTATAGTTCGTCAGGTTAACGGGGAGTGGACGGCACCTAAAGTAATACATGAAGATGATTGGCAGATCAAAGGATGCCCCGTGAACGGTCCTAAAGTTGATGTTTTAGGTCATAATTTGGTCGTAGCTTGGTTTACCGGTGCTGGCAACAAACAAAAAGTACAACTGGTATTTTCCGCTGATGCTGGTGCTCAGTTTTCAACTCCGATTACCATAGTTGAGGGAAAGGTAATGGGTAGGGTAGATGTGCTTTGGGTAGATGAGGAAACCGCTGTAGTGAGTTGGATGGAAGCAAATGATACGACCGCCTTGTTCAAAGCAATGGCAATTACTTTGAGCGGGAAAACGTCTCAGCAACAAGTAATTACCGAAATGGTAGATTCTAGAAAATCCGGATTTCCTCAAATGGAAATTATGGAAGAGACCTTGTACTTTGCTTGGACGGAACAGGAAGCAGCCGTCACCCAGGTTAAAACCGCAAAAATGCAGGTAGAAGTGTTTTCGTTTAATTAACCGAAATCAATTCAACTTCAAATATTAATACTGAACCGCCTGGTATTCCATTGACATCAAAACTACCATAACCTAGGTGTGCCGGTATAAGTAATATGCCATTTCCTCCCTCATTAAATAAGGGTATACCCTCGGTCCACCCGGAAATCACTTGGTCTAATCCTATGGTTAGTCCATCCGTATTTTGGTCAAAAACACGTCCATCAAGTAAGTATCCTTTGTAAGCAACGGTTACATTCGATGTTGCTGAAGGTTTTGCGCCTTCTCCTTGGTTTTCAATAATGTAATGTAGGCCAGAATCCGTTTTTTGTGATTGAAGAAAATTATCTTCTAAATACGTATTAATTTGCTCTTCGTTGATTTCAGAATAATCAATTGGTTCAACAACTATAGGATTGGTGTCATCCGATAACTTGCAAGAAACCAATGCGGTAAAAAGAAATAAGCAGGTAATATATTTCATATGTTTTTTGAGGTAAGATACGTTCTAGGTTGATTATACTTTTACTCTTTAAGAAGTATTTAACCCATTTTAAAAATGATAAACTTAAACTTTTAGGCAATAAAGGTGTTCACAGAGAACCTTACACTACAATGCTTATATAAGTATTTTTGAAATTTAAGTGCTTGGGATTGCGACTCAAAAATAACAGCTTCTGTAATACTGTTGGCTAAAACAAGATGCCCAATTAGGTATTCTACGTAGTAGGTGTTGTTTTCAGAAAGAAGAACAAAATTTGGTTTCGTTGTCACGCTTATTAAATTATGGTACTAAAATAAAGTTTTTATTTTATTGATCCTAATTTTTTCTTTTTTCCTTGTTGAACAGTCTTGAGATCGTAGTGATTTTACTTTTACTGTTTCTGAAGAAAATGTAGATGTGCATCTATTTGTTTAGATGGTGAATGATTAATTTGGATTGTTTTATGATGGATAAAATCAATAGAATTAGCAAAATAGCACCTTTTGTATTAAGATAATTAGTAATTTTGCAAGTAATGAAAATTTTAGCTCACAAATTTATCTCTGTTGTTATGGCAGTTGTAGTGCTTTTATCTACGATGTCATTTAGTGTAGATATGCACTATTGTGGAGATATGTTGGTTGATTTTTCTATCATGGAGCAAGTGAAAACTTGCGGTATGGAAAAAGTTAAAACCGATTGTGAGAACACCACTATAACCGAAAAATCTTGCTGTACAGATGCTCAATTGAATGTTGAAGGAGCGGAAAGCATGAAAGTATCGTTTGATCAATTATCTTTTGATCAACAGGTTTTTGTGGCTACATTTACTTATTCTTATATCAATCTTTTTCAAGGAATTGATTCTAATGAATTTTCCTATAAAGATTATTCCCCTCCGTTTGTCAAACAGAATGTGCAAGTGCTGCACCAGACGTTTTTAATTTGATTTATTAAATAGTTCCGGTTTTTGATCGGAAATTGAGCCCTACAGGATACCTGATTTGGGCATGTTTTGTTTGTTATTGTTTTAACATCTAAACTTTTAATTCAACTATTTAATATCAATGATATATGCTAAATAAGAGCATTAAATTTCTCATAGAGAACAAGTTGGTTGCTGTATTGTTACTGGTCTTGTTTGTATGTTGGGGTATTGTAAGCACTCCTTTTAATTGGAACACGGGTATTTTACCTTCTAATCCGGTGGCAGTAGATGCCATTCCCGACATTGGTGAAAACCAACAGATTGTTTTCAGTAAATGGGAAGGTAGATCTCCTCAAGATATTGAAGACCAAATTACCTATCCTTTAACGACAACCTTATTGGGTATACCTGGGGTTAAGACTATCCGTAGCTCATCTATGTTCGGATTTTCCAGTATATATATCATTTTTGAGGAAAATGTTGAATTTTACTGGACCCGGAGTAGAATTCTTGAAAAACTAAACTCACTACCTAGTGGTCTGCTACCGGACGGAGTAAACCCCACTCTAGGTCCAGATGCCACAGGGTTAGGACAAATTTATTGGTACACTTTAGAAGGGCGTGATAAAGATGGCAATGTAACTGGTGGATGGGATTTACAAGAATTACGTAGCATACAAGATTATTATGTAAAGTACGGTCTTGCATCGGCTGGCGGAGTATCTGAAGTAGCGTCTATTGGTGGGTATGTACAGGAGTATCAAATTGATGTGGAGCCTGAAAAAATGAGGCAGTACGGTATTGGATTGGGAGATGTAGTTAAAGCGGTGAAGGAGTCCAATCAGGATATTGGAGTGCAAACCTTGGAGATGAACCAGGCGGAATATCTGGTTAGAGGTTTAGGTTATGTAAAATCAATTGCAGATATAGAGAATGCCGTAGTTACCTCAAAGGATTTTGTTTCAATACGTGTTAAGGATGTAGCTAACGTTCACTTGGGGCCACAAACTAGAAGAGGTATTTTAGATAAGGAAGGTGCAGAAGTTGTTGGTGGGGTTGTAGTGGCTAGGTATGGCGCCAATCCGTTAGAGGTAATAAACAATGTAAAGGAACAAATTGTAGAGATATCTTCTGGTTTGCCTTCAAAAATATTAAAAGACGGTCGTACATCTCAATTGACCATAGTACCGTTTTATGACCGTACGGAACTTATTCAAGAAACCTTGCATACTTTGGATGAGGCGCTTACCCTAGAGATTCTTATAACCATTCTTGTAATTATCGTAATGGTATATAATCTGCGTGCATCTATCCTAATATCGGGATTATTGCCCGTTGCCGTATTAATGGTGTTCATAGCAATGAAACTATTTAATGTAGACGCTAACATTGTGGCCTTATCGGGAATAGCTATCGCTATTGGCACCATGGTAGATGTAGGTGTAATCCTAGCGGAGAATATGATAAGACATCAAGAGGACGATAAACTACGCCTTAATGTCAATGGGGAGGAATACACTACCAATGAAATTATTTATAATGCCACTTCAGAAGTTTCTGGAGCCATACTAACGGCAGTTTTAACCACTATCATTAGCTTTTTGCCTGTATTTACCATGATAGGGGCAGAGGGAAAACTTTTTAGGCCATTGGCATTTACAAAAACCATGGCATTAACGGCATCACTGGTTATTGCACTTTTCTTAATACCGCCCATTGCCGCATTTCTTTTCAGAAAAAGAAGTATAAAAACAGGTACGGCCTATGTTGTAAACGGTCTTTTCGTAGTACTTGGTATCACTGCGGTAATATATGGTTTTTGGCTAGGTTTACTGTTAGTTGCCTTTGGGATAATTGCTTTTTTAAAGTTGAAATCATTTATCTCTACAAGCCAAGAAAATCTTATCAATATAGGTGTTTCTACTTTAGCAATCGTAATGTTATTGGCAACGTATTGGAGACCACTTGGTTTTGATCGAAGTATTATTTTGAACTTGATTTTTGTCTCCATTATTTGCTTTGGTCTTTTGGGGGTTTTTGCAGTTTTTAGAAGATATTATGATCAAATTCTACGTTGGGCACTAAAAAATCGTTTGCTCTTTTTAACGATTCCCACTACTGTTTTGCTATTGGGGTTCTTGATCATGAGAAATACGGGTAAGGAATTTATGCCGGCACTTAATGAAGGTTCTTTCCTCTTAATGCCCACTTCTTTGCCACATGCCGGTGTAGAAGAGAATAAGCGTGTATTGCAGCAGTTAGATATGGCAGTTGCCGGTATTCCTGAGATAGAGACGGTGGTAGGTAAGTCTGGTAGAACGGAATCTGCACTTGATCCAGCTCCGCTATCTATGTATGAAAATATGATTCAGTATAAGTCTGAATATATGCGGAATAGTAATGGTGATAGACAACGTTACAAAGTAAATAATGATGGCTTGTTCGTTCTCAAAAATGGTCAGTTTGTCATTAACCCGAATAACAAGATTAATGAAGACGCCAGTTACAAAGCATCACAGCTTAAGACAACTGCTACAGATAAAGATCTGATAGCGGATGAAGACGGATTATATTATAGAAATTGGCGCCCCGAAATTAACAGTCCAGATGATATTTGGAACGAGATCGTTAAAGTGACCAAATTTCCAGGTGTGACTTCTGCCCCAAAATTACAACCTATAGAGACCAGGCTTGTAATGCTACAGACCGGTATGCGTGCTCCAATGGGTATTAAGGTGAAAGGTCCTGATCTTAAAACCATAGAGAATTTTGGGCTGCAATTGGAATCTATTTTAAAAGAAGTAGATGGAGTCAAAAAGCAAGCTGTATTTGCAGATCGTATTGTTGGTAAACCATACCTGCTAATTGATATTAAACGTGATCAGCTAGCGCGTTATGGACTTTCTATTATGGATGTGCAAGAGGTGTTGCAGGTTGCCGTTGGGGGTATGCCATTAACACAGACCGTTGAAGGAAGGGAGCGTTACGGGGTAAGGGTTCGTTACCCTAGGGAATTAAGGTCCAATCCCGATGATTTAAAGAACATATATGTTCCTGTAAAAAATGGGTCTCAAGTACCCTTGGGTGATCTAGTTACAATTAGGTATGAACAGGGTCCGCAAGTAATTAAAAGTGAAGATACTTTTTTAATAGGCTATGTATTGTTTGATAAATTAGATGGTTTTGCCGAAGTAAATGTTGTTGAGAGTGCCCAAGCTTTAATTGATAAGAAAATTGAAGAAGGCAGCTTAACAGTACCTCAAGGTATAAGTTATCGCTTTACGGGAACTTACGAAAACCAACTAAGAGCAGAGAAAACCCTTTCTATTGTGGTGCCCATGGCATTATTGATCATTTTCTTGATCTTATATTTTCAATTCAGGTCGGTAACCACATCCTTAATGGTGTTTACAGGTATAGCGGTTGCTTTTGCCGGCGGGTTTGTAATGATCTGGCTTTACGGACAAGATTGGTTTTTCAATTTTAGCTTGTTCGGTGAAAATCTGCGCACACTTTTTAATATGAAGACCATTAACTTAAGTGTGGCCGTTTGGGTTGGTTTTATTGCCTTGTTCGGTATTGCTACAGATGACGGCGTGGTCATGGCAACCTATTTGACCCAGACATTTGATAGTGAGAAACCTACGGATAAGACCGGAATTAGAAAAGCAACTTTAGAAGCTGCAGGTAAACGCATTCGTCCTTGTTTAATGACTACCGTAACCACAATATTAGCATTGCTACCGGTATTGACATCCACAGGAAAAGGTAGTGATATTATGATACCTATGGCAATTCCAATATTTGGAGGAATGATTATAGATATCACTTCATACTTTTTAGTTCCGGTATTGTTTAGCTGGAAAAAAGAATATCAACTTAAAAAATTAAACAGATGAAAAATAGTATACTAAATATCTGTTTTTGGTTTGTTGTTCTTTCCGTAAAAGCACAACATGTTCAAAAGTATATAGAGGAAGCGGTTGAAAATAATCCTGAGATTCAATCTCTGGAATTAAGATATCAAATTGCGGATGAAAAAGTAAATGAGGCGGCTTGGATTCCTAATACGGAAATAAGTGCCGGCTATTTTGTAAGTGAACCGGAAACTAGGGTTGGTGCACAACGTGCAAGGATAGGGGTAAAACAAATGTTGCCATGGTTTGGTACAATTACCGCCCGTGAAAATTACGCCACCTCAATGGCAGATTCGGAGTATGTGGAAATCGTTATCGCAAAAAGAAAATTGGCGCTATCGGTATCCCGATCATATTATGAGTTATTTCTAATACGTTCAAAGCAAGGAATACTTGAACAAAATATTCAACTATTACAAACCTATGAGCGCCTGGCATTGACCTCGGTACAAGTGGGAAAGGCCTCTGCGGTAGATGTTTTACGATTACAGATTCGCCAGAATGAGCTACAACAGCAAATAGAAATACTAGAAGAAGCTTTTATTTCTGAACGGGCAGCCTTTAATATTTTACGCAATAGAGAAGAAAATTCAGCTGTGGAAATAGTTGCCTTATTGGAAATTCCCAATGAAGATTTTGGTATAGATACAGAAAAACTTGCCCTTAACCCAGAGCTATTAAAATATGATAAACTTTATGAGTCTGTTGTAAAATCAGAATTGCTTAACCAGCGTGAAAGTGCACCTGCAATTGGGTTTGGTATAGACTATTTACCGGTTAGCGAACGTACCGATATGGTCTTAGATGACAATGGTAAAGATATTTTAATGCCCATGGTTTCAGTTTCAGTGCCCATTTTTAATCATAGGTATAAATCTATTTCCAAGCAAAATGAATTACGAAAACAAGAAATAGAATTTCAAAAGAACAGTCGCCTTAATGTATTGGAGTCTGCTTTTGCAAAAGCGATATCAGAACGTAACCAAGCTAGAATAGCCTACAACATTCAAAGTAAAAATGTAGCGCAGGCCAAAGATGCCGAGCAAATTCTAATTGCCAATTATGAGACCGGCACAATTGACTTTAATGATGTGTTGGACATACAGGAACTACAGCTCAAATTTGAGTTGAATCAAATAGCATCTATTCAGCAATACTACCTGCAATCGGCAATTATTAATTACTTAATAGACTAGGCTATGGACAAGAAATTATTTGTAAAGAATATGGTGTGTAGTCGCTGTATTAAAGTCATTAGAAGTGAAATTGAAAAGTTAGGTATTACATTGAAAAATATTGAGTTAGGGACAATTACTTATACGGAAAGTTCTAATGATGACTTTGTGAATATACAATCGGCATTAGAGCAAAATGGTTTTGAAATATTACTTGGTCAAGAGCAACGATTGGTAGAACAAATAAAAATTGAACTCATTAAATTGTTACAAACATTACCGTTTCATTTAGAACATACACTGTCTAAGTATTTAGAGGGTTTAATGGGCTTGGAGTATTCAAAGATTAGTAAGATATTTTCCGTGAATGAAAATGTTACTATTGAAAAATACTTTATAAAACTTAAGCTGGAAAAGGTGAAAGAATTGGTGCAATTGCAAGAATACAACTTTACCGAAATTTCACAATTACTTGATTATAGCAATGTAAATCATTTAAGTAGGCTTTTTAAGAAAGAAACAGGTATGAGTTTAACGGAATATAAAAACAATCAGTTGAATAGAAGAAACACCTTAGACGGAATTACGTAGATAAGAACCATAATTATGACACAATAAATTTTAATTAGTGCATAATTTTATTTGGAAAAACTAGCATATGAAAATCAATAAAATACTAATGTTTTTAATAGCCTTGACTTATGGAGTTTATGGTCAAGAAGAACAAGGTAACGTTAATAATCTTCCAGTAAGAGAGCACACGATTACATTACGTGAGGCTACTGTTAATAAGGCGGGAAAAGATGTTATGGGTATGACCGTTGACGGTACAATTCCTGGTCCAACTTTAGAATTTACAGAAGGGGATTACGCGGTTATATATGTAAAAAATGAAATGAGTGTAGAGACTTCTGTGCATTGGCATGGTCTATTGCTACCAAACTATTATGATGGAGTACCATATTTGAACACGCCGCCTATAGAACCGGGACATACTCAAAAATATGAGTTTCCAATAAGGCAAAGTGGAACCTATTGGTACCATTCCCATACTATGTTACAAGAGCAAAGTGGTGTTTATGGTTCTATTGTTATAAAACCAAAGGAAAAAACTTTAGAGTATGACAAGGAGTTGGTTTTGGTGCTTTCTGACTGGACTAATGAAAAACCTATGAACGTACTTAGAAACCTTAAACGTGGAAATGAATGGTATGGCATTAAAAAGGGAACGGCTACACCCTTGAATCAAGTTATTTCTCGTGGGGCTTTTGGGGCACAATTAGATTTTTGGCGACAACGTATGGAAGGTGCGGATATTGCAGATGTTTATTACCCAGCTTTTTTAATTAATGGAGAAGAAAGTATTGAATATTCCCAGTTTAAACCTGGTGAAAAAGTGCGTTTAAGAATTATAGACGGGGCTGCATCTACATCATTCTGGATGACCTTTGGGGGCAGTGATCCGTTGTTAGTGTCGGCCGACGGTCTTGACGTAGTACCAGTTAAAAAGAATAAAACATTTATAGGGATAGCAGAAACATATGATTTTATTGTGACTATTCCTGCAGAGGGCAAAATAGAATTCAAGATTATGGCGCAAGATGGATCGGGAACGGCATCCGCGTTTCTTGGTACTGGCAGAATTTTACCTGCTCCTACAATTCCTAGACCCGATAAAATCGGGATGATGCAGAAAATGGCAAAAATGGATATGAAAATGGGGGCTCATGCCTTGAAGTTTCGTCCAAAAAAAGATGAGCGTTTTGAGATCAAGGCCGAATATGGAATGCAAATGGATAAAATGGAGCATTCAAAAACGGCAGAAATGGATATGAAGAAAGATAAACCAATGTCTGGTATGAATATGACCAAAGACTCAATGTCAATGTCTATGGATCATTCTAATATGTCAGGAATGAATATGAAAAAAGAGCAGACTATGCCAGCAATGCAAATGGAGGGTATGGATATGTTTGCCGAATATAATTATGATTACTTAAAGTCGCCTGAAAAAACTAGCTACGACAAAAATGTTCCCGTCAAAGAAATATTATTAAATCTTACGGGTAATATGAACAGGTATATCTGGAGTATGAATGGAGTACCATTATCTGAAGCCGACAATATTAAGATAAACAATAAAGAGGTTACTCGTATTACTTTCAATAATCTTACCATGATGCACCATCCTATGCATTTGCACGGGCACTTTTTTAGGGTACTCAATGATAATGGGGAGTATTCACCTTTAAAGCATACTGTAAATGTACCGCCTATGCAACAGGTTACCATAGAGTTTTATGGTAATGATGGCGATGAATACGGTGATTGGTTTTTTCACTGTCATATACTTTACCATATGATGGGGGGTATGGCTAGGGTAGTTTCTTATGATACACCTAGAGATCCTAGAATGAAGGATTTTCCGGTCTCCAAAATTATAGATGAAACAAATGAATGGTATTCTTGGGGTATGGCGGATCTGGCTTCCCATACTAGCGGATTTAATTTGGTTACATCAAATATTAGAAACCAATTCAATGTTACACTTGAGTATGGTTGGAACCAAAACTTGGAAGCTGAAGTTACGTATGAATATTATTTACATGATTATTTGCGTGTATTCGGAGGGGTAAACATGGAAAATGAAATTCAGGATAGTTTAGATGAATTAAGTACAACAGCTGTTGTAGGTGTAAGGTATTTGACTCCGTACCTGTTTAATTTAGACGTTCGTACAGATAATAAACTAAGACCCCGTATTGGTGTTGGTCGTAGTGTAATGATATTTCCTAAGCTATCTATTTTCGGATATTATGAATACCAAATTGATTTAGGGTTGGTCAATGACCTTCCAATGAACAAAGACTACGTTTCAGAAACGGTGTGGAGTGCGGGAGCGGAATATATGCTTTCCAGAAATTTTTCACTAATGGGTAGTTATGACAATCGTTTTGGAGCGGGAGCAGGATTATCGGTAAGGTTTTAATCAAATAATGAATATTAAATAAATAAAAATGAAAACAAAGAAAAGAAGTATAGTTTCAGTAGCATTGCTTGCTACTATAATGTTAACGGTGTCATGTAAAGACGCAGATAAAAAGTCAACACCTTCGGCTAAAGAAAATGTAGAAAAGCAAGAGGATATGGGAAAATCAGAGACTATGGGCAGTGAACAAAGTGCAAGCTCAGAAATTATTCTTGAAGATTACTTCAACTTAAAGAATGCTTTGGTCCAAGATGATAATAATAAAGCCCAAAAGCTAGGCGGTGCACTTGCGAAATCATTGGGTAACCTTAATAGATCGGCATATACAGAAAGTCAACAGGTAACCTTAACGGATATTATTGAAGATGCAATAGAACATTCGGAGCATATTTCGGAAAGTGATATAGCCCATCAACGCGAACACTTTAAAATACTGAGTAAGGATATAACCGATATGATCGCTATTACAGGTAGTGAAAATACATTGTATGAGCAGTTTTGTCCAATGTATGATGGCGGTACAGCTTGGTTAAGCAAAAATGAGACTGTACTTAACCCATATTATGGTAGCTCAATGTTAAAATGTGGTAAAGTACAGAGAGAAATCAACTAAGTGAAAAAGATAAAATTCATAGCCTACATAGGTCTCGTTGTATTAGGGATTATTCAATTTTTTCCTACGGATAAGAATGAAAGCAACTTGATTCTTGATACTGATTTTATGAAAGTGAACAAAGTGCCGTTAGAGGTTGAGAAACAGATTAAGGTGTCTTGTTATGATTGCCATAGTAATAACACAGTATATCCTTGGTATAGTAAACTGCAACCAGCGGCATGGTTCTTAGAAGATCATATCAATGAAGGTAAAGTAGAGTTGAATTTTAGTGAATGGGGAGCATATTCTAATCGAAGAAAGGTTAGTAAGCTGCAATCTATCATAAAACAAATTAAAAATTCAGAAATGCCACTTTATAGCTATACACTAATGCATAGAGATGCAATTTTTTCTGAACAAGAGAAATTAATGGTAATTGATTTTATGAGTAGGTTAAAAGATAGTAAAGAATAAAGTCCTGGTACAGGAAGTGTATTTCTTATGTTAATGGTTAGTGTTTAATCACTTCCGTATCAGGCATTTTTTAAGGTTTAATAGCAATTATTTTTCGGTTCAGGTTAAGCTGTTCCCTATTAATTGTTGAATTTATGGTAGTCCAAGTAAGGCGTTATAGAATCGGTTTTCTATGCTACACCTTATGATTAAGAAATTAAACTAAAGTGCATTATGAAACACGTTTATCACATACACGGAATGACATGTAACGGATGCCGAAGTCATGTTGAGCAGACACTTTCAAAAGTTGATGGTGTTACCAATGCATCTGTAGATTTAGAAAAAGCGGAGGCAACTATTGAAATGCAATCGCATATTCCAATAGAGACTTTTCAGAACGTGCTGAAGAAAGAAGGCGGTACATATTCTATTCATGGTTCTAGTGAAGACTTTAATAAGGATGTATCTAAGAAAGATAACCATGTAAAGAAATCAAAGAAGGGCAACGGCACCTTTTATTGTCCCATGCATTGTGAAGGTGATAAAACATATGATAAGCCGGGTGATTGCCCGGTTTGTGGTATGGACTTGGTTGAAGAACAGAACCTCTCTTCTACATCATCAGAACAGTGGACTTGTCCTATGCACCCAGAAATAGTTAAAGATGAAGCGGGCTCATGTCCTATATGTGGTATGGATTTGGTTCCTATGGAGGCTGATAGTTCTGCAGAAGAGAAAACCTATAAGAAATTGCTCAAAAAATTCTGGATCGCATTAGCATTTACCTTGCCCATATTCATTATTGCTATGAGCGAAATGATTCCGGATAACCCGTTATATAAGGTTATGCCCCAGAAACAATGGAACTGGATTCAGTTTGTCTTATCAATTCCGGTGGTGTTCTATGCTACGCGCATGTTTTTTGAAAGAGCGTATAGAAGTATAAGGACATGGAATCTTAATATGTTTACCTTAATTGGTATCGGTGCCGGTGTCGCATGGCTTTTTAGTGTCTTTGGTATGTTGTTTCCAGATTTTTTTCCAGCACAATTTAAAACGGAATCCGGTGCAGTGCATGTGTACTTTGAAGCCGCAACGGTAATATTGACGTTGGTATTAATGGGTCAGGTATTAGAGGCCAGGGCACATAGCAAAACAAATTCTGCGGTAAAGGAACTATTGAAACTTGCCCCAAATAAAGCCATAAAAGTTGTGGATGGCAAAGAGGAAGAAGTAGCTATAGATACCATTGAAAAAGGAGATGTTTTACTAGTTAAGCCAGGTGATAAAATTCCTGTAGATGGTAAGATTACTGAAGGAGACACTACTGTGGACGAGTCCATGATCTCTGGTGAACCCATACCGGTAAATAAAACCGTTGGTGATCATGTTAATAGTGGAACCATAAACGGAAACCAATCTTTCTTAATGCAGGCGGAAAAGGTAGGCAGTGATACCCTTTTATCTCAAATTATCCATATGGTGAACGATGCTAGCCGTAGTCGTGCACCTATACAAAAGTTGGCCGATACCGTTTCTGGGTATTTTGTGCCGGTGGTTGTCCTTGTTTCCCTAATAACATTTGTAGTATGGGCGATCTGGGGTCCTGATCCTGCGTATGTTTATGCCTTGGTCAATGCAATAGCAGTTTTAATAATTGCTTGTCCCTGTGCTTTAGGGTTGGCCACGCCCATGTCAGTAATGGTCGGTGTTGGTAAAGGAGCTCAAAACGGGGTACTCATTAAAAATGCTGAAGCACTTGAGAAAATGGATAAGGTAAATACCCTTATTGTTGATAAAACAGGTACCATTACAGAAGGAAAACCAACTGTTGATAAAATAGGGGTTTTCTCTAAAGATTATACTGAGAATGAGATTTTACATCTAATTGCATCTCTGAACAACTCCAGCGAGCATCCACTGGCCCAAGCCACGGTAAAGTATGGAAAAGAGAAACAGGTAGAGATATCTAAAACAGAACAGTTCAATTCCGTAACAGGTAAAGGGGTAGAGGGTAGTGTAGACGGTAAGTCTCTCTATTTAGGCAATGCCAAAATGATGGAATATGCAAATGCACCGGTATCGTCACAAATGCAATCAGAAGTTCAAGGCCATCAAAAGCAAGGTAAAACAGTCTCATATTTAGCAGTAAATGAAGAAGTAGCAGGGTATGTTGTTATTGGTGATAAAATTAAACCCTCTAGTGCAAAGGCCATTAAAGAACTACAGGATAAAGGCATAGAGGTGATAATGTTAACCGGTGATAACCACAATACGGCACAAGCTGTTGCCGGAGAATTGAACCTTACCGATTTTAAAGCTGAAATGTTACCCGAGAATAAGCTCAATGAAGTTGAAAAATTGCAAGAGCAGGGTAGGGTTGTGGCTATGGCCGGTGATGGTATTAATGATGCCCCTGCCTTGGCTAAAAGTGATGTGGGTATTGCCATGGGTACAGGAACGGATGTTGCTATTGAAAGTGCCATGATCACATTGGTAAAAGGAGATTTACATGGTATTGTAAAAGCTAGAAACCTTAGTCATAAAGTTATGCAGAACATAAAACAGAATCTCTTTTTTGCTCTGATCTATAATACACTTGGTGTGCCTATAGCTGCGGGAGTGTTATTCCCATTTTTTGGCATACTGTTGTCGCCTATGATCGCGGCTTTGGCAATGAGTTTTAGTTCTGTATCGGTAATTGCAAATTCATTAAGGTTAAGAGGTTCGGATTTAGATTGATATATAAAATGGTAAAGCGTAAAACGGCATTAAGAATAAGAAAAGCACATAGGTATTTGGGTATCTTTTTAGGTATTCAGTTTTTGATGTGGACTATTAGTGGAATGTATTTTAGTTGGACGGATATAGATGAAATACACGGGGATCATTATAAGAAAGTAGTTCCTGAACAGGCATCTTTTTCAAATTTGATAGGAAGCTCCCAAATAGATATTCAAGAACCTATCAAAACTTTAGAGTTACTTGAAATTGCTGGGCAACCGTATTATTGGATCAACAATACAAAGCTCTTTAACGCACGTACAGGGGCAATAAAAGAAGGGCTCACAGAACAAGAGGCATTAAATGTTGCTGACCGCTTTATGCTTTCTGACTTAGAACTTGGGCAAATACAGAGAATTGATGCTGTGGGCAAGCATCATGAATATCGCGGAAGACCTCTACCTGCTTATGAAATTTCTTATAAGACAGATAAAAACTTAAAGGCTTATGTAGCTGTCAACAATGGCAGGTTTCAAACAGTTAGATATAGAGATTGGCGCTGGTTTGATTTTCTTTGGATGACCCACACTATGGATTATCAAGGCAGGGACAATTTCAACAATATAATACTTAGAGCCTTTTCCCTTTTAGGATTGATTACCGTTGGTAGCGGATTTTTACTGTGGTATACAAGTTCGCCTACTATTAGGAAAATTAAAAAGAAGTTGAATTAAAACTAAAAAATCATGAAAACAGAAGAACATAAAAATCATAAAATGGATACCAATAACTATACAAAATTTGCACTGATGCTAGGGGCATCGTTTGTGGCCATGTACATCACCATGTACTTAAATACCTATGCTATAGACCATGTTTATTTTAGTCTCACAAGGTTCTATATGAGTTGTTTGGGTATTTCTACCATGGCATTGATCATGTTTTTTGCCATGCGTAGTATGTATAAGAACAGAAAGAAGAATATGGTTATAATCTTTGGCAGTATAGCTTTGTTTTTAGCTGCTTTGGGCTTGGTTAGGGTACAAGCGCCCATTGTAGGCGATGTGTTGTGGATGAAGGCAATGATACCACATCATTCTATTGCAATTTTAACCAGTGAACGTGCAGATATTCAGGATCCAGAGGTCAAAAAGTTGGCCAATGATATTATCAAAGCACAAAAAAAGGAAATTGAAGAAATGAAGGCGATGATCAAGCGCCTTGAAAACGAAAAATAAGTATGAAGAAAAATGTTCTTTACCTAGTTGCCGCCGTGTTCGTAGGGTTGCTTTGTGGCTATTTTATATTTGGCACTAATTCTACTGCCCCGGGTGAAAAAGTGCACAATGATCATGACCATGAAGAGGTTGGGTCCAGTGAAATGTGGACCTGTTCTATGCATCCACAGATCATGCAGCCAGAACCAGGCGATTGCCCCATATGTGGTATGGATTTAATACCTGCGGAGACAGGTGCGGACGGACTCTCGGCCAACGAAATTAAAATGACCGAAAATGCCATTGCCTTGGCAAATATTCAAACAACAATAGTAGGATCGGTTGCTGGTGCATCTGGGGATAACAGTATTTTACTTTCCGGTAAAATTGTACCTAATGATGAGAATAATGCGGTACAGGCCAGTTATTTTGATGGTCGTTTAGAACGTTTACATGTGAATTATGAGGGGCAAAAGATACAGAAAGGCCAGCTATTGGCAACCATTTACTCCCCTAATTTGGTCGCGGCACAACAAGAGCTTTTGACCACGGCAACCCTAAAAGAATCTCAACCGGCTTTATATGAAGCAGTGAGGAACAAATTGAAATTGTGGAAATTATCCGATGCTCAAATTGCCGCAATTGAAACTACAGGTAAGGTTAAGGACAATTTTCCGATCTATGCTACGGTAACCGGTACCGTTACAGAGGTTACGGCTAGGGAAGGGGACTACGTAAAACAAGGTCAGCCTATATTAAAAGTGAGTAACCTTACTACGGTTTGGGCAGAATTCGATGCTTATGAAAATCAAATATCAAGTTTAAAAGTTGGGCAGAAAATAAAAGTAGTATCAAATGCTTATGCTGCAAAAGAATTTGAGGCAACGGTATCTTTTGTAGACCCAATTTTAAGCAATGCTACCCGTACGGTCATTGTTAGGGCCATTCTTAAAAATACAAATGATTTATTTAAACCGGGTATGTTCGTTACCGGTAAAATCTCTGGTGACAACAACCATAATGAGGATATTATAACCGTACCTGCAAGTGCTGTAATGTGGACGGGGGAGCGGTCTTTGGTATACGTAAAAACAAGTGTGGATC
Source organism: Maribacter sp. HS (assembly GCF_048059195.1). Classification (NCBI taxonomy): domain Bacteria; kingdom Pseudomonadati; phylum Bacteroidota; class Flavobacteriia; order Flavobacteriales; family Flavobacteriaceae; genus Maribacter; species Maribacter sp. HS. The sequence goes on from NZ_JAYLVV010000004.1 coordinate 323,818, forward strand.
AACCCATTTTTAAAATGCGGGAAGTAAAAATCAACGGAAGAAACGGTGAAAACATAAGTATTGCTAGCGGCTTACAGCATGGAGAGGAAATTGTTTCCAATGGTACGTTTACCATTGATGCTGCTGCACAGTTACAGGGTAAGAAATCTATGATGAACAAAATGGGAGGTAGGGTAACGACCGGACATGAACATCATACTGGGATGGAAGCTACTAGTAATAAAGCTGAAACATCATCTCATATGGAGATGGAATTTTCAAAGTCTTTTCAAGATGATTTTTCTAAGGCCTTGCATACCTATTTGGAAATGAAAGATGCATTTGTTTCTGGTGAACCCCAGCAAATTACTTCTTTGGCCAAAAAAGCTGCAGCTGCTTTTGAATCATTACCAAAAAAGGATTTGGGTACACTTGAAAAAGAACATTTGGAAAAAAGTATAGCCATGTTCTCGGCAATTGGTAATAGTGGCCATCTAGAACAACAAAGGGAACATTTAGTAGTCTTAAATGAACATATGGTAGCTATGGCCATGAATTTGAAATCACCTTCAGAAAATTTATACGTACAACGTTGCCCTATGGCCAATAGTAACCAAGGTGCGGTATGGCTAAGTCTTGATGAAGAAATTAGGAACCCATATTTTGATAGTGGTATGTTAACCTGTGGTAGCGTAGTACAGGTGATTCAATAGATTTTAGAACTTAAAATTGTAATGAAAAAGCAAATTAAAGAATTTACAGGTGCAATTTTAGTGCAGTTGCAACCTAAAAAAGCTGAATCTCTCATAAAAAAGGGAATCAGTTTTAATGTGGGTAATGAACTGAATTTAAATGAGCGGCTAATGCGTGCAGCCCTTTTAAAACAAGCTGAGAAAAATAAAGATTTCAATCTACTGGCCAACTATCATAAAAACTTTTGGGAGCAAACCGGCAGAAAATATTTTTCTGAGAAAGAGAGTGTATTAAACAATTTCTTTTTGCCACATTGCTTACCTGTATTTGAAATGCTTAAAAAGCTTCTTAAAGCCAGTCCAGAAAAATACCATACCATGATAGAAATAGGTACGGGTAACGGTGAGGTTCTAGAGTATTTGAGTAGACAGTTTCCGCAAATAGAAAAATTCATTGGTATAGATTTAAGTGCTGATCAAATTGAATTTAACACAAAAAAATACCAGCAATATCCAAATATTGACTTCGTAGCTGCAGATGGTGCTGAATGGATCAGGGAAAACGGAACGGATAATATAATTATTATTACTTCAGGTGGTGTATTAGAGTATTTTACACAACAACAATTAAAGCATTTGTTTAACTATTTAAACCTTTTGAAAAACACTATCTTCATTGCCATAGAACCCATTGGGGTAGATGTTGATTTCACTAAAAACCCAAATTCGCAACCTTATGGAATAGAGCGGTCATTTTCCCATAACTACACACAGCTTTTTGAAGATACAGGATTTAGCTTATGGTACCAATCCGTGATAGAAGGGGTGCAAAAAGAAGCCGATTTTGGAGTGTTCGGCGCCATAAACCTTTAGGGAGTTTCTATACATTTTAGATTACATTTGATCCGAATAACCAAACCACAACTAAGAGAATACCGATGACCACAAAAATGATCAACTTTTTAAAAAAGTATGAAATCTGGGTATTTTTAACCCTGGCGCCATTGTTGAATTTTGTCATCACCTATGCAAAAAGTAAGGGGATTATAGAATTTTTTCCATATACCAATGGTAGGTTTTATGCACTGTTTTTCTTGTTAGTATTTATAGTGAAAATTACCAAAGGGAATGAAGGTATCAAGAATTTGTTCAGACCTATGGCAGTGTGGAAGATACACCCTAAATGGTATTTGTTTAGTTTGCTCTTTGCATTTACCATAGGTCTCATCACCTTATCGATCAAAGCCATATACCATAATGATATATCTTTTCTACAGTTCCAATTGTATATACCCACTTTAAAATTTACGTTGTTCTTGTTGTCATGGGCATTTTTGGGTGAGGTGGTCTGGATCGGGTATGCCGTGCGTGTACTGTCAAAGAAAATAAATCCGTTTTTGGCAACTCAGATTATTGGTTTTGTATGGTCTTTATGGTGGTTGCCGTCTGTTTATATCAATGTGGGGGTTATAGAAGATTTACCGGTGTGGCCCTTATTCTTGAATATGATGGGCGCAGCAGGTATGTGTGCCATAGTGTATTCAAAAACTAAAAGTGGTATTTGTGTTTTGGTGATACAATCTATGTTGAACATGTCTTTGGTATTATTACCAATTTCTCCAGATGCCGGTGATTATACGTATACCATATTTGCCGTATTATATTTTCTGATCATGTTGGTGTTTATGTATTTCATGCCGCTTCATATTCACTCAGAACCTAAAAAGGTTTCTTAAGTTGAAATTTGTTAATGTGAACTTTTAATTATCCTATGGATGGTTTTAAAGCTGATGAGACGATGTTGGTGGACTTGTAAGTTGGGTTTTGGAATATCTTTATTAGGGAAGAAATATGTAACTAATAGTAAGGTTGTTAAATATTCTATTTTACATACACGAGCTTTTAGATTATCCTGTGGATGATTTAAAAGTCGGTGAGACGATGCAGGTGGACTTATAAGTTAGTTTTTAAATTTTTATAATAGGGATGAATTATGTAACTAATAGTGGGTTATTAAATATTCTATTTTACATACACGAGCTTTTGAATTATCCTGTGGATGATTTAAAAGTCGGTGAGATGATGTTGGTGGACTTATGAAGTGAGAATTTTAATGGCTGATATTAATAAAGAAATAGTGGGTTATAGAAATTCTATTTTACATAATATAAATTATAGTACAAATATCTCATTTTAGTATTATATAGCGTTTTCGCTATTTGATAGCTAAAATGTAATATTATGTAAAATATCCCAGGAAGTCCTGTACACACAATAAACTGTAGTACTTGGGTCATTAAACATTAGGCTCTTGGGTTTAGTACTAAATAAGAAACATTCTGCTGTTTGTAGCTATAATTAGCCGTTATGTAAAATTGCCGCACGCCAATGCGCTCGATTGCTTTTTTAAAATAATTATGCTATCGCAGTAATTTTTTAAAACACAATTTCCAACCGCATTGCCAGCGCCAAAAAAAGCTAACCTTTTAGATTTGTTTAAAATTCGCGTATTCGATAATAATCCTGCAATATTTTTTTCTACGACATTCTCGTAAAGGTTTCCGCAAGAGTATAAAATTACTCTGCGAGATAATTTCTATACACTTGCTATAATTATGCAATTATTCAACCTTTTTTGATTTTAGTTGTTTAAGAATATTTAAAACTGAAATTTAAAATCGTGACTATTATTAGTTTTTTATTATCTTTTTTTCTTGATAAAAAAAGAAACAAAAAAAATCAAGGCTGCACAAAACTTTGGAAACAATCACGGCTCAATCGCTATATTTTAGAAAACATTAGAACTGATTAAGATTGCTTTGAGCTAGCCTTAAACCTTGTTATTGTTAAGAATATATATTGCTAGACCTCTAAAATATGCACGCTCATTCGCCTATTGTTTTGACCAAAGTTTTCTGAGGCCGTTTTGCCAACGCTCGATCTGGGTAAAAACGCATTACTTCTATTTTACATAATATTATAAAACTAAGATTTTAGTTTATCAATCATATTTTCTAGCGAGTATTTTGCTAATTCTGGAATTGTACTACTAGATACTTTAATCTCCCAATTAGATAAACTAGGCATTAAACTTACTTCATTATTTATAAATATATTGCTGTTTGATTGTGATAAATCTTCTGATGGAATTAAATAAACAATCTTTGGTTCTTTATCTACTATTAATACTAGAGCAACAAACAGTTTATTTCTTAATTCTCCTAAATCTTGTTTAGATAATTTAATACTGCGTTGTACGGTGTCTAAATCAATAGATTGTAGGTGTATTTGATTATCTCCAATTAAAAAATTAACTCCTTCCCTCCCATTAGGATTACTTTTAAAGTTTAAGTTAAACTCTTTAAAATTTGAAGAAACAAAATCGTGTAAAAAATCAGTCATTTTTCTTTGGCGGAGGTGGTGGTGGATTTCTCATTGTTGGAACACTTCCTTTAACAATACCTGAAGGTTGTTGATTAGTGTTAGAAGGTTTCGGGGGTTGCGGTCTTTCGTTTTGCTTTGCCATTACTATTATTTTAAAAATTATTAAAGTATTCTCGTGTTCTAATATCTGCTTTGTTTTTAAGTTTTTTCCAATGTTTTATATTAAGCTTATCATCTAGCTTTTCAATGGAGACAAAATCTGTATTTTTCAATGTAAAAAAAACATCTTTGATTTTCTTTTCCTTCATTGTATCATTCTCACAGTCATACCAGAGTTCTTCTAGTTTAGTTAAATACCTTAAATACATACTTCTCAAAACAGATATTTCCTCTAATTCAGCTTCTGAACGTACAATTTGATTTTCTATTAAAGCAATTAATTGAATAACAGCTATAACTATACAAGCTATCCAAGCCAATGGTTCCCAAAATGCCCAACCAAATACACCTGAACCTGAAAATACTAACGTTGCAATTTTTATATAACGCTTTAAATCTTTTTGAAAATCCAGATATAATGAAAGATACACCTCTCCATATTTAATCTGTATCATTTCATACCAAATCTTATTTCTCATTTAGTATATGTTATAAATACTCTTTTACTGATTTCATAGTATCATCTAACAAAGATGAAACTCCACCATTCAAAACCTCATTATAGCTAATCGATTTCATACTTAAGATATCAACAATAATACAAGAAGCTGGATTAATCATATAGTTTTTTGACAAGTATGATGAAAGATATCTAAATAAAGTTTCCGAATAAATACCCAAATCACTTGGCTTAAAACCATCTTGCCATATAACAAACCAAATTGCACCGACGCTTTGGTTATTTTTTGTACCATATGAAAATATATGGTTAGGTAGAATTTGAACAGGTAAACCGTTCATCTCTAATATCGAATGCGGCTTTGGTAGAAATTTCAAATCAGCAGATGGTCTCCATAAAGTAAAATCGAAATCTTTATACTTATCCAGTATATCAATGTTTCGTTTATACATTGTTTTGGTTTGTGCTCTTTGATTTAGGTCATAAAAATTTGTAACTTCTTCAATTTTATCAGTAATGTATGAATTGTCGTTTTCTTTAAAAGCACTGCTAATAGCACTAACACTTCTGACCCAATAGTTTCCACCACCACCACCATCTGAAGTTGATTTTTTGCCAACTTTTAGTTTGTTAGCAAAAGTCACTTTTCTAGTTTTAGATAACCTTCTAAACTCAATAAGTTTTTTTACGGGTAGTTTATCAAGAGCCATAATATTATTTTTAATCTATTTCTTCCTTTTTTTAGTCGGACCAACCTTAATTGTTTCGATAACTGTCGTTTTTGGTCTTCTATTTGCTTCTTTGATAGTGATAAACTGTCCAGTTCCTGCATCTCTACCTCTTTTACTTTGTCTTGCCATAATTTTTATTTTAAAGTGATATTATTTTTTCAACTATACCTTGTATTCTAAAATCATTTGCTAATATCATAGGTTGGTGTTTCGGATTTGTGGAATGAGGTTTTAAGACAATAGTATCACCGTTGTTTATAAACTCTTTAACGGTAGCATCATCATCTACTAATGCTAAAACTAAATCTTTATTTTCAGCGACTTGTTGTTGTTTTATCAATAGCAAATCACCACTATTAATTCCCTTTTTGTTCATCGAATCACCAAAAGCTCTTAAGAAAAAATAATTAGCAGATTTTCGGATTAATTTTGTAGATATAGATATTTGTGCTTCAATATTTTCTTCAGCAAAAATTGGTAATCCACAAGAAACAGAACCTACTAAAGGTATTTCTACAGTATCACCAGTATTTGATTCTTTTGAAACTAATTGATTAGAATCTAATAGCTCCCGTGCTTCAACTTGTAACAAATTTGCTATTTCATAAAGAATTTCAAGACTTGGTTGTCTTCGATTTTGAACATAAGAATTAACCATATTATAACTCTTATTTAGCCTCTCAGCTAGCCAAGTCTGCTTCACTCCTTTCAGTTCTAATATTTCTTTAATGCGATTCATTTATAAACAATTGATTTTCAATTACAAATATAAATTTAACATTTTAATTATCTCATATTATGATATAATAATTGTTAACAATATAATCCACTTATAAACAATAATTATTTTTGGTAATTCGTTTTTGTATATTTAATTTTCAAAATTATAATAATATGGAAGCAATAAAAACACTTAACTTTTTAGAAAAAAAAGTTAATGCTGGAGAAATAAAAAAGGTAAACGAGCGGCACAGTTTTAATATAGGTGTAACAGATGGTAGCCAAAGCTATAATTGTACAGTTTTAATAGATTTATATACAGATTTAGAAGATAATCATCTCTATCGTATAGAACAGCATATTGATAAAAAAAGAGATTATCATACTATCGATATAAATGAATTTACAAATGGTTTTTTCTAAAACATAAACATTAGTAAAATATTCCCATAATTTTAAAAAATAAAAAAATTGTTGAAACTCGGAATTAATTTTGAAGCCTGTTTCCCAAATGAAGAGCGTGGTACATTAGAAGAATACTTATCTGGAATTGATAAATTCGACCTGCTTAAAATGGGTTCTTTCTTTTTAGGTTTCAACACAGAGAAATCGAGATACTCAGATATTGTTCATTTTTTGAATATGTATTTCAGTCCTGAAAATTCTGACTTTGCACAAACCATATATACTAATATTTTACAGTACGTAGAAAATGCCCCATATCCTATAGAATTTTATGAGGTGCCATATCCTGTCTCTAGTTTAAAGCTTTTTGAGTTTATTTTTGACCACATACCTGATGACCAAACAACAACAAAAACAAACGAAGAAATTGAGCAAGATACCTTTAAAGCTTATGTTTTATTGAATCAAATTACAATTACCGAGAGGGACATAATTAGCAAGCAAATAAGAGAGGAAAATAATTTATCATTTACTGCAGCACAAGCTCTTCTACAAATTAGCTTTCACAATAATGATATTATCAATTTTAGAGTTGAAAAACTTTATGAATGTCAATTTAAAAGAGCTTTATTTTATTTTGAATTTTTATCGCAACGTGAAGACTGTCAACCCTTATTAGATACATTTTATGCACATTATGAGGTTACAGGCTATAAAGACTATTTGAGACGTTTATTTGGAATAGTCTACTCGGTATTAATGATGAATAAAGAATCTCATGTGGAAATTCATCTTGAAGAACAAGAGAGTAAAGCTTTTATAGATAAACATATAGCAAAAGAAGATGAGCTTATAACCGAGGTAGATTTTCTCAAAGTAAGAAGTAATCCTTTATATAAATTTGAAGAAGATAAATACAGAATCATTTCACCTTTATTTACTATCGAAATGATTTATAATGGTCTCTTTTTTAGACTGAAAGCTATTAATAATCAATTGCAAAATGGAGATAAAGTGCCTGGTTTTTACAACCTAAAAACATATCAATTTAGTGAACAATATGTATTGTCAAGGTTATTAAAAGAAATTTACGGAAATAGATACATTCAAAAATCAGGTTCAGAATTAGATGGAATCATGGATGGTGCACCAGATTACTATATGCGAAATGGTAAATATGTTCATGTTTATGAATCAAAAGACATCTTAATAAGCAAGGAAAGCAAACAATCTTTTGATTACAGAGATTTAGAAAATGAATTAAAGATTAAGCTTTTCGAAAATGAAAAAGGTAGTGCAAAAGCTGTTAGACAGATAGTAGAAACTATTAGAAAAATATTGAACGGCGAAGCTGTTTACGACCCAAACATACCTTTGGTAAAAGTTCAAATATTTCCAGTATTAATTTTACATTACAGAATGTTTAATGCTGCTGGATTAAATAGTGTAATAAACACATGGTTTGTTGAAGAATTGGCACGATTAGAAGAATTAGGAATGGATATTTCAAGAGTCCACGACCTTGTAATTATTGATGTTGAAACTTTAATGTTTAATAAGGATGCTCTTGTAAAAAAGAAAACAACAATGCAAAAAGCATTGCTTGAATATGAAAAAGATTATTTAAGATTTAATCTTGCAAATGCCAGACCAAGACCTAGAAGTCAAGAGGAAGCAAATAAGTTATTTGAAAATTCATTGTTACCCTTTTCTTTTTATCTAGATAATAAAATAGAAAAATTAGGTTATAAAAGGTCTGGAAAAGATTTATTGGAAAAGGCTAGTATTTTATTTGAGGAAGAAGAATAGTTAGTCATTTATCCCATTCCATACACATTCCCACTTCGCTCCTATCGTCGCTTCGGGCAAAGAGTATTCCATTACATTTTTTAAAGAAACTTTTGGAAAGAAAAAAATAAAAGAAAATTTGAGCTAAGAACTTCGCTTTTACCAAAGCAAAGTTACATAACGCAGAACATTATAGTACAAATATAGTAGTTTAGTAGATAGCGCATTTCCGCGCTATTTTACATAGTTACGTTATAAGGCACGCAAAAGTAATTATGTAATAACCAAACTACGGTAAGTTCAACTATATTCTAATTGAGGCAGCCGCTTCATTTCGCCGCAAAATAATATCAGCCACTGGCTAATTTTATTTGTCACGGGTTATGTAAAATAGCCGCTGCCTATGAGCTCATTGCTTTTTAAAATCAAATTGCTCTGAAAATTTATTTTAAACACAATCTCCAGCCGCATAGCCAACGCCATTTAAAAGCTAGCCTTTTTGCACTTATTAAAAATCACGTATTCCAAAAGTGGATTGCCACAAAAGCATAAAATTTTTGACGAAAATTTTTTGAGGCTAAGTTTATATTCAAGACTCTATTTTACATATTAATTAACAACAACTTTTGTTTTTCTGAATTGGCGGACAAGCAACTAATCCATACGAACAATAAACGCAACAATCACCTTCTTTAGGTTTTAATATTTCTTTACAATTTTCACATTCATAAAAGAACTGACAATTATTTGTTGGCATTTCTTCTTCTTTCTTATGCCCACATTTTGGACACGTAATTGTTGATTTTAATTGTATTTCCTCCATCATTCTATAATCTTATAACCGGTTTTTCCTATGGCATCTTTAATTTCTTTAGTAGTCACTTTTGTTTTGTCGTATTTGACAATTGTATTCGCTTTTTCGTGATTTGCTTTAACTTCAATTATTCCATTGAGTTTATTTACTTCACTTTCAATATGTACTTCACATCCGGTACAAGTCATTCCTTTAATCTTGTATTCAACTTTACTCACATTAGTTTCTGATACGTAAACTACTTCCTTATTTGTATTTGGATAAAATATTTGAGTGTAATATGGAAATGCAAGCATTAATCCTGCAAACAACGTAACTAAAAGCAGAAATTTTTTTGAGTTAATGAATTTTGGCTTTTCGTTTTCACATTCGCAATCAATTTTTTGTTTTTTTACCTTCAAGGTTTGATACCAAGCTATTGCTAATATTAAAAGTGTAAGCGCAATTAAGAAAGGTCTAAACGGTTCAATCCAAGAGAATGTTGATGCTATTCCACTTGCTCCTGCTAATAAAGCTAAAATTGGCGTAATACAGCATAATGAAGCTGCTATTGCAGTTATAATCGTTGTCCCAACTAACTTCTTTTCTGAAATCATAATTTATCTTCTAGAACTTTATTATTGTCTAATATTTTAAAAAACGGAACCAATAATGATATTTTTTCTTTCTTAATTGAATAGAATATAGTTTGTGCTTCCTTACAGGAGAAAATAATATTTCTGTCTTTTAATTTTCTTAAATGCTGTGAAATGGCAGAAACATTCATTTCTAAAATATCACTTAAATCACAAACACAAAGTCGTTCCTCTTGATTCAGCAAATACAATATCTTTAAACGAACAGGGTTGCCAGTTAAACTTAAAATGTTAGAAAGTTCATCAAAAGAATTTTCCATTTTTTGAACAACTTGCCTACAGTTCATTATTTGTTTAGCGTCGGCTTCTAATCTAATGCAAATGGCTTTTTCCATAGTTCAAATTTAATATTATTAACGTATTTAAGCAAATACTTAAATACGTATTTAAATATTACTTCCATAGTCAGTCCATACACACACTTACATATACTCATAAATACATTACACCGCCCTCCTACCGTCAGGTATTAATAAGTGTTTACTTACAAAATATTTATTGTTTTTTAAAGAAGTTCATGAACCTTGTACCCCGGTTTTATTACATTTTATAAGAGTCTATTAGAAAAAATTTATAGAAGAATAATATCTAATACTTCTTTACCCTAGAAAATGCCAAAACGCCTAATAACAAAATAGAAAAGCAGTATAATCAGACGTTAAATACAATACTAATTATGCTAACTAAGCTAACTCTACATTAGCCTCATCAAAAAGTATAAATTTTACTTCTTGGAAGTCTGCTCCAAATAAGTGCTTTCAAATATTTTATCTGCATTTGCTGCTTCAAAGCCTTCCCTTCTATGCTCTCTTTGTATTTCATACTTATCTAAAAACTCAAATTCTGGCAATATAGAACGCTCAGCGAATTCCACATAACTGCCTGAAATTTTCATGGTTTCGTTATGGGCAAAAGTGGCATCTACCATTTCGGCTACCGAACTACTTTGGCGTAATAAACCGTCCTTACTGGTTTTTATTTTTCCACCAGAGGTATTAAGCACAATTCCCAATCCTTCTAAAAACTCATTAAATACTTCCAAAGAATTATATGGGGAAGGTAAGTCATGAACACTAATGGTGTAGTGATTTAAATAGTAACGATTGTAGATGACCCAAGCGGCATATTCGCTTTCTTCCGATAGTTGTTGAAAATGGGCTAACGTTGGCAACTTCCATAACGGCTGATAGAAAAAGTCACCAACTGCTTTTGTATCGTCCAAATCAATGGTATCTATAGGGTCTGTGTTGATGGCGTTGGTATATTCAGAAATGATACGTTGCGCTTTACTAGATAGGTCTTGTACTCTTAGCTCACTAATAAAAATTCTAGGATACTCCGGGCTTGGCGGTGCATACCAATAGGCATCTAGTTTTTTACCTGGAAAATAGTAGGAGTCCATTTTGGTGTATCCGTAGTGCAAAAATATCTTTTCAAAAGAAGAAATTCCCAAATTAGGAACACCTAAGGTACGAAAAGCAATATGATCATTAACGATTTCATCTTCATTAGAAATCATATCGGCATCGATCATTGCCTTGGAGATTTTTTCTACATCGGTAACGCTTTTTTTATAGGGAAGAAACAAAGCGGTCAACACTTTATCTAAAGAAGTATTTTGTTGAAAATTCATAGCTACCAGGTATTAAAACTAAATATTAGATATAATTATTTTACAAAGTTCTTACCTAATTTGACAATTAACAATTAACATTGTACGTTTATTGATAAGTATGACTAATCAATTAGAATTTAGACATCTCCACTATTTTTTGGTGTTGGCAGATACGTTACACTACCGTGAGGCGGCAGAGAAATTGTACATTTCACAATCTGCTCTGAGCCAACAAATACAGCGTTTAGAGTTTATTTTGGGAAAAAGTCTGTTTATACGCAACAATAGAAAGGTGCGTTTAAGTGCTGAGGGAATTCTTTTTAAACAAGAGGCTATGCTGATACAAAATCAGGCTACCGTTTCCATGGAACGTTGGAAATCTGCAGTTTCTGGAAAACAAGGATTGCTTAAAATTGGATTTGTAGGTTCTGCAATGCAAACATACTTGCCCACTATTATTAAGAAATTTACCGAAACGCACCCGAATATTGAATTTTACCTGAACGACCTTAGTAACACCGATCAGCTTTCTGCTTTGGAAGCAGGCAGAATTGATATTGGATTTATACGCTCTAATATTGTTCCCGCTACATTGAAAATCAAATCGGTCTTTAAAGAAAAATTCGCTTTGGTATTACCAAGAGATCATGCAATTTCTACATCTAATTTTAAGGATGTATCGCAATTGTCAGATGAGTCTTTCATCTTATTGCCTAACGAGAACAGTCAAATGTACTATGACCAAATTGTAGCACTTTGTAACGATTATGGATTTGCTCCTAAAATATCACATCGATCAATTCATGCCCCTACGATTTTTAAGCTAGTGGAAGGCGGATTGGGTATTTCTATAGTACCCAACTCCCTTAGGGATGACCACAATACTAAAATTAAATTCATTGAACTGAATAATGTACCTCAGGAAACCGAGCTGTTTGCCGTTTGGCCCCAAAAAAACACAAATTTGGCTTTACCCTTTTTTCTGGAGATGCTGTAAGGCAGTTCTATTCTAATAATACAACCTAAAATCTAACATTTTACAGACATTGTAATGTCTTTGGTGTAATTCTTCGACCACATCGAACATATTATCATTATGTTGTAGAAATGCAGAATTTTGCCTTTTAATCAACCTTCAAAAACTCCGGTAATACAACCTCTTCAATTTTAGCAATAGCTTCACTAACTGGTGTTTCAGATTTTCTGAGGTTGATAGCCATATGGTTGACTCCTACATTTTCATATGCTTTTAAATATTCGGTAAGATGGTTGATGCCCACGGTGCCACCAAAACGCTGTGGTTTAAAAGTAGCATTGTCGTCTTTAGACAGGTTTAAATGTATAGCCGAGATATAAGGCTTTGCTGCTTGGTCTTCATCGTATAAAGCATTACACCAGTATTTTCTGTTTTCTAAAGTTTCCGCTACCGGCCTTGGATAATTAAACCAAGCTTGTGCGTTTTTTGCTATCCAATTAATACTTTGTCCGGAATGACCAGCGATTACAAGTGGAATGTCTTTTTTCGGTTTAGGATAGACTTCTATACCGTTAGTTAAAAAATCGTATTTAGATTTTAAATTACTGTTTGTTTTCCAAGCTTCTTTAATAATGTCAAGATTGCTTTTAAAGATTTCAGGTCTTTTTTTATAGTCGATATTATACATTGGGAACTCCACAGGTCTGTCTCCCAAACCCAAGCCTAACAATAGTCTGCCATCACTTAAATTTTCTATGGTAGCAGCAGCTTTCGCTAATTTTATAGGTTGTTGTAATGGCAATACTATGGCAGCTGTACCCAACAAAATGTTTTTGGTAGCAGCAGCTAAATAGCCCAAATATGGAAGCGTATCGAATAATTGTGCACCATCGCCAAAGTTAGGGTCGTACACAGGAACATCTCGCATCCATAAAGCTGCGAATCCTGCTTCGTCAATTTGTTGTGCCAATGCTAAATGATTGGAGATATCTGGAACTCCAAAAGGTCTGTTGTCTTCCAAGCGTTTGCGATTTCCTTCGGTTGACCAATCGTTATCTAAAGGAAACTCTATACCAAGTGTCATTTTACCTGGTTTGTATAGTTTATCAAATGGATTCATATTGTGTGTTTTTTAAATTCATCAGGTATCTGTTAAGACACCTGATGAACAATGTGATTAAGCATTCCAGATACGATCTGCAGTGTATGGTCCGTTGTCAACTTCCCAAAATTTACCGTCAATAAAGCGATGTGCTTTGTCTAAATCTTTCAACAACGCCATATCTTCTTCGGTAAGCAAATGGTTTAAGGTCTCTAGGTTCTGAAGCAATCTCGCTTCATTAATAGATTTAGGAATTACTGCAATGCCTCGTTGTATTGTATATGCCAATGCGACTTGGGCAGGCGACATATGTCTTGCTTTGGCAATGTTTTTTATTGTGTCATTTTCCAACAAACGTAGTTTGGAATTTTCATCTACAAGCGAACCTAAAGGTGCGTATGCAGTTAGCAGAATATCGTTTTTTAAGCAGAATGATTGTAATGCTTCTTGCTGTAAAAACGGATGCATTTCTACCTGATTCATCTCTGGTTGATGCACAGCACTCGCTAGTATTTCTTTCAACTGATTTTCATTGAAATTGCTCACGCCAATATGTTTTGCAAGTCCTTCCTCTAAAGCAGCTTCCATCCCTTTCCAAGTATTGGTTAAAGGCACCTCTGATAATGGAATAAAATCAGATGCTTTTTCAGGCATTTCCGTTCCTTTTTTAAGAGCGACAGGCCAGTGGATAAGATACAGGTCTAGATACTCTAGTTGTAAATCTTCTAAAGTCTGGTTCAGTGCAGGAATCACATTATCTTCACCGTGAGAAGCATTCCATAATTTGGAAGTCACCCATAAATCTTCACGCGTAACCAAACCTTGTTTTATCGCATCGGCAATGGCATTACCTACTTCTTTTTCGTTTCCGTAAGCTGCAGCACAATCTATATGTCTGTATCCCATTTTTATTGCGGAAAGTACTGCATTGTACACTTCATTAGGTTCAGATCTAAAAGTTCCTAAGCCTAAAATTGGCATTTCGTCGTTATTTCTAAATTTTAATGTAGTCATTAGTTATAATTTATATTTTTTCTTTTTTGAATAAAACTAGGGTCAACAAGAATCCCACAATCACTAAAATACCCCCTACCCAAGGTGTCGCTTCAATACCTAAGCTCGATTCTACAACCATTCCGCCTACATAAGCACCAATAGCAATACCAACGTTAAAAGCTGCAATGTTTAAGGCAGATGCTACGTCTTCTGTTCCTGGTAGGTATTTTTCCGCCATTTTTACGACATACAATTGTAATGCCGGTACGTTTGAAAACGCTAGGATTCCCATAAAAAATAGGGTTACGATGGCAAAAATCTGACTAGAAGCGGTGAAGTATAATACAAACAATACTATAGCTTGTAAAGCAAACATTACCAATAAGGCTTTTCCTGGTTTGTTGTTAGAGACTTTACCACCTATGATATTTCCAATTGCGATGGCAATACCATAAATTAAAAGGAATATACTGGTCATATTTGAAGAGAAACCCGTTACTTCCTCCAACAAAGGAGTTAAATAGGTAAAGGTTACAAATGTACCACCATAACCAAATGCAGTAATGGCTAACACCAATAAAATAGACGGATTCTTAATCACTTTTAATTGGTCTATAAGACGTAATGGCGCTGATTGTTTAATGTTTTTAGGAACCAAAGCCAAACTAGCTATTGCACCTACTAATCCTAATAAAGCAACACCTATAAAGGTTGCTCTCCATCCAAAATTCTGACCGATGTATGTCCCTAAAGGCACACCAGTTACAATAGCAACAGTAAGACCAGCAAACATTATAGAAATGGCAGTAGCCCTTTTATCTTTTGGCACTAAACTAGCTGCGATTGTAGACCCGATAGAGAAAAACACACCGTGTGCAAAACCTGTTACCACTCTTGATAATAGCAACAACTCAAAACTTGGTGAGATAGCTGCTAATCCGTTACCAATGATGAAAAGCAACATAATACCCATTAATAATTGTTTTCTAGGGATTTTACCTGTTAAGGCAGTTAATATGGGTGCACCAATGGCAACACCAATGGCGTACAGACTTACTAATAACCCTGCTGATGTTAATGAGGTGCCTAGGTCACTTGCAACTGTAGATAATAAACCTACAATTACAAATTCCGTTGTTCCTATGGCAAATGCACTTATGGTCAATGCCCATAATGCTGCTGGTAGACTTTTCTTTTTGGCTACCGTAGTATCTCTATGTATTGTTGATGTTTCCATAATTTCAATTCTTTTTGTTATTGTTATTTAATGGCAACAGGATTTATTTGTACTTGTGTAGAACCTTCATATAAAGGGTGACCTAATACAAAAAGGAATTCCCAAGCTTTATCTTCTACCAACTCATCTACAAGAATGTTTTCCAATACTTGTACACCGTACTCGGTTGCCATCATTTGATTTACAGGAAAAGAAAGTTCGCTGTTTTCGTGTGGTACCGCTTCAAAAGACCAGTTATCTGCACCTGCTGCTACAATTCCTTTTTTACCTAAGTAATGTGCAGCTTCAGTACCAATTCCAGGTCCGCCAGCTAGGTAACGTTTGTCATCTTTACCCATTAATTTTGTCCATCCTGTATAAAACAAAACCACATCACCTTTACGGATTTCAATGCCTTGTTTTTTGGCTACTTTTTCAATATCTTCTACTGTAAAAACAGTACCTTCTTTTACAATGTCTTGATTGTAATATGAGCGCATATCCAATACAATACCTCTAGTTACAATTGGAGGTAATTTTTCTAGACCTAATTTTTTTACACCAGAAACGGTTAAAAAATCTTCTACTTTATGTCCGTTATAATGCACATTGTCTCTACCGTAGTGTGCCAATCCATTTATTTGAGATCCAACACCTGTCCAACCAATTAACTGGTCATCTACATAAGTGAATTTGTTAGAACCTGCAGCAGCAGTTTCTGGTTGTAAAGTTTCAATATGAAAGTATCTGTGACGGAAAGCTGCGGTTTGCGCATTTACAACCATTCCTAGGCGATATACTTTTCCTTTCTTAACCAATTTTACGGCATCTAAAACCGTTTCTTCATTCAAAAGGTTAAGAGCACCAATTTCATCGTCTGCACCATAAGGTGATGTTGGTACTTGTTGTGCGTTTGTAGTTAAAGCAGTAAAAAGTGTAGCTGCTAACGCCATTGTTTTTAATGTATTTACTATTGTTTTCATTTTAATATGTTTTTAAATTTCTTATACAAATTTTCGATTAATGCAGGGTGTGTGCGAGGATATACATCACCATTTTAAAGTGATGTATGTCACATTTTAATTTTGATCATACATCACCTTGTTTATAATTTTATTTAATCTTGAAGCTTCATTTTTAATACCAAGTATGGCGGTTTACTAGCATCTTTTCCTTCATTTAACAAAGGCAGATTATGAAGCTGATTTGCTACGATATACAAGTAGTTTCCGTGTATAGCAACACCATCTGGCCAAGACAGGTCTTTTTTAGATTGTGCAATGGTTTTCATTCCAGCAGGCGTACTTTCTACAATGGCTGAATTTTCAACATCGGTTACATATACTTTTCCGTTTGCACCCACTTTAAATCCGTCAGATTTTGGTTTGTTGGCATAAAACTCGATGTAATTATTTAGGTCGCTATCTTGCTTACTTTCATCAGCTAAAACAGCAGACGGAATACGGTAGATTTTGGTGTTTCCCATTGCACCATAGTAGATATACTTGTTTTCGTCATCTATAGAAATTGGATTTAAAGGATATCTTGGCTGAATGGTAGTACCATCTTTTCTTTTATGAGAGACCAATCTTCCGTGAATTTTCACTGGTTCATCTGCCGACAAAAATGAAGCATTCCCTTCCAGAACTCGTCTTATATAACCTGTTTCTAAGTTAATCACGACAAAAGCAGGTGCAATTGGCGGATTTAAAGCATCGGTCATATCTGCAATTACCGCAATGTTGTTTTTCACATCAATCACAAAATCCTGTAAAAAAGGTTTTGTTGACAATACCGTATTCGGAATAGGAAAAACCTTTGTTACATTACCGGTTACCAAATCAAAACCCACCAATTTTGGAACCTGATTTTGTTTCACATTACCCATATCCAACACCCAAAGTATTCCGTTAGCATCGGCTTGTATTCCGATAGTTGAATTGATACCTTTTATACTTCCGTTTTCTGGTTTTACAATCCATTCTTTATCTCCAAAAGGAATAGCTTCTCCATTAGGTAAAATTTCTTTCACCATATACTTTGAAGCACTTAAGGCACTCATTGTTACAAATATTCTTCCGTCGTTAGACACCGTTATATTTCCTGGTCTTGATTCTGGAAATGTTGCTATCGTTTCTAATTGTGCTTGTGCTAATAGTGTAAAATTCATTACAAGTGCGAACAAGACTGTTTTTATAATTGTTATTGTTTTCATCGTTATTATTTATAAAAGTGAATATGATTTAATTAGTTGCCTAAAAATTTCTTTTGGGTTGAAGGGTCTACCCAGATTACATCGCTTGGGTCTCTGGCAATGGCATCAAAAACGAGTACGTCTAACGGACCTTCTAAAATTTTTCCGTTTCCGTGTGCTGTACCTTTGCCCCAAAAAAGTAAGTCGCCTTTTCCTGCAACAACAGGACCTTTATCGGCAACATAAAATTCTGCTTTGCCATTTAAAATATAGAGGTAAGCATCAGATTTTGCGTGGTAGTGCATAGGCACTTCGTCATACAACCTAAAGATTCTTACACCTGCGTGTTCACGATCTAATAATCTGATGTCTTTGATGATACCATTATGACTTTTAGGTAGTAGTGTTACGTATTCATCAATATTAATAATACCGTAGGCGTTACCCATTAAGGGTCTTTTGTTTTCTTGCGCATAGGCATTAAAACCTATGGCAATTACCGTAAATAATAGAAAAAGTGTTCTTGTAGTTTTCATAGTACATTGTATTTAATTGTTCGATACAAAATTCTATGAAAACCAAGGGGTGTGCGAGGACATACATCACGGATTTTTTGTGATGTATATCAATTTTGAAAAGTGATTCAGGTCACTTTTAGCTGTTAAAACGACTTAAAGTCTCTCTGGATACGCCTAAATAGGAAGCGATTAATTTTTTAGGAACGCGTTGTATTAATTTTGGAAGTTTGTTTAATAGGTACTCATACCTATTTTCTGCAGTCATTGTAAGCAAAGACAAGATTCTTTGTTGCAAATTGATATAACCGTGGTTTGATTTAATTCTGAAGAAGTTGGCAACAGCAGGTACTTCAAAACAAATCTTTTCCCTGTTCTCTAAAGACAAACAGAAGAACTCAGAATCTTCAAGGCAGTCCACAAAAATGGTTCCCGGTTCTTGATGTTGAAAAGCACAATGGTCACTCACCCAATAGTCTTCCATAGCAAATTGAAGAATGTGTTCTTTGCCTTTTTCGTCTATGGAATATGCTTTTACCAAACCTTTGATAATCCAATATTCAAAGTCTACAGGCTGCCCAACTTGTATTAAAAATTGGTGTTTTTTAAGACTTTTAAATTCAAAGTGTGATTGTACAAAGTTCCACTCCTCATCAGTTAAAGAAACGATTTCCTCAAAATGTTGTCTTAGTAACTGTAACTTGTCTTCCATAAAACAAAAATACTTTTCTTTAATAAATACCCAAGTAAAATAATCACCCTAGTTATTGATAACTAAAGCAAACTGATAATAAAGTAAAATTAGTATTTATATGCTCGGCGCTCTTACTGAATTAATAATACAACCTAAAATCCAACATTTTACAGATATTGTAATGTCTTTGGTGTAGCTCCTCTACCACATCGAACATATTATCATCTTCTTTGAAAAGATTAAAAAAGGCTTTATCTAGGTTGGCACTGCTAACGCCGTTGAAAGCATTACCATAGCCAGAGACAGCTTTTGCGTTGGTGATGTCCAAAAAATACTGGGCTTCATCCTCGTCCAAATCTAGAATTTTGGCATTGGAGAAATGCAGGATCTTGCCTTTTAATCGGCCTTCAAAAATCTCTGCAATTTCCTGTAAGGTGTAATAGTAATCGTTTAGGCAAATACTATTGGCTTCACCATGCATGACCAAATAGATTATTTCATAATCCTTAAAATTATGATCATCTAAGACTATTTGTTATCATTTTGCTTTGCTAATTCAAACTCCTTTGTTCTTTTTATCTGTTCTTCGAGATTCCATTCAAAATCAAATCTATTCTTCAGGAATATAGCAATTGAATCGAGTCCGATTTCGGTTCTTCTTTTATCTATATTTTCAGGTTCAAAAACCGGCCATAGATTAAAACTCTTGGTTTCTGGGTAGTATTTCATCTGTCCTCCATAGATTTGTAAATCTCCTCGTTCTGTTGCAATTCTGTCTTCTGCTCTAACCAAAAAACGAGGTTCTAATTTTTTTTCTTTTACAGCCTGTCTCATAATGGGTAGATATTGAATTCGAACTTTATTGTCTGAATGTTGAATAACGTTGCAAATGGTCCAATTTCCTCGCTCTCCAGCAATTTCTTTTGTTGGCCAGCCATATGTGTCAAGAATATCTTTTACTTTTTTTTCATTGATTATGTGATTTTTATCAATAAGCAATTGCTTTTCTTTCACTAATTCAGAGTCGACACCATATATAGAAATTAATGAATCTCTAGATCTAATCGGATTCTGCTCTGTTGCCCAAATGGTGTCAAGAACGGCAATAAAGTTTTGTTGATTTTTTGAAGTTGTCGATGTTCCTTTCGACTTCGTTGTATTGGAACAACTCATCGTTATTAGTAAACTAAATAATACTATATATTTCATTGGTTTTAACTATTGATTAGTTTGATTAAGTCTTAATGCATTAATGATTGTGGCATCAACCCAAAAAATATCTACATTTGCAAAATCGTCTGTACCTACATTTCTACTAAAGAAAAGGTATTTACCATCTGGGGTTATACTTGCAGAAGCTTCCCACGCGTTGGTGTTTATTTTATCACCTAAATTGATACTATTGCCCCAACTACCATCTTTTTGTTTAAAACTGATATAAATATCAGCATCTCCGAAACCATCTTCTCTTTCAGCATCAAATAATATATAAGATTCATCTGGGGCAATAAAAGGATGGCTTAAAAAAGTTCCTGTATTTATAGATTTGGGTAATGCTTTGGGCTCTTCGTGTTTACCATTAATTAAACGTGAATAGCGAATTGGAAAGGTAGGATCGTTCTCCTTATAGGTGTCAAAATAATATGTACCGTTCGAAGAAGATGAAAGCCTCATAATATACATAGAATCATTACTTACCGTAGGCGGCTCAAGGCTTTGTAATTCTGACCATCCAGATTCTGTTCTTTTTAGATACTTGTCACCTAAATGCATGGTTTCACCATCTGGAGCTATTACCGGTCTTCCAATCCATGGAGATGCTATTTCAGATTTTTCCCATTTTCCGTTCGTTTCATTGTATTTGTATTCATAAAAAGCTGATTTTTTATGTTCTTCTCCTCTTCTTATAAAATAAAATGCTTTCATATCTTTGGAGAATGCACCATCGTACTCATAAATTTCTGTAGACACAAGACCTGGAGCAAATGGTATGGGAGTTAAACCCGGTGGCTTTTGACCTAAGTATGCGTTTTTAAACGTTGGTGTAATATGATTATTTGTATGCTCTGATTCAGTTTTACAAGCATACAGCAAAGCAAACAATATAAGTGTCGATATAAAATAGGTTTTCTTCATTTTTAAGCTCTATTTTGGTTTTGCTTGAACACTTTAAAACTAGTAATAAATAGGGTAATAAGATGTTATTCAGAATTTTAAATAATTACGATCTTATGTATTCAACTAAGGATGTATCTGGTTTGCGAATCATGGATGTTTACATAATTGTCAATTAAGAAATGT
The DNA here is from genome assembly GCF_048059195.1 of Maribacter sp. HS. Classification (NCBI taxonomy): domain Bacteria; kingdom Pseudomonadati; phylum Bacteroidota; class Flavobacteriia; order Flavobacteriales; family Flavobacteriaceae; genus Maribacter; species Maribacter sp. HS. The sequence continues at coordinate 345,194 of NZ_JAYLVV010000004.1, forward strand.
AAACTTTCAGTATCCGTTGCGTCTGCTTTTGGATAATCTAAAATTCCACCATAAACTATAAACGCTATGATGTAGATTAATCCGAGAGAAATGGAACAGAACCCACCTATTTTTTGTAATGTTTTTGTATTCATTAGCAATGCTTACATATGAATAGGTTGTAATGCTTAGAACCAACTAAACCCTACACCTATATTAAAGAGTACAGCGTCTCTATGTGCGTCACCACTTAACGATGCACGACCAAGAACTAATTTAGACTGCAGATTAAGTGCAAAGTTTTTCTTTTTGTAAATTTCGTAACCTGTACTTGCCATTACAGCACAACCAAAGTTCCAATCGTCATTTACATTGTCTTCAATATCATATAGTGCTGGCGAATCTACAGCTAGACCTATTCCTCCATGTATCCACCAACGATCTTTTACCCAGTATTGTAGCGATGGAACAAAAGCTCCAAAATGCCTGTCATTATCCTGAAACTTATATATGTTCCCAGGCATTGCGGCAGTAATGGCAAGATTTTCATTTAACATATAGCCAAACTTTAAATCTGGAAATACAAAAGTTCCTTGAGATTTGTCGAAAGTTTGAAAACCGGCACTATCTTCTAAACTGATAATACCTCCTCCTACTGCAAATTCAAAGATAAAACCCTCCCTTTGTGTTGTTCCGGTATTTGTGTTCTGCGCGTATGTAATACTAGTTATTAATACAAAGGCTACACAAGCTATTTTTGATACGATTTGATTTTTGATTAATAACATTTTAATTTTTTTCATGATTGTTCGTTTTTTGATTAATGATTGATGATTTCTTTTTTAATGAAACTCTATAATGATATAGAGTTTCATACTGCAAATGTCTATTAGCTTTAGGTAAATATTAAACACGAATTACTGAACTGTTAAATAATAGGGATGAATTGTTCTGATGCTAGCATTATAGTAAATTTCTAAAATGAAGTTATTATTTTACAGACGCTGGCTTAACACTTTCAAATAAATCAGTTGCCAAATACTGTAGCGAATCTGGCGTAACTTTTCTGAAATAACCTATAAGATCTTCGCTTGTGGCATATCGGTTTGTATTTGTTTTGAGTATCCTATTGGTAGTGTTCCAGTCCTCTAGAAAATGGCTCAGGGCTTTGTTTACTTGTCCCTCTCCTACTACTTTTTAAAATTGATACATGTTAATGGTGCCTTTGGCATAATAGACATCATCTTGATTTTCAACCAAAGCTAGTGCAGGTTACCCTAGTTAATGATAACTAAAGCAAACAGAGAATAAAGAAAAATTAGTGTGTATACACTTGTTGCTATCGTCAACTCTAATAATACAACCTAAAATCCAACATTTTACAGATATTGTAATGTCTTTGGTGTAGCTCCTCTACCACATCGAACATATTATCATCTTCTTTGAAAAGATTAAAAAAGGCTTTATCCAGGTTGGCACTGCTAAAGCCGTTGAAAGCATTACCATAGCCAGAGACAGCTTTTGCGTTGGTGATGTCTAAAAAGTACTGGGCTTCATCCTCGTCCAAATCTAGAATTTTGGCATTGGAGAAATGCAGGATCTTGCCTTTTAATCGGCCTTCAAAAATTTCCGCAATTTCCTGTAAGGTATAATAATAATCGTTTAGGCAAATACTATTGGCTTCGCCATGCATGACCAAGTAGATTATTTCATAATCCTTAAAATTATGATCATCTAACACCAGTGCGTTTAGACTGTCTTCCAGACCTTCAATAGTATCGCATGTTTTATAAATACTTGCAATACCATATTTCATGGCCAGTTGTTCTAAGCTTTGTTGCGCTTCGGTCAGCAATTCATTTTCTATATCATCGACACCTTCTAAACAGTATATGAAATGGTCTTCATCTGTTAATTGGGTTTGGGGTAATTGTCGTCTATTTTCTAGCAAGCTTTTGTATTATTTGGGGTGTATGAAATACAAAATTACAGCAACTGTTGTATTCTTTTTAGCGTTTTTGGGATAAATATGGCTTGTTATGCATAGTGCTTCCCTCCCATTTGTACCTCGTTTTGTTAATAACCCATATTAGCCCAAAAAGCTATTCTTGAATAGCATCTAAAAATGGATGCATATCTAATAGCTCAATATCATCGCGCTTTCGAAGTTCCCTTAAAAACCAACCTTTATGGCCTGCACCATAGGTGATTAAAATTCGTTTACCTTGGTAGCGGTGCTTTTCAAGAGCCTTTTCTATATTCCAATAATGAGCAATATTTATATTTTCCCAACCACCAAGACCTAGTTCTTCATTAAACAGCTCATTATAGGTCTGCAATCCAATATCTTGAATGCTATCATATGTATTGGTATGGATAAAATAAGGGTCATTTACCTTGCCACTTGCTTTGTATAAAGAATCTGTACGTTCATTAGCGGCAACGTATGCCGTCCAATCTGCTGTTCTAGAAATATCTTGACGTATCGCTCTAAGTTTATTTCCACGTTCATCTGCCATGATCTTAGTCCAACCAGCGGTAGGGATAATTTCAAAATCTATGGTTTTGGATAGCGGAAAAACAACATCTACATATTCAGGAAAACGCATGGTACGCGGCTCAGAAATACTATCGTCTCTTTTAAACCCGTCATAGGCAGCTTTAAAACGATTAGGAGGAATTTCGGTTAATATGTAATCTGGATCAATGTTCTTAATTAATCTTTTTAGGTAGTTGGTAGTATAAACGCTATCTGTAAGATGTCCGCCGTGAATAGTTCCTAAAACCAATACTTCGTTTTTTACTTTTTTAAAGGCATCCTCTTTTTTGTCGGCTTGCTTGCAACTAATAATGGATAAAAGTAACGCGCATAGTATATGAAAATAGATGGTTGGCTGTCTCATTAGGTGTTGAAGATATAATTAAATCTGCTTTAAAAAGTTCTTTACGGCTTTCCAATAGCTATCGTTATCATCAAATTTCTCCCATAAAGCTCGCGAACCATGATTTCCTGCCGTTGCCGGTACATAGGTTACTTTTCTTGTAGTTGGTATCGCTTGGTTTATGGCGGCCCAATTATCCTGTTCGTTTTGAGCGGAAGTAATAAACGTAGGTACTTTAATGTGTGCGGCACTATTTTTTATGAAATCGTCTTTGCCAAAATATTCTCCGGGAGAAAATGCCATGACGGCATGTATACTATCTGGATAGTCTCCCGCATATTTAAGTACCAGAGAAGAAGTATAAGAACTGCCCCAAATAATGATTTTCTTTGAGGAATATGCTTTTTTAACATAAGCTACGGTTGCTTCAATATCTTGAAAAGCATCTAGGTATGTGGTCTCCTTTCCTGCCGCTACGGCTCTTTTATTGGTCTGGTTGGTAACGGAATTTATCGCTCCACCAGAACGTTGGTCAATTGCCAAGCAATTATAACCCAAAGTGTTTAGTTTGGGTGCTATTTCTTTATATTCTCCACGGCTCCACCCTGCTTGATGAAAAAGGAGTATAAAGGTTTCGCTCCCTTTGGCTTCATAATAATCTGCAGTAATCAGTAAACCGTCTTTAGAAGGAAAGTCTATAGTTTTCTGAGCGAACATGAAAATGGAACTTAAGCTTAAAACAAAGGAGAAAATCGTTTTCATAAATAGTGTTGTTGGTTATATGAGTATGAGTCTGCCTTTAGGGTATTTGCTTACATGTAGTGGTGACTATATATTTTTAATTTTATAGATAAAGTGTATTTGTTTTGGGATGGTGTAGTATAAAATTAAAGCACTGATTTGTTTTTACGTGTTTTTGGCTGTACAGTGCGTTGTATGAAATAGTGCTTCCCACCTATTGACAGTTCTTGAAATTTTATTAGTGTTACAAATTTTTGCCTTTAGGTTTCAATGTACGATAACCAAGTATGATCAAGACTACTATTAAAACCATAAAATAAATACTGGTAGCACTACTTTTAATAATTGAAAATATACTGGTGAGATGTACAGAAGTTTCCGTAACCGTTGGGTAGGCATTCAGCATAGTAACAATACCAATGTTTTCAAAATAATCTGCTATACCGGCAATTACAGGTAAAAGACACAGATATAGGTAGTTTCGGTTTAGTCCAGGTAGTTTCTTTAGGAAATATGCTAGAACTGCTGCATAAGAAATACCAAAGAGTAATGGGTAAATCATATCAACAGGAATTTGTTTGGTAAGATACATTTGGCGACCGGTATTTCCTAGTGTTTGCAAAAGGGTGTTTACATAATTTAAATCATATCCAGCGGGCATCATATCTAATAATTGTAATCCGTTAGAGAAAGTCATTGTTGCCGGTATGGTAACTAAAAGCATATACGCATAAACGATATTGGTTAACAAGAAAAGCACCAGAACCTTTTTCCCTGATCGTTGTTTTTCTAACTGTTTAATGATTCTTCCCATTTTTCTAATCTTTAATTAATTTTCTTTCGATGAACTATAGATAACGGGCATCTGCCCCTTCCATGTACTCCATAAGTTTTTGTCATTGATAAGGCTAGCCATAAAATGAGCGACATTGATACGGCTAACTTTACCGGCATTAAATATAGCGCTACGCTTGGGTGAAGGAAAAATTTCATAATCACTTACTTTTTCTTCGTTAATTAATGCGTCCGGTCTTACGGCTACCCATTCAATGGCTGTATTGTTTTGTCCAATTTGCGTTCTTAAATAATCTGCCGCCTTTTCATTATCTACATGAGGAGGAAGTAGTACGCGAAGCAAACCGATTACGCATTTTTGGGTGAAAGAAATCCGTTCGTCCAAATCACGATTTCGATTACCGGTCGTATTCATTAGAACAAACTTTGTAGTACGTTCTAAATTATTGGATTCTATGGCATTGCATAAACGTTTGGTAGCATCGGCAACCAATCTTCTAGGTTGACCGTAGATACCTTTCCAGGTTAAATTGTGTCCTAGGCACGATGCCACTGCATGGCAATCGCTTACCAAATCTTGCATTTCGGTTTCGGTAAGGTCTAATATACTTGCTATAATCATTTGAAGATGCGCATTGTTCTTCCATGATTCAGGGAGTTTATGGGGAGAACGAACAACAACTTTTACGGAGTGCTGTTGCAAAAGAAGTTGCGCTACCAATTGACTACCTGTGGCACCACTAGCGCCGACCACTAAAACTTTCATATTGATTGATGGATTGATTGATGACTTGTCTGTAGGACGATGAAAAACTATAATTGTTACATGTTCAAGTGTGTAATCATATAATTTTGAGATAGTTATAAGATTATGGTGTTATTATCCTTTACGTAGTATTTTAACCACTCTGCTATGAGTTATTTGTAGTAAATTCCATTGATAGCCTTCAAAATCGGTTGTATTCATGAATTGAACAACCACGGCATCAATATCTTTATGGTATTCAGCCAGACATTGGTATCCGGCAGCCAGACCACCGTGATTAAATTCATACAGTGACGTGTAGATTTCCATTTCTTGCTCATTGAGTAAGGTACCGTTGTTCAACGCCCTTAAGAAGGTGCCAACATCTGCTGCGGTAGCCAGCATCATGCCATTGTCCTCATATTTAAAATCTTCATCGATACCCACATAATAACCGCTCATTACATCATCTATGTTTACTTCGCTAAGCGATCCGTAGGTATGGTTAAGCCCTAAAGGAATCAGTATTTCTTGTTTAAAATAATCTTGACGACTACCGCCTGTTACTTGCTCTATAACTCTAGAAAGTAATAGGTAATTGGTATTGGAGTAGCCATAATCCTTGTTGGGTTCAAATTCCGCTGGCAAATGGAGAGCATATGTAAGTACATCTGTATTGGTGTTCGGTTGATTTTTCCAATAGTCTGGATTATCGGTAAAATTGGGGATGCCGCTACGGTGCTGAACCATCATTCGCAATGTGATTTTATCGGCATTTTCAATACTACCTATAAGCTCTGGAAAATAATCGGAAAGCGGTTGGTCCAAATCTATTTGGTTCTCATATGCTAATCTAGTGATTGCAACCGCAACGTATAACTTGCTGATACTAGCTATTTTGAACAGAGCATTAGGTTTGGCAGGTATTTGCTGTGCTTTATTGTGGTACCCAGCGGTATAGAATGCCGGTGGTTTGCCCGCTTCATCAACATACACGATTACTCCGTCAAAACCATGGCTTAACGTTTGGTCTACTTGCTCTTGAACCGTATTGGGCAATGGTAAAATCCATGCTTTTACTAAAATCCATGGGACGAACCATAAAGAAATGAACGTGCTGACAAATAAAATTATTCTGAAAATCTGTTTGTTCTTACTGACTTTAGGTTGGGCATTTTCCATGATGCATTGCTTTGGTTTGATTGATGATACAAACTTACAGCGTAACAGTAAAGAAATAAATTACGAATTACCGAAATGTATATTATTGAGGATGAATTGAATACTATTGGTTCAATATAAGTAAACCAAATTTAAAAGGATGGCAGTTAGTATATAGCGGAGTAAGTACGTTTTAAAAATTTTGAACAAAAAAAATAGCGCAGAAATGCGCTATTTTTTGTTTTACTATTATTAAGAATTCTACAACCCCGCTAATTTGAACTGCGTAACAAAATCATCATCAATATCTTTGTAGCTATCGGTACAATATATATGGTCAATAGTTTCTTTGAGTTCATCAAAACCATAGTTGAATTGGGCGTGGGTAACATATAAATAAACCTCTGCGGCACCTTGCTGTTTTAACGCTTCCGCCAAGAATTTGAATGTTCTGCCTCCATCGGCTAGATCATCAACAATTAAGCATTGTTTGCCCTTTACATCACCTTGAATACTAATTACCGGAGCACCATCTACTCGTACTTTATTGGACGGTACCAAATCGGCATTCAATTTTTCAGCAATTTCATGGGTGGTTTTATACGCACCAGCATCGGGACTCACCAATACAGGGTTACCAATGTGCGTGAAAGCCTTTTCAACGTAATCTACATGAGATATTTTTTTGGAATTATCAATTAGCGCCAATGAAATAGGACTGTGCGGATGTAAAATAGCCACGGAGTCGAATTTCATATCATTGATAAACTTACAAATCACCCTTAAATCAAACGATTCTCCTTTATTGAATCGCCTATCCGAACGCTGCCCTATCAGACAAAAGATAGTGAGTTTGGCAAAGGCTGTTTTGTTGGTGGCATTTTCTGCATCCCAGGCTTCTTTAATGACAGCAGCTTTAAACAAATCTTCGTAGCTGTTACCTCTAATTTTTATATGAATATCCCCGCCTTCAATGATTTTGGCAGTTACTTGTCCGTCTTTAAATCTTTTGCTTTCGTATTTCATGTGTTAATTCTTGTTGTTGAAATTATCAATTTCCTGTTTCAAAATATGATTTGAGTTTCCGTAGCTTACAATGCTCACATCTAAAGGCGTTTTTCTAAATTTCTCTAGCGCTTTGAACATTGATTCTAATATCCAATCTAGATCATTACCAAAAGCACCACCGCCTACCAAGGTTAAAAAGACCTTGTTTGACTTGTTGTTTTTTAGATTTAATAATGCCGTGTATAATGTGGCTTCATAAGTAGCCTCTAAAATTATTCTAGCAAAATTTTCCCAATAATAAGACTCGATATGAGAATATGCTACAGGTAGTGCAGCACAATATATTTGAGATACTATCTGTTTTTCATCCGTTAAGGTAACTTCTGTATTCCATTGTATTCCTACCTTTAGTTTACCTTTTAATTTCTCTCTTTGGGCATCTGTAAAGCATCCTAACTGCTTATTAATACTGAGCAAGCCTTCTTGACTTAAAATAGTATAACCGTTCGTCATTTTCCATAATTGGAGCTCTTGATTATGAAGCTCTTTACCGATTTCATCTAAACAATCAATTTGATAGGTACCCGTTTGCCCAATTTGGTTTTCAATAGGCACAAAATAGTTTCTATAAATGGTGCCTGCACCACAAGCTATGGCGCACGCCGGTCCTTGGGTAAAGTCATTTTCGTAAATACCAACTCCCGCTTTAGGCGAAACCTCAGGACCAACCATTTCCAATAAATTAAATTGAGAGGCTGCTTGAAATAGTGCATTTGCATTATTTGGATCGCAATGTACTTTTTGAATATCAGCCACCAATTCTGAGACCTTTATTTGGTTAGAAGTGTCTACCTGTAAATCTTGTTTTCTTAGTTCTTCTAAAGAGGAAACATCTAGTTTTCCGAATTGAAAGGATCGATTATTGATTTTAGAAATTAAATGCTTTCCATCAATACTGATATGATCACGTACATTACTAGGTGATAATTCTACAAATCCTGTCAATTCTTCAAACCACATGATAAGATATTTTTAAAGATTGCTATTGATACGGTCTCTTATCTCCTGTATATTCACCTGGTTTACAAATTTCCCGTTTTCATAGATTACTTGTAACTCGCCCGTATTTTCTTCTTGAGGAGTCACTTTGTCTACCAATACATATTCACCATTTTGTAATTCTACTTTTACCAATCCCTTTGCAGATTTTTTAACACCGTCATCGGTAATAGGATCTTTGAAAATTTCCCTACGCTCACCATTTACCACTACAGAAGTTGCTTTCATGGCAAAACCAAACGTATCTCTTGTATTAAATTGGTAAGTAAACGATCCAATACCCAATACCACGTTAGTTGTGGCAAAGCCTTTATCGCTTAAGCGTTGACAGATAGCCTCTGCCCTTTCAGTGGTAATACTATCACCGTAAATAGCGCCAATATGTGCATCTAGCACTTTATAACCCTGTTCGTTTACGGTACCTCCAAAAATATCCCAAAGTAGCTCCACTACCCCTTTTTCTTTAGGAGTGTTGCTACCAAGCTCACGAGACTCGCCACAAATGATATCTACAGGATCGCCGCTATCTGGTCTGATCACTAATTTGCCATCTCTAGAAAGTACCTCTTCTTTAAGTTTTGGAAGGTATTCGGTCAATACCTTCCATAGATCCCACGTATCACTAACCACGGATAAAATGCCCGTTGGGTAGGTTTGCATTAGGGTTCTGAACGTTCCAATTTCATCATCTTTGGTACCAGCACACATAACGGAGTGTTCGGTAGCATTTACAGAGCCTACCACAAAACCTTCAGCTTTGTAATAGTTACGTAGGCTACTAATGACCGGTAAGGTATCTGACCCCAAAAATACAGATGCATGCCCCATACCAGATGATATAGCACTTTGCAGACCGCCCATACCTCTCATGGAAAAATCGTGTCCCTGAAAATCGATGAAAGCCAAGTTGTCCTTATCGGTCTTTAAGGTCCATTTTTTAAAAATTCGTTTGTAACACAAAGCAATAGATGCAGATGTCATTGGCTGCCAAAGCATGGTAGATAAAATGGTCTCTAGGAAATTGGTGATCCAGTAGAATTTTTTATCCGTGTTCACAACGGTAACCATGGGAACCCTTACAGGTACTTCTACCCCTTCTATGATAGATTTTACTTTAATGGGCAAGTATTGAAGATCGTGTAGTTCCTCATAATGCGTAACATCATAATCGGTACCCAAATACAACGACAGCTCTTCTTTCAATTCATTACAAACCTGAGCTTTTGGTTTGGAAAAGAAGTTATCTTGAAAATAATCATGTAACCATTGAAAAACATATTGTTGCCCAAAAGAAACTACTTTGTCGCACCCTTTGGGAGCGTATTTGTTGCTTCTTGGTGTCCAGTTAGAATATACTTCTTCTGTACCTTTAGGGTATTGTTGGTGGTGTCCTGTTTTGTATCCGTCGGTTAATAATAGTCCGTTCATAATCATTATTTTAAATGCTGTTTTTTAATAGTGTTTTTGCTTCTTTGAGGGTATTGAAAATTGGAGTGCTGTATTTTTCGCAAAGTATATGTACATAATTGTGTTTATAAAATTCTTGCGGACAAACCACGATCAGCTTGCCAGACTGTACATATAGTCCTAGTTCCACAAGTGAAATAGGAGATTTGGAATCTTTTAGAAAATTGAGTAAAATAAAATCTGATTGCTGCATGGCCTCTAATTCCCACATAATGTGATGCTTTAATTCCGCATTGCTTAAATCATCATGCTGTGTATGTGTAGGGTCAAAAATATGGTGCGAACCAAATTCGCCAATGATTTCATCTCTCCAACTATGCTCCTGTCTATGGTCCATACTACCTGCTAGGAAAATAGAACGTAAGTTGTCCTTATTTATTGGTAGTGCGTTTTTGGAAGTGAATAACATAAAACTATATTTGCGTAATTATGACGCAAATATAAAACATAATTTAAGTTTACAAAGAATTATTTGTGTTTATTTTACGCAAATTAAAAAAAATCGATTATATCTCGAAGATGATTCCTTCCTTTTTAAGCTTGAAATACCGGTCCTTATTGAACATGAACAAGTTTGCGGGCCTACCGGAACCTTTAGAAACTTTTTCATCTAGTTCATCTAAAACATTAAGACCTAGCATTTTTTTTCTAAAATTTCGCCTGTCAATAGCTCTTCCTAGTACTGCAGCATACAGTTTCTCTAAATCTGAAAACGGGAATTTTGTGTCTAACAGCTCAAAACCAATAGGTTCATAAGTTATTTTAGCCTGTAACCTAGTTATGGCAAGTTTTAGAATCTCGGCATGATCAAAGGAAAGTTCTGGGAGATTGTTAATGGTAAACCATTGTGCCTCTTCAGCATCGGTTGATGCCAATAATTTAAAGGCACTTGGTTTAATGAGTCCAAAATATGCAACGGATACTACCCTATTTCTGGGGTCTCTATCCGGTTTGCCAAAAGTGTAAAGTTGTTCCAGATAATTAATTTTAATACCTGTTTCTTCCTTTAGCTCCCGCTCTACCGCTTCTTCAAGCGACTCTGAATCTAAAACGAATCCGCCGGGTATTGCCCATTTTCCTTTAAAAGGTTCATATTTTCTCTTGATGAGTAATACGGATATGGTTTCAGATTCATACCCAAATACTACGGCGTCTACAGAAAGCTTGATAGATTGTTGCATACTATGCGTATATTTTACGCTAATATATGAAAGATTACAGAATATAAGGTGCTCCTTTTAGTAGCTCAAACTACATCACTGATATAGGTATACAATAAAAGTCTTGGTGTAGGACTTAACAGATATTGACGAATTTGAAATAAACTGGTAATCATAACAACTTTCACCATCATATCTCATATCTAATTCCTAACTTAGCCATGTAGACTTTAGGAGTAGCTATTTCATAGTTTGAGAAATATCCTTAGAACCTGATTTGATTAATATCAACGTAGGGAAAAGTTATCGGGAACAACTACCTGTACTTTCCATTTATCATTTCAATTTCATATTCCCCTAGTTTACACTGTAATCAAATCAATGTGGCCATGTGCTCTTGATTAAATTTTTAAGCAGATGATAAACATTATTGTAAACGACACCCCTCACCTATTTAGGTCTGATGCCACTTTAGACCTTATTATCAAAGAATTGAAGATTTCCGAAAATGGCATAGCCGTAGCGGTCAATGAGAATATTATTACCAAGAGTGCTTGGAACACCAAAACGCTGAACGAAAATGATAAAATTTTAGTGATCAGGGCTACACAAGGAGGATAAAATTCCACTTCAAAATATTAATAACACTAGGTACAAAAGATAACGACCACACAAATCACCATACAAGAATATGAAGAATAAAGATACAGCACCCAAACAAGGCGGTATAACCCGTAAACCATTTCCCAATTCCCAAAAAATTTACGTACCGGGAAAATTGTATCCTGAAATAAAGGTAGCAATGCGCGAAATAACGTTGACGGATACCATTGATTCCTTGACCAAAAAGAAAACTCCTAATGAACCGGTAACCGTTTATGATACATCTGGTCCGTATACGGATCCTAACATAAAAATAGATGTGCACGCCGGTATTGAGCGGATTCGTGAAAATTGGATCAGGGAAAGAGGTAATGTAGAAGAATTGGAGACTTACTCATCAAAATATTGCAACGAGAGATTGAACGATAAAAGTTTAGATCACATGCGTTTTAAGCTGTTGAAGAAACCGTTGCGGGCAAAAAAAGGCGAAAATGTTACGCAGCTACATTATGCTAAGAAAGGGATCATTACTCCAGAGATGGAGTATATAGCCATACGCGAAAATCAGCGTATAGATGAAATGACCCAGATTAGGGAACAACATAAGGGCGAACATTTTGGTGCGTCTATACCACAAAAGATTACGCCTGAATTTGTAAGGGACGAAGTGGCACGTGGCCGTGCTGTTATACCTTCTAACATTAACCACCCAGAGGCAGAGCCTATGATCTTGGGGCGTAATTTTCTGGTAAAAATAAATGCGAACATAGGTAATTCCGCAGTGACCTCCTCTATTGAAGAAGAAGTGGAAAAGGCGGTCTGGGCATGCCGTTGGGGAGCGGATAACATTATGGACCTGTCAACAGGTGAAAACATTCACGAAACCCGTGAATGGATCATTCGCAACTCTCCTGTTCCGGTAGGTACGGTACCCATTTACCAGGCATTGGAAAAGGTGAACGGAGTTGCAGAAGATCTTACATGGGAGATTTTTAAGGATACCTTAATAGAACAGGCAGAACAAGGGGTAGATTATTTTACCATTCACGCCGGGGTATTGCTGCGTTATATCCCAATGACCGCAAAGCGCGTAACGGGTATTGTATCTCGTGGAGGGTCTATTATGGCCAAATGGTGCTTGGCGCATCATAAAGAGAGCTTTTTATATACCCATTTTGAAGAGATCTGCGAGATTTTAAAACAGTATGATGTGGCATTCTCATTAGGTGACGGTCTGCGCCCGGGCTCGGTAGCAGATGCCAATGACGAAGCTCAGTTTGCAGAACTGGAAACCTTAGGGGAATTAACACAAATTGCGCGTAAACATGAGGTACAATGTTTTATTGAAGGTCCTGGTCATGTTCCCATGCATATGATCAAGGAAAATATGGAAAAGCAGATCCAAGTTTGTGATGAAGCACCTTTTTATACTTTAGGACCCTTGACTACTGATATTGCGCCGGGTTATGATCATATAACCTCAGGAATAGGTGCGGCAATGATCGGCTGGTACGGTTGCGCCATGTTATGTTATGTAACCCCAAAAGAACATTTGGGCCTACCCAATAAAGAAGATGTGCGTGTAGGTGTGGTAACCTACAAATTGGCGGCCCATGCCGCAGATCTCGCCAAAGGCCACCCAGGTTCTCAACATCGTGATAACGCTTTAAGTAAAGCACGATTTGAGTTTAGATGGGAAGACCAATTCAACTTAGGTTTAGATCCAGAGCGTGCCTGCGAGTATCATGATGAAACCCTACCTGCAGCAGGGGCTAAAATTGCCCACTTCTGCTCCATGTGCGGACCCAAATTCTGTTCCATGAAAATATCTCAAGAAGTACGGGATTTTGCGGCAAGCAATGAAATTGTAAACAATGAGGTCATTCAAAAGGGAATGGATGAAAAGTCAAAAGAATTTAAAGACAAAGGTTCAGAAGTCTACCTTTAAGTGTTTAAGGAAGTTCCCACGCTAAAAAGCGTGGGCAGGCTTTCCATTTCAATCTTTTGCAAAAAGGCAAAAGGATTTTCATTGCAATCCTTAACTCAAAAAAATGATCGTACTAATAGCACCGGAAAAAGATATTCCTAACGAAATTGAACTACTACATCAATTGTTTCAGGAAGGTTTGGAATATTATCATCTAAGAAAACCTTTTAAGGACTATCAAGAACATTGTGATTATTTGAATGCTATAGATTCAAAATATCATAATAGGATCGTAGTACACTTACATCATGAGCTGATCAATGATTATCCTCTAAAAGGGTTGCATTTTCAAGAACAAATGCGAATAGATCATATTGATAACCCCGGTCAGTACTTTAAAAATCTGAATATGTATGGTAAAACCATAAGTTCCTCTTTTCATGACCCACAGGTATTGGAAGATTGTGAATTTGAATTCGATTACCATTTGCTGAGTCCCGTTTTTACATCCATCTCTAAAAAAGGATATGAAGGCAAAGGTTTTAATGTTAACCATAGTACTAAATTGATTATAGGTATGGGCGGTATTACCAATACCAACATAGCAGAAACCTTAAGTTTAGGATTTGGGGGAATTGGGGTCTTAGGCGGCGTATGGAATATGGACAACCCTATACAAAGCTTTATAAACTTAAAAAGGGCATATGAGCAGGCATGGATGGAAAAGCGGAAGGCACAATTAAAGAATAGTTTAAAAGGCAATTAAGCAGTAAAATATATGATTCCGAAATTACACTATATATCACAGGGACAAACACCCGAAGAGCATTTAGAGCACATTCAAAAAGCATGTACCGCAGGAGCGGAACTGGTGCAGCTACGCCTAAAGAAGTTACCGGGAAAAGTGGTTTGGGAAACCGCAAAAAAAGCAAGGGAGATCACGGAAAAATACCAGACGAGATTAATAATCAATGACTTTTATAAGATTGCAGCTTCGGTAAAAGCGGACGGAGTACATTTGGGAAAGACCGATACTTGCCCTACCGTTGCTAGAAAAGAACTGGCATCATGGCAAATTATTGGCGGTACGGCCAATACCTTAGAAGATTGTGAAGCTTTATTGGATAAGAAAGTGGATTATATAGGTCTAGGTCCTTTTCGTTTTACGAAGACCAAAGAAAATTTGAGTCCGATTTTAGGCATAAACGGGTATTTGACCATCCTTGAAGAATTGAAATCGCAGGTGCCGGTTATTGCCATAGGTGGTATTGTTTTGGAAGATGTTACGGAACTAATGAAAACCGGTATTCATGGTATTGCGGTATCTGGCGAAATAACCCGAAACTTCAATTCCATATCAGAATTTAAAAAATTGATTAATGGAGGTCCGCTTGATGAGCAGCGATGGATCTCAGATGAAAAAATAAAATAATATGTTACAGATCGCAGATAAAAAGTTTAGTTCACGATTGTTTACGGGGACAGGGAAATTTAGCTCGTCATCATTAATGAAAGAAGCTTTATTGGCTTCTGAAAGTGAGTTGGTCACCGTTGCCCTTAAACGTGTAGATGTGGAAGATACACAAGACGATATATTACGGCATTTACAACATGAACGTATAAATTTATTGCCCAATACATCTGGGGTGCGTACGGCAAAAGAAGCGGTATTTGCCGCCCAATTATCTCGTGAGGCTCTAGAGACCAACTGGGTGAAATTGGAAATACATCCTGATCCAAAATACTTGCTGCCAGACCCAATAGAAACCTTAAAAGCGGCAGAAGAGCTTGTAAAATTAGGGTTTGTGGTGATGCCCTACATACATGCCGATCCCGTTCTGTGCAAACGATTGGAAGAAGTTGGAGTGCAATGTGTAATGCCGTTAGGCGCTCCAATAGGCAGTAACAAAGGCCTGAAAACGCAAGATTTTCTAGAGATTATAATAGACCAGAGCAATGTTCCGGTTATTGTTGATGCCGGTATTGGGGCACCATCACATGCTGCCTTTGCGATGGAATTAGGTGCAGACGCAGTGCTGGTTAACACGGCAATAGCGGTTTCCCAACATCCTGTTGAAATGGCAAAAGCATTTAAAATGGCCGTAACAGCGGGCAGAATGGCCTATGAAGCAAAATTGGCTCCGGTAGTGCATAAAAAAGCCGAAGCAAGTAGTCCGTTAACCAGTTTCTTGAACTAAATAACATGAGCAATTTTAAGTCGGTCTTTGATACCTATAATTGGGATAAAACCTTAGAGAGTATTTTTGCAAAAACGGAGCATGATGTGTTACGTGCACTGGGCAATTCTAAACGCGATTTAGAAGATTTTAAAGCATTGATATCGCCCGCTGCAAAACCTTATTTGGAGCAAATGGCGCAGTTAAGTAGGCAGTTGACCAAAAAGCGCTTTGGCAATACCATACAAATGTATTCGCCCATGTATTTAAGTAACGAATGCCAAAATATTTGTACCTATTGCGGATTTAGCATGACCAACAAAATACCGCGTAGAACCTTGACCGATGCTGAAATTTTAAAGGAAGTTGCCTATATAAAATCTAAAGGCTATGACCATATTCTTTTGGTAACCGGTGAGGCAAACAAAATAGTTGGTGTAGACTATATCAATAATGCTTTACAATTAATTCGTTCTCAGTTTGCGAACATTACTATTGAAGTTCAGCCTTTATTGCAAGATGAATATGAGCTATTGATCGAAAGCGGATTGTATGCCGTGTTGGTCTATCAAGAGACCTATCATAGGGACGAATACAAAAAACACCACCCAAAAGGTAAAAAGTCGAATTTCGATTTTAGGTTGGACACGCCCGATCGCTTGGGCAAGGCGGGTATTCATAAAATTGGATTAGGTGCTTTATTCGGGTTGGAAGATTGGCGTGCCGATAGTTTTTTTACAGCACTGCATTTAAAATATTTACAGAAAACCTATTGGAAGACAAAATACTCCATTTCTTTCCCTCGGTTAAGACCACATTCGGGCGGGCTGGAACCTAAAGTTGAAATGACGGATCCAGATTTGGTCCAGCTAATTTGTGCTTTTCGGTTATTGGATGAAGATGTAGAACTTTCTATATCTACACGTGAAAGTGAAATATTTAGAAATAACATTGTCAATTTAGGCATTACCTCCATAAGCGCAGAATCCAAAACCAACCCAGGTGGGTATGCCGTAGCGCCAGAATCATTGGAACAATTTGAAATATCCGATGAAAGACCAACGGAGGAAATTACGGAAATGCTGAAAGCACAAGGCTTAGATGTGGTTTGGAAAGACTGGTCTAACAATTGGGAGTAAAACTTTAAGAAGCAATTATTTAAAAATACCCTGTAAATTCTCTATAACCCCAAACGCCGCTTTTTCACCAGCAATCATTGCCGCGTTTAATGATCCATTTAATTGTACGTCACCTGCCAAATATATGGTTTCGGTCAAGCGTGTTTCAGAAGGTGATATTTCGTATTGTAAATCACTTAATCTTGGTAGTGACTTAGGAATGCTGTAGTGTTTTATAAATGAGCTAGTGGTAATATTACATAATTCTTTCAGCTCCTTTTGTACTTGGTCAATAAAAGTTTTTCCTGATAAGCCCTGATTATTTACTACTGTAACCGATAGTAATTCCTTACCGCCATTTACGGATGTTTTAAGACCGGTATGGTAAAAAATATTATTGATCAATGTGTTTTGATCAGGAATTAATCCAATCAACGGTTTTTGAATTGCCCTGTCTTCCGTTTCAAAATATAAAGTATCACAACGCTGCCAATCAATTGTCTGATTCTTTAAGTTTTGAATTAAGTTACTAGCTTCAGTTGCAACAATAATAAAATCACTTGCTATTTCTTGTCCATTGCTAAGTATAATTTTACCATCTATCACTGAGGATACGGCTGAGTTATAAGTAATCGTTGTATTTTCTAATTTCTGTAATAATTGTTTAGGAATCTCTTCAATGCCACCTTTAGGTAATGCAGCACTGCCTTCACCAAACATTTTATAAACAAACTCAAACATTCTGCTAGAGGTTTCTAATAGATCTTCTAAAAAAATTCCGCTAAAGAAGGGTTTGAAAAAATCATTGATCATACTTTCAGAGAAATCTAGTGCTTTTAAATAAGAAAGAGTAGATTGTTCTTTGTCTGAGAAAATTTCATCAATAGTTTTATTCTTAAGTCTGGTGTTTAATTTTAAAATTTTTAATTTGTCTGAAAATGAACCAATACTAGAAAAAAGAGTTGAAAACAGCAGCGATGTATCCCTTAGCGGATCACCTATCACCTCTTGTTTTTTATTCTTGAAAATTGACGCGCCAGGTAAAAAGTGTTGTAGCTCCAAAGATTTATAATCGAGATATTTTTGAGCAGCTGGATATGCAGTTAACAATACTTGAAAACCTTGATCTAATTGATAACCATTTATCTTATCTGTCTTTACCCTACCTCCAACTCTATCCGTAGCTTCAATAATTATAGGAGAAAATCCGTTTTGTTCTAAAACAGTCGCAGCTATCAATCCACTAACCCCAGCACCTACAATATGTATTTTATAATCCTGCTTATCCATGTTTACCTACTTCACTTTATTACTATTTCTAAATTGAATAAGCTTAATTAAGAAAGCATTTCAATTTTTTTCATTATTTCATCGGCTTCAAAAGCTTTTTGATCGCTCATTTTTCTATTGATGGTAGAAAGTTTATGAGCTTCACTCAACAATTTTTCATATTGAGATTGTAACTTTTCTTTTTCCGACTTTTTTTTAAATATTCCGAACATAATTTTAATATTACTCATGAATTGTATCTCTACAAATTAGACACTAAAAATACATAATGTTTAATTAATACAATAAATAGTTAAACAAAATAATCCAAACCTAGGTGTTATTGAAGTAATTAAGTTGAAATTTATACGTACTAACATAAAAAAATACCGCTTAAAAACTTAGACATATGAATTTGTACGACTAAGTTTTTAAGCGGTATATGTTCTTGTTGAGCAGTACTAGTGCTGCTTATAACTATTCTTGAAATTAATTTTTGATAAGTCCTTGACCTTCAATCCAAGGAGCTCCAGATTTTTTCAATTCACCTTCAAGTGCTGGTAGTTCGGTTTCTATTACCGGTTGAAGCTTGGTCTTTACTTTCTTAAGCTGACTTTGTACACGACTTAAAAAGGCTTTATGTTCACCTGTTGGTCCGTAGGTAGTTCCTAAGGCTCTCCACCCTATTGAACTACCATCACTGGCTGTAGGGTTAGAACGTTCACCTATTTCTTCTTTTATCTCATCACCGTTTAACTCCTTATCGATAGCCAATAAGTTGTTTTTAGTATCGTATAATTTTTTATACAAATCTTCAGAAGGATTAGGTGCTTTGTTCAAGGCACGTAACATGGCATTAACGGTTTTTTGACTTGTGGACAAGGCAATATTTGTAGCTGTTAAATCTTGTTGAAAAGCAAAAGCAGCTTCTCTAAAATTACTGATTTCTTCATTTGACTTTCTAGGTAAAGCACTTTCAAATACAGGTGTTACATTAAATAATTCCGGACCTTGTAAAACAGTATTCACTCCATCTTCACGCTTCATTAATGTTACTGAATATTCGCCCGGTGTAACCATAATGCCACCTCCACGGCGACCACGTCTTCCTCTTGGGGCTTCTAAACGTTCTCCATTTTTATTTGGATAGCTCAAATTCCAGCTTACGCGATTAAAGCCTTCTTTGTTGGTACCTTTTACGCTGTTTATCACATTTCCGCTAGCGTCTTTGATTACCAATACGATTGATGGTCCATCTTGTAATTTCTCTTCTTCCAGCGCATCCCATCCAGGAAATTTGCCTGTACCTTTTTTCTCTGCAGCTTTACGAATGTCTTTTTTTGATTTTAGTTTATTAGACATGAAATAAGTAAATGTTGCGCCAAAAGGAGGGTTTTCACCTATCCATTCAGCATCACCTTGGCTACCTACCCTACTAGATGGTTTATACCATGGCACGGTTTTAACTGGGAAAAGTTTAGCCGAAGCACTAGCATCATACTCACGCAATGGTGAGATATCATCTAAAATATAGATACCTCTTGCGAACGATCCTGCAACCAAATCATTTTCTCGACGTTGTATGGTAATATCTCGGATAGGAATATTAGGCATGCCATCTTCAAGCTTAGTCCATTTACCACCACCATTTAAGGTGACGTATACACCGAATTCAGTGGCAGCGAAAAGTATATCTTTTTTAACATGGTCCTGTACCAGTCTCCAAATCAGTAATTTATTCGGTAGGTTACCATTGATTAAAGTCCAAGATTTTCCTTTGTCACTACTTTTAATAATATATGGTTTGTAATCTCCGTATTTATGATTGTCTAATGCAGCATATACCACATTCGCGTCAAAAAGGTCGGCTCTAACATCATTTACAAAGGGAATTTCAGGAACACCTTTAATGTTATTTAGGCTAAATTTTCTCCATGTTGCACCACCATCTTCAGTAACTTGAATAAGTCCGTCATCCGTACCGGCATAAATTAAACCTTCCTGTTTTGGAGATTCAGCTAGTGAGGTTATGGTATTGTAATTGGACATCGCTTTAATATCCCAAGCATTGTCCCAGCTTTGCGATGTTCCATAATAAGGGAACTCCATTCGTTCTTGGTTCAATGTAAGGTCTTCTGAAATAGGTTCCCAAGCATCTCCCCTGTTTTCTGATTTCCATACACGTTGCGATGCAAAATATAAGCGAGTTGGGTTATGTGGACTCACAAGAATTGGAGCATCCCAGTTGAAACGTTCAAACGGGTCACCTTCCCTAGCTTGAGGTTGTATAAAAACACTTTCTAAAGTTTTACTATCAATTCTCCATAACGCCCCCTGCTGAAATTCACCATAAGTAATATCAGGATTACCAGGTTCTGTAGCCGTTTGTGCACCATCCGCACCTAGGGTTTTCCACCAATCTGCACTAGCTATACCATCGGAACTTCTGGTACGTGAAGGTCCGCCATGTGAACCATTATCTTGCGTGCCGCCATACACATTATAAAATGGTTTAGCATCGTCAACGGCAATTTTAAAGTATTGGGTAATAGGCAGGTTTCTTACATATTTCCAACTTTTGGTATTATCAAAACTTTCATATAAGCCACCATCAGTACCGATTAATAAATAATTTGGGTCCGATTTTTTAAATACCAGTGCATGACTGTCACTATGTTGGTTAGACCTGCTCATTTGTGTAAAGGTCTTCCCGTGGTCTTTGGTTACCAATGCACTATTGTTCATAAAGTAAACCGTACCTTCTTCATGTGGCGAAGCAATAATTTCTTGATAGTAATGCGGACCCGTACCACCAGAAACGGCATCGGATTGTTTAACCCAAGATTCTCCACCATTGTTAGACATATAGAAACCACCTTTGGTTCTGTCAAGCTCAAGCGCGGCATAAATAACTTCCGGGTTAAATGGGGACATAGCCAAGCCCGTTTTACCAAGATTGGATTTTGGGATTCCATTTTTTAAAGGTTTCCAAGTTTCACCACCATCTGTACTTTTGTGAAGTCCAGAACCAGGACCGCCGCCTAAATAGCCGGCAACAGTTCTGTGTCTTTGCCATGTAGCCGCATATAGAACATCAGGATTGGTTGGATCTATTAGCATATCTGTTGCTCCAACCCATTCAGCATCACCCAAGGTACGTTTCCAAGTTTTACCACCATCTATAGTTTTATAAACACCACGATCGCCACCTTTACTCCATAAAGGACCTTGTGAAGCTATCCAAATGGTGTCGGAATCGGTAGGATGTACAATAATTTTGGAAAGGTGTTCAGAATTTTCTAGACCCATATTCTTCCATGTCTTACCATCATCATGACTAACATAGATCCCATCACCAAAACCGGCATGGCGACCACCTACGTTTTCACCTGTTCCTACCCAAATAGTGTGTGGATTACTAGGGTCTATGGTTACACAACCCATTGAATAGGCACCTTGTTTTTCAAAAATAGGTGTCCAGGTAGTTCCAGAATTCATTGTTTTCCACATGCCGCCAGAACCAACGGCTACGTACCAGATATTTTCATTTTCAGGATGAATAGCAATATCGGCAATACGACCAGAGGTCATTGCAGGACCAATATTTCTAAATTTTAGTCCACTAAAGGGATTTTTGTTTTTTTCTTGTGCACGCAAAGAGAACCCGATACTACTAATGCATAGCAATAATAGTACAGTTTTAATAATAGTTTTCATAGTTTGATTGTAGTTTAATTTGTGTTGTAACTTCGAAATAGAAAATAAAGGGTAAAAGACAAGTTGAAAATCTACCAACTGTCCCTTAAAAAGAACTCAAATTTACTATTTAGATGTAGCTTCAAATTAGTGAAATTACTAGGGTTAAGAAGATTATTTAATACTCTTTTAACTTACAATTATAAATTTAATAGTTGTAGGGTATATTATTTAGAATTGGTTATTAAACAGTTGCGATTTTTAGTAATTTCTAATTAATACTTTTAAAGTAAATATAGTTTTGATCAATTCAATAAAAATTAATCCTTGCGCAATTTAGAAATTACTGCAACCACGTTCTTTTCTTCAAATTTCCCTATAAACTTAAGGGTATAGTTGATAAGAGTTGATTTCTGGGATTTAATGAATTCCCCTAATCGTAAAACCGCTAAATCCATTTGACGTATAGCGTCATCTTGATGACCAACGCCCAAGCCCCAAAGCAAATTGGCATTGTACCATGAAAATGCCCTAGCCTTGCCCAGACTAAAATTGATAATCTCTTCATCGGTATTCTTACCTGCAATGTCCAATAGAAAAAGTAAGGGAGAAACCCTACTTAATCTGTCTTGCATTTCATTGACAATATTCCCTAAGATACCATTTACTGTATTGAAATCCTTTTCAATTTCCAAAATATCCCTATCCTGCATTACCATACTAGCCGCCAAACCCAAGTCTAGGTTAATGTGTGTATTAATACCTAGCATAATATGTTGTAAAATGGTTAAAGGTTCATCTTTTGAACCAAAGGCAAATTGCCACGATTTACTGATTGGCGTCTGCTTTTTATATCCATTGTAGGCATCTAAATAGTAATTGGCGAAGGCTACATCAAAGATTTCCATACGGGCATTGTCTTCAAAATTGCCCAGTACTATCTCCTTTTGAATTTCTGCGGTTACCCTTCTGTATAGATAAGCAAAATAACCAATGCGGCTATTCGTTTCCATGGCATCATCAATAATGATGTCCAATTGGTCAAGTACCTGTTGTATGGTGGTTGCTCGGCTAATTTTGTGTATCTAGTTTATTGATGAAACGTACTTATAAAAAGAAAATTGAATTTCATTGTTCTAATGTATTCAAATTAAAACTAATACTACCACGCTATGATTAAAGATTTAAATTGGTAACCAAAATTTAAAAAAGAAAATGGAGTAATTTGTTTTGATTATTTGGTAAGTCGTAATTTGTAACATTAATTATCTTCTATTCAAATATTTAAACTGTAAAATATAAAATGGTTTTCTTGAAAAAGTTAGTAAATATATTAGTGCCTGTCATAGTTTTTATCTTTAGTGTGGCATGTGAACAGAAATCGGTATCGGCAGATGTTCTTATAGTAAATGCCAATATTTGGACCGGAAATGAAAATCAGCCTAAGGCTGAATCTATGGCTATTCTTGGCGATTCAATAATAGCAATAGGTACATCAACTTTACTTGAAGGATACAAAAGTAAAACCACTCAGGTACTGGACATGAAGGGGAAGTTCATTACTCCCGGATTCATTGATTGTCATGTGCATTTACTCATGGGGGGCAATGCCCTTTTGAGTGTTGAATTAAGAGATGCGGATTCGCAAGACGAATTTGTAAAAAGGATTGCAGAGCATTCTGAGTCATTACCATCCGGGGCATGGATTCTTGAGGGAAATTGGGATCATACGCTTTGGGGAGGAACGCTTCCGAACAAAGAGTGGATCGATGAATTTACTACGGATAATCCTGTTGCATTATTTCGCCTTGATGGACATATGATACTAGCCAATACCGCTGCCTTAAAAATTGCTGGAATTAATAAGGATACGCCTAATGTTGAAGGGGGCGAATTTGTAAAAGATGATAAAGGTAACCTTACAGGAATTTTAAAAGGGCATGCTATGACTCCGGTATTGGAGAAAATTCCAATGCCGACCGAAAGTGAAAAGATAAAATCAATAAAAGCGGCACAAACCTATTTATTGTCCAATGGGGTAACCTCGGTACATGATGTAGATAGTTTGGGAACCTATACGGCGGCTAAAAAACTAAAGGATAATGGAGAACTTTCTGTTCGTATTTACTCGGTAGATCCGTTGAATAATTGGTATAAGCGAACAAATACCGATAGAGAAAGTGATAAATGGTTAAAAGTAGGTGGTTTAAAAGGTTTTGTAGACGGTTCTTTGGGGTCACATACGGCAGCATTTAGAGAGCCATATACAGATAAGCCAGAAGATTCAGGATATTTTATCAACGATGAAGAAGATTTGTACAAATGGATATTGAAAGCAGATGAGGAAGGTCAACAAGTTATGGTTCATGGTATTGGTGATAAAGCAATACATTCCGTTTTGAATATTTATGAACGGATAATTGAAAAGAACGGTAAAAAAGACAGAAGATTACGGATAGAACATGCGCAACACTTAGCGCCCGAGGATATATCGAGATTTGCAGAATTGGGAGTCATTGTGAGTGTACAACCCTATCATGCAATAGATGATGGAAGATGGGCAGAAGAACTTATAGGGTCAGAAAGAATTAAAACTACTTATGCCTTTAAGTCCTTAATAGATGCACAAGCTAATATTGTTTTTGGTAGCGATTGGCCTGTAGCTCCAGCAACACCCTTAGACGGTATTTATGCTGCGGTTACCCGTAGAACCTTAGATGATAAAAATCCTGAAGGATGGGTGCCAGAACAGAAAATTACGGTAGAACAAGCATTGACCGCCTATACTAAGAATGCCGCATATGCCTCATTTGAAGATGATATTAAAGGAACCTTAGAAATAGGTAAGTTGGCAGATTTTGTGGTGTTTGATGAAGACATTACTAAGGCTGATCCTATAACCATAAGGGATATCAAGATTTTAGCTACCTATGTTAGCGGAAAAAAAGTGTTTGATAGTAATGATCATGATGGTCAGCTTTAGCTAGCCTTTACTCCACAATTTTAATATCTATAGATGTTCTACTTTGCCAACCGGTTGCATCTGTAACCGAATATGCACAGTGGTAATCGCCCGTATCTATGTTATTAGGTATGGTTACCGGGATATTGATTTCATAACTGGTCAATGCGCCTTCAATGGTAAAGTTTTCCACATAGATCAAAGGATTTACAGCTGATTTAATTTCACCTAAATCACATTCTGTTATCTGGTCATCATGGGTATGGTGATCAAAATTATGATGGATATCAATACTGTAAGCCGCAAGTTCATTGTTATCCGTAACCATTGCCCTGAAATTATAGGTTTCTCCTCTAGTAAGTAACGCGCAACCTTGAGGAAACCCTTCCGTATAGTTAACTGTAATTGTAGGCTTTTCTTCATCAATTTGAACGCTGTCGTCACTAGTACATGCCGCAGTTAGCATTATAATGGATAAAATATAAAAATATTTAAAAGTAGATTTCATAAGATTAGATTTAAGACCGCACAGCATGTTGGTACGCCGTGCGGTTTTGTTTTATAATTTAAGCAGTTACATCAATATGTGTTTCGTATGCTACGGTATTACCATCTTCATCTTCAACAGTAAAGATGATATGATATTCTCCTGCAGGAGCAGTAGCAGGTACATCTATATGCTCATGGAATTCCGCTTCCATTTCTTCATGGTAACCTTCTAAAAATTCTTCTTCAAAATCCCATGCTACTTCCCCTTCTCCAGGTGTAACTCCGTCTGCATGAATATCTACGGTTATACTATGTATGTCATGCGCAGCTAGTATCATGAATTCAATATGGAAATCATCTCCTCTAGCTACTGTTTCATCCATTTCAAAACCACTAATAGCTATGGCATCTAGTATTATAAGGTGACCATCTACTTCTGTGCTGTTCCCCAATTCATCGGTAACCAAAAGTTCAATATGGTATTCGCCAGAAGGAATGTCTGTTGGTACATCTACATGCTCATGAAATTCAGGATTAAGCACCAAGTATTTGGCATCTGTAAATACTTGCTCAAAATCCCAATCTACTTCTCCTTCTCCGGCAGTTACTTCATCGGAATGAATAGAAAGTGTAATACTACTTACGGTAGCTTCTGCAGCAATTTCTGCTGCTAAATGAATGTCTGAACCTTTAAGAGCGTATGCTTCTTCTGAATCATGATCATGATCATCATCCCCATCTTCGTCATGATGACCTTCACCAAATTCAAAATTGGTAATTACTGGAGCATTCAATTCAATAGCTCCTTCATCATCATCACTACTACATGATTGTAAAAAGAGTCCGACAGACGCAACGATTGCTAAAAATTTCAAATTTGGTTTCATAATAGTTGTTTTCATTGTTTTCATTTTTAATTTGATTACTGATTACTGATTACTGATTTCTGATTTTAAAAAGGTACTGTTAGGGACAATGAGATGTTTCTGCCAACCTCCGGAACATCTATAAGTCTGTAAAAGCTAGTATGATTAAAATATTTGGTATTGAATACGTTATTCAGTTTTATGCGCATTTCAAGTGGGGCGTTATTTCTAAACGCATCTAATTCTGATAAGAAAGACATGTTTAAAACTTGATAGCCATCTGTTTTTTCTTCGGGAGGAACAATGTCTTCTTGATCGGCTGTAATTCTAAAATCTGCGATCAATTGAGGTTTCTCAAAGAATAGCAGCTTGTTAAATTGATATTTTGCGGAAAGTAAGGCAGATAAAGGCGGTGAAAATGGCAACGTAAATCCTTCTTTTGGACCGCTCTGCTGTCTAGAATACACATATTCTACAGATGCATCTAATTGCAGATTTTTAAAAATAGAGGCACTTGCGTTGAACTCTCCTCCCATTCTAAAAACCTTAGCTTGTGTATATTCATAAATTTGTATGGTTTCAAAATAGCTTGATGTTGGATTGAGGTAAATATAATTTTGAAAAAAATTCACGAACGGGCTAACCCCTACACTAAAAGTTTCTTCAGCATGGTCTACACTTAAATCTAACTGATAAGATATTTCTGGGTCTAGATCAAGATTACCTTGCTCAAAACGGTACATGTGATAGTTGACACCGTCAGATGCCAATTCGTTGGCCAAAGGCATTCTAAAACTTCTACCAATGTTAATTTTATAGCTGGTCTTATTTTGAATGTAGCTAAGCCCAAGTGAAGCACTAAGACTGCCAAAATCAAGAGTTTTGTTTTTAGACCTTTGTAGGTGTATATATGATGTGGAACCATCATCGTTGTTTACTGTGGACGGGTACCAATCATAATGCGCTTTGGTGTCTACCCTACCAATATCATAGCGTAATCCTGCTAGCACATGAAGATTGGAATTTACCTTAAACTGATCATAGCCAAAAACACCAGCAGAAAACCGATTGTATTCCGGGATTAAAAAGCCCCATCCTCCTATATTATTATTTTGGTATTCCGTATTTAAGCCAAAGACCAGGTTATGTTGGTCAGTGGGTTTGAACGTATCACGAAAATTTAGGGAATAGGTATTTTTAACAAACAATCTTTCCTTGGTATCGGGAGGTGTTGGCATATACCCATGTGGTACTGGTTCTGAATGCTCTTCCCTATTGTTATTTTGGTAGCCAAGGTCAATGTTTAAAATATGTGTACCCGCGCTTAAAACAGTATTGTTGGTAATTTTAAAGTGGTTTACTTTATGATATGGAAGATCAATATCTCTGTTAGAGCTGTCATAATCTATACTGGAAGTTCTTACCTCCAAGCCATGTGCGTTCGCAAAGAATCCGTTTTTTGCATTAACATTGCTAAAGACGGTTTCAGATTTAATACCCTCAGAGACAAAACCTATACCTAAACTTGCATCAGCCTCATATCCGGCTGTATTTCTTAAATTATTTTCATGCAATTCAAATATGTAATTTTCATAATTGATTCTATCTGCAGGTACTTTGTAATCTCCGTAATCTCTATATGTTAATCTTCCGCGATAAAACCATTTATCTTTTCTAGACGCAAAACCTGTAGAAACACCTAGTAAATCATTATTGCTTTCACCTAGAATATTTACTTCACCATTAAAAGAATTGGGTAACGGAGTTTTATTAGGTTGAATATCTACAACACCCGCTATAGCGTCTGAACCATATAGTAAAGAAGCCGGTCCTTTAATAATACGTATGTTTTCAATGCCGTGCTGGTCAATTTCCAATCCGTGGTCATTGCCCCATTGTTGTGCTTCATGTTTTATGCCGTTTTGTACCACGGCAACCCTATTAAACCCTAAACCGCGAATTACAGGTTTAGATTGCCCTGATCCTATGTTAATAGTACTTACACCGGCTATTTTGCTCAAAGTTTGCATTAAGGTGTTTTCCCTATTTTGGTCTAGAAAATCCTTAGATACGCTTTGTGTAACGATCGGTACCTCTTTGGCTTCCCTATTTTTGGTCTTTCCGTTGACCTTTACTTCCTCTAGTTCAGTGGCTGCTTCAAGTAAAAAAACTTTTATTTCCTGAATGTTTTGATGTACTTCAACATTCATGGTTGCAGGCTGGCAGCCAATATGTGATACGGTAAAGGTGTAAGTACCTTCAGCTACATTGTTTATCGTAAAAGCTCCATCTTCCATAGAAACGGCATACAAGTTTTTACTAACAATAGTGGCGCCTTGTGCCGGTGATAAGTCTTTAGCATGTATCATAACACCTTTAATTTGATAAGTATTTTGTGCAAGTGCCATTGAGTATAGACCAAAGAATAGCCATATACCCAGTATTTTATAAAACATAATAATGAACTATAAGAGTTGAATAGTTGCTCTTTAAAAAAGCAAAGTGATAGAGGTATGGTTTAGCTTAAAAGTGTATGAATTTAGTTTATATAGCCAAATAGTATAAGGCATATAGATCAAACAACTTTTAGCATAAATTGTAGTGAAACTTATAGCAATACAGGTGGAGGTCTAGAGAATAGTGCCTTGGTAACAATAGTACTATCTATTGTAAAACGGTAATTGGTGACAATTTCAAGTGGTATTATAAATTCAGGATTCTCTATTTCGAAATCGCTTGAACTGGGGGAAATAGTTGGGGTAAAGTTATTTATTATAGCATGATCGCAAATAATGCAAGTATCATGCTCTTGTTCATCATTTGAATGGGATAAAACATGTAGTCCAGACACATTCGTGAAAAGATAAAGTACTAGAAGTATTCTAGTTATACTATGTTTTATACGACTACCCTTCATTGAAATGAATATGGTTTGATTATGTGATGATCACATGGAAATATTTGGCGAAGATATAAATTTTTTATAAAAATGCAACTAAGTTGCATTAGTAATTTCAGTTTGTTATACAATGAATTTCAATCGCTGTTTGATATTCCTATTTCCATAAAAAACCTTATCAAAATCGAGTAAAAATTACCCAAGCGAGTAGTATTTCCTCGATTCTATTTTTTGTATGTTTTAAGAATTTAAAATTAACCCTTGTAATACAGGACTTTATAATGTTTGGCATACTAAGCTTAAAGTTTAGGTATAATATTAGCTATTTAGTTAATTGTGCATATACACTAACTTTAACTTTTTTCATAATGTTCAACAAATTTGCAGTTTCAAATAAATTTAATATCGTATTAGGTCTAATAGCTGTTTTTATTCTAATACTAGGTACCAACCGTATAGATAAACGACATTTTGAGACCGCTCAAGAAGCTGTTACCTCAGTATATGAAGACAGGGTTCTTGCGCAGGATTACATCTACAAGCTCAATAGCTTAGTTTACAAAAAGCAACTCAATTACATATATGGTTCTGAAACTGTCAATATTTCATATAATAAGGAAATTGAGACCTTAATTAATCTATTTTCCAAAACAAAACTCATTTTAGAAGAATCAACAACTTTTAAAAGTTTACAAAATGATTTTGAGCATCTTAAAGTCCAAGAAAAAAAATATTATAATAATTTAGGATATTCAAAAAGCTTTGAAATTCCTATAATTGAAACGAAAATCCCAATGGGCGATGATATTGAAGCAATAAAGGTAGACCTAAATAATCTAGCCCTTATTCAAGTCGGTGAAAGTAAATCCGTGCTTAATATCGCTCAAAAATCGCTTGATATGAGCAATCTTATGTCTTCAATGGAAGTGTACTTTTTATTGGTTATCGGTATAGTAGTTTTAGTGCTAACATTTTATAGGGTAGGCCAATCAACTGAACGTAATAGAATTGATAATTAAAAGCCAAATATAGGAGCTTACATATGCCATTTGTACAATTAGTCCAAAATCTAATATGTAAAAATTTAGAGAAAATAATCAGAAAATTATTTACGAATCATGTTTGGAACGCTTCCACACTATGGTTGACTATAAAAAAAGGGTAAGAATTGTATCATATTCTTAATAGCTCTAGACCTCAGGTTATTTAAATAATGAAATAAAAGCAATAATAACCTGCTATTGCAGCAGCCAAATTAAACCTTAATCTAAAATTTAAAACTTAAAAGCTCTGGTGACAGAGATTTTAAAAAATTATTAATCATCTAATTTTAAATATGACAAGAAAACTGTTAACTCCATTTCAAAAATTTATTAAAATAGAAGGTCTTAGTGGCCTTCTACTATTTGCTGCTACTATTATTGCGTTAGTATGGGCAAATTCACCCTGGGGCAACAATTATGAAGCAATTTGGAATTATGAAGTTGGAATCCAGACTGATAGTTTTATCTTGGTAAAACCCTTAATTCTCTGGATCAACGATGGATTAATGGCAATTTTCTTTTTCCTCATAGGGCTAGAGATTAAAAGAGAAGTTATGATAGGAGAGCTTAACTCATTGAAGAAACTGGCTTTTCCATTATTTGGAGCCGTTGGCGGTGTCTTAGTTCCTGTAGGATTGTATTTGTTGTTGAATAATAATACTGAGACCTTTCAGGGCTGGGGTATTCCTATGGCTACCGATATTGCATTTTCGCTAGCAGTGCTCAATGCTCTTGGGAAAAAAGTTCCACTGAGTTTAAAAATTTTTTTAATAGCCTTTGCTATTGTTGATGATATAGAAGCCGTTCTTGTTATTGCCGTATTTTATAGTGGCACTATAAAAACGACACTTTTATTCATTGCATTGGTATTACTGGCATTTCTGTATTTTTTAACCTATAAAGGAGTGTACTCGCGTTTTGTGATATTCTTTACGGGAATATTAGTTTGGTTGTTATTCTTAAAATCTGGAGTTCACCCTACAGTGGCAGGAATTTTATTGGCTTTTTCCATTCCAATTAGACAGCGCATAGAAACAGTCACTTTCATTACTCAACTAGAGAATATTTACGAAAATATTAAGGAAGCTAGTGTTTTAAAAAAGCCTATTCTTTCTAAGGAGCAATTGGAACATATGGGTAATCTAGAAGATTGGAGCTCAAAATTCCGTTCTCCGTTACAGCATTTGGAACATGTCTTGCATGGTTGGGTCGCTTATTTTATTATTCCATTATTTGCATTAGCTAATGCTGGTGTAGCCATAAATGGCGCTATAGGATTGGAATTGCCATTGGTCATAAATATCATTATATGTTTAGTGTTAGGCAAAGGATTAGGAATTCCTCTAGTTATTTTTCTGGCTCAAAAACTTCGTATTGTTCAAATTCCCAAGGATATAAATACTAGACATATTTTTGGGGTTTCCTTTATTGCTGGGATAGGATTTACTATGGCTATTTTTATAGCTAATCTTGCATTTAACAATAATCCAACATACATTAGCTCAGCCAAGGTTGGTATACTTATAGGTTCTTTTATTTCGGCAATAATTGGCTATGTCATTTTACGATGGTCGCCAAAAAAATCAAGGAATTTAATTTCCTAATCTGATTGATTTAGATGAAAGGGCAGACCATTTAGGAAAATTTATACTAGCACTGCACAACAACTCTGCTTACCACATGCAAACATCCTAGGTTTTGCAGAGTTGTTAAATATTGAACTTTCTTAGTTAAAATTATAAAGGAAGATTTAGGCAAGATTTTTAATACGGTGTTGTTGTTTAAATAAAGAATATATTTTTCTCTTGTGCTGTATTTACAGGGAAATGAAATTGATTCGCATAAGAGCAATATTAGTAAACTCTCTAGATTTAAGGCTGCAATTAATAAAAGCAATTTGTAATGTAATTATTTATTAATTATTCTAAAGAATTGATTTCGTAAATCGGGCTCGGAAAAACATCCATCATACTCAATAGTTGTAGTAAAACTATCTTTGTCTTTTATACCTCTTGAAGACACACATAGGTGTTTGGCGGTAATCATAACAATAACATCTTTGGTATCTAAAATTTCTCGGAGATCTTTTAAGATTTGTAATGATAAACGTTCTTGCACCTGTGGACGATGTGAGTAATAATCGACTAAACGGTTAATTTTAGACAAACCAATAACTTTATCTTTTGGTATGTATGCAATATGTGCGTGCCCGGTTATGGGTAAAAAATGATGCTCGCAAGATGAATCTATAGTGATATTTTGTTCAATAAGCATTTTCTTGTATTCATACTTATTATCAAAAACCGAAAGCTTCGGTTTGTTTTTTGGGTTTAAACCGTAAAACAATTCTTTTACATACATTTTTGCGAAACGGTATGGCGTACCGGATAAACTATCATCGGTTAAATCTAAACCTAGCTCTTCCATGATTTTGGCAAAATGATGCTGAATGTTTTCTATTTTTTCATCATCGCTTTTAGCAAAAGCATCAGTTCTTAACGGGGTTTCTATGCTTGAGGAAAAGTGGTTATCCCCTACTATCTCTATTTGTTCTTTATTCTTCATGTATACAACAATTATCCGTAGCGCATTTACAATGATTTCTATTATACAAATGCAATGTAACTAATGCAATAGCAGGAATATAAATAGCAAATTCTGGTATTGGGAAAAGGTCTAATTTTTCATTTAGAATTATTACCGCCAGTACAGACCAACTTAACCAAAGCATTGGTTTTATCCATTTTACTGTTGTGTTTTTTGTTGACCAAAATATGGCAAGAAATGAAATAGCCAAGAACACGTAATCTAAAGATTTCCACCACACAGGCGGACCACTGTAAAAGGTTGCTGCGCTAGCTTGAGCCAGAAATAGAAATGGAGTGGCAATACAATGAATAAGACATAAGGAACTGGCAAAAGTTCCTAAAATGTCAGATTTTTGTTTAATTAATAGCATTGATGTTATTGTTAATACAACTGAGTTGCAAATGTAATCATAATATTTGTTAATGCAACAAAGTTGCGTTATATTTGTTTTATGGGAGTAATTAGAAAAACAAAGGCTGTTGAGGTTTTACTTAATGAGTTTAGCACAGGCTCAGTGGCCATTTCTGCAAAAACTTTAATTGAGCAGTTAGGAGATACGTTCAATAAAACCACTATTTATCGTGTATTGGATAAGTTGGAAGATGATGGAGTTCTACACTCCTTTTTAGGGAAAGATGGATTAAAATGGTATGCAAAATGCAACGGCTGTACCTCTAAAGAACATAAAGATGTTCATCCACATTTTCAATGTTTACAATGTGGTAAGGTAGATTGTTTGCCCGTACATGTATCACTTCCCGAAATTCCAAACAGAAAAATAGAGATATCACAATTATTGATACAAGGTAAGTGCGAAGCATGTTTTGTTTAAATTAATTTGCGGTCACGGATATGGTGAGCCGTTTGTCAATAATTAGTACAGTCTTGACAGGTATAAACCTAAGAAGATTATAAGGAACAAAAGGCTAGAAGAAATTCTAGCCTTCTACTTTTGTGGTAAACACTGGTTTAACAGGATATTTTAAGCACCTGTTTTTACAGATAAATGTAATGAATAAGAGAGATTTCAATGTCTTGTTTCAACATTTGAAGACCTTTTTAAACCGTTCAACCGAATTAATTTTTCATTTTGAGACAATAGGATACTTTTCCCTCTTTAAACTCGAAAAGTATGAAGCTCGAACTAGTTATTGTAGATGACTCTCATCTTTGGTTGTCCTTGGCTGAAAAGTTGGCTACAACCCACCCTTTAGTAGGTAAGATAACCACTTTTGAAGATTCTTATGATGCATGGGTACATATACAAATCAACAAACCTCAGTTTGTAATTTCAGATATAGAAATGCCTGGTATGAACGGACTCTCATTTTTAGAAATGTTCAGTGATAGATTACCATTTATATCTACCTCAACCAAACAAGAATTTGAAGTAGTGGCAAAAGAGCTTGGTTGTATAGATTTTGTAGCAAAACCTTTTACAAAATCAGATATTCATAATGCAATTGATGAGGTTTATAGCCACATGTTTGGCGAAAAAGTAAGTAATTATAAATAGGTTGTCGTGTAACTATAAATATCTGGTTATACCTGTTTTTTGCAGAAGATTCTATACAAGTACTTGTTTGTAACAATTGTATTTGAACTTGACAAAGATTCTTCAAAGATTGAGTTGTATGTAATTAATTTATTTGTAGTGCGTTATAGAATTTCTAAAATTCTTAAACCATTAACAAATGAATTTCAAAACTTTATCATTAGTAGCATTATTTTTAATACTATCAAATTTATCAGCACAACACAAAGGTACAGTGACCTTTAAAAATGGAGATGTTAAAGAGGGTATAGTAGAAAATAAGGGTAGTAAGATTCTATTTACAGCAGAAGGTTCAGAAACTGCTAAAATTGCACATGAAGAAATTGAGCATATAAAGACAGGTGACATTGAATATTTTAGAACCTCCGCAAAATCTAAAAAATTAGAGGAATATCAAGTTATGGTTTATGGCAGTACGATGCTTTTGGCCAAAAATATTCAAACCAATTATGGTAGTATACAAACTGATTACGATACCTATTATGTACAAAGTGGAAACTTAACCGCTAGTCAAACAAAACAAGTATCAAGAAGAGTTGTAAGAGGACCAAGTACCAGAGGTACTATTATTAAATACTTCATTAAAAAGTCAGGTTCGGATCTTGAACAGGTATATAGGCTAGTTGTCGGCGATGTAGACTGGATAGGATACAAGAAAAAGGTGAAGAAGCAAATAGGAGACTGCAAAGCACTCATAGATAAAATGAACAATGGGGACTTTAAAGATGATGAATATGGTAAAGGAGCAGAATTAGCAGCTATTGTCCTGTATTATAATCAAAACTGTAGTAAGTAATTAAATACGCTCCTTGAGCATTGTCAAAATAGTCAACCATGAATATATCAAAGCCTATAGTAATCTATAGGCTTTTATTTTTATAGTATATTGCATCTTAAGCTATAAAGGCTGTTAAATATAGTAGTACGGATTATTATAGATAAAGGAATTAATTTAGATCAATGGGGCAAGAACCATCTATTTGTGAAGAGCAGGTTTACAATCAAGTGTATAGAACCCATGCAGAAAGTTTACGTAATTACTTGTATTACAAATTTGGGGATATGCAACGTGCAGAGGATATTGTGCATGATTCATTCGTGAAATTGTGGTCTAAATGTGGTGCCGTACTTTACGATAAGGTAGCTGGTTTTTTATATAAAATGGCAAGAAACCTTATGATAGATACGCTCCGTAATAAAAAAGTAGCATTAAAATTTGAAAGGGGTTTAGTGCTTGAACAAGAGAATGAAGATCCTTATTTTAAACTTAGAACCAAAGAGTTTAGGTTAAAGCTTGAAACTGTTATATCTAATCTGCCAGAAAAGCAAAGAGAAGCTTTTTTAATGAACAGGATAGATAAATTAACCTATAAAGAAATTGCATTAAGATTAGAAGTTAGTGAAACAGCAATTGAGAAACGCATTTCAAAAGCATTGATAAAATTGAACAATATTTCAGAAATTAAAGATTTTTCAATTTAACGGGTTGGTTAAATAGTTTTTCAAACGTATTACTGGTATGAGCAAGCATTTAGAAGATAATAATTTAATTGCCCGTTGGATCGATGATCGTTTAAGTGACGAGGAGAAAGAACAACTGAAAGCATCGGGTGAATTAGATGCGCTCAAAACGGTTATAGATGATATTGATACTTGGAAAGTTAAACCATTTAATGCAAATGCGGGTTTGTCCAGATTAAAAGAAGCGAATGCTACGGTTGTACCGATCAAAAAATCTACAAATAAAAATTGGTTGGGTATTGCCGCAGGTTTGGCCGTACTATTTACATGTAGCAT
The DNA here is from genome assembly GCF_048059195.1 of Maribacter sp. HS. Classification (NCBI taxonomy): domain Bacteria; kingdom Pseudomonadati; phylum Bacteroidota; class Flavobacteriia; order Flavobacteriales; family Flavobacteriaceae; genus Maribacter; species Maribacter sp. HS. Next base: position 381,181 of record NZ_JAYLVV010000004.1, read on the forward strand.
CGTTTGGTATTTTATGTCTACTGGGGCAACTACCATCACAACCGAAATTGCAGAAAATAAAACAATAGACTTGCCATTGGGTTCTCAGGTAGCAATTGATGCTGGTTCTAGTATTACGTATAATGAAAACAAATGGGAAGAAAGTAGGCTTGTTACACTTAAAGGGCAAGCTTACTTTAAGGTGACCAGTGGGTCACCATTTGTGGTCAATACACCTACAGCACAAGTTTCGGTTTTAGGAACACAATTCAATATCAATACACAAAACGATCAATTTAAAGTGTATTGTTATGAAGGTAAAATAAAAGTTTCATACCAAGAAAATGACAAAATAATAACCATGGGTCAAAGCGTAACACTGCATAATGGAGAACTCCAATTAACAACCCATCAATTGTCTCGTCCAGATTGGATGAGCGGTATTAGCAATTACGAAAAAACACCGCTAAAGAATGTAATTGCTGATGTTAAACGATATTATAATGTGGAAATAGATCTTCCCAAAGCTTATGAGTCATTACAATTTACAGGAACAATAGAACATAAAGATTTGCAACATACCCTTACCACTATTTTTACCACTATGGAGATTGAATACCGGATTAAAGACCGTAATAAGGTTATTTTTGAATAACATTGAATCAGTTAAAACCTAGTATGATAAGTTATAAACAGAAAAAGAGTGCAATAATAACGGTTCTCCTTAGTATTTTCTTCTGTATATTTTATCATCATTCAACATATTCACAAAATGAACCTGCTTTAAAGTTGGTTGATCGTTTAGAGCAACTCAAAGATGTTTACAATGTAGATTTTACTTATAACCATACCCTTTTAGCCCCAGTAGTTCTACCCTCTAATTTTAAATGTGATAATTTAATTCATTGCATAAATGCTATTAAAGAAATAGCTCCTGTCAAATTTGTAGAGAACGGGACCAATTCCTTTATGATTATTCCAGTTAGGCAAAATGTAACATTTACGGTAGTAGATTCAGAAACTGAAGAATTTGTAAGTAATGTTACTATTCGGATAAATTCTGGAGAAGAACGGTTTTTATACCCTATAAAATCTACTTATACCATTAAGAATTTATTTCCATTAGATTCCGTTCATATCCATTCGGCTTTTTATAATACCATACATATGAAAGCTATGGATTTAAATGAACTAAAATCTCCATTGCGACTACAACACGCAATGATTCATTTAAATGAGGTTCAGATAACAGATTATTTGACCAGGGGGGTCAACGCTAAAATTAGCGATAATACGTTTCAAATAAACATGGAATCTTTGGGTTTGCTTGCGGGTGAAACGGACGGAGATGTTTTTAATGTAGTTAAGAATATACCTGGTGTACACACCCCTAGCGGTAAGCCAGGTAGTTTAAATTTTAGGGGCAATACCTTTGATCAGTCCCTTATTGAAATTGATGATATCCCAATATACCATAATGGACATTTTTTTGGAGCTATCGCACCGTATAACCCAACTACTATAAGTGAAATTGAGATTCAAAGAAATACGCTTTCTGCCAAATGGGGAGGTCGTGTTGGCGGACTTATTCACATGACCACAAAAAACAAGGTGCCAGATTCAACTTCATATACCGTTCAAGCGAATACGGTTTATGCTGGCGCAACGGCAGAAGTACCTTTGGTAAAAGATAAACTTGCGCTTTATGTGGCTGGTAGATCAAACTACCCAGGAGTTAACTCACCTAAATTAAGGGCTTTTTCAAATTTAAATTTTCAAGGCAGCCGCTTAGAATCTGTTACCAACGATGTAAATAGTGATTATTTTAAAGTTGGCTTTTATGATATAAATTCAAAATTGATTTATGATATCAATGAGAATCATAAAGCAACAATTAGTTATATAAATATACAGAATAGATTGTCTGCAGTTTTAGAGGATTCGGATGATAAAGATAACAGGGATTTCAGGGATTTATATTTGGATAATTGGGGAATGACTATAAAATGGGAAGGTACATTTTTGGACAGATTAAGTGCACAGGCAAGAGTAAGTACATCGTCATTGTATATTGATAATAAAAGTGAGGGCTTTTCTGCAGATGTACGCTCAAGTTTTGAAAAATATTCCAATACAATAAACGATACTCGGTTTATTAGTGAAGTTCAGCTACAGTTGAACGAGAATACTACTTTAGAAACGGGGTACACCCTTACCGATTATAATTTACGGTTTGATCAGCGAAATGATGAAAATAGTGTTGACAGTCGTAGGGATCAAAATGCATTGACCCATAGTACTTTCATTTCATACAATAAAAACTGGAATGATAAAGTGACGGCCAATTTAGGCATGCATGCAGACTATTTTGAACCCAATAAAAGATTTTATGCGGATCCCAGATTATCAGTAAATATAAGTCTTAGTGATGCATTGTATTTAAAAACATCTGCCGGTCGTTCACATCAATTTATTCAAAAAAAACTACGTGACGATTTTGATGATTTTAATGATCAATCTCAATTTTGGTATCTGCCAGATGCAACTACATCCGTTTTAGAGGGCTACCAAGCCATGATAGGAGCTTTATACAATAGATCGGGCTGGCTGTTTGATGTAGAATTGTACAGTAGAAATACGAAAAACGTAACCGTGCAAACTAATACCAGTATACTTGAAGAAGGAAAGTTAACAAGTGTTGGGGCTGATCTATTTATAAAAAAGCGTTGGAATAATTTTGAATCGTTATTCAGTTATTCATTAAGTGAGGTAGATACCGAATTTGATACCGATTCACCCATTTTTTTTGACCAACGCCATATCTTACACGTTACGGGTTTATGGCACTTAGATCCTTTTAATTTGGCGGTGACCTGGGGTTACTTTTCAGGTATGCCGGTAGTTGTTCCAGATTTTGATGAAGATGGCAATACCTCACAAAATAGTTTGGATATAGCGTATACAGAACGTTTTCCAAGTATGCATCAATTTGATGTTTCTGCCACGTATGGCTTTACGAACACTAAGAAAAGTTGGAAAGGAATTGTGGGCTTGTCAATCGTTAATTTATTTGATCAGGACAATATTGTCAATATTTTTCAAAATGAACCACCAGTAGATGAACCTTATCGTAAAACTATTGGTTTTGCCCCCAACCTACAGTTCAGCATACATTTTTAATAACTAATTATACTTCAAATACTACTTGGGTTTTTCCATTAATTAGGTAGTAAATCAATAGATTTTATTTTTTTTTCAAAAAGAGGGTTGGGTATATGTACTACCTCAGCGTATTAAGGGAAAGGCACAAAAGGCCTTCAGTTAAACATTAACCTTTAATACAGAAATTTATGAGAAATTATAATTTAAGATGGGTGTTGATTATCCTATCGGTGATCCTACTACAGGCTTGTGCAAAAGATGAGTTAGACGTACTTGAAATTAGTGAAACGGACACAGATGATTTTGAAACAGTGGCCCAAGACTCTTTGACCGCTAGAAGGCAAAATAACCGTAACAATGGCTTGAACCCATCTGAGGAGACTGTGCAATTAATTGTGGATTGGAATGATCTTTGGCTGGTTTTGGATAGATATACTGATGGCTTAAGACCTAATACTACAGCAAGAGCTTTAGCCTACATTCATTTGGCCGGGTACGAAACTGCCGTAGCGGATATGGATGGTTATGGATCTACACAAGGTCAATTACAGGGCTTTAATCTTGATTTAGATGAAAGAGCAAATAACGTAGATAGAAATTTGGCACTTAACACATGTTATGCCTTGGTAATGGACCATTTTATGTTCAGTGTTTCCAATAATGCAAAAACGGGTATTGCAACTTTAGAGGATGAGTTGGCAGATGAACTAACGGAAGAACTTTCACAAGAAGAAATTGAGAATTCCATAGCATGGGGGACTTTGGTCGCAGAAAGTGTAATTGCCTATAGCCAAACCGATACCGAAGCAGAATCTCAACAGTTAGATCCTAATCCTGCATCATATGTAGCACCTGTTGGTGAAGGCTTATGGGCGGCATCTGAAGGAGAAAGTGCGTGGTTTCCTTATTGGAACAGGGTAAGAACATTTGTGATCAGTCCGGAACAGACCTCTAGCACACCGCCGCCATTTTCCCACAACACTAATAGAAATAGTGGCTATTATGAGCAAATGGAAGAAGTTGAGATTTCTGCTACAACCGCTAGGTTATCAGATAACGAAGATCTTTGGATAGCCGAATTTTGGTCAGATGATGTAGAAGGGTTAATGATGAGTCCTCCTGGTAGGCAGTTTTCCATTGCCAATCAATTAATTGAACAGGAAGACTTGGATTTTGAACAAGCATTGGAGTTGTTGCTGAAGCTTGGTTTTGCAACTAATGATGCTGCGGTTTCTGCTTGGGATGATAAATACACCTATAATTCAGAAAGACCAAGTAGATTTATTCTGGAGTACATCAACGATGATTTTCAAACAAATTTAGCACGATTCATTTCCAGCCCCAATCCAGCTTTTCCGGCTTACCCGTCAGGGCATGCTACATTTGCAGCGGCGGCATCGGGAGTTTTTATAGACATATTTGGGGGAGACGCCATTAACTTTACCGATAGAACCCATGCCGGAAGATCAGATTTTGATGGCACCCCTAGAAGGTTCAGTTCTTTTACGGAAATGGCCGAAGAAAATGGATATTCTAGGATACCATTGGGTGTACATATACAAGCTGATAGCGATGAAGGCGCTCGTTTAGGTTATGAGATTTCAGCCGCAGTGAACAACTTTAGTTTATCCCCTAATTTTTAATTCTTAACCCTTGGATTGTAGAAGTTTCGCCAGTAATGGCGAAGCTTTTGCAATACCATATTTCTACCGTTACCCTACCCTAATTTATTTGACCTCCATGACAGAAAACTACTTTTTAATTTTTATCAATCTTTTAAAAAACAATGTAATATGAAAAAGTGTTTTGTCCCAATTTGCTTACTAGTGATTATTTTAAGTTCGTGTAGTAAAGATGAGTATATAGATATAACCGAAGAAGAACAACTATTGGTCAATGATGAAAATAATGATACGGTTGTTGATGATAATGAAGAAAATACTAATGACCTTACCATTGATTCATCTATATTAGCCTTGCCGATTCTCCTTTCAATTATGCCAATATACTTTTGCCAGATTTTTTCTTGGATAATGATGTTAGAAATGAAGATAATACCCCTAACAATAACGAAATAACAGATAACGGAGCAACTTTAGGCAGGGTGTTGTTCTATGATACTAATTTATCTAGGAACAATACTATTTCTTGCGCGTCTTGCCATATTCAAGAACATGGTTTTTCTGATCCTACTGCCTTAAGTACAGGGTTTAATGGTGAATTAACTTCAAGAAATTCAATGGGGCTGGCAAATGCCAGGTTTTATGAAAATGGAAGATTTTTTTGGGATGAAAGAGCGGCTAGTCTAGAAGAGCAAACATTGGTTCCAATTCAAGACCTTTTGGAAATGGGACTAACTTTGCCTGAATTGGAAGCAAAACTGTCGGTCGTAGATTATTATGAAGCTTTATTCACTAATGCCTTCGGTGATGACAATGTTACCAGTGAGCGTATAGCATTGGCATTATCTCAATTTATACGTTCTATGGTTTCATATGAATCTAAATTTGATGAAGGTTTGGCACAAGTAAACGATATAGATGACAACTTTCCAAATTTTACAAATTCAGAAAATAGAGGTAAGCAACTTTTTATGAGCAACCAGACCAGATGTTTTGATTGTCATGCTACCAATGTTTTTGTGGGTGATGCTGCTAGAAACAACGGGCTAGATGCTACTATTACAGATCCGGGCGTGGGCGGTATAACCGGTAATAATAATGATTTGGGTGAATTTAAAGTGCCATCTTTAAGAAACATTGCTTTAACAGGACCTTACATGCACGATGGTAGATTTGAAACTCTTGAAGAGGTTATTGAGCATTACAATAGCGGTGTACAGAACAACCCAAATTTGGATAATAGACTTACGCAAGGTAATAACGTTCGCCGATTGAACTTATCCGATAATGACAAACAAGCATTAGTTGATTTTCTACATACCTTGACCGATACAGAGTTTATCATTGATGAGAAATATGCCGATCCGTTTATAGAGGATTAACCATTCATTTATTTCAATAGGTTTATAATTCAAATTAATATAATTAGTTAAAAAATCTTTTAAGCTAAGCTGTATTATTGGTTTGATGTAAATTTGGCGTTCAATTTAAAAAAAGCTCAATACTAAAACTCTTATTCTACCTCTTTTATACGCACTCTAGCAAGTGTTAAGCGTAATATTTATTAGGTTTTTAAGAAAAATTGGGTTTAATGATTAGAATGAAATTTACTTGATCTAATACATAAAAAATGAATTATGAAGTATAAAATGTTAATAGCTGTGTTGGCAATTTTTAGCACAACGGCATATGGGCAATGGCAAGTCTCGGCAAGTTCTGGTTATGCCGTTGGAAGTGCAGGTATGAAATTGGGAGAACGAATTACGACAACGGAAACAGAAAACTCATATGGCAGTTATGGAGAAGGCACAAACTTTCAACTTAGAGGCACCTATTTTTTTGACGACTCTTTCGGTTTTGATCTTGGAGTAGGTTATTTGCATGGTGCTGACCAGGATATTTCTGTTGTTAGTCTACCGGATACAGAAGTGAATGCTGTTGCAAGGGCAAGGGCATTTGGTGCTTCCGCATCTGTGGTATATAAATTTACCAATAATATATATGGACGTTTTGGAGCATTATTAAAATTGGGAGGTAAAACGGAAGGTGTCATTTATCAAAAATCTGTTTTTTCTGAAGCCGAAGCCGAGGCTTTTGGTGTACCGGAAGGCTCTTATTCCGAAACGAACTATAAAGAGGATTTTCATGGACATTTTCCTTTAGGGTTCGTGGGAGCTCTTGGATATAAATATGATTTAGATGATAATTTTAGCCTGTTTGTAGAAGCTGAATATTACGGTATTAGTTTAAAGCGTAAAGATTCTGAAATATCCGAATTCAATACAGATGTAAAACTACCTGATGGTACTGTAGCGGTTAGTGGGCTATATACCATTGATAATTTGCCAGAAGGTGTAGATAGAACTACTACGTACGTAGATAACCTCTCGAATACCAATACTGATACTTCTAAAGAACTGTCCCAAAAAGTACCATACTCTTCTTTTGGATTAAATATTGGTATTACTTACAAATTTAATAAAGCAACGAATTAAGTTTTCATTATTAATCTTCTACAAAAAAAGAACCCCCTGTTTATCTTAAACAGGGGGTTCTTAGCAAATAACTCAAAATGAAAATAAACGTATTAGGGGGAATACGTTTATATGGAAGGTTTTATTTTAACAAACCAAGTATACCTTCCAATTCGGTTAAATTAAGGCTAGCGTTATTATCAGTGTCCAATACATCAAAATTTTCAGAAACTTCGCCAATAGCTTCAGTTGAGCTAATAGCTTGATCATTGTTGGTATCCAATAGGCTAAATAAGCTCGCCACCTGCTGTACCGTAGAATTAGAACTTAGTGAGCTTAATAATGTAGCAGCATCGGACATAGATGAGGTGTTCATGTTCTTTACACTGTTACAACTGGTTATTGAAGCAATAATGATAAACGTTGCAATTACTTTTTTCATGGTTATGTGTTTTAATATTTATGTGTTACAAAAGTATATTTACCTCTTAGTAAGTGAAAACAATATATACCAATAGTGTAATTATTACTACGTATCTATAGAATCAATAGATGAAAAATTTTGTAATACTTAATTGTTGGCATCGGCCTTAAACCAAATATTAATGGAGACTTCTTCTGGTCGCTGATCTTGTGGTGGTGTTCCTTGAGAACCTCCTCTACCTCCACCGCCAGGACCACCACCTTGACCACCTCTGCCACCTCCAGGTCCACCACCTTGACCTCCAGCACCAAAACTAACATTTGAGCCCACAGTTTTTGTTTCTGATTTAGTTTTTGGAGTCACAATACCAATGGATAATTTGGATAGTTTGGTGTTATTATCAGCAATGCTATTTTTTGGTATTTTTAAGTGATAATGAAGTTCTTTTGAAGCTTCGTCAAAGTTGTAGTTTATGGTAACACCTAGATTGTTTAGGTCTAAATGAAATTCTTCTTCATGGTCAAAATTAATAAAGCGTGCCGTTCTGGGCATTTCTTCCAATAGCTTGTTCATGTCCGGTCCTTTCCGCTCTTGTTCATCCGTTTTTTTACGAGTATTGCTATCTCTTTCATTTCGTTCTGGACGTTCTGGCGGAGTAATATTGATTGGATATTGAATGGAAACATTTTTCTTCTTTTTTCCTTTAACATCAAAATACACGTAAAAGCCCTGGTGCAACATAGACATCATAGTAGCTTGGTCTGCTGTACTTAATTGGACCATAATATGTTCTGCGTCTATAATGCTTTGATAAGTAATATTATCCTCTGTATTTTGAGCTTGCCCAATTGCCCAACCAAATAACAATAATAGCGTAGTATATATTTTCATTTTTTTGATCTTAGTAATTTTGGAATGGTAAACCTATTGATAAAACAAAGACTTAAGAGGAATTTTAAGTGTATGCCATAAGATTTAAAGCGAATGCCTGAACCTTTACCGGTTACATATTTGAACAATGCTAGTTGCTTATATTTCATCATGTAGATGAATTTTAAAAATAGAAAAGCTCCAATATTGCTATTGGAGCCCTTCGTCATCAATCAATCAATCAAAAAAACTATCTTTAATTATAGACCTAATGCGGTTATTGCATCGTCGTCTTTTGTAAATGCATACGCACGCCACGGTCTATTGTAATTTGTAAATCTCCACAGCACATCTCCGTCGCTATTAACTTCCCAAATAGCACCTGTGCCTTCGCAGATAAGGGTGTTGCCATTGCTCATTCTAACCCCACTGCCTAAACCATTACTATATAAATCGGTATCTGTGAATTCCCATATTAATTCAGGCTCATTATCTTGACCGGCTACCAGTTCATAAGGCGGACTCAATTGGTATTCTGCTACTGCAGACTGGTTATCGTATTTGTTATTTACAAATACCAACATCTTATTATCATCAAAAAGATTAGGATAATGTACCCTGTTCATGGTAACATCACCAACATTGTCATAAGTAAGGGGGTTTCCAAAACGGTAAACCAGGTCACCACCTAAATTATAGTTTCCGCCGGTATTGGTGGCAGCCTCTTCTGTTGAGGTGCTATGATCAATAACCCAAACCTCGCTATAAAAGTTAACGGTCATGTATAAAAGGTCGTTCGTTTCATCTAGGGTTATACCGTTTACATGCATAATGTCACCATCAGTTTGATCATTATTATAATTGATGTCAATAAGGTTGGGAACATCGGCCACGACACCAAAGTTCAATTTGCTTTCATCATAATCTTGAACAATATGGTCTGTAGCATGCCACTCCCAAACTATTTCTTGGGTTAAAGGATTCATTTCAATAATAGCTTCAGGGTAAATATTAAAATTACCCGAAAATCCCATCTCGGCAGCATCTGCAGCACTTACTTCTTCCCATACGGGAAATATGATATTTCCGTTCGATAAGTAATTTACATCATGATGTGAGATGTAGGTACTAGTAGAATAGTCCACTTCCCATTCAATGGATTGGTCTGCGTTTATTTTTCTAAATCCGCCACCATAACCACCAAAGGTTATCTGTGGATTATCAGCTTTTATCGTAGCTACCAAGCTGCCATCAGATTGAAGCATGGCATCATTACCCAATTGGTCACCATTGAAATCCCAATCAAATAAAGTATTACCATCATGATCAATTAAATATACCCCATTGTCTGGTGCAACGGCTAAAATATAGGAGTCACTGTCCACAGTACTACTTGCCTCATTGGTGTCGCTAGTATCATCTGTTGTTTCTTCTTCGGTGATTGAAACATCATCGGAATCATTACTGCAAGAGGTTAAGAAAAGCAGGCATACAAATAATGCAGTTGTTCCTAAGTTAAGATTCATTTTTCTCATCGATTTTAATTTTTAGGGTTGTTATACGGTTTAAGCATCTAAGTAGGTATAGATACCAGTCTCCGTTTAGATTTTAAATGTAGTTCGAAGTTTAAATGAGAATGAAGCTTCTCAGCGAATGGAGCGTATAATTCAGTAAAAGCCCCTATTGTATAAGTGAAATTTTTTAGCCTTTTGTCATCTTAAAATGGCATTTTCTGTAATTGGTCGAAACGGTTTAAATTAAGATATAATTAGTATAATTTTTGATTTTATGTACTGATGGTTTATTAATTTTGCGCCCTTAAATTATCAAGAATCTCAAATAGAGATAGCAACCTGCAATAACGAGCAAGGTGCTAAAAGCGATAAGCCAATACCTTGGAAAAAACGTTAAATCCTTCCTCTTGTATTTGCTATAGCTCTAAACGTGATTCTACAAATAACCATATATGACTCAAGTAAAAGCTGTAACAGCCAATGCAAAGGCACTTATTCCATTTTTAATATTCATTGCAATATTTCTAGGCGTAGGCATTTTTCAAAATGATTTTTATGCCCTACCCGCTCCTATTGCCGTAATTGCTGGTATACTGGTAGCATTTCTCATGTTTAAGCAATCTATGAAGGAGAAAATTGCCATTCTTTTAGAAGGGTGCGGTAATGATAAAATTTTGACCATGTGTCTTATATACTTATTGGCAGGAGCATTTGCAGCGACAACCAAAGCTATGGGCAGTGTAGATGCTATTGTTCATTTAGGTCTGGATGTTATCAGCGGACACTATATATATGTAGGTGTGTTTGTAATTGCTGCATTTTTGTCTATTTCTACGGGTACCTCTGTAGGGGCTATAGTAGCGCTGGCTCCAATTGTAATTGGTTTTGCGGATACTGGTAATTTTTCGCTGGGTATTTTGTGCGGTGCCTTGTTAGGAGGTTCCATGTTCGGTGATAATCTATCGGTAATTTCAGATACCACCATTGCTGCTACACAATCACTGAACGTAAAAATGAGTGATAAGTTCAAGGCGAATATCAAAATAGCTGTACCTGCTGCCATTATAAGTATGGCCATTTTAATGTATGAAGGTCTAACCATGAATACCGTAGGAATGGAAATGGAAGAGTATCATTATTCCATTCTTAAAATTTTGCCTTATTTAATTGTAATTATACTTTCAGTAATAGGTGTGAACGTTTTTGTGACGCTTGTATTGGGCGCAATTTCGGCTGGAATCTTAGGTGTCTTTTATGGTGATTTCACCGTGTTGGAATTTACAAGAATATCATATACAGGCTTTACCAATATGACGGAGATATTTCTTTTATCATTATTAACGGGTGGTTTGGCCGCTTTGGTGACGTACAATGGCGGTATAGCGTTTATACTATTAAAAATTAAAACTTTTGTAAAAAGTAAGAAGTCGGCACAGTTTGGTATTGCAACATTGGTATCAACTATTAATATGGCAATTGCGAACAATACGGTCTCCATAATTATATCTGGACCCATTGCTAAATCTATTAATGATGAGTATGCTTTAGAGAACAAACAGACAGCATCTATCTTAGATGTTTTTGCTTGTATAACTCAAGGGTTATTGCCTTATGGAGCTCAAGTACTTATGATTTTGAGCTTTGCAAAGGGTAGTATAACTTATTTGGACCTTGTAGGTAATACTTGGTACCTTTTGTTATTATTGGTGTCTACTGTGTTGTTTGTAGGATTAAAATCTAAAAAGTAAATAGCCTACAGGAATATTAAAAAACATTCTCAATAGCATTTAAATAAGGTATAATAAAATGTAGCGATTAACTTTTCATCAAATTCTCTAAATCTTCAGGTGTTCTAGGTAAGTCCGAACTTAACACTTCACAACCATCTTCCGTGATTAATATCATATCTTCTGTAAATACTGAAATATTGTTATCATGATTATAATACCACGGCTCTACAGTAAATACCATGCCTGGTTTTAAAAGTGCATTCGATAAGTTTGGATCGCCTGTTGATAAGCCTAAATGGTGACCAAAAAACAAACCTACTTGCATATATTTTTTTGAGTGTTCAGGAATAATGGTATTGGTGAATTTCTGCACATCCTTAAAGGTTATTCCTGGTTTTAAAAACTTAATAATTTCATCAGCAATTTTGGTTTCCATCATCAGAATCTCTTTTTGTTCATTTGTGAATTTACCAGAAACCGGAAATGTTCTTCCTATATCACTTACGTATTGTTCATATTCGCACCCTACATCAAAAATAACAAGATCTCCATTTTGCATAATACGGTTTCTCCGATTATAATGTGTTGCTAAAATTCTCCAGGGCCAATGAGAATTTGGTCCGGATTTTATGATGGACCCAAAGGCTAGCCTTTGTGAACCATTTTTCTTGAAATCGCCTTCTAAAACGCCTTCTAAATAACGTTCGTCTATTCCTGGTTTTATAGCTTTTGCTGCCTCTTTAATACCTTTAACTGTTATATTTGCCGCCTGTTTTAAGATTTTTACTTCATTTTCAGATTTTATCATACGTACTTTGGCAATTGCTTCGTAGATATTTTCAAAACTTAAATCTGTATGTCTCTTTTTGATTGCCTCTAAAAGAACTTGAACAGGAGAATAGGTAGCTATGTAGTCATTGGGTGCAAATTTTACTTCACCAGGTCTACCGTTATTGATTAATATTTTAGATTTATTGGAGTTTTCTAAATTCAACAGATTGGTAAAATCTTCTATGGAAGCGAGTGGGATACCTGTTCTGTTTATGATACTATTGTCATATAATAGAGGTCTTCCGGGAAAATCATTTTTTCTAGAACTGTTTTCAAACCTGATATCCTGTTCTGGTGTATAGATAATAACTTTTTGATTATTCAAGTTCAAAACTAAAATGGCATTTGGCAATTCTAAACCGGTAAAGTAATAAAAATCATCTGTTTGCCTAAATGTTTCACCAAATGAAAATCCGTCTTTCGCGGGAATTAATACTAGCCCCTTTTTATTTAATTGGGCTAATTCAGTCATCAGATTTTCTCGTCTAGTGTTTAATTCTTCTTTTGTAAAAGGTAAATTAGTCCACTCAAAATAAGATTGCACCGGTGTTTGACCATTTACAACCACCATAGCTAAAATTGATACTAAACATGTTAAAATTACTTTCATTTTCTACTTTTACTTAGATTGGTTATCAGAAGTGCTGTGCTCAGCTAGGTAATGTGCCAAAATTTTCTCAACGAGTTCATCTTTAGTCAAATGGTGAAATACCGTTTTAACTTTCGTTCTAAGTTCATCTGAAATTTCTCTGTTCGGTTTTGTTTTAAATATTTTCTTGGCCCATAATAAAGTGTTGTTCTCTTCAATACTTTTGGCGTCCGCTTTTTGATATTTAGAAAAAGAAATACCCAATTCTTTCTCAAAATCGAAAACTTCTGCAACCTCCTCTTTTTGTAAAATGGTCAAAGAAAGTCCCTTTGCCCCTGCTCTGGCCGTACGTCCACTTCTATGCACATAAGCATCGTAGGTGTCTGGCAAATGATAATTTACTACGTAACCCAATTCTTTAACGTCTATACCTCTGGCAGCCAAATCGGTAGCCACAAGAATTTTAATGTGTCCCTCTCTAAATTGCCCCATAATGCGATCTCTAATAGGTTGAGATAGACTACCGTGCAACGCTCCCGAAGAAAATTTATTTATAGCCAATTTTTTTGCCAGTTTGTTTACGGCGGCCTTGGTCTTACAAAATATGATTCCGCTTTGCCCCTCTTTTGAATTCAAAAAATGTGTTAATACATCTAGTTTTTCAATGGGCTCCACAACTAAATATTTATGATCAATGCCTATATGACCAAGGGTAGACATATCAGCTTCAATATGCACCACATGTTTGGACATATAATTTTGCACCATTTGTTTAATGGCACCGGACATGGTTGCAGTGAATAGAAAAGTGCGTCTAGCTTTAGGTATGCTAGCAATAATGGTATCTAAATCGTCTTTTAATGCAGTTACCATTTCATCGGCCTCATCTAAAACCAAATACTTCAGTTTAGTAATATCTAAAGCTTCGCGTTTTACTAAATCAACTAATCTACCAGGTGTAGCGACAATAATTTGGGTAGGAGTTTTAAGTACCTCTATTTGAGGTTTAATGGGAATACCACCACATAAAGCAGCAATGGAAATATCAGTATTATTTGATGTATACGATATTAAGTTGGCATGAATCTGTTGTGCCAATTCTCTTGTTGGTGCTAAAATAACAGCTTGTACAGCTGTACTTTTGCTGTTTATCAATTGCAATAATGGTAGACCAAAAGCAGCGGTTTTTCCAGTTCCTGTTTTTGCTAAGGCAACAAGGTCATCCTTTTTGTCCAAAATTATAGGAATGCATTTCTTCTGAATAGTGGTGGGTTCGGTTATCTGTAATTCATCTAGACTTTTTTGTAAATCCGTAGAAATTCCTAAATCTGAAAATTGGCTTGGCATAAAATGATTTTAAACAAAGATAGGTACACTTTGGCTAGGGGCGGATATAATCGGTGGAAACGATTTTGTAAATTCATATTAATTAGAAGATATGATCACTTATTTATATTTGTTCCCAAGTAATCCACCTATCCATACCTTCTTTGTACCATTTATCGCCCTGTAAGAACAGAAGGTCATTACTACGTTCTACTCTAAATTCAATAGGCTGATTATAGATCAGTCCGTTTTTCCAACCAATAAAACACTTTATTAATTTATCGATTTCTTCATCTGTAGTTAAGTCCATATCCATTTTATAGAGCTGTTGGATCAATGGAATAATTTCTTCAGAACTATGGCTATCATAATGTATTAAAGGAGATAATCTAATAATCTGCTCATTGGGTTTATTGCCCGTTGCAGCTTTTAAGAACATCATAGCAATGTAATTGGCGGTGTCTGGCGGTTGATATAATATGGTTTTAGCTTGGTGCAGTACCGTTTCTTTAAAAAAATTAAATTGAGGTTTCCATTTTGAAAAATGGAATTTCTTTCTTCTGAATTGAAGCGCAATTTGTTTCCAGTTCCAAAAGTCCCTTTTAGAATCTGCTGACATTAAGGAATTGCTGGTGCCAAGAGAAATTACACGAATGGTCTTAAGGTCAACACCAAGCTTGTATGCTTCAATGATTCCCGCTAAAATAGGATTGTTGAATCCGCCTAAGGCTCCGTCCCAAAGCTCATAGAATATATCGCTACCCTTAGCCTTAAAGCGTGCAGGAAAATCAAAATATTGTACGGGAGCGTTAGATGAAGCGTTTATGGCCTGTGTAAGTCTAACGGAATCATCTCCTTCGGAATTCGATGAGAACGATTTGAAGAATTTTGCACGATTGTTCAGTGCATCGTATGTTGCAACAACAATTTTAAGTGAATCCTTTCCAATGAGTTTTGGAAGTCCATCCATTTGTATTTCATCGATTTCTGGAAATAAGCTCTCAAACGCTTCCTTTTTTCTTTTGGCACTATATTTAGGTCCGAAACCTGCATTGAAGAGTCCGAGATAATCCACCGGAAAATAGCGGTCTTTAAAAGTATTTTTATGAAATATAAGCTCCCTGTTTCTTTTCTCCTTAAAAAGGGCAATTGCCTTATCTAATGTATAATTTTCTGCCAATGCCGCCAACACGATACTGCCCCCTGAGTTTGCAATAATTAAATCAAATTTTTTAAGTATTTGGTGACCGTTTAAATTTCCGTAACGATCTTTTAAGGTAAGCAATTGAATTATTGCCCAACTTCCGCCGCCATCTAAAGATAGAATTTTATACATGTGTTATGGAATACCTACTAAGGTTAGATGTTGTAGTAAATGAAAAGGACGTGGGAACTACCTTTATTTGACATCTTAAAGTTAGTGAATTATCAGATAGAGCCGTTATAGGATGTTCTTAGAATTTATGAGGTTTTGTTGTTTTTATTTAAGTTGAAAGTTATGCGAATAAAAAAAGCAACTATTAAAGAATAGTTGCTTTTGATATTTTAAGGATTTTGTTATTTCTTTTTCTTCTTACTGAACTTTTCTGCACAAGTAGCGGCATCTATAGGTTCACCATTATTTTTATAGCAATGAACTGCTTTTGCGCGTTTACTTGAACTATTATAATAGAAGAATACACCTTGTTGATATTGTGGTCTACCGTAATAATTGCCTGGAGGTACTATAACTTTGCCATTATTGTCTATTATTGAACTGGTACCATCAAAATGTAGGATTTTAGAAAATTTACCATTTCTATCTGCATAGTAAAAATCATTAAAATCTTTATAAATTATTTTTTTGTTCTCAATAGAAAATAATGCCCTATCACTTCTACCTTCTGCATTTTTACGTTTCAATAATATAAGTTTATACTTGTTCACATATTCATAACCTTTGAACCCTTCAGATGGATCGACAAAAAATACCTTGTTGTCAAAATCAAAAAGACCTACATTTTGGTTTAAAGTTAATACCGCTAAGCTAGGTTCGTCTACGTTGTAGTGAATGTCATCATAGAATGTATTGAAAAGCAAGGTTTTAGATGCTGTATCAAAGTAATTCATTTTACCTTCTTTATTGAAAACTTTAAAATATTTGTTATTGTATTCTACCTTTTCATATTCAAATGGTATAATCGTATTGTTGGTGTTATTTATGAGACCCCATTGGTTATCTTTAACGGCAATAAAGGTATCTGTAAATAGTATGTGTCTCATTTTATCATCAACTTGTCTAAATGTATTAACAGGAATTAGTTGCTGGTAAATGGCGGGTACTTCCCAGCTTTTGGTATTTAAATTATAAATGCCCCAAGCTTTTGAATTTGCATCTTCCGCAATTATTTTTTCATTAAAGGATAGGTATGGATCCAATCTTTGTGCATTTGGTACGTCGTTAAATGAGAAAATATCACTAAAATTAGCTGGTATTGAACTCATATCCTTTAGATTAATTACTTTTTTGGAGTTATCTCCATCGGTAACAATAAAAAAATCGTTTTCAATTTGTTTTACGCTTTTGTATTTAGGTTCTATAATAATTTCTCCTTTGCCATTCATTAAACCTTCCTGTAAATCATATCCCCAGCCCTTACTAGGATCTGGTTTATTATAGTGTATAGTAAAATAATCTTGGTCCTTGCTGAAATAGTGCTTATAGACCCTAGACATATTGGATGAAAAATAATATTCTGATTTTGAATTGATTTCACTGTCAATTTTATTGCCAGAGGCATCAACTGCATGTAGATTTATAAATTTGTCATTTTCTTTTTTGCCGTAATCGTTAATACCGGTTACTATATCTCCCGTGAAGAAAATATTGTTGGTTGACATTTCCGTTTTAAAATCGTATAGATTTTTTAAAATGTTTCCCGAACTATCGGTAAATGTGCTTTGATTATCTTTTTTTATTGTTAGATAGTTATTAATAAAAATTGAACCCGGTTCGTATTTGGCATTAATAATTTTCTCTTTTAATTCATCGGTAGGTTTGTGATACTGTAAGTCTATAGTAACATATTTATCTTGTGCAAATACCGAACTTAAAGATATAAAAGCGATTAGGAAAGGAAGTAATCTCATAAAAATTGTTTGGGTTAAGTTTAATATTATTGTAACAACGTAAACGCGTTAAAGAAATTATATACAATTTGCGACAATAGGTTTAAACTTTAGTAAGGATTTAAATTTCACAAACTTATATTAAAAAATGAACGTTCATTCTTTTATTCGATATCTTTGTATAGGAAAATAAAATTATGGCAGCACTTCAAAAAAGTATAGACAAACGCAACGCATTGATAAATGCAACTATAGAGCTTGTAAATAATGATGGCTTTCATGCAACTCCTATGAGCAAAATTGCTAAAATGGCCTGTGTTTCTCCTGCCACTATTTACCTCTATTTTGAAAACAAGCAAGATTTGGTAAACAAGACATATTTAGAGGTGAAATCAAGTTATACAGCTTACGCTTTTGCTACTTATGATGAAACCATGTCGGTCAAAAAAGGTTTTGAAGTAATCTGGAAACGTATTGCTGAATTTAAACTAAAAGAAGATGCATACGCCATGTTCTTGGCCCAATGTGATAATACGCCCATGATAGATGAAGAAAGCAGACAAGAAGGGATAAGGCATTTACAACCGTTGTTAGATTTATGGAAAAGAGGAATTAAAGAAGGAGTTATAAAACCCATGTCAGATTATATGTTGTATGCCTATGCTATAAATCCGCTTTCCTTTTTAACCATTGCTCAAAATCGTGGTGCATTAGTTTTGGACGACAAACAATTGGAACTAGCTTTTGAGGCAGCTTGGAGCAGTATAAAAGTATGCGAATAGGATGAAAAAGACGGCAATTATTTTAGGAGCTTCTGGTTTAACGGGCGGCTTGCTTTTAGAGAAACTTATTGTTGATGATAGATATGAAAGCATAAAGTTGTTTTCAAGATCTAGCATAAAGGGTTTGCCCAATAAAGTGATGCAGTATATAGGTGACCTTTTAGAATTGGAACACTTTAAAAATGATTTTACCGGTGATGAAGTCTATTGTTGTATAGGTACCACCGCAAAAAAGACTCCGGATAAATCTTTGTACAGAGACATTGATTATGGTATACCTGTAGCCGCGGCAAAATTGGCGAAGGCTAATGGAATCAACACTTTTTTGGTTATTTCCGCAATGGGTGCAAATAAGAAAAGTAGTGTTTTCTATAACCGTACTAAAGGAGAAATGGAGCAAGAAGTTTTAAATCAGGCAATACCGAGAACTTCAATTTTAAGACCTTCTTTAATAGGCGGGGAAAGAAACGAACAACGATTACTAGAAAAGATAGGTCTGGTAGTTTTTAAAGTAATTCAGCCCCTATTCATTGGTCTCTTAAAGAAATATAGAATAATTAATGCCGACAGTATTGCACAAGCAATGCTCAATTTGGCAAATACCACGAGTAATACCGATGTTATAATTACGTCGAATGATATAGAACAATTAGCAAAAACAACTTAATTAAGATTAGATAATGGAATTATTGGATAAATTGAATTGGAGATATGCAGCTAAAGCCATGAATGGTGAAAAAGTTGCTGAAGATAAAGTGGAACGCATATTAGAGGCGGCACGCTTGGCTCCTACTTCTAGTGGCTTACAGCCTTTTGAAATTATAGTGGTTAAAAATCAAGAAATAAAAGAACAGATTAGACCGGTAGCATGGAACCAATCTATGATTACAGATTGTTCTCACCTTTTGGTATTTGCCGCTTGGGACACGTATACGGAAGAACGCATTAACTATATGTTCGACCTTACCAATGAAATTCGTGGTTTTAAAAATGAAGGTTGGGAAAACTATAGAAAGATGTTGTTGGATTCATACCCACAAAAAGATGAAGAGGAGAATTTTAACCACGCGGCAAAGCAAGCTTATATTGCTTTTTCACAAGCCATTGCTGCGGCAGCTTTTGAAAAAGTAGATGCAACGCCTATTGAGGGTTTTGATCCTGCAGCTGTAGATAAAATATTGGGTCTTCGTGAAAAAGGATTAAGAAGTGCGGTATTATTGCCGTTAGGCTATAGGAATGAGAGTGAAGATTGGTTGGTGAACCTTGTAAAGGTGAGAAAACCAATGAAAGATTTGGTTACTGTTATAGAATAGTAAAGTCAATGAACAATTAAAAATTAAAAGAGAAAGAAAATGAACAATTTTGAATTTAAGAATCCCACCAAAATAATTTTTGGAAAGGATACGATCAAAAAAATCGAAAGTGAAATACCCGCCAATGCTAAAGTACTTATGCTTTACGGTGGCGGTAGTATTAAGAAAAATGGCATTTACGACCAGGTAACCAAGGCACTGTCCAATTTTGATGTTATTGAGTTTGGCGGAATTCCTGCCAATCCAGAATATGATACATTGATGAAGGCGTTGAAGGTTATTAAGGATGAAAATATATCTTACTTGTTGGCAGTAGGCGGCGGTTCTGTAATTGACGGGACAAAATTCCTTTCTGCGGCAGCTGTGTATGAAGGTGACACCCCATGGGATATACTAACTAAAAATGTAAGAACCCAAAAAGGAATGCCATTTGGTACGGTTTTGACGTTACCGGCAACAGGTTCTGAAATGAATTCAGGAGCGGTGATCACAAGAGCGGAAACAAAGGAGAAATTAGCCATGGGCGGACCAGGATTGTTCCCAGAGTTTTCCGTGCTTGACCCACAAGTGATTACATCTATTCCTGAACGTCAATTGGTAAACGGTATTACCGATGCTTTTACACATGTTTTGGAACAGTACATGACATATCCTATAGAAGCATCGTTACAAGATAGATTTGCAGAAAGTATTATGCAAACGTTGATCGAAGTAGCGCCAAAGGTGATTAAAGACCCTACGGATTATAAACCTGCGGCCGATTTTATGTGGAGCTGTACCATGGCCTTGAACGGATTAATTCAAAAAGGAGTACCTGGAGATTGGGCCGTACACATGATGGGGCATGAATTAACCGCGTTGTTCGGTATTGATCATGCACGTACATTGGCAATTGTGGCACCAAGTCATTACAAGTATAATTTTGAGGCCAAAAAGGAAAAATTGGCTCAATATGGCGAACGTGTATGGAATATAACCGAGGGAAGTGTTGATGACAAGGCTTATGCGGCTATTGAGAAAACCGAAGCTTTCTTTCAAGAATTGGGCATAGACACGAAATTGTCAGATTATACCAAAGAATACGAAGGTACTGCTGAGGAAATTGCTAAACGTTTTACAGACCGAGGATGGAAATTAGGTGAGCGACAAGCTCTAATGCCAGAAGACGCTGAAAAAATAGTAAAAATGGCTTATTAACATTAAGTTTGAGTGTTGAAAAAGGGGGTGTCTTTACAAAAGGCAACCCCTTTTTGTTTTAAAGGTGCAATACAAGGTTTTTAGGTTATGAACAAATAAGATAAAACCAATATCTTCGCGCGCATTATGTGGATGTACCTTGGACTTTTAGCGGCATTATTTTTAGGATTACACAACTTATGCAAAAAACATGCTGTACAGGGCAATGAGGTTTTTCCTGTATTGTTGGGTACGATCTCATCGGGGTTTTTATTGCTCCTGCCCTTTTATTTTGGCTCCTTGTTCTTCAAGGAATATATGGTGTCCATAGATTTTTATATCACCAATATTCCTCTTGAAACTCACGGATTTATTGCAATTAAATCAGCGATCATGGCAGCATCATGGGTGTTGGCCTACCAAGCATTAAAGCATTTGCCCATAACCATTGTTACGCCCATAAGATCTGCTGGGCCATTTTTTACTTTTATAGGAGCCATTACCATTTATCAGGAAAAACCGAATTCATGGCAGTGGATCGGTTTTTTTCTTATCATATTTTCTGTGATTCTCTACTCAAGAATCGGTAAAAAAGAAGGAATCCACTTTAAGAGAAATAAATGGATTTTTGCTATTGTTGGAGCAACTTTTTTAGGAGCTTCAAGCGGTTTGTACGATAAATTTCTAATTCAAAGCTTAGCCTTGAATCCGCAAACATTGCAATTCTGGTTTTGCTTTTACACCGTTTTATTTTTATTGATTATACTTACGGTAACTTGGTTTCCGTATGCCGAAAAAAGAAAGGCATTTACTTGGAGATGGACCATACCATTGGTGGGTATTTTACTTCAAATTGCAGATTACTTTTACTTTAAGGCATTACAGGATCCGGATGCATTGATCATGCTTTTATCGGCCATTAAACGAAGTCAAATTCTTATTGCCGTGGTCATAGGTGGCTTTATCTTCAAAGAGCAAAATAAGCGTAAAAAGCTAGTTCCATTGGCAGGTATTATGCTGGGCGTTTTTCTAATACTATATAGCTAGTGCTTAAATATTCCTTCTAATTGGTATTGCCCCCTTGTAGGTAGTATCTTTGCACATGAACAGCTCGTTTAATTTGTATCATCATCTATGGCATTTAAAAAACTGAATCCGCATTTACTTGAAAGGTTGACAGCATTGGCAATTGAAAAGCCCACTTCACTTCAGAAGAAGAGTATACCGGTTATTAAAAGTGGTGCAAATGTATATTGTTATGGTCCTAAGGAGAGTGGAAAAACCACCGCTTTAATTTTGACAACTTTACAAAAATTACAGTGCAAGGCAGAAGGTAATGCGCCTAGAGCAGTGGTCGTTGTTGAAAACAAAGAAAAAGTGCTGGAGCTCTATGATAAGTTTTTTGAGTATACCAAGTATACGGATATGAGGCTCTATGCTAGTTATAAAGAACTGCATATAGACATTCAGAAGTCGGAAATTTTTGAGGGGATCGATGTATTGATTACCACCCCTACTACCCTACATAAATTGTTTTTGTTAAATGGTGTAAGTACTTCGCAATTAAAAATTTGCAGTATTGATGACGCTGATTTTTTAATTCAGAAATCCGATTATACCGCAATGGTTACGGTTTCACAAAGTATTAGAAAATGCCAGTATGTACTATATGCTGAAAAATTATCTCCAAAATTAGAGCGATTTGAAGATTTCTTCATGGAACGCGCACAGTATGTCTCTGAGTAAATACGTTTTACTTTTTATATTCTAAACCGTCTAAAACCTTAATGGTGCTTTCGTAACCAATTTTGAAGATCGTATCTATATTGCGCATATCAAAAGTTGCGAACTCACAAAGTTCATTAGGTGATATTACAAATTTACAAGTAGGGAATTTTGCAAGAGATTCTGCGGCTGATTTTATTTTGTATGCTCTTTCAAGAACATTGTAAGAATGTTTTAGGTCGTTAATGGCTACAGGTTTAAGAGCGTTTACATAACTGCCAATTATAGTTTTACAAGAGCCTAAGAGAGGTTCTACAGGGAAATTGTTCAGTACACCGCCATCTATATAATAAGACCCTTCTATATCAATTGGAGAGAAAACACCGGGAAAAGTTGCCGAGGCTAAAATTGGTTTGATCAATTCTCCTTTTTCAAAAATGACCAATTCGCCCTTTATAATGTCGGTAGCAGTAATAAACAATGGTTTTGGTAAGGCGCCAAAATTATCATTTGGAAAAAACTTTTTAAACTCGTCATAAAACTTTTCGGTATCTAAAAATCCGGGTTTTCTTCTTGCGAACCTATTGGTGTGAAAAATTGGGATTGCCTTGAAAAAGTCTAAAATTTCTTGCCATTGAATACCACCGGCGTATAGGGCACCAACTATGGCACCTGCACTGGTACCTGAAATATGGGTCGGAAAAATATTACATTCTTCCAAGGCTTTTATGGTTCCAATATGGGCTACACCTCTAATACCACCTCCAGATAACACTAACCCTGTATTCATGACCATTTATTTTATTAGGTTAAAATTCAATTTTCTGCCACTATTTCAAATTTTATCAATCCGCCATCAATTTCAGCCTTCTGTAAATATCCACCTTCATAATAGTACACATTTTCATGTTTTTTGGCGTTGATCTTTTTATAGACATGATTGCCTAAAGGTACAATGGTGTTAAAGCTACCATCTTGTTCAGAATAGCAACTATCAATACCTATTGGTTCTTTAAAATATAAAACTATGGTCGCGTAATGTATAGCATTTTCTATAACCGATTCTTTCTTTTTGTTTTTAGTAATTAGATAGGTTTTATCTGCACGGTTGGTGATGATATCGGCATAGGGTTTATCATCTACCCCAATGATTACGCTAGCCTTTTTTAATAGGTTATCCTCAAATACAACATCATATTTATAATCTACTTCAATTTCCTTGATCACCCTTGTTTTAATTGCCGTAATACTTTGATAATGAATTTTTGAACCATTAACAACTTTGGTAGCTTTTAGGGTGCCAATGGCTTTGTCTTTATTGATAATGGTAAAGTTTAGGGTATTCTTACTGCTATTAACAGTATTTGAGGTAGCACTTAGCAGAGTCATAGCAAAAATGAAAATACCAATTAGTTGATTTGTTGACGGCATTGGTTAATTATTGTTTTGATGATAAATAATGTAATGAAGTAGTAAATCTAACAAAACGTGTTCTTGTAAAAACTAACCGTTGTCATATTTCACTACTATTCATAAACAGAAAAGGCCTACCCATTATAGGTAAGCCCTTTACAAATTCAATTTTAAACTAATTATTCCATATCAATAATACCTACCACTTCATAGGCTCTAGAACCGTCCAGTTGTATTTTTTCATAAAGTATGTTAGCATATTCATAGTATGTTAAACCGTCAATAGTAACCTTTTCATACCCATCTGGTAATTCATAAACTACGGTGCCAATTTCTGGTTCAACCACCTCATATCCAGAATTTGCTTCAATATAAAAAGTGCCCCCTACATTAAAATAAAGTCGATTATTAAATCTTACTCTTGCTGAATTAGAAGGTAAAGTGTTGATTCTAAATCCTACTTTTGGTGCAATGGCAATATATCTACCTCTAGAAGCCGTATAATATTTATTATTGGCATAGTAATAATTTTGACCATTGTGTCTAACCACGGTTTTATTAGGAACCGATCTCACCGAAACCACCTTTTTCGTTGGTGTTCTGTATACTACTTTCTTACTGGAAACCCTTCCAGGTGTTTTAGTTACAGTCCTGGTAGTGGTAGTTTTTGTTGTTGTTCTTTTACGTGTTTGGGCATTGCTTGGTAAAGCAAAAGCAATTAATAACAAACCAAGTATTGCATATGTTATAGTATTTGTTTTCATCTGTTTTAGTTTTAAAAGTTAAACTTTACTTTATCGTTCCATACTTTGACAAGTAATATGGCAAGTGGTTTAAATGAAACAGTTGAAAAAACTGTACTAATAGATGATTTAGGGAATTTGATCTACGAATGAGTAAATTGTATAGAAGTTTTAAGATTGAGTTTTGGTGGTACTTTACGCTATTGGTTTAGCGTTTAAGATTTGGCATTGTTCTGTTGGTTTTTCAATACTTTTCTAATAGACTCACTATCCCAATGGATATCATATTCAACAATGCCTCTTTTAAAATCCTCCTCCAATAATCGCTCTTGCTCTTCAAGTTCTTTTCTAACCTTAAAAAGGTAATCATCATCGCCTTTGGGTTCCATTGCCAGCCTTCTTAAACTAGATTCATCATATTTAATAAAATTCTGGACCTGTCTAATTAAGGTGTATTTTCTAAAACCTAGTTTACTTAAAACATCTTTTGCCAATGCTAAAGAGGTATCCAATGATTCTCGGTAAATATTCTCAAAGCCCAAATTCAGCAATTCATATGCATCATTTCTATTCTGGGCACGTATCATTAATTCTACATGAGGATATTTTTCTTTCACAAGTTTGGTAATTTCTTGTGTTATGGGAGGATTATCTATAGCGCATATCAATATTTTAGCCTTTGCAATACCTGCAGCTTCAAGAAGATCTATTCTAGTGGCATCACCATAATATACTTCAAAACCCATTTTACGGAGTACATCTACCCTATTGGAGTCTTGATCTAATATAGTAGCTTCAATACCATGAGAGCGTAAAAATCTACCGACCGTACTTCCAAAATGACCAAAACCTACCAAAATAACATTTTGTGATTTCGCAATATGATCCATAGGTCTTTTGATGGACTCTTTAGTTCCAATTTTTGGTAAGATGAAACGTTCGTTTATGATACTTATTATGGGGGTTATGGACATGGTCAGTGCCGTGATTACCAACATTATATCCATCTGTTCCTGATCTAGGATATTTAATTGAAATGCGAAGGATAGCAATACAAAAGCAAATTCCCCAATTTGGGCCAAGCTAAAAGTTAACAACAAGTTTTGGTCTAGTTTTAGTTTAAATACCTTTCCCGTAATAAAAAGTATCAAAGCCTTTATCAATACTATTGCCAATAATATACCGCCAATAGTCAACGGAATTTTGGCAATGACCACAAAATTGATGGACGCACCTACGGCTATAAAGAACAAACCTAAAAGAAGGTTTTTAAAAGGTTCAAGGTTACTTTCAAGTTCATGTTTGTACTCACTACTAGAAAGTACCACTCCCCCTAAAAAGGCACCTAAAGCAGGTGATAGGCCAACATACTCCATTAAGAATGAAATACTGAATACGATTAACAAAGCAGAGGCAAACAGCAGTTCCCTAACTCCCGTTTTAGCGACTCTTCTTAACATGGGAACAATTAAATATTGACCCGCACCTATGATCAACACAACAGATAGAATAATGGCCAATGTTTGGTAGCCCATGGGCAAACCATCTAAAAGATTACCGGTAGATTCATGGCTATCTGCAGCTGCTTCAACCTCGGTATTGGAAAGCAAAGGAATTGCTCCCAACATAAAGATCACGATGATATCTTGAAATAATAATATGGAAAATGCCGAATTACCAAAGGTAGTTTCCATAAGGCCTTTTTCATCAATAGTTTGCATGGCTATAGCCGTTGAAGATAAAGCTACCGCCATAGATATCACCAAGGCAACCTTCCAATCAAAATCAATTAGTATAAAAAAGAGATAAGAGAGCAACATGGTCCCGGCAACTTGTAAACCACCCATACCAGCAATGGATTTACGCATATTCCAGAAGTTCTTTGGTTCAATTTCAAGCCCAATCAAGAAAAGCATGACCACTACTCCAAATTCAGCAAAATGAAGAATGTCTTCTCCCTCTTCACCTATAAATCCCAAAACATACGGACCTATTAAAACTCCGGCGATCAGATAGCCCAAAACAGAGCTCAAGCCTAATCTTTTAGCTATTGAGACACAGATGATCGCTCCCAATAAAAATACAATGGCATCAAAAAGAAGGCTTCCGGTCATAATTGGTTTGGTTTATTTGGTGCTTTTAATAGAACTCAAACTTAAGTACTAAGCACCGTCTTTTCATTTTGTAGGCTATCTATCAAAGAACTGTATTGCGAACCGTATTCGCTAAGCTGTTCATCAGTTAATCTATAGGTACCCATAACGGTAAATGGTTGTCTATAATTCATTAGACAAAGGTTGGCGGTCTGTTCAAAAGGTCTTAAAAACTCGGTAATGGTATAGCTGTTGCTACCTTGTGAGCAATACAATTCTTTACTTCCACCGGTAGTAATGGCATTTAAACATATTTTTGAAGTTAGGGCCTTGCCCTTTGGTCCGTATGCCCAATTAAATTCCAACACCATATCTATCCATTGCTTTAATAAAGGCGGACAACTGTACCAGTACATTGGATGATGCCAAACGATTACATCATGTTCTTCCAATAATTTTTTTTCATAGGAAACATCAATATGAAAATCTGGATACTCTTCATACAAATCGTGAAAGGTTACACCCTCTTTATTTCTGATATAATTGACCAAAATGGTATTTGCCCTAGATTTTTCAAACTTTGGGTGAGCAAATAAAACAAGTACTTTTTTCATGTTATATCAATTAAGAATAAAGACCTATGGTTTAGTAAGCCAATTACTTCGTAATTAGATTAAAGGAAATTTTAATGCCCTCTATGATCATACCCGTACCAATAATGGCTATGATAAGACCCATTATTTTTCCAATTACCGAAATAACGTTAAAGCCAACTAATTTTACTATTAAATTACTAAGTCTGAACGTGAAATAAGTTAGAAGGCTCATAAAACCGAATACGGCAATAACTATAGCAATATGTACCGGTTGTGCACTGGACACAAAGTTCATTGCGGTAACAATAGTTCCCGGACCGGCCAAAATTGGAATGGCAAGTGGAGACACGGCAATATTCTCATCAATATTAACGTGTTTTATATTTTTTACGTTAGATTGTTTTGATTGTAGCATCTCAAAACCAATATAGAAAATTAGAATTCCGCCCGTGATCTTAAACGCAGGAATACTGATATTGAAAAGTTCAAAAATATACTTGCCTAAAAGCACAAAGACCAATACAATAATAAATGCAATTAGGTTTGCTCTTTTATTGATATCCTCCTTAGTTTTATTATCGGCACCTTGGGTTAACGATAAAAAAACGGTCATGTTAGAAATTGGGTTTGTAATGGCAAAGAAACCAGTAAAAACGGCAATTGAAAATGTAATTAAGTCATCCATTATTATGAGCAAAAATTAATCGTGCAAGAACTTCAATTCCATTTTAAATTCCTAAATAATTTTGAAACTTTTGGGAATTATTGAAAAATAAGAAAAGCTGAGACCATTTTAAAATTAATCTCATTTTTAAGCTTGAATACTTTTAGGAATACAAGTTTTTAAATTACTTGCCAAATTCAAACAAAATAAACTGATTGAGTTGACTGCCGTAAAGATTGAAGTTGTTATCGGCAACCACAATTAAAGACCTATTGCCATTTTCAAAATTTGGGCCAAACGTAATACCTTCAATATTGTCTACAACACCGTTTGTTAAATCATTTCGGATAGTATCAAAATTATACAAAAGCTTTTTGGTTGCCTTTGAGTAGTTTCTGACTTTTAAACTTTTAAAATTGCTTACGTCTGTTGCATTACTGGCATCTACATCATAAATTTTAACCGTGTTACCACCATCTTTGTACCCCATAGCGTAAGAACGTTCCAAAACTAAAAACTTATTAGTATCATATTCCAAAATTTCTACAACACCGTTCAATTCAAAAGAATGCCCATTAATAGCTTGCCTGGTTACATTATCTAATTCGTACACTATTTCTTTTTCAAAACTACCGGTTTCTTTATTGATGAAAGCAATCCTTACTGGCGAATCAGTCTCGTCTAACGTTGGTTCATCGCCATCTTGTTTTAGTGGTAATTCCATTGCCGCCCAATACCCTTTTTGTTGATGGCTTAAGGTTATACTTTCAAAAACACCATTATGACGAGGGCCAAACTTTGGGTCAGGA
Organism: Maribacter sp. HS; assembly: GCF_048059195.1. Taxonomy (NCBI): domain Bacteria; kingdom Pseudomonadati; phylum Bacteroidota; class Flavobacteriia; order Flavobacteriales; family Flavobacteriaceae; genus Maribacter; species Maribacter sp. HS. The sequence goes on from NZ_JAYLVV010000004.1 coordinate 410,124, forward strand.
TGAATTAAAAAACGGTCTCTGACATCAATTTCTTTAACGAATTTTCCGCTTGAATCTGAAATACGTACAAATGGGTTTACTCCATTATTGATATTACCTTCACTTGTCCAAATGAACGAGCCGTTATCATATCTTAAAGATTCTGGATCAATACTTCCTTCAGAAAAACCTAGACCATTTTTATCTTTAAGGAGTGTGACCGATTTCATGAAGATGGAATCAAAACCATTTAAGTCAAACGAAATCTCAGCCTGATAAAATCTTGGAGATTCAGTATTATCACTGATTAAATAATAACTGCCATTTGCATAATCAATACTGGATAAGCCACCAACTTTAGTGCTGTTAAGAGCTGACTCTGCCGGCAGAACATACTCATCTACAAAACGTAAGTTTATAGTGTTTTCGGCTTTCTTGCTATCCTTTTTACCACCGCAAGATGTTATTATTAAAGCTGTGCATGCAAATAGCAATTTTACTACAATCCTCATTTTATCGGTTTTAATAGCGAAATTTTATTGGCACCGCCAAAGGGTATAATACCCCGAGGCTTGCCTCGAATTTAAAAGTTTATTTCCGTTGAATGTCTCATGGGCTTATCCTGAGGTGTTTTATTCTTGCAAAATTATTCATAATAAAAAGGTTGTATCAAATTAAAAGAACAAAAAAGTCCTAAACCAATGTATTTGTTATAGAAAGTAAATTTTCAATTTTCTGAGTGTTGTATGCATCTGCGTGTGCTGTGGCATATGAACCTTTATCATTATCAAAATACTCACCAGATTTTGCTAAATCTGTCATACTTAAATTGTACAGAATGTCAACTCCCTTTTCTGCAGGAGACCAATGCTGCCCATACGCTTCTTTAGCCATTTTTGTATTTAATAAAGAACCCGGATTTACCGCCACTACCGTAATTGATGGTTCTTGTTCCGCTAAATAAAAACTCCACATTGTTAATGCCAGTTTGCTTTGCGCATAAGCTTCGTTGGCACCCAAACCTGTTTTGCCTTCTAAAGCTTGTACATTTATAGTTGATTGAGCGGCGGAACTTAAATTCACAACTCTTGGTGTGTCTGATGCTTTTAAATTTGCTAATATGCCATTAGTCAATAGATATGGTGCAAAGTAGTTTACCACAAACCGAATATCCGTAGCGGCACTATTGCTGTTTGTCATTAAAACGCCTGCATTGTTGACCAAAACATCAATTACTGGCATTTTTTCTGCAACTTCTTCAGCCATTTTTTTAACTGCACTTAAGTCTGAAAAGTCCGCTAAAAAGCCAATAACATTTTCATTATTAGATTGCTGTTTAATTTCTTTTAAAGTAGCGCTTAATTTAGCATCGCTCCTACCGTGAATGGCTACAAAGTGCCCTTCTTTAGCCAAACGCAAGGCTAGTAATTTTCCTATGCCGTCTGTACTTCCTGTTATTAATATATGTTTCATTTTGTTCTTTTATGTTGATGAAAACTGGCAATACAACTATTGCCAGTTTTATAATTTCATTTTTGTCTAATATAATAAACTACGCTTCCTGTAATTAGAATGGTGCTACAGTATCCTTAGGACCATCTGGCAAACTCCAACGTTGGCGAGCGGTAACACTTTCCAAGGCAACATCTTTAATAGAGTCACTGTTACTATTCCCGTAACTACTGGTACTACCACGTGGTATTTGCATACGGTCACCATACAGCCAAACTACTAAATTACTACGTTGTCCGCTTGTAATTGGGTGTGTTGCGTGTGGCACATTACCTCTATGGATGATGGCTTTTCCTGGCTCAAACTTAGTTTGTACCGTTTTACCTGAAGCTTTATCATAGAAATCGACTATAGAACCTGTAAATTCTTCATCAGGTAAGTTAATGTTGATATTCAAGGTAGCCGCAGAAGCATCGGTATGTGCGTGTAAATCCTTGTCTTTATCCGGATTGTATTGTATTGAAAATCCAAAAGTCTGATTGTCATAACCATAAGTTCCCAATAATAAACGTGCTATCGGACGCATAAAACGGTCCATCATATCATTATAAAATGCCTGAAAATTAGGTGCTGCCAAATGCCCTTCAGAACGAGGATCTAGCATCATACCATATCGATTTAACTGTATGCCATAAGGCGCACGTTTTGGTACTCTTGAATTTGCAACAGCTTCTAAATAGTTGCGGAAATCCGCCAAGCGATCTACATCAAAAAACTGCGCTACATAAACACCAGGTATAACTTCTTCCCATAAATCGGCAACAGCAGATTCTTTTTCCGGGTTTTCCCAAGCCTCTTTAATAGCTTTACGTAAACGTGGGTCAAGCAAAGTTTCGTCAGGAACTAGTAAATCGTCCTTGTTTTCTATTTCCCATTCTGCCCAAGCAGCTTCTAGCAATTTTCGGTTTTCATTCCAAAATTGTGCAACTGATGGATCGCGTCTTAACGATAATTCTCGTGAAGGTACTTCTAGCGCACGAGCTTCTGCAAGTGCATTTGTATGTTCTAAAGTTTTCATAATTATATGTTTTAAGTATAGCTACTGCTATTTTTTTATCTATAACAAAATTACGCACAACCGGCTGTTCTACTTTGGTAGTAAAAATGGAGGTTTTAGTAAAAAACAAGGTTTTGCTAAGTTTTAAATGAAAAATGCCTCTAAAAAGAGGCATTTGACACTATTAATCAACCATAAGGATACATTGCAAATCCCTATCGTTTTAGTTCTCAACTACTATTTTACCAATAGCTTTTCCGCTTTGTAAATGTGCGTAAGCATCACCAACTTCTTCTAAGGAAAACTTGTTTTCATCTACTATTGGCGTTAAATGTCCTTCATTAGAAATTTCAGCCAAACGCCCTAAAATAGTTCCGTGTTCCTCTCTTTTAAAATTGTGCAACATTGGTATTAGCATAAATACTACGTGTAATGATGCTCCTTTAAAATGCAACGGAGTTAAGTCTAACTCACACAACGACACCGTAGTAGAAATATGTCCGTTTAAGGCAACCGCTTCAATAGAATTGGTCAGGTTTGCACCACCAACGGTATCAAAAACCACATCAAAACCACCATCGGTATATTTTGCTGTGTAATCTGCTACTTTTTCAGTTTTAAAATCGATGAAGGTTGCACCAAATTTTTCAACAATAGCTTTTTGATTACCACCAGTACCTGTAGCAAAAACTTCTGCTCCAAAATACTTTGCCAACTGCACCGCTAAATGACCAACACCACCAGAACCACCGTGTACCAATACTTTCTGACCTTCTTTTACACCTGCTCTTGTTAAACCTTCGTAAGCTGTAATAGCTACTAATGGTAAAGCTGCAGTTTCGCGCATGGTTAAGCCTTTTGGTTTGTGCGCTACAAGGTTGCTATCGGCTACAATATATTCCGTTAAGGTTCCTGGTAAATCGGCTAAACCGCCAGCACAACCGTACACTTCATCGCCTACTTTAAAACCCTCTACGCCATCGCCAACCGATTCTATAGTTCCTGAGAAATCCATACCTAATAAGGCTGGTGTAGCTGGTGATAATGGTAAATCCGTTCCCATATTCTTAATCATAGTGTCAATTGTATTTACACTAGATGCCGCTATTTTTACCAATACGTGATTTGCCTTTACGGTTGGTTTTTCAATTTCCGATACCTCGAAATTCCCATTTTCTCCGTAGTTGTTTATAAGCATTGCTTTCATATCTAATCTTCTTTTATTTTTCGTTAATCGTTAATCGTTAATCGTTAATCGTTATTCGTTAATTGTTGTATGTTTTTCGCTGTATGCTACACGCTTCGCGTTATACGCAAAAACTGAAAGTCGATATGCGATTGGCGTAAAGCTTGTTGCGAAAGGCGCTCAGCGCCCTTAATTTACTTCTTGAATATCCATCACCATTTGCTCCCAATTCTTTTGGTTATTATGGTCAAACTGAGCACCATTTTCATCTGCGTAGGTGAATCTTTTTATGGCTGGTGTTCTGCTCGTAGCTTGAAACAATTGGTAGGCTTCTTCTTTTAAAGCCTCTTTAATTGGCAAGTCTATGGATGCATAAACTGCACGTTTACTAGCAGCAATAGAATCTGCCGGAAATTTGGAGATGCGCTCTGCCAAAGCATCTACGTATGGTCCTATTTCATCTGCATCTAACGCCTTGTTAATAGTTCCGAATTTTTCAGCTTCGTCTGCATCCCAATCTCTGGCTCCTAAGATAATTTCCAGTGCCTTACCTAAACCAGTTTGTCTTGCCATACGTGAAGCGCCACCACCACAAGGTAAAATGCCCATACCTACTTCCATTTGCATAAATTTGGCTTTACCTCTTGCTGCAAAACGCATATCTAGTGCCAATGCCATTTCGTGTCCGCCACCACGTGCAAAACCTTCAATTTTAGCAATAGTTGCTTGTGGTACGTTGCTTAAACGTTCTAAAACAGCTTGTAAGTCTAATAACTGTACTTCGTTTCTTGGTACCGCTTCCATAGACATATCTCTAAGTAAGTTGGTATCATAATGGCATACCCAATAATCTGGATTTGAAGATTCAAAAACAACTACTTTTACGCTTCTATCGCGCTCCAGTCGTAAACAAAGACTGCTTAAATCTGCAAGCATTTCTTGCCCTTGTACGTTTACAGGACCAAAGTTGATGGTCACTGTTAAAATTCCTCCTTTTTGTTCTGCCGTAAATGTTTGAAAATTCTTGTATTCCATAGTATTGAGTTTTTGGTTAATTATTGTTCTGTTAGTATTACAGTACAAAGTTACCTAGGCACTCAAGCTTTGGATAAGTAAAAAACACAGGGCTTTTAGTAAAAAAAGAGGTAAATAGTAATTTATTGGGAAATACTTGCCTTATAAGCACCAATAGTCATTCCCTTATAACTTTGAAAGGTTTTGTTAAGGTGACTGGAATCTGTAAAGCCTAATTCCATTGCAATTTCTGAAAACTGTAAATCGGTATATTTTAATCGGGTTTCTACCAGTTTTAATTTGTAGTTAAGAATGTATTTTTTTAAAGAAACATCGGTATGTTTTTTAAAGTACTCACTAATATAATTGTCCGCCATATGAAACTCTTCTGCCAAGTTTTGGGTGGTAAGCAATTCTGAATTGTAAATATTAGCGTGAATAAAGTTGATGATTTGCTGAATTTTAGAAGACTCCACAATTTTGGTACTCATATCAGCATTTAAAAACTGAATGTTACGGGCAATAAGGTGAAGAATTACGGAAAGTGAATTTTGAATGATAAACAGGTCGTATGATTTCTTTTTATCGTTTTCCGCAGCCACCATTTTTATTAATGACAATAAATGTATTTTATCCGATTCGGTTTCAAAACGCATTTCACGTAATTGATGACTTTCACTATTTAAAATCCCTTCAATTTTTCTAAACCAATCGTTCACCGGAAGATTTGCATTTTGTGGTGCATCTCCCCTAAAAAAGCTTTTCAAGAATTTTATGGCAATGGTAGTAGTTGCCGATTCTGGGTTTACGATATAAATATCATCTGGCACAAAAACAAAAATACTATTAGCCGAATAGTTTACCGTTTTCCCATTAATTTTTATGGTGCCGCTACCCTTTTCAAAATACACAATCTCAAAAAACCTGATGGTAGTGTACTTACAAAACTCAAAAAAGGTTTGGTCTTTGTATTCTTGAATTACAATATTTTCGATAATGGTACGTGGCATAGGGCTTAAAAGTACTATATAATTTTCGCTTCGGTTTCAAGCGCTAAAAATTTATGGATGTCACTAACTACAATAGACCCTTCACCTACTGCCGAAGCTACACGTTTAACCGACCCGGAACGCACATCGCCAACAGCAAAAAGTCCGGGTAAACTGGTTTCAAAAGTGTAAGGCTTTCTATGTTTGAATACGGATTCGCCATTTAAAGCATTGTCGCAAATAGTGAGCCCTGTGTGTACAAAGCCTTTAGCATCTGTGTCTATAATATTATCTAACCACTCCGTACACGGTTTTGCGCCAACAAATGTAAATAGGTAATTAATGTTGTTTTCTACTAAAGCATCGTTTTGTTTGATTTCTACCTTTTCCAAATACGTATCGCCTTCAACCTTAACGACATTACTACCCGTTAAAACTTCAATATTATCACATGCGAAAATTCGCTGCACAAGGTAATCGCTCATTTTTGCGCCAATATCCTCGTTTCTGATGATTACATGTACTTTATGCGCATGGTTTGCTAAAAACAATGCCGCCTGACCTGCGGAGTTGCCACCGCCCACAATACCTATTTCGCTGTTTTTACACATATTGGCATGCATTGAAGTGGCACTATAGTACACTCCGGAACCTTCAAATTTTTCAATACCTTCTAAAGGCAGTCTTCTATACGCGGCACCTGTTGCGGCAATGACCGTTTTAGCCTTTAGTATAGATGTGTTGTTAGAATTAACTTCGTAATAACCATTTTTGCGCACTATGCCCTCTACCCTATGCGGCACGGATATGGTACAACCAAACTTTTGTGCCTGTATGTAGCCATTATTGGCAAGGTCACGTCCTGAAATTCCGGTAGGAAACCCAAGATAGTTCTCAATTTTAGAACTTTTACCGGCTTGTCCGCCAGGGGAATTACTATCTATAGTCAACACTTTTAAGCCTTCTGAAGCGGCATAAACACTAGCAGCCAAGCCAGCGGGACCAGCACCTACCACCAGAACATCATAAACATCATCATCCAATTGTAATCTAACACCGGTACACGTACCAATTTCATCTATGGATGGACGAACGGAAATCTCATTCTGACTATTGATCAAAACAGGCAGGTCAGATTCTTTTAAATTGAAAGTTTCCAATAGTTGCACCAATCCGTCTTCCTTATCCGAATCAATAAAATTGTACCAAATATCATTCTTGTCCATGAAATCACGGATAGCGTAGGTTTCATTGGAGTGTTCAGAACCAATGAGCTTAATACCCTGAACGTTGTTTTTAAGCGCGTCTTCACGTAATAAAAATGCATTCAGAAGTACATCGCTAATATCACTGAATTTGGCAATGGCACTTTTTAGATTTTCAGGACTAATTCTTATGAGCTGTGTATTTGCCAAGGTTTCACCGCAAACCCCAACGGCTCTGTGCGAAAGAATACTACTTGAACCTGAGAATTGATGCCTGGTATGAATGGCAATATTTTCATCTTTTTTATCAGGGTCTATAATTCTGATTCCGCCAGTAAGCACCACAAAAAAATCATAATGCCGGTCTCCAAAATCCAAAACGATCGTTGGCTCCTTATAGAATTCTATTTCACCGTACTTCTTAAGTTTTTCTACCTGAACATTAGTTAATTCAGGAAATTTTGGATCGATCATAATTGGTTTGATTGTTTAGATAGTGATAACCTTGAACATAAGATAATGTTTGTAATCTATTCTACCTCATAATCACCATTACTTCTTATGTAAAGAATTGTTTCTTTAGTGGTAGAAATGATTGAAGTTGCATTTTTTTCAGCTCCAAAATAAGAACCGGGTTGTAAATCATTTTTAGTATCTTTTTTAATAAACTGATGTGTTACTTCACCAGAAATGACCACTGCTCTAAAATTAGGACTTAAGTTTTTAATCTTTCCATTAAAACCAGCTGGCAATTTTAAAAGTGCGGCACGTAGCTGATTTTTTTCGTGACTTCCCCATAAAAATGCAGTTTCTACATTGCTCTTTTCAGAAACCCATTGGATGTCGTTAGCATTTAACCAGACCAAGTTTGTTTTATCAACATTAATTGGTCTTTCACCATTATCAAAAGCTTCAGACGTTGGTTTTACTAAATACGGACCTTCTTGAATGTCTAAAAAAGCTAAATTTTCTTCACCGTCAGCAGCGGTAATATGCGCTTCTCCCGCTGGCTGTTGCCAATAAGAACCTGCTGGTAGCCATTGTTTCTCGGCATTTTCATCATCATTATGTAACAATCCCTTAATTACTACACCTCTATAAGTGATGTTATGAATATGTGGTGGCGAAGAAAATCCTTTATTGAATTTCACTAAAAATCCCGCTGGTTCATTTTTTGTTCTGTCTCCCCAAAGTTTTCCGGCAGCCGGACTCTTATCGCCTCGCAAAGGGTTTAACCAACCCCATTCTACATTATCTGCGGTTACCACTTCATTTACAGACTTAATGTCGTCTGTTATTGGTGTTTGTGCAGTTATCTTGTTACTTGCAAATACAGCCGTTACAGCTAAAATTGATAATATATTTTTCATTTTGCTTAATTTATTTGACTCATAGAGTCTAAAATCCTTCTAAAACAATTTTACCTTTTGCTTTTCCTGTCTCTAAAAAAGCATGAGCTTTTCTAAGATTTTCAGCATTTATAGTCCCGAAGTTTTCTCCCAAAGTGGTTCTTACTGTTCCGTTGTCTATAAGCTCAGAAACTTCGTTTAAGATATTATGCTGCTCAATCATGTCATCGGTCTGGAACATAGAGCGCGTAAACATCAATTCTATATGAGTAGATACCGCTTTACCCTTAAAAGGCATCACGTTTAATGATTTTGGGTCATCTATGAATCCAAATTTCCCTTGTGGTTTAATCAGTTTTACAATTTCATCTACGTGATGTTCCGTAGCATTTAAACTCACTACGTATTCAGGTGCTGGCAAGTGGTATTTTTCAAATTCATCACTAAGCTTATTTCTGTGATTAATTACCGTATCTGCACCCAATTCTTTTAGCCAAGAATTAGTTTCTTCTCTAGAAGCGGTACCAATAATATTCAATTTTGTAAACTTTTTAGCCAGTTGCACTAAAATAGAACCCACGCCACCAGCAGCACCAATAACCAAAATAGATTTTTTGGCATCATTTTTAGAAACCTCTAATCTATGAAATAGCATTTCGTAAGCCGTTAGCGTAGTTAATGGTAAGGCAGCGGCTTCTGCAAACGATAAACTTGCAGGTTTTTTACCTACTATACGTTCATCAACCAACTGATATTCGGCATTACTACCTTGCCGGTTTAAATCACCAGCATACCAAACTTCATCACCAACGTTAAACAAGGTAACATCTTCACCTACTTCCTTAACAACACCTGTAGCATCCCAACCAATAACACTCCATTCTCCATCTGAAGCTGGTCTATTGGCTCTAATTTTATAATCTACAGGGTTTACAGAAATGGCTTTTACTTCAACTAAAATATCTTTACCAGTTGCTTTAGGCATATCTATTTCTATATCCTGAAGCGAATTAACATCTGTTGCCGGAAGATTTTTTTTATATCCTATTGCTTTCATAAATGTGATTTTTAAATGAACTTGTCCTTATTTCCAAGTTACAATGTCTTCAAAATTTCTTCTAGATTTAGGAAACTCTGGGTCCGCTTTTCTATATCCAAAGGCGGCCATAAAAGCTAGTCCGTATTTATCGGTATCAATTCCAAATTTCTCTTGTAATAAAGCCTCTGCTTTTTCCTGATGAAATCCTTCAATTGGGCAAGAATCTATGCCTGTTAATGCTGCTGATGTCATCATATTACCCAATGCAATATAGGTTTGCTTAGAAGACCAATCGAATAACTTTTTATCCGTATCCAGGTTAAAATCGCGCTCCTGAAATTCTCTATAAAATTTAGAGTACATTTCTATAACTTCGGCAGGCATTTGTTTTACCTCTTTCATCATGTGTTCTATGTAAGGCGCATTGTGTTTTACCATTGGTGCTTTCATTGCCAAACCTAAAACAAAGTGACTGGCAGTATCTAATTTTAAAGGAGCGCCCCAAGCAACCGGTTTTAAAAGCTCTCTTAACTCTTTGTCTTGTACGACCACAAAATGCCAGGGCTCAAAACCAAATGAACTAGGCGATAAATGTGCCGTTTCTAAGATGAATTTCATGTCGGCATCAGAAATGGTCTTTGTAGCATCAAATTCCTTGGTAGCGTGTCTGTAATTAAAAGCGTTTAGGATGTCTTCTTTGGCAATATTAGGTGTGCTCATTATATATATTTTATATCTGTTATTTAATTTTGAGACAAAGATATATAGGTAATGAGCCTATGTTGTAGTATAAAAAAAGGTGATGTATGTACAAAAACAGGTTTTAGAGCAATCAAATATTAAAATATTGCCAAAACAAGCTGTAAGCCAATATAAATAGTGGTTTTATATTATATGTTTTAGATATAAAACCTTTATTATTACTAGTCTAGTTGGTAAGCTCCGTCATTTTGTAAGCAGTAACATTCTCTAATTTGTCTTTAGAAATAATTCTATATGCCGCAATGTGGTCACTTTGAGAATGTTTGGTTAAATATTCTTGATTTACCCATTTTTCATGAAATAGGAATAGGTTTGGGTTGTCATTATCTTGGTGTAAATCATAAGCAATACAACCTTCTTCGCCTCTTGTAGGACTAATAAGCTTTAGTAATTCAGCTTTTATTTCATCTCTATATACTTCTTTTACTAAAATATGTACTACTAGGGTTAAATAAGATTTCTTCATGAAAATGTTTCTAATTAAATGATTTGAAAATAGGAAAAATAAAAACTAAAACTAAAACTAAGTAAAATAAACTACAGCTTTTAAATAAGAGGTAAGTTGGATAAATGTAACATGTATTTTTAAAGGTTATTTTTGATGTTTTGTATTCAATTGTATACTTATTTTGTAATTTTCCATCCAAATATTCGTAAAATGCAGGTATTAGAAGCACATAAACCTTTTGAAATACAAGAAATTGAATTGACTAGCTGGAAGCAACGCCCGGTGAAGAACAATTTTTTTGAACTGGTTTTAATTAAAGAAGGTGAAGGTACGCAGTGCATAAACTATAATGACTATAGCTATAGTAAGAATAGTATGTTTTTGTTACCACCCTTAAAGTGCCATTCTTTTACCATAGAAAAACCTACACGTTTTATTTTTTTAAAGTTCACCGATTCGTTTTTTAAAAATGCGAATAGGATAACCATTGATAGAAATGAATGGTTTAAAGAAGCGTCTTACATACTATCTAACTACAATCAATTGCCAGGCGATATCATTAAGAACGAAATGGATCGTAACTATCTAGAAAATTTAATAGGTATGATTCTTCAAGAGTCTAGAAATTATGGAGAAGAATCTATAAACTTGGTCACTAGTTTAATGACGAGTATTTTAGAAATTTTGATTCGCAATATTAAAAAGAGCAATTATTTTGAATTACCAAAGAACCAAGTTGATGATCGCATCACTAAAATGCTCACCTATATTAATACCCATATCGATAAGACGGAATTATTAAAGGTCGAAAATTTAGCCAAGGTATTTAACATGTCGCCCACCTATGTAAGTGAATATTTTAAAAAACAGGTAAGTATGTCTTTACGTGAATATATAATAAAGGCAAAACTGAAATTGGTAGAAATTCGCCTCTTAAATTCAGACTTCACCCTTACCCAAATAGCAGATGATTTAGGTTTTACAGATGTAAGTCATCTTTCAAAAACCTTCAAACGTTATACAGGCTCATCTATTCGGGATTTTAAAATTAAAGGCGAATATATGTTATTGAAAAGAGCAACTTGTATGCCTGCTGTGCATACTTAAACTAATTGTTCCATTTTTTTAGATTCTCTGATAAGGGCACTTGCCAATACCGTAGTGGCATCAATAATTAAACTGTTTTCTATTTTTTCATATTGAATGGCTAACGGAATTTCGGTACAACCTAATATTACCGCTTGGGCACCTTTTCTAGATAAATATGTGGCTGCCATACTCAAATTTTCTTTTGCCTTTTGATGAACAGGATTAGAGAAAGCCTTTATACCATAACTAGTATCATAAATCGACGGATGCACAAATAAATCTTGAATATCTTCAGAAGGTTGTATTACCTCAATACCATATTTTGATAGCACTTCAGGATATACTTTCGCCAAAATTGTACCAGTAGTTCCCAATACACCTACCCTAGTAATTTCTGGATGTTTTTCCGATATATATTTACCAACTTCTTCAATTAAGTTTACCAAAATACAGGATTCAGGAATGCTCTTTTCAATGAAACTTAAAATAGGCTTGGCATGCGCGGTGTTGCAGGGAATACCAATAATACCGGCTCCACTAGCAATCAACGAAGCTATGATTTCAGAAATGGCAATGCCAGGGTTCACATCTGTCTCACCCAATAAAAATTTGGTACGATCAATAATTTTATGAGGTACAGATAGCATAGATACCGGTAAATGTTCTTGATCAGATGTGGCTTCCGTAAGGTCGTAGACTTTTTTAATTAAATCTATGCCCGCATAACTACCAACACCACCCACAATGCCTATCATTTTGTTTGTCATCATAACTCCACCTTTATTTAGAAAAAGAAATAAGGCATCAAATTAATGGCATTTAAATAAGTAATGGTCTTAATAAATCTATAATTTCTTCAGTATCCTTTTTAACACCCTAAAAAGTAGTTTTTTTTGACTTAAATCAATAAAGAAGTATCGTAAAACTATATACGTCAATAGTTGAATTAATCTGGTCAATAGAACTCAAAAACTGCTCCTATCTTGTGCTTAAATCAAATTAAAACGCAATGAAAATAGAAGATAAAGTAATTATTATAACAGGAGCATCTAGTGGTATTGGTAGAGCTACAGCAATGAAATTAGCGGATAATGGAGCTAAAGTAGTTTTAATGGCACGTAGTGAAGATGAATTGAACGATTTAAAATCAGATATCACCAAAAAAGGTGGAGAAGCTCTTGTGGTTACAGGAGATGTAACTAAAAAAGAAGATTTTGAAAAGGTCGTTTCCAAAACAAAGAGAGAATACGGTAAAATTACAGGATTGGTCAACAATGCAGGTTTAATGCCGTTATCGTTTGTTGAAAAATTGAAGACAGACGAATGGAATAAAATGGTGGATGTTAACATTAAAGGTGTATTAAATGGTGTTGCGGCAGTGCTACCTGCATTGAAAGAAAATAAAGGCGGTAACATTATAAATATATCGTCCATGGCCGCCAACAGGTATTTTCCTGGTGGAGCGGTGTATTGTGCAACGAAATCTGCAGTGAAAATGTTTTCGGAAGGTTTACGCCAAGAATTAGCACCAAAATATGGTATCAACATTACCTCTATAGAACCTGGTGCCGTGGCTACAAATTTGACCAGCACGATTACCGATGAGGATATTAAGGATAAGATGAAGGAAATGCAAAAAATGGAAACGCTTGAGGCGGAGGATATTGCAAATTCCATTTATTACGTGTTAACTCAGCCAGCTAGAGTAAATATCAACGATGTTTATTTGGTGCCAAGCGAGCAACAGTAAACAATCTCTGGGGTAAGCCCCCCAAAGCTATGAATTGAAAACAAATTAATATTTCGGCTTAATCTATGAAGTATTAAAACCTCGATTATCGAGTAACTTAAAAATAATATTATGTCTACGACAACAAAACAAGATACATTTAAAACAATTAACCCCACAACGGGAAAAGAAATAGCATCTCATGCGTACATGACCGATGAGCAAGTTGAAGAAAGCATTCAACAATCTCATAAGGCTTTTCTAAAATGGAAGATGAAAAGCGTTGAAGAACGTGGTGAAATCATAAAAGCAATTGGTAAGGAGCTTCAAAATTATAAGAAAGAACTTGCGGAGTTAATGACCGATGAAATGGGAAAATTACTTAAGCAAAGTAATCAAGAGGTTGACTTATGTACTGCAATATGTGAATATTCTGCGGAACACGCGCCAGAGATTTTAAAGAATGAAGAGCGTGAGCTATCAAATGGAGGAAAAGGAATTATCACCTATTCTCCTATGGGAATTATTTACGGTATACAGCCTTGGAATTACCCTAGTTATCAAGTATTGCGATATACTATTGTAAACCTAATGGCAGGTAATAGTATTTTACTGAAACATGCATCTAACGTAACCGGTACTGCTAAATTATTGAAGACTATTTTTGATACGGCTGGTTTGCCAGCACATCTTTTTAATGTCTTGGTTATTGAACATGACCAATCGAATGCCATAATTGAGCATGATTTGGTTAGAGGCGTTACCCTTACCGGAAGCCCAGTGGCAGGTGAGAAAATTGGAGAAAAAGCAGGTGCCCAACTAAAGAAAACGGTTTTGGAATTAGGTAGTAACGATGCCTATTTGGTATTGGATGATGCGGATATAGATGTAGCGGTAGAAAAGAGTGTTATGGGACGTATTTATAACAATGGAGAAACCTGTATTGCTGCCAAACGATTCATAGCTACCGAGAAGGTATATGATGAATTCAAGGAAAAATTCGTAAAAGCCATGGATGCCTTAAAAGTAGGAGACCCAAAGAATGAGGATACCGAGTTGGGACCAATGGCTCGTGAAGATCTTAGAGAGAAAATTCACGAACAAGTACAAGAAAGTGTAGAGAAAGGAGCCAATGTATTATGTGGAGGAAAAATACCAGACGGTGAGGGTTACTTCTACCCTGCAACGGTACTTGCCAATGTTACGCCTGGGCAACCAGCGTATGATGATGAGTTGTTCGGACCTGTGGCTTCATTAATAAAAGCGAAGGATAATGAAGATGCCATGCGTATAGCCAATGACAGTAGATTTGGCTTAGGTGGTGGTATATTTTCAAAAGATATAAAAAAGGCAACAGAACTTGCTGAAAAACATTTTGACACCGGTATGGTATTTATAAACTCTTTTGGGTTGGCAGAACCAAGTATGCCATTTGGTGGAGTAAAAGATTCAGGATATGGTAGAGAACATGGCGGATTTGGAATGAAGGAATTCGTAAATGTGAAATCTATAATGATCATGGAATAATAATTAAGTTTTAAAAGCACCTAAAATGGTGCTTTTTTTAAATCTACTCTACAGTTCAATCTTTTAAAGCTTTGTTAATAAATGAATGTTCATTCTTTTTTTGAATACCTTTGAACTGTAATTAGAAATAGCGAAAAATACACTGGAATTCTAAGTGGGTAAATGCACTTTTTAAAACGGTATAGACCAGCGTTCCAGTTGTAGAATTATTATATAATTTAAAAGATAACTTATGAATAAGTCAATTAATTTAAAACAACGTCCGGTAGGAACCCCTACCCTTTCCGATTTTGAATTTAAAGAATTGGACAATGAACTAAAGGTCTCTGACGGTGAGCTTTTATTAGAGGCGAAATATATATCCGTTGACCCCTACTTACGTGGTAGAATGAGCGATGCAAAATCATACGTTCCTCCATTTAAAGTGGGAGAACCTATAAGTTCCGGTATTGTAGCAGAAGTGTTGGAATCTAAAAATGGTAATTTCCAAAAAGGAGATTTTGTTTCAGGTCTATTACAATGGAAAGAAAGGCAAATTTCTACAGGCGAAGGCTTGCAGAAAATAGATAAAAGCAAAGCACCATTAAGTGCCTTTTTAGGCATTGTAGGTATGACCGGATTGACCGCCTATTTAGGGCTTCATGAAATTGGGAAGCCTAAAAAAGGTGAAACCTTGGTAGTTTCTGGTGCTGCGGGTGCTGTGGGTAGTGTGGTAGGACAAATCGGTAAAATTCTTGGTTTAAATGTAATCGGTATCGCTGGTACAGACGAAAAAATTGATATGCTGAAATCAGAATTCGGTTTTGACCACGGTATCAATTATAAAACAACCAAAGATATGAAAGCTGCTATTAAAGAAGCGGCGCCAAACGGAGTGGATGTCTACTTTGATAATGTTGGCGGACCAATATCTGATGCGGTATTATTCAATATAAATCAGTTTGCCCGTATTATTATCTGTGGGGCTATATCGGTCTACAATAAAACTGAATTGCCCATGGCGGTTGCCGTACAGCCTTTCTTGGTAAAGAACAGTGCATTAATGCAAGGGTTCATTGTGTCTAATTATGCCGACAAATTTCCACAGGCAATGAAACAATTGTCTACATGGTTGGGCGAAGAAAAACTGACCTATAAAGAAACAATAGTAGAAGGTTTTGATAATACACCACAAGCATTCTTGGATATGATGGATGGTAAGAACAAAGGTAAAATGATAGTAAAAGTCTAATAATAAGACTTCAAAATAATTGCGTAACTAAAAAGAAGATAAAATGAAAATATTATTTGTATTAACGTCTCACGATCAATTGGGAGACACGGGAAAGAAAACAGGGTTTTGGGTTGAAGAGTTTGCAGCTCCATATTATGCTCTTTTAGATAAAGGAGCAGAAATTACGGTAGCAACACCAAAAGGAGGTCAAGCACCAATTGACCCTAGTAGTGATACTGAAGATGCACAAACAAAGGACACCAAACGCTTTAAAGAGGATAAAGAAGCGCAAGAGATAATTGCCAACACAAAAGTATTGGCAGATGTAAATGCCAATGATTTTGATGCCGTTTTCTACCCAGGTGGTCATGGACCGTTATGGGATTTGGCAAACGACCTTACTTCTGTAAAATTGATTGAAACATTCAATGAACAAGAAAAACCAATTGCATTTGTATGTCATGCACCTGCTGCTCTAAAAAGAGTTTCCGGTACAGATGGTAATCCTTTAGTAAAAGGTAAAAAAGTAACAGGATTTACGAATAGTGAAGAAGAAGCTGTACAGCTAACTGAGATTGTACCATTTTTGGTAGAAGATATGCTACAAGAAAACGGCGGAATCTACTCTAAGAAAGAGGATTGGGCAGCATATGCAGTACAAGACGGTAATTTAATTACAGGTCAAAACCCTGCATCATCAGAATTGGTAGCTGAAAAATTATTGGCTGCTTTGAAATAGTTAATAAATTAGTTGATATTAAAAAGCCCGTAAGCTAATGTTTACGGGCTTTTTGTCAATAAATAATCAAACAATTGCAATCAACTTTCTTCTAGCAAGGCATTTACATCAGTAATCAATTGTGCTATTGAAGCACGGTTGAGTCCGTTGTAGATACCCCGTATGTGTTTATTTTTATCTATGAGCAAGAAGTTTTCTGTATGTAAAAAGTCATTAATGTCCTTTGGTATACCTAAATCATTCTCCACGAAATATTCGTTTCTACCTAAGTTATAAATTTCAGTTTTGTCACCAGTAACCAAGTGCCATTTTGAATCTATAACCCCGTTTTTATCCGCATACGTTTTAAGCACGGCCACAGAATCTATGGATGGTGTTACGGAATGGGAAAGGATGGCAACTTCAGGATTATCTAGAAAAGCCTCTTGTACTTTGGTCATATTGTTCGTCATCTTCAAACAAATGCCGGGGCATGTAGTAAAAAAGAAGTCGGTAATATATACTTGATTTTCAAATGACTTCTGTGTCAATGTATCACCTAATTGATCAACCAGTTTAAAATCGGGTATTTTATGAAATCGTTTCTCCTCTTCAGAGTTTGGTGTCAACCAATGTGGTGTAAAAGATTCGTCATTATAATAGGGCAAATACGCTACCCGGCTAGTTTCAGTTACCTGAATATGCTCTTTTTTTACTGTTGGTTTACAGGAAATCAAAACAAGTATAGCTGCTACGTGAAATAAAGTCTTTTTCATAAAGGTTCATTTTCTGATTTAACTACAACTTCATCTTCTAATTGGTAGCAAGAATTTGCTCTTCTTAGACCAAATATGCGTCCGTTTTTGGCTTCATAGTTTACATATAAGGTTCCGTTTTGCAACCAAGCCTTTTGTAGTCCTTCTTCCCTACCGTTTACCAATTGTCTTTCTTTTGCCAATTGCCCATCAGGATACCATTTTCTCTCCACACCATCCATTTTACCATTTACGTAATTAGCTTCTTGAGCTAACTGACCGTTTTCCCACCAGGTTTTGTAAGAACCTTCAAGTCGGTTATTTTTATAATGATACTCAACCCTAAGAACTTCATTGACAGACCATCTTTTGGCGACTCCTTCTCTTTTTCCTTTAACAAAACCCACCTTTTCTGCCAATGTGCCGTTCTCATGTAAGGTTAATGCATAACCATCATAAGGTGAGTTTTTGTAGTACCAGGTACCTTCTAATTGATTAAGGGTCAACTCTTCCTTGAATTTAGTGTCTTGACTGACTTCAACAGGGGTTGCTACCTGAGGCTTTGAACCGGAATTTTGTTTACAGCCGGTCTGCAACATCAGTGCAAGGCAAAGGATATGGAAGTGTTTACTATTCATTTTTAGTAGCCTTGATATGGACCTGCAAATGCTAAATAGGAACCTGTAGTAGAATACACTTCATTGATAATGTGATAATGGTATTCTTCTTCACCATCAGTATACTGTGTGGTAGAAGTATGTCCGCCAGAAGCATCTAAATCCGTTGGGTAATCACCCGTTGCACTGCATTTACGTCCGTAAAGAAATACTCCGTCCAATAATATGCCTACTAGGTTATCGTCGTCATTGGTAAAAGCCTTTGGCTCTAGGTGATAATGATACACACCAGGACCAATATGGGCACCTGTCCAATCTAAACTAGCAGCAGCTTGATCTAAGGCACCCCCACCTTCTTGGTCATTGAATATTGAAGAGCCGCTTACCGCAATACCAACAGTACCTAATTCTGTTTGTACAGTACTACCCGTTAAATCAGGAGTAGCATCTACACGTATGGTATAAGCGTTGTTGTTACTGGACATGATACTTGGTGTAAGGGCAACATCTGGCTCTTCTTTATATAGGGAATTACCCTCTCCCCAATAAACCGTTTCATGATTTGGAAGTCCGGTAGTCTCTATAACAACTTCAGAACCATCTAAATAAATAGTCACGGCATCTGAATTAAACGCACTATACGCAGCATGAAGCTCAGTGACCACTTCATCATCTACATCACTATCGTCTGTTGTACTATCATCTATCACTCCATCATCAACACTGTCGCTACTACAGGCAACAAAGGTTATAAATGCTAATGCAAGAGCAAAAGAAATAGAAGGTATTCTTTTTATGTTTTTTTTTCTCATAATGTAATTTTTAAATTGATTAATGTTATTAAAGCTGTATAAAACTAATGTCTTGATTACTACGGATTTTTAAAAATCAGTGAACCGGTGGAAATTTTAAGTGAGACAGTATTTTGATCAAGAAAGTTTGATGGCTATTTCAATTTGTAAGCCAGTAAATGTTTAAAACAGTAGGCAAAGACAGATGATTTCATATTAAGGTGAATTTGTTAAGAACTGTTCAGTTCTTGATTTAATTTTGTAGCAATAATTTTTGTCTTATTCCTTAAATTTTTGGCAATAGAAAGTTGTCCTTTGGTTTGTAACAACCTGTCAATGACACTGTTTTGATATTCTCTGCTTACTAGCAAATCCGGATAATTTGATCGGTTGCCGTAGTTTTTCATACGCTGATAATTATAGCTGTCTTCCGGTAAAATTTCAATTAATGAAATATGCTTTTCAATGATAGGTTTCAGGCGCTCGTTTATAATATTTTCAATCTTGATTTGTTGATTGTTAAAATTGTCAAGTTCATTGGGATAAGCGGCAATCAGTTTTTTGAGCGAATCACTTTCAATAAATTCAAATTTATTGGTTGCATTAATTGAGTTTATGGCTTCATCCCTAACAATGGTCTTACGGTAATTTAAATTTACGATCATTGACTTGGCATCAGCAGTTAATTCCGCAGGTTCCATACCCAAATAATTTATGGTGTTTTGCAAGGTCTGTATATTCTTGGTATAGTCTGCAATGGCACTATCCAATACACCTAAATTTGTGTTCAGTTCTTGGCTTAGGCTTTTGTAGATTTTAACTTCTACAATTCTATTTTTTCTGGATTCGTTGATATCATTGATCTTCCATGCAATTAGAAGACCTATGACTATAAGTAGAATTTCGCCTAATGCGTAGATTAAATAGGTCTTGAATTTCTCTAATTTTATCAATCTACTTCTAACCTTTCTGAATAAGACCATTTGTTTATATGCTTATCTTATTGATGATAAATAAAGCTTCATGGCGGACCATGAAGCTTTGGGCTAACTTCAACAAATTTTATTGGCACCGCCAAAGGGTATAATACCCCAAGGCTTGCCTCGAATTTAAAAGTGTGATTCCTTTGAATGCCTCATGGGCTTGCCCTGAGGTGTTTTACTGAATCAATATTTAAAATAAACTGTGTAGAAATTAATTTCTAGGTCTTCCTTTAGGTTTTGGAGCCTCATCAAATTCCTCTTTAGAAATAAAACCATCTTCATTGGTATCTATTTCAGAAAAGTTATCCTTTAATGGACCTTTTACCTCTTCTTTAGAAAGCTGGCCATCTTCATCTGCATCCATTTCTTCTAAAAGTTTGGCATATGTTGGGGGCTCTCTTCTTTCACCTTTAGATTGTGCGTTAACTGCTACTGTTCCAAAAGCAACTAATAGGGCAAATAACAATCCTGTTTTTAATGTAATACGTTTCATATATATATAATTTTATAACTAATATTCGTTAGCAAAGATGTAAGAATCTTTAATGCGGAATGGTCGTTTTAAGTGTTTGCCGTTTACATTTAAGCGAAAGGTGTTCTATATACAATGAACGTTTAATTAGCAGCGGTTTAAAGCGCTGTTTTTAAGGTTGGGTTGAAAATTTATTCCTTTTATTTGTACCATGAACAGACATAAGAATATAGTATTTCATGTAGCCTTATGGCTTTTGGTTTGGTCTACCGCATGGATCTTTAGTGGTAGTGATTTTCAGTTCGTACTGGAAAACGGTATGGTACTTATTTTTCAAATAATAGTAATTGCTGTACTGATTTATTTAACGGTGCCATACCTTTTATTAAGGAGAAAGTACATTTTATTTGCAATAGCATCCATTGCAGTGGTAGTAGGCTTGACCTTAATTTTGACCAATGTAATCCCTTGGTCAGGAGGAATGGTTAACGAACCGAATATGGGTACTTTGCCCGGACCAAGACCCGGACCAAGGTTTGACGGCGGCAGACCTTTGCAAGAATTACGTAGACCACCTTCACGGTTTTTCATTAACCTACTTTTAATTACAATTGCCTATATCATTGCAACACTTGTAGAAATATTCTTGTTTGCACAACGTAAAGAAGAGGAAATCATCATCAATAAAAATGAAGCGTTACAAACAGAGCTCAAGCTATTAAAATCACAGATCAATCCTCATTTTCTATTTAATGCCTTGAACAATATTTATGCACTATCTGCAATTGATGCCGGTAGAACGCAAAAGAGTATTAGTTATTTATCAGACATGTTGCGTTATGTGCTATATGAATGTGAACAAGAAATTGTACCGTTATACAAAGAGATAGATTATATTGAGAATTATATAAAACTGTTCTCCCTTAAGAGTAGTAAAACCTACCCTATTTCAACTACGTTTTCTATTGAAGATCAAAATGTGCCCATTGTACCCATGTTGCTGATTCCTTTTTTGGAAAACGCCTTAAAACATAGTAATATTGAAAAGATTGAAGGCACATTTATCAACTTAAAAATTACCTCATTTACTGATGGTATTGATTTTGAACTAGAAAATTCAAAACCAGAGCATGTTGTTGTAAAAGATGATGTTGGCGGTATTGGCATAGAAAATGTAAAAAAGCGTTTGGCTATCTTGTATCCTGATCGACATGAATTAGTGATCAATGAAACTTCTAAGGCGTTTAAAGTGAATTTAAAACTCAGATTACATGAATAGTATAAACTGTATAGTTGTAGATGATGAAGAGTTGGCTAGGTCTTTATTAATAACTTATATTGATAAATTAGAGTTTTTAAATTTAGTTGGTGAAGCTGAGAATCCATTAGAAGCTTTGAGCATAATGAAGGAAAAACAAGTTGATTTATTGTTTTTGGACATTCAAATGCCAGAAATAAAAGGAACGGACTTTGCCAAAATGCTCGGGTCTAAAACCAAAGTTATTTTTACGACGGCTTATTCTCACTATGCTTTAGAAGGATACGAATTAAATGCTGTAGATTACTTGTTGAAACCAATAACCTTTGAACGCTTTGTTACTGCGGTAAACAAGGTACAATCCAATACCACTATTGATAAATTGGATACCATAACCATTAAATCTGGATATGATCTTCATAAAGTTAAGTATGACGATATTCTTTTTGTAGTAAGTGATAGTGAGTATGTAACTTTTCATCTGAAAATCAAAAAAATAATCAGCAATCAGCGTTTAAAGGCATTAGAACAAGAGTTGCCTAGCAGTCTATTTATGAGAGTGCATAGATCGTACATTGTCAATAGAAATTATGTCACTGGATTAAAAGGTAGAGACTTGCAATTATCCGATGTGATTATTCCGGTGAGTGATTCTTATTATGACCATGTAAAACAAGAATTATTTTAGCGCACAACTCAATTAATTTTCTTTTTGCACCATTTTTTCATAAGTACTTAAGTACTAATCATCTATACCCCTCATTTTGAAATTGTGAATATCTATTGCTTTTTTTAAGGTTGCAAACTATGACTAAGAAGTATATTTAGCACCCCAAAAAAAATATAAGATATGAGTGCAACGTGGTACGAGTGTAAAATAAAATATAGAAAATTAGATGATGCATCTGGAATGTTAAAGGTGAAAACCGAGCCATTTTTGGTAGATGCAATTTCTTATACCGAAGCAGAAAGTAGAATTACGGAAGAAATGTCCGCTTACCTAAGCGATACGGAAGAAATAAAGATTACGAATATTAAGGTTGCCAATTTTGCAGAAATTCATCCCTTTGAAAATTCGGACAGATGGTTCAAATCAAAAGTATCATTAATTGCTTTTGACGAAGAAAGTGGTAAAGAACGCAAGACCAATATGTACCTTTTAGTTCAGGCCAATGACGTAAAAGAAGCATATGACAATACCATTAGTGTTATGAAAGATACTATGGGTGAATATTCTGTTCCTTCCATATCAGAATCACCTATTATGGACGTGTTCCCTTACTTTTCTGGCGAAGAGGATGATATGGAACGTGTTGCAAAATTTAATACGGTAAAAGACTCTGTACCCGTAGATAATACTATGGATGAGGAGTTAGAACTTAGCGATGTACTATCAAGTGAAGAGTAGAAATTTCTATTTAAAATATAAAAAGGAGGACTAATGAAGTCCTCCTTTTTGTTTATAGAAAGTATATACTGATTACTTCATTATTAGCACATCATTAATAACGTGTACTACCCCATTGGAAGCTTCTACATTACCTAAAACAATTTCTGTTCTATTACCTTTTTCATCCTTTAAGTTGATTTTATCACCCTTTAAGCTTGCGGTCAAATCTTTACCTCCAACGGTTGTAAAGGTATATTTTCCGTTGGCTCCGTTAATAGCCTCTACAAGCTTGTCGCTAGTAATTACACCAGATACTACGTGGTATTGTAATACTTGAGTCAACATTTCTTTGTTCTCCGGTTTACCCAATTCTGCAATCGACATTTTTTTAGGAAGTTTTTCAAATGCATTATTAGATGGGGCAAATACGGTATAGCTACCAGGTTCTGATAACATTTGATCTAAATCTGCCGCTTTAAGCGCAGATACCAATGTGCTTAACTCTTCATTTTTACCGGCAACCGCTGCAATACTTGTTGCCATCATTTCTTTCTTTTTGGCTTCTTCCTGCATTCTTGTTTCTTCAGCTTTCATTTCAGCCTCCTCCATGGCTACTTTTTCTTCCATGGCTTTTTTATCGGCATCTTTTTTCTTTTGATCGTTACAAGAAGCAAATGCCAATACCGCAAATGTCATTAGTGCAAATTTTTTGATATTTCTAGTTTTCATAATTTTTGTATTTATTTATTAAGATTAAAAGCTCGGCGCAATTTTACCCGAACATATTATTATTTATACCGGAACTTTGTCAGTATGTTCCCTTCTATCCCAGTTTCTATGTTTGGCAATACTTTTAATGAATTTATCTGTTGAATCGTTGATATGTATTGCGCCATCTTCTTTAAAGTTAGCTACGAACGTATGATCTAATACATTTTCACCTTCCTTATCTGCTGCAATTGCCTTGCAGTATTTGAAAGTTTCATTAATGAATTTTATATATTTTCCATTTTCGATAATGGTGCTCACGGACTTTTCACCACCTGGAATGTAAATGGCATCAAAAAGAACACTTTCTGTTGTTGCAATTGCTGCATCTACTTTATGTTTCTTTCCTTTATCACATTTAATGGTACCACCATGTGGAGCAACAATTTTTAACATAGCACCTTCTTTTTCCAATGCTTCTTTAATTGGAGAATAATCGCTCATGCTGAAACCATCTGCGGCTAAAATTGCAATTTGTCTTGTGGCAATGCTATCGAATTTGGTGTGCGCCATGCTAAGGGCTTTAGATTTTTCTAAATAGATTTTCTTTTTTCCTGGTTGGTGCTTTTTCACATCGGCATCAGCACCAATTGCTTGATTTATTGGTTGCTCTATTTCTTTTGGAATTTCCATTCCCAGTCCTTCCCCTACCTTGTTAGCAAGATCTGTATCTATTTGTGCTATTAACCATAACATACGTTCTTTAATATGTTCATGGTTACATTTGCCCAATTCAAAAGTATATGCAGCTGCAACATGTTCTTTTTCCCAATCTGCCAAACTTCTATAAAATAGCGCTGGTTGAGAAAAATGATCGCTAAAGCTTTCGCTACGTGTTCTTATTTTTTTGGCATCTATACGTTCTTCATATGAATGAAATGATCCCTCTGCCATTTTGGATAAATGAGGACAACCACCACTTAAACTATTTGGAAAATAAGCTGTTTGTCCTTTTGGGATTTCCATTTGCATGTGGGCATCACGTTGATTGTTATGTGTGTCCGCTACAGGTCTGTTAATGGGAATTTGATGAAAATTTGGGCTACCTAATCGGGATAATTGTGTGTCTCTATATGAGAATAATCGCCCCTGTAATAATGGATCGTTTGTAAAATCGATTCCCGGTACTATATGTCCAGGTAGAAAAGCCACTTGTTCCGTTTCTGCGAAAAAGTTGTCAGGATTTCTGTTCAAGGTCATTTTACCAATAATTTTTACCGGTACCATTTCCTCTGGTATCAATTTAGTGGGGTCTAAAAGGTCAAAGTCATATTTATGCTCATCTGCTTCTGGAACAATTTGTAGACCTAATTCCCATTCAGGGTACTGCCCTGCTTCAATGGCATCCCATAAATCCCTTCTATGAAAATCTGGATCGGCACCGTTAATTTTTACGGCTTCTTCCCATGTTACAGAATGTACCCCTAAAGTTGGTTTCCAATGAAATTTCACAAAATGCGCCTCCCCTTTGTCATTGATCAATCTAAAGGTATGAATACCGAACCCTTCCATCATTCGCAAGCTTCTGGGAATAGCTCTATCGCTCATTGCCCAAATATGATTGTGTAAAGTTTCTGTAGTCAGTGAGACAAAGTCGTAGAATGTATCATGAGCAGATGCAGCTTGTGGAATCTCTTTATTAGGCTCTGGTTTAACCGAATGTATTAGATCGGGAAACTTCATGGCATCTTGAATAAAGAATATGGGCATGTTGTTTCCAACAAGGTCCCACGTGCCTTCTTGTGTATAGAATTTTACGGCAAACCCTCTTACATCTCTGGCTAAATCAGGAGACCCCTTTGATCCGGCAACGGTAGAAAAACGTACGAATACGGGTGTTTTACGTTTAGTATCCGTAAAAATACCCGCTTTACTATACTCTTCTATACTTTCATATAATTCAAAATAACCATGTGCAGCACTACCGCGGGCATGTACAATTCGCTCCGGTATACGCTCATGGTCAAAACTTGTAATTTTCTCTCGTAAAAGAAAATCTTCTAACAAGGTTGATCCTCTTTCGCCTGACTTTAGACTGTTATTGGTGTCGTTGACTTTAAGCCCTTGATTTGTAGTAAGGGGCTTACCTGTCATATCTTTTTTGAAATTTTCTAATTCCTTAATTTTAGAAGTCTCCTTATTATCTTTTTCCATGGGATAGTGTGTTTTGTTAAGAGCGCTAAAATTATTGCTAACCTATTGTAATTATTAGCTGTGAAAAATTTAAAATGGGCTCAAACCAAAACATACCATATGACCGAATAATATGGATGTAGTAACAATCAATTATCAAATGGCACTTTTAATCACTGTTCATTTAAGAGTAGGCAAGCGAAAACATACCCCCAATTAGAAGGAAGAGAAAAGGGAACGTATTGTGGAGATTATAAATTTGATAAACTCAATGTAATTAAAAGCAAAAAATCTATTGCTTTAAGAATTCAAGGAGTTATTGTTGATATATTCTAAAAACTTAGGTTTGTACTGTTCCGATACTGTAATACGTTGTTTGTTAATGATAATTTGGCTACGCTCTATTACTTCAACATATTTAAGGGCAACTATAAAAGATCTATGAACCCGCATAAATTGGGAAGATGGTAAATCTTCTTCTAGACTTTTAAGACTCATTAAAGTAAGTATAGGCTTAGGATTATCTTTTAGCCATATTTTAATATAATCTTTTAACCCTTCAAAATAAAGTACGTCTGCTAGTTTAATACGCAGTTGTTTATATTCTGATTTTACAAATAGAAATTCCTTTGCTTCAGATACTTTAGTAGTAGTTGTCTTTCTTTTGACCAAAGTAAACCAATCTAAAGCTTTGTTCGCAGCGGTCAAAAACTCGGCATAGTCAAAAGGTTTCAATAAATAATCCAAGGCCTCAACTTTAAACCCTTCCAAGGCGTATTGATCAAAAGCTGTTGTAAAAATGACCCTAGTTTCTTTTGAAAGCATTTTGGAGAATTCCAGTCCCGTTAAATCGGGCATCTGAATATCTAAAAAAAGTAAATCTACTTTTTCCGTATTCAAAAATTGCATGGCCTCAATTGCACTATTGCATTTCTTTTTAAGGGTTAAATATGGTGTTTTATCAACATAACTTTCCACAAGATTAACCGCCATAGGTTCATCGTCAACAATCATGCAAGTAATTTCAACTGCTTCCATTTTACGTTATAATTTTTAGGTACACCGAATAAATACCATCTTTGATTTCCTGAACAAACTCATGTTTATTTGGGTAGAGCAAATGTAACCTCTTTTCCAAGTTAGGTAGCCCAATACCGGAACCACTTTTATCAGTTTCCTCTTTTGGAAAGTTATAATTTTCTATTTGAAAAATTACACTGCTATCTTGCGTAATCATATCTATTGAGATGACACTTTCCTTATTTGCAGAAACCCCATGTTTAAAAGCGTTCTCTATTAGGGAAATAAATAACAAAGGAGCTATATTTATTTGTGGTTCACTTATAGGGAAACTAGATTCCACGGTTGTCTTATCGGTCAACCGTAATTTCATTAATTCAATATACTTTCTCATGAATTCTATTTCTTTAGAAAGTGGTACCATCTCGGTATTGGTTTCATAAAGTAGGTAGCGCATAAGCTTACCTAAACTATGAATGGTAGACTTGGCTTTATCAGGAGAAATATCTACTAATGAATAAATGTTGTTCAATGAATTAAAGAAAAAATGCGGCTGTAATTGGTATCGCAAGTGCTGTAACTCTGTCTGTAACTTAAAATTATCCGCTTCTTTACGTTCCGCCTCTGTTCTTACCCATCTTTTAGTGGTCTTAATGGCAATGGAAAAAAGTAGCGGTGCCGCATAAGTCAACATTTGTATATAGATGAACAATTTAAATGGTGGACCTACTCTTTCATTTTCCGGCGGACGATTCTTTATAAGCATACTGAAAAAGTTATCTTCAATAAACTCTTTGGCCAACATAAAAAATCCAATGATAATAATATTAAGAACTACGAAAATCAGTGTTTTTTTTGCAAATAGAAACTTATCGATCAGAATAAAAAAATTGAGATAAAATATGATTGCATAAAATAATACAGGAATTAGAAAATGGGCAATAAGTCTGCCAGTTTCTAAATTTTGCCCGTACGATAACGCAAAGGGTATACTGAACAGCACCAACCAAATGAGAAGGTGCTGGGCAATTATAATATTTTTATTCTTATACATAACTTATTATTCGTAGCGTAATGCTGTAATCGGGTCTAAAGCAGAAGCCTTTCTTGCCGGGTACCAACCAAAGAAAATACCGGTAACTGCACAAACTGCAAATGATATTATTATGGAATACATAGCAACACTCGTGGGCCAATGTAAGAACTTTTCTATAAAAACAGTAGCTCCAAGGCCTAAGATTACACCAATGATTCCTCCAGTAATGCTAATTAATACAGCTTCTATTAAAAATTGCATAAGAATATCCGATCCTTTGCCACCTACTGCCATACGAAGTCCAATTTCCTTGGTTCTTTCTTTCACGGAAACATACATGATATTCATGATACCAATACCACCGATCAATAAGGATATACTTGCTACTGCCACTAATAATACGGTAAGCATTTCACTGGTGGAGCTAAAAGTAGATATCAATTCTTCCATGGAACGTACGGAAAAATCATCATCTTCATTATCCATTAATTTGTGTTCGTTACGAAGAATGTCCGTTACCTCTATCACCGCATCGGGTGCATCATCTTCACTAACCGCAGATGCCATAATCTGATTCAGATAATCTATTGCCAAAATTCTTTTTTGTACCGTGGTGTATGGGGCTATAACAACATCATCTTGGTCTTGCCCAAAAGTATTTTCACCTTTTTCCTCTAAAACACCAATAACTTTGAACGGTATATTATCAAAACGTATCATTTGCCCAACGGGATCTTGACCATCTGGAAAAACATTGTCAACTACGGTTTGCCCCAACACCACAACCTTTGAAGCTGATTTCACTTCCGCATCCGTAAACATGCTTCCGCTTTGTAACCCCACCACTTTAATGTCCAAATATTCTGGATTTACACCATAAATGGTACTTGGCCAGTTGTTAGCGCCACTAATGACTTGTCCGCCACCGTTCACTACGGGAGTAATGTAACTTAATAATGTAGATTTCTCTTTTATGACATCATAATTTTTAAGTGTTAAGGTCTGTACGTCTCCTCCACTACCCCTTGCAGGTCCCCTATCATCTGTTCCAGGGCGTATAGTTATCATGTTGGATCCCATACTAGAAATAGTGCTTCTAATACTTTCTTTTGAGCCCTCACCAATGGCGAGCATGGCAATTACAGATGCTACACCTATAATAATACCCAACATGGTAAGTAAAGTTCTAACTTTGTTTAGAACAATAGCTTTATATGCGATTTTAAGTAGATTTAATATTCTCATAATCAATGATCTTGTTGTGGTAGTTTAGCCAGTTCGGCAGCAGCTGATTGAATGTTGTTATTCTTGTAATCCTGAATAATATTTCCATCTTTCAAAACAATGGTTCTATTGCTAAAAGTCGCAATATCGGGCTCATGGGTAACAAAGGTTATTGTAATGCCTTGGCTGTTCAGGTCTTGGAATAAAGACATGATTTCGTAAGACGTTCTAGTATCTAGGTTACCGGTAGCTTCATCTGCCAATATCATAACGGGATTGTTTACCAGAGATCTGGCAATGGCAACACGTTGTTGCTGCCCCCCGGAGAGTTGAGATGGTGTGTGATATAGCCTTTCGCCCAGACCAACCATTTGCAATGCATGTATGGCACGTTCTCTACGCTCTTCATTACTTACGGCGCTATTATAGAGTAGCGGTAACTCAACATTTTCTATGGCAGATGTTCTTGCCAATAAATTATAGGATTGAAAAATGAATCCTATTTTTTCGTTTCTGATGGTCGCTAATTGGTTTCTGCTTAAATCTTTCATGCTCACACCATCAATCTCATATGTTCCTGAGGTAGGTTGATCCAAACAACCTAAAATGTTCAACATCGTACTCTTGCCAGAGCCACTAGATCCCATTATGGTAACGAACTCACCTTCTTTTATGGTAAATGAAATACCTCTTAAGGCATGAACAGTTTCATTACCCATGGTAAACTCGCGCTTTAAATCTTGAATTTTTATAATTTCCTTGCTCATGATCTTTATCTTTTACCTCCTGGTGGTTTTGGCATAAACGGACTTTCTTCTGAGTTTCCGGACGGCGGACCAGCTATTGTGGATTCAGATTTTAAGCTGTACACCAATTTATCACCCTCATTAATACCATTTAAAACTTGTACGTTTACCCCATCACTTGCCCCTAAGGTCACTTCCTTAGGTGAAATAGCGCCATTAGCTTCCATCACCCATACCTTAGTAGAGCCTTCATCAGAATTCATAGGTCCACCTTGAGGTCTTTCCATAGCTAAGTTTTCCTGTTCATTATAAGCCATCATTTCAGGTGGCGTGGGTTTAAAATTGATGGCCTTAGCTTCTACTGATAGCACATCTTTTAACTCTAAGGTGTAAATGGAAATCGTAGCCGTAAGTCCGGGTTTTAATCTTAAGTCAGGATTATCCGCTTTTATCACCACGGTATATGTAACTACATTTGAAGTAATGGTTGGGTCTAATCTTACTTGTGTAACCGTGCCTTCAAATTTTTGGCCTTGGTATGCATCAACAGTAAAGCTTACACGCTGCCCCTCTTCTACCACTCCTATATCAGCCTCATCAACATCTGCTTCAACTTGCATCTCCTTTAAATCTTGTGCTATGGTAAATAATGTTGGTGTACTATAACTTGCCGCTACCGTTTGTCCTTCTTCAATATCTCTTGAAAGTACAACTCCATCTATTGGTGAGTAAATATTGGCATAACCTAAATTTGTTCTCGCCTGTTGTAAGTCGGATAAACGCTGTGTAACCGTACCTTTTGCAGTTTCATAATTGTAAACGGCATCATCAAAATCAGACTTACTGATGACCTGATTGTCATATAATGTTTTTTGTCTTTCATAAATGGTCTGTAAATAATTACGGTTACTAACTGCGTTGTCATATGATGCTTGAGCTTGCACGGTAGCCGCTTTAAGGTTGGTCTTATCTAATTCGGCAATAAGTTGCCCTTCTTTGACTTCGCTATTGTAATCCACATATATTTTCTCTACCACACCGGATACTTGTGTACCTACATCAACCTGATTAATGGGTTCTATGGTTCCTGTAGCTGTTACCATAGTGGTTACATCTCCTTTTTTGGCCAAAACTGTTTTTACCTCAATAGCAGTACTGTCGTCGCCTTTCATAAAACTGTAAGCTACAAGGGCTACGATCACTAATGCAATACCGCCTATTATGATTTTATTTTTATTTTTCATTTTGATTAAAGTTTAATTTCGTTTCCTTGATAGAATTGTAATAATTGATGGTATAGAATGTTTAGATATTTTGATTGTAGGTAATTCTGTTGGGCATTGGTGTAAGTGTTTTGACTAATTACAAGATCCGTAGTACTTAAATCTCCCAACTCGTATTTCTTCTGTGCAAGATTATAGGATTGTTCAGCGGCTTGTTGTGATGCCTCTGCGGCTACCAATTGTTCTTGGGAAGAAAGTGCGTTCTGGTAAGCGGTTTCCACCTTTTTAATGACCTCTTTTTCTACCGTTTGCTTTTGTATTTCAGCTTTTTCAATATTAAAAGTTGCCGTCTGTACAGCAGACTTTGTCTGGTTTCTATTAAAAATTGGAATATTTAAGCTTAAGCCCAATCTTTGGTTAAAGTTGACATCCAATTGATCATAGAAAGTATTGTCGCTAATACTTGTATATCCGGAACCAAGACTCCCTGTTAACGATAATGTAGGTAAGTAACCACCTTTGGCGATTTCCAACTCTTTTTCGTTGATCAGAATATTGGTGTTACTGGCTTCTACTTCTGGCAGGTATGAAAGCGCATTGGTATAAATAGCTTCTCTATTTAATTCAAGGTGAAGTAAATCTTGATTTTCATCAACCGTTTCAATTTCTAAGTCCTCTAAAGGAGATAGCTCCAGTAATTGCTTTAGATCAATGATATTAAGCTCGTAATCATTTTTTGCGGCAATAACATTGTATTTGTTGGTTGCTGCCTGACTTTGCGCCTCGGTATAATCACTTAAGGCAATAGTACCCGCATCTAATCTAGATTTAGCCCTTAGCACTTCTTTTTCAGATGCATCTAAATTATTCTCGGCAATGGTAATACCTTCCTTACTGAATAAGGTTTGTAAGTATGATTCAAGAATACTGATAACAATGTTGTTTTTTGCTTCTTGCGCCAATAAGCTATTCTGTTCTATTAAAAGCTTATTCTGTTTTACTTGATTGGTTAACTGATTCCCTTGAAAAAGTGTTACAGAACTATTGATACCTAAATTGGTACTATGGATCTGATCAGAAACATAGTCGCTGGTAATAGGGTCTATAGATGTACCGCTAGAAAAATTTTGAGAAGCACTACCAAAAAGATTAGGAAGTTTTGCTGATTTTGCCGCGCTATAATCTACCTCTGAAATGCTTGTGTTCAATTCAGCATCTTTTACGGTAATATTGTTTTCAATGGCATATTCAATACAGTCTTCTAAAGACCATATTTTTTTTGATGAGGAATTTGTTTCAACATCTTGAGCAAAACCAAAGTGAGCAAATAAAATGCTAGCTATGATTATAAATTGTTTCATTTAAGGTGCGTTTTTAATTAACACCTCAAAAGTGAAACTTTATACTTCTTTACTAAAAATGAATAGAAGTCTACCCTTTTTGTTTATACGGAAAGTAAAATTTTATCGACGAATTTTTTTGGCAATTGCCGAATACTTCAACAATTGCCAATATGTAATTAGTTAAGTTGAGCCTTTTGTTTAACCGCCTGTAATTGTTGTTCTAAATCTTTTAGGCGTTCAACTTCTTCGTTACCGGGTATTTTATCTGCACCCCCAACGATATAGGATAAATAGCTGATTTGCGGAACCAGCATCTGCTGTGGATACGCTCCTTCATCATTCTTAATGACTTTTAATACGCTCTCCAAAGACTCTTTTCTGTCCCCTTTACTTTTTTTGATTTCAGCCTCTAATTCCGATTGAAATTTTCTGGCTTTGGTCAATAAGTCCAATACTTTATTTTCAAATGCTAAATGCTCAGCAATAATTTTTTCGTCAATACCTTCATCGGCTAATCGTGGGTCCACTAAAATTTCAAATGGCTGCTCAAATGATTTATGATCAACCGTTAATTTTACAATATAATTTCCTGGTGGCACCATAGGTCCATTTTTGTAACTTCTAGAAGCCTTATCACTCCATGCTCCTTTTTGGCGCATATCCCATTGAAATCTGTTAATGCCTTTTTTAGTATTCAACGTATTATCAAAATAACTGAAAGACATGCTTAAACTCATATTGTCCACTTCTTCTTTTGTGGATTTTGTTTTAGTGGAATCACTGCTAATAGTGGCGATAGTTTGTTTGCTGGCATCCAATATTTCTAATTGTACATTGTTTTTACCATCTTTTGGTAAGTAGTAATCAATAAGTACCCCAGTTGAAGAATAATCAGGAAATCCTTTTGATCTTCTAGGTGTTCGGTATCTGATTGTATTATCCGGTTGAAATAATACAGGAGTATCTTTTAACGATGAAATTGCATTATTTCTTAAACTGGTGATGTTGTCCAATACCCAAAAGCCGCGACCCATGGTGCTTAAAACTAAATCCCCTCTATAAATAGTAATATCGGTAATTGGTGTTACGGGCAAGTTCTGTTGAAACGGCTTCCAATCTATGCCATCGTTCATGGATACGAACATTCCATATTCAGTACCTGCAAACAATAGCCCTTCTTGAACAAGGTCTTCGCGTAATACTTTGCTGGTATAGTCAGACGGAATTCCGTTGGTCAACAACTCCCAAGTTTTACCATAATCTTCGGTTTTATAGAAATATGGAGTAGTATCCCCCAACAAATGTCTGTCAACGGAGATATACGCTTTCGCGGGGTTAAATTGAGATGGCTCAATAGATTCCACTCTACCCCCTTTTAGCATTTTCTTAGGCGTTACGTTCGTCCAAGTTTGTCCGCCATCTTGTGTTAAAGAAACTACACCATCGTTGGAGCCTGTCCAAATTAATCCTTCTTTTATTTTAGATTCCCTAATAGAATATAAGGTGCTGTAATATTCTTCACCTGTAATATCCCTAGTGATCGGGCTCCCCGAGTTTACTTGCTTGTCGGCCTCAAAAGCGGTTAAATCTGGCGAGATGGTTTCCCAAATAACCCCGTCATTTCTGGTCTTATGTACAAACTGTGAGCCCATATAAACAACATCTGGATCATGTGGTGAAACATGAATTGGTGCTACCCTTTGAAATCTATATTTTAGGTCTTTAGGATTATGCCCATAGATGTTGGATGCTCCAATAGAGTATTCTCTACCAACTCCCGTAATCTTATTATAAACACTAAAACGACCTTTACAGTTATTGTAAACAATATTGTGATTGCCAGGTTTAGGAATAGTGGGTCCGGTTTCACAACCACCTACATCTATCATGGTCTGTGAGCTTCCTTGTACAGCTGTGGCACTTGGAGCAGAACTAGGTATGGCTATCGTTGTGTTATCTTGTTGCGCGCCATAGATCCAATATGGATATTGATTATCCACAGCAACTTGATAGATTTCTGCGGTAGGTTGATTAAATTGAGAAGACCAGGTTTTACCTCCATTATGAGAAACATTGGCACCGCCGTCATTACATTGAATCAACAAATCTGGATTGTTAGGGTTCAACCATATATCATGATTGTCACCATGTGGTACGGACATCATTGTCCATGATTTTCCACCATCTTTAGATTTCAAAAGCGGATTGGCATTGGAATAGACAATATCAGGGTTTGTAGGGTCTAGTTCAATATTAGTGTAATAAAAAGGTCTATTTACAAGACCTTTATTGCTTGATGTCTGTACAAAACTTTTACCCTGATCAATAGATTTGTATACTCCGCCCTCATCACCAGGAGCTTCAATTACTGCATACAGAATACTTGAATCTACAGGGGATACGGCTAAATCTATTTTTCCGATCAAACCCTGTGGCAGTCCCTCTTCTAATTTTGTCCAGTCCTTACCTCCATTGACCGATTTATAAATACCTCCTTCTTTATTTTCACCACCAGAGATGATTGTCCACGGAGTTCGTTGTGCTTTCCATGCGGCAGCGTAAACCACATTAGGATTTCCCGGTAACAATTCTAAATCGGCAAATCCTGTAGTATTGGATATATGCAACATTTTTGTCCAAGTAGTTCCACCATCCATTGTTTTGTAAATACCACGTTCTTCATTTGCCTTGAATGCATTACCAATAGCGGCCACCCAAACCACATTACTATTGGTAGGGTCAATTTCTACCGCTCCGATCTGTCCTGCATTTTCAAGTCCGATATGACTCCAGGTTTTACCACCGTCTATAGATTTGTACATGCCTTTACCACTAATAATATTACTTCTTAATCCATCAGAACCTGTACCAACATATACAATATTAGGGTCATTTAGCGCAACTTCAATGGCACCTATGGAGGGAGTATCGAAAAATCCATCGGATATATTGTTCCAAGTTGTACCGTAATCATCAGTTTTCCATACACCAGCACCAGATGCACCTAAATAGAATGTACCTGGTAACATGGGTGTACCTGTAACCGTAGTTACACGACCACCTCTTTGTGGACCAATAGTTCTATATTCCAGTGCAGAAAAGTCTTGGGATAAAAGTGTTGTGGTAAGTAAAATAAACGATACGGAAGTAAGGTAACGAAATAGCGTTTTCATTGTAGTGTACAGATAGGTTGGTTAAAACCTAAAGTTACTTAAACCTAAACGCAAAACATACCGCTAATGTAATTTTTATGATTTTGATAGTATCCAACGGATAAATTGAGATTCATATGGTAAGCAATGGCTATTTTACCTAAAACTATAAAGCGGGCAAATCAGAAACTTATTGTTTCTTTTCTTTTTTGCCAGAATCTTTAAGTTTATCATTTTCCCAGATACCACTGATAACGGAGCCTTCTTTTGAATGAAAAATTCCCTTTCCGTTTCGTTTGTCATCTTTCCATTGACCTTTGTATTTATCTCCATTGGGCCAAAAGTAGGTACCTTCTCCACTACGCATATCATTTTCATAGCTGCCAATGTAATATTCGCCATCTGGCCAGTAAAATGTACCGTATCCTTCACGAGCATTGTCTTTCCATTGCCCTTCATACCTACTGCCCGTTTCCAAAAGCGCAATACCTGAGCCGTTGGCCTTGTTGTTTTTTACTTGACCTACATAATGCAATGCAGTTCCCTTCTTTGTGCTAAAACTAAGATATTCACCAAAGGATTTATTGTTCAATTGCTTACGCATATTGTTCAATTGTACACGTGCTTTCTCCAGGGCAAAACTTAAGGAGTCAATACTCCTAATTTCCGTTTGACTAATTGGGTTGACGGCAACGGAATCTTTTAAAACGTCAGTTTCGCTTATTTCAAGTTTTGCTTTGCTATCATTCTGCATAAGTTTTTCTGCTAGGGCAATTCTTAAAGGAATAACTGTATTCAGTTCTTCATGATTTTCTAGCGTAGAATTGTATGAAGCAATAGCCTTGTTATAATCACCTTCAATAAGTACGGAATCAATGGCCATTAACTCTTTATTGCCAGTAACCAATACATCTAGTTCTTCTTTTGCCTTACTACTCTCACCGATTTCATTTTGAAGCGAATTAGATTTTATGCCAAAATAAATTACCAATACAGTAAGTATAACAAGTAAGCCGTAAAGTGTAATATCCTTTTTCTTCATACTCTTTTAATTGCGGTACCTATCTAGTCCGTTAAATGAATTTCTGGAAGTTTGTTCTTAACCTTTCTAAAATCTGGAGAGAAGTATACATGAAAGCGCATGGCCCAACTATGTTTAAAAAATCCACCATTGGCTAAATCTTGACCTTGGGAATACATGGCACCCGCAGCCACGGTCAACCTAGGTGTTAGTATATATCCTAAGGTAGTTGTAAGTCGTAAATCTTCCATAGGGCTGGCTACTACCGCTTTTCCACTTTGCATGATCAATTCTGCCTCTGGAGCTACGTACAATGTTTTTGGTTTTAACTTATGATTGTTCAATGGAATTTTCATTCTGAACATGTAACGCCATCTATTTCTAAAAATATACTCGCTATTCTCGGCAAAACCTTGGGTCCATCTATGCTCTATACGAATACGGTGATAAATCATCATACTTTCCAAAGCCTGTGCAAATTGATACTGATGCCAAATACGCCATTCAGGCACTAAATTACGATCAGTTGAAGCTTCATCGGTATTAAAATTCAATCGGAGCACACCACCTAAACGTACATTGAAATATTTAGAATGTATATACCCTATAGCATGTCTGTTATAGACTTGGGCTACCTGACCTACAAAAGGTGTAGCTTCTGTTTCTTCAAGTCTTAAGTGTGTTTGGGCATCCCAAAATAAGCGTTTGCCAATACGTATGTTTCCGTAAGTATTGATCCAGGTTTTTGTAGAGAGGTCCTTATACTTAGAATACTCGGGTAAAACCTCTGGCTCCTCTTCTTGTGAAATACTATGGAATGCTGTTAGAAAGCAAAACAAAAACAACCCTTTTATTATGTATGTACCAAACGATTTCATAGACTATTGCTTTGTGTTTTGTACATTCAACATTTCTAAAATTACTGAAGGGTCCTTTTCTTTTTTCAGTTTACGTTCCAGCTTTTTGGTATCCTTATCCTTTAGCATTATTACCGTATGGTAAGTGGCGTTAATATGCTCATTTAAATTGAAGGTGTTTTCACATGTGAGCGATTGTTCTATTTGCTTTAAGAAATAGGGTTCCAGAATTTTAGTGTAAGCAGATGTTATTCTCTTTTTAATGTCTTCATCCATTAAGGTTGCCATAAACGGATTCCAAATACGATCGGTATATGAATCTTGTATGGTACTTTTAAATGTGGGCATGTTGGATACTGTAACGGATAATTCATTTAAATTCTTTAAACAGGTAAGCGTACTTCTAGCCGCAGTTAATCTGTTTTGGGCAGATTTTACTTTAGAATAATCGTTCAGCGTAGCGCTCGCAAAAGACTTTAATTGACGTAAGGCGGCTAAATAGTTTACAGGAAGGCTGGTTCCCATAGAATCAATGAACATCACTAAGGAATCGTTTTGAACAATAATTTCCTCTTCAAGATTAGCCAGTTCATTCTGTCTTTTTTCCTGAGCAAGGGTTTCTTTTACTTCGTTTGCAATAGCCTGTATACCATCATATCCCATTTTGGCAATGGTTTTAATATAAGAAGTACTAGTAGCATCATAGGAAGGTACAGTTGAAGTAGGTATTGTATACTGTTTTGTAGAGGTGATACTATCCATCTCAATAGCAATGGTCATATTAGGTTTGGGTAAATCCTCTGCAAATACGTGATCCAACAGCTCTTTACGTGAAGTATATTCTAAAATGGATAAAGAATCATAGCGTACCATTTCTTGAATAGGCGTTAAAAAATTCTTCTTTATTTGAAGTACCGTATTGTATTGATATGCTGTAGTTTCATCTGACAGCTTTAAAATATTCAATTGTGAGTTTTGTAGGATGGATTCACTTAATTCCCTCGCTTTTTTATAATATGCCACCGTACTATCAATATCATCTCTTTCTAATGAATCTAATGGGTAATAAGGCACCTTTACCTTAAACTCCGGAAGAAAATCAGATTTACCCAACGCTGATAAAATATCGTCTATTTCTTGATAGCGC
This sequence comes from Maribacter sp. HS, assembly GCF_048059195.1. Lineage (NCBI taxonomy): Bacteria > Pseudomonadati > Bacteroidota > Flavobacteriia > Flavobacteriales > Flavobacteriaceae > Maribacter > Maribacter sp. HS. Next base: position 448,816 of record NZ_JAYLVV010000004.1, read on the forward strand.
AGAGCATTTTGTTTTAATAACTTAGGTAGATTGTTTTGATGAAGTGTAGTAACATCTTCTTGAGAAAACTGAATATCAAGTGCAGCAATATAGGACGCATCTAAATTTATAGTTTTCGTTTCGCCGGAATAATCTTTAAATGCGGTTATGGTCTTATGTTCATTATCATCATCTACACGTATAGACTGTAACAGACCATCTTTAAAAAACCAGCTTTCAGATTGGTCAATTCCGTTAGTGGGAAATAAAGACCACTCATCATGTGCCACACCATCCCTTAAAAACCTACCAACTAAGGTGTAATCTTCATTATTGATACTGAAATTTTGCTGTGGTACCCCGTCATCAAAAGTAATGACACTTTTAAATAAGGTTTCTGAAATTTCGGAATCTTCGATTTGCTCTTCTAAAATGGTCCACTCACCATTTGGTTTGCCCATCTTTATTTTTCCCGTAGAAGTTTTTTGAACACCGCTTACCAATACACGGTATTGATAATCAATAACTTCAGATTGGCTTTTGGAGTTGAATTCCCCAAATTGAAATTTCCAAGGACCATTGGCCGTACCATCCACAAAGCTACCTTTAAATTGAAAAGAATAATCTTGTTTTTGTAAAAGCTCTTGAAGATTGGAGCGTAACACTAAAAAGTTACCATCCAGTACTGTGTCGTTATCAACAATTTTATACGTATAGGTTGCCTTACCGTTGTATTTGCCAATTTGTAACGGTCCGTTGTAATTTTTGACCTCTTGGGCATTCAACAAATTTGTAATACTGAAACAACAGCATACAATAAATAATAGTAATGGGTTGATAGTTAGCCTAATCATGCCGCAAAAAAACGAAAATAGATTCAGACTAGTAAATTAGAACCGTATGATTTTTAACTTTTTATTAAAAGTTTTTGATCTATTCAGAATGAAGCAATAAAAGCTATAAAAATTACGGAAGTCTCAATAATATTAAGAAAAAGTATGTAAAAAAAAGACCTGAACCATTAATTCCTATCAATGCTAATGTACTGTTTTATCCAAATTTGGATATTAAGTACCCTGAAAAGCCATAATAACGTTATCGAAATTTTTCATTTTTAGATCTTTAGGGTCCATTCCGAAGTAAATAGTAGAACTGCCACCAAACTTATCTAAGTTATTGCCATCAGTTTCAAGTTGTAGAAGTAATTGGTATTTTTTTGATAACTCTAAAATTTCAGACTTTTTAGTATTCCATTCATCTTGTGAATTAATTTCTAATTCAATTTCTGCAAAACTATATGTTACACTAGATTGAATTGAACGATCATAACCTAATACTTGATGAAAACTATCTATATCTAACTCAGTTAAATGTTGTATATATTCGTAGGTAGAATGATAGAAATCATGAAAACCTTCATAACTATCTTGAAAATTTTTCAAGATAATACTCTCATCATCAGGCATGGTATACGATTCAAAATATTCAATCTTGGAGGGTTCAAAAATTCCTTCACTGAAGTAATTCAAGGGGAATTCTGTTCTAATTAATTCGTCTGTGTTTTCTTGAAAAATAACTTTATAAGAATTTTTCTTGTTTAGGAAACCTGGCCATTCTTTATCAATATAAATAAAAACATAAATTATTCCGCTAGCTGGTAATTTGTTAGAGACATCATAATTATTGATTTCCTCTAAGTTGTATTGAGCACAAAAAGTAAGAAACTCATTGTCCATTTTGGGCCAATCGAAGTTAATGGGTAAATCTGGTTTACCTCCAATTTTTGATGAACCTATATTGATATCCTTATCATCTTTAGCTATTGTTTTTACACCCACAGTAGGTTGAATCAATTCACTAAGTTCTATTTTACAGCTATAAGGAACATTAAAATCTGAGTTTAGTATTTCATTTTTGATCTTTGATAAGTTGTCTTGACTGTTACCCATAATCGAATATAAAATAATAACTAAATAAAGGTAGCTATTATTTCTTTTACTCATTAAAAGACATGTTTTTCAAAAGATAAAAGTAGTTGTCTACCAATCAATTGGGAAGTAATCCTTTAAAAATTTACCACACCAATGTTTACCTGTATTTATACCGTCAAATAATGGATCCATAACTCTGGCTGCACCATCAACAATATCTAGCGGAGGCTGAAAATCATGTACTTCTTGTTTCTTTTTCGCTAATTCCGCTGGATCCTCATCGGTAACCCAGCCCGTATCCACAGCGTTCATAAAAATACCATCTTTTGCAAGTTCGCCAGCTGCGGTATGCGTTAACATATTCAATGCAGCCTTCGCCATATTGGTATGCGGATGGCGCGACTCCTTAAAGAAACGGTGGAATTTACCTTCCATGGCCGTAACGTTGATAATATGTTTTTGACCGGTATTTTCTTTTTTCATCATTTCAGCCAAACGATTGCACAGTACAAAAGGTGCAACGGAGTTGACCAATTGAACCTCGATCATTTCGGTAGTTTCTATCTCTCCTAATTTTAGTCGCCAACTGTTGGTTTTGCGTAAATCTACTTGTTGAAGATCGGCATCTAACTCGCCAGTTGGAAAAACCTCTTGGGCAACCAATGCATTGTCAAAACTATACGGTATTTGTGATAGTTGAGCGGAAGCTCTTAAACCAATACCAGGTTCTGGTCCGTGCCATGTAACCGGCATGTTTTGATTTGGTGATGCTTTTGAGCTGAATGTTTTAAGCTCTTCCAAACAGCTTTCATGGTCGCTTAAAACCATTTGGGCAAATTTTGGAAGGGATGAGAATTCGCGCTCTTCGTTCTCCATTAAGTGATGGTAGAATCCTGCTGGTCTACGCACTGTTTGCGCAGCATTATTGATCAAGATATCCAGTTTGTCATATTGCTGCTCTACAAAATTGCAGAAGATTTCTACACTGGGTATATGGCGCAAGTCTAGACCATGAATTTTAAGTCGGTGCCCCCACTCCATAAAATCTTCCTCCTTAGAAAAACGTAATGCAGAATCTACTGGAAAACGTGTGGTAGCAATGACCGTTGCGCCTCCACGAAGTAGCATTAAGGTAATATGATAACCAATTTTTAAACGTGAACCGGTAATCACCGCTACCTGACCTTTAACATTTGCAGTCTGAAATCTTTTGGCATAGTTGAAATCGCCACAATCTGTACACATGGTATCATAAAAATGGTGAAGCTTTGTAAACTCGGCCTTACACACATAACAGTTTCGAGGGGTAGTAAGCTCCGGCAAATCTTTACTGGCCAATTCGGCTGCAGGTAGTAATTTTGGCGCAACAAAGACATGGGCTTCACGCGCACTACGAATTCCGGTTTCTTTACGGGCATGTTTGTCACGAACAGCCTGCTTTCTTTTTTCATTTCGTTTGGCATCCTTTACCCGTTTAGCAAATTCTTGTTTGCTAGGGCGAGATAATTGGCCGGCAGCTTTAATTAAGGCAATACGTCTATCTTCGGGAATTTCAAAAATCTGGTTGGTGTCGTTTACCAAACGATTTAAAATATCAATACAACTTTCAATCTCGTTTAAGTCGATTTCTGTTTCTTTATACTGCTGTTCTTCCTTCATGATACTACCTTAATAAGGACAAAAATACTAACAATGCTTAAAGTACGGTAATGCGTACTTTCTTCTTTTTTAATCGGGTGTTGTTCAATTTATTCGCAAGCTCTTTTGATAGACTTTTAGGTACCGCAACAAAAGCGCAATCTTGCTTTAGTTCTATATCTCCCAATTGGTCTCTATTTAAGTCGCCTTGCTTAAAGAAAAGTCCCGCAATATCACCTTTGGATATTTTATCTTTTCTTCCGCCAGAAATAAATAAGGTTTCCCAAAACGGATCACCTAATTTTTTTGAGGAATTGATTTTAATTGGGGTCGATGCTTCAATAAACTCAGGTAATTTTTCTTTATCCCATTTTAGAACATAGGCTGTTCCCAATTCATTTACACGCGCAGTTCTACCGTTACGGTGGGTAAACTCTTCTATACGATGTGGTAATTCGTAATGAACAATGAATTTTAGTTCGGTAATGTCAATGCCCCTAGCAGCAAGATCAGTTGCCACCAAAATTCTGCTACTGCCATTTCTGAATTTAATAAGCGCACGTTCGCGATCTCGTTGTTCCATACCACCGGAAAAGCATTCGTGCAAAATACTTTGCTCGCTTAAAAAAACGCTTACACTTTCAATACTATCCTTGTAATTACAGAAAATAATGCCAGGTTCTTCACCAATAAATTCAAGTAACTGAACCAAAGTGTTCAGTTTGTCTTTTTCTTTGGAAACAACAGTGCTAATGGTTAACTGTGATGGAATTTCTTTTTTTAGAAAATTAATTCTTCTTGGATTTTCCATACCCACAAATTTTGGGATTTTAACGCCCTCGGTCGCAGAGGTAAGAATGCGCTTTTTAAGGTTTGGCAATTCTAGCAAAATTTCTGTCATTTGCTCTTCAAAACCAACTTCGAGCGATTTATCAAACTCATCAAGTACAAGCGTATTAATATGGTCTTTGGTGAAACGATCTGCCATAAAATGATCTAAAATTCTACCAGGTGTGCCAATTAAAATGGCAGGTGTATGTTTTAGTTCAATCTTGTCCTTGGACATTGCCCTACCGCCATAAATGGCATTTACCTTAAAACCGGTACCCATATCACGCAGCACTTGCTCTATTTGTATGGCCAGCTCACGAGAGGGCACTAAAATGAGCACTTGCACTTCAGGATTGTTTGGATCCAAAAGGTCTAGGACCGGTAATAGAAACGCCAAGGTTTTACCAGTACCCGTGGGTGAAAGTAATATGGTGTTGTCTGACGAAGAAATGGTTTCTATCGCCAATTCTTGCATAGGGTTTAGCGCATTGATATTCAATTTTGATAAAATATCCTTTTGATTTTTCATGCGTTATAACCCTTTAAAAATATGATATTATGCTTCTTGAAGATCTCGTTTAGATTTTCTATATAAGTAATTTGGAAAAATACTTCTTTTGGCAAATCTGTTTAATTTGTTGGCATTGATCATCTTTTGGAAGATAGGTTTTGTAACTCCAAAATATTCGTACGTAGCACCATCAACAAAAGTAACTTCTAAAACAAGACCATTATGTTGAAAATCTGTAATACCAGAAGTAATGCTTTCTTCGTAAGCATCTTTATTGGCTTCTTTGGTTTCTGGAGCAATACTTACTAGAAAGTGGTAGCCATCAATAATTCTACGACTTTGCACTTCTGCCTCTTCCCTCTTTTCATCACCCTCTTGAAATTTATCTGGATGCCATTCTTTAACCAAGTTTCTGTACTTGGTTTTTAAGGCTTTAAGTTCAATTTCCTTCTCTACCCCAAAAAGTTTTTTGTATTCGTTGATACGTTTCATAACACAGCTTTTTTGCGGCTGCGAAACTACGTCTTATTTTTATGTGAACACCTATAAGATCTTGAAATAACGAAAAATAGAAGTGTTTTAATTCAACTAGTCTTTTTTAAGTCCGTTTTGTAAGACCGACTTAATACCGGCAAGATTTTCTGAAAACTCCATCATTTGCGATAAAACCTGAGCCATTTCGTTGGCATTGCCAAAACCTTTGATTTTATTATTCTTTACAAACTGCTCTTTTATGGCAGACCATCTTTCATTTTCATCTGTAGAAAGCTGTCCGATTAATTCGTTGTACTTCAATAAATTAGCCTCTGCTGACCCGGTAAGTGTCTGTGCTTCATTTTCATAATGAGATCGTAATAAGGTGTTTAACTCCTTATCGTTCATTATTGGAACAATTTGGGCAACAAGTTTGTTCATATCCCTATACGAACCTTGTAATTTAAAAGCAGGCTCGGTTCGGTATTCATCTTGCATAGCTGCACTTTTAATATAGGTGGCATTAACCTTTAAGAGCACATCTCTAACCTTAAGAACCTTTTCCAATACTTTTTTATATTCCTCAACCTCTTGACTGGAATGGTTTCCTTTTAGTTGACCTTCATCCGTTTTAGATTCTATTTGGTTGACCAAGGTATATACATCTTCAAACTCCTTGCTTGCCAATTGTTGTAAAATGGGGTTTGCGGTGAGCGAGTTTTCAATTAAGCTCAATCTGAACAGATGTTCAGTTTCTCCAATAATATCACCAAGGTTATAGATATCTGCACGGTTTGCCAACATATCTGGAATCTTAAATTTCTCTCCACTTTCGGTATAAGGGTTACCCGCCATAATCACACAGAACTTTTTGCCCCTTAAATCATAAGTTTTAGGTTCATTGTCATAAACCCCTTCTATTTTACGGGTACCATCAGATAAGGAAATAAATTTCTGAAGAAATTCTGGGTTACAGTGTTGAATGTCATCTAAATATAACATAACATTGTTTCCCATTTCAAAAGCCAAATTCAGCTTTTTTAGTTCTTCCCTTGCCGCACTATTATTTGCAGATGCGGGGTCTACGTTGGTGACTTCATGACCAATTGCCGGACCGTTAATTTTTACGAATATTAAGCCCAATCTGTTGGCTATATATTCCATTAACGTGGTTTTTCCGTAACCAGGTGGAGATATTAAAAGCAACATTCCCATTCTATCGGTTCGTTTATTGGCGCCAACCGTACCTAGCTGTTTTGCCAGGTTATTACCGAAAATGGGAAAATACACTTGGTCGATCAACTTATTACGCACAAAAGAAGTAAGCACCCTAGGTTTAAACTCTTCTAGTTTTAAATCGTTTTTAAGTTGCTCCGTTATTTCTAATTTGGTCTTTTTAAATTTTTGAAATGCCGGTACCTCACTGGTTACGAACAATCTCATTCTAGAAATAAAATCATGGTAATTAAAGATATACGTACCATTGTTTATGGTGGTATGGGAGCCTCTTAATTCCTTAATGGTTTCGTTAGGTGAAACAGATTTAATTTTTGAGGCGGATTCATCTCTGAACAATAAAGCCCCAACAATTTCATGCGTATATCTTTTAAGATCTATTCCTTGGCTTTCTTTTTCTTTGGTTTTTAAGAATGCGGCCACCCATTGTTTAGCTAAACGAACTTTGTCCTCTAAACTAACCGTATCTTCAATGCTCTTTTTAAATTTTAAATCTGCCTGTTGTGATTTTAGGAATTTTATAAAGTCTTCTTTCAATTGTATTGCCACACTGCTGTAAACAAACTCAGAATCAGATTTAAGTTCTTCAAATATATAGGAAGCAATATCTTCACTCAGCAATGAGTCATATAGGGCAGTATTTTCTCCAAATTGAGCTACTAAACCCTGTATTTTTTCAACGACAGAAGCATATTCGTTAGATGTTGGAAAGTACTGTAGAACCTCACCTGCTGTTTTTAGACTTTTATCCAACTCGTTTTTCACCTCTTCATTTAAACTGTTCCAGAAAAATTGAGCATATCCTCTTATTTCTGGTCGGTAAGTAAGCAAACCTAATTCATGATGCTTATGAACCAATAACTTTAATAATCTTGATGCATCTACATCATGAACACCTTTTACATAACCTTCAGAATAGTCATTTCTACTCTGTTCTTGAACTACCTTCAATAACTCATCGTCATTTAGCGATAGTAACTCATCTTCGCTAAAGTTGGAAAACAATTTATAGGCTAAGTAGGCACCTCTATAGATTTCATCGGTTTCAGATACATACTCTTGGTTCCATAAATGCCTATTGTTTACAAACTCTTCATTATCCAGTTGTTTGTAGAAATCGGTCCCCGTTAAATGATAATTTAGTTCATTGTCATGAAAAACAATGGTTAAATCCAATTGCTGCTTGTTAACACCAAATTTGTGCTTTCCTAACCTAATGACACTGTCGCCATCTTCATAAAGGTCAAGTTTATCCTTTAACTTTCTAAGTGCATCCTCTCGGGCAGTTTTAAGTTGGGTCTCTATCTCTTCAGCCTTTCCACTATCATCTAACTCCTGCAGTTGGGTAATGATGTCGCGAAGCTTATTGATCATTAGGTCCGATGCAAAATACCCGTTGATTTCAACCGCAGTATTAAAACTCTGTGCCTTCTTTTGAACTCCTTTTAAAATACGTTGAGAAGCATTGGTCAATGCGCTTGACTTCTTATTTCGTTTTTCAATTAAGGAATTTTTTCGGGCATCAAAAGCAGCATATACCTCTTCTCTTTTTTCAATGATGATTTCAATAAATTCCTCGAAATCCGTGAATTTGCCCTCAAGCTCCTCGAGTTGAATAGATGTTTTGGTTTGATATTCATCGCACTTCTCAGGAGTGGTTGCCATGTCAATATAATTGATGATACTTTGATCAATCAACTTTAATTGAGCGGCAAATTCTGCCTTTGCTTCAGATATGCCCAAAGAATTTCTTTTGTTCTTTAAAGCCGCCTTTAACTCATTTATCGTGGAAAAAATCAACGATATATCATCTATTATTTTAGTGGAATGTGCAGTATCCTCTATCTCTAAATTTGAAACAATATCAATCAACATTTCAAGATCGGTACTGATTTCATTGATTTCCTCTTCCTTTTTCTTGGCTTCTATTACCTTTTCAACGGTATCTATGAAACTCTTTTTTTCTTCTAAAGCTTTATGGTAAGGTTGTAGGGCATTCGGATTCAATAAAAACTGGACGCAGCGCTCAGATATTTTTTTGGTCTGTGCTTCAATTTCCTCTTCTAATGATTTAAGAAATTCCAGGTCAATATATCTAACCTCTTTTAGCGAAATAACCTCACCCCTAGTGGATCGTAAACGCGTTAAAAGTGCTACGAATTCATCAATACTTTTAAAAGATGTGCTTTTAATTTTATTGAATAGTTCCGATGAGTTTTTTTGAATTTCCTTAGATTGATTTTGAGCATTTTTACGAAGCTGTACAACCTTCTCAAATTCATCTATAGCGGCATTGGAAGCTTTGTTGATTTCCTCTATAGGAATATTAAGTTGATGCGTTTCCGGTTCTGGCAACCAGTAATATGCATCTATAATATCTTTTGAAAACTTGGCGATATCACTGTAGAGACCCGCATAATTATCATTTTTGTTCAGCAAGGTAATTAAGCTGTTTACTTCAGCCATTGCCCGCACAATGTCCTTATTGCCAATTTTGTACAACAAAGTGTCTTCATGTTGCGATGGCATATAATCACCTTTCAAATAAGGGGTTTGCCAAATTTGTACTACGTGGTGTTTCGTCTGCTCCTGCTCTGTCTTAAAATAGCATAGTTCACCATTTTCTAAAATGGTAAATCCGTTACAAATTATTGGTGTTTTTATAACTTGACTAATGATGTTGAAGGACATAAGATTATAGAGTCCTTCATTAGCTGCATAAAACACGTAAAGAAAATCCTCACCGTTGGGCGATACAATGCGTTGTTGAAATTTTACATTTGGTATTGCATTGTCAAAAATGTGATATTCTCCGGTTTGTAAATAATATCCGGTTGGGAAAATGATTCCTTGATCATCGGGAAGAAGAATACAGGCATCTTTTACAGATTCTATTTTCTGTACTTCTTTCATTTTATCGTTAAAAACAAAGTAACGAGGCGACTCTTGAAATGGTTTTATTTCTAGAACCAACAAGTTTCCTAAATCTCCAAAACGATACTGACCATCATCTAAAGTCTGGTCTACATACTCAACAGGTTCATCAAAAATACCTTTGCCTTCTTCGGTATTATCTTCAATTTTAATGGTTAGGTCACCACCAATGGTTTCAACAAATACACGATCTTTAATAGAAACATGTGAGTGTACACCATAGCGGTGCATATCCCTACTTGCCTCTTGCCACTTAAATTCTTGTTGAACCGGAAATTTATATTCATGTTCACTTCTGTTGTCAACATATTTTAAAGTATTGTTGACCAATAACCATTTAAAGGTTTTTATATCTGTAGGGCTATCGCTTAAACGAAAGACCATATGTAGATAATTACCAATGATGGCAAAATTGGAGAATATAGTATTTCTGTAATACTTGTACAGATTGGTGAAATCTGTCTTAAAAGTATCATCCTCTAAAAGACCAAGATCTATTGCCTTAAAGCTATTATCCTCAAAGTGATAACAACTAAAAACATCTTTAATGTTGATGTCCGTCCTTAGCCCAAAATGAACATTATAACCAAACAGACACGTATTGCCAAAAGAAACAATATCACGTGCAATACAGTTGTTCTCCGTATTGATGCGGTCATTAGCAATAAGCTTGGTCTCTAAAGAACCAAAAACTGTTTTTCTGTCATTGTTAAGGTCAATTAACTTGTTCTGTAACAGCTCTTTTTGCTTCTGTAATCTATTTTTGATAACATCATATGTGCCACCGTCCAATACATGCTCTTCCGTAGTGTCTGTTTGGGTATGCTCTGCCATAAAAATTCTTAGGCTTTTAAATTACATTATTAATTTAGTTGAAGTAATAAGCTTTGGTGTTAACGCAATTTCTTATCACTCATTCCTAAACCTTTGGCAAGGTTGAATAAATTGCTGAACAAGGTTTGTTCATCATTATCGCTGGACTTGGATTTTAGATCCATCAATAAATTTGCAATGGTTAAATTCTTAAGGTCATCTGAAGAAATACCATATTTATCAGCGAATTCTTTCACCTTTTCCAAAAGGTTGCCCTTTACGTCATCACTACCTAAAATAGCATCTTTTACATCTTGAATGTTGGTACTGTTAGCTACGAGCCTGTCATAACCTTTACCTTTGGTAATTTGCCCGATAATCTGGTCAAAGAACATTGTTTCACCACCAACAATATCAATTTTGGCAGCTTTTAATGCATCTCCAATAACTTGAGCTTGAGCATCGGCAATATCTTTCTGGATATTAATTTGAGCCAGGTCAATTTGTAGTTCTTTGTCTAAACGCAGCTTGAACTCTTCATGCTCTTTACCAACACCATCTAATTTCTTCATGGCATTCGCTTTTTCTTCTATACCGGCAGCATCTGCTAACGCTTTCTCTTTAATTACATCCGCCTCAGCTAAACCATCTTTACGTTTTGCTTCCGCTTTAGCCTCAATACCTGCAGCCTCTGCTTTTGCTTTTTTCTCGATGATAAGCGCCTGTACAACACCTTCACGCTCATAGGCATCCGCCTTGGCATGCATTACTTGTGCTTCTGACATACCAACGGTAGCTTCTTCTTTAGCTTGTGCTTCAGCCAAAATCTTACGTGCTTCTGCTTCTTTCTCACTAGCTTCTTTATGTGCTAGTGCTTCAATATTGATTTCCTCCGCTTTTTGCTTGGCCGCTTCTTTTTGAGCCTCGGCCGCTTTGATCGTTTTGATCAAATCTTCTTGTGCATTAGCTTCAGCAATGGTGATCTTAACTTGTTTTTCACGATCTGCAGTCTTGAAAGCTTCAATGTCTTTCATGTTCTCCTGCTCTTCCACTACTCCTTTTTCTAGGGTAACACGATCACGAATAACATCTTGAATATTCTTTTTCTCAACTTCTACTACTTTCTCTTTCTCGATTTGAGCCAGGGTAACAACTCGCTCTCTTTCCGTAGCCTCTAATAAACGGTCTTTTTCAACTCTTTCGGTTTCAACAGCATCTGTACGTTGTTTATTTTTCAACGCTACAATAATTTGTCGCTCCATATTCTCTTCGGCAACCTTTACCTTTTCTTGTGTTGCAATACGTGCGGTTTCAGACTTTAAACGCTCTTCTTCGGCTACTTTTAAAGTTTCTGCTTCTTCGCGAGACTTTATGTTAGAGATTTCTCTTTTTTGTTGCTCCTCTTTTTCCGCTAACTGCTTGTCCAGCTCAAGAATAGCCTCACGAGCTTCAACATCTTGTTTACGGATTATTTTCTCCTCATCGCGCTTAATAAGATTCGCTTTAATGTTTTGTGCAGCGGTTAGATCGGTAATCTTTTTGATACCTTCAGCATCTAAAATATTATCGGCCTTTAAATGGGCAACAGCAGTTTGTTCCAAGTAATCAATGGCACAATCCTCTAAAGTATAGCCGTTTAGGTCAATACCAATAATATCTACAATTTCATCTCTAAACTCCCTACGGGCTTCATACAGTTGAATAAAATCGAATTTTTTACCCACGGTTTTTAAAGCTTCCGAGAATTTGGCTTCAAAAAGTTCTTCAAGCGTCTCTTGTCTAGAGGCTCTTTGTACACCAATAGTCTGCGCTACCTTTTTAATAAGGTCAACCTCATTGTTTACCCTAACAAAGAACGCCACTTTAATATCTGCACGCATATTATCCTTACAGATAAGACCTTCTGTAGCCAGTCTTTCTATTTGAATTTTCTTTACCGAGATATCCATTACCTCTACACGGTGAAAAACAGGAACCACATAAAGACCTTTATCGGTGGCTACCTTTGTGCCACCAAAACCAGTTCTTACCAAGGCTTGACCTTGATGAACCTTTTTGTAGAACATGGCAATAATTGCAAAATAAACGATGATAAGGAAAAGAAGAACTCCTAGACCTATACCAATAATTGAAAAGATGGATTCCATAAATGATTTAAGATTTATTGATTATAAGATTGAACTAAAAAGTGTGTGTGATCCGCAGATCTTTTAATAATAAGTACAGAACTGCCATAGGGCAAAGGTTTACGGTCTAACGATTTTACGTAAATAGAATGACTGTTGCCATCTGCTTTTACTTCTGCATTACCCAGTTTATCTTCACTAATACTAGATAACATAATTGCTTGTCTCCCCAAAAAATCTACCGGGGCGTCACCATCCTTATTCAATTGCTTAAAAAATCCTTTAAACGGGGTGGTAAGAATTTTATTGATAAACAAAGCAGGAATAAGAACCGCAATCATTATGATAAAACCAATGTAGTTTTCATAGGTACCTGTAAGTGTTGTAAGTATGGTAGTAGAAAACCACCAAACGAAAATCCAGAAGGTAAAAGTGAACATGAACGGCAAGCCAACAAAGTTGAAATAAATGAGAAATATTTGCCACTTTTTTAAGGGTTTACGTTTCTTACCTATAACATCGTCTTTATTGACCTCTGCATTTGAAATGTCCTCAAAATCTAGATTACCGCCTTCAATACCGGCATCAAAATCTATATCTGCATCTACCTCTATATCTACATCAAGGTCATAATCAAGACCACCGATCATGGTAATGATCCAGTAAACAATTAGAAGTATCAACAGTACGGTCAACGTAATGTTTACTTCAGAAAATAATATGTCGGTTAGTTGATTCAAATTCTTATTTTTTGGTTTTTGTGAACCCTAATTGTTCTTTTAATTTTTGAAGTTCGTCATCTGCAGCGGCTTCTGTGGTATCTGCAGCTTTATCTAGTTCTTCATCAATAGATTTACTAGCATTGGCAATATCACCATACGCTTCGGCCAAGGCCTCTTCTTGCGCTATTTTTTCTTTCATACGCTCAAGCATAGAAACCGTACCACTACTGTCTAACTCTGCCATTTGCTTATTTAAATTTTTGGTAGCATTACTTACTTTAACACGCGCTTTTAACGTTTTAAGTTCGTTTTCCCAATTATTTATATTCGCCTTTAGCGCTTCAACGTTGCCTTGCATTTGACTTACATTAGCCTCAAATTTTTCAGTCTCTACCTTGGTAGCCTCTAATTGTTTCTCATTGTTCTCTTTCTGCATTAGAGCTTCTTTTGCCAGTCTGTCCGCTTCGGCAGCGTCCAATTCTTTGCTATTGGCCTTCTTTAGAATGATAATAGCTTTATCTTGATATTCCTTGGCTTTGTTCTTATAAACGTCTTGATCGTTCTTAGAACGTATAGCAAGTGCTTTTACTTGTGCAAGGGCCTCTAAACTTTTTTCTAAGTCTAATTTCATGTCCCTAATGCCTTGTTCCGTCATCTTAATGGGATCTTCCATTTTGTCAATAGCCGAATTGGTTTCAGCCTCTCCTATTTTAAATAGTCTTTTAAATATATTCATGATTTTATTGTTTTTAATATTTAGAAAATTCAATGATTTTGTCCGAGTATTCACTCATAAGTAAGCTTAATGAATTGAGACTGGCTTCAAACTCGTTCAAATCCATATTCTCAATTTGTAAGGTGTCCCTGAATATGACGCGGTTTGCAGTTTCATCTAAAACAAAAGCGCCGTGAATGATATCTCTATTCTTCTGAAGTAAGCTTTTAAAGATTTTTTCAGATTGATTGTGAACGGAGAATATAAATTGTTCCATAATCAAAATTGGAGGCGATACTCCCAAAATCAAATTTTTTATTCCAGAATCTTCTTTCTCAACAACCATAATTCCGTCTGCCCTATTCTCCTTTACAATATTAAAATTCAATTCAAGCAGGTAATCTCTGGTTATATTAAAATGGTTTTTCATTTGTGTTGGTTTTTGTAAGTGGATTCTTAAATTCAATAATACAAAATAATATTGGTGCGTAATCCTAAATTGATAAGAGGAGCGCTAAAATGTAAATAACTACGACGAACATGATATTGAGTTTTTAAAATTGGTTAAACAAAAATTAATAGCTCAAAATAATAGCAATTCAAATATTTATTGCTAATTTTGTTAGACAAATATAAATAAATATTTATCATTTGCAAATTTAATTAGCAAAAAATGTCATATTTCGGTAAAAATATTAGGAAAATCAGAAGTTTAAAAAGTCTTAGTCAGCAAGCATTTGCAGAGCTATTCGACTTAAAACGAGGTACTTTGGGTGCTTATGAAGAAGGGAGGAGTGAGCCAAAACTAGAAACATTGATAAAAATTGCTAATTATTTTAGCATTCCTATAGATGACTTGCTAACAACCGAATTAACGGTAAATAATTTATTAAAGTTCAAAGGCAATTTAACTGTTGAGCAAGACCTTGGTGAGCAAGAATTCTTTATTAAAGTACCTTGTATTACAGCTGTGAATCAGACCGATTATATAAAGTATTTCAGCAAGGATTCTTACATACAAGATCTCCCTTTTTTATCATTACCTATAAATCCAGATAAAAAATTTAGGGCATACACCGTTCAAAATTTAGAAATGAGCAGAAATGAACTAGGAATGTTCCCTAAGGATATTGCTATTGGGGAATGGGTGCCGCCAACGGTATATTCAAAACTTAATAATGGCACCTTGGTTTTTACGGTAACAGAAAAGGAAATCATTTTAAGGAGATTGTTTATTACCAATGATAGTTTTGTGTTACGGGCGGATCATAAAAATGTAGATGACGTAGTACTCCAGTTAAAGGAAATTAAGGAAATGTGGCGTGTACGATACGTTTTCTATCATAGACTGCCAGAGACCAATTTTAACATAGAAGAAAAGTTATTTCAATTAGAGAAAGATTTTGATAGACTTAAAAATGAGCGATAATAAAAAAAGCCCTCTAATAGTAGAGGGCTTTTTCTTAAACTTGAATGTATATATGTCTTAGATAACTTTAACGTTCACTGCGTTTAAACCTTTGTTACCTTCTTTAAGTTCAAATTCAACTTCATCGCCTTCGCGAATTTCGTCGATCAACCCAGAAATGTGTACAAAGTGATCTTTCTCAACTCCTTCTTCAGTGATAAAACCGAAACCTTTTGTGTCGTTGAAAAATTTTACTGTTCCTTTACTCATTGTAATGTAATTTAATTTATAATACTTATTAGTGAACAAAGATGACGCCAATAGTTGACAATGAGCGGTTATTGATCACTTATATTCTTTTTTTGTGAATACTTTATGAGTTTTGTGCTCAAAATGAAACATTTACTCTCTGTAAAACTAAATTGAACATCTTTATTGATTATGTCTGATGTTGTTTATTTCATGATTTATGAGAAAATCATCAATTATGCTATTATAAATATTGATACATTAGTAGAAACAACAAAAAAATCAACTCATAGTATTCAACAACATGAAAAACACATTTGACTTTAAGAAAGCCATATCAGGTATTACGTGCATTTTATTATTTAGCTTTTGTTTGACAGCCCAAAAACCAAATTATGATATCTCTAAGGATTTATTATTGGTACAGTTAGATTGCAAAACGGATATTGATGATTTACATACAGCTGCAGGTTTGGCTACACTTTTGAAACACCCGGATTTTAAGCCTTTAAATTACTATGCTGTTGCTGGTTCTTATGGTATTCAAGAAGGACTTTACGTTCCGCCAAACGAATTAATGAAAATGGCATTTAAAAATAATTGGACAGATGCTGATAAGGAATGGGAAGCATCTGTAGCTAAAGTTGCAAAATTAGTGGTAAAGACCATTAAAAATGGTGGCGATGTTTGGGTAGCCGAAGCAGGTCAGTCAGATTTCACGGCAGATTGGGTAAAGCAAATATCAAATCAAAATCCGTCAATTAAAATAAAAGAACATATTCATGTGGTACAGCATAGTGATTGGAACGAATCCGTAACAGAACCTACAAAGCTTAAATACACACAAACGGTTACGGATTATCACAAAATTGCTGATGGTAACGCTGTTGGCAATGGTACACCTGGTTTAAAATCTGATGATAAAGTAGCTTGGGAGACTAAAATCAATGATGAAAAATTAACCAACATCTGGAATACGGCAATACGACTTGGCAATCAGTATAATGGAAAAGATGGCAGATATTTAAATGAAAGCGTAGATGAAGGTGGTCTTGATTTTTCGGATTTAAGTGAGGTATGTTATATACTTGGTCTAATGGAAATAAAGGATACCGATCAGTTCTTCGATTATTTTCAAGTAAAATAATTAGCTACTTAAGTTTTAAAAAGGCCTCTTGCAGTTTTTTTGTAATGGGGCCTTTTTCATTTTCCGAGTATAGTAATTTATCATCAATCTGTTGAATTGAGGCTATTTGGGTACTGGTTCCTGTTAAGAAGGCTTCATCAATATGTTCAATTTCTTCAACTGAAATAGCTTCTTCTTTTAAAGGTATGCCTAGCGAATTACAAAGTTCAATGACCACTATCCTTGTAATTCCGTTAAGAATATGTTCATTTGCCTTATGTGTATAAACCACGCCTTCTTTAACAAAGAATACATTGCTATGCGAAGCTTCTGTATAAACTCCGTTTCTATGTAAAATAGTTTCGTAGCATTCATGCTGCATAGCTTCTTCATTAAGCATAACATTGCCTAAAAGTGAGGTCATTTTAATATCGCAGCGAGACCATCTAAAATCTTTTCTGGTTATTACCTTGGCATTAATTTCATTGATAACAGGTAATACTTTTGGTATGGCATACATCATTACCGTAGGTTGACATTGTTGCGGAAAAGAGTGTTGCCTTGGAGCTACTCCCCTAGTAATCTGTATATACAACATACAGTCAATAGCTGTCAGCTGAGCAGCATGTAATAATTTGGGTATTTCTTTTTTAAGAATGGCTGTATGAAAATCTATGTTGATTGCTTGTAAACCGTATTGTAGCCGTTCTAAATGTTCTTTCTCGTAAAAGAAAGAACCATTGATCTGTACCATAACTTCGTACAATCCGTCACCAAAAATAAATCCGCGGTCGAATACAGATATTTTTGCTTCCTCTGCATCTACAATATTTCCATTTAAATAAACTTTGTTTGGATATGCCATTGATTAAAGGTAGCGTTGCAGATGTTTTTTAAAATATATGGCACTGTCTGTAATACTTTGCATTGAATTTTTTGCAAAATTACCACCTTGCTCAATATAATAGTATTGTAAATCTTTCTGTTCTATGGATGATAATATATTCTTATAATCAATAGAACCGTTACCCATTTCAGAATAGTCACGCGTTACTTTGTCCATATCCTTAATATGCCACATGACATATCTACCTTGATTTTCTTTGATCAATTCATGAATACTTTTATTTGATGAATGTTCTACCCAATACATATCCATTTGTAATTTTACCAAATTTGGGTCTGTACCGGATAGGATAATATCATAGCCCTGTTCACCATTATGGTCCGTAAATTCAAAATCGTGGTTATGATACGCAAATTGTAAACCTGCATTGGTTACTTGTTCACCTATGATGTTTAACTTATCTGTCAGTACTTTAAAATTCTCGATAGTTCTATATTCCGGGGCAAGCCAAGGCCAGGTAATGTATTTGCTGTTTAAATTTTTAGAACCAATAATGCACTGGTCCACATATTTTTTTAAAACATCAATAGGTTGATTAAAGCGACTGGAAAAATCATAATGACCACTAGAAATAGTAAAATCCAAACTATCTAGCTGCTTTTTAAACTCTTTTGATTTTATGCCATAATATGTGTCATTATCACCGTTGTACCCATAAATTTCTCCATCTTCATAACCTAAGGACCTAGCATATTTTATGCTTCCTAACGGATCTTTGGCCATGGCATCTCTAATAGTGAACAATTGAAGTCCCATTTTATACTTGTAATGTACCGGAAGAACGGATAACGGAAGTATGGAGCTAACGGATAAAACCCCTGTTTGCTTTAAAAATGTTCTACGCGAACTTAAAGTATTCATGGTATGATGTTTTATTGGTATGGACCTATAGTATAAATATAATACATAGGTAGCAAAATAAGGTGTGTGTAAAATTAAAAAGCAGCCGAAAACGACTGCTTTTTATATAAAAACCTCTTTAGGATTTAGTTATTGGCCAATGCGGTCTCATTATATGAAACACGATAAATAGCATCTCCGTAATCATCTGAAATCAACATTGAACCATCTTTTAATAGTAATAAGTCTACCGGTCTGCCTGTTGCTTTTTGTTCAGCTTCATCTAACCAACCATCTATAAACGGCTCACTGTTTACTGCTTCGCCATCTTCAATATCGACCATCATGATTCTATATCCAACTTTTTTGCTTCTGTTCCAAGAACCATGTTCTGCAATAAATGCTTTTCCTTTGTAGTCAGCAGGAAACATATTGCCTGTGTAAAATTTGATTCCTAATGGAGCCACATGTGCATCTAGTTGTAAGGCGGGATCAACAAAATCTGAACAAGGGTGTAAATCTCCGAATTCAGGATCTTTAACAATGCCCCCGTGGCAAAAAGGGTATCCAAAATGTTGTCCGGCTTCGGTAACGGTATTTAATTCGCATGGCGGTATATCATCACCTAGCATATCACGTCCGTTATCTGTAAACCACATTTGTTTTGTATCGGGGTGCCAAGTAAAACCAACTGAATTCCTTACTCCTCTGGCATAAATTTCACGATTGCTTCCATCAGGGTCCATTCTGGTTATCGTTGCAAAACGCTCATCTTCTTCGGTACGATTACAAATATTACAAGGAGCACCAACTGGTACATATAATTTGTCATCTGGACCAAAGGCAATATACTTCCATCCGTGATGAAATTCTGTTGGGTAGTCATCATAGATCAACTCTTTTTCAAGCGTATTTCCTAGTTGATTTTCTATATTGGGATATTTCCACAAACTACCTACCTGTGCTACATATAGGTCGCCATTTCTCATGGCTATACCATTTGGTACTTCCATGGTATCTAAAACCATAATATTGTCAGCTTTAAAATCACCGTTGGTATCTTGTATGGCGTAGACGGTATTTTCTGTTCTGGTACCAACAAACAAAGTGCCATTATCACCCATAGCCATTGATCTTGCACCATCTACTCCCCTGGCATAAACTTCAATTTGAAACCCTTCTGGCAAATTAAGTTCTAACAAGGCTAGATCTGTACTGTCAAGTTCCACCTCATTATTGGTAGTGGTGGTGTTTTCTTTTTTATTTTCTTTACAAGACTGTATGCAAAGTAATATAGCCAGTACTGCTATACTTTTTAAATACGTTTTTTTCATGTTCAGAGTATTTGGTTTTTATACGAAGATACGTAACCTCTTCAAGTTATATAATGTTTGCATGGTTTGTATAGAGGTTATTAAGAGTAAAACACCTCAGGGCAAGCCCATGAGGCACTTAAAGGAATTAAACTTTTAAATTCGAGGCAAGCTTCGGGGCATTATATCCTTTGATGGTGCCAATAAAAAAGCCAACCTTAAAAGAATTAAGATTGACTTTTTACAACCACCTACTTATTTTTTTTACGAATTGGCATCCATTGCTTTAGAAATTAGCGTATCGCCCTCTATAATTTCAAAAGTTCTGTTAATGGCCGCATCGTCATGTAATGATCTTACTAGAGTTTGCGCAACATCATCTCTTGTTATCGATCCTTTTTTGTTCAATTTATCCTGTAATTCAATTTTACCTGTACCAGCATCATTGGTTAACGAACCTGGTCTTACTATGGTATGCATTATATTGGCAGATTTTAGATATTCATCAGCATTGTGTTTCGCTTTTAAATAATCCTTTAGATCTTCGGCCTGTTCAGGATTATCTGCTCCCATAGAACTTAGCATTACAAATTTCTTAATGTTCGCGTTTTTAGAGGCGTCAATTAAATTTTTAGCACCTTCTTGGTCAACTTCAACTACTTTTTTTCCTCCTGAACCTGCAGCAAAAATGACTTTGTCCATATCTTTTACGGTGTGTGATACATCTTTTTCCAAATCACCCAAAACCGTTTTAATATTCTCTTTCTCAAATTGCTCCTGCTGTTCTTTTTTTCTGACCATTGCAATAGGTTCAAAATATTGAGAGTTTTTTAAAAGTGTAACTATTTTCTTTCCTGTAGTACCGTTAGCACCGGCAACTAATACATTTTCCATTTCAATTTGTTTTCTTGCAAGGTGATTAAAATGCCCTATTTGTATTAATTCGTTAACCAAAAATATTGATGCAATACCCACAGTCAATATTAAAATACCTGTTAAATAATAAAGCAAGGATAAAAGGCATTTGTGCTAATAAATAGTGGATGTAAGTAGTAGCTTACCATTTCAATTATTAAAATGTTATATATGAAAACTGAAGATAAAAAGTCAACCTATAATTCTGATGTTACCACGGATGATTTACAGGCTCTGGGAGAAAAAACTAAAAACACAAGAACGGATAATGGCGATGATAGTCAGCTCAAGGATAGAGACCGAAAAGTCGATTTTGCTGGTAAGGATTTAGATGTACCAGGGAGGAAACTGCCGCAAAGCAAATCTGAAAATTCTTTAAAAGATGAAGAGAACCAATTGTACAGCCAGGGAGGTGCGGAAAATGAAGATTTAGAACAAAATACAGACCATATAGTTTAAAAAAGAAAAGCAGCCGTTTAGGCTGCTTTTTTTGTTATGGGGCTAATTTGTTTTCTAAACAGTGATGTTACTTTCCTTGTATGTTGGGTAATCAAGATATCCTTCCCTACCCGGTGTGTAAAATGTATCTTCATTCCATTCGGCTAGTTCATAATTATTCTTGAATCGCTCTACCAAATCTGGGTTAGATATAAATAGTTTGCCAAAGGCAACCAAATCAGCATTGCCGTCTTCAATTATTTTGTTGCCAGATTCCCTGTCAAAATTAGAGTTTATCATTAATGTACCGGTGTACAATGGTCTAAAATGCGCGGCAATATGCTGTACTGCATAGGGTATGTTGGAAACATCTGTAAATGGCTCGGACAAATGAATGTAGGCTAGATCATAATCATTTAACCTTTTTATGATGTATTCAAAAGTTGGTATGGTTTCCTCGTCCATTGTAATACCAAACAGGCCATCTAAAGAAGGATTAAATCTTGCTCCTATTTTTTGTTGGGGCACCACTTCTTTAATGGCATCCAAAACTTCAAAAAAGAACCGGGTTCTATTTTCAATGTTTCCTCCATATTCGTCTGTTCTATGATTAGATGTGCCGTTAAAAAATTGATGAAATAAGTATCCGTTAGATGAATGTATTTCTACGCCATCAAAACCTGCATCTATTGCATTTTTAGCAGCATTTTTAAAGTCACTGACCGTTTGTTTTATTTCATCAATGCTCATTGCTTTAGGGGTTACGGTATCTTTAAAACCATTAGGGGTGTAGCTTTTTGCATTGGGGTTAATTGCAGAAGGAGCTAAAGGTAAATCGCCATCATGAAAATCCGGGTGAGACATACGCCCTACATGCCACAACTGAATAAAAATCTTTCCTCCATTATCATGAACTTCTTTAGTGACTTTGCTCCATGCCTCTACCTGCTCTTGAGAGTAGATGCCAGGCGTATTCACATAGCCAACCGCCTGTTTAGAAACTTGTGAGCCTTCTGTAATGATCAATCCGGCAGATGCCCTTTGTTTATAATACGGCACATGTAAATCTTCTGTTGGTTTGTTTTCTTCATTTGTGGCCCTGCTTCTGGTCATAGGGGCCATAACAATTCTATTATCTAATGCAATATTCTTATTGTATGGTATTAACAATGCTTGTTTTTTCATAAAACTAATTTCTAGTAGTGTTTAAATCCTCTTCAAAGTTTTGTTTTATTCATAGAAAAAATTGACTCTTATCGTGAAAAAAATGTCATAAAGCGTAATTAGGTTGCAGAGCTTTATATAACCATTATTTTTGCCTTTCTATAAATAATTAAAACCTTCCTTGTTTTTTGTCGTAAGTATCATTGAAAACAATCTTTCTAAAAACAACTTTATGAATTCTAGCAGTAAAAGGGCTTTAAAACTGTTGAGCCTATTTATGATATTTGGTGTAATAACCAGTGCGACAGCACAAAACCTAAAGGGAAAAGTAACGGATAAAGAAGGTCTTGCATTAGAAAATGTTGGTATTTTTAATCAGACGACCGGGCAACATAGCCATACCAATTTATCAGGATCATTCTCACTTCCTTCAACAACAGTGAACGATTCGGTTTACTTTTCTAACCTAGGATATAAAACTTATGTATTGGTCATACAGCCCCAACATGTTAATGAAGGAGTGCAAATTGCTTTAGAGGAGTCTAGCATAAATTTGGATCAGGTGGTAGTCGTATCAAAAGTTGATGCTATGAGTAGAATAGTGAACATTGATGTACAGAACGATCCGGTGAAATCTTCACAAGAGATTTTACGTAAAGTTCCTGGATTATTAATAGGACAGCATGCCGGTGGAGGTAAGGCCGAGCAAATATTTTTAAGAGGATTTGACATAGATCATGGAACGGATGTAGCCATTAGCGTTGATGGTATGCCGGTAAACATGGTCTCGCATGCGCATGGGCAAGGTTATGCAGATCTACACTTTGTTATTCCTGAAACCATTAATAATATAAATTTTGGAAAAGGCTTGTATTATGCCGATAAAGGAAATTTTAATACTGCCGGGTATGTTGATTTAAGTCTGAAGAAAAGTATAGATCAAAGCATGGTTTCTTATGAATCCGGACAGTTCAATACCAATAGATTTGTTGGACTTTTTAAAGTTTTGGAAAGTAGTAAAAGTAATGCTTATTTAGCTTCTGAAGTCTATCTTACGGACGGACCTTTTGATTCTCCTCAAAACTTTAATAGAATTAATATTCTAGGACGCTATAATTATAAAGATATAGGAAATGAAGAATTGACTTTGACCGCTTCGCATTTTCAAAGTAAATGGGATGCTTCTGGTCAAATACCTCAAAGAGCGGTGGATCAAAACCTAATAGGTAGATTTGGTGCAATTGATGATACTGAAGGTGGTCAAACCAGTAGAACCAACTTAATGTTGAACCATGTAAAATTCTTGGGTGAAGACCAATTTTTGAAAACAAGGGCTTTTATAAGTAAATATGATTTTGAGTTGTTTTCAAATTTTACATTCTTTTTGGATGATCCGGTCAACGGAGATCAAATTCGTCAATTTGAAGATAGGACCATTATGGGTGCCGAAACTATTTTTGAACAGATTAACATTGCTGTGGGTAAAGATGATACTTTTAAGTATTCTGCAGGTGGCGGGTTTAGGTATGACAATGTAGATGATGTAACTCTGTCACATACATTAAACAGAAAAACCACCCTTGAGCAGTTTGCTTTTGGCGATGTAGATGAAACCAATTTTTACGGATTTGTTGACGGGGAATATAAAACAGGTAATTGGACTTTTAATCCTTCTGTACGCTTAGATTATTTCAACTTCGATTATGAAAACAAACTAAGCGAGCTTTATGACAACAAAAGTGAAAGTAAGGCAAAAGTGAGTCCAAAACTAAATACATTGTATACCGTAAATAGAAATTGGCAAGTGTTTTTGAAAACGGGTCTAGGATTTCATTCTAACGATACTCGAGTAGTCACTGCAAATGAAGGTAGGGATATATTGCCAACCGCTTACGGTGCAGATTTAGGTACTATAATTAAACCTACGGATAAACTTGTGCTGAACGCTACCTTATGGGGGCTGTTATTAGACCAGGAATTTGTTTATGTAGGTGACGCTGGTATTGTTGAACCAAGTGGCAAGACTCGTAGGTTAGGTGTTGAACTAGGTGCTCGTTACCAGGTGTTAGATTGGCTGTATCTTTATAATGATATCAATTATACCTACGCTAGAAGCACTGAAGAACTTGATGGGGAAGATTATATACCTCTTGCTCCGGATTTTACTTCAGTAGGTGGTTTATCGGTAACGGATTTAGGAAAATTCTCTGGTGCTTTAAACTATCGTTATTTAGGTGATAGAGCAGCAAATGAAGACAATAGCATTGTAGCTGAAGGTTACTTTGTAACCGATATGAACCTTAACTATCATATAAAAAACTGGACATTGGGTTTGATAATAGAGAATTTATTTGATACCGAATGGAACGAGACCCAATTTGCTACAGAAAGCAGATTGTTCAATGAAACTGCATCTGTAGAGGAAATTCATTTTACTCCCGGTACTCCATTTTACTTAAGAGGAAAGGTTTCCGTGAGGTTTTAAAGAAGTGCTATTTCTATATTTTTGAAAAGGTTGATGCAATACCAGTGTAATGTATCAACCTTTTTTAAGACCAAGACTTCATGCAAGAAGTTTTTAAGGATTTTAGTACTGGCGGATTACTAAAAATTGGTAATGAAGCTTTGTTGGAGAATTACGGAAAACCAAAACAAGCCGGACTCTATATTTTTATTAGAACTAAAAGTAATAAAGCCACTATTGAGGTAGATGGCATACCATATATCATTTCAGAGCATAGTCTGCTTGCGTTGACACCAATTCAATTTATTCATTTTGTTGAGGGTAAAGATTTAATTGTTTATCAGTTCAATAGAGAGTTTTATTGCATTAAAGACCATGACCAAGAAGTAAGTTGTGCTGGGTTGTTATTTTTTAGCAATGCACATTTTCCATTAATAGATTTAGGAGAAAATGAACAACGAAAGTTTAATACCCTTCATGAGGTTTTTGTAGATGAATTAAATACGGAAGATACGATACAAGCCGAAATGCTACGCATGCTAATGGCTCGCTTTATGATAATGAGCACAAGGCTGCTTAAGGCAAAAGAAGGATTTGGAAGTGCTGCCAGTGATGTAAAGCTAGATTTGCTAAGGTCATTTAATTTGTTGGTAGAAGCCCATTTTAAAGAGGAGCATTCAGTCTCTTTTTACGCGGATAAGTTATTTAAATCTCCTAAGACCCTTTCAAATACCTTTGCAAAATTCAATACTACTCCTTTACAAATAATACATGAACGTATAGTTCTTGAGGCTAAAAGACTACTTATTTATACCGATAAAACAGCAAAGGAAATTGCTTATGAAATTGGTTTTGAAGATGCATCTCATCTAAGTAGGCTATTTAAAAAATTGACAAGCCTCTCTCCTTCTCAATTTAAGAAACAACTGGCAAAAGCCGTTTAGGGAAAAATTGACAACTACTAGGGTAAAATAGCCCGTTTTAAGTTTCACTTAAAGATGATCTTTGTACTGTAGAATTAAAACAGTAAAGACATGAACTTAAAACACAAATCAATTTTTAATTTAATAGAAATATTTACATCTAAAAGGATAGACGCGTCTAATGCAATCAATGTGAAAGAGCATTGTAAGCACAATCATTTATCGGACTATTATTGTGATTCTGATAATTCCTCAAAACTGGCCCGAGTATTCAATTCATTGCTTTGAGGGAAAAATTGACATGTCAATGGGAATTTCAAACATGACCATAACTACTTCACCAATTTACCTTTGTACAAGATTAATAACATAATAAATTCAATTTAAAAAAATAATAATATGAGCACATTTAATGTACCAACAAGAGAAGAAGTAAGCGAGAAAAATCAAGGTATTTTCGATAATTTGGAAAAAGCATTGGGCTTTGTTCCTAATTTATATGCCACATATGCCAATAGTGATACCGCATTAGAAAACTACTTGAATTTTGCCAATGCCAAAACTTCATTATCAGCTAAGGAGAAAGAAGTTGTCAATTTAGCGGTAAGCCAAGTTAACAATTGTATTTACTGTTTATCGGCACATACAGCCATTGGTAAAATGAACGGTTTTACAGATGAACAAATTTTAGAGCTTAGAGCAGGAAAAGCCTCTTTTGACACTAAATTAAATGCACTTGCAAAATTAGCGAAGAATATTACTGAAAATAGAGGTCGCACTGATGAGGACGTATTGAACGATTATTTTGCGGCAGGTTATACAAAAGCCAATTTAATAGATACAATATCATTGGTTGGTGATAAAACAATTTCCAACTATATACACAGTACTACACAGGTTCCGGTTGATTTTCCTGTAGCACCATCTTTATAAACAATTACAAATAATAATTATTAATCATTAAAACGGGGAAACCCACACTAAATTTTAAAAACATGAAAAGAGTATTATCAATTTTAGTTATCGTATTGGCATTTTCATTCAACGCAAATGCACAAGACAAAATGATGAAGCAGCCAGTTAAGAAAATTGCCTTAGAGCAAACAACAGGGGAATTCACCCAAAAATCTATCACTGTTAGCGAAGGCACTTATATTTTTGACGTTGCCAACAATAATGTGGGTAAAGATGTAGGTTTGGTTTTAGTAAAAAAAGGAAAAGATGCTTCAAAACCAGAGAACCACATTCAAACTGCATACGTAACTGCAGCGGTTAAGAACAACACGGTTGGTCATTCTAAAGAAACTAAATTAGAAAAAGGTGAATATGTATATTTCTGCCCTTTAAATCCAACGCCACAATATAGTCTTATCGTAGAATAAGGTTAAGTTTTGCAATGAAAAAGGGCTATTCGTAAGAATAGCCCTTTTTTATAAGTTATAATTTTAATCTTCTGGCGGGTGACCATGTATATCTTCAAAAACAGAATCAAAATTCTCACGTAAATAAGCATTTAGTTTCTTTTGATAATCATCTTTTAGCCAACTTAAAAAGTTATAGGTGCTTTTGCTAATACATTTTCCGTAAACGTGAATTCTATTATCAATATCTTCTTTTAATAGCTTTGCCAATGCTATGGCATCATAGACATCTTCACTGTTTTCAATACAAATGTATGCGTGTTGAGCTATAGATCGTTCAAGAACTACTTTAGAAGATTCCCCTGCAAATGTTGCAGTTTCGTAAGTTTCCTTAATATCAAAATAGGTTTCTTTGGAGTTTTTGAACTCAGCTTTGACTTCATCTGAAAGTTCAAGTTTAAAATCGCTCTCAATATCTTCATCATCACGTATGCGATCCATGTAGAAATTGGGCGATTTAAAAATTGCACCCCAATCTAAATCTGCGCCCCAAGGTCCAAAACGATATAGGTTGTTACCTAAGTCGATTACCGTGAATTTGGATTTATTGTTCAAGACCCTAGATCCCCTACCGATCATTTGATAGTAAAGCGTAAGAGATTTTGTAGCCCTGTTCAATATAATAGTATCAATCGTAGGTTCATCAAAACCAGTTGTTAAAATACTAACCGAAGTTAATATGGCATCCGGTGTTTCTTTAAACCATTTTAAAATTTGTTTTCGCTGCTTTTTTGTTGCGGTATTATCAAGGTGCATAATATTTAAACCTGCAGCTTGAAAGGTATGGTAAACTTGTATAGAGGTTTCAATACCGTTATTGAAAATTAAGGTCTTTTTACCTTTTGAATGTTTGGTGTAAGCTTCTAAAAGCTTGCTCAACATTGCCGGGCTTGTATAAAGATCTGCAGATGATTTAACGGTATAATCACCGTTAGAACCAATTTCCAATGAAGTTAGTCCCATGTCATAATGAAACACTTCTGCTCTTGCCAAAAAGTCATTGGCAATAAGATTTTCTATGGTTTCACCAGGTATAAGTTCATCATAGTTCTTGTTCATTGGCAAATCCTTGTTAGAACTTAACGGAGTTGCCGTAACTCCAAGTACGAACGAATTTTCAAAGAACTTAAATAGTTTGGTAAAAGAATTATAGTGAGCCTCATCAATAATGACCAAACCAACATCAGAAATATCCAACTGATCATCGTTCAACCTATTGTTCAGTGTTTCAACCATGGCAACATAACAGCTATAACGCTCTTGGTCATCAAGGTTTGCCTTACTGTTCACAACCTTGTTTACAACACCAAAACTTGTAAGCATGGTAGAAGTTTGGTTACATAACTCTATACGGTGTGTCATAACCAAAACCTTCTTGTTATGGTTCTTAAGGTACTGGCGAACAATTTCCGAGAAAATTACGGTTTTACCACCACCCGTTGGTAATTGGTATAGAAGGTGGTAATCATCTCGTTCTGAATCGAACTTGTCAAATATTTGTTGAATTGCTCCTTGTTGGTAGCTGTAAAGTTCTTTATCTGTCTTTCTGTCCTGTAGTTCAAAAACTGTCTCTTGCATAAAATCTTCTCTGGAGTGTGCAAAGGTAACAATCTCGCTAGTTTATTACTAATTCATGGGTTAAAAAGGGTATCTTTTGCGACCATTTGTAACTAATATTAATTGTAAGGCAGAAATTTAATGGAACATTTCCATTTTAAGGTTTATAAACCTTTTGGCATGTTAAGTCAATTAACTTCTGGAGAAGACCGTCAACTTCGAAAAAAACGCTTTTTAAGTGAACTTTCTGATTTTCCTGAAGGAACAATGCCTGTGGGTAGGCTTGACGAGAAGTCTGAAGGTTTGTTACTGATGACCACAGATGGAAAATGGAGTGACGACATCAATAGATCAGGAATAGAAAAACAGTATTTGGTGCAATTGGATGGTTTAGTAACAACAGACGCTATAGATAAATTATCTAAAGGTGTGGTCATTGGGTTGTTCGGTAAAAAGTATGAAACTTTACCGTGTGATGTGGATTACTTAAAAGAAGAACCAATATTACCAGAAGCAAGAGCTGCTTTGCGCATTGGTAGACATAGACCAACATCATGGATCAGTATGGTGATCAAGGAAGGTAAATACAGACAAATACGAAAAATGACAGCTGCGGTAGGTTTCCCTACGGTACGTTTGGTACGTATAAGAATAGGTGATATCTCTTTAGGTCAAATGAAACCGTCCCAAGTTTTAAAGATTACCCCTACTCTACTATCTTCTTAGGAATTCGCTTACCTGAAAAGCGAGATAGAATGGTCAAACTTTTTTTGGTGTTTATAAAGTATACTCCCGTTAATAAAACTACAGAGGCTATGGCTGATTGCAAGGTGATATTCTCGTTCAAGAAATACCAACCAAGTATCATTGCAACAATGGGGTTAACATAAGTTGATGTAGCCACCTTGTCTGGGGAAACAATTCTTAACAAGTAATTAAATGCAGTAAATGTAATAATACTACCAAAGATTATTAAAAGTAGCATGGACCAGATTACCGGAGTACTCCAGGTAAGTGGTGAAGACCATTTTTCACCCAGGAATGTACTTATAATCATTAATGAAAGACCACTAGTTAGCATTTGATACCCGGTATTTACAAAGAAATTTTTAGGTAGTACGGCCTTACCAACAAACAAACTACCGTAAGACCAGCTTAGCATACAGATAAAAATTAGTATCATTCCTAGTACAGCACCTTCTTGAGCTATGATCTCTTTTTGACCTACCAATAAGAATATACCTATAATGCCCAAAATAACACCAATGATAGACATAGGTTGTATTTTTTTACCCTGTATTATCCGCATCATTAATAATACCACCAAGGGTTGGGCAGAAACTTCTAACGCTGCAAACCCGCTATCTACGAACTTTAATGCCCATACTACTACCCCATTTCCAAAAGTTAGAAATAGAAAACCTGCTATGAAAGTATTTTTGAATTCTTGTTTGGAAATTTTTAAGGGTAAACCCAAAAATTTTGAGATGATAAAAATTAAACTACCGGCAGTAACAAATCTAATTCCTGCAAGCATAAAGGCGGGTAGTTCAGTTACGGCAATTTTATTCCATAAATAGGTAGAGCCCCAAATAAAATAAATGGCAAAAAATGACAGAATCACCAATAAGGTATTACGCTGCATTTTTGCCATTGAATGTTATTGAGAATGCTAGATTTTTTTAACACGAACGGCGTTCATGCCTTTCATGCCTTTTTCTAATTCGTAAGAAACCTTGTCGTTTTCCATGATTTCATCAACCAATCCGCTAACGTGAACAAAATATTTCTCGTTGTTTTCAGCATCGATAATGAAACCAAATCCTTTAGTGGTATCAAAGAAAGAAACTTTACCGTTTCTTACCGGATCAAATTCTTCAACATCACCTTCTTCTTTCTTTGGTATACCCAGTACAATGTCTTCCGCTTCTATTTCAACCTTCATTGCTGGATCTGGCGGAGTGTCTACCAAATTTCCATTGAAATCTACATAAGCAAGAGGAATACCCGAAGTACCATTTTCTTTTGCTGCCGCTTTACGGGCTAGCATTTTTTTCTTCTTCTCTTCACGCTTCTTTAAGCGTTTTTTTTCTTTTTCAGTTTTATTAAATGTTTGTTGCGATTTTGCCATTCGTAATTTTAATGATAATAATAGATTTTACTGTAAAGGGGTTGAAATACGTAGTGACGTTGATAACCGAAGGAAAGCTTATGGGTTAACTACGATGTCATTTGTTGTAAGGTCATTGCAGATATTAGTTGCATCCCTCTAAAGTTCTACAAAGATATGATTTGTATTTCAATTATTTAGCATTAGTGGCGCTCAAACTATCAAAGTTTTGAAAGACTTAAGATTAATTTCAATATGTAAGATACATTACTCCTATTCTTTTTCCATTTTAGAACCTTATAATTTTTAATTCTGATACACCGTTATTCTATTTCATTCAATATTTTGTTAAAATTTAATTTTTATAAAATAATATAAAATATTGTGAATCAGAATTTTAATTGATTTTCAAAAGTTTAATTTGTTAAAAATAGTACCTTTTTATGCATAGTACTGTAACAAAATATATTTATGGTCGTCTTGTAAGTATAACAGAATTATTATTCATCAATTAAAAACAATATATCATGAGAACTTTTATTAAAAATACACCAACAGAATCTAGACGAAATATTTTTTTAACCGCTTTTAGAAATAGTAAGCGCGTACAATGGGTAGCAAGTAGACAGTTTACTCATTAATATTCATCACACATCAAATCAAAAAACAATCGATCATTAATCAATCTGACTAATCACCAGATCTAAAAACGAACATCATGAGAACTTTTATCAGAAATACACCAACGGAAACAAGAAGAAACACATTCTTTTCAAGCTTTAAAGCCAGTAAAAGAGTGCAATGGGTAGCAAGTAGACAGTTTACACATTAACGTTCATCACACATCACATCAAAAAACAATCGATCATTAATCAATCTGACTAATCACCAGATTTAAAAACGAACATCATGAGAACTTTTATCAGAAATACACCAACGGAAACAAGAAGAAACACATTCTTTTCAACCTTTAAAGCCAGTAAAAGAGTGCAATGGGTAGCAAGTAGACAGTTTACTCATTAATATTCATAACACATCACATCAAAAAACAATCGATCATTAATCAATCTGACTAATCACCAGATCTAAAAACGAACATCATGAGAACTTTTATCAGAAATACACCAACGGAAACAAGGAGAAACACCTTCTTTTCAAGTTTTAAAGCCAGTAAAAGGGTACAATGGGTAGCAAGTAGGCAGTTTACACATTAATATCATCACACATCAAATTAAAAAACAATCAATCATTAATCAATCTGACTAATCACCAGATCTAAAAACGAACATCATGAGAACTTTTATCAGAAATACACCAACGGAAACAAGAAGAAACACTTTCTTTTCAAGCTTTAAAGCCAGTAAAAGAGTGCAATGGGTAGCAAGTAGACAGTTTACTCATTAATATTCATCACACATCAAATCAAAAAAACAATCGATCATTAATCAATCTGACTATTCACCAGATTTAAAAACGAACATCATGAGAACTTTTATCAGAAATACACCAACGGAAACAAGGAGAAACACATTCTTTTCAAGCTTTAAAACCAGTAAAAGAGTGCAATGGGTAGCAAGTAGACAGTTTACACATTAAGAATTTTTTGAGTTAGCTAAAAAAAAAAGGGATAAGACCTAAAAGTCTTATCCCTTTTCATTTTCATTATTTTATTTAATCCTCTAAAGTAATTTCTTCCTCTACTCCATTAGGGTATGTAAGTGTTGCAATATCATCACAAGTGCCATCACCAAAATGTACATTTACTGAGAGTCCGTTTTTAGAAACATCCATATCTCCGCTAGAAACATAAGCACAAGATAATTCACTTGTTAATGCACTGTTTACGTTTACATTATAGGTATTACCTTCAAAAACTACGGTCCAATTACCTTCAATACTATACGTACTACTATCGTTGAATGCAATAGTGGTAGATTTGGTTCCGCTGTCAGCAATTATAGAACCATCTTCCATTTCTACCGTCATATCGCTAGTAACCTCAAAAGTTATAGCGCTATCATCTGAATTTGTGCTGAACGTGAATGATCTGGTTCCATTTATTTTAATTTTTCCTACATAAAAGTCAACATAACTAGCTGTAAAAGAGCTTGTTTCTCCTTGTTGGTCATAAGTAACGTTTAAAGTGCCATTAACATTATCAGTTCCGTTCAATACACAATTATTGAATGTTGCAACATAGCCCGTGTCTGAATATACTGCACTGTAGCAATCATTATTTGAAGTTTTGCCGGTACTGCTGTCGTTAGAAGATAGCTCAAATAAAGCAAGATCAATATCACCAATAATTTCATCGGTTTCTAGAACTGCTTTAAGTTCTGTTTGGGATAGTGTTACATCCTGGGCGGTAGTGTCGTCATCACTACAGCTATATGCCATGCACAATATTCCCGTAAGTAGAATTCCTTTTTTTAAATAAGATGTTAGATTTTTCATGTTTGTTTAATTGTAGGGTTGTGTGGATAAAACGAAAAAATAGTCTGTATAGTATGGCTATGTTACACATTAGCAGCTAGTAAGTGCATTGAATGGCAATAATGAAGTTAAACATTAGTTTTAATCGTATACGATATATTATATTTGATACATGATTGTTAGAATGAATTTAAGGGACCAAGTACGAGATTATTTACTTTCCGAAATGATTACAGGTAATCTTAAGACCGGAAAAACAATCAATTTAGCAGCCTTGTCAAGACATTTAAAAGTGAGTGTAACCCCAATACGTGAAGCACTTACACAATTACAGCAGTCAAGGATAATTAAAGCTGTGCCAAATAGAGGGTTTATTATAGCTGAACTAGATGTAGAGGAAGCTGAAGATCTCTATGAATTGGTAGCCAATTTAGAGGTTATGGCTATTGAAAACTCAGAGTTTAATGAAGAGCATATTATTAAATTGAAAGCGCAACAAGAAGTTTTTGAAAATGCCACCAATGCCCTTGATAGAATTCAAGCCGATTTGGAATTTCATAGATTACTTACCAAAGGATACAAAAACGAGTTAGCGCTCAAAATACTAAATGACCTCAAAACTCGTCTTTTTTTCTATGAACATGCTTTCACCAATGACGATTTTTTTTATAATAAATCTGA
The DNA here is from genome assembly GCF_048059195.1 of Maribacter sp. HS. Lineage (NCBI taxonomy): Bacteria > Pseudomonadati > Bacteroidota > Flavobacteriia > Flavobacteriales > Flavobacteriaceae > Maribacter > Maribacter sp. HS. The sequence continues at coordinate 482,675 of NZ_JAYLVV010000004.1, forward strand.
CAATCAGCATGAAGCCATTATTTCTGCCATTGCCGATGATAATGTGCCAACCGCCTCTCTCCTACTAAAAATGAATTGGATGCTGATTTTAAATTATATTCAAAAGAAGCTTACCGAATAATTCGCTTACTCCAAATCCTGTAAAAGCTCTTGTGCAGATCTTGTAATCTTTTTATACCCTTTGTATGCCCAATTACAGAAAAAAGCCATAGCAACTAATGTTATAGTCAAAGTAATAATTTGTTCCGTTTTTAAACTATTTAGAAAAACGTTCTTGTTGGAAATTATTTTTGAGGTTACCGGCACAATGAAAAATAAGCCAATAAAACCAACCACAATTCCGATCTGTTGCAACCTGAGCAATCTATTTTTTGTATGCACGTAAACTTTAAGATTCTCTTTGTAAGATCCATTTAGAATATCGATATTCTTGATTTTTTTAAGGGTTGATAACACTGAAACCGGCAATACAATTAAAAACAAGAGCGTAAATGCCCCACATGCCTGCAAATACCAAGTATCTAATTTGTTAAAGTTAAAGATTACAAATAATGCGATTGCGAAACATACCAATGCGCCTAAAGATTCATATTTGGTAATGGTAGTGAATTTGTTCTGATATTTCTGTTTTGTCATGTCTAATATGATTTTGTTCGTTAATTTTTTTTGTTGATCTAATTCATCGCTCATTTTTGTCCAAGCGGATTGTAGTTCTTCTAATTCCATGATTTATTTATTTGTCATGTTCGTTTTTAATTTTTTCTTTACTCGAGATATTTTTGTACCCACATTACTTGCACTCAAGCCCGTAATCTGTGCTATTTCATTATAACTTTTGCCTTCTAGCAATAGAAAAATGAGTCCCTTTTCTAATGTATTCAGGTGTTTTAGATGCTGATAAAGTAACCGTAATCGTTCTTCAAAAACTTCATTATGGGTATCAGATTCGTTAATAAAGACTTCAGCAACTGAAACGGAATCTGGTCGTCTCTTTTTCTTTTTTATAAATGTGATAGATGTATTCATTGCCACGCGATACATCCAAGTTGTTATTTTGGCATCATTACGAAACGAATCAAAATATTTCCAAAGTTGAAATACCACTTCTTGAAAAAGATCTTCTTGGTCTTCCTTATTATCAGTATAAATTGAAGTCACCTTGTACAAAAGCCCTTGATGTTCTCGTATTAAATTTGTGAAGACCGCTTCTTTCTGCATCTCTTAAAACTTATTTCCCCATTAGTATGTTGATTTTCCCATTTGTCACACTTTCAGGTAAATTCTTTTTTAAATTAGGGTAAATTAATTCTAACTCATACAACATGAGATACATATGTACGTTTTATTAAAAAAATACGTGATATGCAGTTTTTAAATCCTGAGATAGAAGCATTGACAAAAAGAAAAAGCACACAAAGCTTGGTCAAGAAACAAGTTTCATGTGGCATTTTTCAAAATGTAGATGATATTCCTGCTGTAGAAGAAACCATTGAACTCAAAAAGGTGTAGGTTTTACTCTTCGAACAAAGAAGTATCTAAACCAGGAATAAGGTTTAGAGCGTTTTGGTAGTACAATTTCCTTAACACTTCATCGGGTAAATTTAATCCGTACATTGCCCAAAAAGCATGGTATTTCTTGTAGTAGGGAAAATACTCGTCATTGCTTTCAAGCACCCTAAAATACGTCGGAAATTCTTCGGGCTTCCAACTGTCTTTTCCAAATAATACCCTGTCTTGATATTTGATAAAAAAAGCTCTTGCATGTTGTGGCTGTCTTCCTAACTCGGCAATTACAGCAGATATCCCAACATTCATGTTTGGCATTTCATCTAATAATTCACCTAGTTTTTCTAAGTTATTTGCGTGCCAACCCATGTGGGCATTAATAAATTTAGTATTAGGGTGTTTTTTAAATACATTGTGCTGTTCTTGAATAATCTGTTCAAACGGGGCGGGATCTGTTGCCGTACGTTTTCTTCTAGGATGGGTTTTTAGCTCTAGCCAACGTTCATTATCTGCATCCATATCATCCCAAAAAGATTTGGGATCAGCCGCGTGTATTAATACTGGAACGCCCATTTGGGCACATTTGGCCCAAATGGGATCTAAGCGAGGGTCATCAATGGCCAATCGGTTGCCATTGGCATCTTTATTTCTCAGTCCTAAGCTTTTAAATATTTTTAGTCCTTTAGCGCCATTCTTTATGTCTTGTTCTAATTGAGCTGCAGCTTGTTCGCCCCATGCCATATCTTTTGCTCCTTCAAAATCAACATTGGCAAATACTACAAATCTATTAGGATAGCTTTTATTGATATTATCTACTTTTTCTTTTAAACTTTTGCCCGATCTACCACTTAGGTTCACCATTATGGCTTCGTTCATGGCATCCATGTGGGTAATTAGTCCATTTAAGGCTTCTACAGACATATCTCTTTGATGGCTATGAACATCAATGAACGGGAATTTTGCTTTTGTGATCTCTGTTCCCGGTACAACTAATGTAGATGTTGGATTGTATTCTTCAAAGCCCATTTCTTGGGCAAAACTAGGTAATGAAACTACGGCCAAAATAGTTATTAAAAAAGTGCTCTTAAGTCGGGTCATTTGCTAAATATGTGTTTTTTTGGCTTCTGCCATTAACTGTTCGTATTCTCTGGTGGTATCAATATCTATTATTTGCCTTGCAGCATTTAAAGAGATGATGTTGTTGGTATGTTTATTCAAATAATCTTTTGCCCCAAAATCACCATCTAGTTGAGACAATGCCTTAAAGTGCAATGTAGGGAACAATACAGGAACACCTGCTTTTGCATTATAATCCGTAGCTATAATTTTAGAAGTGTTTTTTTCAAATTGGTCAATTAAATTGTTTAAATGTTGGTGTTCAAGTAGGGGCTGATCAGCCAAACAAATTAAAATACCGTTATATGGTTCATGCTGCTTTAGTAATGATTGAACACCGTATGCTATACTATTACCTAAACCCTTATCCCAATGGGTATTGGTGAATACATTTATATTCATTTTAGTTAATTGACAGGTAGATGCGATAAGATCCGCATTAGAACCTAGAACAACGTTAATACTTGTGGTATCAGATTTTTGAACAGTTTTTATAGTTTCAACTAGAAAATTAGAGTCTTTCCAGGGCATAAGTTGTTTAATGCCTTCCATTCTTCTTGAGGCACCTGCGGCCATAATCAATACAGCAATCTTCATAGCCATGTTAATGATGAATTTCTTTCAACTTATCTTTTAGCATCATAGGTTCGGTTTTTCTGATTACCGTTAAAATTTCCGCTAAAATCGATATTGCTATTTCCTGTGGTGTTTCGGCACCTATATTCAACCCTGCAGGACCATGAATACGTTCAACAAAACTGATGTCTATATCCATGTCATGTTCCAATAATTCCGATAATAGATTTTCTCTTCGCCTTGCCGGACCCAATACTCCCAAATACGCAGGATTACAGTTTTTTAAAGATATTAGGTATTTCAAATCTTTTACATAGCTATGGGTCATTAGTAATACGGCAGTATTGCTATCTATGATATCTACTGGAAAATCTTCTGGTTCATAGATTAATATGGAATCAATACCTGGAAAATCCTCTAAGGTTTTATCTTCTTTAGGGGTAACGGCAACACTTACCTCCCAGCCCATGCCTAAACCAAATTGGGAAAGCTGAACGGCGTCATGTTCACCACCAATTAACAAAAGTCGTTGGCAAGGAGCCATAACCTGAGAAAAATGCAGCGCTTCTGTTTGCCTTTCGGTTAGCATGTTAAAAGCATAATTAGTAGCATTTATGGTGATAAAAGTACCGAATCCTTTAAGTTCCCCATAAGTTCTTTCGTAAGATGTAACTAATTGAAATGATTTTCTATCCTTAATTACCTGGTCAAATGCATGCAAACAAGTTTCGTTTGGCTCAAATGGTTCCAATAACAAATAAAGTATTCCTTCACATCCTAATCTATACCTGCCATCATACGTCATTAGTTTTGCACAATTGTTTTTAAATACCGATTGTGCCTGAAACAACACTTCTTTCTCAACACAACCACCACTGACCGCACCGATCATAACATGGTCTTCGCGTATAAGCATACGAACACCGGGTCTACGATAAGAAGAACCGTCTAAATCTACTACTGTGGCCAAAACACATTTTAAACCAGAAGCTTTGGCTAGTCTATACTCGTTAAATATCCTTTTGAACTCGTGGGTCATTCATTGCATTTTACATCTTCTAATGTAGTGAAATTATAATTTATATTATGAAGCGTTATGTGCTTAAGCCTAACAAAATATAGGTCTTGTAGAATTTAAAGGCTTCAAGTGGGTAAGCTTTAACAATCTTTAACATTAATTTTATTATTCGCTATAATTTAAATAAACTTTGTGCGTTCTGCTAGTTGAACCCGTAATAATTGAATATGAAAAATTTTTTAAAAACCTTTAGTGTGTTTTTTATGGTTACCCTACTTGTTTCTTGTGGTAACGCAGATGATGATGTAAGCATGATTTTGAACACTGGAGACGGACTGGGAGAAGGAACGGAAGTTGATGAATGTTTAGGTTTGGAAGAAGGTGAGCTCGTATTATCCATACAAGATCAATATACCACATTGCCAGGTAAAGTGTCAGTATTTTTCAAAGTATCTGATACCAATGGAAACCCTGTACCTGGGTTAACGGCAGACCAGTTCACTATTTATGAGCAAGGTAGAAATGATGATTGTTTTAATACCATTTCAACGTCAGAATCATCGGCACGTATTTCTCCAAATTCACAAATTTTCTCGAACAATACCTTATTGGTACTTGATTTAAGTAATAGTGTATTGAGCAGTAGTCTAGAAGAGCTAAAATTAGCTTCAACTAGTTTTGTTGACGCTGTAATGCCTGCTACTACACAAGAATCTGTAAAAATGGCTATCTACTGGTTTGATGGTGAGGATGAATTACATTTATTAAATGAGCTTACTCCTTCAAAAACTGAATTGAAAGATGCTATTGAGGGTATAACAGATGATATCAGTAATGACCCTTCAACAGACTTATATGGAGCCGTTATCAAATCGACCGATATTGCATCAGATTTAGTAAAGGTTTCTACGGCCGATGGTAAAATCGGAGCTGCATCAGTTGTGATATTTACTGATGGTACCGATCAAGCATCACGTTATACGGAAAGTGCTGCCCTGAAAAAAGTTAATGAGGCAAATGCCAATATTTCCTTCTTTAGTATTGGGCTTGGTGCTGAAATTGACACTGAGGTTCTAACAGCTGTTGGTAAAACGGCTAGTGTCTTTGCTACCAACAAAGATGAGCTGGAAACAACATTTAGAGATATCTCCGAAAAGGTTTCTGAAAGAGCCAATAGTTTCTATTTATTTGAATATTGTAGTCCTAAAAGAGATGGTAGCGGTGAAAATAACTTAGCTATACAGATCAATACAGGATCTAGACAAGGAGCGGTACAAACCAAGTTTAGTGCAAACGGATTTACCGGAGGTTGCGAATAGATATAACACCTACAAAAAGTAAAAAGAAGCATGTAAATGCTTCTTTTTTTTGCTCTTAACCGAAATGAACAACATATTGATAATCATTTTGTTGTAGACGTATTTTACAGGGAAAAACGGATTGAGTTAAAAATTTAAACATCCGTAATTCTGTTTAAGCCGTATATAAAAACGATTAAACTAATATTAATTAAAAAGAACAAAATGAAAAGATTATCCTTAGTTACTATAGTATCTGTAGCGCTTTTAACTTCATGTGTTTCAAAAAAGAAATATGTTGCATTAGAAGATAACTTATCTCAAACCCAAAGTATCTTACAGAAAACACAAGTAGAAAAAGAAGAGTTGCAAGCTCAAATGACACGTATTGAAGCTCGTGTTGAAGAGTACAATAATAAAATAAACTCTTTAAAGGAAATGAACGATAGCCAGTTCACAAGTGTGGACGATGTAGCTGTAATGAGCAACAACACAAAGGCTAAAATGAGAAATACATTGAAAAATGTTGACCCTGCAAAATTAGCTGGTGCTAAAACATTACAAGATTCAATGAACTTGGCAGTTTCTTACAAATTAAAGCAGTCTATCTCTGAAGAGGGAGAAGATATTGATGTTAGTATTGATAAGACTGTGGTTATGATTAATATTTCTGATGAGTTATTGTTCAATACAGCTAGTTATAGAGTAAGTAACAAAGCTGACAATATTCTTAAAAAATTGGCGGATGTTATCAAGTCAGAGCCAAGTATGGAAGTTATGGTAGAAGGTCATACAGATTCTAGAACTATTAACACTCCTATGGTTACGGATAACTGGGATTTAAGTGTAAAGCGTGCAACTTCAATCGTACGTAAATTACAGAAAGAATATGACGTAGATCCTTCTCAATTAATTGCTTCTGGTAGAAGTAGCTACTTACCATTGGTAGAGAACGATACTAAAGAGCACATGGCTATGAACAGAAGAACTAAGATTGTTATTTTGCCAAACTTAGATAAGTTTTTTGCACTTTTAGATGCAGAAGATGCTATGTAAAGCACAAAATCTATATATGTAAAAAAGGGAAGCAAATGCTTCCCTTTTTTTATTCCATTAATGGTATGACCTTTATCTAAAAATCATACTATTGGGTACATTGATATCGGTCTTTTTTAAGTTGACCAAAAATCCATTAATGACCGCATATTCCGTAACTCCATTTTTTTCCAAAAAGAACGTAGGATTTATTCCGGGTGATAAGTTCAATTCATGAACATTGTATTTTGCACCAATCAAGTGCACTGGAAATGGCGAATTAATGCGCTTTGCAGGAAACGTTGATAAACGCACATACCCAAATCCCTGTTTTAAAATATCATTGAAATTCAAAGCTTTTACCTCTTCAAAAGAATTTAAAGTCCTTGGATATACTTTTGCTTGTTTTATGGTATACCCAGTGGCATCTAAGGTTTCATAACCATAATATGTAGAAAGATCACCTTGGTCCAATATTCTGCTACTATACCAAAATGAATTATGATCCGGGTAATCTACTTCAATTTGATTGATACCTAGGTCCAAAACGTAGGTATTACCCATTAGGTTATAACTTGCTCCTGTTATTTTAAGATCAAACAACTTTCTGTCATTTTCGGGAATTTCCTCATATTTCTCAATAGCAATGGTTTCGTAAGATTTTTTTGCGATCGTATATATGGCCGATAAAATTGAAGTGTAATTTAGCTTCCTAATTTCCTGTTTTTCAATATCATTGGGGTAACCGCCAGACTCTATTAAAATGGTACTTGTCCCCCATTTTTGAATATTATCTCCAAAAGCCCGTGGCTCAAAATCATCATTATATCTACCTACTTGTCCCGGGGCATACTTTTGAAGAATATCATTCATGAACACAATAATTTTCATGGCATCGCCACGGGTTTCATTAATATCCTTTTCATAATTATAAGCCGGTGCTAAATAAGAAATGGTAGCAGGCTTTTCTGTTCGTTCCGCATTATAGTACGTGCTTTGATCATGTAGGTTGAATCCGAAATCGGCATTTAAACTGTCCCTCACCCTTTTTAAAGTTTTAGATTCGGGCGATTGCAATCGTAGGGCATCTCTATTGATATCTATACCCAAGAGATTACGTCTTTGAAAAAGTTCTGCCCCATCTGGGTTCAGCATGGGTAAAAAATGAATGGTTAAATTAGCTAGGATCTCCTCTTTTTCTTTTTTAAAATTTGCGCTGTCAAAAAAATTCAGAATATCAAATATAGCCTGTGTCGCTGTAGGTTCGTCACCATGCATTTGAGACCAAAGAAATACATTGGTTTCCCCAGAGCCAATACTAATTAAACTTAACTTTTTTCCGCCGATCGACTTTCCTACGGTTTGAACCTTAAATTTATCGTTTGCCGTATAATTGTCTATCAATGGTTGAATATCTGCTCGTTTAATCCGTCTCTTCCCAATAGAACCTTCTTTGTAATTCTCATAGGTATCATACAATTGGGAGGTAATGTTGTCGGTTTGGCAAATGACTGAACAAGAGCATAAAAACAATGCGGCTAATAATAGGTGTTTCATTCTATAATTATATTAATTATGATTAGTAGGTAATTTTTTAAAGTTCAAATCTTTGACCGCTTTTCTAACATCGTTCATGAAGACTGTACCAGGATCGGTCTTTTTAGTTCTATATCCTTCATCTTGTTCTAACCATAGCGGATGGTTTTCAAAGAGCGTGTACTCATAATGACCAATTAGATAGTCTATGTCATATTTGTCCTTTAAGTATCTAACAAGCCAAATGTTAGACTTTAGCTGTGCTTTGGTCAAAGGCAAATCATCCGTACCACCAACATTTTCAACACCAATGGCACAATGGTTTAACCCAATTACATGGCGTGCCATGGTTGTTTCTGGCAGTAATTGATATATGGTGCCATCCCTATCTATCATAAACTGGGAAGATACATTTAAACCGCTCACATTTTTAATATCAGGTCTCCAATTGGGTAATGATACGGGATCAAAAGCTGCAAAAGATTTTTCAAATGTTGGAATAACCGTCCAATGCAATACGATCATTTTAGGGTCGATCTCAGGGGAATCTTGCTCTAATCCGTATCTGTTTTGCAAGTATTCCAAGGTTAACACCTTCCTTTCCTCATTAAAAGTAATTGGTCGTTCTACAATAGTTTTAGATGAAGAACATGAAAATAAACCTATTAAAACGATGTAAAAAAGATACTTTTTCATTTAATGATGCTTTCCGTGCTGTCCTTTTCAACAGCGTATGATATAGTAATTTTTCTTCTTCCCCACTCCTTGGCATTTTCAATATTTTCACCCATATAAATATCTATACGGTTACGCCATCTAGAATGCATTTTATCTTTTACAATATAAATGCCTTCAAAGGTATCTATCTTTACCAGAGTATTATAAGAAAGCCCTTTTTTTAAAAGATCTCTAGAGACGGCTATCCATTTTTTTCCTGGTTTTATGGAGTCGCCCCATGCCGTAATTGCAGGGTGTTCGTATGATGTTTGGTTGGGTATTGAATTATAGGCCGTTGCCGTAACTTCTATAGGCACCCAATCGTATTTATCTATTACCACTTCTTCTTGGCAACTTAGCACCAAAATGGCAAAAAATAAAACGACCCCTCTTTTCAACATAGTTACTAATGTAGCTTATTTTTTAAAATTAGTAGATCCGTATAACTTTCTTTCCATGCTTCTTCTAAGTGTTCCGGGGCTGGTGTAAATGAAAAACTAAGGGCACTAAGTACGATGTCAATATCTCCATCATCATCAATATCTTCGGCATCCATTAAAAACCACCTTCCTAATTTGGTGTCGGTTAAATGCTCTTGGGAAAACGTATAGGAAGTACTTTCCTTATTTTCCAGATATATGAAATTATAATCAGGGTGATTATCAAAATCGGGGAAAGTAGCCAACAAAGCAAAATCAATGTCCCCGTCTTGATCAAAATCATTGGCAATAACCCTTGTAGCACCGTTTAATGGATGAAAATATGATTCTTTAAAGTTGTTCTGCCCATCATTTATATGAATTCGCATTCCGTGATATGGTTTGTTTACAAAAGATTTGTCTGCATTGTCTCCATTTACGGTGATGATATCCTCAAATCCGTCTTTATTATAATCAATAAGCTCAATCCAGCTAGATCCATAGACCGGACTAAACCGTAGTACCTTTTCAGCTTCGAATTTTAAATTTTCTTGTTGGTATAATATATAGACCGATTCATCACCTTGTGCAAACAACACTACCAAATCCTCTTTACCATCGTTGTTCATATCTTTAGGTATTACCCTTAACGCACCTGGCAAAGCTAGTAGCACTTGTTCTTCGTAAAACCCGAAATCATTTTTCTTTAATAAGGTTAATTTTCCTTTTAAGTCTCCAAACTCGCTAATAACAATTTCCTCACTACCATTTTTATCAAGGTCTAAAAATAGCGTGTGTACCGGTCTATGGAGAGAATCCTGTAATACCGCTGTTTCATTTCCTTTTCTTAAAACAGCTGCGCCACGTGGTATTTCATTGGGGTCCATTTTCCCCATACTAGTGACATACACACTATCGTTTAAAATTCTGGCATTGATTATTGCGGAGTCGAAATCTCCTAAAAGCTCAAAGGTCTTGGTATTTAAATCATATGTATTTAATTCTCCTTGACGGCTACCTGTAATTATTCTGTTTTTTTCACTATCGATATCCAAATATGTAATCATACTGCCCTTTACGCTATCTAAACTTATAGGGAAAGCCGTGAATGTATCTAGTGGTGTACTTTCAGTTTTATGAACATTACTTAGAAGACTATCTGGAGCCAATTCAATTATATATTCCTTTAGTAGTTTCCAGTCTTCTAACGGAATTAAAGGTTTTGAAGGGTAAACGCCAGTTTTGATTACAGCAATTTGTTCATGAAAAGGCAGCTTGTAATAAGGGTGTTTTCCTTTGGTAAATATGCCCATTCTGGCTCCCATTTCGGGTAACACTTCATTTTTCCAGATATCTTTAGGTAAAGATTGTATATCTGGAGCAATATGACAACTAGCACAGTAACCAGTAAAAAGGGCTTCCTCCCTAGAAGGTTTCTCTGTATTGCATGAAATAAAGACCATAAATACAATACAGTAAAAACATAATTTTAAATTCATCAATTATAATGATTTCGTATAGTGACTTCAATAGAATATGGAAGATACCTATACCCTTAAAACCTTGCAATATACATGAATGCTTTTCTTTAAATTTGTTGATATGAAAAAAGAAAAAAAACCGGATAATGTCGTCTTTGATGAAGATGCTCAAGAATATCATGGAAAACTACTGCCATTTGCAAGTGGTGTAGCGGCCCCAAGAATTACACCACCCGATGTTACTTCATGGAAAAACACCCATATTGTAGGTGCTAATAACCAGTTTAAAGCACAGTATGAAGCTTTGCAGAAGGCTTATGATAAATTAATGACCGATTTTGAATATAACAATTTGGTCTACAATGCTAAGTTTAGTTTTGAACCCATTGTAGGTAAGGAGTATCATTTGTACCGTGCTAAAGACCAGAGTACCTTTCTATCATTGATTTTGCCCCAAGAATGCAATTTTGACTATTTAGGAAGTTTTAGGTTATCTGCAGATAAAACTTGGCAAAAATTGTAAGTTGCCATTTAAGAATTCTGATTTTCAATCAGATAAAAACCATCAAACAATAATGAGAAAGTTAAAATTACTTTTAGGAATTGCCTTGGTAGGCATTATTGCCGCTATTTATTTTAATTACCCAAAGCTGAACCTCATTTCCGGTTACGCATCAAAAAGTATGGCATCCAGTGTATTTATTGCGGATAGAGAACCCGTGGATGTAATTTTAAACGATCACGAAATGCCTTTAATCAAGTTATCTGATTGTGAGGTTTCCACTGAGGATAATTCCGCTACGGCAAGTGTTTATGGACTTATGCCAAGAAAAGCGGTTTTCAAGGAGGGGTTAGGTGCCGTCTTGACCAATGACGAATATGAGAAGCATAATTTTGATATCATCCCCAACAGGTTTTTCGTAAAAGATACACTACCGTTTCCTTTTGGTAACAACGGTGTAAAAGATACCATTTTAGCGAATGTTGATTATGATAAATTAGAGGTCGCATTTGAAAATGCTTTTAAAGATCCTGAACAGAGAACAAGGTCTCTATTGGTGGTTCATAAAAACCAAATCATAGGTGAACGCTATATTAGAGGATTTACGGAGGATACCAAAATATTGGGGTGGTCTATGACTAAAAGTTTATTAGCTACACTTTATGGTATTTTAGAATATCAAGGGGAAATGAAGATGGATTATAAACCATTTGGCAATGAGATACGTATGAAAAATCTGAAAAGTAATATTACTATAGATCATTTATTACGCATGCAGAGTGGTTTGGCTTGGGAAGAAAATTATTTTAAAATATCAGACGTTACCCGCATGCTTTTTTTAGATTCGGATATGACTTTGGCGCAGCGTAATAAAAACGTAATCGCGGACCCGACCGAAATTTGGAACTACTCTTCCGGTACCACCAATCTTTTGTCAGGGATATTGCGCGAACAATTTGAAACCCACCAAGAATATCTAGATTTTCCTTATCAAGAATTGATCGATAAAATTGGTATGAATTCAATGTTGTTAGAGACGGATTTAATGGGTAATTACATACTATCATCCTATGCTTGGGCTACTACCAGAGATTGGGCTAAGTTTGGGCTACTATATTTAAATAAAGGGGATTGGAACGGGGAACGTATTTTCTCGGAAACTTGGGTGGATTATGTTTCTACCCCTACCGTAAATTCTGATGGAGTCTACGGTGCACATTTTTGGTTGAATGCAAATGGAAAATATCCAGATATATCAAAAGACCTGTATTCCGTAAACGGATTTCAAGGTCAACGCATATTCATAATACCCTCTAAAGATTTAGTTGTGGTACGTACCGGACTGGAAGAGCAATCTGACGAACAGTTCAATACATTGTTAAAGGAAATCATAAGGTCTATTCAATAATACACTTTAGCTTTAAATAATTTAAGCAACACCACAATTCTCAAGAAACACACAACAGATTGCTCTTACATGACAACAATAGTTTCTACGAACTGAAGAACATATATATCTTTACAGTGTTGTTAAAAACGAAATAAATTTTTTCATTTTCATATAGTGTTCTCGTAAAAGAGTCTGATCTTCAAAGGGTTGGACTCTTTTTAGTTTAGGGTGGTTTTTGTTTTAAGTGTTCAGAAAAAAGTATTAAGTAAAAAGTACTGAGTATTAAGTACTGCTTTATGATAGCTAAACGCTTCGCGTTTGAACAACCACTTTTAGCTTTTAGCATAAAAAAGTTCATTTTTCCAAAAGAAAAAATGAACTTTTTTAAAACAACCATCAACGGACAACCATCAACGGACAACCATCAACGGACAACCATCAACGAACAACCATCAACGGACAACCAACCTACGGTAGCCAATTGTCCTTGCCAAAATCAGGTTTACGCTTTTCTAGAAATGCATTTCTACCTTCTTTTGCTTCTTCGGTCATATAAGCCAATCTTGTTGCTTCACCGGCAAATACTTGCTGACCTACCATACCGTCATCGGTTAGGTTCATGGAGAACTTAAGCATTTTAATAGAAGTTGGAGATTTCTCCAAAACTTCTTGTGCCCATTGAAAAGCAGTATCCTCTAACTCATCATGGGGTATAACGGCATTGACCATACCCATGTCAAACGCATCTTGTGCGGAATAGTTTCTACCTAAAAAGAAAATTTCACGTGCTTTTTTCTGTCCCACCATTTTTGCCAAATATGCAGAACCGTATCCACCATCAAAGCTGGTAACATCAGCATCGGTTTGTTTAAAAATAGCATGTTCCTTACTGGCCAAGGTCATATCACAAACTACGTGAAGGCTATGTCCGCCACCTACGGCCCAACCCGGTACAACACAGATCACCACTTTGGGCATAAAACGAATCATTCGTTGTACTTCAAGAATATTCAAACGGTGCTGTCCATCTTGCCCAACATATCCTTTCTCTCCCCTAGCCTTTTGGTCGCCACCGCTACAAAAAGACCATATTCCGTCTTTAGTTGAAGGACCTTCCGCAGAAAGTAGCACCACTCCTATAGAAGTATCTTCCTGTGCATCATAAAATGCTTTTATAAGTTCACTTGTGGTATGTGGTCTAAAGGCATTGCGCACATTAGGCCTATTGAAAGCAATACGTGCTACGCCGTCACATTTTTTATAAGTAATATCATCAAATTCTATGGCAGTTTTCCAATCGGGTGATTTCATAATTTCTAACAGTTCTATTATCGCATAAAGATAAGGTTTCAGAATATACTCGTCCAAATCTGTATGATCACATACCCCTTTAAAAAATGAGTTTAACTCAAACGAGTTATTTATCAATTTGTTTGAAACACTGATATTGACCCATATCGGCTAAGTTTACATCGAATTAAATAGATCGTTTCATGAAACAATCCCTTTTTACATTTATAAAATCGCTACGAGAATTTTTAGAAAATAAGCTTAACCAGTACAATACAACGTTACCTTATGTGATAACTGTAATTATTGCCCTTGTTATAGTCGTTGGCGGCATAAATCTATTTGTAGAATTAACAGAGACATTAAAGACCGAAATGCTTGCCAATTATGATACTGCAATAACCGATTACATTGTTTCTAGACGTACACCTAGCTTAACCAACTACTTTAAATTTATGACCAATGTTGGCGATACTTATGGTTATTTAATTGTATTATCCATTTTTTTGTTAGTCTCCCTTTTGGTCTTTAAACGTTGGAAATATATTGTACAGGCAACTTTGGTGTTAGCATTGGCAACAGTTTCAAATATGATGTTAAAACGATTTATTGATAGAGCTAGACCAGGAATAGAACATTTGGTCTCTGTGGAAACCTTAAGTTATCCTAGCGGACATGCCATGAGTGCAATGGCTTTCTATGGCTTTCTCATTTTTTTGGTGATCAAATTCGACATTCAAAAAGTGTTTAAATACTTATTGGTGATAGTATTATTAACGGTAATTTTAAGTATTGGTATTAGTCGAATTTATTTAGGGGTGCACTTTCCATCCGATATTGCGGGCGGATTCATTGCTGGTTTTATCTGGGTTGTTTTCTGTGTTTTGGTATTTGATCTAATTCAATTATTTAAACGCGACCCCAAAACTTAAGTAAAGATCAACTTTAATAAAAAAATAACGTAGCTGAAGTACTATTGAAAAAACGGTATCTGTATTTTAGTTACACTAAAAACTTCACAAATTATAGACATTGAACATCATGAAATCATCTTCAAAAATTGCCTTGGTTACAGGTGGTAGCCGTGGAATAGGTAAGAATATTGCATTAAAGATCGCTGAAAAAGGATTAGATATAATTTTGACCTACCACTCCAAAAAAGAGGCTGCTGAACAAGTGGTCAAACAAATTGAAGAACTGGGGCAAAAAGCTGTTGCATTTCAATTAGATACAAGCGATACGTCAAATTTCTCTAGTTTTTTTAAGAGAATTAGCATGTATTTGAATGAAAATTATCGCGTAGCTAAATTTGATTATTTGATAAATAATGCCGGAACGGGAATTTACAAGCCTTTTTTAGAAACCACCGAAGCCGATTTTGATGATATGATGAACATTCACTTAAAAGGCGTTTATTTTCTAACCCAACATGCCGTAGACCAATTAAATGATGGTGGCGGTATTATAAATATATCCTCTGGGTTGGTACGTGTTACCATACCGGGTTCTTCTGCGTATGCAAGTATGAAAGGTGGTATTGATGTATTTACAAGGTTTTTGGCAAAAGAGTTGAGTTCAAAAAAAATAAGGGCAAATGTAGTGGCTCCTGGTGCCGTTGGTACAGACTTTGGTGGTGGCGCAAATAAAGATAATGAGGAAAGACGTCAGAAAATTAGTAGTAATACGGCTTTAGGTCGCGTTGGTGAACCCGAAGACATAGGAGGTGTTGTAGCCTTCTTGTGTACAGAAGATGCAGGTTGGATCAACGGTCAACGTATTGAAGCGACCGGAGGATTGATGTTATAAGCAATGTTGATTCTTAGGTAGATACCTAGCGAATAGTCTAGTTTTCATTTTAATTATCATTAAATTTAAATGCTAAATCATTTTAAACTTATTTAATTATTATGAAAAAAATTACGCTACTTATCGCCTGCCTAAGCCTAGTTACTTCAGTTAGTTTTGCCCAAAGTTTTAGGGGCTTAGATAAAAGTCCGTTAGACAGGGCGTATTTACCTGATCATTTTGCCCATGATATAAAATTTGCTCCAGAGCGAAATTTACCTGACAGCCCTATTCTAAAAATAGATTATAGTAGACCCCAAAAGAAAGGTCGCCAAGTTTTTGGTGGTATGGTCAACTACAATGAAATATGGCGACTTGGTGCTAATGAGGCAACTGAGATAAAGGTTTATCAAGACGTTAAAATAGATGGTAAATTACTTAGGGAAGGAACGTATACTATGTATGCTATACCTACCGAAGAGATATGGACCATTATATTTAACAGCGATGTTGATCAATGGGGACACTATAGCTATGATGATAAAAATGATGTTTTAAGAGTTGATGCACATGTCTTACAGAACGATCAACCCGTAGAAGAATTTTCCATTCAATTTGAAGACTCAGAACAAGGTGTTGCTCTAATGTATATTGCTTGGGATATGAACAGGGTTGAGATACCTATTGGTTATTAATAATCTATAGTATTAGATTTGAAAACCATACCCGACATATCATTTCAAGATGCCGATAATAAGCATAGTTTTGAGTGTTTAAATCTGACCAAGTTTTTTGCTAGAATCCCTGAAATAACAGATCATAACCCTACCCAACCACACAGAATTCATTTTTTTGCATTATTGATCGTTACAGATGGCAATGGCACACATCAAGTAGATTTAAAAGATTATACCGTACAAAAAGGCTCGGTACTAAAATTGGCAAAAGGTCAAGTTCATGCTTTTCAGAAGAATGCCGCTTACAAAGGGTTTTTGGTGTTGTTTACAGAAAATTTTGTGATGAACCACTTCTCAAAATCCTCGATCAATATGATTTCGCATCTGTATAATTATCACATCACATCCCCTATTTCAGAAAATGAAGAGATAAATCATTCCTTTATACAGGAATTAAATGAAGAGCTTAGGAATTCAAATGATTATGCTAGAAATAATATAGTGGCCTCTTTGATCAATCTTTATTTATTGAGACTTGAACGAGAATTTGATCAGCAATTACCCTATAATAATGCAAAGAACTACACCATTTTCATCGCATTTAAAAACTTAGTAGAACAAAATTATGCTACTACAAGGAATGTGAAAGACTATGCCGAAATGCTTACCATTACTACCAAACACCTAAATGAAATAGTTAAGGAATTTACCTTGGACACAGCTAAAACCTTTATTGACGGTTACGTAATTCTTGAAGCAAAAAGATCAATTGTCAGTACAGATAACGGCTTTAAAGAAATAGCGTACGAAATTGGCTTTGATGAGCTTACCAATTTTACCAAATTTTTTAAAAAAAATACTGGTGTTTCTCCTAAAACATTCAGAAACAGTCTAATATAATTACTCACATTTACCATTCTTAGCCTCATTTTGATAATAGAATACCACTATTGCCATTTTAGTTTTGCAGTGTAGAATTACACTTAAAATCAACTAAAATGAAAATTATGAAATCAAAATTATTCGCAATTAGTCTGTTTACGATGGCAATAGCCAGCTGTAACAGCCCAGAAAAAAAAGTTGAGACTGTTTTAGAAGTAACTAGTTTCAATATCAAGACAACCGTAAGTGAATTGGAATTTAACAAATTAGATGCTGAAGTAGAAGAAACTTTTACAAGTAAGCAACCTGGTTTTATTAGACGTCAAAGCGGTGTTGACGAACAAGGTAGATATGTGGTATTGGTATATTGGAAATCAGTTGCCGATGCAGAAGCTTCAATGAATAAATTTATGTCAGATGAGTCTGTTGCCAGTTATGCAGGTATGATTGATGGTTCTTCAATGAAGATGTCCCGTTTTACAATAACCGATGAATTTACGGCTACGAATAGCACATTTACAGAAGTAATGACCTTTAAATTAAAGGAAGGTGCCAATGTTGAAGCTTTTAATACGGTAAACGACCGGGTTGGACCAGAATTCAGTGAAAAACAAACCGGATTTTTACAACGAATTACTGGGTTTAATAAAAAAGGAGAACAAGTTGCTGTTGCGTATTGGGATACAAAAGCGCATTCAGATGCAGTAATCAATGATTTTATGAATGCCGCGGTTGCTAAAGAATTCATGGGGATGATGGATCAGTCTACCATAGATATGATCAGATTTCAATCACTAACCTCTTTAAAGAATGTAAAATTATCTAATAAAAACAAAGTTATTGCGTTATTGAACAGCTTTAATACAGGTGACCAAACACCTATTTCCTACATTAATCCCAATACGTACATTCAGCACAATTTAGAGGTGGCAGATGGCTTACAAGGTTTTAGTGAAGTAATGCAACATGCCCCGGAAGGAGGCTTTAAAGCAAATGTGCTACGTGCTTTTCAAGATGGGGATTTTGTGTTTACGCATACTGAATATGACTTTTTTGGACCAAAAGCAGGATTTGATATTTTCCGTTTTGAAGATGGAATGATCATTGAGCATTGGGACAACCTATTACCTGTTCAAAAGCCGAATCCAAGTGGCAGAACTCAATTTGACGGTGCCACTACTCTGACCGATCTAGATAAGACAGAAGCAAATAAAGCTGTAGTCAAAGGTTTTATAGAAAATGTGCTTTTAAATCATGAAATGGATAAGGTGACCAACTACATCAACACAACAACGTACATTCAACATAATCCCGCTGTGGCAGATGGCTTGGATGGTTTTGGGGCAGCAATGAAATATTTTGCGGATAACGGTCTGGTAATGCAGTATGATGAACTACATATGGTTTTGGGTCAGGGCAACTATGTGCTGAGCGTTAGCGAAGGTAAATTCGGTAAAGGCGACCATACCGCTTATTATGATCTATTCAGATTGGAAAATGGTTTAATTGTAGAACACTGGGATGTTATTGCTACTATACCTGCAAAATCCGAATGGAAAAACGAGAACGGAAAATTCTAATTCCCTCTAGAGAGTAAAACACCTCAGGGCAAGCCCATGAGGCATTCAAAAGAAACTAACTTCTATATTAAAGGCAAGCCTCAGGGCATTATACCCTTTGGCAGTGCCCATAAAATTTATAGAAAAGGAATAGCCGTTAACACGGTTGTTCCTTTTAAAAGGTTCAAAATATGATAATTGCAGCACAGCAAAAAATAGCAGCTACATTGGCAAATTTGTATGAAGATGCCAAATACGATGATATAAGAATAATGAAGGCTTTGACGAAAAGCATTCTAGGACCTATACGACCCATACATTTTAAGGATACCTACCTGGCCATTTCAAAAAAGCAAGGAGTAGATATAGTACATCTTATTAAAGAAAATCGAATTAAAAATGTGGTTGAATTCGGTTCTTCATTCGGTATATCTACTTTGTATTTAGCCGAGGGTATTCTAGAAACAAATGGCAGTATTGTTACAACCGAACTTATAGATTCTAAAGCAAAAAAAGCCATTGAGAATTTTAAAAGTGCTGGTGTTGATCACCTAATAGAAATGAGAATTGGCGATGCTATGGAAACACTTAAAGGATATGCGGAACCTATAGATTTATTATTTCTTGATGGATGGAAAGATTTATACCTATCCCTTTTTCTAATGCTAGAACCCAATTTTCATAGTAAAACAATAGTATACGTGGATAATGCGGAAATGCACGATACAAAACGATTTTTAAAAGAAATACAACAAACCAACAAATACCATTTAACACCAAAACATGACGGTAAAGTGGTTATCATTAATTCTAAATAACATGAGTGATATAAAAATTTGCCCAACATGTGGCAGTAAGTCAAAATTCAAAGAAAAAGATGGTGTAACAACGTACACCGCAGTGCAAGATGATGAGGCATTCAAAAAAATTGGTCAAATGAAAAAGGCAATGCAAAAGTTTAAGGACAAAGCAGAAGCTTTGGAAAAAGAATTGAACGAACTAAAAGCCTCTTTATAATATGCCATTTATAAAAAAGAATTATGGCTGGATCATAGTAACCATTCTTGCCATAATACCAATGTTCATTTTAAGTGCCATGTTTAAAATTGATACTTCTAATGGATTTGTTTTCACTTTAGTTGAAAATGGAGGTAAAGAAGGCATGTCAACTTTAGAAATGTTATATCATATCACAGGTGAATTTTCAATAAGATGGATGACCGCCGTGTTGACCTGTACTCCGTTTTTTATCCTGTTTGGTATCCATAATCTATTTGTAAGACAAGCTATGGGTATAGTTACGGCTGTATGGAGTCTGTTGCATTTTGTCATATTTATTTGGGCAGAAGGTTTTTCAGAAACCTTCACCCAATTCAATTATATAGCCGGATTCATAGCCGTTTTAATATTGATTCCGTTGTTGTTCACTTCAAGCAGAAAGTGGATGAAAAAATTAAAACGAACATGGAAAAAGCTTCAAAGTTTGGCATATTGGGCTATTATACTTAGCCTTTTACACGTAGCTATTTTAGAGAAAACATGGATGGTTTATGCCATAATTGTTGGTATTGGCTTTTTCATTAGAATACCTGTAATAAAAGAGAAAATCATCGCATTAAGAACAAAACAAGTAAAGCTGTAAATAAATCAAAATACTAATACTATGAAAATAGCAGTAACATCGGCAAGTGGAAAATTAGGTGCATCCATTGTAAAGCATCTTATCAATTTAATAGGAAAAGAAAATGTAATCGGCATTGCCAGAACACCTGAAAAAGCTACATATTTAGATGTAGAAATCAGAAAGGGAGACTACAATAGTCGCGAGGATTTTAATGAAGCATTACAAGGTGTAGATGCCGTTCTTTTGGTATCTGGCATGGATGAACCTCAAAAACGAATTCAGCAACACAGAAATGTGATTGAAGCTGCCAAACAAAATGGAGTACAAAAAATAGTGTACACCAGTATTGTGGGAGATGAAATTAATAACGCCTTCAGCCCTATTGTACAAAGCAACCGTCAAACAGAAAAAGATGTACAGAATTCCGGACTCAACTGGGTTATAGGAAGAAACGGAATTTACATAGAACCAGATTTGGAATATATAGATACCTATGTAAAAGAAGGAAGAATAGAAAACTGTGCCGGTCAAGGAAAATGTACCTATACCAGCCGAGAAGAACTAGGTTTTGCCTATGCAAAATTACTCGTAGAAAACAAACATAATGGCAATGTTTATAACCTAATTGGCGAACCCGTTACACAAAGTGAGTTGGCCGAAAACATCAATAAGGTGTATGGTACTAACTTGATCTATAATTCAGTAACAATTGATAGTTATGCAGCAGATAGAAAAGCCGCATTAGGTGATTTTATGGGTACGGTAATTGCAGGCATTTACGAGGGAATTAAAAGCGGTGCCAATGATGTACACTCGGATTATGAAAAGGCTGCCGGTAGAGAGCATATATCAAATTTAGAAATGATAACGGATTTTAATTTAGGAAACTGATGGCTAACGCCAATTAATCTTTATAAAGCGTTGGTTCTTTTCAAATTCTTTAGGAGTTTTATCTAAAATCTCATGTCTAAGTGCATCTAATAACACCTCTTTTGAAAAAGTTTGTTGAACAACTAGACTTACTTCCCTAACCGGTTTTGGTTTTTGAAAATGAAGTACATGGCCATTATCATTAGTGCTAATGGCCATTTCAGGCACTAATGTAAATCCTCCATAATTATCTACCATTTTCTTTAAAGCTTCAATAGAACCGCTTTGAAACTGAATGTTTCCGTTAGTATTGGTGTGCCCACAAATATTTAGAACCTGGTTTCTAAAACAATGTCCTTTCTCCAGTAACCATAAATTAGTTAACCCTTCTATTTCCTCAACAGATATTTTGTTCTTATCCTTATCTATAAAACCAGGCTGCCCATAAAACACAAAAGGCTCATTGTATAGTTTTATTTCCCTTAGGTGGGCATCGTTCAATGGTGTTACCAATAGACCTATATCTATTTCCTTATTGTGTAAAGACCTTATAATTTGGTCACTTTCCATTTCTTCAATCATCAATCTTGTGTTGGGATATTTCTTTGAAAATGGTCCGGAAATTAATGGGATCAAATAAGATGAAATTGTGGGCAATACGGCTAAACGAAATTCCCCTTCAATACTGTTCAACTCAATATTCACCATATTTTTAAGTTCACAGGCTTCTTTCAATATCATCTTAGCCTTCAATATGAACATTTCCCCTAAACTGGTAGGCTTTAGAGGGAACTTACTCTTGTCAAAAATTAAAAATCCTATTTCATCCTCTAATTTTTTAACCTGTATGGTTATGGTAGGTTGGGTAACAAAACACTTTTCTGCGGCCGTAACAAAGTGTCTATAAGCGTCTAGTGCAATCACATATTCTAATTGTTGCAAGGTCATTTAGGTGGCATATTAATTTTAGCAATACAAGTATATAGAGTATTAATTTGATTGATAAGCGCTTCTAATTGAATTTTGCTTCATCATTATAACATAAATCTATAAAGAATGAAAAAAAGATTAGTGACGCTTATTACCCTAGCCTTGGCAGGTGTAGGTTTGGCCCAGTCTAACAACACAATAACTACAAATGGTGGTGTTCCAGTTAGCGATAATCAGAATTCCAAAACCGTAGGTGAATATGGACCCGTTTTATTGGAAGATATTTATTTGGTAGAAAAACTGGCAGCGTTTGATAGGGAAAGAATTCCAGAACGAGTGGTACACCCTAGAGGCGCAGGAGCATCGGGGTATTTTGAAGCTACTAAAGATATGTCCGAGTTCACAAAAGCGGTATTATTTTCACAAGTTGGCAAAAAGACAGACCTTGCCGTTCGCTTCTCTACCGTAATACATGGAAAAGGTTCTCCTGAAACTGCAAGAGACCCAAGAGGTTTTGCCGTTAAGTTTTATACGGAACAAGGAAATTATGATATCGTAGGTAACAACTTGCCAATTTTCTTTATCAGGGATGCCATTAAATTCCCGGACATGGTACACTCGTTAAAACCTTCGCCTGTAACCAATAAACAGGATCCTAACAGATTTTTCGATTTCTTTTCGCATGTGCCAGAATCTACACATATGCTTACAAGATTATATACGGATTTAGGTATTCCAAAAGGATACCAATACATGAACGGTAGCAGTGTGCACGGTTATAAATGGATAAATGCCGAAGGAGATGTTACTTATGTAAAGTATTCGTGGGTTTCTAAACAAGGAGAGAAAAACTTGACTATTGAAGAAGCCGCTGAACAACAAGGCAAAGATTGGCAACATGCTACCATGAGCTTAAGAAAGGATATTGACGATAAAAATTATCCTCAATGGGATTTGTATGTGCAGTTAATCAAGCCAGAGGACATGCATTCTTTCGACTTTTGGCCTTTAGATGCAACTAAAGACTGGCCAGCCGATAAAATTGAAAAAATTAAAATTGGTACCATGACTTTAAATAAGAACCCGGTAAACTTTTTTGAGCAGGTAGAAAGTATTGCTTTCTCTCCAGGTGCTTTAATTCCAGGTGTAGAACCTTCTGAGGATAAATTGTTACAAGGTAGATTGTTCTCTTATTTTGATACACAAAGACATCGTCTTGGTCCTAATTTTTTACAATTGGAAGTCAACAAGCCTTTAGAAGAACCTAACAACTATAATTCTGATAGTTGGAACAGTGCAGGAAATAAAAGATTTGAAAATCCGGATGTGAACTACCAACCAAGTTCAAAAGCGGCTTTAGCAGAAGATCCACAATACAAGCAATCAGAAACTACACTTAGCAATGTAACTATTACACAAAAGAAAATCTCTAAAACCAATGATTTTGCCCAAGCTGGGGATTTTTATAGAACGCTATCTAAACAACAGCAAGAAAATTTAATTAAAAACTTAAGTGGCGATTTAAGTGCTGTAACAGATAAAAACATTCAAAAAACCATGATTGGTCATTTCTATCAAGCAGATAGGAATTTTGGAATGGCTTTAGCAAAAGCACTAGGTTTTTCACAGAAAGATTTCATGCATTAAATATTTATACTAAAAAGAGGGTGCTATTATGCATCCTCTTTTCCAATACAGAAAATAATGAAGAATTTACTAATACTAACTATTATGATAAGTACACTTACAGGTAACGCTCAAAACATTTTTGAGGCTTCTAGAACTGGAGATGTAGAAACATTACGCAATCTTTACAATCAAAATAAGGAGTCAATAAATGCCGTTGATAGTAAGGGGTTTACCCCTTTAATATTATCAGCATATAACAACCAAAAAGAGGTTGTTTCATTTCTATTGGAGAAAGGTTGCGATGTAAATGCTAAAGATACATCTGGCAATACCGCATTAATGGGTGTTTGTTTTAAAGGTAATTTTGAAATAGCTAAAATGCTTATTGACAGCGGAGCCAAGGTCAATCAGCAAAATTATAATGATGCAACGGCGTTAATTTATGCTAGTACTTTTGGTCATAAAGATATTGTCAATTTTTTGCTAAAAAATGGCGCTGACGCAACAATTAAGGATAACCGTGGTAATACGGCCTTATCACATGCAAAAATGCAGGGCAATAATGAAATAGCCGAACTATTAAAATAGATAGTAACAACACCATTCTAAAAACTCGTGAAATAGGATTGGATTACTAAACTAGTATAGTTAACTTTAAGATACTATTCATCATCAAAACTATCTTAATGAACATTGCCGTATTCAGTACCAAATCTTATGACCAAGAGTATTTTGAAAAGTATAATGCCGAATATGACTATAATTTTTCATTTTATGAAACCGCTTTAAATCCAGATACTGCCAAACTTTCGGCAGATTGCAATGTGGTATGTGTTTTTGTAAACGATGTAGTCAATGAAGAAACTATTAAAATATTATCCGCCAACGGTATAGAACTAATAGCACTACGCTGCGCTGGCTACAACAATGTAGATTTAGAAGCTGCGGACAAAGAAGGCATAAAAGTAGTAAGGGTGCCTGCCTATTCGCCAGAAGCGGTTGCAGAGCATGCCTTGGCTTTAATATTGACCCTTAACCGTAAAACGCACAAAGCTTACAACCGGGTCAGGGAAGGCAACTTTTCATTAAAGAACTTTATTGGTTTCAACCTGAGCAATAAAACCATAGGTATTATTGGAACGGGAAAAATTGGAGCAACATTCAGTAAATTATTAAAAGGTTTTGGAAGTAAGCTCATTGCATATGACATTGCTGAAAATGAAGAACTGGTAGCTGCAGGGATAGAATTTTTACCGCTTGAAGAAGTATTTCAAAAATCGGATATTATATCGTTGCACTGTCCTTTAAACAAACATACCAAGCATATCATCAATAAAGCATCTATTGCTAAAATGAAAGATGGTGTTATGATCATCAATACCAGTAGAGGTGCCCTGATCAAAACGGAAGATGCCATTGCCGGACTTAAAGATAGAAAAATAGGGTATTTGGGAATCGATGTTTATGAGCAGGAAGAAAATCTGTTTTTTGAGGATCATTCAGAACATATCATTCAAGATGATATGATATTGAGACTATTAAGTTTCCCTAATGTGTTGATTACATCGCATCAGGCATATTTTACAAAAGAAGCAATGGATCAAATAACTACGATCACCTTAAACAATATTAAATCATTTGAGACAAGTAGCGAGTTAGAGAACGAGGTAAAGTAACTAATTTCAATTTTAGAGGATATGAAGGCATTTACCAAGTATAAATATGGCGGTCCGGAGATTCTTCAAATGGAAGAAGTTGCTAAACCGGTAGTTAAAACCAATCATATTTTGGTAAAGGTAATGGCGAATTCCGCTAACGCGGCGGATTGGCATATTCTACAGGGAAAGCCCTTTTTTGCTAGATTTTCGTTCGGACTTTTTAAACCCAAGGATGCCATATTAGGTGCTGATTTTGCAGGAATTATAGTAGAAATTGGTTCTGGCGTGCAGCATTTTAAAAATGGAGACCATGTATTTGGTGAAATGTTAGATGGTGGTGCTTTTGCAGAATTTGCTTGTGTTCCGGCCAATGTCTGTGCTAAAATGCCAGAGCATACAAAATTCACTACCATGGCAGGTGTTCCCATTGCCGGTCTAACAGCTTATCAGGCAATAATTACGCATGGAAACATAAAAAATGGAGAATCTGTATTGATTAATGGGGCATCTGGTGGTGTGGGTCATTTTGCGGTCCAAATTGCCAAGGCATACGGAGCACATGTTACGGCTGTATGTTCTTCCAGAAATTCGGACTTTGTAAAATCAATGGGCGCAGATAATACCATCGGGTATGATAAGGAAGATATTCACCAGCATAAAGGAGATTATGATGTAGTCATTGATGTTCATGGCAATCTAACACATTCCGATTATACACGAATGGGCAAAAGAGGTGTTATGGTTGGTTTTACTACTATAGGGCATATGTTTGCCGTTTTATTGAAAAAAGCTTTCAGTAAGTTCCCATTGACCCAATTTACGGCTGAAGCGAATACTAAAGATTTGAAAGTTTTGGCTTCTCTTATTAAAGAAGAACAAATCAAGGTCCACATAGAAAAGTCATATCCGTATACCCAGATACCAGAAGCAATAGCACATATTGAAAAAATGCGTACACGAGGTAAAGTGGTAATGGTTTGGCAAGATATTCATGAATAGAAGGTTATTCTTCATTATCTCAATAGAAAATATCCTATAATTTATTAATTGTTTAAACTATTCCTATCTTATCGCTTTATATCGTAAGAAAATGAAAAAACATATAATTGCCTTGGCATCGTTAGTAACAATTTTTTGTTTTACTAATTGTAAGAACACAACCAAGAAAACAAATGATGCTCCTATTGAGAATGATCCAGAAGAAATGGTTTACGCAAGTGAGGTAATTCCGTTCTTTGATGATTGGAAATTAATTTTGGGCGATGGTTCAAATGCGGGAATAGCCAATAACTTTGAAAACAAAGATTTCTTCTACGTTGCCAATGATGGTAAAGATGATTGGGTAGTTTTTAAAGCACCCAATGGTGGCAATACCCATGGCTCTTCCAATAATACCAGGACCGAACTGGCGCAAATTAAAAAATGGTACCCAAAAACGGCAAATGACAAATTGACGGCAACTCTTAAAGTAATGAACGTGTCATCTACGGGAGATGCCCGTGTGGCAGCAACCCACGCGGTAGTTGTGGGTCAAATTCATAGCGCAGATGCCTTTGAAAACGAGCCATTGAAAATCTTTTATAAAAAATACCCAGGTCATACCAAAGGCTCTGTATTTTGGCATTATGAGATCAATACCGCTGGCGATGATAATTCTAAGAGATGGGACTACTCTACCGCTGTTTGGGGCAATGATTTTTCGGTAGTTGGTGAAACTGTGGATACTTATCCTGCGGAACCTGAAGATGGCATAGCGCTAGGTGAAGAATTCAGCTATGAGGTTATTGTAAAAGACGGTATCATGAGCTTAAAGTTTATGAGTGACGGACATGATACCAAAACGTTTACCAAAAATTTATTGGAATCGGAATACCCAACACAGGCGGATATACCTGAGCAAACCAAGAAATTGTTCTTCCCAATTGGTCAAGATGGTGTTGAACGCAAAGAGGCATACGCTGGTGAAGGCTGCTTTTTTAAATTGGGCGCTTATAATCAAACCAACGGAAAATCTCCAGATGAAAACATGAACTGGTGTTCTGGTGCAGAAACCCATGGTGGCGATATTCAAAAGCAATATGCCGATGGTAATTATGCAGAAGTTTGGTTCAAAACGGCTGGTATAGAAGTTAGCGATGCTGCAGTATCAAACGAAGGGTATTTTTCTAAAAACGATGATTACAAATCAAAGTAAAGGTGGCTACCATATCAGCCATTGAAATGTAGACGTCTATTGTTCAAAAAACTGTTTGCTTAAGCTATTTAAATCATTATTAAGAAACTAACGTTAATAACTTTACACAATACTAATACATTATTGTTTTCTATTTTTTTGAATTTAGCGAACTTAGTTGCTCACCAAAATAACCGATTATAATTATTCAATGAGCAGTATTTCCGAGATATTACAAGAAATAAGAAGTAAGAGTCCTTTAGTTCATAACATTACCAATTATGTAGTCATGAACAATACTGCCAATGCTTTATTGGCTGTTGGTGCATCTCCTGTAATGGCTCACGCTAAAGAAGAGGTCAAGGATATTGTTACTATTTCTTCTTCGCTGGTTATCAATATGGGAACACTGAGCGAAAAATGGGTAGAAAGTATGCTAATGGCTGCAGCACAAGCCAAGGCGACCAATACCCCTTTTGTTTTCGACCCGGTTGGCGTTGGTGCATCTGCATACAGAACGGAAGTGGCACAGAAGATCATAGAGACAGCAATACCCAATGTAATTCGTGGAAATGCCTCGGAGATTATGGCCCTGGCAAAATTGACCAATTCCACTAAGGGTGTTGATAGTACTATGGACACCCAAGATGCCATTGAGGGTGCTACCCTACTTGCCAAGCAACTCAATAATACCGTAGTGATCAGTGGTGCTATAGATTACATCATCACTGCAGATACTATTAGCAAAATAGAAAATGGAAGCCCGATAATGGCAAAAATTACCGGAATGGGCTGTACGGCAACCGCTATGGTAGGTGCTTGTTTGGGTGTTGAGGAAAATACACATTTAGCTGCAGTTGCGGCAATGGCCATAATGGGCGTTGCAGGTGATATGGCAAATGAAAAGAGTGCCGGTCCGGGTAGTCTTCAAATGAATTTTTATGATAGTCTATATGAGCTTTCCCCTGAAGTTTTAGCGGTAAAAGTTAAGACGAATGCCTAAAATAGATTACGCTTTAATGTATGTTACCGATGATAGTATTAGGGACGATAATACCTTTTTTGCTATTCTAGAAGCTGCTTTAAAGGGCGGTGTAACATCGGTACAATTACGTGAGAAGACCTGCGACACGGCTACATTTTACAAACGTGCCGTTCATGCAAAAGAGTTGTGTGTTGTTTATAACATTCCATTGATCATTAATGACCGTATAGACATTGCTCTGGCAGTGAATGCAAACGGAGTTCACATTGGACAAACCGATATGCCATTTAATGTTGCCAGACGTCTACTAGGAAAAAATTCCATTATCGGACTATCGGTAAGTACTTTGGAACAAGCTATAAAGGATAATGCCCAAGCGGCAGATTATATTGGCATCTCCCCTATTTTTTCAACGGATACGAAAACTGCAGACTTGGCAAAACCTTTAGGAATTTCGGGTCTTAGATCAATACGAAAAGTATATGACAAACCTGTGGTCTGTATTGGTGGTGTCAACAAAAACAATACAGCGGAGATTATAAGCAACGGTGCCGACGGTATTGCCGTAGTTTCCGCAATTTCAAAAGCAGTTGAACCTCTAACGGCAACAAAAGAATTAAAACAAATAGTATGCAAGACTGGTACACACTAGTAAGACAAGAAACAGATTTTATTCTAGAAGCAATAAAACAACAGCCCTTTATCAAAGAACTGATGAACGGCACGCTATCATCGGATGTATTTCAATTTTATATCAATCAAGACGCCATGTATTTGGCAGAGTATAAAAAAGTACTTGCTACAGTGGGTGTTAAGTGTCAGCATGAAAACGACACACAGTTTTTTCTGGATTCGGCAACCGGCATTATTCATGTTGAAAATGCGCTTCATCAAATTTTCTTGAAAGATAATCGGTTAACACATGAGCCCTCGCCTACTTGTGAATTGTACACTAGTTATTTAACGCGTATGGTAGCAAACCATTCTTTAGAAGAAGCGCTGGCAGCCGTGCTCCCCTGCTTTACCATTTACAAAGAAATTGGGGATTACATTCAAGAAAACCAAACCAATAAAGCAGATAACCCATATCAAGATTGGATAGATACCTATGGTGGAGAAGAATTTGCAGCTTCGGTCAATAATGCGGTAGCTATTACCAATAGGTATGCGGAAAATGCTCCGGAAGAAGTTTTACAAAAAATGAAAACAGCTTTTATAAAAGCATCTAAATTGGAATGGATGTTTTGGGATAGCGCCTATAATAAAGAAGCATGGAAGATTTAAATAGAACCTATAATAGTGTGTTAAGTATCGCTGGGAGCGATTCTGGGGGTTGTGCAGGTATACAGGCAGATATTAAAAGTATTAGCGCCTGCGGTGCATTTGCGGCAACGGTAATAACGGCCACTACGGCTCAGAATACGCAAGGTGTAACAGATATACACGCTATACCCATTGCACATTTGGAAAAACAACTAGATGCCGTATTGAGTGATATTTATTTTGGCGCCATTAAAATTGGTATGCTCCATTCTTGCGAGGTAATCAATGTGGTAGCGGCTAAATTGACCGAGTATAAAGCAACTAATATTGTATTGGACCCTGTTATGGTGAGTACATCCGGTCATAAATTAATTGCGGACGATGCTATTGAATGTTTAAAGGATTTCCTACCAAAGGTAAGCTTGATTACGCCTAACATACCCGAAGCGGAATTATTGATCAATGAAAAAATCAATGTGGACAACATGAAAGTTATGGCACAAAAAATTGGTGAAGAATTCCAAATCTCCGTTTTGTTGAAAGGTGGTCATGTGGATAATGATTCTTTTATTATGACCGATGTTTTTTATGTTCATGAGACCAAAACAGTAAAAATCATCACCAACCCAAGGGTAAACACTACTAATGTACATGGTACCGGTTGTAGTCTTTCTTCAAGCATTGCAGCTTATTTAAGTCTAGGATTTTCTATGGATGAAGCAATTACAAAAGGGTGTAATTACGTAAACCAAGCTATTGCCGCGGGTAAAGATAAAATCTTGGGTCATGGCAATGGTCCTATTAATCATTTTGGATTGTAACTCAGAATATAAGACCATCAATGATTTTCGACCCTTTAATAGCGCACGTCAATAAAATTGTTCATTTATCAAAAGATGAAGAAGAAGAATTTAGCAGCTATTTTCATCTAAAGACTATTGATAAAAAAGATTTCATATTACAACAAGGTGAAATCTGCAAGTTTGAAGGTTTTGTGCTAGAAGGTTGTTTTAGAACGTTTACCTTGGACAAAAAAGGTAATGAAAACACCATGTTCTTCGCCGCAAAAGATTGGTGGCTTATGGACATAGATAGTTTTATGAACAACAAACCCTCAGAATTGAACATTCAGGCTTTAGAGGATAGTCAAGTGCTAATTATTAACAGGAAGAACAAGGAACAACTATACGCGGCAATACCGTCTGCAGAAAAATTGTTTCGCATCATGTTTCAGAAGTCCGTCGTGGCATGGCAGCGCAGGTTGGTGCAAAACCATAGCTTAACGGCAAAAGAAAGATATCTTCTCTTCACATCTACCTACCCGGAAATTGCTTCTAAATTAACGGATCGGCAGACTTCTAGCTATCTCGGCATCACACATGAATTTCTAAGTAAAATAAAAAAACAGCTTTAAATTTCATTAAATTAACCATAGTTGAACAAGTTCAACTTTATTCTCGGTACTGTTTTCAATTTTTGTAAAGCAAAACAGCATAGAGAGGTATGAAACAATTACGAAAAGTAAACCGACTGATACTTACATTGGTATTTTTAATACTAATGGATGGCGCTTATGCGCAAGTGACCTACAACATTACCCACAATGAAGCTTTGGAAGTGTTACTTGAAGCAAAGTCAAAAGCGGAAGCCGATGGCGTACTTGTAAATATAGCCGTGGTAGATGCCGGTGCTAACCTAAAAGCGTTTATAAGAATGGACCAATCTTTTTTAGGAAGTATTGATGTAGCGATCAAAAAGGCAAAAACGGCAAGGTATTTTAATATGGATACCGGTGAACTGGGCGAACTGACACAACCTGGCGGTATTATTTATAATATTGAACATTCTAATGACGGACTCATGACTTTTCCCGGTGGCTATCCCATTAAAAACAAGCAAGGAGAAATCATTGGGGCAATTGGTGTTAGTGGCGGTACTATAGATCAAGACAGGGAAATTGCCATTGCAGGTGCCAAATTCGTTTTAAATTAAGCATACATAATGACGACGAACAACAAGAAAATCATGAATACATTTAAATATGTGCTTGCTGCAATTTTCGCGATAGCGCAGATAGGCAATGCACAGTCTACGGATGATTTAATGCTGTATAGAAAGGATTTTAAAGCCATTTCTGGAGAGAATACTGTTTCTGTTACTAGCTATGAGAAAGGCGGTAAACATTATGTGTTTGCCGGCGGTGTGGGCAATATAGATGTGTATGGTTTAAATGAAGACGGAATTCTTTCTCCCATAAGCGGCCATGAATTGCATATGAAAAAAGGTCCGGCACGGGGTATGGTAGCCACCCGTATAAAAAACAATGACTTTTTATTTGTAGCCAACAAGCATGGAAATGTAATTGAAAGTTTTAAAATATTGGATTCAGGATCTTTAGAACGTACGGCATTGACCGAAGATACAGAAGATACCTATTTGGGCACTGCCATTACCTTACAGGTAGTACATATGAAAAATGGGTCTTATTTGTTTGTTGGCGGACTAGAGGAAAATCCCGGTCTAAGTTGTTTTCAAATTCAGGAAAATGGAGCGCTTACCCACGTACAGTCAATGAAAGATGATGAAACGGTACATACAGATGGTATTATTGGCATGTATGTGCATCAAATAAAAGGTAAAACCTATTTATATACCGGTGGTTTTCAAGATAATGGCGTTAGCAGCTTTAGGGTGTATGAAGATGGAACGTTCAAGAATATAAACAATATAAGTGACAACAAAACAGATCGTTACCTTACGGGCACTTACCCAGTTACCGGGGTTACCTTGGAAGATCAGCATTATGTAATTGTAGGTCACAGACATCATAAATACTACAAAAGGGGCAATTTTATAAAAAGAAAAGATTTTGTGTACCATGGAGATGGTGTAAGTGTTTTTAAGGTCGATAAGAAGGGAGCATTAGTACCACACTTTGTTCTAAAGGATGACGAGAGCACCAAACTATCCGGACAAACAAGAATTGAAGTCATTTCGGTAAATACTGATGAAGCGGTATTGGCGGTAGGTACTAGAGATGATGAGGCTATACAATTGCTTAAGTTGAATAAGGAAGGGATTCTTAGCCCTATGAACTATTTGGAAACGGGGTATTCCATTTATTACGGTTTAAGGTCGCACTCCATTGACGAAAAGGATTTTCTCATTGCAGGTTCGTTTCGGTTCGATTTACATAAATTGGTGACCTACAACGTACTGCCCAAAATAAATAGAGATCATAAAAAATTGAGGCACGTGGTTCATTTAAAATATAAATCAGATGCTACCAAAGCGCAGATTAAAGAAGCGGAACAAGCTTTTGTAGCCCTTAAAGACCAAATTCCACAGATTACGGCATTGGAATGGGGAATAAATGATAGTGAAGAAGGCGCCACCAAAGGTTTTACACATACCTTCACGCTGACATTTAACGATGAACACGGTAGGGAAATATACCTTTTTCATAAAGCCCACTTAGATTTGGTAGCCAAAGTAGGTCCTATCATTGCCGATGTTTTGGTAATGGATTATTGGACAGAGGAATAGTCCATCATCAAAAACACCGTGAATAATTTGATTATAAGTACAGTAACATGTAATTGCTTTGTTTTTTAATAATATCGACCTTTGGTTCATAATCAATGGAAGAGAAGTTAAAACAACATATTCAAAAACTAGTACCTCTTACAGATCATGAATTTGTAGAAGTGCTTTCATACTTCTCATTCGAAAATTATGGTAAAAAGGATTTTCTTATCCAGCAGGGAGAAAAAGTAAATAACTGTTATTTTATTGTCTCCGGACTCTTAAAATTGGTGTTAGTAGACCAAGATGGTAAGGAACATATTATTTCATTTGCTATGGAAGATTGGTGGGAAAGTGATTTTTCCGCCTATTTCATGCAAACCAAGGCTTCCATGTCATTGCAGTCCATTGAACCCACAAGTGTATACGCTTTACCCCTTGACAATTATCATGCCTTGTCATCGGCATTTCCAAAAATGGAGCGTTTCTTTTTAATGAAATCAAATTTAGGTCATATCGCCTCGCAAAATAGGATTGTATCTTTTCTAACATCAGACGCCAAGGGTAGGTATGAACAATTGCTCAAAACACATCCTGCATTATTTCAACGCGTACCAAAAACCTTGTTAGCTTCTTATTTGGGCGTATCACGAGAAACACTTAGCAGATTATCCTCTTAGCCTTTCCTAGTTTTATAATTGTGATGTATGTCACACTTGAACGGTGCTTTAATTCAAATATTTGTAGTGTAAAAATGGACACCAAATATAAAATAGCATGGAACGAAGAATAATTAATCCCTGGGAATGGCAGAATGAAAGAAGTTATGTTCAAGCGGTTGAAGTCGTAAAGCCCGAAGCAACGTTGTACATCTCCGGTCAAACAGCCATTAATGATGCCGGTATATCAAGTACTGGCGATATGAGAAGCCAACTTACGGACACCATAAGCAATTTAGAAAAGGTCATTGATGAAGCCGGGTATGCGTGCAAGAATATTGTGCGATTAAATATTTATACCACGTCATCAGATGAATTCTTTGCCTCTTTTGATATTTTTCAAGACTGGGTAAAAAAGCATGGGATAAAACAGACCAGTACCGTATTGGAAGTTAAGAGCCTATTTGAAACCTTAAAAGTTGAGTTGGAGGTTACTGTGGTGCGGTAGTTATCGTTATCATACCAAAAGAAAAGATTCATTTAATTTTTGATGTATATGCAACAAAATTGCTTTCGTCATTCTCGTTTTATACTTTTGAAAGACTTTAATAGCAGCTATGGAATACGCAGAAAATATATTGGGAACAATTGGTAATACTCCCCTTGTAAAAATCAATACACTTACGGCAGAATTGCCTTGTTTGGTATTGGCTAAATATGAAACGTTTAACCCTGGTAATTCGGTTAAGGATCGTATGGCCTTAAAGATGATCGAAGATGCTGAAGCGGATGGAAGATTGCAACCTGGCGGCACCATTATTGAAGGTACATCTGGCAATACAGGTATGGGCTTGGCGTTGGCTGCCATTGTAAAAGGCTACAAATGTATTTTTGTATTGGCGGATAAACAGTCCAAAGAAAAGTGCGACATTTTACGTGCCGTAGGTGCAGAAGTGGTCGTGTGCCCTACTGCTGTTGAGCCAGATGATCCACGATCCTATTATTCGGTTTCCAAAAGATTGGCGAAAGAGACGCCTAATAGTTGGTACGTGAATCAATATGACAACCCAAGTAATGCCAAAGCACATTACGAAAGCACCGGACCGGAAATTTGGAAACAGACCGATGGTAAGATTACTCATTTTGTAGTTGGTGTGGGTACGGGCGGAACAATTTCTGGTGTGGGCAAGTATTTAAAAGAACAGAATCCCAAGATAAAAGTTTGGGGTATAGATACCTATGGTAGCGTATTCAAAAAATACCACGAAACGGGAATTTTTGATGAGAAAGAAATCTACCCTTACGTAACCGAAGGTATTGGCGAAGACATTCTACCCAAAAACGTAGACTTTGATATTATTGACGGATTTACCAAAGTAACCGATAAAGACGGTGCGGTATACACCCAGCGTTTGGCAAAGGAAGAAGGCATGTTCTTGGGCAATTCTGCCGGTTCTGCCATTAAAGGCGTTTTGCAGTTAAAGAAACACTTTACCAAAGATGATGTTGTGGTGGTTTTATTTCATGACCATGGTAGCAGGTATGTTGGCAAAATGTTCAATGATGATTGGATGCGCAAGCAGGGCTACATAGAATAGCCCTACCCTAGCCATTTTTACATTTGTTCCACGAACTTTAAGAAGACCTCTTTATGGCGTTCTAGGTCCATATTAGGGGAAAGCGATACACGGGCGATATAATCCTTATCGTCCTCTTTGGTGGTACCCTGAGTTGATGTTGCCGGTATGGTCCAATAACACCCTTTCAATTGTCCGTAGCTTACGCAATACTTACTTTCATCGGGTATTTCTGTAATCATTAAATCGATCAACAGGGCGTTCATCTTTCTTTTGTATGCCTCCTTTTCTTCTGGAGTATGCCCTTTTGTGGGTAGGTCCAAAGAAAAGACCGATGGTGTAAAACCTTCCTTTGCCAATGCCTCGGATACAAAATTGATTTTAGCCGTAGGCAATGTTTTTTCTATAAAGGAAACAAAATCTCGTGTATTGATATAGGCATCATAAATTCGCTGCATCATAGACGGCATTTGTTTTGCTAAAATTTCATACTGCAAATCCGTAGCCTCATTATCACAAAGGGCTAAGTGCAACTGTATTTTCTCGATCAAAGCTTCCGCTTTTTTATTCGCTATACAATATCCGGCAGTACACTTTCCACCACTTGGAAATTTAGAACCACTGGCAAAGGAAATGGTTCTAACAGATGAAAGAACGTCGGAATCCCCTAAAAAATGGACATTTGGGCAAAACGTTTGGTCCAAAATAAATACGGGATCAATAGCCTGGCTCCCAGTATCGGTTTTTCGTTTGGCACTTAATACAGCCCTTAGTTTTTGAAGGTCAGGAACTTCAACTCTCGGGTTCGTTGGTATTTCCGCAATTATATAAGGAATGGCATCTTGGGCAGCTATTTGTTCCAAAACATGATCAATGCTTTGCACCATATCATTATCACCATCTACCAGTAAATCCACAATTTCTATGGCATCACTGCAAGCGGCAACGCGCCTTGCTTGATCATTGGTACCACCGTAGCAATTAGGTGGAACCACAATTTTAATGGCTTTGCCCTTATGGTTTTTCAAAGCGTCATGCACCAAGCCCATTAGAATCGCATATTGAACGGATAATCCGCTCGATGCTACCAATGGTGTGGTCTGGCTGCCACTCACCTCTCGTATCAGATCCAACACGGCAGCTTTATGCTCCGTTGTGTTGGTGGTTACCGAATTTTCAGCCGGTAATTGCACCAAAGACCGTAAAGCGTTCAA
The DNA here is from genome assembly GCF_048059195.1 of Maribacter sp. HS. Classification (NCBI taxonomy): domain Bacteria; kingdom Pseudomonadati; phylum Bacteroidota; class Flavobacteriia; order Flavobacteriales; family Flavobacteriaceae; genus Maribacter; species Maribacter sp. HS. The sequence continues at coordinate 519,569 of NZ_JAYLVV010000004.1, forward strand.
GCAATTATGAGGTGTCATGGCAACGGTTTCCCTTCGTCTAAAATGCTGAATATCTGAAATGTAATTTATATTTTTTGCACCGTTGATAAGCAAAACACTTCCCAATTCTGCATACATACTAACGTAAAAGTCAATATGTGATGATACGCTTATTGCTGAACTATCATGTTGCTGTGAGATGAAAATGGTACTGCCATTGAACGATTCCACATCAGCGGGACTATCCACTTTTTTCAGCTCAAATGAAAAACCGTAAATGGATTTTAGCACATCAATATCAAATGCACTTGGGAGCTCGTTGGTGTATGTGATAAGCGTATTTCTCTGTTCTAAAAGATTTTTTCTTAAAATGCCTAAAATAGGTGCCGTTTTGGATTGAAAACTGATCACCTGCTCAGCTGGTAACCCGTTGATGTTCCCAATTGCCCATTCTAGAACGCAGGACAACGGGTGACCCAAACGAATGTAGTCATACGCCGTAGGTAAATTGCTCAATGCCGCAGTGCTGAAATTCCCTTCTTTTGCTAGGTGGATAAACTGGTCTAAAAACTGGACTTTAGCCAGTTCTTCATTGTAAATATCCAACCTATGCGTGGTTAAGTTCAACCAATCTTGTGGCATATGTTCAATGACCTTTGTAATATATGCTAGCATTTTATTCAGTTCCATTTTAAGCAATTTATTGAAAGCTCAAAATTACGTAATTATTAGTAGTGTTTGGTGTTCAGTGGGCAGTATCAGTATGCAGTTACAGTTGGCAGTTTTAGCACTATATTTTCGTTGATAACTCTGCATAACTCATTTTATAAGTACTTGCGTACAATAATTGAAATATAGAACTTCGTTACTATCCGTTAGAACAAATTGAAACTTCATTTAGCGAAACCTTATGCCAAATTGAAAAAATCTAAAGTAAATTTACGTAAATAATTAAAAGTGATTAGTAAAAGAGTTTATGGCGGGCAATACAATATTAAATAAAGCAAAACATACACATAATACAGATGAATGGTACACTGCCTATAAAACTGTTGAAGAGGAAGTAACTAAATACGCAAGTCAATTTGCTGGAAAAATTGTATTGTGTAACTGTGATGATCCCTATGAATCTGCATTCACAAAATATTTTTTAAAATATTTCAATATCCTCAAATTAAAAAAATTGATTTGCACATCATATAAAGGCTCTAGAATTGTTGAGACTCTTGATTTAATTGACGAAAAGAATATTCGATTAAATAAAAAGTCAGCCTATGTTTTGGTTGTAGAAAATATTTCTGATGGCTATGATGTACCTTTAAACGATTATAATATCAAAAGTTTACTAGATAAAGAGGGAAATGTAAAACAACTTAAAGGAGACGGTGACTTTCGCAGTAAGGAATGTATTGAATATTTGAAAGAAGCTGATATCGTGGTCACAAATCCCCCTTTTTCAAAATTTACACAGTTGTTCTCACTACTTGTGAAACACGACAAAAAATATTTATTAATTGGGAATCAAAACGCGATAACTTATAAAGATGTGTTTCCTCACATAAAAAACGGTGAAGCATGGATTGGATATCGATTCGGTGATATGGCTTTCAAAGTTCCTGATGACACTCCACCAAGAGAAACACGTTTCTGGATTGATGAAAACGGTCAAAAATGGAGAAGTTTAGGTAATGCAATGTGGCTAACTAATTTAGATAACGAAAGAAAGCATAAAGATCTAAAACTCACCTGCTCTTACGATCCAGATAAATACCCTAAATACGATAACTACGATGCAATTAATGTCTCTAAAGTATCTGAAATACCAATGGATTACAATGGAGTAATGGGAGTTCCAATAACTTTTCTTAAATATCATAACAAAGATCAATTTGAGATAATCGGAGAAGCTAATCATGGTTCTGACAATGAATATGATTTATTTAAACCAATAGTTAATGGAAAAGAACTCTTCAAAAGGATTCTAATAAAAAAAATAAAATTTGAGAGAAATAGCTGATTTTAAAATACTAGACTTATTCTGTGGTGCCGGTGGTATGTCCTATGGCATGCATAAAAATCTTCACTTTAAGACTAAGGTTGCATTAGATATCAATGAGAAGTTAGCGATAACCTTAAAAAATAACATGCCTGAGGTCGAGGTAATCACTGGTGATATACAAGAAGAGTTTATTAAACAAAAGGTCATCGATTTGTCAATAGAAAGAGGTGTCAATATGATTGTTGGTGGCCCGCCTTGTCAAGGATATTCGTTGAAGGGAAAAAAGCTAGGGCTTGAGGATCCTCGCAATTTTTTATTTAAAGAGTATTTGAACATCGTTAACCGAATTCAGCCAGAGGTATTTGTAATTGAAAATGTTAAGAGTATACTTTCAACTTCAAAGGGGTGGTTTAAAGATCAAATTAAATCTGAGATCAAAAAACTAGGATATCATGTAGATGTTGGTATACTAAAAGCAACAGACTTTGGAGTTCCTCAGACAAGAGAAAGAGCAATATTTATATGTAGTAAAATAAAAAAGATTTCCCTTCCAACACCCACAGTCAAAAATTTAGTTACTGTCAAAGATGCAATTTTTGATTTAGCATATTTAGATTCGAATGAGGGGGCTTTTGAACAAGAATACATAAATGAGTCTAGCTCTAAATATCAAAAAATGATGAGACGTGATAGTGATAAATTGTACAATCATAAAGCATCTAATCACGCTTTGGTAGCAATAAATAAACTTAAAATGATCCCACCTGAAAAAGGTAAAGAATATTTGCCTCAAGAGTTATTAGGTAAACAACAATTCAAATCAACCTATGGTAGATTAGAATGGAATAAACCATCACCAACAATTGATACTAGATTTGATGCAGCATCAAATGGTAAAAACAACCACCCTTTCTTAAATAGGTCTATTACAGCAAGGGAAGCCGCTAGATTACAATCATTTGATGATAATTATATTTTTTATGGACCTAAAGTAGCCATTAGAGCTCAAATCGGTAATGCAGTTCCGCCACTTATGGCAAAAGCTATTGCTGACAATATATTTAAAGAACTATCAATTGGCCAATAAAAATCAGATTAAATGGATAAAAATAAAATTTCAAATTTTTTAACTCCTGACATTTCATACTTATTAGGGTTGATTACAGGTAGAGGAGAAATCCAATATAATCAGGATGTTAAAAAAATCATTATTGATTTTGAATATAAAAGTCAAAAGGTAACAGGAGGTAGATCATTAGATTTAGATCAAAAGCTACATATTCAGACGAGTCTTGATCAAGTAATCGTTAGACTCCAAAATATAGGTATTAATGTAGCTAAAAATGTTTCAGAAAATAGCATTTCATTAGTTTTAAAATGGGATAAGGAGGATATTGCATGGTTATTCATTAAATTTTTAATAAACGGTACAAGATTCAGTTATCATGATTTTCAAGTTCCAGAACCAATTTTGGAATCAACGGAAATCAATAAGAAAGAATTTATTCGAGGTATTGGCGATGTTACTGGATATGTCAGACCTTCAAATTATTATGGCTTTTCTGAACCATACAGGCATCGTGTGTATATAGAAATTACTCAAAAAAATTGGAATCTCCCGCCTCAGTTATGTCGACTTATACAGTCAATTCAAGTGCCAATTCAAAATATAAATTATGGTCATCCAAATTTAAGAGACCCAAACAATAAAAAAGGAAACAGGTCATGGGCTAAAGAACATCAAATAAAGATTTTTGCTGAAGATTATCAAAAAATTGGTTTTTATATTTCTCATAAAGGACAGGCCTTAACTGAATTGGCAGATATAAATAAATCAAATTTTGATACTACCATTCCGTTATGTGATGGAACAATTAATAGATTAAAAACAAAGCCAGTACATCCTGATGAAAATGATTCTGATTTACCTAACGAAATAAGAGGTAAACATTTCGATGCGTATAAGGAAATATGTAATTGTTTAAACTGTTATATTCAGAACTGATGTATAAAAACGAAATAGAAATATATCCGGATATAATAATTTGGCTTGAGAATAGACTTAAAGGGGATTTTGGTAGAAAAGCTAAAAGTATTACCGTGTTAGATACTCACGATAGTGATTTATCTAATTTTATCATAAAGTTAAAATATCAACGTTTTTTTTCTGAATTTCCTACTTACAAAATTCGACAAGACATTACCGGTTTTATAGAATATGAAGATAAGGTAGAACTCGTATTTGTTGAAGTCAAAATAGGTCAACTTAAACTTATTGATTTATCCCAATTAATTGGATATTCTTGTATAGCCTTACCTATTTTTTCAATTTTAATTGCACCTGAAGGCATGGGTTCAACTCTAGCTAAACTTCTAACCTCCTTTAACAGAAAGGATATTTTAGAATTTAGACCAGGTCGAAAAATTCAAGTTCTTAAGTGGGACGAAAAAAAACAAGGTGTTGATTTCATGAATAGTATAACTTAAAAGACAATGTCAAATGTCATTAACTAAAATATAGATTGGCGATACAAAAAAATAAACTGGAATAATACGCATTTTAGCACAACCTATAACAAACTTATCCTACCCCCTATTCTTCTCCTCAATCCATTTACTCATAAACTTGGTGGCACTCATGGTATGGTGTTGTAGTAGGGCGCCTATAAAATTCTGCTTGCGGTGTGTTTCTATATTTTTTTGAAGCTGTGCTATGCTGTTTGCAAGTATGGCTTCTAGACTTGTTTTATTGTATAAAGTATTGACTAAAGTTTTGGCTTGATCTTGTGCGGTTTGCCATGCTTCTTTTTTAGTGTATAAGCGAACTGCCGCTTCTACAAAAGCGCTATGGTCATTTTCTATATATCCGTTCCAGTCCAAAATGCCGTGCATGCCTTCTGCGCCCAAGGTGGTAGTTACACTTGGTGTACCGTTTTGCATGGCGGAAAGTAATTTTCCTTTGATACCCGCTCCAAAACGTAGCGGAGCCAAACATACTTTGGCGTTTTGCATAACATCATCAACATGATCCGCTCTACCGTGTACTAGAAACTTCTCTTTTGGGTTGTGCATCTCCAATAGCTGCTGTGGCAAATAAGCACCGTAAATATGTATAGTTGCTTCGGGCAATTGTTTGTGCACCAATGGCCATATAATGGATTTTAAACATTTTACGGCATCTATATTAGGGGCGTGTTTGCCTCCGCCAATGAAAATAAAATCTTGTCGTTGTTCAAATGTTTTCCAACTGGAGTCATTACCAATTTCATCGACCATAAAAGGGATTAACAACAATAGACTTTTATCTATTTTGAGTACTTCGGTCAGTAGTTCCATTTCATAGCTGGAAATGATCAGGGATAAATCGCACCGATATATACTGGCAATTTCCCGTTTGGTCTTGTCATCAGCTAACCAAGCTTCTGTAGTATATGGAATTTCTTTTTTAAAACACTGCTCGCGTACATAGCGCAGCGAATGCAAATCTTCGGTATCTAACACACGAAGCGCTTGCGGACAGTTTTCGGCAACACGCCACCCAAATTGCTCTTCGGTCAAAAACCGATCAAACAGCACCACATCAGGATTCAAATCTTTTACAAAAACATCAAAAGAACTATCGTTCATCTTGATTTCCGCAGTTTCATAACCAAGCGCTACCATATCCGCCGAATACGCTGATTTTGAAGCCGCAGAAGAAATCGTAATTCGATACCCTTGGTTTTTAAAAACCTGTAACAGTTGCATCATACGAACACCGGCCGCAGTAGAAGCAGGTTCTGGCCATACCAATGCGATTACGAGAAGGGTTTTGGGATGTTTTTTTACGTACAAAGTCCGAAGTATTAAGTACAAAGTACGGGAAATGGTTGTTGGTTGGCAAGTTTATTACGTCATAGCGAGGAGCTTTTCGCTACGTGGTAATCTGTTGAATGAATGCAACGGATTATCAATAAAGTACTATTGTCAGTTCGAGTGGCTTTTTAGTTAAAGCATAGCGGAAACTAGAAAGATGTATCGAGAACCTTTGGTACACGAAATAGTTCTCGATACCCTCCTACTCGGCGGGCTAGCTAATTTCTCGTGCCTCGAAATTCACTCGAACTGACCATACGTTTATAGATTGGTATTGCAGATTAAAACCGCTGTCACTTCGAGTGGCTTTGGAGTTGTAGCATAGCGAAACCAAAAAGTTGTATCGAGAACTTTGGTACACGAAATAGTTCTCGATACTAATTTCTCGTGCCTCGAAATTCACTCGAACTGACTGAAAGGTGTAAAGTGAGAAGTACAAAGTACGAAGTATTAAGCAGTTTGATTTTACAATGTGTTAAGTAAGAATTGAGAAAATAGAAATTAGAGTAAAGACTTTTTGTTCTATGAAATTTAGCAAAGCTAAATTTCCAACAACCAACAACTAATCCCCCGAAACCCCTATTTCATCTAGCACCACTACCCCATAATCCGTTTGGTCGAAAATAAAACTGATCGTAGTGATCTCATCGACCTTAAGTGTTGAATTTGCTGCTAAAAAAGCTTCCAAGGGAATATGAAAGGTCTGTAATTGCACTTCCCAATCTTCACCGATCATTTCCTTATCCAAGAATCCGAATTTGGTAAAGCGGGTTTTTAAAGGTTTGGTTATGCCTTTGATATCGCTCACTTTTACCATGCTTGTTTGTCCCGCTTTATCGGTAAGCTGTATGGAGAAATCCAACTGTGGCACTTCACGTTCTTCAGCATCTTCTTTTGCTTCTTTCTGCTCATCGGTCAAATTGAAATCCAACCATTCGTGATTGCCCGCACCTAGGGTAAACTGCAGACTTGTGGTATTTCTAAAAGGGATGGAATCAGCTGCAGAAAGCAAGATTTCATACCTTGCTTTATCGGAACTATTAGTGAACTTCTCATAATCCCATCCCAAGATAACGGCATTGTTCTCTTGGCTACCTTCATCTCGTGTAGGTAGGTTTTGTTCTTTCCAAAGCGCCATATTCGTGGCTATTATCTTTGCGCTATCTTTTGCCGTAGTTATATCAATATCGCCCTCAAAATCAGCAATAGTATGAAAATTAGAGGATTCAAAAGAAGTAAGGTAATGCTCTACCGGAAGCCATTGTTTGGCAACGGAAACATTTTTGAATATGGCGTGGTATTCTTCCCTATTCTTCAACGTAGCCTCTGCAAAGGAGCTGATAAACACCTTGGCGGCTTCTTGTTGTTGTACCTCCTTTAAAAGCGGATTTAAATTCAACAACCATTTAGACGGTGCGCCAAAATCCGAATTTCCCCAAGTGGAGTTAAATTGACCGTGATTGGCATGGTGAATGTAGACACCTGCCTTAAACCTGGAAATAGAATCTGTGTACTGTAACCGACGGTAAGGTCTCATACCCCAAAAGCTCACTTCATCAGCATCATAAGAGCCTTGTATACTTAAGAAATTTATATTGTTCAGTATGATCTTACGTTCATATCTATAATCTGTAGGGGCAAGTGTCACTACCCCTTTAATTCCGAAATTGAAATTGAATTTTTCCAATGCCTGATCAGGAAAATAGGGTAACGGATTATACGCTGCGGCAATGGAAACCGCCTCTCCACCACGGGAATGCCCAACGAGCATAATATTGTTCAAATCTACCTTTTGCGATAGCTCATGACCCTCTTGATTGTTCCAAGTTCTCCATTGCTCCAAGTGCTTTAATAACAACCATGCGCGCGCAGGCATTTCCTTTCCCCTAAAATCGCCGGACCAATGACCGTTTAAAAAGTTCTCATCTACGGATACCGCTATAATTCCCCTACTAGCCAATAAATTCCCCAAGTAGCCATAACCATCATCGGAGTAATCTATCATACTATGATTACCATGTACAATTAAGGTAATGGGGAAAGGTCCCTCACCTTCTGGCATATACACCCTACCGTTCAATGGAAAATTCTCTGCACCAAAACCCCAATAGCGCTCGCGCCATTTTTTCTTTTTATCCTTCCAATCGGGAATTAACAGGGAACCATCAACAGTATTCGTTTTAAACTTTACGCCGGTTGAAAATTCCTCTCGTTGTACATCCGTACCGCTACCATAAGTAAACGTTTTTACCGTGAACGTACCAGGTGCGGCAGGGTTCTGTATGGGAACCGGTTCTGGCGGAAAGGAATTGTCATGTGCAAAAGCCAATGGCACTTCTTTCTCATAAGGGTCCGACCCGGAATTTGCCAGGGCGAACAAAGCATAACCTGTGCCTACTAAAAATATCAATAAAAAGGCACCATTTATAAAGTTCCTTTTCAATTGAAATTGGTATAGTGCAATACATAAAAGTATGCCTAACGCTATGATGCAAGTATAAAATAAGGTAGGCCAACCAAACCCAATATATTTTAAAATGGTAAAAACAATAACTGCGCTAAGAACAGCGGTTATAGGGTGAAGAGAAATTTGCTTTAAACTTTTACCTAGAACATTTAAGATGCCATATACCAAAATGTTAATTACGAGCCCCAAAATAATGGCAATGAACATCATGACAATAGGATGCCAACCGGTTAAAAAGTGATAACCTGCAATGCCGTAAAATAAAATGGTTAGAAGTAAGGTGAGTGAAAATAAGTGATTTTTCATTAGTTGAGAGCGTTCTGGTGGTTCTAGCTCTTGAAATTAACCAACTTCTGTGTAAATAGGTAACGAACCCTACATTTTTCAACATCCCGTAAAATACGGTACACCTAAATACAGAATTGGCAACTACGCTTATTCTAAATCATAATGCCTAACCTAGTTTTGACTCTACATTTTAGCCGCAAAAAGTTTAGAGATTTTAGAACGTAGTTTACGCTCATAATCTTCCTCTAACCACTCCTTGTAATTTTTGGTATTGTTCATAATACAATACGAATATTGGCGCACACGATATTGAATTTCTTCCTTTAATTTTTTCGCAAGAATACGGGCATCAAAAACATCTTCTGAGTTTTCTACACATATTTTGGCATGTTGCTCAATACTCTTTTCCAGCACCAGTTTGGATTTTTCACCGTTGGCAAAACTTTTTTTGTATTCCGCCTTAATGTCAAAATCAATGTCGGTCGATTTTGCAAACTCCGCCCTTAGGTCCGGCGGCATTTCATAAACGAATTCACGCTCAATTTCCTCATCGTTCTTAATATTCTCCAAATAGAAATCTGGAAAATGGAAAATTTCCTGCCAATCTATACCAGCGTTCCAAAGTCCAAAACGGGCAACATTGTTACCCATATCAATAACATTGAATTCTTGTTTGTTTGGCAGATATCTAGAACCACGACCGATCATTTGAAAATAAAGGGTCAATGAACGTGTAGCACGGTTCAAAATAATGGTTTCTACACTAGGTTCATCAAAACCGGTGGTCAAAATACTTACTGAAGTCAAAATGGCATCAGGGGTTTCTTTAAACCATTTTAGAATCTCTTTTCGCTCTGCAGCGTTATTCTTATTATCTAAATGACGAATGTTATACCCTGCTTTTTTAAAGGTTTCGCAAACGTACCTAGAGGTATTTATACCATTGTTAAAAATTAAGGTCTTGGTACCCTTTGCAATTTCATTGTAAGCGGAAACAAGCTTGTTCAACATGCTGTGGTTTCCATAAAGCTCATCGGACGATTTTACCGTATAATCTCCACTAATACCCAATTTTAGGGTCTGTAAGCTTACGTCATAATTGTACATGTTGGCCTTAGCCAAGAATTTTTTCTGAATCAAGGATTCTATAGACTCGCCCACGATCAACTTTTTATAGTTGTCTTTCATGGGCAGCTTAATATTGGAGCTTAAAGGCGTTGCCGTAACCCCAAGTATGACAGAGTTCTCAAAGTACTTAAAGAGTTTGCGGAAAGAATTGTAATGCGCCTCATCAATAATGACCAAACCAATGTTATTGATCTCTACCTTCTCTTCCTGAAGTCTGTTGTTCAGCGTTTCTACCATGGCAACAAAACACATGAACTCATCTTGATCCTGCCACTCCTTGACCTCGCTATTAATTATTTTGTTCTTTACCCCAAACCCTTTCAACATTCTAGAGGTTTGTTGACTAAGTTCTATACGATGGGTAAGTACAATGACTTTTTTATTGGTCTTGGCTATGTAGCGCTTGGCTATTTCAGAAAACACCACGGTCTTACCACCACCGGTAGGCAGTTGGTAAAGCAGGTTAGAATTATCACCGTTCTCTTCTAGATACTTAAAAATAGTATGTAGATCTTCCTCTTGATAATCGTACAGGGTCTTCTCAGCGGTCTCTTTATGTAACTTCAAAAGGTTTGTAGGCGTTTATTTAGATTAATAATGCAAAAACCTTATAAAATTATAAGAATTTTATGGGTATAGGAAATAAAAAACTTTAAAACACAATATTAATATCCCTTGTTCATATCTACCAGATTCTGCAATTTTTCGCCGGAATCTAACCTTTTGTAGTTTTCTACAATTTGTGGAATAACCGAACCGGTGTCCGATACACTGGCGTAATGAGGGGTCATGTGTATTTTTTTATGGTTCCAAAACGGATGGTCTTTAGGTAAGGGTTCAGTATGGTACACATCTAAACAAGCCCCTGATAAATGTTGCTCGTCTAAAAGTGTCAAAAGATCCTCATCTACCAAGTGTCCCCCTCGGGCAACATTAATAACATAAGCATCTTGAGGAAGTTTGGATAACAATTCTTTATTTAAAATACCTTCGGTTGCCGGAGTTAGCGGTAGCAGGCACACTAAAATATCACTAGTCTTTAAAAACGCATCCTTTTCTTCCGGACCTGCAAAAGTTTTTACGCCCTGTATGTCTTTTTTGCTTCTGCTCCACCCTTGTACCTTAAACCCAACGGAAGTGAGGTCTTTGGCAGTAAGTGCGCCTAATTCGCCAAGACCTAAAATGCCAACGGTAACGTCCTTAATTCTTTTGTAATCCTTAGGTTGCCAAACATGGTCTATCTGATCCAATTTATATGCGTTCAAATTTTTAAGATGCGCCAATAGAACACTCAGAACATGTTCAGACATGTCACTGGCCAAATAAGGATCTACAATACGTGTAATGGGAATATTCTTAGGTCTGGTATCATCTTCAAAAATATAGTCTACCCCTGCCCCTGCAGAGGCAATACATTTTAAGTTTGGATAATCTGCCAGAGCACCTTGTGGATGTTTCCAAATACAGGCCATGGTAATATCTTCCTTTGGGTGCTCTTCTAGATAGCTGTACACCTTAAGTGAGCTATTCTCTTTAAGCAGTGCATTTTTCCATAGATCTATCTTATTGTCTTGTCTTATGATAACTATTGCCATATGCTAATCAATTATATCCAAGGCTTTAGAAAATTCTTCTTCATAAGGCCATTTTTGGTTTTGGATTTCCGTATAAATTTTAAGAATACGCTCTTTAAAATCTGTAAATATTCCTTGAACGCTTGTAAAGTGAACTACCTCGTTAAATGAATTCAACATGCTCTTGAAAAAGGAGTCGGGCACATTTTTCTCCATTGAAAACGTTTGTGCAATTTCAAGATTATAGCACATGACATCAGCAATAAGGTGAGGGTCTACCCCTAACTTAATAAAATGTTTGATGAATTTTTGGGCTACAGAACGTCTTGCCCGTGGTCGCTTTCTCTTTAAAGGGAAGTACTCGTTTGAGATTTTTGCCTTGGCATCTTGCACCAATTTATCCTCTTTAGGGTTAAAGGCAAAGTCATAGTAAGTCTTCACCGCCGGAAATTTCTCGTACAACTCCAATATCTGCTCTTCCAGCGCTTTTTTCGGTGATTTGGATAGGTGTGTTTTTAATGCCCTTTTACTCATAAATATGTGCTGTAAGACATCAAAAATACGCTTTACCAATGTAACGTCATAAATCCTTAAATCTTTGTTAAAGCTAATAAATGGTGTAGAACTATGATGTTATTCATTAGGTTATTACGATAAAAAATGCTATACTGTAAACTTGTACAACTTCTAAATTCCATACACACATATGAGGCAACTAAAGATTATCAAGCAGGTAACGAATCGTGAATCGAAATCACTGGATAAATACTTGCAAGATATCAGTAAAATTGATTTGATTACAGCGAATGAAGAGGTAGAACTAGCGCAGAAGATTCGAGAAGGTAGTCAAGCAGCTTTGGAAAAATTGACCACGGCCAACTTAAGATTTGTGGTTTCCGTAGCAAAACAATACCAAAATCAGGGTCTAAAATTACCGGATTTAATTAACGAAGGTAACTTAGGCTTAGTTAAAGCAGCAAAAAGATTTGATGAAACAAGAGGATTTAAGTTTATATCCTATGCCGTTTGGTGGATCAGACAATCCATATTGCAAGCTTTGGCAGAACAATCTAGAGTTGTTCGTTTACCATTGAACAAAATTGGTTCAATTAACAAGATAAAAAAGACATTTTCTTATTTAGAGCAGGCACATGAGCGCCCACCGTCTCCAGAAGAGATTGCCAAAGAGTTGGAAATGACCGTTTCTGAAGTAAAGCAATCATTGAAAAATTCTGGAAGACACGTATCTATGGATGCTCCGTTACGTGAAGGCGAAGATTCCAATCTGTATGATGTATTACGTTCAGGAGAATCTCCAAGACCGGATAACATCTTATTGCAGCAATCATTGAACACTGAAATCAATAGAGCTTTAGATACCCTTTCTCCAAGAGAAGCAGATGTAGTAAAGCTATATTACGGTATTGGTGATCAACAGTCCATGACCTTGGCAGAGATCGGACAAACCTTTGATTTGACCAGGGAACGTGTTAGACAAATTAGAGAAAAGGCAATTCGTAAATTAAGACATGCCTCTAGAAGCAAGTTACTTAAGACCTATTTAGGCTAAATATAATTTTGTTTTAAAAAAGAAAGCGCCCGTTTTATACGGGCGCTTTCTTTTTGCTTTTTTATCATCCTAAGAATAGGATAATTTATTGATATTAAAATTTACCAGAATACTATTTAAATCCTGGATGAAATTTTGATAGGACGAGAAATCTTGGTTTTGATGTGCCATAGGTTTAAATTTTATTGGTGTTTTGGTTTGGTAGATTTTACATGTAATCCAACTCAGCTAATTCGTTGATACTTAAAATCTCATTTAAATCTTGAAGAAAAATAAGGTATTCTTCACCGTAGGTGTCGTAAAGCATATTGTAGGTTTAAAAGTTAATCTTAATTTGGGTTTTCATATCTTGATAGTAAATATATAATGATGTTAAGATTGTCACAATAAATTGTGGTGAACCAATTTAAATATGTTGTAAAAACTACCTAAATATGTTGTTAAACATAAAAATACCCTTCAACCCTGTGTTTTATTAGGGGTGCGACCAATGTAGTTCATCCTATTTTTAGGTACTTAATCGGTATTTCCCTCAAATTTGATGCTTTTTTATACCCATCCGGAATACTAACTTTCATATATGTTTTAAGCTATTGTTAAGAAATCTTTTAACTTTCATTAATACAAAAGGTTGATTTTCAGTAATATAACAGATAACAATACCTAGATGATATTTGCGTTTTTATAGTAATCCTTTAAGAATGGTATAATCTTTTACCTTTAGTAACATAAAACAATACATATAATGATGTGTTTCCCCGGCAGTAAAACAAAAAGTATACTATATATAATATTGGTAACTTTCTTTATAGGTTACCAAGTAAATGCACATGCAGTAAAAGAGCATACTGCTTACGTAGATGATTTCACCAATGTAGAACTTAAACTCAACAGCCACAGTTTTAATACACACCAACGTAGTACCTTCACCTATGGTTCACAAACCGAAAGCATTGAACGAGGTCTTACCATAGTGCACTTGCAAGGCAATCGCAAAATAGAATTTAAGTCTTTTGACACCTACGGTAGTGATCAAGATGTACTAGATTTTATTAAAGTACTTACTGAAATGATGAATGCCAAAGCTAGCATAGCCATATTGGCACATGATTCCGCAGCCGCAAAATTAGAGGGATACCAGAAGGAACTTAGCAATTTAGGTCTACCCCAGTTAAGTACATTAAAAGGAAGACAAGCATATATTATGCATCATATAGATGGGCAAATTTTTGAGCAAATAGATGATAATTCCATTACCAAGCAAATACCTATTGCTTCACCAATATTGGACACAACCATATATTTTCCAAGAGAGGTCTATGAATTTGAAGACAATATTGATCGTTACATTGCCCACGCAGGTGGTGAAATCAATGGTGTAAAGTCTACCAATTCTAAACACGCCCTAGATGAAAACTATAAAAAAGGATTCAGGTTTTTTGAGCTGGATATTATAGAAACTTCTGACGGCAAATTAGTAGCGGCACATGATTGGAACATGTGGGCACGTTTTACGGATTATACAGGTACCTTGCCCCCTACCCATGCCCAATTTATGAAACAGAAAATCTATGGGGATTATACCACCTTAGATATGGAAGGCATAAATACTTGGTTCAAACAACACCCAGATGCTACTTTAATAACTGATAAAGTAAACGACCCACTAGCTTTTGCCAATGCTTTTATTGATAAGGACCGACTAATTATGGAATTGTTCAGTGTTATGGCCGTAGAAAAAGCATCTGAAAACGGTATACATATCATGATCTCCCAAGAACCCTTATTGGCAATTAAGGGAGACAAAATTAATTTCTTAAAGGTGAACGATGTAAAATACGCTGCAGTATCACGTAGAATAATCTCCAGTCAGAAGAAATTAATGTTAGCGTTAAGAGATGCAGGAATTAAAGTATTTGTCTTCAACGTAAATTTTGACAGCGGTAAAGATGAACAATATGTATATGATAATGAACTGGGCTTGGTATATGGCATGTATGCCGATAAGTGGATTACCGATATGGGTTCTAAAAATTGAACTCATAGGTGAGCCCCGCTGAAATAGAATAGAAATAACTACCAGGGTCAAAAGATTGTTCTTGTCTCAAAACCCCAACATTGGTTCTATAGGCGCTCAAATTATTCTTACTTGTAAACTGATACTCAAAACTTAATCGTTGAGATTCTATATACAATAGGGTTTCTGCCAGTAATTGGTCACCAGAAGTAAATTGACGTAGCTCTGGTGAAAACCCTACACCTACATTTATACCCATAAAGTTTTCGGCGTCTTTTAGATACTTTCGGATTAATAGATTACCCGATACATTGGTTAAATTATCGGCTTCTGGCGTAATGTACGATCGCAATGAAAAATAGTAGTTACCAGTATAATACCCCAATGAATTGGTTATAGATTTTACATCCTTGGTCGCAAAATTTATGAATCTACCACCTGCAGAAAATTCAATACCACTTTTATGATTATAGTAGACATCCCCACCCATTTTATGGTTTGGATACAAATCAGATTCCGAATAACCATAATTTAAATAGGCATAAACGCCCTTGGTAATTTTTGGATAAAGGTCTACATCTAATTGAATTCCGTTTTTGCCTAGCCTATTGCTGTTGTTTATTCTAGGAATGATCACTCCGTAAGGTGTTTGCCTATTGTAAGAAATACTAGAGGTTGTAATAGGATCAAAACGCTTATCGTAAAAAGTAACCGAACTGTTTACCGAAACCGTGTTTTTTAGCTGTTCTTCGGTAACCGGTGTTTTATGTACATTTTGCAAGGTATCCCTTTCAACAACCTTAGCAGTTTCTTTTTTTGGTTTTGATGAACTCCTTGCTATTTTACTGTCTACATTATACCAAGCTTTATCACTATAAACAATGCCATTTATACCGTCTATGGCAATAGCTTGTAATCTTTGCAGCTCAGGGTCATTAGATTTATGCAGTAAAGCCTTATTGGCAAGACCAAGTGCAGTATGATAGTTTTTGGCATAAAGTTCGTTCTTTATAGCCCCTAACCACGCTGCTCTGTTATTCTTGTTCTTAGACAATATGGTATTGAACGCAGACCTGGCACCATCATAATCGCCTCGCCAACTTAAGGTTCTTGCCCATAGAATAGAAGTTTCCTCCTCTGTTTCCGATTCATTGATCAAGGTGTACAATATATTGTGGGCAGTATTTGTTTTGCCCTCATACGCCAAAGCATAAGCACTTTCAAAAGAAGGGTTACTATACGGTGTATCTTGCCCTTTTGCCTGAGTAACAAGCAGTAGCATGATTAAAGATGTAATATGTAGCCAACTCTTATTCATTATTCTATAGATGCCAAAGTGCTATTGGTAGTATCTTTTGAAGTTTGATAATTTTTAATTCCTGCCTTTCTTGCGCTTGTTTTAGCCCTTGCTATTTTATTGGAAATTTCATTGACACTAGCACTGTTTTCCTGAACGATATCTACCAAGGCCAAACCTTCCGCGTGTTTATCATACCAGAAATACACATCAAAAAGTGCGGCGTAGGAATCTATATAATTTGGGTTCATGGCAATACATTCCTTTAAAATCTTTACCGACTCCTCATAATTACCTTTCCAAATGTGTAACCGTCCTGATAAAATCTTAGTGTCTATATGGCTGGGAGATTCAGACAAAATGTAACGGCATAATAAAAGTGCATCATCCCATTTTTTGTTAAAAGCTAAATCCCGTGCCTTAAAAAAGGAACGATCAAAATTGCTTCCATCATAAATACTGTTGATCCACGTAATTTCTGCCGGTGTAAATTTTTCCGTTTGAACAGAAAATATGGTCAAACTATCTGGTATGATTTTATTTTCTGTAGTGACATAATGGTTCACGGACTTAAAGCGTTCCAATGATTTTTCAACCCCACTACCGCCAAAGGTAGAACTGATATCCATATTTTCATCCAGCTCCATAATATCACCGTTGGTATATAATTTCTCTTTACTTATATACTCTTTCAGCTCATTTTTGTTACGCATTAAAGGTATGTTCTTAGTGGACCTAAATGCTGTTTCCATATCTATCGCACCACCCATCCAAGCTACTTTTTTAGGCATTTTCATTTCGTATGCATCATCCAACAACGCTAGAATAGACGGAGTGACATCAAAATGTGATGAGATAGAACTCATTTTACGTGTTTTTTTTAGCATTGGGCTATACATGATCAATGGCACATGAAAACGACTGATACTGTTTCTCTGCGGAATAGGTATAAGCCTATGGTCACCGGTAATCACAAAAATGGTATTCTCATAGTTTGGCTGAGATTTATAGGATTCCATAAACCATTGAATAGCATCGTCTGTATATAACAGTGTGGCAAAAACATTATTGTTTTTTTCAATGATTTTTGTCTCCCTGGAACCAAAATCACCATTCTTTAAAATCTGATCCACTTTGGTTTCAAAAAAATCTTGATTGGGCGGTATAAATGGCTCATGCGTACTAATGGTCATGTACACTTCTAGTCTTGGTTGATCTTCGTTTCTTTCTAAACTGATACTTTTTTTGAACAATTCCTTATCTGGATATCCCCATGATGAACCGGCGGCATCTTCAGCCTGTTGCTGGTATTGAATTCCAAATCCTGATTTATCCAGTATAAAATCAACATTCTCGCTATTTAGAAATCGGTCAACCTTATCAAAAGAACTATTGGTACCTTGATAAAAAGAAGTATGGTAGCCATTATTTTTTAGAACACTGAACATTGTAAGTTTATTAGGATATTCTTCTAGCTCCATAAAGCCGCTTTTACCAAAAGGCAGCGAACCCAATAAAGAAGGTAAAACCCCAAAAGTTCTCCCGGTATTGCTCAAGAAATTTTCCCAGTACAAGGATTTGGTAGTCAATGAATCTAGAAATGGGGTAAATCCGCCAAACTCGGCACCTTCCCCAACGAAATCCCTACCCAGACCTTCTACCATAATAAATACGATATTTGGTTTCTCTTCTTTTAATTCAAAGTAATCACCAAGAACATTTTCAATGATCGGACCTTGAACCAATGGGTATTCTTCTTTAGAGGTATATGAGTTATCTTCTGTACTGGTATTGTATATGTTAACCGCTAAATATTGAACTTTGTTCTGGTTAATGGGCTTTCCATCTGTAAACAAAGAAGCCATGAACAGGCTAAACAAAACAATGGTAAAAGGGTACATTCTACTGATCCTATGATAAAATTTAGAAGTAACCTTATATAAAACCCAAAAAAGACCAATTAAAAAAGCAACGGCAAAAAGTAGGTATACCGAAATCATGAATCCGCCAGAATTGGCAAGGGTTATCTTTACATCTGCATAGCTATATCCTAGTAAATCTGACCCTAAAGGCACCAAAGTAGAACAATAATAAGCAATAAGAACTGCCTCAAATATCAGCACTAAGCCCAAAAGAACGAATACCAGGTTAAACCCATATCTGGAGCGTAGATTTTCCCAAAAATTAAAAGGAAAAACCATAACAATACCCATTAAAGCAGTAAAGCCAATTTGATGTACAACAGCTTTAAGAAAACTAATGGAAATAATAGCATCTATAACACCTTTATAGTATAGCATACCATATTGAAAAAGCGTTAATACCAGCAGACATCCAAAAAAGGATATCATAAGCCGCGTATACTGCTTTAAGGTATATCTATCTATTTTACTTGTGTTCATTGCTATTATGTTGCTTTTGCAAAACCTTTTCTAACTTGGGATCCCCAGCCAGATTTAATCTTAAATAATTTTTTATAATTGCCCCTGACCGCAGCATATACCACAATTGGGTGAAAAATGAAAGGTTCTAAAATGGCCAGCCCCATGAGAATAAGAATATCTTTTGTTTTTCTATATTGGTTATAGGAATACACATCCCAAAGAATGGCGTAAAAGGAAATCATGATCGAAAACAGAAAAATGGCCAACGTAATCATGAAAAAGAATTCCCAATTTAAAATACCTAAATAGGCAAAAAGGATAATGGTGAAAAAACCAAAAAACTCCAATAATGGAGAAAGCCATTCATAAAAAAACCAGTACGGATAGCTCAACAATCCCAATCTACCATACTTTGAATTGAACAGCATATCCTTATGCTTGAACAACGTTTCTAAATTGCCCCTGGCCCAACGATCTCTTTGGTTTACGAGAATGTTGAGATCTTCTGGAACTTCTGTCCAGCACAGAGGGTCGGGAATATACTCTATTGTATACGGTTCCCTTCTATCATGCATGTAACGGCGCATTTTAAAGACGATTTCCATATCCTCACCAACGGTATCCGTATCATAACCGCCAACAGCCAAAGCAATTTCACGTTCAAAAAAACCAAATGCACCAGAAATAATAAGTAAACTATCAATTCTACCCCAGGCCATTCTTCCCAGAATAAAAGATCGTGTGTATTCCAATAATTGGAATCTTGCCAGCCAATTACTGGGTAATCTAATTTCCTCTAACTGTCCGCCTTGAATAATACATGAATTTGCCACACGTATAACACCACCAACAGCTATCACCCTTTTCTTGGAACGTTGAAAGAAAGATTTTACCACGTGCAATAAGGCATCTGGCTGTAAAAGGCAATCAACATCTATACAACCTACATATTTGCTCGTAGAAAGTGCTACACCGGTATTAAGGGCATCAGACTTGCCTCCGTTCATTTTATCTACAACGGTCAGCTTTTCAAAAGCCCTATTCTTAGATTTATATATTCCACGAACCGGTTTTGATTTCCAGTCGGGATCCATTTCTACATCGATCTTTTCAAGGTCGTAAGAATCTATTAATTTCTGTAATGTATCATCTTTACTACCATCATTAACCACCATTACATCATAGTTGACATATTGCAATGATAACAAGGATCGTATATTCTCTACAATGGTAAGCCCCTCATTATAAGCAGGTGCTATAATGGTAATTGTTGGCGCCAAAGGAGATGCCATAATTTTTGAAATATCGGTGAAGCTGTTCTTATTTCTATAATGCAATGAATTTCTTGTTGAGAAATACGCCATTAAGGAAAATAGAATAAAGAGTATTAACGTAAATACAAAGAATACAAAATTGATGTATTCCAAAACAACACCAAATAATTCACTATCCATTTTTCTTATTATATAAAGAGTTGGACATGGAACATAATTGGTCAAATAAGGTAGAACCGCTTTCTTTGTGTGCTACGTTGTTTTTTGCTTTCTCTGTTATTTCCAATTCAAAATTAACATCGAAAATGGAGTTTTTTGCACCTTCTAATTGTATCTCTTCTTTGGGCAATGCTAAGCGGATTTTAATCGCATTCAATGCATCATTTGCCTCTTTGGACAAATCGTTAGACGTAGAATCTATAATACTGTTCAGTAATCGGAATTCTTTTTCATCGCCCACAATTTTGATTTCATGAATCAACATAAGTTTGGTTTCATGATCTGCTTGGTGATAAATATCTGTAAACACGCTCATAGCCAAATTACTGTCCTCGCTTAACAGATCATTTGGTCGTGGGGTTTGATAGGAGAATTTTTCAATAAGCTCATTAGCTCTTTCAATAACCAATTCAGAAGTATTTTCCTCAATAATATCATACAATAAACCTAGTTCACGGCAATCTCCGAGTTCCGAAATGTTTTCTAAAATCACCATGGTCTCCAATTCTTCCTCAGGCATAAAATTGGCCGAAAAATTAACGGTACCGTTCTTTATTTCTAAAATAGGTTCAATTGCAGCGTCTTCTAAGTTATTTTTGTCGTTTTCCGATATGATCGATGTCCAATCAATACTTAATTCCTCATCGAAATCTTCTTCGCTGTCTAAAGTTTCAGTGACCTTACCCACTTGGTTTAACGCTTCGTTTTCTAAAACGAACATAGGTTCTAAAGCATCGGACTCCTCAAGGGCAACATCTTCTTGTGCTACAACATCATCTATTACCAACGGTAAAAAATTAAACGTAAATTCTTCGTTTTCAATCTCTAAAACCGTTTCCTTCGTCTCTTCATCATCCAATTCAGTTACGTCATCATTTATAATACCTACATTAGTTTCATTTTCACCCATAACATGAGGTAAGAAAGAAAGATCCAATTCACTTATTTGCTCCTCAACTTCTGGTTTTGACATTGGTAAATCGGTAACGCTCGCTGTAGGTTCTATAGAAATCTCTGTAGATGCCTCTACCGCTGTATTTTCTATAAATTCATTTACTATAACCGGTAAATCTTCTTCCCCTTCTATTTCAGCTTTAATTGAATCAGTATTCTCAATAACCTCTTCCGTTTCTATGGACAAAGAAGGTTCTATTAGTGATTCAAGTATCTCATCTTCAATTACTTCTTCTACCGATTCAAACTCTGGCTCATAAAAATCTACTTGAGAAATATTTTTTGTAGGCAATACACTTTCAGGATTGATCTTGTTCAAAGTGCCAATAACTTTGCCCTTAATATTGAAATGACGTTCTGTAGCTTTTAACTTTTCTAGAAAGGGCACCTCTGAAGCAGACCCCAATTCACCTATGGCATCTAATATTGCAATTTTTATATCATGGCTTGCCTTAGGGTACACCATAATTAATGTGGGTAAGGCGCTAACAAAATGAAACTCTTTAATGCACTCTATTGCCTCTGCCTGTATTTCTTTCTTTTTATGTTTTAACAATGTTATGATTGACTGTTCAGCATCGTTTTGACTATAATATTTTATAAGTCGTAAAGAGAACAACACTACATGTGTATTGGTAGAGGTTAACCAAAGCCCAAATTGTGGTGGTGTGTAATTTGGTTTGTGCCTAAGTACATCTAACAACTTTAACTGTTGCCATTCTGCAATTTTATATTTTGTATTGTCAAGAAAGTATTTAATACCTTCTTCTTTTAGGTTGACCACGGCAATTTCTGCCTGTTTACGTACAGTACTTTGTCTATGGTTAATGAATTTAATGATCAAGCCATAGGCTTCATCCACCTCCATGGTCGTCAGTTCCAAAATTCCGCTTGAAACCACTTGCCACTTGCTACTGCCCAATTTTTCATAAGCATCATGATGCAGTCCTAAATCTTTGTATAAATGGATTAAAACATCTTGGGATTGTCCAGATAGGTCTTTGCGCAAATCAAGTAAAACTTCGGTCAATACATGTCTATCGAATTTATTCTTGATCAATTCCCTTATCTGTACTTTTAAATTTAGATAGTTCATTTTTTCCTCTTTAGAATTAGAATCATCATAGAATAAAAATTCATTGATCATAGGGGAAAATTCTACCTTCTTTTCTTTGGTACGCTTGTTATTGGCAGTAATGTTATTTCTGATTAGAAATACCCCAACAAAGTAAATTACCGATAACACCAAAAACAATATGGTGAGCCACCAGAGATATTCTAAATTGAATTCCGGGGCTGTAATCAGTGAAATTTTTATTTGTCTTGGGGGAATTAACAAATGTTATTATTTAAAATTATTTATTTATCTCTCTAGCTATGCGTACTAATAATTCTGTTGGACTAACTGGTTTTGTAATAAAATCATTTGCTCCTAATTCAAAAGCGGTAAGAACGTTCTGTTCATTGCCTGCTGATGAAATAATAATGATAGGCGTATTTGATTTAAGGTCGTTTCTAACATAATCTATAAGCTCAATACCTGAAAAATAAGGCATCATAATATCGCTCACTATAATATCGGGCATATCATTTTTTAGATATTCCTTCACCTCTTTTCCATTGACGGAATGATGAACCGCATACCCGCCTTTTTTTAGCCTAAAATTTAAAAGCGAGGCCAACAGTTGATCATCATCTGCCAAGAGTACACGTTTACCCATATTATTTTTTGTTTAGGGTCTTTAAATCCATATCCAAATTCTCCTCCAACAAAGGATAATCGGTTAAGAATATTTCATATAGCTCTTTTACCTTTTCAGGTTGATGTGCTTTACAGCTTGCCTCTAGGTCTACAATAAGCTTTCTCATACCATCAGCTTTAACCATGGCAAAACCAGCCTTTAATTTATGTGCGGATAACGCTATCTCTTTTAAATTTTCGGTTTTTAAATGAATTTTTACGTTACCTATAAATTCTATGGCGTTTAATTTGAACAACTTCACCAGTTCATTTAGCATATCTATCTCACCAAAACACTCTTTTAAAAGATGGTTAAGGTCTACAACAGTTGTTTCTTTAGGTTCTATCATTGGCTTTTGAAGTAATGCAGAATACTCTGCTTGTTCAAGTTTAATATTCTTATTGTCTAGTATGGTCTTCATTAATTGTTCTAATGTGTACGGTTTCAGTAAAAAATCATTTATGCCAATTGCTTTACAGTCTTTACTGTCCTGCTCAGTGAAATCTGCACTAAATGCAACAATAGGAATAGTATTCACCTTCGTATTGCTATGCTCCCTAATGACTTTAGACACTTCAAAGCCGTTCTGTCCGGGCATTTTAAGATCCATTAAAATGAGATCTATTTCTTTGGATTCTAAAGTTTTCAATGATTTTGGCAAGCTTAGATTGGAATATACCTTACAGCCCCATTTGGTCAACTGCTCTACAATTAAGCGCTGATTCATTTGGTTGTCTTCAAAAACCATAATTTTGGTTCCTGCCAACACCCTTTTACCTTCTAATGTGCTATCATTATTGGTGTTTTTGCTGGTATGGATATTATTGCCTAAAGGATAAGGAACCCTAAAAGTTACCGTTGTACCGCTATCTACAGTACTATCTATTTCAATATTGCCCTGTAGTTTTTCAATAATCTCTTTTGTAATCGTTAAACCAAGTCCCGTACCACCATATTTACTAGAGGTGTCATTTTCAGCTTGAGTGTAGCTATTGAAAATGGTCTTTATTTTCTCCTGAGAAATACCAATACCGGTATCTGCTACGGAAAATTCAAGTTCACAACCTCCATTGAAAGTCTTAGATGCAAAAACTTCAAGCTTAATAAAGCCTTTATGTACAAATTTTACCGAGTTCCCTAAAAGGTTAAGAAGCACCTGAGATAGTTTAGAAGGGTCTCCTTTAATTATCTTAGGTACGTTTTCGTCAATTTCTACCAATAACTCTATATCACGATCAACAATTAAGGTTTCGCACAAGAACATAACATCATTCAACAAGCTATGCAGATTGAAATCTACAGACTCGAAATTGGTATTACCTGAAGATATTTTAGAATAATCCAGCACCTCATTGATCAACTTTAAAAGTGTATTGGAGGCAAATTGTATAGCATCTACTTTTTTGTGTTGGCTTTTGGTCAAATTTTCTTCGTTCAGCAAATTTGTAAACCCAATGATGCTGTTTAAAGGTGTTCTGATCTCATGGCTTATATGAGCAATAAATTGGTTTTGAGCGCTCTCTTGCTCTCTCATATCACCAGCCTTGGTTTCTTCAACCATAGGGGAAGTAGTATTGGGAGAATAAATATGATTTTCTAAACTAGATCTAAACGTGTCAAAAGAGTTTTTTAACACCTTAGCTTCATTGGCATTTAGCTCCTCAAAAGAAAATTCACTTACTGTTTTTTCCAGTTGTGCCAATTGACCAAGTAAATCCTTAGTTTTTGAAATTGCCATAAATAGGTTTTCTTTAATTAGTTTGGGTTGTAACTTATAATTCCCTAAAAATGCGCTATAACCATTATGCAGACAATAAAATGTTCTCTAAGGCTGGTTATTTGTTGTGAATACACTTAAATTGTAGGTCATAAACCAACCCTATGAAACAGTTTATCTATTTAATTTGCGTTTTATCGATAGTATCCTGCGCAGAAAAAAAGGAGAAAAAAGAAGAAACCAAGCTTGAAAAAGCCCAACGAATTCATGAAGAAGTCATTACTATTGATACCCATAATGACATCAACATCAAAAACTTCACAGACAGTGTAAATTACAGCCAGAGGCTAGATACCCAAATCAATTTACCCAAGATGGAAGAAGGCGGTTTGGATGTTACTTGGCTTATTGTTTACACAGGTCAAGATACACTTACAGATGAAGGTTATGCCAAGGCCAAAGAAAATGCTATGTCAAAATTTGAGGCTATCCATAAATTGTGCGAAGAAATTGCACCGGATCAAATTGAATTGGCCTTAAATTCTGCAGATGTAAAAAGAATTGTAGAAAGTGGTAAAAAGGTTGCCATGATCGGTGTAGAAAATGCATACCCGATCGGACTAGATATGGACCAATTTAAGGTTTACCATGATTTGGGCGCACGTTATATTTCATTGGCCCATAATGGTCATAGTCAGTTTTCTGACTCCAATACAGGTGAAGCTGATGATGAATGGTTGCATAATGGTTTAAGTGATTTGGGGAAAGAGGCCGTTGCCGAAATGAACAGGTTAGGTATTATGATAGATGTATCTCACCCATCAAAAGAAGCTATAAAGCAAATGATTTCATTGTCAAAAGCCCCTATAATAGCCTCGCATTCATCGGCAAGAGCCTTATGTGGACATAGCCGAAATTTAGATGACGAGCAATTGCTTATGATGAAAGAAAATGGTGGTGTAGTACAAACGGTTGCCTTTAGTTCATATCTAAATACGGAAAAGCATGAAGCAAGGGCAGCATTCATGAAATCAATTTACCAGCAAGTAGCAGATTCCTTGGATATAGCTTGGTATGAGCGTTCTCAATTTTCCAGTTTATCCGATGTTGAAAAGGCGGCATTCATGGACAACTACCCTAAGGTTTTAAAAATAGGCAAAGAAATTGCAGAAACTAAAAGCGATGCGCCAGAAGCGGTAAATGTCAGTGATTTCGTAGACCATATAGATTATATGGTAAAATTAATAGGAATTGACCATGTGGGTATTAGCTCTGACTTTGATGGCGGCGGTGGAATTGAAGGCTGGAACGATGCTTCTGAAACCTTCAACGTAACCCTAGAACTTGTAAATAGAGGCTATACCCAAGAAGAAATAGAAAAATTATGGGGAGGAAACCTATTGCGAGTACTTGATGACGTACAGCGAATAGCAAAAGAATTGGGTGAAAGTTAATCAACTTCACCCAATGCCGCTAAGCGATCTTTTACAAACTCTATTTTGGTCTTACCATGTGGTGTAGGTTTTCCGTTTTCACCTAGGTTGACCATAATAATATTATCTACGGTAACAATAGTTTCATGATTCATCTTATTACGTACCTCGCAGTTTAAGGTCAATGATGTTTTACCGAACTTTACCACCTCTATACCTATTTCAATAACGTCACCTTTAACGGCAGCGCTCATGAAATTGATTTCTGACATATACTTGGTAACCACTTTACCGTTTTCCAATTGAATAATGGCGTAAAGGGCTGCTTCTTCATCTATCCAAGCTAATAATCTACCACCAAATAAAGTGCCGTTAGAATTTAAATCGCCTGGTTTAACTAATTTTCTTGTATGAAATCTCATAGTCTATTTTTTAGCAAAATTTACACTGCAAAGTTAGTTGTTAATTTAGTAAAACTACAATTTGACCCATTTTAGAGGTACGATTTATCAATTGTAAATAGAGAGCAATTAATAAGTTTCATATTAATAATTGTTGCTTGACAGAATTATGATAAACAAAATTTTAGGGGTACATATTTAATACTGTGGTTATTGTTCATAAGAGGTTAAAAACTTATTATACCCCTTGTATATGGATTTTATCTTATACGTACCTTTAAGTAAAATCTATACATAATGGACAGGACACAGAAATTGCAGTCAATTCGACCTTTAATTCCATCTGCCAGAATAGTACCAAATATGAGTGATGATGAACGATTTCAAAATCTTACATTACGCCCCATATTAAAATTACAGAATGATTTATTCCTAGCCTCTTTTCAGAATTATATCAAGAAAATGAAAAATACGTTTTATGAGCTAAAACTTGAAAAACGTTTGGACTATGTTACCAAGGCCATTCAAAAAGACATTAAGTTTAGAAATTCTTTAAAAGGTATGATCATTGGCCAATTTACGGTCGATGAATATGAAATTTATATTCAAAACTCGTCTGCCTTGAACAAGCGAATGATGAATATGGTGATTAAAAGAATACAGGATCAAATTCAATATTTTGAAAAGTTAGAGCTCGTCCAATAGTGATTCCCCATTTAAATTGGTGGTCAATATACTGCTCATAAGGTCAAAATAAGGTCTTATAGTCTTAAACGCTTGGTCTATTTGCTTGGCAAAATCGTCTGACAGTACCTCTGCATCGGTAAAACTTTTGGTAAAAATGAATTGTTTTTTACGAATAAATGCAATGTTGGGGTCTTCTTTATCAAATCCCTTAGGTGCTGTCTTAAGCTCATCACCTACCAATGGACCCCATATGTTTTTAAACGAATTGTCTTCGATAATGGCTACCAATTCAGAAGAATCTAACTCCCATTCCTTTCTTATGCGTAAAAGGTCATTCTTCTCTGGAGCCCAAAAACCGGTAGCTATAAAACTATTGCCCGGTGCAATTTGTACATAGTAGCCACCACGCCTATGCTTACCAGCTCTAGCAAATGAGGCAGAAAAATGCGTTTTATAAGGAGTCTTGTTCTTGGAAAAACGAACATCCCTATAAATTCTAAATATTTTTAATTTTTCAATTTCATCGTGGGTATTCAATAATTGTAGTACATGATTAAAAAAGCTTTTTACCTGTTCTTGTTCTTTTTGAAAGGTGGGTTTATGTTCCGTAAACCACTCTCTATTATTGTTTTCTTTAAGTGCATTTAAATATTGTAAAGTGCTTTTTGTAATATTCGTTTCTAACATACGACCTAACTCTTGTGATTTTAAGCTAAAGTTAACCATTAGATGAGAAGTACTTTTAGTTATTTGGTTAATTTTGATGAACTAATGCAAACTCATGGACCATCGATCTATTATCGAAAAGATTAATACCCACAAGAAGCAACCAAACTTAAGATTTCGATTAAAAAGAAATACTGAAAAGTTTACCGACTTACTTTTTTATACCCTGTTCGATATTGAAACACCGGTAGCGGACAGCTTGGATGAATTGGAGAAACAATTTGATGAACTAGTTGATCTAGCTTGCTGGGAAAGCGAAAAACCCTGTAAAAAGGTTTGGGAGAACTATGTTGAAAAATTACCCTTAGTGTTAGAAAGTCTAAATTTAGACGCAGAGGCTACCGTTAATTGTGATCCTGCCTCATTATCTATTGAAGAGGTGTACATGGCATATCCTGGCTTCTATGCCATATCCGTATATAGGTTGGCACACGAACTGTATAAAACAGGATTTCCATTGGTACCAAGATTAATGACGGAATATGCCCATAGACAAACCGGCGTAGATATTAATCCTGGTGCGCAAATAGGAAAGTCGTTCCATATAGATCACGGTACAGGTGTGGTCATAGGTGAAACTGCAATAATTAAGAACGATGTTAAAATATACCAAGGGGTTACCTTGGGCGGTCTTTTTGTGGCTAAAAATTTACAGAAGACCAAACGGCATCCAACAATAGAAAATAATGTCACCATATATGCCAATGCCACTATTTTAGGCGGAGATACCGTAATAGGTGCCAACAGTATTATTGGTGGTAACGCATGGATAACGGCGTCTGTACCCGCACATTCCACTGTTTTCCACACCCCAGAAATTAAAATAAAAACAATACCCCATGTCTAATTCTTTATTATCGCTCATTGGTAATACGCCTTTGGTAAAATCAAGGGTTTTAAATACCAACCCTAACGTATCCGTGTATTTTAAGATGGAGGGTCATAATCCTGGTGGAAGCGTTAAGGACCGTGCCGCGTATAACATGATCAAAACAGGTTATGATAATGGTGATTTTACAGCAAATGATAAGCTGATCGAAGCTACTAGCGGTAACACCGGTATTGCCTTAGCTATGATTGCGGGAGTATACGGATTGGATATAGAATTGGTAATGCCCGAGAATTCTACGAAAGAACGTGTGCAGACCATGAGAGCTTATGGCGCAAAAGTGACCCTAACTTCTTCTGATGTAGGTATTGAAGGTGCTCGCGATTATGCTGAAAATAAAGTAGCCAATGAAGGTTATAAAATGATGAACCAATTTGGCAATCCAGATAACTGGAAAGCACATTATAAAACAACGGGACCTGAAATTTGGAACGATACCCAAGGTAAAATCACCCACTTTGTTTCCGCTATGGGTACAACGGGTACCATCATGGGAACTTCTACGTACTTAAAAGAACAAAATAAGGATATACAAATTGTAGGAGTACAACCAAGTGATAACGCCAGCATACCTGGTATTAGAAAATGGCCTACGGAATATTTACCTAAGATCTTTGATGCTAAAAAGGTAGATCGTATTATGGAGGTCAATGAGATAGAAGCCAAGGAAATGGCAAGAAAATTAGCCAGGGAAGAAGGTATTTTTTCTGGGATGAGTAGTGGTGGCGCAGCTACTGTTGCCCTAAGATTAGCTCAAGAAATAGAAGAAGGTATTATTGTATCTATCGTTTGTGATCGTGGTGATCGGTATTTATCATCTAGCCTTTTTGATTAGTTAAACAATTAAAGATTGATATAAAAAAAGAGCCGCATTTGCGGCTCTTTTCTATTCATTGTTATAGTGAATTACTCTTCTAACATAACAGTTTCATTGGGTCTACTATATTCTTCCACCAAAAATTCTAAGTTTTCACCGTGTTCGTTGGTAAAAATATAAGTGGTTTTATCGTTCATCATTTTTTTACTTTTCAAATTGATGTTCTCTACGATTTTTAAATTGTCACCCTCATTCATGGCTACCACCAATTCATTGTTTTTTGAAACCAAAACAAAATCTTCAGGAGTTTTAGCTTCATAACTGAACACTATTTTTTCATCGAAAGCATCGTCTTCGTCATTATCTATTTGAACTGTTTTAATAATTGTGGCTACACTGTCCACTACCCTATCCTGATCTATTTTGCCCTCATCTTCTTTAGCGTTTTCAATGGTATTTAAACGTTTTGTGGTAATTTCTACTGAATTTTTAACCAACTTTTTTCCGTTGTTCACAGTATAAGATTTAGATATTTTAGTATCTAAAACTTCTTGATTCTTCTCTTGCGCCATTAGCGTTCCTGTCATTAAAAGGATTCCCGCTAAAGACATATAAATATTCTTAGTTTTCATATATACATATTAAATGTTACTACTACATTTTGATCACTTTTAAAAAAATGTCAAAACCTTATTTGTCCAATACATTGAACAAGGGCAAGATATATGAAACGCTAAGCTACCAATGACCCATAAGCATATTTCTTTAATGGAATACGTATGCTATAGGTAATTCAGTACTTTATAAAGGCAATAGACGCAGGTTTATAACCACTTCTTCTTTTTAAAATAGAACATCATTCCTATAAATAGAAGTATCATTACGATCCAAACAACGTAATAACCATACTTATAATGCAGTTCTGGCATATGGTCAAAGTTCATTCCGTAGATACCGGCAATAAAAGTCAATGGTATAAATATTGAGGCCATAATGGTCAATACTTTCATTACCTCGTTCATTTTATTACTCATATTACTCATGTACATTTCCATTAAACTCATAGACATTTCTCTATAAATCTGTAAACTTTCGTTTATTTCAATGGCATGGTCCAATACGTCTCGTAAAAACAATTTCGTATCCTTTGTAATCAACGGATTTTCAGAATCTATAAGTCGGCTTATTAGCTCCTTTACCGGAAAGATCCATCTTCTGATCTTAAGCACTTCCTTTTTAAGTAGTTGAATGTTCTTTGCCACCACCGGTTCTGGATTAGAATATACTTCTTCCTCTAGAATTTCAATTCTGTTGTTCAGGTTTTCAATGGCTAAAAAATAATTATCCACAATAGCATCTAAAAGGGCAAAAAATAGGTAATCTGCACCTCTGGTCCTAATGCGCCCTAACTTACCGGTTATACGGTCTCTTAGCCCGTTAAACACATCAGCTTTTACCTCTTGGAATACCAATACGGTATTCTCCAATAAGACCAAGGCAATATGTTCCCCTACAATTTCTTCTTCCTCAGAAATATATAACATTCTAAATATGCCAAAAATATAGTCGTCATATTCATCTACCTTAGGTCGTTGTTCGGTATTTACAATATCTTCTAACACCAAAGGGTTTAGGTTAAAATGCTTACCTAGTTTTTCAATAAAGGGCTCATCAGATATACCAACTACATTGATCCAAGAAGTTTGATCTGTTCTTTTTTCCGCAAAAAATGCTTCTAAATCTGTAAACTCTTTGGTCTCATAACCATCGGCATTATAGGTAGTACTATAAATAACACTATCTCCACGCTCCTTATCCCCCATGTAACTTATAGTTCCTGGAGCTTTCCCTAGCTTATTCTGCTGGCGCGATTTTTTCTTTTTTCGCTTTGGGAAGTTGAGCTTTTTATTTGTGGCCATATATGGTATTTTTTATAAATATATTAAACAAACAACTAATTCGTAAAGGTCAGTTCATTAAGAATTAAACCGGAACCAGGCGCAATAGTCTTTAAGACCATATCAGCATCTGCAAGCAAAGAAGTTCTAATATCATCAAGTGACAGTTCCCCCTTGCCCAATTGCACCAATGCTCCCATAATCATTCTAATTTGATATCGCATAAAACCCTTGCCCTTAATTCTTAAAACATAACTCTGCTCTGGAAAAAAATTAGCGGTCAACATAGTGTTGGGTTCAATATGGCAAGAATCAATTTTTCTTATGGTTTTGGCATTCGCTTTTAATTCTGCAGTATATACAGAGAAGTCATGAGTCCCAGTGAATAATGTGGCACCTTCTTTCATTACATCTAAATTAAGGTCGTGCATATAGTTTGTAATGAACGGGGCACTAAATGGGTGATTTTTGGTTCCAAAGGAAAAGAAATAACAATATTCCTTTGTTTTACTATCCTTAATAATATTAAAATTTGGTTCAACGGCTGATATGGAAAGTAATCTAATATCCGGTGGTAGGTTTTTATTGAAATCAATAACAAAACCATTGAAGTCTTTAATTTCATCATCCACGAACAATTCAAAAGCACCGTCTAATGAAGAAACCTTTGCATCTGTTCTACCGGCACCTAATATTTTAAAATGCTTATCTGGGTATAAGAAAGCATAGGTTTTGTTTAACATGCCTGTAATAGTCCGCATTTTTGGTTGCTCTTGCCAACCGTTATATCGAAAACCTAAATATTGTAATCGTACCAAATAGCAAAACTGCAGTTTTTTCATAGCTACAAAAGTAATTACAATTTAGCATGAACTATACAGTGGTTTGCTGTAAATCATGGAGTTTTTATTAAATTGGTCTAAGTAACAAACACTTAGGTTCCCTCTATGATCAATTCAACAGTAAATCCGCCAAAAATTTTCTGGGCAGTTGCTGTTTTTGCCCTTTTTTATAGCATCACTGGAATTCTATCTTTTTTAAGCGAATGTTTTGTTACAGATGAAATTTATAACGTGTTGACAGATGATGAACGATATATCTATGAGAACCGTCCTTTTTGGTTGCTGATCGTATTTGGTGTTGATGTTTTTGCTGGAACTACAGCATCACTATTTCTTCTTCTAAGAAAAATTATGGCTTTTAAATTAGGTTTAATATCCATTATTGCAACGACTATTCAAATACTATATTTTTATTTCTACAGTAATATAAGTAATGTCATAGGGCCAACTAGCATGCAAATGCCTTTGATAATTTTTGCAATCAGTTTTATGTTGCTTTTATTTATAAAATATAGTATCATGAAGAGGTGGTTAGCTTAAGGTCAGTAACTTAATCAACAAAGTTAACCGTTCATCGAATTGTTTAAAATAAACGAAAAACATACCCGTTCTTGAAACGAAACTATGGTTCCCCTAAGACCATTTAAACTTAGTTTTATGAATTCTATTAAAGGAATATTGACCTGGAAACGTACTTTAATCGTATCGGTTGCCGTATTGTTTCTATTGAACATTTTTAGTTTTTACGGCTTGTACACCAACAAGTTTTATTTCTTTAAGATTGACAACTACATTTTCCCTTTGTTATCCATAATCCATTTGGTCTTTCTGTATGTACTATGGTTTAAAATCAATGAAAACGAACTAAGTGACCCGCCAATGCGCACTTTAGAATACGTGTTGTATCTTATTTCTTTGGTCTATCTCTATAAATTGGTAGAAACCATTATCATATTATTCAGTTATTCGGATTTTGAAAATCATCTTATTCCAAGTACGTTTTTGCCCCTGGGCTTTTTTATATTATTGCTATACACCGTATTATTATTAGTTACCTTTTTGGCTGTAGTGTACAGAAAAGAAATTGTGGGCACCTATTTGTTCGATGATATGAACCAGCATGTGGATCACTGGAAATAATATAAAATTCTAGATATATTAGCCTCGATTATTTTTATCGAGGCTTTTTTTTGCTATCACCTTACATCGCTGTATGTATTCGGTTCATCGGATTTATTCAACTTCTTTGTAATTATTATTGGATTACACGACTCAACACCCAAACCATTACAGTAGATACGGTACTTTTCTGCGTAATGTGATTTTTCTGTGATACTTTTTATCTTAATTCGTTACTCCATGAAACGTATACTAATTATAGAGGATGACCCCGAAATCATTAAGTTGTTAGAACTTCATTTGTCTGATGTCAGCTATGAAACAACCATGGCTATGGATGGCGATGAAGGACTTCAACTGGCTTTGCAAAATGATTATGAGCTCATACTTTTAGATTTGACCTTGCCAAGCTTAGATGGTGTTGAAGTTTGTAGAAGACTACGGGCTACCAAAAATACACCCGTAATCATGCTTACCGCAAAGTCAGAGGAAATTGATCGGGTTCTGGGCTTGGAAATAGGTGCAGATGATTATATGACCAAACCTTTTAGCATAAGGGAATTATTGGCACGGATAAAAGCTGTTTTAAGAAGAACTAACGACACCGGTAAAAAACAAGAAGATACTTCCATAATATCAGCGGAGGGTTTAACCATAGATATTGACAAACGTAAGGTAGTTGTAGATGATTATAAGATCGAACTTTCGCCTAAGGAATTTGAGCTATTGGTCCTAATGGCCTCTAACCCTGGTAGAAACTATACCAGAACAGAATTATTGAATATGATTTGGGGCTATAATTTTGAAGGATACGAGCATACGGTAAACTCCCATATCAACAGATTACGCGCCAAAATAGAATCTGACATGGCAAACCCAACCTATATTTTAACAACATGGGGCGTTGGTTACAAGTTTAATGAAGAGATAATGGCATTATGAAGAATGAAAAGACCTTGACCCCTAAACTGGTCAAAAAATTATGGATCGCTTTTATTTTCCTAATTGTTTTAATGGGTGCCTCTTATATTTTTATCACAGGGTATCTTACGCTTAACTACAATGAAGCCATTACCCAGCGCATTAATGCTAACGTTGCAGAACATGTCATCCAGGAAAAATTTCAGAAAGATGCCCCTTTTCTTGAAGACGGTAGTGTAAACAAAGCGCTTTTTGGTGATTTAATGCATGATATGATGGCCGTTAATCGGGGTATAGAAATATATCTTTTGAACAATGCCGGTGACATTCTGTATTCCGTAGTATTGGAACATAACGATAACGAGCCAATGAAATCGGTTTCTTTAGAACCGATTAATAAATACATAGCATCAAAAGGACAAGAATTTATTTTGGGCGACGACCCTTTAAACCCCAACGAGCAAAATATTTTTTCTGCAGCTCCATTTTCAATAGATGGTCATGAAGGCTATATCTATATTATAGTTGCCGGAAAGCAATTGGCCCTAATAAGTGATAACCTTTTTGGCTCGTATTTTACAAAACTGAGCATTGGTGCCATTTTGCTGACCATGCTTTTTTCGGCTTTAATTGGAGTTCTAAGTATTTGGTTCTTGACCAAAAATTTAAGGTTGATTACACAAACCGTTCGTAAATTTCAAGAAGGCGATCTAGATATTAGAATAGAAAATCCTGAAGAATCCGATATTGAAGTGGTAGCTCTTTCCTTTAATAAAATGGCAGACTCCATAGTAGAGAATATGGAGAAAATAAAATCCGTAGATAATTTACGTAGAGAGTTGATTGCCAATGTATCACATGACTTACGTACTCCGCTTGCCGTTTTAAAAGGATATATAGAAACGTTACAGATCAAGAAAGATTCATTGACAGAGGATCAAAAAGACGAGTACTTACAAATAACCCATGCTAACATTGATAAGTTATCTGACTTGATCAATCAACTGTTCGAGTATTCTAAATTAGAAGCAGAACAAGTGACCCCAATAAAAGAACCTTTCTCTATCACAGAACTTTCACACGATCTTATTGCAAAGTTCAGGTTATTGGCAGAACAAAAGCAATTGCATTTAGAATTGGACAATCCTGAGGAGAATTATATGGTCTATGCGGATATTGGTTTGGTAGAAAGGGCATTGCAGAATTTAATAGAGAATGCAATTAAGTACACGGAGCCTCATGGAAAAGTCACTTTGAGCCTTGTTAAAATGGGCAAACAAATAGAAATCAATATTACCGATACCGGTAACGGCATACCTATAAATGACCAACCATTTATATTTGATCGATATAAACAGGTAGATAAAACTACCAAAAAACAAGGGTTAGGTTTAGGCCTTGCCATTGTTAAAAAGATTATGGATTTACATGACACCACCATTGTGGTACTCAGTAAACCATATGAAGGCAGTTCCTTTATTTTTAAATTGCCCGCTTATCAATTGCAATGAGTTTAAATTGCTATGAAAAAGAGAAAGCCCGTTCAAGTTTGAACGGGCTTTTCAATTATCTATGGAATTTTAAATCCCTTTCAAGAAACTACTGTACAGGTCTTTAAACTCATACCCGTCTGTAAAGCGTTGTTTGTTCAATTTTTTGTAGGATACCAATCCCCATAATAACAACTCTTTTAAGAAATAGACATCTTTAGAATCAAAATCTGGCTGATGATCTTTCATCAATTGGTTTAATGCGGGAATACTATCTAATGCACGTTTGTATTCCTCATCGGTAAAATCGTCCATCAATTCAAAACCTTCTCCTTGAAAAAACCAGTGTAACAGTTCATCATAAACGGTTTCTTCATCTTTTCGTTCTAGTTTATTGATTTTTGGAAAATACTTCGGAAACAATGTTTTTACCGCATCATCTATAAGGATACCAGCAACAACATCCGCTCCCTCTTGCTCTCCTTCATATACCAATTCTATTTTCCCCGTAATGGCAGGTACAATTCCTAAAAAATCGCTTAAACGTACCATGGTATGGTCACCACCGTTCAATAAAGACCTGCGCTCTGCGGTACTCAATAAGTTTTCAAAAGCTGTAATACTCGTACGGGCACTCACCCCACTTTTGGCATCTACATACTCACTGTCCCGTGCTTCAAAAATCACTTGTTCCAAAAGGTCTTTTGCAAGATCCGGAACATAAACAGCATCGGTTTGTCGAGCATCCAATTTGGCTTCTTGTTCCGTAATTTTTCTGGCTATTTCAATATCATCAGGATAATGCGTTAATATTTGCGACCCAATTCTATCTTTTAGTGGAGTTACAATACTACCTCTATTGGTGTAATCTTCCGGGTTTGCCGTGAATACGAACTGAATATCCAAAGGCAATCTCAGTTTGAATCCCCTAATCTGGATATCACCTTCCTCCAAAATATTGAATAAAGACACCTGAATACGTGCCTGTAGATCGGGTAACTCATTGATTACGAATATACAGCGATTGGCACGTGGAATCATCCCAAAGTGAATTACCCTATCATCTGCATAAGATAATTTTAGGTTTGCCGCTTTTATAGGATCCACATCGCCAATTAAATCTGCCACCGTAACATCTGGCGTGGCCAATTTTTCTGCAAAACGCTCACTTTTATGCAACCACGAAATTGGGGTATCATCCCCTTTTTCTTTAATCAGTTCCATGGCAAATCTAGACATGGGCTTCATGGGGTCGTCATTGATTTCGGAACCTGCTACAACGGGAATATATTCATCTAACAGGTTTACCATTAAATGCGCCAAACGTGTTTTTGCCTGACCACGAAGTCCCAATAAATTAATATTATGTCTAGATAATATGGCGCGCTCCAATTCTGGAATAACCGAGTCTTCATAGCCCCAAACACCGGTAAAGGCATCTTCTCCCTTTTTTATTTTATCAATAAGGTTGTCTCGCAACTCATCTTTTACACTTTTGGTTTGGTATCCGGCAGCTTTTAAGGCCCCCAACGTTTGTATGTTTTTATAATCTAATTTCATAGTATTCCTTTGGTCTTATTTCAATCTTTTTTTTCTGTTTGCTTCGTAATCTTCAAATATCATTTCACCCAATCCTTTTAATCCCGTGAAAAATGCCTTGCCTTTGTTGGCTTCCGTAAAATGGCGAATAAACTGCATGAGATATGGGTCTTGGGCAATCATAAACGTGGTAATGGGTATATGTAATTTTCTTGCTTGGCGTGCCATATTGTAGCATTTTTCCACGATAAAATCATCTAGCCCCACACTGTTTTTATAATACGTACCGTCTGGCATGCGCAGACAACTTGGCTTACCA
Source organism: Maribacter sp. HS (assembly GCF_048059195.1). Lineage (NCBI taxonomy): Bacteria > Pseudomonadati > Bacteroidota > Flavobacteriia > Flavobacteriales > Flavobacteriaceae > Maribacter > Maribacter sp. HS. The sequence continues at coordinate 557,114 of NZ_JAYLVV010000004.1, forward strand.
TCGGTAATCATAAAAATCTGTTTATTGGTATTACGCTTTCTGCGCAGCATATCCATGGCCAATTGTAATCCAGCAACGGTATTGGTGTGATACGGACCTACTTTTAAGTACGGTAAATCTTTAATGGGTATGGGCCAGGCATCATTACCAAAAACCAAAATATCTAAGGTGTCTTTTGGGTATCTGGTGGTAATCAATTCTGCCAATGCCATAGCCACCTTTTTGGCGGGCGTAATACGGTCTTCGCCATACAGGATCATACTATGGCTTATATCGATCATAAGAATGGTGCTCATTTGCGCCTTATGCTGGGTATCTTCTACTACCAGATCATTTTCGCTCAATTGAAAACTGCCCACACCATGATTAATTTGGGCATTCTTAAGACTCTCGGTCATAGATATGTTTTCTAGACCATCGCCGTACCGGTATTCCCTAAGGTCGCCCGTGTGCTCATCACCTTGTCCGGATTTTCCTGTTTTATGGTTACCCGCACCACTACGTTTTAACTTGCCAAAAATTTGGTCCAATGCACGCTGTCGAATAATACGTTCCATTTTTGCGGTTATGGAAATATCTCCGCCGCCAGAACCTTCTTCCCCATCTTCACCGTCACCACCGCCATCTTTAAACTCTTCGCGTATGTACCCTTTCGCTTTTAGATCTTCAATAAAATCGTCAATGGTGTAGTCTTCGGTAGTCAGTTCATATTCCTTGTCCAGCTCACGTAACCAGTCTATCGCTTCGTCAAAATCGCCAGAAGTATGTGTGATCAGCTCTTGAAAAATATCAAAAAGCTTATCAAAAATCGATTGTTCGGGTGCTTCGTACGTTTCAAAGCGAAACCCTTTTCTTTCATTCATAGCCATACTATAAAATTAACACTTTTACCTTGGATGCCCACGGCTTTTGGGAAATGTTAACGTTGTTGTTTAAGTTTGGTTGTTGGATGTTCGTTGATGGTTGTTCGTTGTTGGTTGTTCGTTGATGGTTGTCGGCTGTTCGCTGGTCGCCGAACGCAATACGCTGTTCGCTTTTTTCTTTAGGATAGTTGCTGACGAAAAGCGAATAGCTTACGGCGATTAGCGCTTGGTATAAAAGAATTCGTATTTACGAGGAGCTTTTTAGCAAGGAAACAATCTATTTGTTTCGTGAACTCAACATTCAATTATTATGCAGATAAGCGATATGTGTTTAGCGCGTAGCGAAAAGCGACCGGCGCAAAGCGTATAGCGTTTAGCATGCAACATTTTGCGCGTAGCATTTTAAAAAGTAACTTCGGCTACGCTCAGTTACCGGTATTTAGCAACACTATTTACAAACAACCGACAACCAAGACCCAACAGCTAAAAAGATAAACCATCGACCAACTAGCTACGATTAAACAGATACAAGGCTTTTTAAGCACTCCACCGCTTTGGAAAGGTGTGCAGTTTGGCGTATCTCAGTTTCAGTTTCCTGATGTGGCGGCAGACAGTTTTGTGGTAAGTGGAATACCGGAGAAATTGCGTTTGGGACATCAAATGGAATTTGTGTGCAAGCAGTTATTAGAGGCTAGTAATGCGTATGATGTACTCCTGCACAATTTGCCCATACGGGAAGAAAAACGGACTATTGGTGAAATAGATTTTATTGTTCAGGAAACCGCTACAAAGCAGTTAATTCACATAGAATTGACCTATAAATTCTATCTGATAGACACCGATATTAAAGAACCCATACACCAACTGGTAGGTCCCAACCGGCGCGATGCCTTTTATGCCAAGCTAGAAAAGATAAAGAACAACCAATTTTCATTGATTCATACGCCTATTGGTCGCTCCGCATTGTTGGAAAAAGGAATTGATGCCGAAAACATGACGCAGCAAGTTTGCTACAAAGCCCAGTTATTTCAACCTTATTCTAAAGAGCCATTATCCATTGCACCGTTAAACAAAAATTGTATTATAGGCTATTGGTTACGCTTGGCAGCATTTTATACGGCTGACTTTACACCACATACATTCTATATCCCTACCAAAAGCGAATGGGTGTTGCATCCTACGGACACCGTAGCATGGCGCTCACACGAAGAAATTATTATAGCTATTACAGAACGCTTAGAAAATAACAGCGCACCTATGGTTTGGATGAAGAAAAACAACACGTTTGAGAAGTTCTTTGTGGTATGGTGGCAAGCATAGTTTCTAAGTTTAAACTTCATAAATGTCTGTTAATAACTGTTGATAGGTCTTTTTTTAAGTGGGTGGGAATTAGATTACTTTTATAGGTGATATATGTGCAATTGTGTGCATATACAATTGTTATGCCTTATTAAAAAAACTCAATAATTGAAAAAATCTGAAATACTATATGAACCTCTCCCAATTGGAAGAATCGGTGTTAAGAAAAGTACTGAAGAAGTTATTGTAGCAAAAGATTTCTCTTGTTTTGCTCAAATGATTGAGGAATATATAGGGTTCGGAGCAATTAAGATTGTGATGCCTTCATCAGCTCCTGAAATTGAATCCCTGACACAAATGCCAATTTTACTTAGGGAAAGAATTAAAATTGTTGATGACTCTGAGGAAATAGAAACCGTTAACCGAGTTTTATTTAATATCAGAAAAGAATTTAATGCTACATTAAATGAAGAAACAAATTTTCTAAAATTCCCAAAAAACACTGATAGAAAAATCATTGAGAATCTTGACCAATTGCATTCTGATGTAAAAAAATTAGCCCTAGGGTTTAATCATAGTATACAAATTGGATTTAATAAAAATCATTCTATAAACACAATAAGAAATATTAGAAAACTAGTTTCAAATACTACTTCTAGATTAACTTTAGCCCAACTGGAAGGTCTTTTAAATCAATATACGAATGTTGAGTTCGATTCATTTATAACACCTAAAAATGATACTCCAAGAGAATTGATTTCAATATTTGATAAATTAATTAACGATGTTAACTATTTACAATATTCAGATTCAATGACCCAACTGTCACTTCCTGAAAAAAGAGAATCCGCTTTAGTGGATTTGAGAAGCTTTTCTCGCAGTTTCAGTTCCAAAAAATATGTTCATACAACTTGGGATTATGTAACCAAACTTTTAACCGTCTGGTCTGGAATTCCTTTACCAGATTCTAAAGCTATTTCAACCATTGTAAAAGGGAAAGAACTACCGCAACTTGTAGATTTAGTATCCGCAAAAGAAAGAGCACTTGAAATGTGGAAAAGCTCAAAATTGACAACAAATCCTTTAACGAGAACTGGCGAACCTATTGATTCTGAAAATATACAATGGCTTCCTCCTCTTGGCTCAATGAAAATAAGAAGTGAAGGAAATAGACCATTTACTATTGGAACCGTTGGAGAGTTAAAAAAAGCTCTTGAAGACGTTGAGGGGCTATTCGATAAAAAGAAAAACAAGGCATAACACGGTGTATAAAACATAGCTAATAAGTGTTTAACCGAAAGGTTTATGTATATTTAGAATGTCCGCCAAATTTTTAATTTGGCTTTTAAAAAGAGAAAAAAATAAACACAAAATATATAAATTCGGCTCTGTGTTTATCCGAAAAGTTAGCGTCTTTTCACATGCTACGTTTCATATACTGAGCCGTTGTAAAACATTTAAAAAATTATATGCGATTTAATCTGACTAGACATAAATTACTTGGTAAGTTGGCTGAAAAATATGTAGATAAGGACATGTTTCGTGTTGACCAAGCTGACGTAATCGGATTAAATATAGACGAAATAGATTTGGTTCTAGGAAAGCAAAAAAAATACAGAAATCTAATTTTGTCTGAATTAGCGCATTCAAAAGAAATACACTCCTTCAATCTGTCTAATAATGGATTTTTTATAACTCCTTCAGAAGGACTTAGCGCATTCTCTGAAAAAAAATACATTAGAAAGAATAATGACATATTTATAAATTTTATTAAAACGTTATTTGAGATATTAATTCCAGTTCTCGCTTTGACGGTTGCTGTTTTAACTCTTTTATGGAATCAAAATCCAGAAGTCAAAGATTACTCAAAAGAAATTGAAAACAACGCCAATTCACTACGTAGGATAGAATTGCAGTTAAAGACCATAAAACCAATTCAAAGTAATTTGCAAAGCAATTCCGAGGACCTTAAACCGAAATAAAAAACGTTTTTTAACAAAACCTAAAGGTAATGCGGATTTTAGGGCAAAACCGAAAGGTCTGTGTATATTTATGAGGTCGCTAAATCTTATGGATTTAGCTTTGAACAAGAAAAAATAAAACTAAACAATAAGCTTTAGCTACGTTGACAGACGGAAACGAAAAGATTTCCTTGCCTCCGCACTACGCTTAGCTAAAACGTTGTAGATCATTGCTGAACGAATTTTATAACCTATGATAAAACAATTTACAGAAAATGTACCATATGGATTGAGTCAACAAATGACAATTGAATATAATAATCGATTAAGCGATGTGAATTTCTTTATCTCTGGCAAATATGACTATTATGCTTCATTAAGGGAAAATAGTGAAACTGTAAAATTACTCTTAGCTTTATCTATTTTCTACAAACGAGTACTAACTAATTTTGAATCTGCTAATAAATTTTCGTCTAGAATAGTTTTCAATAGTGACGCTGATTCTATCCAATTAGGAACTTATGATTTATCTTCTAAAGAGCTTTTCAAAATGAGAAAAACTGTAATATCATTCAAAACTTTAATGGATAAATATTCAGTTCCTTTAACTCTTTTTGAGTATCTAGAAACTAAAGAGTTTCTTCGAAAAGTTAAAATATTTCAAAACAGTTTTTTAAACGAAGACAATGGCTAATCCGTTTAAAGAAATCGGCGAGTTAACTAGAGATGTTGAAACTTACTTAAGAAAAAATCGATCTGCTATTTCAAATAATTCTAAAAGAATAAGTGACTTTTTTGAAATGGCTTGTTATAATAATGTTGTTAGATTTTATGAAAACAACGGATATGAAGTTACAATAAAAAATCTATTAAAAAATAAATTTAAATACAAGTGCACCACTGCCGGAAATCCCGCTAATTATTCCTTCTTTGAAGCAAAAATTAGTATCGGAAAACTTGAGCATATCTTTGAAATAAGACATAATATTAATGTTCAGTCATACCACAATAACAATATTTACACAACTCCAGATATTTGTATAATAAAACCAAACAGTGTTCTATTAGATGATGATTTTTATGATAGCAAAATGAAATATTACTTTATTGAAAATAAGTCAATAATATCATTCTGTGAAGTAAAAAACTTCAACCCTTTTCCTGAGTTATTATTTAACTTTATAGGTGTAGTTAATGAATTGAAACCGCATCTACTAAGGCAAGTAAATCAATCAGGTGTAAGACATATCGCAACATCTTTAATGATTTCTGGAAAATCTAATAAACATGCTAAGCGAATCATTGATAGTTTGCAATCAAGATATCATATAAATATACTTAGTGACTTATTTAATATTGGAGGAATTACATTTGGACGACATTCATACAGGTACATAAGAAGAGTTTAAAAACGGTGTACAACACTGTATAAAAAACATAGTGCGGTCTAAGTTTGTTCAAAAGTTTTGGGCATATCTACAATGTCGCCAAATATAAAATTTGGTGTTTCAATATTGAAGATAAACACAAAACATTATATTTGGCTTAGTGATAAATCTAGAGTTAAAGCAAACCCTCTGCGCTACGTTTCTTATACTCACCGTTATATCCCACACCAACAACATCCTAAAACTATGAACTACCAAACATTTCAACCACATCAAGATCTGAAAGCTTTGGTCAGTTGTTATTGGACTTTGGAAATTCCTGCTGAATATAGTGCAGAAAGACAGCGCATAGTACCGGATGGTTGTATTGAAATGGCGTTTATTCTTGGGGATGATATTAAACGCTATACTTCGCAAGATGAATTTATACTACAACCACGTGCCATTGTACTTGGGCAAATCCTAGCACCCTTTTTTATTGAACCTACGGGCTATGTAAACACTTTTGCCATACGTTTTTACTCTTATGGCTTTGCCAATTTTGTTACTACACCCATTGAACAGTTGGCAAATAAAGAAACCCCGCTAACCTCACTTTTTGATGCTTCAATTATCAATGAACTGGAGAGCAACATCATTAATGCGGAAGACACAAAACAACGCATTGCAGTTATTGAAAAATTCCTTTTAGGGAGGTTGAACGAACAATCCACCATTGATACTATTGTAAAGCAAACCGTAGATGCACTTTTATCTTCAAACGGTACTGCGACTATTACCACCATTCTCAAGGAGGATTTGTCCAAAAGAAGACAATTGGAAAGAAATTTTAAAAAGCAGATTGGCGTTAGTCCTAAACAATTGGGTAAGGTCATACGATTGCAATTGGCATTAAAAATGCTACTGAACAAAGAAACGGACAGCCTTACCAAAATTGCCTATGAAAGCGACTATTTTGACCAAGCCCATTTCAATAAAGATTTTAAGGAATTTACCGGCATTAGTCCCACAGCATTCTTAAGCAATGAACAAATGGCGCTATCTACCTTGTTCTATAAATAGCCTGCGTGTCGCATTTTTACAATTTTTTAGTTGAATACTATTCCATATTTGTATTTTAGATATAAACACTACAAATGAAAAAGGCAATACTATTAGGTGCGGTATTATTTACTTTTTGGGGAATTAAGTGTAATGCTCAAGACAAAACAATGGATACGCATACCACTGAAAGCAAAAGCAATATGAAAAGTTTTATTTCCATTTTTGAAATTCCGGCTACGGATATTACTAGGGCGGTAAATTTTTACCAAGCTATTTTGGACATAGAAATTGAAAAAATGGAATTTCCGGAAATGCAAATGGGTATATTCCCCTATGAAAATCAAATGGTCACTGGAGTTATCATGAAAGCGGAAGGCTATACCCCTTCTGCAAACGGAATAACCATTTATTTAAATGGCGGTGATAACTTACAATCCATACTCGACAAAGTCGAAATCAATGGTGGCGAAATTATGGTGCCGAAATCGCTTCATGCAGACGAAAGTGGTTATTACGCTATATTCCTGGATTCTGAAGGCAATAAAATGGGTCTGCATTCACCAAACTAAAAAAAACCAAGCACTAATTGCTGTAGCGCTTGGTTTTTCATTTGTTTATTTAAACTCTTACTACACCACTACAAGTTATTTTAAAATGGAATAGATACTTGGTGGAGCCTTATAAAGGGGTTAAATAAACGAATAGTCTTAATAACTCACTTTAGACTTATTCTCCAACTTCCCTTCTATTAACGGGTACAAATTGTATGTAGGGTAAATTTCAGATTTAAAAGCTTTCCAAGCCGTTTTTTCTATCGCCAAGTTCACGTCCCGTAGTTTAGAAGCGGGCAATTCTAATACCACCATTTGCCCAATACCCATAACAACATACCAATTGACCACCGAAACACCTTCCGGAGGAAAACTTTCATAAAAGCCTTGCTTGGTTCTAATGCCTTCTATTTCACTTAAATTCATAGACTGATCGTGTTTTAAGAAAATGGTCAAAAGCATTTTCTCCGTGTCTTCCTTTTCCGGTACTTTCTTGTCTGGCGATTGTGCATAGCCAAAAGTTGAAAAGCACATTATAACCCATGTGGCAAAAAGTAAATTTTTCATACGTTGTTTTAGTTTAAAATTTATAATTAGAATATCTATTTTTCAGAATACTTCAGAAACATTCGGTATCAAAATCCAGTAAAAAAGCTATCTCAATTTTATGCTTAAATCAGTTCTAAGGTACATGTTAATCTAGCTGCATATTATTACAAATTATGCATTGTATAGCACATATGTAGCAAAACCTAAATTGAATAGTGTTTACAAAATAGTAACCTAAGTGCAACATCAGTACTATTCATTGCTTGATTAATTATAGTCATAGACCATCAACTCCTCTATTTTTACCATTATAAATATAAAGTTATGATGGATCATACTAGTATTAAAAATTTTACGAATAGTATTCTTTTACTCTTCATTTTAATAGGAACAAATACTGTTTTTTCACAGATGCCCATTGCAGAACAAGCAGATAGGTTACAACAATATTTAGGGTTCTGGGTCAGTTCTATAGATCATACCACAGATAGCGTTGCCAGCATACCGCTTATTAAAATTAATAACTATCCTACAATAGATCATACTGCCATGTCTGTAGATGTGTTTCAAAAGGAAGGAGATATTTACAACCATACGCTTACTGAACTTATTGGTTATGATACCAAGACCGATTCCATTTTTGCCTTGGGAAAAAGTGCACAGGGCGATATGTTTTTGGGTAAAGGCGAATTTACCAGTGAAAAAGATTGGATCATGAAAGATTGCGACTTTACGGGCAAAGAAACCATGACAGTTACTTTTGATTTTAAGAATCAGACCGATGTACATTTAATAGGCAAAGACCCACAGAACCTAATACTTTGGCAGACACGTTATATCAAGAAAAATCCAAAAAACAAGAATATTGGAATTCAGCTGGTTTCGGTTCATGAACAAATGCAGAACAACCCAAAAGAGACCTTAAAATATCTTGATAGAATGGGCTTTAGTTATATTGAAACCTTTGTGTATAAAGACCGCTCTTTCTATGGACTATCTCCCTTAGCTTTTAAAAGTTTGGTGGAAGAAAACAACTTGAAATTTACCGGGTCCATGACCTTTTACGACCTGCCCAAAGACGAAGATCAAGCTTGGAAAAACGCCATGCAATGGTGGAAAAATTGTATAGCTGATCATAAACAGGCAGGTGTTGAATACCTAACCATATCAAACAATCAAATTAAAGACATTAAGACCCTAGCAGAATTAAAAAAGTATACCGAGTACTATAATGCTATTGGTAAGCTGTGCACAGAAAGAGGAATAACGTTTGCCTACCACAATCACTCCGATGAATTTAAAACAATAGAAAACAAGGTTGTTTATGATTATTTGTTGGAAAATACCGATCCGGCATATGTTGGTTTTCAAGCAGACCTGTATTGGATGCATTTTTCTAAAGTTGACCCCATTGACTATTTCAAAAAATACAAGCACCGTTTTATAAGCTGGCATGTAAAAGATTATCAGGAATTAGGACAGAGTGGTAAAATGGATTTTGAACTATACTTTAAATACGCGGAAACAGCCGGACTTAAATATACCATAGCGGAAGTTGAAGCTTTCAATTACCCAGTGTGGTATAGCATTAATGCCGCCTGGAACTTCCTTTATTTCAACATTTTATAACAACTCACCGTCAACTTACTCAACTTATGAAAACTAGATTTTTACAATTAACATGTTTCATCATTTTATTTTTCCATCAAATGACCTATGCCCAAGACCAATTTAAAGTGTTGTTGTTTACAGCACAAGATACCTGGCATTATGAGTGTATTCCTAAAGCTGTAGACGCTTTCCATAAAATGTCAGTAGAGCATCAATTTAAATTTGATTGGACGCAAAGCGCAGAAGACCTTGCCAAAAAATTACCGTCTTACGATGTGGTGGTCTTTTTAAATGCAAACACGGACAATTTAAGCAATGAACAGCTTAATGTTCTTAAAGCGCACATACACAATGGAAAAGGTTTTGTAGGCGTACATTCAACATCTGATAGTGATATTAGAAACCCGTGGTTTGATAATCTTGTGGGTGGCGTTTTTAAGGACCATCCAAAATTTCAATCTGCCGTATTGACCAATCATGATTCAAATTTCCCTTCAAACATGCACCTACCGGAAAAATGGTTATGGAGTGAGGAGTGGTACAATTTTAAATTATTAAAATCAGATAAAATCACAGTACTCTTATCCGTAGACGAAAATACCTACGATTATCAAAAAGGATATGACGAGATACCGCTTGAAGGTATGGGCGATCATCACCCCATAGCTTGGTATCAACTATTTGAAGGAGGTCGCTCATTTTATACGACACTTGGTCATAAACCCGAAGCCTTTCAAAAACAAAATTATATAGACCACTTATATGGTGGAATCTATTGGGCCGCGCAAGGTGCACTAAAGCAAAAATGATTAAGAAATAATTGAACACTACATTTAAAACAAAAAAACCAAGCACTAATTGCTGTAGCGCTTGGTTTTTCTATTCTTAAAAAAGACTTCTACTCTACCGTATAACTTACCTTATTGGTTTCCGTTACCCTAAAATAGCCATGGGCATAATTATCTGGGTTGGTCGTATTAATGCAATTGCCACGAACATCTACCGGTGTAGCTTCAAAAATACCTACGCCGCCAATTTGGTCTATAACAATATCCATGTAATTATAGTAAGCTCTAGAAATACCGTTCATGGTAATGTTTACCACATCACCTGGTTGTAACGGTTGTATATCACCTTCCTCATCATCATCGATCTCATACCACCAGTCCACTTCGTTCCCGTTTATAAACTCATCATCACCTGTTTCCAAAGTAGGTAACAGGTCTTGTGGTCGTTCAAACTTAAAAAGGTAATTATCGCCTTCGTCCTCAAAATCGGTAAATACAATATGTAATTCTATTGCCTCATCATCAAACCCATCTTCCGTATCTTGGTAGATATCGGTAATATTGGGAACAGGATTCATAGTATCTTCAGCAACATACCGTTCTCCATTATATACAATTTCCAAAGTATAGGTGGCAAACAATTGAGGCTGAAAGGTACTTGTGGTATAGGTGCCATCATTCTGATCGGTAAAACGAAAAACTTCTCCCGTAGCGTTATTGGTCACAGTAACTTCCGCACCGGTAACATTGGTACTTTGAGTGTCAAAAAAAGGTGTGGACGTACGTAGCGTAATCTCTTGATCATTACCCGTAGTTCCTTTTTCCCAGTCTAAGGAAGCCTCTACCACCAAACGTAAGGTATCTGTTTGTACGTCAACATCTATAACATCTGTACAACCCGTAAGAATAACGGTGAACAGGGCTATTATTGGTTTTATATAATTTTTCATCGTATTAAAATTTAAAGTTATAGGTAATGGATGGTACAATTCCGAAAATAGCGGTTCTGGTAGCCTCATTTGCTCCCGTTTCTATATTCTGCCCAAAGGATACAGAAGCAGCATTCTTGCGGTTATAAGCGTTATAAATACCTAGAACCCACTCCCCTTTTAATTTGGCATTTGGCTTTCTGTTGGGCTTATAATTGACCGACAGATCTAAACGATGATATGCGGGTAAGCGATCGGAATTTCTATCGGAATAACTAGCAATGGAAACGCCCTCATACTCATATTGACCATTAGGATACGTAACTGGCCTACCCGTTTGAAAGACCAAATTGGTACCAAAACTCCATTTATCGTTTAATCGATATGACCCGGATATAGAGACATCATGCGTTCTATCATAAGGAGTGTTGTACCAATTACCATCGTTAATACCCAAACCACCGGCATTACCACCGGGAGTTCGCTGCTCTGACTTGGATAGCGTATAGGAGATCCACCCCGTAAATTTACCCTCGTTCTTACGGAATAAAAGCTCTAGTCCGTATGCCCTTGACTCCCCTTTCAATATTTCGGTTTCAATGGTATTCTGTCCAATAAGATCAGAACCATCTATATAATCGATTCTATTATCGGTATTCTTATAATAAATCTCAGCCTCCATGGAATACGCCTTGTTCTTAAAATTACGGAAGTAGCCCAAGGCATATTGATTGGATAATTGCGGGTCTATGTACTGACCGCTTGGTGTCCAAACATCTAATGGCGTAGCCGAAGAAGTGTTGGATAATAGATGTATGTATTGCGCCACCCTAGAAAAGCCAGCCTTTAAAGAAGAATTGTCATTTATAGTATATGCCAATGACGCCCTAGGCTCCAAATTACCAAAGGTCTTAATGGCATCTCCCTTTTCGTAGACCGTTTCGCCAATGGCTTCACCACGTTCATAAATACCTAGGTCCTCATTATAGACTACCGGTTGATTATTGGCATATTCCGTCATGGGCTGCCCCCCAAGTCTAGAAAATGCACTGTATCGCAAACCGTATTGTGCAGTCAGCTTCTCCGTTAATTTGTGTTCCGCATTTACATACACTCCAGTTTCCAACGCCCTTTTCTTATCCAATACTAAAGGATTGACAGATGACGTTTCGGTTGTAGGAATAATTTCCCCGGGATCAAACTCATAATGTATACCGCTTGCACCAAAATCTAGCTTAAAAGCATCACTGAAGTAATACTTTAAGTCATATTTTAGATTGTAATTGGTAATGGACGACACCCAATCGAACTCCGCAGAGGTAATACCCAGCTCATAGTCATACTTACTATAAATAGCGGACAGGTTAGAAAAAAGTTTATCATTAAAAATGTGATTCCAACGCAGGTTAGCTGTTGAATTCCCATAAGAACTACTAAAATTCTCTCCCAGCTCAAAAGCATCGCGCCCAAAATAACCAGAAAGAAAAAGTCGGTTGTTCGTATTGATCTTATAATTCGTTTTTAAGTTTAGATCGTAAAAACTTACGCTATTATCTTCCCCCGCAGCTTTTAATAACAAATCGGCATAAGAACGACGACCAGCAATTAAAAAAGAACCTTTTTCTTTAAACAAAGGCGCTTCTAGTGCCAAACGGCTAGATATGATACCTATGCCGCCCGTTGCAGCAAACCGTTTACTGTTACCGTCTTTCTGCCTAACATCTAACACTGAGGAAACACGCCCACCATACCTTGCCGGTATACCACCTTTGTACAGTTTTACATCTTTAATGGCATCTGCATTGAAGACCGAGAAAAAACCGAACATGTGGGAAGTATTGTAAATAATGGCCTCATCCAACAGAACCAGGTTTTGGTCGCCCGCACCTCCACGTACGTGAAAACCGCCGGTACCTTCACCGTTATTGGTTACCCCCGGTAGCATTTGTAGCGATTTTAAAATATCCACTTCACCCAGAACCACGGGCATTTGCTTAACCGTTTCAATGTTCATTTTGAGGACGCTCATTTCCGGTTTCCGTAATACGGCAATTTCAGATTCCTCTGCCGTTACCTCTACTTCATCTAACTTGGTAGAAACTTCAGAAATTTCAAAATTGAAGTTTTGGTTTCTATTCAGGTTCACATCTTGCTTAACATCACCATATCCCATGTAGGTAATTAGTAAACGATAAGATCCTTCTGGTGCGGTCAACGAATAAAATCCGTATTCATTGGTAACCACCCCAATACTTGTACCCTCTAAAAAGACAGATGCCCCAAAAAGAGTTTCTCCGTTGTCAATGTCGGTAATTTTACCACTAATGGTATAATTTTCTTGGGCATGTAATTGAATGCCCGCAAATAGTAACATAAGCACTGCCATACGTTTTAGCTGCTTTATGCACACTTGTTGTTTTTGTTTTTTAATCATGTTATTTGTTTAATTGATTGATGAACATTACTAATTGACAACATAATTTGTAAAAGGTTGCACAGCAGATAAAGTTTTATCACAATGGTAACATTCGGCCCTTTGGATCGTACTAACTTACAAGTCTATTAGTTTCAAATAAATTGTAGCAAAATGCAACTATCTAAAAAATTGGTTGTCTTTATCATAGAAACCAATTTTAGAGTACAAATAACCACCTAAATTCATTGGAAACCGAAATTCGTTTTACGCATCGATCCCTTGTTGAGCGCAGCAAGACTGGCGATAGAACCTCGCAGTATCAACTGTACGAGCTCTATGTTGATGCCATGTACAACGTTAGTATGCGGTTTTTGGGAATTAAGGAAGATGCCGAAGATATTGTGCAAGATAGTTTTGTAGATGCTTTCAAAAACCTGGATAGGTTTAAATATGAGTCTTCTTTTGGTGCTTGGTTAAAACGTATTGTCATTAATAAGAGTATTAACCATTTAAAGGTAAAGCGGCTACCGCTTACCTCTATGGATGAGCATGAATACCACCTAACCGATGAAGTGGAAATTGAAAAAGTGGATGCCATGGATATTTTAAAAGTGAAATCAGGTATTGAAAAACTTCCATTAGGGTATAAGCAAATAATAAACCTTTACCTATTGGAAGGATATGATCACAATGAGATTAGTGATGTTTTGGGCATAACCACATCTACCTCTAAATCACAGTATCACAGAGCAAAAAAGAAATTAGTAGAAATTATAAACGGATTGTAATGGATCAATTTGAAAAACATATACGGGATAATAAAGCGGGCTTTGATGACCACAAGGCAGACCGTGCAAAAATGTGGGCAAATATTGCAGCGCAATTAAACGAAAATCCATCAAAGGTGGTACCACTCTGGAAATCGCCCATGATACGTATTGCCGCCAGTATAGTAATTCTACTGGGAATTACCGGAATTATTGGGCTTACCTTCTTTGGCAGCCCCAATACACCAACCCATTATGTCTCTAAGGAACTACAGGATATAGATATGCATTACAAAGGTTTGGTAACCTACCAAGTACAATTAGTGCAAAACAACAATCAATTAACGGCGGCAGATAAAGAAGAGTTTCTGTCATTTATGGTAGAGCTTGATGCCGAATATGAGCAACTAAAACTTGAAATGCAGAACAATCTAGATAATGAACAGGTTTTGGCAGCCATTGTTTCCAATTATAGAAAGCGAATAGAACTCATTGAAAATCTATTGCAGCAGCTAAACGAATCTAAAATTAAAGAAGACGATTATGGATATACTTTGTAAAAAGCTTAAGCTTTTCGCCTTGGCGATGCTGCTTGGTTTTACAGCCTTGGCACAAGAAAAGGTATCTAAGGATATCTCTAAAACCTACCCTTTCACCAATGCAGGAGAACTTCATTTGGAAAATAAATACGGTAATATCAATATCTACGGATGGGTCAAGAATGAAGTCTCCATCACCGTCAATATTACGGTGACCGATAAGAAAAGGGAAAACGCCCAAGAGCTCTTGAATAGAATAAAACCTGTAATAAGACATAGCGATAAATTTATATCCGTTAACTATGAAATAGCGGATAAGAACTCCGGATTTTTCTCTAACCTTTTCGAAAAAGCCAATCCGTTCGATTTTGACCGAAGCAATGTGCAAATTGATTATAAGGTTTACGTGCCCCAAAAAGTTGAACTAGAGGTCATCAATAAATTTGGCGATGTTTTTATTGAGGATTGGGTAGGTATATTAATGGCAGATGTACAGCATGGAGATATGTGGATAAGCGATAATTTGAACAAGGCGGATGTAAGTATGAAATATGGAAAGCTTAGGGCAAAAAATGTCAATTATGCCAATATAGATATTACCAATGGCGGTTTGGATATGGACCATGCGAATACCATGAGACTTAATAGCAGCGGCAGCAACATAGAAATACACCAAGTAGAATCCCTTGAATTTTACTCTAATAAAGATGAAGTTGATATACAGGAAATAGGTACTCTTTACGGCAATCTTAAATTTAGTAAACTACGCTTACATCGCCTTAAAAAGGATATTGATTTGAACTTAAAAATTTCAGATTTATGGGTAAAGAATATCCTTTCTGCAACGTCTAAAATAAGCTTGGAGCAAGAATCATCTGAAATACACATCAATGTTATTAACTTTCCACATGTCTTCTCTGCAACTTTAGAAGAAGGTTTGGTCAGATTACCAAAATCATTTCATGACGTAGATTCCAAAATGTTGGATAAGGGCAAAAAGTTGCGTGAAATAAAGGCGAAATATGGTAAAAAAGGACAAGGACATATTTCTATTTCAGGTAAAAAAGGGGTTGTTCTAATAAAAGAAATTTAATACATGTACCATGTTCTACATGAGATTGATGAAATGGTAAAACCGTACCATAACAAACCGTTAATTTCCATATTTGCCTTCTGAATAAGCTGATAAAATACTACTGTTAGGGGGTTTACAGTTTTGTGGAAAGTCAGAAAAATAAATACATTTTGGCAATCCGTTATCAAATGTAATACGAACAGATCCCCTACTGTTTCCACCAAAACCGGAATAGCTGTAATTAGCGCTAAGTTCTCTAGGTCTGCCTTGACTATCCTTAGCGGAAGAATGCACATTTGTAATACTACCGGCAGTGTATTTATTAAATGCCCAAGTCTTTGCTTGGTCATATACCAAGTCATCTATTAATTTGTTGAAATTTTGTGCACCAGTTGGTCCGCCAGTTTTTTTCATGGTAGTATACTTGCTGGCTTGTTGCATTCTAATAGATGCTTTATTTCTTGCAAACAATTCTAAATTTTCATCGAACCGTTTTAAGGCTTCACCATTACAAGCGTTCATCTGAAACAGTTTTACCATATCATTATTTAAACCTTTAGTTTTATGAATCATATCTACAGAATTCCCCATACTATTAGGGTTGGTAATCATGTCCATCATGGTATTCAATCCTTTTGAACGTTGTATTTGATCCACTACGGCATAAGCATCATATAATTCTGGTTTGGCATACAAACCACTACCAACCCAAGTATACTCTACGCATACCCTACTAACAACATCTCCCCAGCCATTTTTTGTAACCTCCTCGGTCTTACAGACTTCATTCAAAATTTCAACTTTATCTGCTGGCAAATAACGATCGCAATTACCACCATAAGCTCTTAAATATTGATCGAAAATGGTTAAAAACATCATGTCATCTCTTTTGATCTCTAAATTCTCAAAATGACCACGATAAATATTGTCATAAAACTCAGCAAAATAGAGTCCGTCTGTTTTCAGCTCAGCTTCGTCAAGAGCTGCAGAATCAAAATTTTGGGAGTCGTTACTGGAAAGAGAAACAAATAAAAGCCAGATAATACTAATAAGAAATAAACGGAAGATTTGAACAGATAATTTCATGGTTGTGAGTTATTTTAAAATGAAACAGTCTGAGGGAAAGGTAAATATATACAAAATGCGATTGACAATCAATAGATTGCAATCGCATTTATCAACATTTAAGAATTATTATTCTGAATACGCACCAGAAGAATAGGTTAGTTCATAACTGTGCGTGTATACTTCAAAAACAATCCCAAAAGGGTCTTCAACATAACACATTTTATAGGGTTTGTCATTTGGATAGTATGAACGTATAGGCATACGCTGTTTGCCTCCATGCGCCACAATTTTAGCGACCAAATCTTCTATATTTGGGTCTTGAATGCAAAAATGAAATAATCCTGTATTAAACGGATTAAATTCCGGTGCTTCTTTAACTCCATGAGGAAAAGAGAACAATTCTACGCCTATACCATCAGAGGTAGACATATGTGCAATTTCAAACTCTTCCCAATCATCACCAAAAACATCAATACACATTAAACCAATCGCTGTTTCTTTTTCTTTTTTAATTTTTGATGGTTTCATAATTACGTACCAACCCATTACTTCAGAGTAAAATTCTACCGCTTTCTTTAAGTCCGGTACTGTAATGCCAATATGCGAAAATGATTTTGGGTATTCTTTATTCTTATCCATAGTTCTAATTTTACTACAAAATAAATCTATATTTGACTTATTGACAATAACTTACCTAAAAGTGCTATAGTTACCAAAAAGAGTAAAATATTGATTTTCAAATAATTAAATTTTAAATGAATACTAAAAAATATTGCCCGTTAGACCATACGATGAATCTAATTGGTACCAAATGGAAACCTATTTTACTTTTTCATTTATTGGATGGCGCATTACGATCGGGTGTATTACAGAAAAAAGTGCCGGGAATATCCAATAAAATGTTTACACAAACCGTGCGCGAATTGGAAAAAGATGGCTTGGTAGAACGTATAGTGTATCCTGTTGTTCCTCCAAAAGTAGAATATGGTTTGACCGAACGAGGAAAATCCCTTAAAACTATTTTACTTAGTCTTGACTCATGGGGAGCCAATGACACCTCTAATAAGCTAGTTTAAAAGTAATTAGAGGTATGTTTACACAACAAAATGTAAAATTTTGGGTTTTATCTAAAAAATAGTGGTTTTTGGTGCAACTATTTGTTGCTTAGGTTGTCTATTAGATAATCAATCAAAAATCAAACAGTAATGAAACCACTTCAATTTAGCCTTCTATTGTTTTTATTTCTGTCCGCCATGTGTAGCTACGGACAAGAGGAAACTGATGAATACCTTGAATTTAACGATCGCAACAACGTAGTACATGGCGTCTATGTTGGTATTCATATGGGCTTAGGAGAAGTTGAAAATGAAAGGGCCTATTTGGGGGGATTAAAAATTGCCTATGTTGCCAATCAACAGTTCGAAGTTGGATTTGCTGCCAATCTTTTATATTCCGAACAAGATATCTTTAACAATACACTCTCTAGATATGAAGATTTAATTGCTGTTTATGGCGGGTTACATTTAGAACCCATATTGTTCAGTAAGAAAAGAATTAATTTAAGTTTTCCGTTGTTGCTTGGAGCCGGTGCCGTAGGTTACGTGGATGCAAAATATAGACACGACGACAATTTTGAAGAGGAACTTACCGAAGATGATTTTGATGAAGTCTTTGTTGCCGAACCGGGAATAAATGCTCTTTTTAATATCTCTAGATACTTACAACTAGAAGCGGGGGTAAAATATCGATTTTCTAGCAAAATAGAATTGCCACCCACCAGAATTTCTAGAATTAATGGCTTTTCGGCCGGTATAGGCATTAAAGTTGGCATATTTAATATGGGACGTAACCGTTATAAGAAAAACGTGCAATGATCAACAGAAGAAAATCAAAAAAGCGTTACGCTAAAAAAGGTATAGACACGCAACACGTATTCACTGAAAACAATCAGGTTTTCGTAAAGAACAAAGCTTCATACAAGGCAAATCCAAAAAGTGAATGGTCACCGATAACTTTTAAATGGGTGTCAATTGAAAAAGTTCAAGATTGTTTAGTACTTGAATAATCCAGAACCTAGTTATATTTGAGGTCAAGCATACACCATGTCAATGACCACAAAAATAATTGAGATTTCTGCCGCAGACACACTACCTATAAGACATTTGGTTATGTGGCCAAATCAACCATTGGACTACGTAAAGCTTCCAAAAGACAATGAAGGTCTGCATTACGGACTAATTATAGACCACAAACTTATATCGGTAATTTCTTTATTTATTGATGGCGATGAAGGTCAATTTCGAAAATTTGCTACGTTAGAAGACTACCAAGGTAAAGGCTATGGAAGCTTGTTATTAGAAGAAATAATGCACATTGCCAACACAAAAAAATTGACAAAGATTTGGTGTAATGCCAGACAGAACAAAAGCACTTTTTACACCAAATTCCAAATGCACAAAACCAATAAAACCTATGTAAAAAGGGGAATAGATTTCGTAATCATGGAAAGAATTTTTGAATATGAGTAAAGAGTATGACCAAATAACAGCCTTGCATTACGCAGCTTATAGACCTTCCTTACATGAAGATATTCTAAAAACGTATCTTCCTACTACCCCCAAAAGTAATTATGGATTAGACATTGGTTGCGGTACTGGGCAATCTGCCATAGCGCTATCCAAATTTTGCAATACCGTAGTTGGTGTTGACCCTAGTAAGGAGATGATTAAAAAGTCCATTAAACACACTGGCGTTAGCTATGAGTTAATGGAAACCAAAACCCTGAACTTTGACAGTGATAGGTTTGATATCATTACGTTTGCAGGGTCATTATTTTATGCAAAATCTCAAGAACTACTAGATGAATGCATAAGGGTTTCAAAAGCTAATTCCCTCATCATAGCTTATGATTTTGAAATTCTTTTGACAGATATATTAAAACTGCTTGGCGTAGGTACAGAAACAGATGTGAATTCTGACTATGATCATGAAATCAACTTTTCTGGACTACATACCACGAACGTACATTTAAATAGCCAGTATAAACAGTCAATTCGCTTTGATATCACATTAGCCGATTTAGCACATGTGTTGTTGTCCTCTAAAAACGACTACATAATAATGGCCAATACTTTTGGAACAGAAAATTTATTTGAAAAGCTACAACAAGAATTAGAAAACAAGTTGAATACAACCCATACTACAATAAAAGCAAACACATTTTTAAGCGCATATACGGTAAAAAAATATGGGTTGTAAAGATTATTTTTTACGTTTCATCAATTCAGCCTCAATATCTTTTAGTGTAAAACCTTTTGCTTGTAAGAGCATTAGATAATGAAACAATAGATCGGCACTTTCGTACAAGAAAAGCTCATCATTAGTATCCATAGCCTCAATAACAGTTTCAACGGCCTCCTCTCCCACTTTCTGGGCTACTTTATTAATGCCTTTTGCAAATAAGGAAGCTACATATGATTTTTCTCCATCAGCATTCGTGCGCCTTTGTTCAATAGTTGATTCCAATTCAGAGAAGAACCCGAAGTTTGAATCATTGCTTTCTTTCCAACAAGTATCGGTACCTGTGTGGCAAGTAGGACCTATAGGGTTTACCGAAATTAATAATGAATCTTGATCGCAATCATTTTTAATGGATACCAAATTTAGAAAATTGCCACTTTCCTCACCTTTGGTCCATAATCGGTTTTTAGTTCTACTAAAAAAAGTAACCTTACCCGTTTCGGTGGTTTTACTTAGCGCTTCGGCATTCATGTAGCCCAACATTAACACGTTTTTAGTACGTGCATCTTGTATGATTGCAGGTATTAATCCGTCATTTGTTTTATTCCAATCCGGTGTTTTAAACTCCATATATACTATCTTCTATTTTTACTTTAAATTATTCTAAATCTTGTTACCCTAATGCAAACTCAACGGCAGCTTTAGCATGCTCCTTTGTTGTGTCAAATGCAGGTATGTCACAATCTGCTTGGGAAATTAACAATGGTATTTCCGTACAACCTAAAATTACGGCTTGTGCACCTTCCTTCTCCCCTTTTTTGATGATATCCACATATTTTTTTCTAGACTCATCTTTAATCATACCTTTTGCAAGTTCATTATAAATGATGTTATGCACCGTATCTCTATCATTTTTGTTTGGAACCAAAGCTTCAATACCAAATTGATTTCTAAGAATATCCTTGAAAAAATCCATTTCCATGGTATACCTGGTACCCAACAACAAAACCTTTTTACAACCTTTGGCTTGTATAACCTTACCGATTACTTCAACAATATGTAGCACCGGAACAGTCAAACTTTTCTTCATTATTGGAGCACTTAGGTGCATGGTATTGGCGCAAATAACGATAATTTCTGCTCCGGCATCTTGCAGCCTTAATGCAATATTCGTCATTTCTTTATGCAAAGCATCCCAATCTCCTGCAGCTTGTTTTTTAGAAAACTCAGCAAAGTTCACAGATTCAATAATGCAGTGACAAGAACTTTGTCCGCCCAGTTCTTCTGCCACCATTGTATTTAACAATTGGTAGTACAACTGAGTAGACTGCCAAGTAATACCACCTATTAATCCTATTTTTTTCATTGTATAACTTCTTCTTGTTGCCACTATTTTAATTCAATTCACTCAGTGTAACCGATTTAAAATTGTGTCCTAAAGCCTTCTAAAGCGTCTGTCTCTGCAGGTAAATTCAGGAGACATTCTGACTACCGAAAACTGTAACTACCTACTAACCACTTAGCGACTACTTATTGAAACTAAACCCTCACAGGAATTCCCTTCTCCTGTAATTCAAGTTTCAATTCCTGAATCCCTATTTCCTTAAAATGAAAAACACTTGCCGCCAAAGCTGCATCTGCTTTTCCTTCTATAAAAGTATCTGAAAAATGCTGCATATTACCTGCACCACCAGAAGCGATAATCGGGATATTCAATTCTGTGGATAATCTTGCCAAAGCTTCATTAGCAAAACCATCTTTAGTACCATCATTATCCATTGATGTAAATAGAATTTCACCAGCACCGCGCTCTTCAACTTCCTTAGCCCATTCAAACAACTTACGCTCTGTAGGTACTTTGCCACCCACTAAATGCACGACCCATTCTCCATCTATCTGTTTGGCATCTATAGCCACCACAATGCATTGTGAACCAAATTTAGCCACCAAATCATTAATCAACTGCGGATTCTTAACTGCCGATGAGTTTATAGACACTTTATCGGCACCATTTTGCAATAGAACATCTACATCTTCTACAGAGGAAATTCCGCCACCTACGGTAAATGGAATATTCACTTTTTCGGCAACTCTGTATACCAAATCAGCCAATGTTTTGCGTTTTTGTTCCGTTGCAGAAATGTCTAAAAAGACCAATTCATCTGCCCCTTCTTTACTATAAATTTCAGCAAGTTCAACAGGGTCACCAGCATCACGTAAATCAACAAAATTTACGCCTTTAACCGTTCTACCGTCCTTTATATCCAAACAGGGAATTATTCTTTTTGCAAGCATTTTTTTTAAAGTATTAAGCACTAAGTAATTAGTGCTAAATTTTTTATAATAAATATTTTATTCTAACATCAAGTTACTTTTTATAGCTATCCAAAACTTATAACTATGTACTACGCACTTTGTACTTGTTACTCTGTACTTTGTACTTGATACTTCATTCTTTGTACTCTGTACTTTTATCTCCTTACTTATTTTTTATATTCAAATCTACACCGTCATAAAAACCAAGGTCCTTATTCTTCAGCTGTTTTACCCAAAAGGCTATTTGCCCAGTATGATATGAGTAGTGTTCTACCACGTGGAGAATAATACCTATTCCAGAAAAAGAAAATCCCTGTACCGAACGTTTTTGAACCAATTGAGCTGTTGAAGCATCAAAAATGATTCTTTTTGCCGAGTCTAGCACATCGTCCAACTTTTTTAGCAGCTCTTCTTTAGTGTAACCATTGGTAGCCGCAAATTCTACATCACGTTTTCTAGTATCTTCATTTTCTCCTAAAGAGGATATAGCATATTGCGATATATTACCGCACAAATGAAGAATTAAATTTGCAATGCTATTTAAAGAAGCGTTCGGTTTTTGCCACAGTTCTTCTTCAGAAATATCAGCAAGACTTTTCTTGATCATACGTGTACTTTCATCTATACGATACAAAGCATTTTGCTTTAGCTCTTCAATGATTTGAAATTCCTTATCCATTACTTAAAATATAAGATTCCAACTGTTTTAAACTAATTCTATTCTCGTATATAGCCTTACCTATAATTGTCCCTTCACAACCTATTTCGGCTAGTTTAGGCAACTCATCAAAAGTAGATATTCCGCCGCTTGCAATCAGTTTAATTCCAGATTCCGTTGAACTGATAATTTTTGAGTATAAATTAAAAGACGGACCTTCTAACATACCATCTTTACTAATATCCGTACAAATTACGTATTGAATTCCCTTCACTTGGTACGATTGTATAAAAGGAATCAACTCTTCTTTAGATTCTTCTAACCAGCCCGAAACAGCTACTTTTTCATCCATAGCATCGGCTCCCAATATTATTTTATCGGAACCATGCTTTTCTATCCAACCCATAAATGTTTCAGCATCCTTAACTGCAATACTACCACCTGTAATTTGCTTGGCACCACTTTCAAAAGCGATACGTAAATCTTCATCGGTCTTCAATCCGCCACCAAAATCAATCTGTAGTCCGGTTTTGCTTGCAATTTGCTCTAGCACTTTATGGTTAACAATATGCTTAGATTTTGCACCATCTAAATCCACTAAATGCAAATGTTTTATTCCGTGTGCTTCAAACTCTTTCGCTACTTCTAACGGGTTTTCATTGTATATCTTCTTGGTGTCATAATCCCCTTTGGAAAGGCGTACACACTTACCGTCTATGATATCTATGGCTGGTATTATTCTCATTTTTATTCTAAAATTTGTTTATCAACAGACATCCACAATGCTGAATCTCCTATTTTATTAAATCCGTAACGCTCATACATTTTATGGGCATCCTTGGTTTTTAATGCAAGTGTTTTTAGGTTTTTTATGATTGGGTCTTCTAACATAAAGGCTACCAATTTTTTACCGTAACCCTGACCTTGGAATTTATTAAGGATAATGACATCCATAAAATAACCAAAATAGATATAGTCGGTTACTACCCTGGCAAAACCAATTTGTTCATTCTCAGCGGTATAAATACCAAAACAGTACGAATGTTCAATAGTTGTCTTTACATCTTCAATAGTCCTATTATTTCCCCAATAAGAATTTGCGATAAACTCCTGTATGGCTTCTACGTTTAATAGACTTTTATCTTTGGAAATAAAGTAATTCGGCTTCATTACATTTTTAAAAAGTTCTCTAAAATTTTCTCACCAACATCACTAGATTTCTCTGGGTGAAACTGCGTACCGTAAAAATTTTCTTTTTGTAATGCTGCGCTATAGTT
This sequence comes from Maribacter sp. HS, assembly GCF_048059195.1. Classification (NCBI taxonomy): domain Bacteria; kingdom Pseudomonadati; phylum Bacteroidota; class Flavobacteriia; order Flavobacteriales; family Flavobacteriaceae; genus Maribacter; species Maribacter sp. HS. The sequence goes on from NZ_JAYLVV010000004.1 coordinate 581,453, forward strand.
GAGTCCGTATGAACATTCAGCTATAGTTTCGCTACACAATGGGGCATAAAAGCTATGAACCAAGTAAATATGCTCATTCTCAGCAATGTAGCCAAACAAATCTGATTTTAGGTTCGATATTTGATTCCAACCAATTTGGGGAACCTTTACGCTAGTATCAAATTTTATGACATCAACATCAAAAATGCCCAATCCTTTGGTATTACCCTCTTCAGATGAATTACACATTAATTGCATGCCTAAACAAATACCTAAGACAGGCTGTTTTAAGGTTGGTATTATGCTATCCAGACCACTATTTAACAGCATTTTCATAGCACTGCTTGCCTCACCTACTCCCGGAAAAATTACTTTATCGGCATTTTTTATTTCCTCGGCATCGCTACTTAAAACAGCATCAAAACCTAACCTTTTGATGGCAAATTTTATGCTCTGTATATTACCGGCGCCGTAATTTATGATTACAATTTTCATTAAAACTAGTATTAAATACTCAGTATGAAGTACAAAGTAAATCTTAGAAGGATTTTATACTTAATACTTTGTACTATTATAGAACTCCTTTAGTACTTGGTAACACCATCTTTTCTACATCTCTTTTTACTGCCATTTTAATGCTTTTTGCAAAGGCTTTGAATATAGCTTCTATTTTATGATGTTCGTTGGTACCTTCGGCTTTAATGTTCAAGTTGGCTTTTGCTCCGTCCGTGAACGACTTAAAGAAATGGTGGAACATTTCAGTTGGCATATCGCCTACCATTTCACGCTTAAAGTCTGCATCCCATACTAGCCAATTTCTGCCACCAAAATCAATAGCGGATTGCGCCAAACAATCATCCATTGGTAAACAGAATCCGTAGCGCTCAATACCCAGTTTATTCCCTAAGGCATTATGAAAAACTTCACCTAAGGCTATACCGGTATCTTCAATAGTATGGTGTTCATCAACTTCTAAATCGCCATCAACCTTAATGGTTAAATCCATTTGCCCATGACGAGCCAATTGATCTAGCATATGGTCAAAAAATGCCAATCCGGTATTGATATCACTTTTACCGGTACCGTCTAGGTTCAATTGTATGGCAATATCGGTTTCATTGGTCTTTCTATGAATTTCAGCCGTTCTATCATTCAGCTTTAAAAACTCATATATCTTTTCCCAATCATTACTTTCAATAGCAATATGGCTATCTAATTCATCACGCTTTACTGTAATTTCACCGGTACCAAGATTCGTATCATCATTTATGAAAATCCCTTTAGAACCAAGGTTTTTAGCCAATTCCATATCCGTTAATCGGTCACCGATAACAAATGAATTCTCCAGATCATAATCCTCGGAAAAATATTCGGTCAATAATCCGGTACCAGGTTTTCTAGTGTCGGCATTTTCATGGGGAAAAGTACGGTCAAGAAAAACTTTATCAAAAACAACCCCTTCATTCTCGAATGATTTAAGAATGAAATTATGAACCGGCCAAAAGGTATCTTCAGGAAATACATCTGTACCCAAGCCGTCTTGATTTGTAATCATGACCAATTCATAATCCAATTCTTTCGCTATTTTACCTAAATAAGTAAATGCCTTAGGATAGAAAATCATTTTCTCAAATGCATCAATCTGCTCATCTACAGTTTCTCTTATAATTGTACCGTCTCGGTCTATAAATAGTACTCTTTTTTTCATATTAGTTTGATAGTGCTCTTAAAGCGGTAATTACAATATTATTTTCTTCTGATGTACCCACGGTAAATCTAAGCGTATTTTCACATAAGGGTTGCGTAGTTCGATTACGTACAACTATACCTTTTTCCAATAACTGAGTATAACGAAGTGTAGCATCATCAACTTTAGTCAAAATAAAATTAGCATCGGTAGGATAAATGGTAGAAACAAAAGATATGGTTTTTAATGTTTCCATCAGTTTTTCACGCTCTTCAAGAATGGAAGCAACTTCTGTTTGCACGGCTTTTTGGTCAGATACCCTTTCAATAGCCTTATCTTGAGTAAGCTGATTGACATTATATGGCGGTTTAATTTTATTGATTACCGCGATAATCTCTGCAGATGCCAAACATAAACCCAAACGAATACCTGCCATGCCGTAAGCTTTTGATAAGGTCTGAGTAACAATCAAATTAGGGTAATCTGCTAATTTAGATGCCCAGCTTTCTTCGGATGAAAAGTCGATATACGCTTCATCGATAACCACTAGCCCGTTAAAAGAATTTAAAAGCTCTTCAATGATTGCAGTAGAGAAACTATTGCCCGTAGGATTGTTGGGAGAACAGATAAACAACAATTTTGTATGCTCGTCAATTGCCTTTGTAATTTCTGCAATATTCGGCTGAAATTCAGTAGTCAGTAATACTTCTCTATTTTCGACTAAATTGATACCCGAAAGCACCTTGTACATGCCGTATGTTGGCGGCAAGGTGATAATATTATCCTGTTTAGGCTCACAGAAAGCTCTGAACAACAGATCCAAAACTTCATCACTACCATTACCTAAAAGTATGTTTTCTTCCTTGATTCCTTTCTGTGCAGCTAGTATTGTCTTTAAACTACGTTGTTGTGGATCCGGATATCTGTTGACACCGTTTTCAAACGGATTTTCATTAGCATCTAAGAAAACCATAGTAGAACCATCGGACACATATTCGTCACGTGCCGAAGAATACGGACTTAAACCCTTAACATTTTCCCTTGTAATATTGTTTAAATTGAAACTCATTAGTTCAACATTGAATTGGTCATTCAGCATAGCCAAAATGACATTATTTTAAACTGTTTAATCTTAAGGTTACAGCATTCTTGTGAGCCTGCAAGCCTTCTGCTTCAGCCATAAGCTCAATCGCTTTGCCTATGGTTTGAATACCTTTTTCATTTATCTTTTGAAAGGTCATACTCTTCATAAAACTATCTAAGTTTACACCGCTGTATTGCTTGGCGTAACCATTGGTAGGTAAGGTGTGATTGGTACCCGATGCATAATCCCCGGCACTTTCAGGCGTATAATTTCCTATGAACACTGAACCTGCATTTTGGGTGTTGTCAATGTAGAAATCTTCATTTTCTACACAAACAATGTAATGTTCCGGTCCGTATTCATTTATTAAATCAATAGCATCTTGATCATTATCAACATATATTAATTTACTATTTGCAATTGCCTGCTTTGCGATTTCCTTTCGTGGCAATTCTTCTATTTGAAGGGCTACTTCCTTCTCAACAGCATCAATCATACTTTTTGAAGTCGACACCAAAATTACCTGACTATCCACTCCGTGTTCAGCCTGACTCAATAAATCTGAAGCAACAAAGGCGGCGTTTGCAGAATCATCTGCAACCACCAATAATTCTGAAGGACCTGCCGGCATATCTATGGCTACACCATACTTGGTAGCAATTTGTTTAGCGACGGTTACATACTGGTTACCCGGTCCAAAAATTTTATACACCTGAGGAATAGTGGCTGTACCAAAGGTCATTCCTGCAATAGCCTGTATACCTCCTACTTTTACTATTTTGGTAACACCGCATAAATTTGCCGTATAAAGAATAGCCGGATTTAGTTTACCCTCCTTATCCGGTGGAGAGCACAATACAATTTCTTTACTGCCAGCTATAGCTGCAGGCACGGCCAACATTAAAATTGTTGAAAACAAAGGAGCCGTACCCCCAGGAATATACAATCCTACCTTCTGTATAGGTCGTTTCTCCTGCCAGCAAGAAACTCCCGCAGCTGTTTCTACTTCAACACGCTCGGTTTTTTGAGCCTTATGAAATACCTCAATATTAGATTTTGAAAGCTTTATAGCTTCTTTCAAATCATCTGAAACCAATTTTTGTGCCTCTTCAATTTCGGTCTTTGACACAAGCATACTTTCCAAGACCACCTTGTCAAATTGTTCGGTATACTTTTTAATGGTATCGTCACCATTTGATCGTACCTCCTCAAAAATACCATTCACTAAACCTTCTATATCAGCAACGGTTTGCGTAGGTCGTTTTAAAACGTTGTTCCAATCTACTCTCTGTGGATTATATATTTTGTTCATTATTTATTTAGTTGTTCGTTGATGGTTGTTCGTTTTTGGTTTACGAAATGTAAATAGAACAATGAACATTTCCATCTAATATCAATTCCAAATAATACTACTTATTACTATTTTACAATACCATCTTTTCAATTGGGCAAACCAAGATACCTTCTGCACCGGCTTTTTTCAATTCATCGATCACTTCCCAAAAAGTATCTTTATTGATTACGGTATGCACAGAACTCCATCCCGCATCAGCTAAAGGTAAAACTGTGGGACTCCTCATTCCTGGTAATAATTTTAAAATACCTTCCAATTTATCATTTGGAGCATTCAACAAGACATACTTTGAAGCTCTTGCGCGCAAAACCGATTGAATCCTGAATTGTAGTTTCTCAAGCAATTCTCTTCGCTCTTTAGATATTTTGGGAGAAACCGCTAACACCGCCTCACTGGTAAGCATTACTTCTACTTCTTTCAAGTTATTCTTGAATAAAGTACTACCGCTAGATACAATATCACAAATGGCATCTGCAAGTCCAATATTGGGTGCTATTTCAACAGAACCGTTAATAATATGCAGGTCTGCCTTAACCCCTTTATCCTTCAAATAGTTAAGTACTGTATTTGGGTAAGAAGTAGCAATACGTTTACCCTCAAAATCCTTTACCGAATTATATTTAACGGATTTTGGTACGGCCAAGGAAACTTTACACTTAGAGAAGCCCAATTTTTCTGCAATGGAAATATCTTCTCCTTTTTCAATCAATACATTTTCTCCGATAATAGCAATATCTACTACACCATCTCTTAAGTACTGCGGGATGTCACCATTTCTTAGATAAAAAACCTCCATTGGAAAATTTCTTGAAGATGCTTTTAATTGATCTTTGCCGTTATCAATTGAAATTCCGCAGTCTTTTAAAATTTGAAGGGATTCCTCATTAAGTCTTCCCGATTTCTGAATAGCAATTCTAATTTTAGTCATTGTTTTAATTTAATGCTTGGCAACCAAAAGAGATTTAAATACAAAACCCGTTTGATTGCTCAAACGGGTTTTTAAATATGTTGTACTACTACAATACATTCCTACCTCGCCTGAGCGTGTGTATGAATATGATGATGTGTAGTTCTATTTTTCATTCTGTTGTAAAAGTAAAAGGTATTTTTCATTTCGCAAAACAAAAGTTTAAAATGAAACAAAAATAATGTTCTACGTGTTTTAGTTATTACCTAAAATTAAAGGAAGACCAGATTCACCACCACCAACTACAATCACCTTGGTATTGGGAGATTCAGAAAGCTTTAGCGTTGCATCAATACCTTTGTCCTGTAAAATTTTATCAGTCAAGGATGCACTTAAAATTTTATTGGCATCGGCTTTACCTTGCGCCTCAATCGTTACTTTTTCAGCTTCTTTTCTAGCGGTCACTAAACGAAACTCATATTCCAATGACTCCTGTTCTTGCCGTAACTTTCTTTCAATAGCCTCTTTAATTGTTGGCGGTAAGGTTACATCACGCACCAATATTTCGTTTAATTGAATATATTCTCCCTCAACAATTTTTTTGGTCTCATCAAAAATCTCTTGTTGAATAGCATCTCTTTTGCTGGAATATAATTGCTCCGGCGTATAACGACCAACTACAGATCGTGCTGCCGATCTAATGGTAGGCAACAAAACACGTTGAATATAGTCTTCTCCTTTTTCTTGATGCAACTTGCCCAAATCATTTCTAATAGGCTCAAACCAAGCGGAAGCTTCTAATTTTATATCCAATCCGTTACTAGAAAGCACATTCATTTTTTCTAAAACTTCTTGCTGTCTAACTTCATAAATAAAAACTTTATTCCATGGAGCAACAATATGAAATCCTTCACCTAAAGGCGGTTCATCTGTAACTACACCATCTCCAAATGTTTTATACAATACGCCAGCTTCACCAGAACCAATGGTGACCGTAGATTTAGAAAACATTATTACTAGTACTATTAAAACAAATATTGCAGGTAATGCAATTTTAGGTAATTTATCCATTAGTGTTCAATTAAATTAATCCGTTATATTTTCTTATAAACCATTCTGAAGCAAAGGCAAATACAATTATTGCCAGCAGTATTTCGAAATCAATCAAAGATACGATATTTTCAGTGCTTTTCTCCGTGGGAACGTAGGTGTCATTTTCTTCCAAATCACTTATTAGTTCATCTATTTGGGAAGGATAATACAATTTACCGCCAGACTTAGTTGCCAATTTTTCCAATTTTAAATAATCGCTTGAAACAAATTGATTTTCCAAATTAAATTCATTGATAACAAATGAACCAGTTTCTGATTTTTGGTAGTTTTCAACCGACACCACAAAACTATAACTACCTGCAATTAAGTTGGATAAGTCCGATTCAAAATACCCGTTCTTTAAAATCATGGGGCTCGTTTGAGTATTTTTGGTTTTTGTATCGGTAACCTTTATACTGATTTTGGCATTTGGGTCAAATAAAAAGGCTTCATCAAAATAAGTTGCTGTAATAATAGTGTTATTACTGCCTTCATAAATTTTTTCGTAATCTACATTTAACCTGGCCTTGTTTTTAGAACTGGTTAAATAACGGACTAGATTTGCTATAAACTCATCAAAATTAGAAAACGCTCCGGTATTTCTATATGTCTGAACCCTCCACTTCCAAAGGTTTTCTCCAAGTAAAAGTCCTTTTTTGTTTGAGTTTTGTTCCAATACCGTAAGTAACGGCTGTTGAATATCCTTTCCTTTAATCTGTGTTCCTAACAGCGGTTCAATAGCTGTAGTAATTAATACTGGTCCTGCATCACTAAGCAAAGGTGGAAAATCCGTTAAATCAAAATTTGCAATATCATATTTTGAGAAGCCATTGTTTAATAACCCAAATACTTCTTGCTCAGGATATCCACTCTCAATTTCAAAACCTAAATTACTCCTGTTCAAAAAGTTATAATCCGTTTGAATACCTGTAATCACAAATGAATTAGAATTTCTATCCTTAACAAAATCAAACAATTTTTTAAATTTGACATTGGGCTGATAAAAAATAAACAAATCAATATCATCTAAATTATTAGCCGTATTTGGCTTTAAAAAAGATACCTCTCTTTGCTCATTACTTTCAATAGCTTTTTTTAATGCACCTAAGTCTGGATGTAAAATATCACTGACCAAGGCTATTTTTGTTTTCTCGTCTATGACTTCAATACTAGTACTGCGTACGTTATTATTGACGTTACGTTCATCTTGCAGTTTCGTAACTTCTACACGAATATTTTTTGTGCCAACTGAATTGGCATCAACCTGAATAGAAATTGTTTTTAAATTAACATCTGCATTGAGTTCAACCTTTTCCCTATGCACCACTTTGTTATCCATTCTAACCAAAACAGTTGCGGAAGCAGTTACTTTGCCCTGATAAGAAATATAAGTCTCTAATGGGAATTTATTTTTTAGAAATGCATATTTATTGGTCAATATAGGTCCTACCGAAATATCTTTATACAAAGTAGTATCACCTAATACCACTGTGTTTATAGCATTGCTTTCATTAGATTTGAAAAAGCTATAGTCCTCACCAATAGTCTGGTTACCGTCTGACAGCAACAGTGTAATTGTTTGCTCGCGACTATAGATATTTTTTAAGGCTGATAAGGGTTTATGAAAATTGCTATATTTTTCATCAAATGAAAGACTATCCAAAACTTCTAACCCTGTCCCAAATTTATAACTAGCCACATTAAAACGATCTGAGATTTTATCAGAAGCTCCAATTGAACTCATTAGCTCATTTAACTCTGCTCCATTTTCAGAAATGGAAGAAGAATTATCAGCAAGAATAACCAGATTAGGTTTTTCTAAGGAATACGTTTTTTGAGAAAACTTCGGATTTATCAATAATAGAAGCAATCCGAAAACCCCTATAAATCGCAAAAAGGCTAAAAGCAAATTAATTTTGCTTTTAGCCTTCTGTTTATACAAATACTGAAAAACAACGATACCCAGTGCAACTATTGCCGCAATAATTATATACAGTACCGTTATGCTCTCCATGAATGCTTATAAATTTCAATTAATCAAAGGAACTTAAAAAGTAAGCCTAAGAATAAATATTGTGTTAGGTAAGCATACCACCATCAACATTAAGTACTTGACCTGTTACATAACTAGAAAGGTCAGATGCAAAATACAAACATGCATTTGCAATATCCTCGGTAGAACCTCCTCGTTTTAACGGAATACCGTCTCTCCATCCTTGAACCGTTTTTTCATCCAATTTATCGGTCATTTCTGTTTCAATGAATCCTGGTGCAATAGCGTTACATCTAATATTTCTAGAGCCTAATTCCAATGCTACAGATTTAGTAAAACCGATCATACCTGCCTTAGATGCAGCGTAATTGGTTTGACCTGCATTACCTTTTACCCCAACCACACTACTCATATTAATGATAGAACCTTTACGTTGTTTCAACAAAGTTCTTTGTACGGCTTTGGTCATATTAAAAACAGATTTCAAGTTGATATCTATGACAGCATCAAAATCTGCTTCTGACATACGCATTAGAAGATTATCTTTAGTAATACCTGCGTTGTTGATCAACACATCAATTCTTCCATCAAAATCTTCTAGTACTTTAGCAACCAGCTCTTCAGCTTCTTGAAAACTGGCAGCATTACTTTTATAGGCTTTTGCCTTTACGCCTTTCTCTGTTAATTCCTTCTCTAACGCTAATGCAGGAGCTTCACTAGAACTATATGTAAATGCAACATTTGCTCCATGGTCCGCAAAAACTTGGGCTATACCCATACCAATTCCTCTGCTAGCCCCTGTTATAATTACGTTTTTATCTTCTAATAATTTCATAAGTCCGTTGTTTTAAACCGATGTTTATCAAATATACCTTTTGTTTCATTTATAGGCTAAAAAAAATCCCGCTATAAACGGGATTTTATACTATAAAGAGGGAATCTTATCCCATTACTTCTTTAACTTTTAAGCCAATTTCAGCTGGAGAATCTACAACGTGAATTCCACATTCTCTCATAATTCTTTTCTTGGCTTGGGCAGTATCATCGCTACCACCAACAATAGCACCAGCATGACCCATTGTTCTACCGGCCGGAGCAGTTTCACCTGCAATAAATCCAACAACTGGTTTTTTACTTCCACTAGCTTTATACCACTGTGCAGCATCAGCCTCTAATTGTCCACCGATCTCACCGATCATTACCACACACTCTGTAGCAGGATCATTGATCAATAACTCAACTGCTTCTTTAGTAGTAGTTCCAATAATTGGATCACCACCAATACCAATAGCAGTAGTAATTCCTAAACCTTGGCGAACCACCTGGTCAGCAGCTTCGTAAGTTAAAGTTCCTGATTTGGAAACAATACCTACATTACCTTCTTTAAATACAAAACCTGGCATAATACCAACTTTTGCCTCACCTGGTGTTATTACACCCGGACAGTTAGGTCCGATCAAGCGACATTCTTTATTTTTAATATAGTTGGCCACCTTTACCATATCGGCAACAGGTATACCTTCTGTAATTGTAATGATAACTTTAATTCCAGCTTCAGCAGCTTCCATTATAGCATCCGCAGCAAATGCTGGCGGAACGAAAATTATAGTAGTATCCGCGCCTACCTTTTCAACAGCTTCGGTAACCGTATTGAAAACGGGTTTTCCCAAATGCTCTTGTCCACCTTTACCTGGTGTAACACCACCTACGATATTAGTACCGTACTCAATCATCTGTCCTGCATGGAAAGTACCTTCACTACCGGTGAAACCTTGTACGATTATTTTGGAATCCTTATTTACTAATACGCTCATACTACTGTAGTTTATTTATTTTTTTAATTATGAACAAAAATATAAGTTGTTAATGAATTTTATAGCATTACTTAGCTATTTCTTATCTATTTTTTTAATTATTTCTGGAATCTGCTTTAAATAGGCCAATTGCTTTAGCTTTTCACGAGATTCCTCTATTGGCGTACCAAAGTAGCTCTTACCTCCTTTTACAGATTTTGTTACTCCTGTTTGCCCCATAATTACAGCTTTGGCACCTATGGTAATTCCACTATTGGTACCAACTTGTCCCCACAAAGTCACTTCATCTTCAATAATAACACAACCGGCAATACCCGTTTGAGAGGCAATTAAGCACTTTTTACCAATAACCGTATCGTGACCTACATGAACTTGATTGTCCAACTTTGTTCCGTAACCAATTGTCGTATCACCCGAAACGCCTCTATCAATGGTACAAAGCGCACCAATATCAACATTATCCTCAAGTACTACCCTACCGCCCGAAATTAATTTATCAAAACCTTCTGGGCGCTTTTTATAATAAAAGGCATCAGCACCTAAAACAGTGCCTGCATGTATGGTAATATTATCACCAATTAAGCAATTATCATAAATTGTTACGTTTGAGTGAATTATACAATTCTCCCCTATTACAACATTGTTACCAACAAAAGTATTGGGTTGTATAACAGTATCCTTTCCAATTTTAGCAGTTGCAGCAATTGACTGACTGCTTGGTACAAATGGCTGAAAGAATGTAGTAAGCTTATTGAAGTCCCTAAATGGGTCATCTGAAATCAATAATGCTTTTCCGTTTGGACAATCTACTTGCTTATTGATCAAAATGATAGTAGCCTTGGACTCCAAAGCCTTATCATAATACTTTGGGTGGTCTACGAATACAATATCCCCTGGTTCCACAACATGAATCTCGTTCATGCCCAACACAGGAAAATCATCATGCCCAACATATTCACTAGAGATTATCTCTGCGATCTGTTTTAACGAAAAAGTAGTAGGAAATTTCAAATGACTTTTTTAGCTCTAAATAAAGAATCTACCTTTGGCAATTATTCCTTTACACGTTCCATGTAAGAACCTGTAGAAGTATCTATTTTAACCTTGTCACCTTCATTAATAAAAAGTGGTACATTCACTTCCGCTCCAGTTTCAACCGTTGCAGGTTTTGTAGCATTGGTAGCTGTATTACCTTTTACTCCAGGTTCAGTATACGTAACCTCAAGAACAACACTTGCCGGCATATCAACAGATAAAGGCATGCTATCTTCTGTATTGAACATGATCTTTACAATTTCTCCTTCTTTTAAAAGACCAGGAGCATCTAAAGAGCTTTCTTGAAGTGTAATTTGATTGTAATCATCAGTATTCATAAAGTGATACGTTTCACCTTCTGGATATAAATATTGATAAGAACGTGTTTCTACACGAACATCTTCTATTTTATGACCCGCAGAAAATGTATTATCCAATACTTTGCCTGTTGAAACACTTTTTAATTTAGTACGTACAAAAGCAGGACCTTTACCTGGTTTTACATGTAAAAATTCTATTATTTTATAGATATCGTTATTATATCTTATGCATAGTCCTTTTCGTATATCTGATGTAGATGCCATTACTATTTAATATTAATGTAGTTAACTTAAGTTTAAAATATATTTAATTATTGCTGAAATAACCTTTCATGATACCACGCTGAGAATCACGAATAAACTGTAATATCTCATCTCTTTCTGGAGTGGCCTCCATTTCAGCTTCTATAATTTGTACCGCTTGGGTATTGTTGTAGTTTTTTTGATAAAGGATACGGTAGATATTCTGTATTTCCCTTATTTTTTCCGAGATGAAACCTCTTCTTCTCAAACCAACAGAATTGATTCCTACGTATGACAGAGGCTCTCTTGCCGCTTTCACATAAGGTGGCACATCTTTTCTAACCAAGGATCCTCCGGTAACAAAGGCATGTTGACCAACCGACACAAATTGATGCACGGCAACCAAACCAGCCAAAATTACATTATCACCAATTGTAACGTGACCCGCAAGTGTGGAATTATTAGAAAAAATACAATTATCACCAACCAAACAGTCATGGGCAACGTGGCAATAAGCCATGATCAAACAATTTTTGCCGATTACCGTTTTCATTCTGTCTGAAGTACCCTTATGTATAGTGGCACACTCCCTAATGGTAGTATTATCACCAATAACTACCGTGGTATCTTCCCCTTCGTATTTTAAATCTTGTGGAGAAGCGGAAATAACCGCACCAGGAAAAATATTACAGTTTTTCCCAATACGTGCACCTTCCATGATAGTTACATTAGACCCGATCCAGGTACCATCTCCAATAGTAACATTATTATGAATTGTTGTAAATGGCTCTACAACTACATTCTTTGCTATTTTAGCTCCCGGATGAATATAGGCTAAAGGTTGATTCATACTATGTTCTTTTTACAATTTGAGCCATCATCTCCGCTTCACTAACCAACTTATCATTAGCGTAAGCATAAGCCTGCATATGGCAGATTCCCCTTCTTATCGGGGTAATTAAACTACAATGGAATATTAATGTATCTCCAGGTAGCACTTGTCTTTTAAATTTAACCTTGTCAATTTTCATGAAAAGTGTTAAGTAGTTTTCTGGATCAGGCACTGTACTCAGAACCAAAATACCACCAGTTTGTGCCATTGCCTCTACTTGCAACACACCAGGCATTACAGGAGCTCCAGGAAAATGACCTACAAAAAACGGCTCGTTCATGGTAACGTTTTTCATACCTACAACATGTTGATCGGAAAGCTCTAAAATACGATCGATCAACAAGAATGGCGGTCTATGCGGTAGCATATCCATTATTTGATGAATATCCATCAATGGAGGTAAACTTAAATCGTACTTAGGTACGTTGTTACGTTTCTCCAATTTTATTATTTGAGCAATTTTTTTAGCAAATTGAGTATTTACATAGTGCCCAGGCTTATTTGCAATAACCTTACCTCTAATTCTAGTACCTGCCAAGGCTAAATCACCAATAACATCCAATAATTTATGGCGAGCTGCCTCGTTTGGCTGATGCAAGGTCAAATTGTCAAGAATACCATTTGCCTTAACGGAAAGTTTCTTTTTATTAAAAGCTTTTTCAAGCTTTTTCATTGTTTCTTCTGAAATCTCCTTATCCACATAAACAATGGCATTATTTAAATCACCACCTTTTATAAGTCCATTTTCAAGTAAAGCCTCCAATTCATGTAAAAAACTAAAGGTACGGGCATCGGCAATTTCTTTCTTGAAGTCGGCAATATTCTCTAAGGTAGCATTTTGGGTACCCAAAACCTTAGTGCCAAAATCCACCATAGTAGTTACTTGGTAGGTGTCACTAGGAATTATGGTAATTTCACTACCCGTTTTTTCGTCTCTATATGAAATAACTTCCTTAACTACGTACTCCTCTCTATAGGCATCTTGCTCAACAATACCAGCTTTTTCCAATGCCTCTACAAAAAACTTGGAAGAACCATCCATAATCGGAGGCTCGGCAGCATTAAGCTCTATAAGAACATTGTCAATTTCCAAACCTACCAAAGCAGCCAAAACGTGCTCAGAAGTCTGAATTTTAACACCGTTCTTTTCTAAGTTAGTACCTCTTTGTGTATTGTTTACCAAATTAGCATCTGCAGGTATAATAGGAGTACCTTCCAAATCGACTCTTTTAAAAGCGTATCCGTGATTTTTATCTGCGGGTACAAATTTAATGGTTACATCACTACCGGTATGTAAACCTACTCCCGTAAGACTTACCTCTTTACCAATTGTTGTTTGTTTAATAGTTGTTGTGCTCATCGTCAATCTTTCTTTTCTAAGGTGTCGATTCTACTTATTATTTTTGATAAATTCTTAAAATGAACATATGATTTGTTGAAATCACCATAGTTTAGTGCTGGTGAACCTTGCAAAACTTCATTGTCTTTCACATTTCTACCGATACCAGATTGTGCCTGTATTTTTACATTGTCGCCAATGACAATATGACCAACGATACCTACCTGTCCGCCAATCATACAATGTTTGCCAATTTTTGTAGAGCCGGCAATGCCTGTTTGAGCGGCAATTACGGTATGCTCTCCAATTTCAACGTTATGCGCTATTTGTATTTGATTATCTAGCTTTACCCCTTTTTTTAAAATAGTAGAGCCTAATGTAGCTCTATCTATGGTGGTACCTGCGCCAATATCAACGTTATCCTCCAAGATTACATTTCCGGTCTGTGGCACTTTAATAAACTCGCCGTTTTCGTTTGGAGCAAAACCAAATCCGTCTGCACCCAAAACTACGCCACTATTTATTACGCAATTGTTTCCAATTATAGTTTCTGAATACACCTTTACTCCAGCGAAAATGATAACGTTGTTTCCAATCTTTACGTTATCACCTATATAAGCATTTGGATAAATTTTCACATTATCACCTAACACCACATTATTTCCTAAATATGCAAATGCACCTATATATACATCTGATCCATAAGTAACATTATCAGATTTAAAAATAGGTTCTTCAATACCCACCTTATTATTTTTAACCTGATTGTAGTATTCCAACAACTTGGAAAATGACTTGTAGGCATCTTCTACTTTAATCAATGTAGTGTTCAAATCTTGTTCTGGAACAAAACTTTTATTCACTATCGTTACCGATGCTTTTGTTTTATAAATGAATGAAGTATACTTAGGATTGGCTAAAAAAGTAAGGGAACCTTCTTCACCTTCCTCTATTTTAGCAAGTTTATGTACGGCTATTTCTGGATTTCCATGTACTTCTCCTTCTAAGATACCTGCAATCTGACCTGCTGTAAATTTCATGAGCGTAAAAGTAAGAAAAATTGTTAAACCCCTTCTTTAGGATAACACATATAATATTTGGTTACCGTTTTTGAAAGTGCATTTAAATTTAGGTGATCAGACAATTTGGCGACATCGGTTATTTTTCCATTTTTCCTTAAAATGTTGATAGTCTGATGTTGCCTATCGTAAGCTTTATTTCTCAACTCGCCCTTAAACACAAAATACGAAGCCTCTTCATCCGTAATATTATACTCGGCTTTTACCTTATTTAATTGCATTAAAAATTTAGTTTCGCTAATAGGCTCCTTTTTCACCTTTATATGAAGTAGTTTTCTATTAATGATCATTGCACACAATGAACTTAAAACAAAGTCATTAGAATATTGCCAATCTTTTAATGCTGCAAGTATGTCTATATCATCTAACTTGGCAAACTTTAATAAGGTATCGCCATTAAAGTTATTGATGTCTATATGATGGGTTAAAAAGTAATGTAAGGGAATACTAGAATTCAATGTTTCACCTTTTTCAATTAGAAAACGTGCCCTTTTAAGTATACTGATAAGCAATCGTTCTGCCACCACTGCTGTTTTATGAAGATAAACTTGCCAGTACATGAACCTACGTGCCATTAAGAATTTTTCAACCGAATAGATACCCTTTTCTTCAATGACCAAGCTACCGTCAACTACATTTAACATGGTAATTAAACGTTCTGCATTGGTATTACCTTCCGCTACACCAGTATAAAAGCTATCTCTTTTTAAATAATCTAAACGGTCCATATCTAATTGACTAGACACTAGCTGGTTCAAGAATTTTTTTTCATGATTTCCAGTAAAGATAGAAATGGCCTCCGTTAAACTTCCGTTAAATCGTTCGTTGAGTTCTTGCATGAATTGAAGTGAAATAAACTCGTGGCTAACACCTTCAACTATGCTATGTTCCATGGCATGTGAAAAAGGTCCGTGACCAATATCATGTAAAAGAATGGCACACAAAAGTCCGTCTTCTTCACTTATAGAAATCTCAACCCCTTTAAAACGAAGCACTTGTATAGACTTCTGCATTAAATACATACAACCCAATGCATGATGGAATCTAGTATGGTGTGCCCCCGGATAAACTAAATAGGACAACCCCATTTGTGAAATTCTTCTCAACCTTTGAAAATAGGGATCGGCAATAAGGTCAAATATTAGGGCATTGGGAATTCTAATAAATCCGTAAATTGGATCATTAAAGATTTTCAATTTGTTTGATGTCTTCAAGATAACGTTGTCTTTTCTGAAATTAACATTTCAAAGTTATACAAAAGCATTAGCATATAATTTGATTATCGTCAAATAATAATTCAATGAATAAAATAAAAATATTGTGGGTAGATGATGAAATAGATCTACTTAAACCACACATCATCTTTTTAGAATCTAAAAATTATAGTGTAATTACCTGTCAAAGTGGACAAGAGGCCCTAGAAGAACTTGCACAAACTAGAGTAGATATCGTATTTCTTGATGAAAACATGCCAGGCATCTCCGGTTTGGAAACATTATCAGAAATTAAAACAATAAACAACTCTTTACCTGTGGTCATGATCACCAAAAGTGAAGAGGAGTTTATAATGGAAGAAGCCATAGGTTCTAAAATTGCAGATTACCTTATTAAACCTGTAAACCCCAATCAAATTTTATTATCCCTTAAAAAGAATTTAGACCACTCTAGATTGGTTTCTGAAAAAACCACTAGTAACTATCAGCAGGAATTTAGAAAAATAGCCATGGATTTATCCATGGTCAGCACTTATCAAGAATGGGCCGACCTTTATAAAAAGCTAATTTACTGGGAACTTCAATTAGAAGAAATTGAAGACAGTGGTATGTTCGAGATCTTGGAATCCCAAAAAACCGAAGCCAATCAACAGTTTGGTAAGTTTGTAGACCGCAATTATGAGGATTGGTTTACAGATACGGACGCACCTGTAATGTCTCATACCTTATTTAAGAAATGGATCGCACCCGAGATAAAAGATCAAAAAACATTATTGATCGTAGTAGATAATTTACGATACGATCAATGGTACGCTTTTGAAGATACGGTCAACTCATTTTACAAAAAGAAAAAAGAAGATTCTTATTATAGTATTCTACCTACTGCAACGCAGTATGCCAGAAATGCGATATTTTCTGGGTTAACACCGTTGGATATGGAAAAGAAATATCCGGAATGGTGGAAAAACGATACCGATGAAGGCGGAAAAAACCTTTTTGAAGACAAATTCTTAGATGCTCAACTAAAAAGACTTGGACTTGATTTAAAATGGGAGTACCATAAAATTAGTAGTTTAAAACAAGGCAAACATTTAAGTCAGAATTTTAAGGGGCAGAAGGATAATGATTTGACCGTAATTGTGTACAACTTTGTGGATATGCTTTCTCATTCTAAAACAGAAATGGAAGTTATAAAAGAATTGGCTTCCAATGATAAATCTTACCGTTCATTAACAACCAGTTGGTTTAAGAATTCTCCCATGTTAGAAATTATACAGCAAGCGCAGACCTTGGGAATGAAATTGATCATTACCACGGATCATGGCACCATTAATGTAAAAACTCCTTCCAAAGTTGTTGGCGATAGGGACACAAGCCTGAATCTACGCTATAAAACCGGCAGAAGTCTTACGTATGAAAAGAGTGAGGTTTTAGCAGCCAAAGACCCAAAAACCATTAATTTGCCAAGTATAAATATGAGCAGTTCTTTCATATTTGCTAAAAATGATTATTTCTTTGCCTACCCCAATAATTACAATCACTATGTAAGTTATTATAGAAACACGTATCAACATGGCGGAGTTTCTTTAGAAGAAATGATTATACCTTTTGTAGTTTTGGAACCTAAATAGTTTATTAAAATGGAATTCATTTATAACGAAGGTGAGTTACCTAATGTTGCCAAGCAAATTGTAACACATTCTAAAAGTAAAGTATTAGCATTTTATGCCCCAATGGGCGCTGGAAAAACTACGTTAATAAAATCATTGGTCAAAGAATTGGGTAGCAGTGATACTGTAAGTAGCCCAACTTTTGGACTTGTCAATGAGTATGCACTTGAAACGGGCGAACTATTGGGCTTTCATTTTGATTTTTATCGTCTAAATGATGAATCTGAAGCAATGGATATGGGGCTTGATGAATATTTGTCTTCAAATGGTTGGATATTTATGGAGTGGCCAGAAAAAATACCGAACCTTCTTCCTACGGATATTCAAAATATTACTATTGAAATAATTGACGAAACAACAAGAAAACTAATTCTTTCTAAATAAGGGTTTTAACGCTAATATTCATTTGGTGTAAGAATTGTGGAATTTTGCATCGTTCAAACTAAAGATTTATTGTATTTATTCGATGAAAAACAAGGATTTCGATAAAATGTACAAATAATCGGTTAAAAGTCACAATTTTAACGTTTAACAACACTTTAGTTGTATATTTTTTCTTACGTTTGTAGGAGAACTAAATATTTGTATAACCAAAAACCCCTTGAAAATGAAAAACAAAAGAACATTCTTAGCTTCAATCGCTTTAGGCGTATTCCTTTTAGCAATGGCAGCACCAGTAATCAACATTGATAATCAAGATTTAAATGTTGATAAAAGGAAGTTGACTAAGAAAATATAATATCTATATTTTTTTGAAATTTAAAGAGCAATTTAATTGCTCTTTTTTTTTATATAATAAATAATAAATACGGTCGTTAGCATATAGTAATACTATTTTGTCAATGATCAACAAATCAAAAAAAAAGAAAGCCAAAAAGAAGATATTTTTAGAATCTCTTCTCGTTTTTTTTATTGCCATATCACCTTTTCTATACAAAACATATGATTATTTACCATATGATTCAAATGGTGATGTATCAATATTAGGTTTTACTTTAGACGGAAACGGATTTCCTGATGCATCTACATACCTATGGTTTTTAACATCTAAAATTGTTCCTTTATATTTATTGATTTTCTGGTTTCTTACCTCACGAGATTGGTGGTATCATATCATCATCATTCCAATAGCTATGTACGCATTTCAAATGTTTGAAGTGTTCTATGATTCTGACCACTATATTGACACTGATAATATCTGGTGGATAATTCCTATTTGTATGATTACCATTCCCTTTGTTTATTTTATTCGTATTAAATTATACGATAAGCATGTTCATGGAATAGATCTAGAAGCAATGGAAGCTGAACTAGAAGATCTAAAGGCTAAAGGCTACACCAGTGACAAAAAAGATGATAGTTCCCTAAATGAAGTGCCTTCTTTGTCTGATGATTTAAATTCCAAACTATCTACCGGCAGTATTGAGAACTTTTTAAAAAATTTACAAGAACGTGTTCAAGGTTGGCTACACCTTAAGTTTTAACTACACTATATCATTAATTAAGCACAACCCATTCATTTCTTTAAAAATTGTACATTTGAGTTTCAAGTCAGTGATTTGAACCACGCATTTTTGTAGTTATGAATGAACCCACATCACCGTTTAGCAAACACCAATTAATTCCACAAGAGGAAACCTTAGAGGTTTTACGCCAAAAAGGTGAATTGTTTATAGGCATCCCAAAGGAAAATCAGTACCAAGAAAAAAGAATATGTTTAACGCCCGATGCAGTCAATGCCATTACTTCTAACGGTCATCGTGTTCTAATAGAATCAGGAGCAGGTGAAGGAGCCCATTTTTCTGATGCGGATTATGTAACCGCTGGCGGGGAAATTACCAGGGATACTAAAAAGGTTTTTGCGTGCCCGTTAATTTTAAAAGTAGAACCTCCTACCCTTACCGAAATAGAATATATAAATCCGCAGACTACAATAATATCCGCACTTCAGATAAAGACCCAGTACAAGGAATATTTTGAGGAATTGGCAAGAAAACGAATTACGGCTATAGCTTTTGAATATATCCGTGATGAAGAAGGAAAATACCCGGCCGTGCGTTCTCTCAGTGAGATTGCAGGTATTTCTTCAGTACTAATTGCCGCAGAATTAATGGCAGCAAATAATAATGGTAACGGGTTAATGTTCGGGAACATAAGCGGTGTACCACCTGTAGAAGTGGTCATCATTGGAGCAGGAACCGTAGGAGAATTTGCTGCACGTTCCGCAATAGGAATTGGGGCAAATGTAAAAGTTTTCGACAATTCCATCACCAAGCTAAGAAACATACAGACCAATCTTAAACAAACGGTATACACATCTACAATACAACCTAAAAATTTATTGAAGGCCTTAAAACGCTGCGATGTTGCTATTGGCGCCACAAGAGGAAAAGATCGGTCACCGGTAGTAGTTACCAGCACCATGGTAGAGCATATGAAAAAGGGAGCCGTAATCATTGATGTAAGTATAGATACAGGCGGATGTTTTGAAACCAGTGAAATTACCGATCACAATAAGCCTACTAGAAAAAAATATGATGTAATACACTACGGGGTTCCCAATATACCCTCTAGATATCCAAAAACGGCATCAGTAAGTATCAGTAATATATTCACGCCTTATTTACTTAAAATCGGCGAAGACGGCGGACTAGAAAACTCCCTTCGTTTTGATAAGGGACTTCGAAATGGGCTATATATGTACCATGGTATTTTGACCAATAAATCGGTCGGAGAATGGTTTGACCTTCAGTATAGCGATATTAATTTCCTAATATTCTAAAACAAAAAAGCAAAATTTTCTCTATCCATTTAAAAAGACATAATTTCGCGATCTTAATTATTAAAATAAGCAGCTAGGATGGATTTTCTTAAGAGGTTAGGTTATTTTTTGGTGGGGATGTCTATAGGAATCGTTTTTCTAACTTTTTTTCTTAAAAAGAAATCTGAAGAAACCGGTGTATATTTTTGCTACCTACCTAATTGCAGAACCTTAAAAGACATTCGCTCAAAATCTATGTACTATAGTGAGGAAGCCCAACAAAAACTCCAAGAGTTACAGCTGGATTCTACTGCAGTGACCTATATTTTAACCGAGGGTGATGTGGATTTCGGAAATAGTGATACAAAATCCGTTCCCTGTAAAACTTATGTTATTGAGTCCGATTACAAGGAACAAGATTATATTTTCACTGTTAAGAATTGCAGAGAAAAAGCTACGATAGAAAACGTGCAACTACAATAAACTTACATTTTTCTGCGCTTTCTTTCTTTTTTCAAAAGTGTAAGCTCCCTACTGGTTTGTCCCGCTACAGAGGTATTTTCATCCGCTCTTCTAATTAAATAGGGCATTACATCGCGTACTGGTCCAAAGGGCAAATATTTGGCAACGTTATAACCATGAGCAGCCAAATTGTAAGAAATATGATCGCTCATCCCATACAACTGACCAAACCAAATGTGAGTGTTATTTTTTTCAATACCCTTCTCTTCCATTAGCTCCATCAATTTATAACAACTCTCTTCATTGTGTGTTCCTGCAAAAATGGACAGCACATCAATATTATCGATCATATATGCTATTGTTGCATTGAAATTATCATCAGTTTCTTGTTTGGTTTTGCAGATCGGTGAAGTGTAGCCCATTTCCTTTGCTCGATCATTCTCTTTCTCCATGTATGCACCCCTAACAACTTTCATTCCAACCAAGAAACCATCTTTTATAGCTCGCTCATGCAACGCTTTTAAATACGGTAAACGATCCCATCTGTATGTTTGCAGGGTATTGAATACTATTCTTTTTTTCTTATTATACTTGCGCATCATTTCTTCAGCCAGATCATCAGCGGCATCTTGCATCCAGCTTTCCTCTCCATCGATCAGCAAAGACACTTCAAGATCATGCGCTTTTTTACAAACTTTGTCAAACCTATTAACAACCCTTTGCCATTCTGCTTTTTCTTTATCAGTGAGTTCTTTTTTCTCGCTAATTTTTTGGTATAAGGCAAATCTCCCAAAACCGGTTGGCTTAAAAACAGCATAAGGTATGGCGTCCTTTTCCTTTACAAAATCCAAAATGGTCAAAATAATTTCAGTAGCCGTATCAAAAGGGTCCTCCTCTTCTTTACCTTCTACAGAATAGTCCAATACAGAGCATACACCCTTTTGCCACATACGATCCACTACAGGCAAGCAATCCCTTTCATTAACACCACCACAAAAGTGGTCAAAAACAGTAGCACGAATTAAACTTTCTACGGGTAAATGAGCTTTAAAAGCAAAATTGGTAATAACAGAACCCATTTTCACCAAAGGTTCATTTGAAATCATTTTAAAGAGAAAATAAGCTCTTTCTAATTCTGAATCGGTTTTAAGAGCAAATGCAGTTGCAGTATTTTCAAAAATTTGGTCCATTCCTTATAATTTCTATAACGATCAAATATAATCACAGAATTTATAATCTTAAGACTAAAAATTACCTTTATTTTGCGTACAAGTTTCAAACAAATTAAGCTATATTTTTAATGGATTCCATTATTTCAGATTCTTACGCAGTACATTTCAATGAACAAGCTTTTTCTGCCCTAAATACTCATTTAGCAGAGAAAAAATATTCTACCATTTTTATAATGGTAGATGAAAATACCCATGAACACTGTCTACCAAATTTCATGGCAGAGCTAAATGGAGACTATGCATTTGAAATAATTGAAATTGAATCTGGGGAAATAAATAAAAACATTGAAACCTGCGTTGGTGTTTGGGAGGCACTTTCAGAACTTGGTGCGGACCGTAAAAGTTTACTAATAAATTTAGGTGGAGGAGTATTAACCGATATGGGCGGTTTTATTGCCTCTACATTTAAAAGAGGTATAGATTTCATAAATGTACCCACTACCCTATTATCTATGGTAGATGCTTCGGTAGGCGGTAAAACAGGTATTGACCTTGGCGCGTTAAAGAATCAAATTGGTGTTATCAACCAACCGGTAATGGTATTGGTGGTTCCGGATTTCCTTGATACCTTAGAAGACAGACAGGTCAAAAGCGGGTTTGCCGAAATGCTAAAACATGGTCTTATTCAAGATAAAGATTACTGGCATTCACTTAAAGAAGCTAAAAACCTTGAGGATATGAAAAATCATATTCTTACTTCAATTCAAATTAAAAATGAAGTGGTCTTGCAAGACCCTACCGAACAACATATACGTAAAATATTAAATTACGGACACACGTTGGGTCACGCCATAGAATCGTATTTTCTTGAAAACGAATCTAAAGAAATGTTGCTACATGGAGAAGCAATAGCAATTGGTATGATCTTAGAAGGCTATTTATCACAAAAACTATTAGACCTACCCCAAGAAGCCATGGAGGATATAAAGAAAACTTTTTTGGACAGGTATGACAAAGTAGAATTTTCTGATACCGACATTGATAATATTCTAAAGTTAATGAAGTATGACAAGAAAAATTCTCATGGAAAAATCAATTTTGTACTCTTAAAATCTATTGGTGAACCTAAGTTTGATGTTGAAATTCCGGTAACATTATTTACTGAAGCTTTCGCTTACTACAAACTTTAAAAACTTCACATACCCAAATCATTACTTTCACAACTCTATAAAGATGTGTGTAATTTTAATGACTAGTTTAGTTATAGTTAAATAATAACCCGCTATAAATAAATTAGTTATGACCAGACGACTTATAGATTATCGTAAATTAGACCACAACTTAGCAGCTCTTTTAATTGAAACTTATCCTTATGGTTATGGTGATGAAGACATTATAACCTTCAAGAATATTAATGGTGATTATGTTGAGGCAGTTGAGCTGAAAACAACAGACACCTTATACTTGGTAAAAATTAGTAAGAGCCTTTCTAATTTTATCGCAAATTTTGAGGAGAATGTAGGCAAAGAGCTAGAATCAAGCACTCCCGAAAAAATAATGTCTTCAGAAGATATGACAAATGCCTTACACCTAAATTTTGAAAACGAACACGAACAAGAGTTAGATTAAACTAAATATCGCTCTTTTATAATATTAAAATGATGCCTTTGATGACCACTAATCACAAGGCCTAGCGCTGCTACAGACCAAGGTAATCCGCTTGCGGTACCGGTTCTTTTTAAGACATCATTAGATAAAAGACTGAAAAAGTTAATAGATGCTTCTCTAACTAATAGGAATTCCTGTAAAATATCCTCTTTAGTTCTTTGATTTGCATAACTCTCTAAAACGTAATCATCTTGCTCAAAACCTGGTAAAGGAGTTTTATCGTTTCTAGAAATTCGAAAAGCCCTGTATTGAAAAACGCGTTCAGAATCTATTAAGTGAACTAAGACTTCAGCTATAGTCCATTTACCCTCCCCGTAGCTATACAACAACTGATCTTTGGTTAAATTTTCAATTAGCTGTTGAAAGTTCTTTTTGCCATTTTCTAAGGCAGACTTTAAATCTTCTTCTTCATTTAAAGCATTTAAGTAGGTTCCGTAAAAATATTGCAATTCGCTATTCTCTAAATCTTTTACCTTCATAAAATATTTTTTGTTTTACAAAAACAACCAAAAAAGCCCAATTAAAAAATTTAACCGGGCTTTTCTTCAAGTTAGTTGACTATATTATTCTTATAACTCGTTAAAAATAGTATGCATTAAACGCTTTTTGTCATTAAAGCTTTCTTCTAACGAAATCATTGTCTCGGTTCTGCTGATACCATCTATATCATCAATTTTAAAGATAATATTTTTAGCATGCGTAGTATCCTTTGCTCTAATCTTACAGAAAATATTGAATTTCCCGGTTGTAATATGTGCAATGGTAACATTAGGTATTTGATTTAAACGTTCCAATACAAATTTGGTCTGGTGCGTTTTTTCAAGAAAAATACCCACATACGCTATAAATGCATAACCTAGTTTTACGTAATCTAAAGTTAGCGAAGAGCCTTTTATTATACCGGCTTCTTCCATTTTCTTAACCCTTACATGAACAGTACCTGCAGAAATAAGAAGTTTTTTTGCAATATCAGTAAAAGGTGTTCTGGTGTTATCAATTAACATATCCAGAATTTGGTGGTCTATTTCGTCTAATTTGACTTTGCCCATAGTTGTAAAATTTCTGCCAAAAATAAAAAATAATCACATTAAATTCATTGAAACTCGATTTTTTTTATTGAAAATGTAAACAATTTTACTATTTCAAAGAAATAAAACAATGAAATCTAAGAAAGTAGTTTTAAAATATCATTTTCTCTCAACCATTTCACATCGTTTTCATCATTGCAATTCAATGATTTATGTGCAAAAACTTCAGGAGGTTCCTTATCAAAAACATGAACCATAGGAACAAATTCCACTTTACCATTTTTTAGTACCTCCTTATACTGAATTGGTGTAAATTCAGCCGAAGTAAGACAATTATTTTCAAAATCTATATTATACACCCCAATATCAACAAACTGTTTACCATTCTCCGGTATTGATAAATATTGGTCAACGGTATAATCTGTTATTTCATTATCCCTTATAGTTAACAAACTCTTTACTAAAGCTTTAAAAATGTATACCCTTGTTACATCTCTATCATAATCATTATAATAATGACCAGCTTCAAATAATATAGTAGGTGTTCCCTTCATTTGAAAAGCATCGCCTACGCAATTTGCATTAAAGCCATCATCATACCTACCTACCTGTCCAGGTATTTCTTCTTGCAATTTGCTGTTCATTGCCGCTATTAATTGCATACTCAGTTTTCTAGACGGTGAGTTATTACGGTCTTCATCAAAAGCTGGAGCCAAAAAAGAAACCGTAGCCGGTTTATGAGTAGTACCTACATTAAAAATAGTACGCTGATCATGTAGATTATAACAGAAATCTGGTGTAAAATCTTCATAGACCTTTTTTAGCACTTTACTCTCTGGTTGCGATAAGTTTTGTGCATCTCTATTTAAATCAATTTCATTGGCATTTATCCTAGTAAAGTCTCTAGCTCCATCTGGATTTAAAATTGGAATAATCTTAATGGTACAGGCATTCCATATTTTGAAGGCTTCCATGGATTCTTGATTCATAAAATTAAATAAATCTAAAACAGCCTTCGTTGTCGTTGATTCATTTCCGTGCATTTGAGACCACATTAAAATTCGCTTAGGTCCGTTACCAAAAACAACACTTTTTATAGCTTCTCCGCGTACCGATCTACCTACTACCTCAGTTTTAAATGTTACCGGTAATGAATTTAAAAACTCATCTATATGGTCATAAGTAATATATCTTCCCGATATACTGGTTACACCATAGTCCTTATAATTTATTTCTTCCATGTATTACTTTTCAAAAAACAAAAATACTACAGGTACAGTTTACAATTGTAAATCAGTTTGTGATAAAAGAACCAAATTAAATGGTATTGAAATTTACAATTCTAATCAAAAAGATAAATAACATTTCATTAAATTGAAAATCAGTAATTTACTGTTATTTAAATAAACATAAACTTCATAAATTTTTAAGCGGATTTGAGAATTTTACACATAATTTAACTACTATTAAATGGAGCATGAATTAATTTTGTAAACATGTTAGACAGCAATTCATTCATATTAAGGTTAAAGTCAATTTTAACCCATTACGAACTTTCCTCCTCTGCATTTGCAGATTTAATTGAGGTGCAAAGATCTAGCATATCACATTTGTTGAATGGCAGAAACAAACCTAGCCTAGAGTTTATCATGAAAATTAATGATGCCTTTGCGGAGGTAGATATTCAATGGTTGCTTTACGGCATTGGCAGCTTTCCTAAACTAAACGAAAAAGAACCAACCAAAACTTACAATAAATCTAAACAGACCACCTTACCACCTAGCGAAAAGAATATTGACAGAATAGTTATTTTCTATAATGACGGTACATTTAAAACATACCTAGAAAAATAGTTTTAAAATTCTAAATTCAGCATTCCTAACTTTTACTAGAATCATCATCGGGAATTTGTTTATTTTGCAGTATGATGAAAAAGATATTTTTTACTGCTATTACAAGCCTTTTAATTTGTTCTTGTTACCAACCTGAGCGCGATTGCGAAAAGTATAAAACAGGCACTTTTAAATTCACTTATGAAGTTGGAGACACTGTCAAGGAAGGAAAATTTATAAGAACCAAAGATTACAGCATTGACTATTATGAAAACAAAATAGACAGCGCCACCGTCCGCTGGTTCAATGACTGCGAATTTGTGCTACAAGACATTAATAGCAAAACAGCTATACATTATAAAATTATTAGTACAACGGATTCTTCTTACACCTTTCAATACAAAAGCGCTGTAAAAGACCCTAACAAAAAATTAGTAGTAAAAACCGGAACCGCAATTAAAACCAACTAACCATGTTTGAAATTTTCGCCAGTCCAGATGCTTGGATTGCCCTACTTACACTAACATTTCTTGAAATAGTTTTAGGTATAGATAATATAATTTTTATCTCCATTGCCGCAGGAAAACTAGAACCTGCACAAAGAAAAAAAGCTACCAATATTGGACTTGTATTGGCCATGGTTATGAGAATTGTATTGTTATTTGGCATCTCATTGCTTACTTCAATGAAAAAACCGTTTTGGGTGTTTGACAGTGAATGGATTACAGGAGGAATTAGCGGACAGGGAATAATACTCTTTCTAGGAGGTTTATTTCTGCTTTACAAGAGTACTAAGGAAATTCATGAAAAGGTCGAAGATAAAGGGCATGACGAACGCGAAGTAAAGAAAGCGAGATCCACATCCCTGACCAATGCCATTTTGCAAATAACCGTAATAAACATTGTATTCTCATTTGACTCTATTTTAACTGCCATAGGAATGACAAACGGCATCTCTCCCAACCCTAACGATGCTTTAATACTTATGATTGTAGCCGTAGTTATCTCAGTAATCATAATGATGTTATTTGCCAATCCTGTTGGTGAATTCGTAAATAGACACCCTTCCATTCAAATCCTAGGGCTTTCTTTTTTAATCTTAATAGGTTTTATGCTAATTGCAGAAGCAGCTCATTTAAGTCATCTAATTGTATTTGGAAATGAAGTGGGCACCATCCCGAAAGGATACCTTTACTTCTCCATTGCATTTTCATTAATGGTTGAATTCTTTGACCTAAGAATGAAAAAGAATAAGAAGCCCGCTACACCAATTGAAGATCAATAGGAAAATTAAATAACGTAAAAACCCTAATTAAACATGTGTTTAATTAGGGTTTTATATTTTCTTGCAACTGTATTTTAAACCGCCTGAGGTGTTTAATTTGGTCTATCAAAAGCCATTTCAGGGTTTTGTTCTTTTTGCTGCTTAAAAAGCCTTTGTTGTTGCTTAACAGTCATTGTACTACCATCATGGCTCCATCCTGGAGGACCAAAAATATACATTAGTTTATGTTTAAATTTCTTCACCTTCTTCACATCTGCCCATATATCTTTAAATTCATGGGTAAGTATTACAATAGGGTTATTAGAATTAGGAGCATGTATAACGCCGAATTTTACATCAATTTCTTCATCATACTCTTTCCAGGTACCGAACATTTTATCAAAACAATTAAGAAATCCACCGTGATTCTTATCTAAGTACTCTACATTCTGTGCATGGTGCACTTGGTGCATGGTATGAGTGTTGAAGATTTTTTCTATAAAGCCCATTTTAGGCACATATTGGGAATGCAATTGAAACTGCCAGAAAGATTCTATAGCCAAACAAACTACAACCATTTCTACCGGAAAACCAATAATAGGCATCCAAACATAGAAGAAAGGTTTATACAACAAGGTGAACCACCCATTTCTTATAGCGGTACCAAGATTAAAATTATCTGAAGAGTGATGTACTATATGCGCAGCCCATAAAATTCGTATTTCATGATTTGCCCTATGAAACCAGTAGTACGTAAAATCATCGGCCAACTGACATAAGAGCCACACGTACCAAGCATACCCAAAGGACTCATATCCCATTATATTGGTTCTCACCCCATCAACCATTGGGTTGAACAATTCATAGGCCCATTCAAAAAGAACTACCAACAAAATAACCTTAAGTAAAGGACCAATAATGGCCGAACCAATACCCATTGCGCTACTAGCTGCAAAATCTTTCCAATCATAAAGATCATCATCTCCATGAGTTTTGCTGTAGGTCAATTCTAATAAGATAAAGGCAATAAAAGCTGGTGCACCGTATACCAGCGGGTTAGTAAAATCCATTAATTCAAATTTTTGTAAAGGTAGTTATAAAACCAACCGTTCTAAAAAAATGTCTAATCTTAACTTTCTATTTTACGATAAGACAATTCAATTGTTCAACACAAAACTATTATTTCTTGTTTCTAAGTATCTCATTTTGCTCCTGTAACAATTTTTCCAAACTAGACAATAGCGCAATATTCTTTGGTGTTTCCACCTCTTTATTTGTAGGATCTTCAGATTTCTGCTTGAACCTGTTAATAAACTTCACCATTACGAAAATGGTAAAAGCAATAATTCCAAAATCTATAAGTGACTCTATAAGCTCCCCATAACCAATGGCAACTTCTTCTGCACTATCCGTTGCCTGCCTAAGTATCCACTTTTTATTTGAAAGATTAACATCATCTGTCAACAAAGAGAGAGGAGGCATAATAATAGCAGAAACAATAGTACTGACGACTTTATTAAATGCGGTGCCAATAATAATACCGACAGCCAAATCTATCATATTGCCCTTGATGGCAAAATTCTTGAATTCTTCAAAAAAATTCTTCATAAACTCAATTAATCAAATAAAGTGGGTTCATCTGCAGAACCACCATCTACATCTTTTGATTTCTTATTTTCGGTACCAGAATCTACTGCCTGCTCATCTACTACTTCAATATCTTCCGTTTTTTCAGGGATAACCGGCTCATAAGGCAAAGGCTCTAAGCTATTAATGTTTTTCACCTTTTCAGTAATCAATTGATTACCTAAAGCTTTAATTCCCTTTATAGCTATAAAATTCTCAATATCAACACTTTCATTTTCCTTAGCCTCTTTACCTCTAGGTTTTGGAAATTCAATTTCAATCATTGGTCTCCAATCTGTAGAAACAAGCTCCAAGTATGATTTTGGATGTTCTGAAATAAATAATTCCTCCTTATTTTCGTTCTCTATTAAAAATCTTTTTACGTAGAATCTTTCTTTCTCACCCTCCCAATAAATGGCTGAGATGGGCTTCTCAGGTATCCATTTTTCAAGTACGATCATATCGTCATCAAAATGCGAAGTAAGCACTGGCAAAAATGTTTTAGCCACACCTTTTTGATTGATAACCAAAAGTAAATCATCACCTTTAAACTCCCCCAACAATTCACCTCTGCCATCAACATTCAATCTACGCACAACATCATCAAACCAAATTTTTCTTGGTTTTAAAGTGGAAACACCTTTTTCCTTAAGTTCTATGCGTTTTACGGAATATTTGGTTACTATATTTCCTTTAGAGGCTCTTCCTTTTATAAGAACATCTGAAAAATCAATATCCCATT
Source organism: Maribacter sp. HS (assembly GCF_048059195.1). Lineage (NCBI taxonomy): Bacteria > Pseudomonadati > Bacteroidota > Flavobacteriia > Flavobacteriales > Flavobacteriaceae > Maribacter > Maribacter sp. HS. The sequence continues at coordinate 611,710 of NZ_JAYLVV010000004.1, forward strand.
TTAATTTTTTAATGCTTCCAACTTGACGTAACAACACGGTAATAACTTCAGCTTCACCGTTAGGGTTTGCGGAAAAATATAGTACTTGTGTTCCAGGCTTACCTGTACCTAGCTCATAAATTCTATCACGTGTTATACTGGTAACATTAAAACGTTTTATATAGGTAGCCCCACCTTTACCGTCCTTGTATATTAAATTATAGGTAGTACGCTTATCTTTCTTTTTAAATACAGCGACATGAATGATTCCCTTACCAACAAAAGTTTTGGAATCTACTTTTGAAACCATCATCTTTCCCTCGTTGGTGATAACAATAATATCATCTATATCACTACAATCCGTCACGTATTCATCACGTTTTAACGAAGTACCCACAAAACCTTCTTCCCTGTTTACATAGAGCTTGGTATTCCTTATAACCACTTTGGTAGCTTCTATATCGTCAAAAACACGAATCTCGGTTTTTCTACCGCGATCCTTGCCATAAGTTTCCTTTAGGTTTTTAAAATAATCAATGGCAAACTCTATCAAATTAGCCAAATGGTTTTTAACTTCCGCAATACGCTCTTGCAGACTCTCTAAATGTTGTTGGGCCTTATCTAAATCAAATTTTGAAATTCTTTTAATACGAATTTCAGTCAACCTGGTAATATCCTCTACGGTAACGGCTCGTTTTAAATGCTTTGTATGTGGAGCAAGTCCTTTATCTATAGCATTTATTACCCCTTCCCAAGTCTCCTCTTCCTCAATATCTCTATAAATACGGTTCTCAATAAAAATTCGCTCTAAAGAGGCAAAATGCCATTGCTCCTCTAGCTCACCAAGTTGAATTTCCAATTCTTGTTTTAAAAGATCAACCGTAGAATCCGTAGATCTTTTCAACATCTCCGTTACACCAATGAATAAGGGTTTATTATCTTCAATAATACAACCCAATGGTGAAATAGAAGATTCACACGCCGTAAATGCATAAAGGGCATCTATTGTTTTATCAGGTGAAATTCCACTGGGCAAATGCACCAATATTTCAACTTCCGCGGCGGTGTTATCCTCAATTTTTTTAATTTTTATCTTACCCTTTTCATTGGCCTTTAAAATAGAATCTATTAAACTACCAGTATTAGTACCATAAGGTATCTCATTGATTACCAGTGTATTTTTATCCAACTGGGAAATTTTTGCACGCACACGAATTTTACCACCCCTAAGTCCATCATTGTAATTGGTAACATCAATAATACCAGCCGTTTGAAAATCCGGAAAGATTTTAAATCGTTGTCCTTTTAAGTGCTTAATGGAGGCATCAATCAGCTCCACAAAATTATGCGAAAGTACTTTTGTGGAAAGCCCCACAGCAATACCTTCCGCTCCCTGAGCTAATAACAAAGGAAATTTTACGGGTAAGTTTACAGGTTCTTTTTTTCTTCCATCATAAGAAGCCTGCCACTCGGTAATTTTAGGACTAAAAATAACCTCTAAGGCAAATTTAGATAACCTTGCCTCAATATATCTTGAAGCAGCCGCTCTATCCCCGGTCAAAATATTACCCCAGTTTCCTTGGGTATCTATTAAAAGGTCCTTTTGACCTATTTGAACCATGGCATCGGCAATACTGGCATCACCATGTGGGTGATACTGCATAGTGTGACCTACTACATTCGCCACTTTATTATACCTACCGTCATCCAATTCTTTTAGTGAATGCATGATTCTACGCTGCACAGGTTTAAAACCATCTTCAATAGCAGGTACAGCTCTTTCTAGAATTACGTATGAAGCGTAATCCAAGAACCAATCTTTATACATACCGGTTACCCTTGTAAGGGCCTCGGCAGGTTCAGTTGTTTCGTTATTTTCTTCGGAAAGGTTGTCGTTAATTTCCTCGTTCAAATCGTCATTTTCTTCCATTCAGAAGCAATCGTATTAACTTAATTTATACTACTTTATCTTCTATTAAATCAACTTCTACTTTAAGATTGTTGATAATAAATTTTTGTCGGTCGGGTGTGTTTTTCCCCATATAAAAACTTAGCAATTCTTCAATGGACATTGCTTTATCTAACATTATGGGCTCCAACCTAATATCGTCACCAATAAAATGTCTAAACTCATCAGGTGAAATTTCCCCCAACCCTTTAAATCGGGTAATTTCTGGTTTACCACTTAACTTATTTATCGCATTTTGACGCTCTTCATCACTGTAACAATAAATAGTCTCCTTTTTATTTCTAACCCTGAATAAAGGAGTCTGTAGAATATACAAATGATTTTCCTTTATCAATTCCGGGAAAAATTGCAAAAAGAAGGTAATCAACAATAAACGAATATGCATACCATCTACATCGGCATCTGTGGCAATAATGATATTATTATATCGTAAATCTTCAATAGATTCCTCAATATTCAATGCTGCCTGCAGAAGATTGAATTCTTCATTTTCATATACAATCTTCTTTGACATTCCGTAAGAGTTCAAAGGCTTTCCTTTTAAACTAAAAACGGCCTGAGTATTCACATCCCTTGACTTTGTTATAGAACCAGATGCAGAATCACCCTCGGTAATAAACAGGGCACTTTCCAATCTACGATCATGCTTCATATCACTTAAGTGCACCCTACAGTCCCGTAATTTCTTATTATGAAGACTGGCTTTCTTTGCCCTATCACGAGCAAGTTTACGAATACCGGATAGCTCCTTACGTTCCTTCTCCGCCATCATAATCTTACGTTGAAGTTTCTCTGCCGTCTCTGCATTCTTATGTAGATAGTTATCTAAATACTTACCAACAAAGTCATTGATATACGTACGTACGGTAGGAAAGTCTCCACCCATATCCGTAGAACCCAATTTAGTTTTTGTCTGACTTTCAAAAACCGGCTCCATTACTTTGATCGATATAGCGGATATTATTGATTTCCTAATATCAGATGCATCATAAGACTTTCCATAAAAGTCACGAATAGTTTTTACGATCGCCTCTCTAAATGCTGCTTGATGCGTACCACCGTGGGTAGTGTGCTGACCATTTACAAAAGAATGGTACTCCTCACTATATTGTGTTTTACTATGGGTAATGGCTACTTCTATATCTTCACCCTTTAAGTGGATAACAGGGTACAACATATCTTCTACATTGTTATTATCCTCTAAAAGATCTTTTAATCCGTTTTCAGAATGAAATTTTTCACCATTATAAACTATTGTCAACCCTGGGTTCAAGTAAACATAGTTTCTGAGCATACGTTCTACATACTCATTCCTGTATTTGTAATTTTTAAAAATGGTCTCATCAGGTATAAAGGTAACTTTGGTACCTTTTCTTTTACTGGTTTCCTCAGGACCTACTTCGCTTTCTAAATTCCCGGAACTGAACTGCGCGGTCTTTAGTTGATTATCCCTAGAAGATTGCACCTCAAAAAAACTGGATAAGGCATTAACCGCCTTGGTACCAACTCCGTTTAGACCCACTGATTTTTTAAAGGCGCGACTATCATATTTACCACCAGTGTTCATTTTAGAGACTACATCCACCACTTTACCTAAAGGTATACCCCTACCGTAATCCCTTACCTTTACAACTTTATCTTTTATGGAGATTTCAATGGTCTTTCCAGCGCCCATTACAAATTCATCTATACAGTTATCTATAACCTCTTTTAAAAGAATATAGATTCCGTCATCGGCAGAAGACCCATCCCCTAACTTACCAATATACATACCAGGTCTTAATCGGATATGTTCTTTCCAATCGAGCGAGCGTATGTTATCTTCAGTATATTGAGATTCTTGAGCCATATAAAAAAAATTATGAAAGTTGCGTTAAAGATAGCACCACTCGGCAAAAGATAAAATAGCTAACTGTTAAAGTAATTAACAATTAATTCATGTCTTTTGTTGATAGCCTCAACAAATATGGTAATTCGGTCAAAAACTATTGCATTAAAATTCATAATAAATGAACTAATAATAACTGACCTATGTCATTGTAGTTTTTTCGTCAATTAAATATCTTTAATGAAGAATTTGAATACTTATGGAATTTATTGATTACTATAAAATTCTTGAATTAGACAAAACGGCTACTCAAGCAGATATTAAAAAGGCGTATCGCAAATTGGCCCGCAAACTTCATCCGGATTTAAACCCTAATGATAAATCCGCACAAGAGAAGTTTCAACGCGTTAATGAAGCGAACGAGGTTTTAAGCGATCCTGAAAAAAGAAAAAAATACGACCAATATGGTAAAGATTGGGAACATGCCGAAGCTTTTGAAGAAGCCAAAAAAAACCAGCGCCGTTCCAATTCTAATACCAATAGAACTTACACCAATTATAGCGGGCAGCAAGAAGATTTTTCAGATTTCTTTGAATCCATGTTCGGTGGTGGCGGCTTTGGAGGCAGCACAAGACAAAGAACCTCCCAATTTAAAGGTCAAGATTTAAATGCTACGTTAAATTTAAATATGACCGATATTCTACAGGAACAAAAGCAGACTTTAAATCTTGGAAACAAAAAAATTAGAATCACTATCCCTGCAGGTGTCGAAGACGGACAAACAATAAAGATTACAGGTTATGGTGGCGAGGGTGTAAACGGTGGTCCCAAAGGGGATTTATATCTAACATTTGAAATTTACAACAACACAGATTTTCAAAGAGTAGGAAACGATTTATATAAAAATGAATCTATTTCTCTTTATGATGCCATTTTAGGTAGCTCAATTGAAATTACAACATTGACCGGAAAGGTTAAATTAAAAGTAAAACCAGAAACACAGAACGATACCAAAATAAAGTTAAAAGGAAAAGGTATGCCTATTTATAAAAAGAAAGGTACGCATGGAGATTTATATATTACCTATAAGATCACTATGCCAACCAATCTATCTCAAAAAGAAAAAGAATTGTTTAAACAGCTATCAGAATTAAGATAATTATGGATCTAGAGAACTATATACAAATAGAAGTATACTGCAAACAAACGCAAACTCCCTTAGAGTTCATTGACGACTTGTTAGAGTTTGAGATGATCGAAGTTCAGGAAATTGACAACAAAAATTATGTGTTACCACAGCACATATTAGAAATAGAACGCATTTACAGATTGAGAAATGACCTTGGTATTAACATGGAAGGAATAGACACCATTAATCATATGATAAAAAAAGTCAACCGACTGGAGCAAGAATTAAAAATGCTACGAGATCGGCTGACTATATATGAACATTAACCGTTAAAACGGAAATGCATTACAGCGTTATTTTATATTACAAAACTTATATACTACAAAGTTATTCACACATTCGAAACAAGGAATTTGCTTCTCCTTCCGGTAATATTGTTCCATTTCCAAAGCCATCAAGATAATAATTGCCCTGATTGGAATCGAATAAGTTTTTTAGACCACAGACATCATTTAAATTAGAATTTTGACTTAATGTTACGCCAAATATACTTGAACCACCAGATGATTTAAAAATATTAGATAGATTTTGAAAACCATTTAAATTTTCTAGTTTTTCATTATACTCAACAATAATATCTGCATTCCAGGCAGTGTTCAAGTTTTCCAAAGCATCTATATTCAAAAGAGCATTATTGGATTGTATTTCAATTGTTCCAACACATAAAATACAATCGATTCCAGCGCCAGTTATCTTCAAACTATTTAAGCCTTGAAGGTTTTCAAGTAAGTCATTTCCTGATATTGTAAGTTTTCCGCCTATAGACTCTAAGTTGTTAAGTCCACCCAGGTTTTTAAGATTAACATTATTACTCACATTCAAATCTCCGTTTAATATAGTTGTCAGTGACTCTAGACCTTTCAAGTCTTCAAGAGACCTATTACCCGAAATCATTAAAGCCTCATCAATATTGGAAATATTATTTAAACCAGACAGAGACAAGAGAGAATTATTAGCATTTAGCCTTAAGCTAAATAAGGTGTTTAATTTTTCCAATCCGTTTAAACTCGTTAAACTCTCCATTAACGCAATAAAAATTGAACCATTCACCATTTGTATTGATTCAAAAAACAACAAATTTTCAACACCAGATGCTAACTGTATTGTCAGGTTAGAACCAATTGTTGTTAAATTGCCAAATCCATCAATTGTACCTGAACCATTATTAACGCCATAAATTTCTAAGTCATCACCAATTGACAATACATTGGCAAAACTATTTATGGATTCCAAATTATCATTTGCAATAATGGTTAAACTACCTTCAATATTCTCCAGGGCATCAAAACCTGTTATTTCATGTAAAAAAAGATTTTCTTTAATTATCAAAGATCCCTTAATTAAAGAAATGGTTGATAATGGGCTTAAATTTTCAATAGATGAAGGTGAATTTATATCCTGAACAGTTATATTTCCTGAAATCTGGGTATAACCGACGACTCCAAATTCATCAACCTCCTGTTGTGAAGTAAGAATTACATCTCCATTAAAAATTTTGGCAATAGGTCCAGGCTCAATTGAAGTGAAACTTATTTCATTCCCATAGCCCACACCCTCACTATTGGTTGCGTAAGCCCTCACAAAATATTCGGTATTTGGTTCCAACCCATCAATTACACTTGTAAAATCTGCTGCGCCAGTACCATCAGATGTTATAAAATCATCAATTGTTGGTGTTGAAGAAACACTCCAACAAACTCCTTTAGACATTATTTCCGCACCTCCGTCATCAGAAATGTCACCCCCTGAAACAGCTGAATTATCAGTAATATTCGTAGCAATATTAGTAGTCAACTCCGGAATTCCTAACTCTACAAATTCATCTGTGCCCAAATCATTCGATTCAGAATCCGAGCAACTAATTGTACATAAAATAATAAAGTAAAGCGGTAATATTTTTTTAAACTTCTGCATTTAGATAGATAAAATTTTAATTTATTCAAAGAAAACAAATCAACTAATTATCTAACTAAAAAACAGACTTAACAATCAAATTAATCGCCAATTAACATCAGTAGCCTCTTACACATTAAAACGGAAATGCATTACATCACCATCTTTAACAATGTATTCTTTACCTTCAACTCTCATTTTACCCGCTTCTTTTACTTTTGACTCACTCCCAAAGGCAACATAGTCATCATAAGCAATAACTTCTGCACGAATAAAACCTTTTTCAAAATCGGTATGTATAACTCCAGCTGCTTGTGGCGCAGTTGCACCAACAGGAATTGTCCATGCACGTACCTCCTTTACCCCTGCGGTAAAATAGGTTTCCAATTCTAATAACTTATAAGCTCCACGAATTAATTTTGCCGAACCAGGCTCTTCCAAGCCCAAATCTTCTAAAAACATCTGGCGCTCTTCATATGTTTCCAATTCGGTAATGTCAGCCTCAGTGCCAACAGCCAAGAATATGACCTCTGCATTTTCTGCTGCAACTGCTTCCTTCACCTTTTCTACATACGCATTTCCATTAACCGCTGCCTCTTCATCCACATTACAAACATACATTACCGGTTTATCGGTTATAAACTGTAACGGTTTCACAAATTCTAGCCTTAACTCCTCTTCAATTTCGATAGCCCTTACGGAGGTACCGGCTTCTAAACCTGTCTTAATTGCCAATAGAACAGCTTCTTCTTTTTGAGCTTCCTTATTTCCCGTTCGTGCGGCTCTTTTTACTTTTTCCAATTTCTTATCTACAGTCTCCAAATCTTTCAACTGAAGCTCCATATCTATGGTTTCCTTATCCCGAATAGGATCAACACTACCATCAACATGAACTATATTGTCATTATCAAAGCAACGTAATACATGAAGAATAGCATCAGTTTCACGAATGTTACCTAAAAATTGATTCCCTAAACCTTCTCCCTTACTAGCACCTTTAACCAAGCCGGCAATATCCACAATTTCTACAGTTGCAGGTAACACTCTTTCTGGGTTTACCAATTCCTCTAACTTCTCTAACCTTGAGTCTGGGACATTAACCACACCAATATTAGGTTCAATTGTACAAAACGGAAAGTTTGCGCTTTGTGCCTTAGCATTGGACAAACAATTAAAAAGTGTTGATTTACCAACATTTGGCAACCCTACAATACCTGCTTTCATAATTTATAATATTTCAAGAGTGCAAATATAGTTTTTACCAACACAATTTTCATTCATTTTTAAATCTAACACATCTGTTAAATTACATACGATTAAATTAAATATAATTCAAATTATTTAGCTAAACGATACTTAAATTGAGCGTATTTAACATTATTTAAGAAATATTTCTTACTTTGTCAGCAGAACATGTGAAAATATATGGAACTTCATTCAGATGAAACAATATGGTATTTCTTTAAAAAGGGCGAAGCAAACGGCTTTAGTCTCCTTTTTAAAAAATACTATCCTCAGTTACACGTGTACGGTTTAAAGCTTAGTAACAACAGAGAAATAACGGAAGATTGTCTGCAAAACTTCTTCATTCAACTATTTGAAGAACGCGAAAAACAAAATGAGATTAAGAATCTTAAATCCTACCTATTTGTATCTTTCAAAAGAAGGTTGATCAAACAATTACAAAAAAATCAAAAGAACGTTCCAATTTCTGAAGCACAGCTATTTAAATCTAATTTTACTTTTTCTGCCGAAGAAATTTCAATTCACCAAGAGATGCATTTTAAATGCACGTCTACCTTAGCCCAACTGATTAATAATTTATCCCCTAGACAAAAAGAGGTACTCTATTTGAAATACTACAGCGAAATGAAAAGTTCCGATATTGCTGAAGTTATGGATATGAACTACCAAAGTGTTTTAAACGTACTTCAAAAAGCTTTATCAAAGCTAAGAAAAGTATCTGAAAATCAACAGATTAAAAATATTTTGAAAAAAAATTGAATTTAATAGGGTATATTTTTAAGAAGTAAATCTCTTATAAATGGAATACCTTACTAAATGAACAAGAAGCACAAATTCGATCTACATTATTTTCTAAACGATGCGTCTTTTGAAAACTGGGCCAAAGGCTTAAACAATAACGATGTCTCCTATTGGAATTCTTGGATACAAAAAAATCCAGAACATATAGAAACAGTTCATAATGCAAAATCTATAATTACGGGTATTAATTTCAATCAAGACTACCCTAGCAACATCGATGTTGATCATGCGCTATCAAAGGTTTTAGATAAAATTGATATTGACGATTCTTCAACAAAAAAAATGAAGAAAGTTCGCTCATTGAACACGGTATTATTCTCTACAGCTGCTGCAGTACTTTTAATCCTTATCAGCTACAGCAGCATTACATATTTTAATGAACATTCCACCACTGTACACAAAACCAATTACGGAGAAATAATTGATCTAAAGCTACCTGATGGTACATCTGTGGTACTTAATGGCAACTCTGAAATTTCATATGACAATGATAATCCACGCCTGTTGAACTTAATGGGTGAAGCTTATTTTAAAGTTAAACCCATACCAAGTACAAATGCCAAGTTTTGGGTAATAACCAATGACCTTAAGGTTGAAGTATTGGGCACACAGTTTCATGTGAATACCAGAAAACAAAAAACAAACGTAGTTCTTGACGAGGGTTCCATTCATTTAGAATTTAAAAATGGTGAAGTGGCAAAAATGATACCGGGCGAAATGGTTTCATTTTCAAATGAGAGTAAAAAATTACTTCATAAAAGGGTAAATATTGAAACCCCATATGCTTTATGGAGAGGCGGTACATACGCCTTTAATGAAATTCCACTTAAAGATGTTATGACCAATTTAGAACTGACATATGGTCTAGAAGTACAGTATTCAGCTGATCATTTAAAAGAAATACCCATTTCCGGTGGTATTCCCAATCAGAATTTAAATATATGTATAGCCGCCATAGAGAAGGCTACAGGAACAAGAATTATTAACAAAGGAAATATTTTACGCGTACAAGAAAACCCTATTTATTAACTAAACTATTTATTTATGAGAACAAAACAAATAAAGAGATTGCTTTTTGCAACACTACTATGTACTAGTAGTATTAGCATGATGGCGTCTGAAAAACTCAAAGAAAAAATCACTTTAAGTGAGTTTTTAAACGAGATAAGTGAAAAGCACGAAGTGTATTTTACTTACAACCCCACTCTGGTATCTACTACCAGTTTAAACCCTGAGGAATATAAGTTCCCTGTTTTAGATAAAATCATAAATAAACTAGAACGTAAAACTAGTTTCGATTTTGAATATTTAGGAAATAAATATTATGTAGTTTATCATAAAAAACCACAAAGAGCTAAGGTTTTAAGACTAAACTCCAGTACAAACGGTATATCTGCCATGACATTGAACACTAAGGTTCAAAATAGCATTACAGGTAAGGTAACCGATGATTCAGGAATGCCTTTAGCAGGTGTGAACATCGTAGAAAAAGGAACCACAAACGGAACAACTTCAGATTTTGATGGTAATTACACCATTAATGTTGAAAATGACACCAAATTAGTTTTTAGCTATATAGGTTTTGCTTCCCAAGAAGTGTCTACAGCTGGCAAAAGCGTAATTAATGTTCAATTATCTGAAGGTGTAGCCCTAGATGAATTTATTGTAGTTGGGTCTAGAACCGCTCCTAGAAGTAATACAGATACACCACTACCTGTTGATGTTGTTGGTGTTAAAGAATTGACCTCTACCGGTCAGGCTACTTTTGACAAAGCTTTACAATACAGAATACCATCTTTTAATACGGTACAGACACCTGTAAATGACGCAACTTCGTTATTGGATCCTTATGAGATAAGAAATATGGGACCAAGTAGAACGTTGATATTAATAAACGGAAAGCGTAAAAACTTAAGTGCATTATTATACACTCAAACATCCCCAGGTCGTGGTGAAACCGGTGCTGATATATCGGCAATACCTACAGATGCGATTAAAAGAGTGGAAATTCTTAGAGATGGAGCATCTGCTCAATATGGTTCTGATGCTATTGCGGGTGTAATGAACATTATTCTAAAAGATTCTCCAAATGAAGGTTCTGCCACGTTGAGAACAGGTATTACCTCTGAAGGTGATGGTGAAATGTTCGGTGTAGCAATCAATAACGGTTCTACCATAGGCGAAGACAAAGGTTTTGTAAATTATACATTGGATTTATCTAAAGTAAATCAAGCAAATAGACCAGGTACTGTTAATGCTGCTGGTGAAGCCGCTGATTTTGGTGCCGATATTGCAGATGTACAAGAATTCTTATCAAGACGTCCAGATGCTGGTAACATCAATGGTTCTCCAGAAACTGCTGCTGCAAAATTCTCCGTAAATTTAGGTTATGACTTAAGCGAAAACACCACTTTATATGGTAACGCTGCATATGTCTACAAAGCTGTAAATAGTTTTGCAAACTACAGAACACCATATTGGAGAACAGTTGATGATTTTCCTTATCTAGCTGATTTCTTTCCTGGTGACAACCCAAATACTGCAGGTGGATATGATGGTTACTTACCAACATTTGAAGGTTTATTAAGTGATTATAATGCAACAATAGGATTTAAATCAACTATTAATGATTGGAATGTTGATGCAAGCTTCACAACCGGTGGCAACTTACAAACGTATAAGGTAAACAATACCCACAATAGAAATGTTGTATATTCTCCATCTGTATTTATAGATGCTAATGGCAATGGCTCTGTTGATGACGGTGAAATTACTGAAGGCTCAGAATTATATAGAGAAAATAGCCAGCAGTCTTTTGATCCGGGAGGAACTAGATTTTCCCATAATGTTGGTAACATTGATATCTCAAGGTTACTTTCAGACAAAGTAAGTATTGGTGTTGGTGCTGAGTTTAGAACAGAAACTTTTGAAATTATAGAAGGTGAACTTGCCTCTTATGACGGTGGTGGTGCAGATTCATTTGCAGGTGCATCTCCTCAAAACTCAGGAAAATTCAATCGTTATAACATTGGTGGATATTTAAGTTTAGACTACGATGTATCTGATGCATTTTTACTAAGTGGTACTATTAGAACGGAAAACTATTCTGATTTTGGAAATACGTTCATATATAAGTTTAGTTCTCGTTACAAGTTTAGCGATGCATTTACATTGAGAGGTTCTATTTCTTCTGGTTTTAGAGCTCCTACCCTACACCAAATTTATACTCAAAAAGCACAGTACAGCTTTGTACCGGGTCAAGGTATTCAAGTTGGTGGTCTGATCAACAACGTGTCTACACAAGCAAAACTTTTGGGTATACCTCAATTAGACGCTGAAACATCTACAAACTTTACTATAGGTTTTGGTGGAAAAATCGCTAATAAATTCAGCTATACTTTAGATTATTACAACATTAAAGTAAAAGATAGAATTGTATTAGGTAATGAGATAGGCCCTAGTGGCGACGCTACTAACGCATTAGACGTTTTATTGGCGAACAACAACCTAAGTGACGTAAGTTTCTTTTCTAACGCAATTGACACCAAAACCTCTGGTGTAGATGTTGTACTTGCCTACAAAGGAATTGAAATTGGAGAAGGCAGCTTAGATTTGAACTTATCTGGTAACTATACAATTCAGAATGAACTAGACGGTCCTGTAAAGGATATCGCCTTAGTAGCAAATTCTGGTCAATCTGTAGTTAACCAAACGCAAGAAGCCTTGTTCTTTACATCAAGACCTAGAACAAAGTGGATTTTAGGAGCTAATTATGACATCAATAAATTCGGTTTTTCATTGAATAACACATTATTTGGTAAAACCAGCTTCTTTCAACAAGGTTTAAGTACTGATGCAAATGGTAACTTTAATTTGGGTACAGAATTCGATCCAAAAGTAGTTACGGATTTAGGAGTTAATTACAGTGCTACAGATAAATTAACTATAGCCTTAAACATTAACAACTTGTTCAACGTATTACCAGAATGGAGTTTTGTTTCTCAAAATGCTGCAGGAGATGCTATCTTGGCAGATCCAGCTCTGACTCAGAACCAATCTAACCTAATTACTTTCAACCAACGTTATTCTCAAATGACGTATGATGGTTACCACTTTAGCCAATTAGGAACCATGTTCAACTTATCTTTAAATTACAAGTTTTGATTTTGATTTAGTTTATTTAATAAAAAAGCTACCTATTGATTTAGGTAGCTTTTTTTTTATTTCATCAAGAAGTAATAATAAAATCTAATTCAGAATATATTTTTTATGATAGCTATATTCTAAAAATTACCCCCTCATTTATTCAGGGTGCATAAAGCGTTGCTTTGCCAATAAAACCTCCTCTGTTTCAACATGGTCATCATCTGGCACACAACAATCTACCGGACATACAGCTGCACACTGTGGCTCTTCATGAAAGCCCATACACTCGGTACATTTATCTGGAGCTATATAATACACTTCATCACTAATAGGTTCCTGTACTTCACCCGCGTCAACTTCTTTTCCATCAGGTAAAACAACATTGCCCTCTAAAGATGTACCATCACTATATCTCCACTCATCTGCTCCTTCATAAATTGCAGTGTTTGGACATTCTGGTTCACAAGCCCCACAATTTATACATTCATCAGTTATTATAATTGCCATAATTTCTTCTACATTAAAATGCCCAAAAAAGAACGGGCATGCTTATTTTTGCACAAAGGTAATTCCTACCTATTTAGTATACAAATATAATGGCCCATAGCAACCTTACGATAACAGCTTTTGTTAAACTTGGAAATTTTCTAAGAACTTTTTGTGAATTAATAGACAAAAACACCATTTCTGATCATTTAAATGACAAATGGGTAAGTTCTTTCAAATCAGAAATAGAACGAGCACATCATTACAATGGCTGGTTTACAGAAGAAAACTGTACCCATGCTTTCAAAGAATGGGGAAAAGTACTTTCTAAAGAAAATATTGAAGCCTGGCTGAGTAACTACGACCTTAGCATCAACAATGAAAAGATTGTAGCGTTAATTTTGGCTGGTAATATTCCTTTAGTAGGGTTTCACGATCTTTTATGCGTTTTAATTACCGGCAATAAAGCTTTAGTAAAACTATCAAGCAATGATCAAAAATTAATTCCACTTCTCATTGATTTTTTAATTGACACCGAACCTGCTTTAAAAGATAAAGTAATATTTACCAAAGAAAAACTTGATCATTACGATGCTGTAATTGCGACTGGAAGTAACAATACGGCACGTTATTTTGAGTATTATTTCGGTAAAAAACCAAATATTATTCGTAAAAACAGAAATTCTGTGGCTGTTTTATCCGGAAAGGAATCCCAAGAAGAACTAACAGCATTAGGAGAGGATATTTTTAGATATTTTGGTTTAGGGTGTAGAAGCGTATCTAAAATATACCTCCCAAAAGAATATAATATTGACACTTTTTTCAAAGCAATGTTTCCGTACAATAGCATTATCAACCACCATAAATACGCCAATAACTACGATTACAATAAAGCAGTTTATTTAATGAGCGAGTTTAAATTATTGGATAATGGTTTTTTGATTTTAAAAGAAGAGGAAAGTTTTGGTTCGCCAATAGCTTCATTGTTTTACGAGTACTACGAAGATGAGTCAACATTAAAAGAGAAGCTTAAGGACAATAAAGAAAACTTACAATGTATTGTTTCATCTGGTTTTGTAGAAGATGAAATTTCTTTTGGAAACACCCAAAAACCAATGCTAAACGACTATGCCGACGGAATAGATACTATAGCATTCTTATTGAACACTTCTAAGAATTAAATAGCGATAGTAAAGAAAAATCTTCAAAAAATTCTGACCTTTGCAACCTTAAATTACACACAAGATGAAAAAACATAATTTTAGTGCCGGTCCCTGTATCTTACCAAAAGAAGTACTTTTAAAAGCTTCTGAATCTGTTATGGACTTTAATGGTTCTGGACTTTCACTTATTGAAATTTCACATAGAAGTAAAGATTTTGTTGCCGTAATGGAAAATGCAAGATCATTGGCATTAGAACTGCTAGATCTTAAAGACAAAGGCTATAAAGCATTATTTCTTCAAGGTGGTGCAAGTATGGAATTTTTAATGGTAGCATACAATTTACTAGAGAAAAAAGCAGGTTATTTAAATACAGGTACTTGGAGCGATAAAGCCATTAAAGAAGCTAAATTATTTGGCGATGTGGTTGAAGTTGGCTCATCTAAAGATGAAAATTTTAAATACATACCTAAAGGATACTCAGTTCCCAGCGGTTTAGATTATCTACATATTACATCTAACAATACAATTTTTGGTACCCAATTCAAGAAGTTTCCAAAAACCGACTGTCCTCTTGTTTGTGATATGAGCTCAGATATATTCTCAAGAAGTTTAGACTTCTCTCAGTTCGATTTAATATACGCCGGTGCACAAAAGAATATGGGTCCTGCAGGGACAACTTTGGTTGTCGTTAAAGAAGAAATTTTAGGTCAAGTATCAAGAAAAATTCCTTCAATGTTAGATTATCAAGTACATATTTCGAAAGATAGCATGTTCAATACTCCACCTGTATTTGCAGTTTACACTTCTATGTTAACGTTAGAATGGTTAAAAAATCTTGGTGGTATTGCAGCTATAGAAGAAATCAACGAAAAGAAGGCAAGATTACTTTATTCTGAGATTGATCTAAATCCTGTTTTTGAAGGCTTTGCCAATGTAGAGGATCGTTCTTTAATGAACGCCACTTTCAACCTTACGGATGATGTCTTAAAAACCACTTTTGAAAGTTTGTTAAAAGAAGCCGGAATTAATGGTTTAAACGGTCACCGTTCTGTGGGAGGGTATAGAGCTAGCATGTACAATGCATTATCATTAGAGAGTGTTGGTGTATTGGTAGACGTCATGAGCGAAATGGAAAGAAGAGGATAATTGTTGTAACATATACCGAACACAACAATAAAATTGTATTAAAACATATGAAGATATTAGCAAATGATGGAATTTCCCAAAATGGAATCACCACTTTGGAGAAAGCTGGATTTAACGTTTTAACGACGACGGTTGCTCAAGAACAATTAAGCAACTATATCAACGAAAATAAAATTGAAGCATTATTGGTACGTAGTGCTACCAAAGTTAGAAAAGAATTAATTGATGCCTGTCCTACTCTAAAACTAATTGGTAGAGGTGGTGTTGGTATGGATAATATTGATGTAGATTACGCTAAATCTAAAAATATTCATGTCATAAATACACCAGCTGCCTCATCAGAATCTGTGGCAGAATTGGTTTTTGCACACCTTTATGGAGGGGCACGTTTTTTATATGACGCAAATAGAAATATGCCTTTAGAAGGTGATAGTAACTTTAAAGGATTAAAGAAATCTTACTCAAAGGGTACGGAACTTAGAGGTAAAACCTTAGGTATATTCGGATTTGGTAACATTGGTCAAGCTACCGCTAAACTTGCCATTGGCGCGGGTATGAAGGTTATATACTGTGATCCAGATGTAGCGCAGACAGACATTGAGCTTACTTTTTATGATGGTCAAAATGTTACGTTCACACTAAAGAACACTGACAAAGATGATGTCCTAAAGAATGCAGACTATATTTCATTGCATATTCCCGGTCAAGAGAACTATGTTCTGGGAAAAGCTGAATTCTCCAAAATGAAACAGGGTGTTGGTATCGTCAATGCCGCAAGGGGTGGTGTTTTAGATGAAGTTGCATTGATCGATGCTTTAGAAAACGGTACTGTTGCTTTTGCCGGTTTAGACGTTTATGAATCTGAACCAAAACCAGAAATTAAAATTCTAATGCACTCTAGTATTTCGCTTTCTCCACACATTGGTGCAGCAACTTTAGAGGCACAAGAAAGAATTGGACAAGAATTGGCCGACCAAATTATTTCTTTACTAAATTAAGAGCTCAATAGCATATTTTATTGACTCTTTTTCGTATTTTACAGCATAAACATTAAATTAACCATTACAATGGCAGGATTATTAGATTTATTAAATAGCCCAATGGGGCAACAATTAATTAGCGGTGTAGCTGGGCAGACAAATCAGCCTGAAGACAAAACCGCCAATGTACTAAGTATGGCAATGCCACTAATTCTTGGTGCAATGAAAAAAAACGTTTCAACACCAGAAGGTGCTCAGGGTTTAATGAGTGCATTATCAAGTAATCATAGTGGCGGAATCTTAGATAACCTAGGAGGTTTGTTTAGTGGCGGTGTAGACGAAAGTGTAATGAATGACGGTGCGGGTATTTTAGGTCATGTATTCGGAAGTAAACAACCACAAGTAGAAAGTGCTTTAAGTGCAAAATCCGGTTTAGATTCCGGATCGGTTGCCCAAATATTAAAAATTGCAGCCCCTATAGTTATGGGCTTTTTAGGTAAGCAAACTGCGCAGAGCAATGTAAGTGATGGCACAGGCATGAACGCTCTTTTAGGTAGTATGCTGGGAGGTCAACCTCAAGAAAACCAAAGCCTTATCACTTCATTATTAGATGCTGATGGTGACGGAAGCATATTAGATGATGTTGCCGGTATGGTAATGGGCAGCAATAAAAAACAAGGTGGTCTTGGAGGCCTTTTAGGAGGTCTTTTCGGTAAATAATACCTAGAAATCATATAGTTAAGTCGCTTGTAAATACAAGCGGCTTTTTTTGTATCTTATTTCTATGAAAAAGAAGATATTTAAAATTATTTACGGTACTATAGCTGCGACCTTTTGTGCATTGTTATTTAATTGTGGTACAAAGAGCGCATCACTAGCTATAAGCGAAGATGAAAAAAATGCCTTTACCCAAGTTGAAGGAGATACCATTTCCATTTCAAGTGAAGAAACTGAATATGAAATTATTATCATAGAACCTGGTTTTAATATATGGTTGGCCTCAATAGCAAAACCTGAAGGTTATTATTCGCAAAATTTCTTGGAAAATAGAAATCAAATAATGGTTTTAGAATGGAACCAAAGAGTATTACAGCCTGCTAGATACAATCCAAATTTATATGAAATGCAAATAGATTACTCTAGACAAATTGATTATGGCTATGAAGTAAATTATAAGCTGTATAATTATTTTATTTATTTCCAAAGAAAATACAATCAGCGATTAGGCCCTTTTATACCACGTATATAAAAAGTATATTTGGCGTTTTCAATACATGCCATGCAGAAATTAAAAGAACGCTGGGGAATCACCAGTAATTTTCAACTTGTAATTATATTTATAGTATTTGCCATCACCGGATCATCATCTGTATATGTAGCAAAGCCTTTTCTAGATTTAATTGGTCTTCAGCAAGAAAATTTTTCGACTGCCTGGTGGGGAAGCCCTCTGTATTGGTTTTTACGAATTTTATTAATTTTCCCTTTCTATCAAGTGTTATTGGTAATTTATGGATGGTTATTTGGTCAATTTAGATTTTTTTGGGCTTTTGAGAAAAAAATGCTGAAAAGAATTGGACTTGGATTTTTATTCTAACACACTTTTGTTGGGTTTTCTTTAACAAACAGTTCTACATCTTTTAGTACTTTAGCGCTGTGAAGAGATCAATATTTACATATTTCTCAGTATTTATTTTGTTCTGCCTTATGCTGATCAAGGTAACTTCTTTTCATGTCTATTCCCATCAAGACAATAAAGTAGATACTATAGAAAATTGTAGTATTTGTGAATTGGCAGTTCAGAATCAAAACGCTGAATACACTTTTGTTGCCACATTTTTATTCATATTTGCTTCAGTAATTATTATCACGGAAAAAAAACTGTTACCTTTTTCAATTACAGTACCTAAAACGCTTTTCAGGTACACTACTTTTGGTCGTCCCCCACCCTTCCAAGCCTAATACCCCTTCCGAATTTTAAAATTGGTTTTCTTTTTCAACCAATTTATTATAGCGCTAAACTTATATAATGAAGTATTATTTATATGTTTTCGCAATCCTATGTAGCACAATTATTTACGCTCAAGATTGCAATTCAATATTATTAGGAGAAATTGTTGATTTCCATGACAACAGTCCGTTGCGTGGAGCAACTATTAACATAACTGGCAAAGGTTTTTCTACAGTCTCCCAACAAAACGGAAAATTTAGCTTTAAGGAGCTATGTGACGGGGTTATAGAACTTGAAATATCGCATCCAGAATGTACAACAAAGTTTGTAACATTGACCATTAATGGGGATACCTATTCAGAAATTAGGCTAGAACATCACCTAGAAGAATTAAAGGAGGTCAAAGTTGTTGGTGATGTACCAAAAAACACAAATTCCGCTCAGGAAAATATTTTATCGGTTAAAGATATCGAACGAAGCAGTGGTAATAGTTTAGGAGATGCATTAAAAAAGATTGCCGGAGTATCAACCTTAAATACCGGAGGAAATATAGTTAAACCGGTCATACAAGGTTTAAACGGTAGTAGAATCTTAATTTTGAACAATAACGTTCGTATGCAAGATATGGAATGGGGAGAAGAGCATGCCCCTAATGTAGACGTAAATGCAAATCAGAATATAAGCGTTATAAAAGGTGCTGCCGCTATAGAATACGGAGGAGATGCTATCGCAGGTGTTATTGTACTTGAACCTTTACCAATAATAAGAACCGACTCTTTATTCGGTAAAACCCAACTTAATCTTGCCTCCAATGGCCGTGGTGGTAACATAACATCTTCATTGACCAAATCATATAAATCAGGCCTTTATATTAAAGGACAAGGGTCATTTAAAAGACTTGGGGATCTTGAAGCACCAGATTATATATTATCAAATACAGGTATTAAAGAAAGTGGGGTCTCACTTAGTATAGGTAAACGAGACTTTATACAAGGATGGGAAGGTTACTACTCATATTTTAATTCGGAAATTGGCATATTGAGAGCATCGCATATTGGCAATATAGATGATTTAATAACAGCCATTAATAGTGACGTACCAAGTGTGGTAAACGATTTCACTTATGATATTTCCCAACCATACCAAGAAGTTAGCCACCATTTAGGAAAGCTAAATTATTATAGAAGATTTGAAGGTTTTGGAAAATGGACCCTGCAATACGATTTTCAAAAAAACAGAAGATTCGAATATGATATACGTGTAGGCGATGATGCGGATAAAGCATCTTTAGATCTTGATTTAACCACACATTCCGTACTTACCAATATAAAATTTGATGCAAAACAAGGTCTAGATCTCAAGGTTGGAGCTCTAGGAAGGTTCCAAACCAATTTTGCCAATCCAGATACCGGTGTCCGAAGATTAATACCTGATTACGATAAATTTGATTTTGGTTTGTATTCAATAGGAAGTTATGAACTTGATACCGATTGGACGCTAGATGCCGGACTACGATATGATTTCAGCAGAATAGATTCCAAAAAATTCTATAGAACTTCTCGCTGGGAAGAACGTGGTTATGATGTAGATTTTGCCGATATCATATTGGAAGATTTAGGTACGCAACTACTAACAAATCCTGTCTTTGACTATCATAACGTCTCAGGAACATTAGGTTTCCATTATGAAATAAACGGAAAAGATCATTTACGGTTTAACTATGCACTATCTCAAAGAGCACCTAACCCATCTGAATTATTTAGCGATGGTCTTCACCATTCTGCGGCACGAATAGAATTGGGAGATTTGAGAATGAACAGTGAAACCTCTTCTAAATTTTCAGCTTCACTAGAAAGAAATAGTAACAAATTGGGGTATTCTATTGCTCCATTTGTTAATAGTATTAGAGACTTTATACTTCTTGAACCAACGGGTGTAGAATTTACTATACGTGGCGCTTTCCCCGTATGGTCTTATCGTCAGACCAATGCAGTTTTGTTTGGTATTGATGCTTCTTTATATAATAATTGGACATCAAACATTAGAACAGATCATAAGTTTGCTTGGGTAAAAGGTACAGATAGTGAAACAGACACACCTTTGATTAATATACCCGCTGCAAATTTTACAAATAGCATTACATACACCAATACCAAATGGAACAATTTTCTTATAAGTCTTGAAAGTCAATATGTATTTGAACAATCCAGATATCCAGAAAATATTGAGGTTTTTTCTCCTCAACAACAAGAGAACGTATTATTGGAAATTAATACACCGCCCGAAGCTTATCACCTATTGGCAATAAATACGGAAGCATCTTTTACAATTAAAAATAAAAATGACTTAACCGTAGGTCTAAGTGCAACCAACTTACTAAATACAAACTATCGTGACTACCTAAATAGGCAACGTTATTTTGTAGATGATATGGGCAGAAATATAAGTATGCGCCTAATTTTTAACTATTAATAATAATTATTACTAACAATTGAAAACAAGTAAAACTATGAAAAGAAACAGCACACTAAAAACCGTTCTAGCACTAAGTTTAATGGCAACCGTAATGACTTCATGTTCAAGTGATGACGATACCCCAGAAGTAGTAAACGAAGAAGAAATTATTACTACCATGACAGTTACGTTAACTAGCGCTAATGGTTCTGCAACATTGCAATCTCAAGATTTAGATGGAGATGGACCTAATGCTCCTGTGGTAACAGCTGATAATTTATCCGCAAATACGACCTATACTGGGAGTATTGTATTATTGAACGAAACGGAAACACCTGCAGAGGACATTACCGAAGAAGTAGAAGAAGAAGCAGACGAGCACCAGTTTTTCTTTGGACTATCTGGTTCTTTATCTGAAGTGACTTATTCTGATACCGATGAAGATGGAAACCCAGTTGGTATTGAATTTGAATTAACAACTGGTGATTCAGGTTCTGGAACAATTACAATTACGTTACGTCATGAGCCTACAAAACCTAACGATGGCACTTTAGCAGATGCAGGCGGAGAAACAGATATTGCTCAGACTTTTTCTGTTACGGTAGAGTAGTAAAAATATAAACCACATGTAAAACTAAAAGCCTTTGATGTTTAATTCAAAGGCTTTTGTTTTTTTATTCTTCAAATTGATACCATTCAATATCCGTCAGTACAGCCCTCCTACCTAATTTCTTAGGTGGGTAATTGGTTACCAAGTAATTAATAATTACAGCTTCATTCTCTCCCAAGTCCCATAAATTTTGGGTTTCCTGCATCCATTTTATAGTTGATTTCCAGCGATTTTCGTTCATTCGGTTCTGCATTACCAACTTAGCGGAATGACAGTTGGTACAGTTTTGAACGGTAACCATCATTCCCGGGGCATCTATAAAACCGGTACGTACATGAATTCCATTTTCTATCTTATCGTAATCGTCCTCTTCGGGAATAGTTACCAGCTCGGTTTGTGGTGCATCCGTTTTAAATGTAGAAAAACTTGGATCAACTATTAAATACACTAAAATTATTGCACCAATGCCAATAACAGCGCAAGCTAATATAATCTTTCTGTATAATTCCTGAAAATCGCGTTTTAGCTTATTATGATTCTGATTTTTCATTTATGCGATTTTTACGGCTATCCTGTGACAAGCATTGTTTAAATACCCTTTTGGATTCCACCCAGGCAATAACATAGGTTGACTAACCCCATTAGAATCGGTAGCTTTTGCCCAAACTTCATAATAACCCTCTTGCGGAAATGAAATATCTGCTGAGAAATGCTGCCACGCTAATCGGTTTGCAGGTTTTTCAATTGTACAATGATGCCAAGTAGCGCCAAAATCTATAGAGTATTCCATTTTGGCAACTTCTAGTTCACCTGCCCATGCATGACCTCTAATACTTAATTTTTTATTCTTTGATAAAACAGCTCCAGATTTTGGATAGGTAATTAAAGATTTTACCGGCATAGATTCAATGATACACATATCTTCATCCGCGACTTTTTCACCAGGAGCAACGGGTTTACAAGGCACTCTATATGCCGTGCCGGTCATTTTGGTACCGTCATGAACTATATTTCTAATGCTAATACGCTGTAACCATTTGCCAGAAACCGAGGCTGGCCATCCTCCTGCAATGACCCGTAAAGGATAACCATGTACTAAGGGAATATCTTCACCGTTCATTTTAAAAGCCAACAATGTTTCATCTTGTAAAGCTTTTGACATGGGCGCTCCTCTAGATATCGGTTCTTTAGTAGGATCTCTACTAAGGTGTGTATCTGCTGAATGATAACCAAAGTAGACAGCATCATCTTTAATACCGACATCTTCTAACACATCACGCAATCTCACACCTGTCCAACTAGCACAATACACCGCACCCACAGTCCACTGGTTTCCTTTTGCAGGTGGATCAAATTCGCTTCTACCATTACCACCACACTCTAAGGTCAATTGATAGGTATGATGCTTAAATTTTGACTTTAGCCCAGACAACGTATATGTTTTCTCCTGCTTAACAGACTCTCCGTCTATGGTAAGTGTCCAAGTATCAACATCTATGTCTTCCGGAATCAATCCGTTATTTCGAATAAAAATAGATTTATTTGGAGTTACCCTATCATCTAAAAGATGAGCTTGAGCCTCAATATTCCAAGGCTTATCGTTTAGTACGACCATGCCTTTATCCTTATTGAATAGCTTAAACGGGTCTGATTCTTGTAACGCCACAGGTGTGTAATCCAAAGGCATAAATTCCTTATAAATAATATCAACTCCTAGTAAAGCGGCAAGACCACTTAGACTAGATTTTGCAACAAAATTTCTTCTCTTCAAAACTCATGGTATTTGAGTTAAAGTTAAGAGTTTCTATAAAAATAAAGGTGGATTTTACACTTCAATTGTACGCCCTTTTTTAGAAGGCTTGAACACATATGTATATAACCACATTAGCGTAAACGAAGGTATGATATCAAAACCAGGAACAATTTCTTCTATAAAAGTGAAAACACCGGCAGCTTGACCTATTTTTCCTTTATACATACGTGTCATTAACCACGCAGAAAGTGGAGCCCATACCACATCTGAAAATTCACCGACGAAAGGTATAGCAAAAGAAAGCATACCTATACCATCAAATAGCAACCCCATGAAAAGTTGCTTGTATTTTTTATCTTTTAAAATTGACATACTTAAAAATTAGTTATTCTAACTTTAGAATACAACAAAGATGCCAAATTTTACAAAAAATATTCTCAACGTGCAGAGATAGTAATTAGGAAAGTTTAGCACTAATTAACTTCAAGAATTCATTTCTAGTCTCAATTTTTTCAAATTGACCTCTAAAACCAGATGTTGTAGTTACAGAATTTTGCTTTTGTACACCTCTCATCATCATACACATATGTGAAGCTTCTATAACAACGGCCACTCCCTTAGGCTTTAAAGTATTATTTATACACTCTAAAATATCATGCGTTAACCTTTCCTGTACTTGTAACCTTCTTGCAAAAACATCTACCACTCTTGGAATTTTACTTAATCCTACGATATGACCATTTGGTATGTAAGCAATATGTGCCTTACCAAAAAATGGCAACATATGATGCTCACATAGGGAATACAGCTCAATATCTTTTATAATGACCATGTCATCATAATCTTCTTTGAACATTGCCCCTTTCAAAATTTCAACGGCATCTTGCTTATAACCTTGAGTTAAAAATAGCATTGCTTTTGCAGCACGTTCAGGTGTTTTAACCAAACCCTCTCTTGCTACATCTTCACCAATTTCATCAATAATAGATGAGTACCTACTTTTAACTTCATCGGTAATTTCAAGATTATATTCTTCTAAATTTCTATACGGGGACATATTTTATATTTAATGTTTAACCTAATTAAATTTAGGTTGAACAAATTTAATATTTCTTTCATCAACAAACGTAAAAATATCATAAATAGTTCATATTGCTATATAGTCTTAAATAATGGCTCCAGAACATTGGGCTAAATGATCACTAAATGAAAATTACAGTTTTTAACGTGCCCCTTTTTCATTAATTTTGAATTTCAAACTATCACAACTCTAAACTAAACTTAACTCATGATAAAAGCTTCTAACATTCATAAATATTACGGAGAATTAGAAGTATTAAAAGGAGTTGACCTCCATATTAAAAAAGGAGAAATAGTATCTATAGTTGGTGCTTCCGGTGCCGGTAAAACTACCTTATTACAAATTTTGGGAACTTTAGACGTTCAATCAAATAGAAAAGACAGTACGTTACTGATCAATGGTATTGAAACTACGGAACTAAATGATAAAGATTTAGCAAAATTTAGAAATGAACATATAGGATTCATTTTTCAATTTCACCAATTATTACCAGAATTTACGGCCATTGAAAATGTATGCCTACCTGCATTTATAAAAAAGACGCCAAAATCTGAAGCTGAAGATAGAGCCAAAGAACTATTAAACTTTTTGGGCCTGGGTCACAGATATGACCACAAACCATCAGAACTATCTGGCGGAGAACAACAGCGGGTAGCGGTTGCCCGTGCGTTGATCAATAACCCCTCCATAATTTTTGCTGATGAACCTAGTGGAAATTTAGATTCAGAAAGTGCAGACAACCTGCATAAATTATTTTTTGAGCTTCGTGAAAAGTTTGGTCAGACCTTTGTAATTGTGACCCACAATGCTGAATTGGCAGAAATGGCAGACCGTAAATTAACCATGGTAGATGGTAAAATTGTAGACAAGGAAATAATAATAGCATAACCAAGATCCGTATGCTTCAAGAGCTACTTTCATTTATAATAAAACCTGTCTATACACAAGATATTGAAAGTTCTTTATCAGAAAAATTGAGAGTTCTCTTCAAGCTTTTAATTATTGCATTAACGGCAAGTATTCTATTATTAATGGTAGCTGCAGTTTTAGAAAGTATCCTAAAGCTTGAGATGGGCAAACATGCCATGGATGATTTATTTGGAAACTACTCAGTGGCACTTATTTTCTTTTTAGCAGTAATTGTAGCTCCTTTCTTTGAAGAACTATTATTTAGAGGTCCGCTTGTCTTTTTTAAAGATTCAAAATTTTTTAAACCAATTTTCTATTTGTTTACAATTGCGTTCGGCTTTATGCATATCAGTAATTTTGAAATGAGCACTCAGGTTTTACTTTTTTCTCCATTGTTGGTTGCACCACAAATTAGTGTAGGTTTTCTTTTAGGCTACATACGGGTAAAATTTGGTCTGTTATGGTCCATGGCGCTACACGCCATTTACAATATGGTTTTAGTGGTTCCTGTGCTAATTATGCAATTGTTAGATATTTCTATTGAATGACAAAAAGTGAGCTAAAAATATTTCTTGACGAAAAGGTTTTTGAATACAATAAACCTGAATTCTTAGAAACCGACCCTATACAAATTCCGCATCTTTTCACACAAAAAGAAGATATTGAAATCAGTGCTTTTCTAACGGCAACCATTGCTTGGGGTAACAGAAAGAGCATCATCAATAATTCTCATAAGTTAATGGAAAAAATGGGACAAAGTCCGTATGACTTTGTGCTTAATCATACCGATGATGATTTAGATAATTTATCAGGATTTGTTCATAGAACTTTCAATGAAAATGATTTAAGATATTTTATAAAAAGTTTAAAGAAT
The DNA here is from genome assembly GCF_048059195.1 of Maribacter sp. HS. NCBI lineage: Bacteria > Pseudomonadati > Bacteroidota > Flavobacteriia > Flavobacteriales > Flavobacteriaceae > Maribacter > Maribacter sp. HS. The sequence goes on from NZ_JAYLVV010000004.1 coordinate 638,165, forward strand.
ATTTACCTTCAACACCAAGGTCTTGAAGGTATTTTCACAACCCTTCAAGACAAAAATTCTCTACAGCCCACCATTTCTAAATTCAAGAAAATATTTTTTGAGTTACCATATGAGCAACGCACAACAAAGCATGTATCTGACCCTTTAAAAGGTTCTGCCGCCAAAAGGATAAATATGTTTTTACGTTGGATGGTTAGAGATGCAACTACCAATGTAGATTTTGGCATATGGAAAGGAATACCTACCTCAAAATTATCTTGTCCATTAGATGTACATTCAGGTAATGTAGCTAGAAAATTAGGATTGTTAAAAAGAAAACAAAACGATGCCAAAGCATTAGCCGAGCTAGATAAAAGCTTAAGAAAACTGGACCCTTTGGATCCAGTTAAATATGATTTTGCCCTTTTTGGTTTAGGTGTTTTTGAAAAATTCTAGTTTATGGCTTCTTTCTCAAATCTTTTATCGGTAAGTGTTTTCATAAAAGCAATAATCGCCTTTGATTCTGTAGTCGATAGATGTAAAGAGTCAGGTGGTAATGTTTGGTAAGGTACATCTAGGCCCATGCCCTGACCACCACCAACATTATAAAACTCCACTACTTCCTCTAAAGTTTCATACACCCCGTTGTGCATATAGGGTCCGGTTAATTCTGCATTACGCACTGTTGAAGTTTTAAAAAAATGCTTCTTCTCCTCTACTTCATAAGGATAATACTGCCCCCAATCATCATCTAAAACAGGGTTTTCAAAACTTGCATTTTTGGGCACGCCCAAATTTTCAAATTCGCTTTCCATATATTTAGGAGGCACCGTACCGTTAAATGCCGGTGGAAAATGACAAGTGGCACACGCAGCTTTACCCATAAAAAGATTAAAACCGGTAATCTCTTCAGTAGTCATGGTTTCTTCTAGATTGTTCATGTTCCGATCAAATTTAGAATCGAACGGAGCTAAACTTCTTATATATGTTGCAATAGCATTACGCACGTTCATATCGGTAATTTTGCCATCGTAAAGCGAATCAAATTGAACTTTATACACTGATTTATCTTGAATTTTCTCTTCTAATTTTTCCAAATCGATGTGAAACTCATTTTCATTATTGGTGACTCCAACAATTTGATCCTCGAGACCATCTGCCCTACCATCATAAAACAAAGAACGTTGGTAAACAGCATAGGTTAATGTTGGTGAATTACGTTGCAAATCTTGTCCGTTTATACCTTTAGCAATTTTATGCCCGTCGGTAAATGCTTTTTCCGCAATATGGCAAGTCGCACAGCTTATAGTACCGGAGCCGGATAAATCCGTATCATTGAACAACTGTCTTCCTAACTCAATTCTTTCTTCAGTAATATCTGGTGCTCTTTGGGTGGAGAACATCTTCATATTGAAAAAATTCTTATCAAAAAGATTGGTCACCTTAGGGTCTAAAGCCCTTGATTGGCTTAATTCAATTCCCCAATCATTAGCAGTCTTATCCACTAGATCCAATTGCGTATTGGTATGCAATTTTATAAACGAGTATCGATCAAATTCATCAAAATTGGCACTTTGTAAATCATCAATGGTGGAAGAAATTTCTTTTTTCCAATGTACATATAAGGTATTATCCCTAAAAGCCTCTTTATAAATATCCAAAACTATTTGTAGCATTTCATAATTATAAACAGCTTCGTTCAATGAGTTTGCCAACATTGGAGAATCAAAACCTGTAATACCTTTAGTAGCCACATTTACAATGGCATCTCTTATCATTTTTAAATGATGCCTATCTCTTTGGGTGATGAGAATATGATTTTTTCGTACAAACGGAATTCTAATCTTTAAATACTCCAATACGGAATTCAAATCTTCATTGGAATATCCTTCTTCACTATAAAGGAGCTCTTCCAATACTTGAAAACTCTTTGGTTTTTGTTTTTTAATATCGGTATGGTCGTCTATTTCTACCTTAAGCAAATTAGGCGCATTCATTGAGATGTAATTCTCATAATCATACGCGATAAGCATAGGCTCTACCCTTTTATACCATTCCCTACTTTTTAAAAACAGTTCTTTGTTCTTTGAGAGCGATTGTGTGGTATCTAATTTCTGCATGTAATAAGAAGTACTATCCAATGCCAAAAAATAATGTTCCCTTATAGCATTGTTGAACATAGATTGATCATTAGCATTTATAGCCAACAAAGGTTTTGTTTCCTCATTCTTGCAGGACAGAAAAAAACAAACAAATACTATCAAAATCCATTTATAATAAAATGCTCTCATGTTTCACTTTGAAATTAATATGAATAGAAAAAGGTTCCCAGTGAAGGGAACCTTTAAACTTGGTACAATTACATCACTTATCTAGGTAAGCCAGTCAATTTGAATAAAACTGAACCTTCTAATGCAGCACTGCCTTCACTAATTGCTGTTGGGTCAACAAATTTTAGTCCGTCTGCCCTTACAGCTGTATCAGGAGTGGTACTAAAATTCCAACCATGTACTTGAGCTCCACCAATAAAGGTTGGTTCAGATGCACCTATGATATCGGTAACATCGATCAAGCCGGTTATTTCCCACATACTATCGGTATTACCAATACCAACACTTGCAGCATATGTTTGGTTACATTCCATAACTTCAACAAAGTTGCCCGTATTTAGGTCTAATTGCCATAATTTGGCAAAACCTGTTATATCTGCATTTAAATCACCATAACCATTTGGATCTTCTTGAATGTAAGCATAGTTCTCAGTTACCAAAATGTTATCTGGAGAATGCATTCCATCACCTTTTCCACCTTCTAAGTCACCATCAACTACAACAGTTAATTTAGCAGGAGCCGTTGGATCTTCAGGATCTAAAACTAGTTTGTAAACACGACCAAAACCTGTACCTCTTAAGTTAAGGTCCGGATTATCACCACGTATTCTACCGGTAGCATTAAAATATACTTCTCTTTGAGCATCGGCAGAACCTCTTCTCCAATCGATATCTTCAATTCTTTGAAATCCTATAGCTCCCAAGTCAATAGCTTCTTGGTTCAACTCATCTATAGTTCTTTCAGTAACTTCTACCCATTCTACATCGTATTCAATGTCTTGAGCCATACCCATTTCAAATAACTGACCGCCTTCTCCAGGAGCAGATTCTACTGGATTTGTACCTCTAAGTACATAAAGTTTACCTCCATAAAGGTCACCTCTTTGACCAACGTACATTCCAAAATGAGCTTGCGGATATGTATTATCACTATGATCATCACCCATAAAAATTACCGTTTGAGAAGAATAGGCATCTTTACCAATAACAACAGCATTTTCAGTTGACCACTCACCCAGTGCAGGTAATCTTTCTACTTCTACCCTGTCTTCTTTTGCTCTAAAAGGGTTTACTTTAAATACACCTTTAGCGTTACCGCCCCATTCTCCACCAGATAGGTATAAAGGACCAAATCCGTGCTCTTCAACAGTAATTGAAGATCCAGAACACATTGCCGTAAATGCAGTAGCTGTAGAATTTACTATATAATCTCCTTGTAAAGGCTGAAGTTCAGAATTCAACATAATTCTTGCAATGGAGTAATCTGCTTCTAGATTATTGATCAAAGTATAGTTACCATCTTCGGTAGGATATAGTGCAGCACCATCCATATAAGAACCATAAACAAAAGTAGAATCAGATTCTAAGATATCTGCAGAAGACATGATCATATTAAGGTCGGCAGAACCTGCAAAAGCACCTTTTAGTTCGAAAAGTTCGTTTGGAGTTACGGAACTAGTTAATGGAATAGATTCTTCCAGAGTCAAATCTTGTCCGTCAGCACCATCGGCGCCATCAGCACCATCGGCTCCGTCTGCGCCATCAGCACCGTCTACACCGTCAATACCATTTGTACCATCTACACCATCTTCTCCATCACAGCTCATTACAGCTAATCCTAAGCAAGAAAGGAAAAGGGCTTTAAATAGTAAATTTTTCGTTTGTTTCATTATCAATATAGTTTTTAGGTTATGAATTCCAAAACTATAGAGATAACCTTGTAATAAGGTATTCTAAAAATTAGCAATAAATGAACTAAACCTTATGATAATGTTAACATGTAAATTTAACTTGAAATCGAAGTGATCAAATCTTGAACTTAACTTTAAGTTAAGTTTTAACTATTTGTTTTTCACATAATTACACCACAATACCTAAATCACCTAATGACAATAACTGTTCTTGTCCACCTTCTCTTATCGATTTGTAAATAGCCTCTACAATTATCATATCTCTTTTTCCCATTTCACCAGGAGCCAAGTTTTTACTGTCCAACAAAATATGCTTTGCAAAATCATCCATCTGTAAAGCCTGTTGTCTTTTATGTGGAAACTTTAAGACATCTTCATTAGAAGTTCTACCACTTATTGGTCCATAACTATGGGCTGGATCTAACTCAAACCAACCTTTACTACAATGACATTTTAATCTATTACCATTTGCATTATGCGAAGTCATCATATGTGCAACAGCACCATTCTCAAATTTAAACTGAGCTGTAATGGTCTCATCGGTATCCTTAAAATAATCAGGTCTAGTACTAAATTCTTGTGCAGAAACTGAAATAGGGTTCTGACCTGTACCATAAATACTGGTTTGTATAGCGTACACACCCATGTTCATGAGCGCTCCGCCACCAGATAATTTTTTATTTAATCGCCATTGATCTGGATTACCGTTAGAGACATATCCTGCATCAGATGAAACAAACAATACATCACCAAAAGTTTTTTCCCTAACGTATTTTTTGACTTCATGGGTATAAGGGTCGCTTTGCATTCTATAACCAACAGAAAGCTTAACCTTATGCTCATTGCAGGCATTCATAATTGCATCACATTCCGCAACACTTACGGCCATTGGTTTTTCACAGATCACATGTTTACCCGCCTTTGCCGCACGAATACAAAATTCCGCATGCATACTGTTGGGTAATACTACATAAATAACATCTATACTGTCATTATCCGCAATGGTATCAAAATTCTCATAATTATAAATATTTTCTTTGGGTATATTGTATTTCTCTTTCCAAACAGATTCCTTTTCTTTGGTACCGGTTACAATTCCTGCCAAATAACAATGCTCCGTATCCAATAAAGAAGGTGCTAATTGATAAGTACTGTAGCTCCCTAAACCAACCAAGGCTACACCTAATTTTTTACTGTTTTTATTAGTTGTAAAGGCATTTGCCAACGGCATATTGGCGAGAAAGGCGGATCCTAACAGGCCTTTAGTAGCCAAACCATTAAATGATCGTCTTGTAAGTTGTTTCATGAGTATTAGTTGTATGAATTAGAAAAGTAAATAATTATCAGGTAATTCCATAATTAATTAAGTTGTATTAACATTATGAATACCAGCTAAAAAATTTTAAACATTCCATTTTTAAAACCATCATAATTACGGATTTGACATTTAAAACTCAATAGGTCCGAACAACGAATAAAATAGCACAATTATGCTTATTTTCGTTTTACAACAGAACCTTATCAAACCATGAAAAAAATAGTACAATTTACCTTTTGTTTGGTCACTGCATTTGCCTTTGGCCAGTCTAGGGAATTACCCGTAGACACCGTTATCACAACACAACATAACGCTTCCATTAATGGCGCTAGTTTTTCGTACACCGCACAGACCGGGACCCAACCTGTATGGGATGAAAATGCAAAACCCATAGCCTCTTTACATTATACCTATTATACTAGAAACAACATCAAGGATCGTGCTGCAAGACCGCTATTGATTTCATTTAATGGTGGTCCAGGATCAGGTTCGGTATGGATGCATTTAGCGTATACCGGACCAAAGGTTTTAAAAATTGATGATGAAGGATATCCTGTTCAACCTTATGGTGTAAATGACAATCCACATTCAGTTTTAGATATTGCGGATATCGTTTATGTAAATCCTGTAAACACAGGTTATAGCAGAACTATCCCTGCAAGCGGAAAAGAAGTAGACCGCGACAAATTCTTTGGCATAAATGCCGATATTAAATATTTGGCAGAATGGCTGAACACCTTTGTAACCAGAAACAACAGATGGCGCTCGCCAAAATATATAATCGGGGAAAGTTATGGGGGCACACGTGTAATGGGTCTTTCTTTGGCTTTACAAAATCAACAATGGATGTATTTAAACGGTGTTATAATGGTTTCACCGGCTGATTATAAAGTGATACGCAATTCCGGACCTGTTGCCGAAGCAATAAACCTACCTTATTATACTGCAGCGGCATGGCATCACAAAGCTTTACCACCTGCCTTACAGAGTAAAGATCTTTTAGAAATTCTACCGGAGTCTGAAGCATATACAATTGATAAGTTAATACCGGCATTGGCTAAAGGAGGATTTTTAGAGGCTTCCGAAAAAGAGGCTGTAGCAGATAAAATGGCTTATTACTCAGGATTGAACAAAAAAGACATTCTTGACCACAACCTTTCCGTACCTACTTCTTTCTTTTGGAAAAATCTTTTAAAAGATAAAAGCGGACATACCGTAGGACGCTTAGATTCAAGATATTTGGGAATAGATAAACAACTATCTGGAACAAAGCCGGACTATAATTCTGAATTAACATCTTGGCTACATAGCTTTACCCCTGCCATTAACTATTACTTACAGGAAGAGTTAAATTTTAAGACCGATGTAAAATATAATATGTTCGGTCCGGTACACCCTTGGAACAATGACGATGACAACACCAGAGATAATTTAAGACAAGCAATGGCACAAAACCCATATTTAAATGTTTTGGTACAATCTGGCTATTATGATGGAGCTACCACCTACTTCAATGCAAAATATACCATGTGGCAAGTAGACCCGAGCGGACGCATGAAAGATAGATTTAGTTTTAAAGGATATCGTTCAGGTCATATGATGTACCTACGAAGAGAAGATTTAAAAACTGCAAATGATGATATTCGCGATTTCATAAATCGTACTATTGCAACAGGAAAAAGTGCAAAGTATTAGAAAACTACCTTTCTAGAACAGTACTGGACATTCCCAATACAAATAGCGAGTTGATCTCTGTTGTTTTTATTGGGAATTTCATTTGATGACGGTAATCTACAGTTTTTGTAGCATCTTTAAATAATTGCTCCCTTTTACATTGTTTTCTTTTTTTGAAAATATCAATTGTAGCACCAATTGTTACACCTCCCAATACGGTAGCTAACAAATCTTCATTGCTCCATCCTCCATATTGATTTTGATCAATGGCCTCTTTGGCCAAACCAATAAGCAAACTTCCACCAACTGCACCAACAAAAGTCCACGTTCTGTCTCCATCTGAAATTTCATTCGCAACCCCTGCCCCCACAAGACCATATAAATTACCTCCTAAGTAGTGAAGAACCTTATCTTGCTCAATTTGACCGTAAGCTTTGACAGCTAAAAATAGCAGAACAGAAATAGTTAGTATCTTTTTCATACTGCGCAAAGATAAAAATTCTAATAGATGCCCTAGGTTAAATAATGACAAGTAATAACCCGTCAAATTCATCATAGGTCAATTTTATATTATCTTAGGATTTTAAATTAGAATATGGAAATAAAAAGTTTTATCAAAAGTCTTACAATAATGCACCTATTCCTATTAATAGGCTTAAGCATTTTTACCCTTTGGGTATTTTTACAGATCAATTCTTTTAATACGAGTACTGCAGGGCAAGGGGTCTTTTTATACATGGTACCCGTATTTGCAATGTTAGGGTATTTTGGCAGTCAATGGATCTTCAAAAAAATGACTTCCAATATTAAATCAGAAAGTCGTTTAGAAGAAAAGCTAAAAAAGTATCAATCGGCTTTACATATCAAATATGCCCTTATTGAAATCCCTGCCTTCATAGGATTGTTTGCATATTACAATACCGCCAATGCCCTTCCATTGGTCATTTCTGTGTGCTTATTAGCCTATTTGGCAGCGCAAAGACCAAATAAGGCGAATATTATAAACAACATCCCATTAAAATCTGAAGAAAAAGAACAAATTCAACAATCATAATAAAGATGAATAGAATAAAAACAATAATGTTTACCTATATGCTATCTATTTTAGGATTAACCTCTGTAAATGCACAAGATTGGCCTGATCTAAATCATTTTAAAGCTGCTAATGACACAATAGAACAAGCCAAAGAAAACGAAAACCGGGTGGTGTTTATGGGCAATTCCATTACAATAGGTTGGCTAAAAACGCGTCCGGAGTTTTTTAAGGGCAAGCCCTATATTAATCGCGGTATCAGTGGTCAAACTACGCCACAAATGTTAATACGATTTAGACAAGATGTCATTGATCTTAAACCAAAAGTGGTAACAATATTGGCAGGAACCAATGATATAGCAGGTAATACAGGGCCATCTACCCTAAAAATGATTATGGACAATATTAAAGGCATGGCAGAAATGGCGCATGCAAATGACATTAAGGTAATTCTTTCCTCTACCTTACCGGCCTACGATTATCCTTGGAAGCCAGGTTTAGAACCTGCTGGAAAAATTATTAAGCTTAATGAGATGATAAAAGAATATGCCAATACGCATGGTCATATCTATTTAGATTATTTTTCAAAAATGGTTGATGAGCGTAATGGACTTCCTAAGAAATATGCCAGAGATGAAGTACACCCAACAGCTGAAGGCTATATGGTTATGGAGCCATTAGTTGAAGCGGCTATCTCTGAAGCTTTAAAAAATTAAAGCTTTTAATAAGCAGGTAATCTTATTGTTGAATACAACAATTGAAACCAACTAAGATTTAATTATTTTTGATAAATTTTGATCACTATAAAATGAAAAAAACACTATTCTTATTGGTCGCAACGGCCTTATCTTGTAATTCTTCCCAAAAAACCATTAAAGAAAACGCTTCTGAAGAACCACAAATTGCATCTGAAATTACTTACGCAGAAACAATTACCGAAGCTGAATTAAAAGATCATCTATATATCTATGCATCGGATGAGTTTGAAGGTAGGGAAACCGGACAACCAGGTCAGAAAAAAGCAATAGCCTACTTAAAGGCCGAATATGAAAAGTTAGGTATTCCTGCAGCAAAAGAAGATGGCAACTATTTTCAAGAAGTACCTTTAGAGATAAGTAAACTACCTATAGGTAAACTAAGCTTGAACAATACGGATTTTATCATAGGAGAACACGTACTTACTTTTGCTGATGCAAATTCTTCAAATGATGAAATTGTTTATATAGGTTATGGTATTGATGATACGATATACTCTAGTTATGACAATGTAGATGTTACAGATAAAATTGTACTATTAAAATCTGGTGAACCCATAAAAGAAGATGGTACTTACGTTATTTCAGGCACTTCAGAAAAATCTATTTGGAGCAATATGTCAGAGTCATTGACCAAGCGTATACAAATTGCAGTTGACAAAGGTGCCAAGGGAGTACTATATTACGATAAGGACAATTTCAGCAGATTTAAACGCAGATTTGAATCTATGAAGCAAAACAACAGTGGTAGAATGGAAGTTGTAAATAATGACGCCCCTGAGTTTTACAGTTTGTTTATAGACCAAACCCTTGCAGAAAGTATTTTACCGACAATAGAAAAAGAAAACGATTCTAAAGTTTTAACTGAAAAATTGACTTTGAATTTTGAAAGTTCTAATGACAAGGTCTCTTCAGAGAATGTTGTTGCCATCATAAAAGGTTCAGAAAAACCAAATGAATTTTTAGTGATATCTTCTCATTTAGACCATATTGGCGTAAGTGGTGATGGTCAAATAAATAATGGAGCAGATGACGACGGATCGGGTACTGTTGCCCTATTGGAAATTGCAGAAGCCTTTAAAAATGCAGCCGATGCAGGTAAGGGACCAAAAAGGTCTATAGTATTCTTACATGTCACTGGTGAAGAAAAAGGACTATTGGGATCTCAATATTACACTGATGTTGACCCTATTGTGCCTCTAGAGCAAACCGTAGCCAATTTAAATATTGACATGATCGGTAGAATTGACCCAAAACGTGAAGGAGACAGAAATTATATTTACTTAATAGGTTCTGATAAGCTTAGTATTGAATTACACAACCTATCAGAAGAAGTGAATAAGAAATTCATGAATATTGAATTGGACTATACCTATAATGACGAAAACGACCCTAATCGTTTTTACTATAGAAGTGACCACTACAATTTTGCTAAAAATAATATTCCCATCATATTTTATTTTAATGGTACGCATGCTGACTATCACAAACCAAGTGATACACCAGATAAAATCAATTATGATCTATTGGAGAACAGAACTAGATTAGTATTTTACACTGCTTGGGAAATAGCCAATAGAGAGCAAAAATTAAAGGTAGATTAAGCATCAGCCTATTTAAATTTAATAAGCCTGGCACTTTGTGTCAGGCTTATTTTTTTTGCATAAAAAACTGACAGCCAACACCTATAAAACAAAAAAGTCTTGGAATAAATCCAAGACTTTCTATCTGCTTTAGGGTGGAAGACCGGGTTCGAACCGGCGACCCTCGGTACCACAAACCGATGCTCTAACCAGCTGAGCTACAACCACCATTTGTAAGCGAGTGCAAAGATAATTTTTTTCTTTAGTTCTAACAAATAATAAATTGAAATTTGAAGAAATAAATAATTTTAATAAACGTTTAATTAATTTATTTATAACTTGAAGTTTTAAATAAAACAACCTACTTAGCCCCTAATGCGTTCTAAATCAAATTATAAATATAATTTTTTACTCATTGCATTAATATGCCTAAGTTATTCTACCTCTTTTTCTCAAATTGATAGTGTTCAATTTTATAAATTAAAAATTTCTGAATTAACAGGAGGACCAGACTTTACTGAAGACAATACCGCATATATTGATAACCTAAATTACTTATCCTATTATTCAAGGTTAATTGAGCAAGACTCCATGCTCGTTTATTCTGAAAAGGCACTTGAACTAAGTTTAAAGAACAACTACAAACAAGGAGAGCTAGAAGCTTTGACCAATTTAGCAACTTTATTTCTTTATACTGGGGATACCAATAAATCAATAGAATATGCATTACAGGTCATTGAAAGTCCCTTATTGTCGACTTACCCAAAAACTGAAATGAAGGTCTACAATGTACAAGGACAGGCTAGTTTTTTCAAGCAAGATTACCCTGCCACATATGCTAATTTTTTACATGCACTTTCAATTGCAGAAAAACAAAACGATTTGTTTTTTCTGTTTAGAATGAACATGAATTTAGGCACAATTTTCAGCAAATTGGAAAATTATAACGAAGCTTTGGCATATTACGACAAGGCATTAGAAGTGACCCAAAATTTAAAGGATCCTACTAAAGATGTAATGCTATTAAGTAATCTAGCATATTTAAACATTAAACTAAACAATTTAGATGAAGCAAAAATTCACCTAGATAAATGTTTAAAGTTATTTGAGAGTCAAACCAATAAAACATGGCTGGCTTGGACACAATATACACTAGGGTATTATAATCAAGCAAAAAATAACTTTAACACCGCTTTAGATTATTATAAAAAAGCATTGGTGCTGCATGAAAACTTTAACGATGTAAAAAGCAAAGCCGATATTATATACGGTATAGCTGGCACCTATCTAAGCAAGGACAACCTACCCTTGGCAGAAGAAAACATCTTAGAAAGTATAGCATTATATAAAGCATCTAATCACGATAGTGGCTTAGAACAAGCATATCGTATTCTATATCAAATTAAAAAACAGCAAAATGATGTTGCTGAATCTTTGAAGTATTTAGAGATGACCGAAAAATTATCATATGATAATTTCAAGAAAAAGAATACACGAAATTTAACTATGCTTAATGCACGATTAAATTATGAAAAGGAAACTGAAGAACTCAAAGCCCAAAGTGAGCTTGCACTAAGTCAACAACGCAAATACATTAAATGGGCATTAGCTGCACTACTTACATTGATTATAATAGTATTCATTATTTTAAATGCCAATAGACGAGAAAAAATATTAAATAAAAAACTGGCCAATCAGGCAAAAGTATTAAATGAGAATCAAAAAGCGCTTAAACAAATAAATCACAATCAGGATCGGTTATTCTCAATAGTTGGACACGATTTAAGGAGTCCAATTATATCCTTAAATGAAATATTGGGTCTTTACCTAGAAGACCCGGAAGGAAAAGAATACTTTGAGAAATTTGCTCCACAGTTAAAAGAAGATATTGAACAAGTGCAGTTTACTATGGACAATCTTTTACATTGGGGAAAAACACAAATGCAAGGTAGCACCGTAAATATTAAAAGTATATTAGTTAAAGAAGAACTAGATACAATTCTACAACTATATAGAAATGAAATTAAAAAGAAATCCATAGTTGTAAATAATCAAGTAGCTGCTAACCATAGTGTCTTTGCCGATTTACAACAATTTAATATCATTTTCAGAAACCTAATTAACAATGCCATTAAGTTTACCCCAAATAATGGCATGATTACGATTTCCACCAAAATAAAAAATAAGAACTTGGTTATTGAAGTGTCTGACACAGGCGTTGGAATGACAGAGACCGATGTTCAAAAGCTTTTTAGTTCTTCTGAAAATTTCTCTAGTTATGGTACAAACTCAGAAAAAGGTACCGGCTTAGGTCTAAGGCTTGTAAAAGCTATGGTTATTAAAAATAATGGAGAGATAATGGTAAAAAGCGAACCTAACAAAGGCAGCCAGTTTATTGTTGAGCTTCCCATAGATATCAATTAGAAAGAAACTTCTAAGTTCATTATAATTTGTTTACAAGAACATCACTAACAAAACCATATTTTGGGTTAATAATTCATCCTTGATTTAAGAAATCATCGACCAACTACACGTTTAAGACGTTAAAACACACAATAAAGCGCATTTCACAACATTTATTCTATATCCCTAGCCTACTAACCTAATTTTAAACCAAGTTATAGGGATTACCATGAATTTTAGCAGAATAACCTCAAGTTTAAAATACAACCTACTAAAGGGTTGGCTTGGTGTGTTCTTATTTTCCTGCATTATAGCTCCTAAAGCCTTAGCTCAAAATACTAAAAGAGATACGCTACTGCAAGAAATAAAGGAATTTAGAAATTCTAATGTTTTCGATACCAGAGATACACTATATATTCATAATTTAATAAATCTTGCCACTGAACATCGCTATCATAATCTTGACAGTCTTTTAATTTTAAGTAAACAAAGTCTTGATTTAAGCAAAAAATCCAAATATGTAAATGGTGAGATAAGTTCTCTTCACGCCATTGGAGGTTACTATTCTGATAAAGGCAAAATAGACCAAGCAATTACCTATTTTGAAAAAGCCTATCAGCTTGCCAAAAAAAATAATGACAATTCTATTTTAATCATTAGAACGTTAAATGATTTGGCCAAAGAATATGGTTACAAAGGAGATTATTCAAAAGCTTTAAAATGGTACTTGGCAACCATTGAAATAGCCGAAAAAAACAATGATAAAAATTCCATTTCCATTGTAAATGACAACATTGCGCATTTATACCTTGAACAAAAAGATTATGAACAAGCTATGGTCTTTTTACAAAAATCAAAAGCAATACATGAAGAAGTAGGTAACCCAATTTTTATGGCCGAGACCTTAAGTAATATCGCATCTACTTACGCAGATATGAATGAGCTTGAATATGCCATGTACAATATCAACATAAGTATTGCAACTTTTGAAAAAGAAAAAATTCTAGAATGGCTTGCGTTCTGTTATGAAATTAAAGGCAAAATCTATTTAAAAAAGAACAAGAATACTTGGGCGCTTTATTGGTATAAACAAAGCGAATTATTACATAAAGAAATAGAGGATGACCGTGCCAAAATAGACCTCTTAATTGGTATGACCGAGGCTTACATGAACCAAAGTAAAGATAGTATTGCCGAGGCTTATGCCTTAAATGCTTTTGATCTATCAAAAAAAATTGGGCTTAGAACCGGAATTAAGAACAGCGCTAAGAAATTAGCACAATTACATAAGAAGAAAAAAGATTTTGAAAAATCATTATGGTATCATGAAATTTATCAGGTAACCTATGAATCATTAACGCAAACCGGAAATGAAAAAGCATTGAATATGCTTAAAACAAAAATGGAATATGATCAACAAAAACAACAGTTGATCGATGATAATGAAAAAGCATTGGCAAAGCAGAAGATATTTGTATACGTAGCCATTATTATTCTCATCATTTTTGCCATTATTATGTTCATAATTCATAGAAATGAACAACAGCAGAAAAAATTAAATCTTGAGTTAAGAAATAAAAAATCTGATTTAGAAGAGAAACAAGCCTATTTAAATGAGTTAAACCAAACCAAAAACAAATTATTCTCCATAATTGGTCACGACCTTAGAGGACCAATTGGGGCTTTTCAAGGTCTTTTGAAATTATTCAAAGAAGGGGAAATGACCAAGGAAGAATTCTTGAATTTTGTACCCAAGCTAAAGGTAGATATTGATACTATTTCGTTTACTCTAAACAACCTACTTTCGTGGGGTCAAACGCAAATGAACGGTTCTGTTACAAAACATGCTACCACACAATTAGATAGCATTGTAGAAGAAAATGTAGCTTTGTTATCCGAAATTGCCGAATCTAAATCTATTTCAATAGTCAATAGAATTGAACCCAATTGTCAAATTTGGTGTGATCCCAACCAAATAGACATTATTATAAGAAACTTACTGAGCAATGCCCTTAAGTTTACTCCTAACAACGGGCAAATTGTGATAGGCGCCATTCAAAAAATCAAGACCTGTGAAATTTATGTAAAGGATAATGGTATGGGCATGAGCGAAGATATCATCAGTAAATTGTTCGAAAAAGATTCCAACCACACCACTTATGGTACAAATGATGAAAAAGGCACCGGACTTGGACTTTCCCTTTGTAAAGAAATGGTTGAAAAAAATAATGGTAAAATTTGGGTACACAGTGCTTTGGGCAAAGGCTCAAGTTTTTACTTCACCGTACCCAGGGTTCAACAACCACAAAAACAATATAAAGAGTCTGCTTAAATCAAGTTATCAAGAGAATCTACAGCTACCAATCTTTCTACTGTAAATCCTTCTGCATAATCGACACCGACCAATCTACCTAAGTCTTCTGCCCTATACTTAACGCTTTGTATAAAAGTTTTGCTACTTATTGGCGTTTCTGGCTCATTACTATTAGGGTCGTGAAATTGAGAGGCATATGCCAGAATTGAATTGATTTTTTCTTCCATATAGCCACTAATATCCACCACAAAATCTGGTGTAATATTTTTCCATTGTATATAATGGTAAACTTGTTTAGGTCTCCATTCTTTTTGGTTATCCTCCCCAACTGTTGTTTCTATTCTTCTCAACCCACTTAAAAAACAGGCGTCACTGACCAACTTACTTCCTTTACCATGGTCTATATGTCTATCATCAATAGCATTGCATAAAACGGTATTAGGCTGGTATTTACGTATCATTTTTATGACTTCCAGTTGATGCTCCTCATCATTAACGAAAAAACCATCTCTAAACTTTAAATTTTCTCGCACAGCTACACCTAAAACTTTTGCAGCAGCAGCAGATTCCTTATCACGTATCTCAGCAGAACCTCTTGTGCCCAATTCACCACGTGTTAAATCTACTATACCTACTTTTTTTCCAAGTGCTATTTCTTTTGCAATGGTACCTCCTGCCCCAAGTTCAGCATCATCAGGGTGTGCTCCAAAAACCAAAATATCCAATTTCATTTTATATTCTTTCTTAGTACTACTAATTATTAATTTATTTAATGGAATTCAATGCTTGTTGAATATCTTTCTTTAAGTCTTCTATTTCCTCAATTCCTAACGAAAAACGAATTAATCCGTCGGAAATACCTTGTTCAGCCCTTACTTCTGCACTCATTAAGGCGTGTGATGTTTGTGTTGGGGATAACACAGTACTTTCTACACCTGCCAAACTCATTGATGGTTTTATTAGGCTCAAAGCTTTTTGAAACTTTGAAGAATCTAATTTTTCATTCAATTCAAATGACAACATACCACCATATCCTTTCATTTGTTTTTTGGCAATATCGTGATCTATATGTGTTGGTAAACCAGGATAATATACTTTTTCAACCTCTTCCAATCCCTCTAAAAAAGTTGCCATTGCCAAAGCATTTTCATTTTGCGCTTTAACGCGTATGCCCATTGTTTTCATACTTCTTTCTAGCAACCATACCGTATAATCACTTAAACTTCCTCCAAAATTCTTCGCCAATTGAAAAATGCGGTCCATATTTTCTGTTGTTGAGGCGACTGCACCTGCACAAATATCCGAATGCCCACCCATATATTTGGTTGCACTATGAATTACGATATCAATTCCAAAAACAATAGGGTTTTGATTTACCGGACTAGCAAAAGTATTATCTATCATGGTTATTAAACCATGTTTTTTAGCCAGGGCCGCTATTGCCTCTAAATCTGTTATGGTCAATAAAGGATTAGATGGCGTTTCTATATAAATAACTTTGGTATTTGCCTTTATTTCTGCCTCAAAAGCATCGGCGTTCCATCCTGATGTAAAAGAGTATTCAATACCGTATTTAGAAAACTCCTCGTTAATTAAATTATAGGTTCCCCCATAAAGCGTCTGCTGTAGCACTACATGATCACCAGCACCCAAAAACGCTAATAGAGAGGTGCTTACAGCTGCCATTCCACTACCAAATATCAGTGCAGATTCTGCATGCTCCAACGCTGCGATCTTTTTACAAAGACCTTCTTGATTGGGTGTATTAAAATATCTTGGATAGCGTTTTACATCAACATCTTCATAGGCGTAAGAAGTACTCATATATAGTGGAGAAACTGCGCCTTTGTGCTGCTTATCTTCTAATTCACCCACATGGGTACAAATAGTATTTAATCCTTTTATCTTCGAATTCATATGCAAAAATTATAAAAAATAAAGGTAAGGAAATTGAACGTAATGACACCCTTAACTTATACCTTACCAAATTAGATAAAACAAAAAACCAACCAACATTATTCGCCCTTTACAATCATTCACAAGCAACTTATATTCATTAAAATTTAATAGAGTGATGCTCGTATTAAGAATTATTGAAAAGTTGCAATTAAACTGTAATTCATGAGTTCATTTTTCTTTTTTGTTGATAGATTTATAATGAATAATGTAGGTTAGTCTTCAAAATAAATAGACTAGGTTTAAAGAATACCAAAGAATTATGAAAAAAACGATAATTACCGTAGTGATCTGTATGTTGATTTTATCTTGTAAAAATCAAGAACCTATTGCCAAGGGATATCAAGGACAAGGTAAAAGTGCAGTGGTATCTACCCTATCCAAACCAGTACAAAAGCAATGGAAAGGCGTATGGACTTTTGATCATGAAACTGTATTCTTTAGCAATGACTTTGAAAGCGGAAGATTAAACGGAGTTACTTTTGATGGCAACGATCACTACACCACTTTGATTAATGCTGAGAATACACCTGTTAATGTGAGCCCGTGGTATGCATTTAAAGTGTGGTCTAACACTCCAAAGACCATAACAATAAAAATGACCTATCAAGATTCACGTAGTAGATACTACCCTAAAATTAGTACAGATGGATTGCATTTTACACCATTGGACAGCACCAATTTTACCAGTATCAACCAAGGTTCTGGCTCATTTGGTATAAAGGCAGTACCGGAAATGGTAGAAATAAAAGTAAATATAGACAAATCCCCTACTTATATTACAGCACAAGAACTTTACGGATCTACTAGGGTAAAAAGTTGGATTGATTCATTAGCTACCAAAGACTTTATTTCAACCTACGAAATTGGCAAAAGCAAAGAACAAAGAGCAATGAATTTAATGGAAGTGAGCACTGGAGACCACAAAAAAGCCGTTATGGTCATTTCTAGACAACATCCGCCAGAGGTTACCGGTTTTCTTGCCATGAAATCATTTATTGAAACTTTGAGCGGAGATTCTCCAAAGGCCCAAAAATTTAGAGATAACTATGACTTGTTCGTAGTTCCGTTAATGAATCCTGATGGGGTAGACAATGGACATTGGAGACACAATATGGGCGGAATTGATTTAAACCGAGATTGGCAAGATTTCAATCAACCCGAAACACAAAGCGTAAGAGACTTTCTTGTAAAAAAGGAATCTGAGGGTTATGAATTTGTTTTTGGTGCAGATTTTCATTCCACCTGGGACGATATTTACTATCCAATAGATTCTACGATTACCGGTAATAAAGGCAAAATTGTATTCGACTGGATAAATAATATAACCAATAGACTACCACAGAAGCATACCAATGTAAAGCCATCAACAGAAATAAAACCAACAATGGTATCTAGAAATTACTTTTACGTTAACCACCATATGCCGGCCATAGTTTTTGAATTAGGCGATAATACGCCTAGAGATTTTTTAAAGGAAAAAGGAAAGGTAGCAGCCGAAGAATTAATGGATTTATTGGATAATAAAGATTAAAATTAACGAGTAACTAAAAACAAAAAGCCTCATGGAAATTTCCATGAGGCTTTTTATACTATACTTATTTTTATTTACTATAATTAACTTTATATCTCCAAAAGCTAATTCCGCCCAGTACTAAAACTCCAGCAACTAAATAATATATAAATGTTGGCGTAATAACCTGTGCTCCACTTGCATAACTATGTAGACCTACCAGGTAAAAATTTACACCAAAATATGTCATCATAATACTACCAAAGGCAACAACGCTCATAAAGTTAAATGTCCATTTACCTCTAAGACCTGGCACTAATCTGGTGTGTATTACAAAGGCGTAGATCATTATGGAAATCAATGCCCAAGTTTCTTTTGGATCCCAACCCCAATAACGCCCCCAACTTTCATTGGCCCATTGACCACCTAAAAAGTTTCCTATGGTAAGCATCACAAGACCTGTGGTTAAGGCAAGTTCATTAATAATGGTCAATTCTTTGATATTGATTGCCATACGTTCTTTATTCTTTTTGGTAGTCAAAATCATTAAGATCAAGGATACCAGACCTAATATCATACCTACGGTCAAGGGACCATAACTACCCACAATTACCGCAACATGTATCATTAACCAATAACTGTCCAAAACTGGCTGTAAGTTGGCAATAGATGGATCGATCCAACTTTGGTGCGCTATCCACAATAACATTGAAGTAACAAATGCAGATGCTGCAAAAGTCATGTCACTTTTACGACCCAAGGCCCAGCCAATACCCATGGTTGCCCAGGCTACATATAGAATACTTTCATAAGCGTTACTCCAAGGTGCATGCCCAGAGATATACCAACGTAATATTAGACCAGCGGTATGCCAAATGAACAACAACATGATAGTTCCTTTGAAAAAATAAATTGCCACTCTCCAAATGGAACGATCTTTGAAAATTTGAAATATTAGAACAAAGAACATTAAAAGACCTACTAAGGCATAATATTGGTACAACCTATTAAAAATATTAAGCTTGTTGTAGATTACCTCTGTATCTATCTTCTGTTGAGATGGCAACACCTCACTACCATGGTTTAGCTGATTTTGATGAAATGCAGCCAATAATTTATCAGCAGAAGCATAGTCTCCACTTTGTTGCGCTTTACCTAACGTCATTAAATAATAAGGCATTGCATTTTTTACAAAATTCGCGTACAAAGAATCTCTAATCTCATACTGCCCACCCCTATATTCAACAGCTGAAATCCATTTATTATTTTCATCGTCCAACAATGGAAAAATCTTAACAATGTCTTGTCCTAAAGCCTGATTCAATAGACTTAATCGGATATTGGCATCCTTAAAATCTTGTTGAAATTTATTCGGATTGTTGGTAGCGGTAGCTTCTCTTAAAAAAGGTTCTAATTTGTACTGTCCTTTTTTATCAAAGAAATCAGTTGCTTTAACGTATTTCTGACCAGAAGGAATACCTATAATTTTTCTAATACTATCGTTTTGCGATTTCTTATCCAAGGCAATAAATTCGGTATTGTACCAAACCGCCGGATTCATCATCATTGAAAGTAAAATTTGATCAGATGTATATCCTAAATAAGAATCTTTTAAGCTTAGCTTTCGAAGGAGTTCAGATGAAAATGTATTGATAGGCTTCATACGCCCACCTTCATCTTGTATTACCAATTTACCAAACTTATCGGCATGGGCTTTACTGACCATACTAGCTTCAAGCAAAGAATCGATCTGCATTTTGCTTGGCGCCTGTTGGTGACCCTCTTCTGGTGTATGTTGTTCTTGAGCAAAAGAGGAGAATGATAATGTCATTAAAAGGGTAACAACACCAAACATTTTTTTCTTTTTAATTTTAAGCTTATCCAAAGAATCTGCTAAATCTTGAAAACGAGTTTTACCAAAGAACATAATTCCCATTAATCCTATATACAAAAGAAAATAACCAATGTAGGTGATCCAAGTTCCCCAAAAGTCATGATTTACAGATAATGTAGTCCCTTTTTCATCAGGGTCAAAACCAGATTGAAAAAAACGATAACCTTCATGGTCCAATACATGGTTCATAAAAATATCGTAATCAAAAGGTCTTTCATCTTCAATAGTCACCCTACTCATAAAAGAGGCATAACCTTTTTCTGTACCAGGATATTTTTCGGCGATAAAATCGTTCAATTTAATACCGAATGGCAACTCATGTACCTTAGATCCATATCTAATGGAAAAATTGAGTCCGCCTACATTAACCTTCTCACTAAAATCAGATGGCCCTTTGCTACCCAGCAATTTTATTTGTTTTGTTTCCCCATTGGCCGATACATCAAAAACAATGGCATCTTGATCCATTTTTGTTTTCTCATCTTCCGGAATTTCAACAATACCATATGAGCCTTGGGTAATAGAATCAGGTATTACAAATTGCATACCTGCCGTATTATACAAAGACCTTAACTGTAAAGGTTGTACACTGTCTTTAACCAAAACCCCTTGAAATTGGTCTGCCATTCGCATAAAATTACCATCAAAAGGAGCATAAATTTGATATAATGAATCGGTCGTCATAATATTGATTGCTCCATCTGTCTTATTATTCAGGGCAAATAACACATTATGAATACTAGAGACTTTACCATCTTCTAAAAAATGATCATGTCTTTCACCATCGCCAGCTTCAACAATTTTTAAAAACTTAGTTCCTTTTGGGTCCGGTAACAAGCCTTGTTTAGCTCCCTTTATAAATTCAACATAGGAAATTTCAAAATCTTCACCATTGAAATCGGCACTCCATGGTAAGTTAGACTTTATAGCTTCCGGAGTAACGATCAAATCGTCCTCTAAAATTTTTCTTCGAGGTTCACCGTCAATTTCACCGTCAACATAAACGGTTAAGTATGTTTTATCTGAGTAGAACACATTCTCTGTATTCCCCTCTCTTATAGGCATCATGCCCTCAAAACTAATGTAACGCGTTACAAAGGCACCAACAATGATCAAGACCCATGACAGGTGCAAAATTAGTACTGGCCACTTTTCCCATCTTAATAAACGGTATCTAGAAATATTACCAATAAAATTGATAACGAAGAACACCATTATAAGCTCAAACCACCAGGTATTATAAATCCAAATTCTAGCAGTTTCTGTACTATACCAGCTTTCAATAAAAGTACCGAATGCCATAGCCGTGGCAAAAACAATAAACAAAATGGACATTAAACGCGTAGAGAAGAATATTTTCTTGAACATTTCCGTCATGGAAGATAGGAGTTGATTTTCAAGTTGCAAAAATAAGGCCTTTTCACCATTTACGAATGACTTTTACCACTTTATAACGTCTTTGAAACTGTTAATTTTAATACAACAATAGATCTATAAACTTTGTACTTTTGCGACATGATATCCGTAATAATAGTTGGCACCGGTAATGTAGCGCAAAATCTTTATTATGCCCTACAACAAACCGATGGTGTTAATATTAAACAAGTAGTAGGTAGAAACAGCACTCACTTAGAATTTGTAAAAGATAAACTATTGGTGAATACGGACTATACCAATATACCAAATGCGGATATTTACCTTTTAGCAATTTCCGATGATGCTATTGGTACAGTAACAAGCTTTTTCAAGGATAAAAACGGACTCGTTGCCCATACCTCTGGAGCCACTTCCATTGCTGTTTTGAACGGGGTAAAAAGACCTGGCATATTTTATCCTTTACAAACCTTCACAAAAGGCAAAATAGTTTCATTTGCTTCTATACCTATCTGCATAGAAGCAGCTATTAAAACCGATATTGAATTATTGACCGATCTTGGCAATATCTTAAGCAATACCGTTGTCGAAATAAATTCTGAACAACGAAAAACACTACACGTTGCTGCCGTTTTCGTAAATAATTTCACCAATTATCTCTATACCTTAGGAGCTGAAATTTGTGAAGAACATCAAATTGATTTTAACCTTCTAAAACCATTAATTACAGAAACTGCCACTAAATTAAATGATTTATCTCCTTTACAAGCACAGACAGGACCTGCCAAAAGAGGTGATCTAAAAACATTACACAACCATTTACAACTATTAAAAAACAAACACCAAAGGGAATTATACACCCTTTTAAGCAACGCAATTAAAGAAAAACATGGAAAAGAGCTATAAAGAGTATTTAAAAGATATAACAACATTTATTTTCGATGTCGATGGTGTATTCACGGACGGCAGCCTGATGATTACCAGCAATGGAGAATTATTACGCAATATGAGTGTAAAAGACGGGTATGCTCTTAAAGTTGCCTTGAGCAAAGGTTATAATGTTTGTATTATTACTGGCGGCACCAATGAAGGGGTACGTACTAGACTAAGAGGTTTAGGAGTTACGGATATTTATATGGGAGCACATTATAAAATGGATGCTTTAGATGAGTATATGGATATATACCATATAGAAGCAGAAAATATTTTATATATGGGAGATGACATACCAGATATCCCCCCCATGAAAGCTGTTGCACTACCCACCTGCCCGCAAAACGCCGTAGCAGAAGTAAAGAATGTAAGCAAATACATATCTCACAAAAATGGTGGACATGGTTGCGTAAGAGATGTTATTGAGCAAGTTTTAAAAGTACGTGGCGATTGGACCAATCATTTTAGCGCAGCAAACGATTAGATCATGCTGAAACAAAAATTAAAAGATTATCGCTTAATATTAGCATCAGGCTCCCCAAGAAGACATCAATTTTTCAAGGATATGGAGCTTGATTTTGAAGTACAAATAAAATCTGTTGATGAAGTGTATCCATCAGAATTACAGGGCGCAGAAATCTCGGATTATTTGGCTAAATTAAAAGCCAGTGCTTTCAAAAATGAGCTTCAATCTGAAGATATTTTGATAACGTCTGATACGGTGGTTTGGCATAAGAATGAGTCTTTGGCAAAAGCAGCAAATGAGACTGAAGCCAAAGAAATGCTAAGCAAGCTCTCCGGAGATTGGCATCAAGTTATTTCTTCTGTATGTTTTACCACAGTTGAACGACAAATTGTACAACATTCGATTACCGAAGTCAAGTTCAAGCATTTAGCCAAATCAGAGATTCATCATTATATTGAAAAATATAAACCATATGATAAAGCAGGCGCATACGGAATTCAAGAATGGATAGGGCTAATAGGTATTGAAGAAATCAAAGGCTCATACACTAGTGTCGTTGGCCTGCCCACCCAACTAGTATATGACACATTATCAAAATTGGTAACATAAAAAACTATCACCATGAAAAGTATAAAGCAATTAAAACCAACCACATTATTTTACAGTATTTTCGGAGTCCTTTTAATTTTTTCCAGCTGCAAAGAAAAATCGGAAAAGAATAGCGATACTTTAGCCATGGCAACAACTACACCCGTTGTAGAAGTACCTAAAAAACAGTTATCCGAAGAATTTAAAAAATACTGGTACAATGGTACGGCTGAAATTACATCTTACAAACTAGAACAGGCAAGATATGGTGAGATCAGGGAAGGTAGCGCAGTAATGATTTATGTAACGGAACCATTTCTACCTGAACAACAAGTTAAAGCTGACAATAGCCATAAAACCAACATTCCGGTTCTTAAGTTAAATTCCACAAAAAATTACATTACCGGAATTTACCCCTACTCTATTATGACCAGTAGTTTCTATCCTGTGCAAGATAACCAACACGCTATAAAAGTATCTTTCTCATCGCAAGAATGGTGCGGACATGTTTATGCGCAATTGAACAATAGAGAAGATTTTGAAATTACCAGTCATTCTTATTTTGAATCTGAAGGCGACCAAGATTATAGTATGGAAAAAGCCATTCTTGAAAATGAAATTTGGAACAAAGTAAGAATAGACCCAAAAAATTTACCAATTGGTGAAGTTTCTATAGTTCCTTCTCTTGAATTTATAAGGTTAACCCACAAAGAATTAAAAGCGTATAATGCAATTACCTCTTTAGATACAAAAGGTAATACCAATACATACACTATTAAGTATCCAGAACTTGAGCGCACTTTAAAAATCAACTTTGAAAACGAATTTCCATATCTAATAGAAAGTTGGACAGACACCTTTCACGACGGATTTGGTGACAACAAAAAAGTACTGACTTCTAAAGCAACAAGAATTAACAGGATTACAACACCCTATTGGCAACAAAAATCGAATAAGGATTTATCTTTGCGCGATAGTTTAGGGTTATAGCATATGAAAGAATTTATTAATGAGCATTACAATGAACTAATTTATAGTCTCATTGTACTTTTAGTCATCTTAATTTTAAAATTCCTTTTTACTACTGCGGTAAGAAAAGTGAGTAAAATCAGTGATTTTAATCCGGTAAGAACCAACCTAATCATTAAATTCATAAATATTGCGTTGACCATCATTGCAATAGTAGCACTTACTTTTGTTTGGAGCGTAAATTATCAAGATCTAGGTGTAATGTTATCTTCAGTATTTGCAGTAATTGGTGTTGCATTATTCGCGCAATGGTCCATACTGAGCAATATAACCGCTGGTGTCATCATTTTCTTCTCCTTTCCTTTTAAAATTGGTAACACCATTCGCATTTTGGACAAAGAACTTCTAGACCCTGATAATGCTGATCTAGATAAATTCGTAATAGAGGATATTAGGGCTTTTCACTTACATTTAAGAAGAAGTAACGGTGAGATACTGACCTACCCCAATAACCTGGTACTTCAAAAAGGTGTAATTCTTATTTCTACCTATCAACAGGGAGAGTTTTTGAATATGGAAGAAGAGGAAGAGCAGATCATATGATTTTGTTAAAGAAGTCGTAAAATCGTAAGCTTAGGTACTAATCTTATTATATTTGAAATTACTACCAAAACCAACTGAAAATGCGATATTTGTTAGGGTTCGTTACCTGCAGTCTATTTGTACTCGGCACCCTGAAAGCCCAAACCCCTAAAAACAGTTCAGCAACAGATATTTACCACTCCATTGAAAAACTCAATTTTCTTGGTACCGCCCTATTTATTGCTGCTCATCCCGATGATGAAAACACTCGTTTAATAGCTTATTTAGCTAATAACGTAAAAGCTAGAACAGCATATTTGTCATTGACCAGAGGAGATGGCGGTCAAAATCTTATTGGACCAGAACTACGTGAACTTTTGGGAGTATTGAGAACGCAAGAATTACTTGCGGCCAGAAGAGTAGATGGCGGAGAACAGTTTTTCAGTAGGGCAAATGATTTTGGCTATTCAAAACAACCTGGTGAAACATTAGAAATCTGGAACAAAGAAGCTATACTAGGTGATGTCGTTAGAACCATTAGAACGTTTAAGCCAGATGTTATTATCAATAGGTTTGATCATAGAACACCTGGCACCACACATGGACACCATACATCATCTGCCATGTTAAGTTTTGAAGCTTTTGATCTGGCAAATGATGCAAATGCATACCCAGAGCAGTTAAAAATGACCGATATATGGCAGCCAAAAAGATTATTTTTTAATACATCATGGTGGTTCTACGGTAGTCAAGAAAAATTTAAGGCTGCAGATAAAACCAATTTACTACATATGGATGTTGGTACCTACTACCCTATGTTAGGCAAGTCTAATAATGAAATAGCTTCGTTGGCAAGTAGTCAACATCTTTGCCAAGGGTTTGGTAGATTAAGTACAAGGGGTTCAGAAGATGAATACATTGAATTATTGAAAGGTGATTTACCCAAAGATAAATCCAATTTATTCGATGGCATTGATACCACTTGGAAAAGAGTTGATGGTGGTGAACCAATAGGTGATATCCTTTATAAGGTACAAGAGAATTTCAATTTCAAAGACCCCACTGTTCATATTCCGGAATTACTTAAAGCATACAATTTATTACAAGGAATATCTGATGTACATTGGAAACAACTAAAAACCAAAGAATTAACCGCTATAATTTTCGCCATATCAGGATTGCATTTAGAGGCGTTTACCCAAACCGCTTATACCAACCCAGGACAAGAGGTTGAAGTTAATGTGCAGGCACTGAATAGAAGTGATATTGACATAAAATTAAAGTCGGTCTTTATAAACGATCAAAAAGTAGCTATTGACAACGAAGCTTTAAAGAATAATAACCTTGTCACCAAAAAAGTGGACCTGAACATACCTTCTTCAACAGATTACACCAGCCCTTATTGGTTAATTGAGAAAGGTACTTTAGGTACGTACAAGGTTTCTAATACCGATTTAATTGGCAAACCAGAAACGCCAAGAGCATTTTATGCAAAATTCCTAGTGAACATAAATGGCACTTTAATACCAATAACAAGACCTGTTGTTTATAAATATGCAAAACCCGATAAAGGTGAAATTTATCAACCTTTTGAAATTATACCGGAAGCCACTGCAAGCTTTGCCGATAAAGTATTGATATTTGCGGATGCGTCAAGTAAAAAAGTTCCGGTTACCATAAAAGCACACCAAGACAGCATTTCAGGAACTATAGCATTGGAATACGGTAAAGGATGGAAACTTGATACTGACACACAACCCTTTTCCATTGCCAAAAAAGGTGATGAACAAACGGTGTATTTCACTTTAAGTCCGCCGTCTACTGAAAACGAAAGTAGTATCTCCCCTATCATTAAAGTAAACGGAAAAGAGATCACAAAGGAATTGGTCACCATTGCATACGATCATGTCCCTACCCAAACGGTTCTACTACCTTCCGAGGCAAAAGTGGTACGCCTGAACATACAAAAAGCCGGTGAAAATATTGGTTACATTATGGGTGCAGGCGATGAAGTACCCACAAGTTTAGAACAAATTGGCTACAATGTTCAACTTATTGACCCATCAACCATTACAAAAGAATCTTTAAATAAATATGACGCTGTAGTACTTGGTATCAGAGCCTATAATGTTGTAGATGAACTTAAATTTAAACAACGGTTTATTTTAGATTATGCCAAGAACGGTGGTACGGTAATTGTGCAGTATAACACAGCAAGTAGATGGGGCGCACAATTTGAAAATATTGCACCGTATGATATTGAAATTTCAAGAGATAGGGTAACCAATGAAAATTCTGAGGTCAACATTATAGCCAAAGATCATTCTTTGGTTCACTTTCCAAATGAGATTGATGAAAATGATTTTAACGGTTGGGTACAAGAAAGAGGATTATATTTTCCCAATAAATGGAGTAAAGAGTTTACACCAATACTTGAAATGCACGATGAAGGCGAAGAAGCTTCAAAAGGTAGTCTACTGATTTCATCATATGGAAAGGGATATTATATTTATACTGGACTTAGCTTTTTTAGAGAATTACCCGTAGGTGTACCAGGTGCGTATAAATTATTTTCTAATATGCTATCCGTAGGAAAAGAGAAAGTAGAAACGAAAGTGAAAATTAAAGGATGAGTAAAGATCGAAATGAAAATACCACCTGGAAAAAAGAATACACCATTGTTTTAGTGTTAAACCTTATTTATGTACTTGTTTTCTATTACGTAATGACCTCATTCAATTAATATGGAAGGATTAGATTGGATAATTCTTGCCGGTACACTTCTATTCATCGTAATATATGGTGTATGGAAAACCAAAGGAAGCCAGAATGTTAATGATTACGTACGTGGCGGAAACGACTCTAAATGGTGGACCATAGGTTTATCTGTTATGGCAACGCAAGCAAGTGCCATAACATTTCTTTCAACACCAGGTCAAGCCTTTCACGACGGAATGGGGTTTGTGCAATTCTATTTTGGATTGCCCTTTGCCATGATTATCATTTGCATGGTTTTTGTGCCACTTTACCATAAGATGAAGGTGTATACCGCCTATGAATTTTTAGAAGGTCGGTTCGATCTAAAGACTAGGTCACTAGCCGCGGTTTTATTCTTAATTCAACGAGGTTTAGCAGCAGGTATTACCATATTTGCACCTTCAATTATTTTATCGGCTGTTTTAGGTTGGGACTTAAGAACCTTGAACATTATTATTGGAACCCTGGTAATTATCTACACCGTATCTGGTGGCACAAACGCCGTTAGTGTTACGCAAAAACAGCAGATGTTCATAATTATGACCGGTATGTTCATCACTTTCTTTTTTATATTAGGCTACTTACCTTCCGATATTACATTTAGCAAAGCAATGAAAATTGCAGGTGCCAGTAACAAACTTGAAATTTTGAATTTTGATCTGGATACTTCTAGTAGATATACTTTTTGGAGCGGGATCACAGGCGGACTCTTTCTTTTTCTAGCCTATTTTGGCACGGACCAAAGTCAGGTTCAACGATATCTTTCAGGTAAATCCATAAGAGAAAGTCAGTTAGGACTTGTATTCAATGCCATTTTCAAAATACCCATGCAATTCTTTATATTATTGGTAGGTGTAATGGTTTTTGTCTTCTATCAATACAATCCATCTCCTTTAAATTTCAACCCTTCTGCAACACAAGCGGTTATGGAATCTGAATATGCTGAAGACTACAAACTACTGCAAGAAGGACAAATAGCTTTAGAAGCAGAAAAAAGAATAGCCCAAAACAAATTTTCCGCTGCATTGGAAATAAAAGAATATTCCGCCGTTGAAGAAGCTAAAAAGCAGATTATTCGCATTAACCAAAAAGACAGTACTAATAGAATAGCCGCAAAATCACTTATAAGTCAAGCTAATGATGTTGTAGAAACCAATGACAAAGATTATGTTTTTATACACTTTATCCTCAACAACCTACCTACTGGCCTTGTTGGGTTATTGCTAGCTGTAATACTGTCTGCCGCAATGTCGTCCACTGCATCGGAATTAAATGCTTTAGGGACCATTACAGCTTTAGATTTATATAAGAGAAATAGAAGTTCGGCACAACTAACGGAAGCCCACTATGTCAAAGCTTCTAAATTTTTTACTCTAATTTGGGGTATTGTCGCTATTTTGATTGCATGTATTGCCAATCTTTTCGATAATCTTATTCAGTTAGTAAATATTATTGGTAGTATCTTTTATGGAAATGTATTAGGGATATTTCTAATTGCATTTTTCTTCAAATTCATTAAAGGTAATGCTGTGTTTTTTGCGGCTGTGGTAACCCAAATTATTATCTGTATAATTTATTATTACCTAATTCACATTTACCCGTCCGGACAAGAAAAATTAGGCTATTTATGGCTTAACTTCTGTGGAGCAGCATTGGTTATTGTAATATCTTTTATATTTGAAGCTTTTGACCGAATGTTAAAGAAGCCATTAACTTAAGAACAACTCAACCTCTTAATGACACATAATAAAGTTAAGTCCTATTTTGAAGCTAATTATCTTAAAAATCCCATTCTAATAAAGGCACCTGGGCGCATCAATTTAATTGGTGAGCATACAGATTACAACCAAGGCCTTGTGCTACCCGCATCTATTGAAAAAGGTATATATTTTGCGGTTTCCGGTAATAAAGAAAACAATATTCAGATAGAATCGTTTTTGACCCAACCGGAGAAAATAGTTTTTCAATTAAATGGTGAGCACAAAGTATTTGAATCTTTTTGGGGAAATTACTTTAAAGCAATCATTGAAATTTTAATAGCCAAAAACTACCCTTTAAAAGGAATGAATTGTGTTTTTGGCGGAGATATACCAATTGGATCAGGTCTGTCCTCCTCTGCTGCCCTATGCTGTGGATTTATTTACGCCATTACGCAAGTATCTGACAAAGAAATTTCAAGGGAAGATATTGCACTAATCGCACAAGAAGCAGAACATAAGATTGGATTAAATTGTGGGCTAATGGATCAATATGCCGTGCTTTTCGGTAAAAAAGGAAATGCATTTTTTTTAGATTGCAATGATCTAAGCCATAAGTATATTCCAATTAATTTAGATGGTTATAGTTGGGTCTTGATCAACTCCAACATCAAACATAATTTAGCTGTTGATTCTGAATACAATAAAAGACGCATATCATGTGAGAACATTGTTAAGCAAGTTCAAGCATATAGACCCCAAGTAAAATCTTTAAGGGATATAAGCAAGGATGATTTGGTCAGGGTAAAAAATAAGGTGAATGAGATTGACATTCAACGGGCAAAGTATATCATAGAAGAAAATGAACGTGTATTGCAAATGATGCAAGAATTAACTGCTGGTGATGCCATTGCTGTCGGTAATGTTTTAAAAGATGGTCATTGGGCCATGTCAACCGAATATGAAATTACTACCAGCGAATTAGACCACTTGGTAAAAATCGGTGAGGAACTAAATGGGGTACTTGGCTCAAGAATGATGGGCGGCGGTTTTGGTGGCTGTACCATAAACCTTATTGAAACAAAATCTTTAGATGAAAGTATTAAGGCTTTGCTTAGGTCTTATAAAAACAAAACAGGTATAGATGCTGAATATTACCATTTGGCCATTGATGATGGTGTTAAGGTATTTGAATAAAACGACAATAATTCCCATAAAAAAAGTCCGTGTTTAGCACGGACTTTTTTCATTTTAGAAATTGTAGTAATTACTTAGAACTCCACTCTTTTATAGAATCATTGTTCATTTTAATGTAATCATTGTTTCCGGCTGCAGTTGCACCCTCCAAAGATTTTTTTGCAGCCTCAATAGCCCCTTTCTTATCTCCTGCCTTAGCCAAAATTAAAGACTGTTGTCTTAGTTGCCAAAATGCAGGTTTCTCTGTCATGGACATAGCTTTGTCCATCCATTCTTTTGCTTTTTTAACATCCTTTCCTTCGCTTGAATAGTAAACAGCGGCAGCATAGTAATCCTCAGCAGTTGGTCCGTTCAAGGTTTTATCAATACTACTCATAACGGCAGCATCGGTAGGAACCGTAAAAGGTATGGCTACATAGGTATTCTCCCAGATTATTCCAATACTAGCACCGTTACTGGTAACATCATCAACGGTGATGGTAAAAGTTTCAACCGGCATTTCAATATTATATACAGGTGTTGTTATTTGTGCAGCAATTTTACTCTCTTCCCATTTACTAGGTGTTCCACCACCAACAATATCAGTATAAATATAAACTTCCCAATTAGAAGCTCCTGGTTTTGTAAAAATTGAATATGTGCCCGCTTTAACCTCTTTACCTCCAATAGTAACATCGGTATCAAAAGAAACTTTGGTGTATGCATTTGCACCTGTACGCCATAATTTTTCAAAAGGCACCAAATTACCATATACCTTTCTACCTCTCATAGATGGTCTTGAATAATCAATGCTTACTTCTGTTAATCCAACGGTCTGAATTAATTTCGCTGCAGGACTAGGTGCAGGAGTATTTATTTGAGCCTCAACAGTTAAAGAGGCAACAATAGCCAATAAAAAAAGTACTACTTTGTTCATGATTTTTTGTGTGATTAGTTATAATCACAAAACTAGCTATAAAGAAAGGGTAGAAATGTTAACAAATACTTAAATAGTATACCCTATAGTTTAATAAACAGCAAAGGGAGTAGAAACCACACTGTCTTCTAAAAAAATAGCCATGTAATATATTGAAGATTCTAAATGCTGGATAATGATACCCTTTTTTTCTACATTTTCAGAATTCTGCCAAACCTCTTTACCGGTAACATCATAAATTACTTTCCCGTAAACATTTTTATCGGTAGAAATAGAATAGTAATAATGATCAGAAGAATGATCCCTATAAATAATCAATTTTTCATCCTCTTCATCTTCGTCATTGTCATCTGGCAGACCTGGATTATCGGGCTCATTTGGATTCTCTGGTTCATTGGGAGTTTCCGGTTCCTCAGGTTCTTCAGAATCAACTAATGGTATTTGAAATGAGAACAACCTTGATGGAGATTCAATAGTGGGTGTTTGTCTAGAATAATATTCAGAAGAGAAAAAATAGTTACCAGAAGTTGTTTGTGTTATACCTTCCGTCTGCACAAAATTAAGTCCAAGAGATTCTTGGGTAAATCCTTCAAAAGGCATATCAATTTTTAAATCTTCTACCACACCAACAAAAGGGCTTAAAATTGATGAATAACCAATCAATACCAACCTATTAGCTTCAATATCATGGGTAGCATCGGTTACCAAACCAATATTCTCATTGGCTCCCACGCTAATAGCTACATGATTTCCAGGTAATTTGGAAAATTGATAAGCCTCTGATCCTAGACTTTGCCACTGCTTTGTAAAAACTAGTATATTATCTTCAAGCACTACAAACGCTTCTGCATCCCAATCACTGTTGCCATTATTTTCAAAGTTTTGTTGGTTCTCATAAGAGAAATTAATTATCTCGGCCGTTACAGTATTTGAGCTAGTATAATCATCTTTGGAAATTCTATACACTGCCAAATCTGTTCTTGTACCAACATTGTTGCCAAAATCACCTATATAGATATAATCCTCATCCTGAGAAATTGCCTCCCAATCAATATTGGTTACGTTATTGACGGTTACTCTTCTTTGAATGGTTAAAGACAAGGTATCCAATTCATACAAAATTGGTTCATTACCAGAATCATTATGGGTAATTAGTTTTCCGTTGTAATAAATAAGACCAGAAGTTTCAAAAACATCACTTGGCAGTTCACCCACTGTTTGAACATTTTGCTGTGCATTACCAATAGCGTTGCAAATGATAGTGAAAGTGACAAACAATAGAAGGTTTAAGATTTTCATTGATGCAAAATAAGATAGAATAATGATAATCTGCTGTTTTTAAGCAACCTAAATTTATTTTAATCGATAAAGTTAATTTTTGAACCGATAAAAATGTTATTATTAAATTGTTTAACTATTTTTACATTTAATTAAACAAAATAATATTTGTTTTATTTTCAATATAGAATATGAAATTATATCAGCTACATTCTAAACAGGCTTTACCTATTTCAAGGCATGAAGCTTGGCAATTTTTATCAGACCCTGCAAACTTAAAAGTTATTACCCCAAAACATATGGGTTTCAATATACTTACCGGGGCAGACAGGGAAATGTTTCCCGGTCAGATAATACAATATAAAGTTTCTCCATTTCCTGGGTTTACCACAAAATGGGTAACAGAGATTACGCATGTGGCGCAGGGAAGCTATTTTGTTGATGAACAAAGGTTTGGACCCTATGCACTTTGGCATCATAAACACTTTATAAAAGAAATTGACAAAGGTGTAGAAATGGAAGACATCATTGACTATAAACTACCATTAGGGATATTAGGTCAGATCGCTCATCCTATTTTAGTAAAAAAACAACTACAAGAGATATTCAGTTTTCGAGAGCAAAAATTACAAGAACTATTCGGTTCCATAGCAGATATTCCAACACAACTTGAATTTAAATCTTTTTAAATGAAAAATATACTATTGATAGGCGGTTCGTACGGTATTGGGCAGTCTATAATTACAACGTTAAAGGACACACACCATTTATTTGTGGCATCAAGAACAAATGAAAACCTACATCACAAAAATATTACTCATATTCCTTTTGATGTTACGGTAGATGAACTTGATGTTGATATTTTACCTGAAAAATTAGATGGCTTTGTGTATTGCCCAGGTAGCATCAATTTAAAGCCGTTTAAAATGATGTCTTTAGAGACAATAAAAGATGATATGGAACTCAATTTCTTTGCCTTAGTAAAAGTTATGAAACACATTGTCTCTAGAATGAACGAACAATCTAGTATCGTTTTTTTCAGTACTATTGCTGTTGGCACAGGAATGCCATATCATACAAGTGTTGCAGCATCTAAAGGAGCAATTGAGGGATTTGCCAAATCCCTGGCTGCAGAATATGCGCCAAAGATAAGAGTGAATGTTATTGCCCCATCATTAGTAGATACACCTTTGGCAAAAAGACTATTGAACAATGATAAGAAAAGAGCATTAATGAACGAGCGCCACCCTTTAAACAGAATTGGTAATGCAGAGGATATTGCAGAAACCGCAATATTTTTATTAAGCGATAAAAGCGCTTGGATGACCGGACAAATAATTGGAGTTGATGGCGGACTCTCAACATTAAACATACACTAAATGTCACAAGAAGTATCACTGTTTTGGTTTAGAAGAGATTTAAGGTTAGATGATAATGTTGGTCTTTTAGAAGCTTTGAAAAGTAATCATCAAGTATTGCCCATTTTCATTTTCGATAAAGAAATACTATCCAAATTGCCAAAAAACGATGCTCGGGTATCCTTTATTCATGATACTCTAAAGCGCATGCGTAAGCAACTACAAGAAGAATGTGAAAGCTCTATTGCAATGTATCACAGTTCTCCAATTGATGCCTTTAAAACAATCATTGAAGATTTTAATGTAAAAACCGTATTTACCAATAGGGATTATGAACCTTACGCAAAGAACAGAGATAAGAAAATCGCAGATCTTTTAAAGCAGAATGACATTGAATTTAAGACCTTTAAAGATCAGGTGATTTTTGAAAAATCTGAAATTGCGAAAAGTGATGGTGACCCTTACGTTGTTTATACACCATATAAAAATAAGTGGCAAGAACAGTTTAATGCCAATACAGATTTGGACATTCATTACACCAGCCAATATTTATCGAATTTGATTAAAAATACCAGATTACCAAATTTATCATTAAGCGATATCGGTTTTGAAAAATCTAAAATTGAAGTCCCAGATTATGATGTAACCCCTACCCTAATAGACAATTACGAAGACACTCGTAATTTTCCCGCAAAAGATAAAGGAACATCTAGATTAGGACCTCATTTACGTTTTGGTACCGTATCTGTTCGTAAAATGATGAAAAAGGCAATAGCCGAACAAAACAAAGTATTTTGGAGCGAATT
Source organism: Maribacter sp. HS (assembly GCF_048059195.1). Lineage (NCBI taxonomy): Bacteria > Pseudomonadati > Bacteroidota > Flavobacteriia > Flavobacteriales > Flavobacteriaceae > Maribacter > Maribacter sp. HS. The sequence continues at coordinate 673,529 of NZ_JAYLVV010000004.1, forward strand.
AATTTGGAGAGAATTTTTCATGTCCATCTTATACCATTATCCTAAAACGGTCACCAATGCTTTTAGAGCCAAGTATGACCGAATAGAATGGCGCAATAATGAAAAAGAATTTGACAAATGGAAAAAAGGCAAGACAGGATATTTATTGGTCGATGCCGGCATGAGGCAGTTAAATGAAACAGGTTACATGCACAATAGGGTAAGAATGTTAGTTGCTAGTTTTCTATGTAAGCATTTATTGATAGATTGGCGTTGGGGAGAAGCCTATTTTGCGGAAAAATTATTAGACTATGAGATGAGCTCTAACATTGGCAATTGGCAGTGGGCAGCAGGCAGTGGTGTAGATGCGGCACCTTACTTTAGAATCTTTAACCCCATGACACAGGTAGATAAATTTGATAAGGACAAAAAATACATAAAGGAATGGATTCCTGAATATGGTACTGAAGATTATCCAGAAAAAATGGTAGATCACAAAATGGCAAGGGAACGCTGCTTAGAAACTTACAAAGAAGCAGTATCATAATTACGATTTTCATAATTATTTAGAATACAAAAAATCATCGGAAGAAATTAGGTTAAAGTTGAGTATATTTAAAAGGACTAATCAAAACAACTACTTAATCTAATTGAAAAAATGAAAAAAACAATTCTAATGGCGCTCTGTTTTTGCTTGAGTGCAACAGTTTTTGCCCAGAAAATGAGCAAAGACAAAAACCAAATCATCACTTCTATTGAAAAACACAAAGAAGAATTAATTAAAATTAGCGATTCTATTTGGGCATTGGCAGAAACTGCTTTTGACGAAAGTGAATCTTCACGAATTTTAGCCGATTATGCTGAAAAAAATGGGCTAAAAGTTACAAGAGGCGTTGCAGATATCCCAACCGCTTTTACAGCTACATACGGATCAGGAAGTCCCGTAATCAGTATTTTGGGAGAGTTTGATGCCTTGCCGGGAATTTCTCAAAAGGCATCACCCGTAAAAGAACCTTATGAAGAAGGTGCGGCTGGGCATGGTTGTGGTCACAACATGTTCGGTACCGCAAGTTTGGGTTCGGCAATTGCTATTAAAGAATTGATGGAAGCCGGAAAAATAAAAGGAACGGTTAAATTTTTAGGCACACCTGCAGAAGAAAAGTATTTTGCAAAAGTTTGGATGGTAAAGGCCGGACTTTGGGATGATGTAGATGTCAATGTAAGCTGGCACCCATCTGCTCAAATAGAGGCAGACGTACAGAGCGGACTTTCATTAATAGATTTTATCGTAGAATTTTACGGTCAAACAGCTCACGCTTCTGCCGATCCATGGAATGGAAGAAGTGCCTCTGATGCCCTAGAGCTTTATACCACTGGTATAAACTATTATAGAGAACATATTTTACCAACTTCTAGAATACATTATCATATACAAGATGGAGGTCAAGTGGTTAACGTAGTCCCAGATTATGCCAAGCTTTGGGTACGTGTTAGAGATCCTAAAAGATCAAAAATGTTACCCACTTATGAACGGGTAAAAGAAATGGCGGAAGGTGCCGCTATTATGGCCAATGTAGATTATAAGATTTCTTTGGTATCGGGTATTTATGAAACATTGGTAAACCGGTCTGGGGGAGAAATTATGCAATCTAATTTGGAATTATTAGGTCCTATAACCTATACTGAAGAAGAAACTGCCTTTGGTAAGGCAATACAAAAAGCAACAGGTAAACCAGAGGTGGGAATAGACGGATCGGTACATCCATTAAAGGAAACGGAAAAGAATCCAGGTGGTGGATCTACAGATGTTGGTGATGTAAGTTGGAACGTACCAAATATAAATTTAGGGGTATCAGTAGCTCCTACCGGCACACCGTGGCATTCCTGGGCCGTAGTGGCTTGCGGCGGCATGTCTATTGGTCATAAAGGAATGATACATGCATCTAAGGCAATGGCAATGACTATGCTAGACCTCTTTCAAAATCCAAAATTGGTGAATAAAGTAAAAGAAGAATACAAAACACGTAAAGGTGATGAAGTTTATGAACCTATGATAGATGGTCCGCCACCATTAAACGGTCAATAATTCTAAAGAAAAAAGAAGCTATCTTAACAGATAGCTTCTTTCATTTTTAAGTAACTTGAACCAAACTTAAACAACAAAAAAATGAAAAAAATAACCATACTACTATTTACCATATGTAGTACAGTTGTCTCTGCCCAATCGTTTGATTTTGATTATGACCATTATTCTGTAATCGTTAAGGATTTGGACAAGGTGGGAGACTTTTACAAAAACGTTTTAAACCTCAAAGAAATACCGCATCCATCAGCGCCAAGCGGATTTAAGTGGTTTGTTATACAAGGTAATTCTCAGCTACATTTAATAGGAAAAGATAGTGTTGCCATGCAGCACAGCAAGAGTGTGCACCTATGTTTGGCCACCCAAAAATTAGATGAGTTAATAGCCTCTTTAAAAGAAAAACAAATTACGTATTATGACTGGCCAGGGGCAGAGAATTCAGTAACCTTAAGAGCGGATGGTGTTAGGCAGATTTATTTAAAAGACCCAGAGAACAATTGGGTAGAAATCAACAATGCGGTTCACTGATTGTTTAATTGACAACTAAAACAAATATGGAAATTAAAAACATTTTCAAACTAGGCTTTCCATGGCAAACACAAGATCCCTTCTTATTTTGTGTTTATCATTTAGACCATTATCCAAAAGGCAATGGAGAGTTAGGACCAGATGATTCATTGGAAGGAAGAACTTTAGGGAATGATTTTGAGATAAAGGATGGGTATAGAATGTATCATGGTACAACGGTGCCAGGTTTTCCTGCTCATCCACATCGTGGATTTGAAACGATTACCATTGTTAATAAAGGATTTTGTGATCATTCAGATTCACTTGGTGCCGCTGGGCGTTTTGGTGAAGGTGATGTACAATGGATGACGGCCGGTAGAGGTGTTCAGCATTCAGAAATGTTTCCCTTGGTACACACTCAAAAAGAAAATCCTTTAGAGTTATTTCAAATCTGGCTGAACTTACCTGCTAAAAGTAAATTTGTAGACCCACACTTTAAAATGTTATGGCACGAAGAAATTCCTGTTGTTAAATTAGAAAACGCCAGCGTAAAAGTTATTGCCGGGCAATTTAAAGCAAACAATGTACCAGATCCAGCACCTGACTCTTGGGCAAATGATCCAGAGAATGATGTTGCCATTTGGAATATTACAGTTGAATTAAATGGGACCCTTACATTGCCAAAAGCAAAAATAGGTACACAAAGGACAATTTATTTTTATGATGGCAACACCATAAATCTTGCAGGAGAATCCATAGAGCCGAATCATGGCGTAAATGTTGATGCCACTAAAGAAATTAAGATAGAAGCCATTGGTGCAGATGCCCATTTACTTATACTACAAGGTAAACCTATTGAAGAACCTGTTGCTAAATACGGTCCGTTCGTAATGAATACCGATGAAGAATTACAAAATGCGATGAATGAATTTAGAACCACACAATTTGGAGGATGGCCATGGAGATACCCTGACCATACCCATGAAGTTAATCGTGGTAGATTCGCTCAATATCCTGATGGGACAGTTATAGAAAAATAGTATAAAAACTAAAAAACTCCATAATAGACAAGCATCTACTATGGAGTTTTATTTATTTTATAATTAAAGTATTACACTCTAACAATTTTAGCACCAATAGCGCGTAGTCTTTCATCTATATTTTCATAACCACGATCTATCTGTTCAATATTATGAATGGTAGACGTTCCTTTAGCAGATAATGCTGCAATTAACAAAGAAACACCTGCTCTAATATCTGGCGAGGTCATTGTGGTCGCCTTTAATGTAGATTGAAAATCATGACCAATAACAGTAGCTCTATGTGGATCACAAAGAATAACCTTTGCCCCCATATCCAATAACTTATCTACAAAGAACAAACGGCTTTCAAACATCTTTTGATGAATCAATACCTCTCCCCTTGATTGTGTGGCAACTACCAAAATAATACTCAATAAATCTGGAGTTAATCCCGGCCAAGGCGCATCTGCAATGGTTAAAATAGATCCATCTATATAATTTTGAATTTCGTAGCCATCTTTATGCGCAGGAATGTAAATATCATCTCCTTTTCTTTCTAAGGTGATACCTAGTTTACCAAATACCGTAGGTATTTGTCCTAAATCGTCCCAACTTACATCTTTAATGGTCAATTCACTTTTAGTCATTGCCGCCAAACCAATCCAACTACCAATTTCAATCATATCGGGCAACATACGGTGATCTGTACCTCCTAATTTTTCAACTCCATCAATAACCAATAGATTAGAACCAACACCTGTAATTTTAGCGCCCATTCTATTTAGCATTTTACAAAGTTGTTGTAAATAAGGCTCACATGCTGCATTGTAAATAGTTGTTTGACCTTCTGCCAAGACAGCTGCCATTACAATATTCGCAGTTCCGGTTACAGAAGCTTCATCTAACAACATATAGGTACCCTTCAGCTTATCTGCTTCAACACCATAAAAGTATTCCTCCTTATTATAGCGAAATTTTGCACCAAGCTTAATAAAGCCTTCAAAATGGGTATCTAAACGTCTACGTCCAATTTTGTCACCACCTGGTTTAGGAATATATCCTTTTCCAAAACGTGCCAATAATGGACCTACCAACATAATAGATCCTCTTAAACCTCTACCATCTTGCTTGAACTGATCAGATTGTAAATATTCTAAATTAACATCGTCTGCCTTAAATGTATAGGAGCCTTTGCCTTTCTTCTGAATTTTAACACCTAGATCTTCTAAAAGTGCAATGAGTTTATTTACATCAACGATATCCGGTATATTGTTGATCGTTACTTTTTCATCTGTAAGTAGTACAGCGCAAAGTATTTGAAGTGCTTCGTTCTTTGCACCTTGAGGTGTTATTTCACCAGATAACTGGTGCCCTCCTTCAATTTTGAATGTCCCCATCTAGAGAAGTGGAAATTAATAGCGTTTTTTACCGCGGTTATTATTTCTTTGATTTTTTTTATTTGAACTGGACCTAGGGTTTTTGGCAACTCTATTCTTCAAAAACTGACCACTATCCGTTAAGCTTTCACCTGTTGAAGCCAAGTCTATGCGACCTTCACTCAATTCAAATAAATGCTTAAATATAGCTTTGTCGTCAACAACGTCTTTGTTCCAGTTTAAATAGCATTTTTTCATATGGTTGGCAATTGCATACTCTAAACCAGAGCGTTTATCACCTTTCTCCCACTCTACAGCTACATCTATCATACGTTTTATGTTGTTGCCATAAAACCTGTATTTAGGAAAATTCTGTGGATACTCTAATGCATCGGGTCGTTGTTTCAATACCTCTTTTGAAGTAATTGGAAAAGGTGAGTCCACATCCAACTTAAAATCAGACATGATAAAAAGTTGATCCCAAAGTTTGTGTTGAAAATCTGGCACATCACGTAAATGTGGTTGTAGATTTCCCATTACACTTATAATTGCCTGGGCTACTTTATTTCTTTCTTCGCGATCTTCAATGGACACTGCATGATCTACCATTTTTTGAAAATGACGACCGTATTCAGGTATGATCAAATGAGGACGCTCCGTATTGTATTCTAGGTTTTCTACTAATTGCAAATTGAAAATTTTAGCTTATTGTGTTTGAGAAGTGTTCTAATAACGATGCCAAATTAATAAAATTATAGATGAAATGCTATTTTATAAGGAGATTACCCCTCCTATTTCACCAACTTCTTTATATTTTTCTATAACCTGATCAGGTCCGTTTAAATTAACGGTAATAGAAACACTGGTATATTTTCCATTTTTGGATTTCTTTAAGTTGATGACAGCTCCCATATTATCAAAAATTGCTTCGATCTGGTCTATTTTACCTGTAGCGGTTTCAACAATGAACTTGTAAAGATAATTAGACGGCCATTTAGAAGTTTCTGTAAGCTGCTCTCTTAATTTTTTATAAAATTCCTCTGGATTCTTTTCGTCCATAACTCATATTTTAAGCAAAGATAAGTCTAATACACCAGTTTTTTAATACTAGCGGTTTATGTACTTTTGCGTTTATAATATAAGAGTTTGAAAAGCAAAAGAATTGTTGTCACTGGAGGACCGGGGACTGGAAAAACCGTATTGATATCATCCCTAGAAAATAATGGCTACCATTGTTTTCATGAAGTTATAAGAACCATGACTTTAGATGCATTGGGTGATGTTTCATTAGAAGATCAATTGGTCAACCCTATTGATTTTGTTAAAGATGCCAAGAGTTTTAACGATGAGTTGATCAATGCTCGACTAAAGCATTTTGAGAACGGTAACAACATAAATAAAGAACATGTGTTCTACGATCGTGGATTACCTGACGTTATTGCATATATGAACTATTTTGGGCAATCTCCTGAGCCACGTTATGCCGATTTATGTTCAAAAAACAGGTATGACGAAGTGTTAATACTACCACCATGGAAAGAAATCTATGTACAGGATAATGAAAGAATGGAAAATTTTGAGCAAGCTTGTGGTATTCATGAACAATTGGAAAACACGTACATACAATTAGGGTACAAACCTGTTGAAGTTCCTTTTGGAACCATTGAAAATAGATTGCAATTTGTAATAGACCATATAAACGGCGCTAGTGAATAATACCCCAAAAGAAATCTTATCCAAATACTGGGGTTTTGATAGTTTTAGGGGCTCTCAAGAAGAAATCATCAATGCCATAATCAATGGTCAAGATGTACTAGGTCTACTGCCCACTGGTGGTGGAAAATCTATTTGTTTTCAGGTTCCTGCGTTATCAAAAGAAGGCATTTGCATTGTAATATCGCCGCTTATCGCTTTAATTGAAAACCAAGTAAACAATCTTCAATCATTAGGCATTAAAGCCATAGGTCTAAAAGGCGGACTTAAATTCAACGAGATCGATAAACTATTGGATAATTGCATTTATGGTAATTACAAATTCCTATACCTATCACCGGAACGCCTACAGCAAGAATTAGTACAAGAGCGTATAAAAAGCATGAACGTTTCTATGTATGTTATTGATGAAGCTCACTGTATATCACAATGGGGACATGATTTTAGACCCGCCTATTTAAGTTGCTCCATTTTAAGGGAATTACACCCTACTCCTCCAATGGTAGCTTTGACCGCAACGGCTACAAAAAGAGTAAGTGAAGATATTATCAGTTCATTAGAACTCACTTACCCTTTAGTCATAAAAGATTCATTTTTTAGAAAAAACATTGGGCTAGAAGTTCAGTTTACCGAAGATAAAAGAGGATTTTTAAAGCAATACTGCCAAAAAGTACGGCATAGTGCCATAATTTACGTTAGAAGTAGAAGAATGGCAGAAGAATTGTCTAAGTTCTTGGTGAACAACAACCTTAGTGCTACTTTTTACCATGGCGGTGTAGATCAGGCAAAAAAAACAGAACGATTGAATTTTTGGCTTAAGAACAAGTACAAAATTATGGTCGCCACCAATGCCTTTGGTATGGGCATAGACAAACCAGACGTAGAATTGGTTATACATTATCAAATTCCCGATAGTTTAGAAAATTACTTTCAAGAGGCTGGTAGAGCCGGTAGAAATGGGGAATTCTCAAAAGCAATAATACTGACCAATACAACTGATAAAGTTCTGGTAAAAAGGCAGTTTATTGAAATTCTACCTAGTGTTGCCCAGGTGAAGTTGATCTATAAAAAACTAAATACTTTCTTTCAAATTGGATTTGGTGAATTCACCGAAGCAAAATTTCATCTTAATTTCAATAAATTCTGTAGCATTTATAAGCTCAATACCTTTGTTACTTATAATACCTTACAGTTATTGGACAGAAATTCGGTTATTTCACTTTCTGAAAGCTTTTCAAAAAAAATTACCATTAAATTTATAACAGACAAGGACACCCTTTATCGATATATAGATAAGAACAACAAACTGGGTGATTTTATAAAAATTGTACTTCGAACTTATGGTGGGTTATTTGAGTTTGACACACATATTAACACCTATGTATTATCCAAAAAAACAGCTCTACCAGAAAAAATGATCCATCAAAATTTTGAACAATTGGCAAAAGATGAGATTATAGATTACACAAGCGCATCTAGCGATTTAGAATTGTTTTTCTTGGTACCAAGAGATGATGACAGGACTATAAATGTATTTGCAAAAAATATTGAAGAACAAAACCAACTTAAAATAGCAAAAGTTGATGCTATGCTTACTTACATTGAAAATGATACTATGTGTAGAAGCATACAGCTCTTACATTATTTTGGAGAACAACAAGAACAACCCTGCGGAATCTGTGATGTTTGTGTTAGTCAGTCAACAGGAAACACACCTATTGTTCACGCCAAAATAAAAATCATCCAAATATTAAAAGAGAAAAATGCAGGTTCACGAGAATTACAAAATAAACTCAATACCACTCAAGAGATAACCATTGCTGCAATACAGGAGCTCTTGGAGGATAATTATATTACATTAAACAACATTAACGAATACCAACTATTATAATATGGAAGCATTGAGAATTGTATTTATGGGAACACCGGACTTTGCCGTAGGCATTTTAGATAAACTGGTTAAAAATGAATATAATATTGTTGGCGTCATTACAGCACCGGACAGACCTGCGGGTAGAGGAAGAAAACTTAATCAATCTGCAGTTAAAAAATACGCCGTTGAAAATAATCTTAAAGTACTACAACCTACTAATCTAAAAGACGAAGACTTTTTAAATACTATAAAATCGCTAAATGCCAATTTACAAATTGTTGTTGCTTTTAGAATGTTACCCAAAGTAGTTTGGAGTATGCCCGAATATGGCACATTTAACTTACATGCTTCACTATTGCCACAATACCGTGGTGCGGCCCCTATCAATTGGGCAATTATTAATGGAGAGACAAAAACAGGGGTTACCACATTTTTTATTGACGAAAAAATTGACACCGGTGAAATAATTATGCAAGACGAGGCAGTGATTGAAGAAACCGATAATGCCGAAGATTTACATGATAGGTTAATGCATTTAGGAGCAAACACCGTACTAAAAACCGTAGAACAAATTGAATCTGGGAATTTTACTACCCATGCGCAGCCTAATTTACCAAGTTTAAAAGATGCACATAAAATTCATAGGGAAACTTGTGAAATAAACTGGAGCAATTCTGCCGTTACCATATATAATTTCATCAGAGGTTTAAGTCCGTACCCAGCTGCCTGGACCACACTTACAAATGGTGACCAAAATATCATCACAAAAATATATAAGGTAGAAACCGAAACCGAAAAACATGACCTTGCAGTGGGAGCTCTAGTTTTTAATAAGAAAGAGATAAAAGTAGCCGTTAAAGAGGGATATATAAATCTACTAGAAATACAGTTACAGGGTAAGAAAAGAATGAAAGTAAAAGACCTGTTGAACGGCCTTAATTTGGAAGAAAATGCAAAAATGGGCTGAAGCCCCGTTATTATTGGGCTGAAAGAAACGTAGAAAAAAACCTACTTTATCAACAAACACGCTGAGTTATCAACAAAATAAGGGATTTCCGCCCGTTTTACTTGCGTTGCCCAGAAATCCATATAAATTTGTTAGTAGGTATAAATTATTTAATCACAATTAATTATCACATTATGAACAAAACAGAATTGATCGATGCAATGGCAGCTGACGCTGGCATCACAAAAGCTGCGGCAAAAAAGTCATTGGAATCTTTCTTGGGAAATGTTGAAAATTCTCTTAAAAAAGGAGATAGAGTTTCTTTAGTAGGTTTCGGTTCTTGGTCCGTATCTAAAAGAAATGCAAGAGAAGGTAGAAATCCATCAACTGGAAAAACTATCCAAATCGCTGCTAAAAATGTAGTTAAGTTTAAAGCAGGTGCTGATTTAGGTAAAGCTGTAAACTAATTTTACACTGATAAATTTATGAAAAGCGCCTTAAAAGGCGCTTTTTTTATTTCTATGTTTTTGATTTTTAAGAGGATTTGTCTTACTTTAGAAATATAATCATATCAAATTTATGATAGCTTTAAAGCCAACCAAAGGAAAATTACTAGTGGCCGAACCATCGTTAACCGGAGATGTTTCGTTTAACCGGTCTGTAGTTTTATTAGCAGAACACAGTACTGAGGGCTCTGTTGGCTTTATTTTAAATAAGCCATTAGAGTACCAAATCAATGAATTGGTTACTGAAATAGAATTACCTTTTCAAGTATATAATGGCGGTCCCGTAGAGCAAGACAACCTCTATTTTATACACAAGGTTCCGCATTTAATTGACAACAGTGTTGAGATTTCTGATGGTATATATTGGGGAGGAGATTTTGAAACCACTGTAGAATTGATCAATAAGGAAATTATATCAGAAGATGATATTCGTTTCTTTTTAGGATACTCGGGCTGGTCATCTTTACAACTAGACGAAGAGCTTACTTCAAAATCATGGATAGTTGTAGAAAATGAACATGAAAGCAGAATCATTCAAAGGGCCGCAAAAGCCATTTGGAAAGAAAATATGATTCAATTAGGCGGTAATTATCTTTTATGGTCAAATGCTCCAGAGAACCCAAGTTTAAATTAACTCCCGGGACTCAAAGACAATCTTGCCGCAGCATTTAGTTTACCCAATAAACTTTTAGAAACGATATTAACAAAATCCTTCTTTCTGTATTTGGTTATAGGAATAATTCCGTCAATTGCATTGACTATGAAAAGTTCGTCTGCTTTTTGTAGCTCAAAAGGAGAAACACTGTCTTCCACAAACTCAAACTCTTTTAAATTAGAAATCAGTTCCACCAATTTTTTTCTAAGAATACCATTGGTACAACCATCGGTAATGGGCGGAGTTTTAACCTGACTACCTTTTACTACAAAAATATTACCATTTATAGCCTCTATAACCTGCTTTCTCTCGTTAAGCAACAGACAATCCTGATAATCATTTTCACGGGCGTAAATCGCAGCTACAACACTTAAAATTTTATTGTTGGTATCTAAGTTAGATAGCATCGTAGAATTTTTATAAAAGTCTTTAAAAAGTTCTACTTCATAAATGCTATTGTTCAATACAAAAAAAGGATTCTCTAACGTACTGCTGTTAATAAAATAAGAAATACTATTATCAGAATCAAAATAATCTTCTTGACTATTTCTAAAAACGTTGAATTTAACCCGCTTTGCTTTTTTAAGGTCACTTTCAGAGAATATCTTAAGAATTTCAGCTTCCATGAACTCCATAGTAAAGTTCATTGGAATTTCCATTCTCAATATTCTCATGGACGACATTAGGCGTAAATAATGATCTTCTAGATAAATTATTTCACCGTTTACTACCCTTAACTCTTCAAAAACGGCATCACCCAGCTGCACTCCCCTATTCTTTTCATTTAGAAAAGATGAATTATCCTCTAGTAGTCCGCCATTAAAATTGAACATAAAAAAAGCCTTAAAAAATTAAGGCTCAAAGATACTGTAAATAAGAATATTTTTAAGCTGAACCCAATACCTGTTTTAAATCAGATACTTGATTGGTCCAAAGCATTTTAGACTCGTCTATCTCATCTTCTTCGGCAAAGTCGGTTATAAACAATGAAACATCTTTTGTTATTTCATCAACTATTATCTTCATTTCAAAAAAGCTATCATCGTCTGCTTCTTCCCAAGCAAAACGTACAAACTCATCTGTTTTTCTTTTTAACAGTTTAGCCTCTTCTTCTGCCCCGTCCCAAATGAAGGTAAATTTTTCACCTCTAGAATTAACATTATCCGCAAACCATTCAGACAGTCCTGAAGGCGTTGCTAAGTACTGATATAACATTTGTGGTGAAGACTGAATTACAAACTCTATTTCAAATTTTATTTTATCGCTCATTGTCATGCTACTTTATGCCGAGCAATATATATATTTCTAAATGATAAAAAAATAAATGATCAGTATAATTTTTTTCATGAAGTTTTGTTGAAGAACAAATAAATTACCACTATATTTGCAGCCGTTTAAAAATAATATGGCGAGGTAGCTCAGTTGGTTAGAGCGTCGGATTCATAACCCGGAGGCCGAGGGTTCAAGTCCCTCTCTCGCTACAACTAATCCGTTGAAATTGAATGATTTACATTCAGTATCAACGGATTTTTTTTTGAAGCTCACGGTATACGGTAGCGTATGCGGTTACTAATTAAATCATATAAAATACTGTTATTCTGTACTTTAAAAATCTAAAACCGTCGGGTTTATAATATTTAAGCTAAATCTAAATTTACTATTATTTACTATTCTGTAAATGAGGAAGGGGTTAAGCGTCTTTTTAGTACCAAATAGTCACCCAAACGTAAACACTTTATGTGATATTAGTGATATCAAATGGGTTCCTTAAACACAAAAAGGCAATGATTCCAAAAAAATCCAACCCTTTAATGATTGGATTTTCTCGGTCGGGGTGGCAGAATTGCAACTTTTCATTATAATTAATTATATATCAATCATTTATACAGAATCCTAATTTTATCTGCTTCTTTAGGTTGTGTATAAGCGAATGCTACAATCAACAACAATAGCAGACTTAAACACCTTTTTTTATAGTTCATTATCATACTAGATTTGATTTTTAATAGGCTTAGTAATTTCATTAACAACCTCTCCTGTATGCAATGTTGATTTATTTTCAATAAGCATTATATGGCATTCGTTTTTAGAACTTACCTTATGACTGATTCCCTTTTTCACAATAAACAAGTCTCCCTTTTTCATGGTAAACGGTTCTTGATTTTCTATTTCAAACAGAAGCGCTCCTTTGATAATAAGAAATAATTCATCTTCATTTTTATGATGATGCCAAGGAACTTTATTACCCTGTATTTTCACCAGTTTTATAAAAACATCATTTACTTCACCAATTATTTTTGGAGCATAGTAGTCATTAATGGTGTTTAGTTGTTCGGTTATATTCATCTCAAAATTTGATTATAATAATAGTACTCTATTCTTTGATTATCATGAATATCCACAAGCTCAATATCAGATAGTAAAATCCCGAAATAAATAGGGTGCCAATAATTTTACTTATGTCTACTATAATGAAATATTGTTCTATTGCATTTTATAGTAAGCCCGCAAATTAAATAGATTGTATCTCAAAGTTTTATGGCGTTTTTAATTGCAATCAGCATTTAGCTCTTGATAATCTGATTTAGAAATCTGTGGTATACTTTGTCCATCAAGAACTTTAATGCATGACAGATTTGGATTTCTATCTACTTTTAAATCAATAAGGTTTTGATTAAAACTCACGTTTAACCTATCCAGTGAATTACTGGTGATATAAAGATGCGTTAAATCATTATTTTCTAAGAGATTAATAGTTTGCAGCTCATTATCAGAAACCAGTAATGTTTCTAACTTTTTATTTGAAATCACCTCTAAACTTTGCAATTTATTTGATGTTAAAAGTAGGTTTTTTAGATTTGGATCTGAACTAATGTCGAGTGAATACAAATCATTATTACTCATATGTAAAACCTCTAACGACTCGCTAGAAATACTAAAAGTTTCAAAATAATTCCAAGACAAATCCAAGTCTTTTAATTCACCTAATTCTGATAATCCAACTACTGAATTCATTTCATTAGCAGTCAAATCAAGTAAAACTAGTTTACTGTTGTTGCTAATATCAATACTTAACAATTTATTACCCGCAAGATTTAACGTATCCAAATTTAAATTATCACTTAAATCAATTTGTGCTATATCATGCTGGGTGGCAATTAATTTCCTTAAACTAGTGAAGCCTTCTATTCCTGTTAAATCAGTAATAGCTCCATAATCTAGATTGCTTAAATCAAGGGTAGCTATTCCTTCAGCATCACTGCTTAGCATTTGCTGATTTATAATACCATCAGAATCTACACCTGTTTTTATAAGTATCGCTTCAAAACTTGAATCGGGTATGCTTACATAAGCACGATTAAAACCTGCAATATTATCACCATTTGAGCATGAAACTGTACTACCCATCAATACTATTATGCAAAAATATGTTAGTGAAATTTGGTTGGCTTTTTTCATTTTATTGACTGATTTCTCGATTATTTAAATTTTCGATTATTTTTAATGCTACATCTTTAGATGATAAATAATTTTGACCTGTAATTACATTTCCTTGTACCTCTACATGTACCGAGTTTCTAGGAGAATATTTAAATATTCCACCTCTTTCTTCTATGGTCTTTTGAATTAAAAAAGGGAATTGCTTAAAATATTCGGCACCCTCTTTTTCATAAGCTTCTGGGTATCCACTAATTATTTTATTATTTACCAAGTACTTCCCATCTTTTGTTTTTAAATCAACAATACCAGCCGTTCCATGACATACTGAAGAGACAATACCATTATATTCTTCAAAAATGGTCATTGTTATTTTTTGAATTTCTTTATTCTTAGGCACATCATACATTGCACTTCCACCTCCGATATAATGAACCGCTTTATAATCTTTTGCAATAATTTCTTTAGGCTTTTTGGTGTGTTTTAAAGCATACATAAAGTATTCACTGTAAAGCAGTTTTTTTTGGAGTGCGTCAGATGTATTAATATAAGCTAGTGGAATACTACCTCCATATGGACTAACGAAGTCCACAGTAAACCCTTCCTTTTTAAACGTATCATAAGCATTAACAATTTCAGAGAAGCTATTACCCGTTGGAAGTTTAGATGTTCCATGGAATGAGGCATTGGATACTATAAATAATATTTTATCACCATTTTGGTTACTTTTTTCACTGCTAGCAGTTTTGCTAATAATTTTCCACTCGTTTTCAATTTTTTTTAAAAGAAACAAATCAATGTATCTTAAACCACTCTTAGGGATAATAATTTCTGCTTTTGCAGTAGCAACACCTTCAAAGTTGTCAATCGATAAAATGTTACCTATTCTTCCCGTAAATTCTCCTTCTTTTTTATTTTTATATCAACTTGCATATTCTTTGACAGGAACGGTCCAAAGTGTTTTGTTACTTTTTTCTAAATACAGGTTTGCATTGGTATAAAATGCTTTTTCAATAAGTGCAGATTTATTGTAAGAAGTACCATTTATATAATTTAAAAGCGTGTTTTCTATTTTAGATACTTCCGTTTGTGCAAAAACTGAAGCGTTTAACATTAGGAATCCGATGAATAAAAGAAAATGTTTCATACGTATTTTTAGTATTGTTAATTAAATGGATTCAAAAATTAAGGCTTGTCTATAGTCTCAAACAAATTCTGCTCCTTCTCTATAAAATACCATTCTTGTTTCCATTTCTTTTTTAACCATTAAATTTTGCCAACCATTTTAAAATCGATTCATTTGTTTCATGTGGTAACTCTTGTTGAATGTGATGGCCACACTCTAGACAAATCACATCCAGATTCGGAACAAAATCCTGTAGCCTTTCAAATTTTGGAATCATATCTAGATTACCATAGATCATAAGTGTAGGCTGTTTGATGATTGGGTCTATATCTGCTAATACGTGCCAGTTTCGGTCAAGGTTTCTATACCAATTAATAGCGCCATTAAACCCAGAATTTTTAAAGGCCGTTACAAATACAGACAAATCAACGTCGTTCATAATAGGCTCACCAAAAGGCTTTTCCGCTTTTGCAAGATTCATCATTAACATTCCTGGTTCTGGTGGTGCAAGAGGCACATTCTTACGAAATAAATTACGAAGAAAGTTTTCTGCATGATTCTCTAACACAGCATCTGCTACTCCTGGTTTTTTATTAAAATGAACAAAATAGAAATCTTCACCAAAAATCTCTTCCATAAACTGAATCCATGGTTTTTCACCTCGTTCTTGATAAGGTAATGCAAGATTTAGTATTTTATTGACACGCTCTGGATGCAAGAGTGCAAGGTTCCAAACTACATTTGCGCCCCAATCATGCCCCACAAAAACAGCATCTCTGTAGTTGTAATAATCAAGTAAGGCCACTAAATCATCTGTTAAATGGGTTATATCATATGCCGTTACTTCTTTAGGGCGCGATGAATTGCCATATCCTCTTTGATTTGGAACAATGACATGATAACCAGCTTTAGCAAGCGCTGGTATTTGATAACGCCAAGAAAAGGCATGTTCGGGAAAGCCATGACAGAGTACAATTGGATTGCCAATATTTTCTTTACCCGCTTCAAATACTTCTAACTCAATTCCATTTATTGAAATTATATTGGATTTGGGAAATTTTAAAGATTTAATTTCTTGTATCATTTCAGTGCCTGTTTTTATCAATAATTAAATCTTCTATTTTTTTAAAATCCTTTGAATTTGGTACGTGTTTAGCATCTTCAATCAAAACAACTTCTTCTATAGAAGAAAATATTCGTTTTGCTCTTTTAATCATTTTTTTTCCGGGAAACATGATATCCTTTTCACAGGCAAAAATGGTAATCGGTGTTTTTATTCTATTTGCATCATTTTTAGATAGTATTGGTAAAGGAGAAAAATCCATATTGCAGTGTTGAAACGTAGAAGACATAAACTCTAATGCAAAATCATCGTATTCAGAAAAAAGTACGTTCATTACCTTTTTAATGTGCTTTTGATTGTTAGTTTTTATAAACTTTTTTAATGGTAGGAACATTTTAAACAAACCTACAAGAGGATTACCATTAACAATATAGACTGGTGCAATTAAGAATACCTGTTTTATAGTCGTTTCATTAAACACTAGTGCTTTTAAGCTAATGAAACCTCCAAAGGAAAAGCCTACCAGGGTCACGTCTTTCAGTCTTAGTTTTATGATTACTTCAATAAGCCATTTTCCATAATCTAAAGATTTCATGTCTAATCGATTCTCTGCACTTTTATTGGGTTGTGCTAACACATCTACTGCATAGACACAATATTTTGAAGCTAGATTGGGGAAAGAATCTAAAATTTGTGGTGCACAACCTCCTGTGCCGTGAATCAGTACTAATGGAGGGTTTTTAGTGTCGCCAGTAATGATAACATTAGTGACTCCAAACTTTGTTTCTATAAATTTTTCTGAATATTCAATATTCAGCTCATTCAACTTTTGATTGTAAAGGGATAAGATTTTTTCTTTTCCTTCTTTTGATTTGAAAAACATGTACTGTTCGTTTTTTGATTGATGATTATGATTGATGATTATGATTGATGTATTTTGAATGTTATGACGAGCGATGATAGGTATTTGTTACACTTTAATTTTTATTATTAATAGCTCAATTTTTGTTTCTACAAATATCTATCAAGAAGCAATATGCTTCTAACCACTTATGAAGCCTTATGTATAAAGTTTGATGATAGATTGAAAATTATGACGCAGTTCTATAAATTATGATGCAAACAAGCCTTTCTATTAAATCTTATTTTAATTTTTCTGATTTCATATACATTTTTACCAGTAGTTTATTTTTCAATGATTAGGTTTTCCAAATACCTCAGAGCAGTAGCTATTAAATTCTTTCGATTTTTTGCCTTTTCATTAAAAGAATCCAAAGTCGCTCTGTCCAATTTTCGCCCCTTCACAAAAACATAGGTGGGTTTTTTAAGCGAAGACAACTTAAAAAGCGGGTTTTCATCCACTAATAACAAATTAGCAATCTTGCCCTCTTCAATAGTTCCAAGTTGATTCATCATTGAATGCGTTCGAGAAGCATTGACAGTAGCTGTTTTCAACACTTCATAATTAGAAAGGCCAGCTTCTTTGTAAAAGGCCAGTTCTGTATGAATTGAAAACCCTGGAAGCGTAACTCCAATACCACCATCAGTGCCACAAATTATAGGTACTCCAGCTTCATGCAGTTTATTAACGATGTTCATGTGAAAATCATGCTGTTTTTTTATCCGCTCAACGGTCGTAGGATCTTCTTGCTTGGCATTATACCAACGCTCAAATTGTCTTTTGCTATCATCCATTTTAATGAGTGGATTCATATACTTCAATGATTCTGAATCTAAAATGTCATCATCCATCATCATTTGATAAATATTATGAAACACCGTAAGTGTAGGACTATAACTTGTATGTTTAGACGCGGAAATAGAATCAATAACAGCCTGAAGCTTAAGGGTATCTAAATCAAACTGCAAAGGTTGCTGCACAATTTCTTCAGCATGTTCAATGGATTTGATTTGTGGGTTTAAATGATATGAAAATGGTACTTTTTGAGAAGGGTGAGCAACAATGTCCATTTCAGAAATCTTGGCTTGTTCAATCACTGCATCAAAAACTTCCTTATCCAATCCATAATACGTTTTGATGAAATCGTAACCTCTGTCTTTATATTCTACAACCTTGTCTTTAGCTTCACTCGGATTACTTAGATTTAAATTGTCATCACCAATGAATTCAGAGCCTGTTAGTTTTGGTCCTGTTGTAAAAAACGATGGTGAAAAAATATTTTCTTCCATTACATCTTCTTTAATTCTTAAATGCATTGGCATACCCCAAAGATTTCTAACTGCTGTTACACCGTTGGATAGGTAGAGTCCGAGTTCATATCTATCCCACACATGCACATGCATATCTATAAGTCCTGGTGTTAGGTATTTGTTCTTTGCATTAATAATTTCAATCCCTTTGACCTCAATAGTGTCTGCAATCTTTTCAATAACTCCTTTTTTTATATACACCATTTTATCAACTAAAACAGTGTCCTGATTCATTGGGATGACATTGACTTTTTTTATCAGGTAAGAATTATTAGATGCAGTTTCATTCTTATTAATCTCAAGGTAATTTGTTCCTGATGAATCAACCCAAAGTGTAATGATTCCTATTAGCACAAGCAGGCCAATGAGAGCGAATACAATTTTTAAAAGTCGTTTTACTATTTTCATTTGGTTAAATTTAAACATCAGATTATATCAGTCAGAAATAAGTGGTAGTTGTGGTTATATTTTTTCTTTTCCTTCTTTTGATTTGACAAAAATACACTGTTCGTTTTTTGATGCTTCGACTGGGCTCAGCACGAGTTGATGATTTATAAATTGGGAAAATCCATAGCGAGCTAAATAGTGATGACCACATTTCCTCTTTTATGACCCATCTCCACATATTTATGAGCTTCGGCCATTTTTTCTAAAGAATATACTCTATCAATAACAGGTCTTAGTTTCTCTTGTTCTGCTAACCTTTTTAAATTAAAAAAAGCTTCTTTTGGTGTTAATGGAGTGCCATGATCTATGGATATGTATTTGCCATTCAAAGCCAATACTTTTTTGCTCTTTTCTTTTAGTATCGATGATTTTGAGTTGCCTACGGCATCAATCACATATTTATACCTTTCCAATTGTTTTTCAGCATTTTCTATCGTGTAGTCAATCACCTTATCACTTCCTAAAGAAGTTACTAATTCGAAGTTTCTACCACTACAAACACTAGTGACATGAGCACCCAAATGCTTCGCCAATTGAATGACCATTGTGCCTATACTTCCTGACGCTCCATAAATTAAAACATTGTCGCCCTTGTTTATGCTCGTCTTTTTTAATAAATGAGTAGCAAGCAAGCCACCATAAGGTATCGCTGCAGCTTCCTCAAAACTAAGATTTACAGGTTTTAGGGCTAGATTCCAATCTTCTGGTAAACAAATATATTCTGCATAAGAACCAAAACGAAGTTTGGTAGGCGAGATTGAACCATACGCAAAAACCTCATCCCCAATTTCGAACAATGTTACATCTTTACCTTTACGCTCAACAATACCAGCTGTTACCATCCCCAATACAGGGTTTCTTGGACGGCCAAAACCAAATATGAGTTGGAGTATAAGTTTAGGAATGAAAGGTTCATTCATTCTCCGAATTAGAACATCGCTTGTGGTAACTGAAGTTGCATGTATCTTTATTAGTACTTCATTAGCTTTTGGTGATGGTTTTTTTACATGACTTAGCACCAGATTATCTACCTCCCCATATTTTAGACATTCTATTGCTTTCATAATTGTTTTTGTTGATAGCAAAGTTGGTTAAAATGTGGGGTACAAAAGTTCGCATTTTGAAATTGGAACAAACCTTTCCTTTTCATTATTCCTTTTTAAGAGCATAGATAACTTTTGCATCTACCCAAAAAACATCTACATTTTCAAAATCGTCTGATCCAACATTTCTACTAAAGAAAAGGTACTTGCCATCTGGCGTTATACTTGCTGAAGCTTCCCAGGCGTTGGTGTTTATTTTATCTCCCAAATTAATTCCATTACCCCAAGTACCATCTTTTTGTTTAAAACTGATGTAAATATCTGAATCTCCATAACCATCTTCTCTTTGAGCATCAAATAACAAATACGATTCATCTGGTGCTATAAAAGGATGGCTCAAAAAGGTTCCTTTATTTATTGCTTTGGGTAAGGCCTTGGGCTCTTCATGTTTACCGTTAATTAAACGCGAATAGCGAATTGGAAACGTTGAATCATTCTCTTTATAGGTGTCAAAATAGTACGTCCCATTTGAAGATGATGAGAGGCGCATAATATACATAGAATCATTACTTACAGTTGGAGGTTCTAGTTTTTGTAATTCTGACCATCCAGATTCCGTTCTTTTTAAATATCTGTCACCTAAATGCATGGTTTGTCCATCTGGGGATATTACCGGTCTTCCTATCCATGGAGATGCTATTTCAGATTTCTTCCATTCCCCATTAATTTCGCTGTATTTGTATTCGTAAAAAGCTGATTTTTTATTTTCTTCTCCTCTTCTAATAAAATAAAACGCTTTCATATCTGGGGTGAATGCACTATTGACTTCATACAAATCCGTAGACACAAGACCTGGAGCAAATGGTAAAGGTCTTAATCCTGGTGGTTTTTGTCCCAGATATGGGTTTTTAATGGTTGGTATATTATTATCTTTAGTTTTTTGTTTTTTTGCATCACAAGATTGCAAAGAAAGTATTCCAGCGATAAGTAGTGTTATGAAGGTCTTTTCCATTTTGATATTCAAATTATTATTGTTTTTGCTAAAACCTATATCCTATACGCAAGTGCATATTTAATTCCATTTCACTTTTGTTGTTTAAATAACCAGCACGTTTAGCAAATGTGTAACTAAATCCTGCACCAAGACCTGCTTCATAATTAAAGTGTTTACCTAAATTTCTTCTAATTCCCCAAGTGGGTATAATAGAAAAATCACTTACCACAGGAGCATCGTCAGTATTGAATAAGACAAACCAATCTGGATGATAACCCATTTTTAAAGCAATAAAGTTGCCACTATTCCCATCAATTCTTTTTGAGTTTTTTGAACGTTTTTCGAGGTTATAATAAAATCTTGGCTCCACAACTATTACAGGTGTTAGTAGAAATGGAGAATCATAATCATCATAATACGTAGATTCCCAAATACCAAAATCAAAACCAATCTCTGTTCTCAGTGCTAGGGTATTTGATAGTTTTGCTTCATTATATGCCCAGATTCCTAGAACTCCAGTTTGTAATCCGAATGTTGATTTTTCTACACTTGTGTTTTGAGCTTTGGCGATTAATGTTAGTCCGCACAAAGTCAAGGTAATTAAAGTTTTTTTCATGATGATGTTTTTTGATTAATGATGATTATTGATTGATTGATATTTGTATGAAGTTTACCTTCTTGAAAAAGTAGAATTAAGTAATGGTTTTAGTTATTTTGTTTTTTTGAAATGCTTCCGTTCGCTTTATTTGTTCTTCGAGATTCCATTCAAAATCAAATCTATTCTTTCAAAATAAAAAGATTGAATCGAGTCCGATTTCAGTTCTTTGCTGGATGTAGTGCTATTATATTTTCATATTCATTGCCTCAGTGACTTCACTCAACGTTCCAATAGCTGTTTCTCTCGCTTTACTTATACCTTTAAGCAAAATATCCCTGACATAATCTTTATTTTTTTCAAGCTCTATTCTTTTTTTTCTAATAGGCTCAAAATATGTGTTTATGGCTTCTTCTGTTAGCTGTTTAAGTTTTCCTGAACCTTGGTCGCCAATTTTATCAGCAATATCTGTTGGACTTTTATCTGAACATAAGGAAGCTAACTTAAGTAAGTTGGAAACCTCTGGTCTGTTTTCGGGGTCGTAAGATATGTAACGACTTGAATCAGTTTTGGCAGATTTTATTAGTTTTGCTGTTTCGTCAGCTGTTGACTTTATCATAATTGAATTGTTGCGACTTTTACTCATTTTTTGAATACCGTCTAACCCAAGAATAGTAGGGGTATCAGTAAAAAATGCAACTGGTTCTGTAAAAATATTTTTATTGAATTTGGTATTAAAGCGCTTTGCAATTTTCCGAGTTAATTCTATATGAGGTAATTGATCTTTTCCAACAGGAACCACATTACTTTTACAAAACAAAATGTCAGCAGCTTGATGAACTGGATAGATATACATTCCTGCATTAATATTACTCAGTCCTGAAGCAGTAATTTCTTCTTTAACAGTTGGATTTTTGTTTAATTCTGAACTGGAAACTAATGTCAGAAATGGAATAGTTAGTTGATTTAATTCAGGAATATGACTATGTGGAAAAATATGAGTTTTATAATTTTCAGGGTCTAATCCACAGGCTAAATAGTCCAAAGTTAGTTCATAGGTGAATTTTGAAATTTCATTAAAAACATTTCTATCTGTCAACACTTGATAATCAGCAATTAAAATATAAGTCTCAATTCCCAAGCTTTGTAATTTTAATCGGTTTATAATAGAGCCAAAATAGTGTCCAAGATGCAAATTACCTGTAGGTCTATCTCCCGTTAATACGCGGTACTTTTGAGGATTCTTATACAAATCATTTTCTAATAATTTACTTTGCTCTTTTGCTTTTTCAAAACTTTTATTTATCATTTAGCTTGTTTGAATGAAACCTAACAATTAGTTAGGAATAATTAAAAATTTTTGTTCGCATATTAACTTGATTCCTTGTGAGCAAACGATTTATGTGGTTTACGAATCATTGCTATTCCAATCCATACAAACCAAACAATCTGACTAATCCCAAAAATTTCTTTGAATACGACGAAAGGTAAAATGGTTAGAATGCCTGCAAGCGCAACAAGTAGGCCTAAAAAGTTCAATGGTTTTGAGAAAAACGAATATTTTAAAGCTGCTATACTTAAAAGTAATACCCAAATTGCTCCAACAATTTCATTTCCTCCACCAAGTCCTTCTGAAACAATACCAGTACTTGTCCAGATTGATATAGCTTTTTGTGGCTCCTCAATTCCAATTTTAATGACAGAATTAAGTCCAATATTTGCAATCATTCCACTGGCTATAACTAAGCCAACCCAGATTACTCCAAAAACAGAAGCGAGTATCGAAAAATTTGGCAAATTATCTTTTATTTTTTGGTGTATTGAAACAACTAATACAGCAAGTAAAATTCCAAATAAAACATAACTTATTAAGTTTGTTGTTGAAAGCATTACATAGTTTTCAGACAAGAAGTTTACTCTTTCAATATCCGTTGCGTCTGCCTTTGGATACGCTAATATTCCACCATAAACTATAAACGCTATGATGTAGATTAATCCAAGTGAAATTGAGCAAAATCCACCAAGTTTTTGTAATGTTTTTGTATTCATAATTATAAAAAGTTTCTTTTTAATAGGGTTGTGAATAGGGGATAACTCACTATTTATGTTAAAGCTTATAACCAGCTAAAGCCTAACCCTATATTAAAGATTACTGCATCTCTGTGTGCATCTCCTTCTAAAGACGCACGACCCAAAACTAGTTTTGACTGCACATTAAGTGCGAAGTTTTTCTTTTTGTAAATTTCGTAACCTGTACTTGCCATAACAGCGCAACCAAAATTCCAATCGTCATTTACATTGTCTTTAATATCATATAATGCTGGCGAATCTATTGCTAAACCAATTCCACCGTGAATCCACCAACGATCTTTTACCCAATATTGTAGCGATGGAATAAAACCTCCGAAATGCCTGTCATTATCCTGAAATTCATAAATATTTCCTGGCATTGCGGCAGTAATGGCTAGTTTTTCATTTAACATATAGCCCAACTTTAAATCTGGTAAAACAAACGTTCCTTGAGATGTGTCGAACGTTTGAATACCTTCACTATCTTCTAAACTGATTAGACCTCCACCTACTGAAAATTCAATAATAAAGCCATCTCGCTGTGTTGTTGTTGTTTCTGGATTTGCGTTTTGAGCGTATGTTATACTTGATACTAATGCAAAGGCTACGCAAGCCATTCTTGATACCATTTGTTTTTTGATTGTTTTCATTTTAATTGATTTCATGATTGTTCGCTTTTTGATTTTTTGATTTTTGTTTCTGATGTTACAAGCATTAATAGCTAATGCTTAAAAAAAAGTGGAATGTGTAATGAGTGATTTTTATTTTTTATGATTTTTTTTGGCACCATATTCTAATGCTGAACCTATGGCAATCCCTAAAACAAACCACAATTGCATATTTGAGGTCAAGTAACCAACTATAGCACCTAGTATAATCCCTATTCCTAATTTTAGACCCTTTCCACTTTTTTCAATTTTCATTTTTGTTATAATTATTAGATTTTTGATAAAATTAAATAGACTTTGCAACCAAAAAGTTCTACTTTAAAAACCAGAACCAAATCTTTTAATCAGCAAACAGCATTCTAATTAATTGATTTTGAATTTTTAGAATAACTGTTCCGATTTGATGGTACAAAGATGCGATGAACCTTGAAGCAACAGTAAACAGTTATGAAGCAAGAGTTAATAAGTTTAGCGCAGTACTATAAATTATGAGGCAAGACTATAAATTATGACGCATTTTTAAATATTACCAAAGAAAACAACAAGCGGTCTATTATTGTTAATAATTTATGAGGTAAAATTAATTGTCAACTTTAAAGAAAAGTTCTAGTTTAAAAATCAAAACTAATTTCAAGCCCCTAAAAGGATTTAAAAATTTTAGGGTGATTATTGGAAACAAACTTTTGGAAGCTTTCATTAGATATCGAGTTAGGGTACGTCATAACCAATAAATCAATTTTACGATCATCAATACTTGATGGGACCTTATATTCGTGTAAGTTTAACTTAAACCCAAGTCGCTCATAAAATCGAATTCTTCTATTATTGATTGAGCTATCTGGTAATTCAACCTCTAATAAAGTGGGATTAGAATTTCCCTTTATAAAATCTTCCAATATTTTGGCTCCATAACCTTTACTTCTTAGAGATTTTGTTACGGCAAAGTGATCTATGTATTGAAAATCTTCAAAATCCCACCACATAACGAAACCGATGAACACATTCTTTTCAATGAATACATCAAACTTGTAAATAGGGTTTTCCAGTAAACATGATTGTGCCTCCAATGTTCTTCTCTCATAAACTGGAAAGGCTTCTTCATAAAGCCCCCAAGCTGAAGCGAAGTAGTCATCATCAATATTATTTAAATTGAGTTGTATCATAAACTAAAAGGACATTAATTATTTGTTTCCGATAAATGATTCATTTCCTGTTTTCACATGTATTAATCGGCAAACTGCACGCGTATTAAAGGACTGTTCAGTAAGCTTACAAAAGTTTTTACATTCATATGAAAACTACCAGCAGCCGTTTCTGTAAACGCCTTTAGTTCTCTGAGTTTTTCTTCATCATAATACACACCGTTTAACAGTACTCCATTGATGCTTTTTGTATTATTTATATCCTGTAAGGGATTTTTATCCAGTAAAACCAAGTCTGCTTTTTTGCCTATTTCAATGGTTCCATAATCCTCGATTGCATTTGAGTAGGTGGCTGGAACCATAGTTGCACTTTGTAAAGCTTCAAGGTTGGTCAACCCAGCAGAAGTCAATTCGTATAATTCATCGTGCAAACTAAATCCGGCAAACACATAAGAGTCCATAACATCTGTTCCTGCCATAATGGGCACCCCCATTCTATGTGCCATGGATAGTTGATTTTTCGAAGCTTCAAAAAATTGTTCACTTACATTTTCACCTTTTCTTTCTAGATTTTTTTCTTTGTTATGGTCTGTATCATATTTCCACCATAACCGCTTTCTAATGTTGGTTACATATTTTAGATTTTCATTGTTGGTAAACTCATTTTTATGCGCATTGGCCTCAAACTTCAAGGTCTGTAAGGTAGGTGTCCAATAAGCTTTTTTTTGCTGCATTAAACGCATCAATGCTTTTGCTTGAACACTGTCAAACTGGTGTACAATCTTTGCTTTTGATTTAGAAAAATAGGCTTTCCAATTCGTTGAATGCTTTAAACTATCCGTTTCCGGGAAACATTCGTACATGAATATTCGTCCGTGTTCAAAACTTCTTTGTCCTAGGTTAACCGCATCTTCCAAACTTAGAAACATGGGTTTATGACCTGCTAGATGCAACCCATATTCTGGTGCTTTTAATGCTAATGTTTTATAGGTGTCCTTTGGTAGCTGTTGGTACACCTTAATAAAATCCACCTTTTCATTTTTATAGAATTGTAGCAATGAATCTACTTGGGATGGATTTTGCAGTTTAAAAAAGTCTGGTGCATCTTCAGGAATGGCTTTTACACCATCCATTTGGTAACTGCTTTGTAATACGTATCTAGGTGTAACCCTGGTGTTAAGTTCTAAATCTTTATTCCATTGCAAACGTTCCTTACTACCCACCCAATAACTATCCTTTTCATTCAATTGACCAGACATATCTCTTACCCCAGTAATGCCATTTGCGATGTACAGTGGATGATGCAACCATTCTGAATGTTGATCGGAATGGGTATGCATATCCCATAAACCTGGAATTAGGAATTTATCGGTGCCATCGATTATTAAAGCATCATCGGAAACTATGATATTTGTACTATCAATTTTTGTAATACGAGAGTGCTCAATTAAAACAAACTGATGCTTAGCTATTTTACCTGTTTTAACATCGACAATACTTACATTTTTAATGATAGTTTCTTCGAAAGATTTTGGTGGTTGTAATGTATTCGTTGGCCATATATAAGCTGTTGCCATAACTATAACTACTATAGAAATTAATGCGCAACTAACTTTTAAAAAAAATAAAACTTTTTTCTTCATTATTTAGCTTTTAGTAATCCCATTAAGTAACGTTGTAGCTTCCTCTTTTAAAAGATTTTTTTCAATTAGCTCTTCAAGTGTTTTTTTTTGCTTGTTCTGTGTTTTGAAGATTCAGCTGTGTTTTTGCTACTAATAACTGAAAGTTTTCATTGAAAAAATAAGGTTTACCAAAAGTGATTAAACGCATCCCTTTTTCTAACTTCTCTTTACTATCCTTAGCTCTTTGCACAGGCTTCACTCCTAAAGCATTCACCACAGCTTCCGCCGAAACTTTTGTGGAAGCTGGATTCTGCCCTGTTATAAACTTGCCAGAAATGACCACGTTTTCTAGCATAAAACTACTTTTTTGATATTTTGCACCTCTAGACTTTACGGCATCTTCCAATAAAAATGGGAATTCATCTATCCATTTACTCTTAAAAATTTTTTCTTCCTCATTAGAAAATCCTGTAATCCTTTCATTATCTAAAATATAATTGTTTTGGTGTTTCACATTAATAAAGGCAGAAGTACCATGACAAACAGAAGCCAAAACTGTACCTTTTCGATTGTATAGATTTAGTATTATATCTTGTAATGAAGGGTCATATGGAACATCGAACATTGCACCCTTACCACCAATAATATAGATAGCATCATAGTCATCTGCGTCTACCTGTGAAGTGGCTACTGTTTGTGAAAGTATGGAAGCTGTATTCTTATTTGTAAAAAAAGCATTATTTTTTTCTTTGGTTGCGTCAAATTTATCTGCCACAACACTACCACCTTTAGGACTAGCCACGGTAACCTTACTATTATTTGAAGTAAAAATATTGTAGGCATCTACAAACTCTTCAAACTCAAATCCTGGTCGTGTTTTACCATTATCTTTACCGTAACTACTTACAATTATGAGCACATTCTTTTGATTTTTGGAAGCAGACTGTGCAAAAGTTATCATTGTAAACAATAACAGAACTACAGTTATATATTTTCTCATGATTTAAAATTTATTATTAGACAAAACTAAGTTTAAGCCATTCTTAAACCATTCTGTTTTATGAATCCGAACGAATTAATTTACATGCTCTAATATCCAACTCGAAATTTCTTTTAATGCTATTGGGGAAAACGTTTGCTCTATCTTTTGATATTCGTCCATCTTTCCAGTTTCACACTCTTGAAAAAAGTGGTTTAAGTTTTCTAATTCTATGATTTTATAATCTTGATTACCTCCTTTAATCAAAGCTTGACGTATTCCATTTTGATTTATTTTGGCTTTTACTTGGGTATCTTTACTACCATTTAAGGACAATACAGGAATTTTTAATTTTTCGATTTCAGTAGCAGGATTGTAATTATAAAAATAGCGAACCCAAGGTGTAGTTCTTGTTTCGATTAAACCTTCAATAATTTCATTCACTTTGGCATCATTACCAACTAATGGTTCTAATATAGGAGCAATCGTTTTGTTGTAATGATTTGTCAATTCTTTTTTAATTATTGATAATTCGTTGTCTGAAGACGCAATTTTAATTGCTTTTCTAATGGCTCGTTCATATTCTGCTTCATTTGGTACAGGAAAAGGCCTCATTGATATAGACTGCATTAATGATATTTCACTCCCAGGAATTCCTGTAGAAGCCAATAAAACCATAAAAGACACGCCTTTTGTTTGATTTGCTGCTAAAGGAGCAATAATACCACCTTCGCTATGACCTATTAATCCGATATCATTAGCATCAATATCTGCTCTTGATTTTAGATACTTTACAGCACTTACTACATCTGTTGAAAAATCTTTTGTAGTAGCATTACTAAAATTACCTGTCGATTTTCCTACACCACGATCATCAAAACGCAAAACTGCAATACCTTGGCGAGTTAAATGATCTGCAATTATCCAAAAAGGTTTGTGATTTGCAAATGTTTCGTCTCTATCTTGTGGACCACTACCACTTATTAAAATAACAGCTGGAGATTTTCCAGATTTTTTAGGTATGGTTAATGTTCCAACAAGTGATACATTAGCTTCCTTATTCTCAAAAACTACTTCTTCTTCATTATAGGGATACGGTTTAACAGGTTCTTGAGGTCTATTATTTTTAGCTTCCAATTTTAGCTTTCCTTTTTTCAAGTTTAAAGGAAGTTGATTCACACCTTCGGTAAATGTGCCTTCAAACTGTTTTAATGTTTGATTGAATTTACCTTCGTACTTTACACCTAAGTTTGCACCATCTATAAGTAATACACCATTTTCAAAAGTCGTTTTTTGAGGTTTTAGAGCAGTAACACGTTGCTTGGGTATTGAAAACTCCGTAACATATTCATTTTCAATGTTTTTAATATTAAAAATAAAACTGATTTCTTTGTCTTCTCCTAATTTTGCTGTTCCGTTCCATATGCCTGTAATGTCTTGAGAAAAACTCAAAACCGAGTACATAAGTATAGCGCATGTGATGTGTATTTTTTTCATTTTATGAAGTTTAAATGTGTTAGAATTTGAACGTATTTTTCCTATCCGAATAACATTCAGAATTAAAATAAATACGTTACCTAGTTATGATTATTAGATTATGATAGGGCTAGTCTTCTAGTTCCTGCAATATGGTATTTGCTGACTCTGTTGCCTTCTTGTATTTTTTTAGTACCCATTGTGAGAATATAAACAAGACCCCAATACCAGAAGGGACTAACCAATTTAGCTTTTCTGTCATTGTAAATACATCGATATCTTTTATGATTTTACCAAATACAATAACCAAAGCTACCAGTACTAAAAAGCTGGTGTAAAAACTTATTTTTTGAATTTGCATAAACTTTGATTTACCTTTTGCATATGCTTCTACAGTTTCTTTAAAAGTGCTTTTAGATATATGCACAGACTTCATTTTTTGAATTGATTTTAAAGACAGCACAGGTAGTACCAAACAAGCAATAATTGCAAATACACCTGAAAGCTTTAAGTACCATACATCTAATGAATTAAAATTGCTAATAATAAACAGTACAGCAGCAAAACACATGAGTGCTGATATTGATTCTGGGACAGATATAGCCCGCATTTTAGTATTAAAACGTTCCTTGGTTAAATCTATAATCAATTGATCTGTCAATATTTTTTGTTGGTCAACTTTGTGACTCATATCTACCCATTGGGATTTCATTTCTTCTAGTTCCATTATTCTATTATTTCTTAATTTGAGATTTTAATTTGCTTTTAATCCTACCTAAACGTGTACCAATATTGGTATTTGTAAAACCAGTTATTGTAGCAATTTCATCATAGTTTTTACCTTCCAAATAAAGTAGTATAATTCCTCTTTCTACAATGCTGAGTTTTTTTATATGCGCATATAACAGTGTTACCCGTTCTTCCATAACCGTGTCAACATGGTCTATTTTATTTAAAAGAAAATCGTCAATGGATATTCGAGTTCCTTTTCTTTTTTCTTTTTTCAAATTGTTGATTGCGGTATTTAGTGCAATACGATACATCCAAGTACTTATTTTAGAATGCTCTTTAAAAGAATCGTAAGATTTCCAGAGTTGATACACAATTTCTTGGTATAGGTCCTTTTGATCTTCAGTATTATTTGAATAAATTCTAGAAGTTTTATAAATAATACCTTCGTTTTCTTTTATATCCTGAATGAATTTCTTTTTTGAATGCATTTAAAGATTATTACACTCTATTAGTTTATGAAGTGTCTAAAAAATCACAAAAAATGTGGTTTTAATTTTATAAAATATCCGTAAGGCATTGTTTTTCAAATATATACTATTTTAAAAAACTAACTAAAATTATATCGATAGAGAGCTTATAAAAGTAAAGTAAGAAATATAAGACTACTTTTTTTGGACACTTTTTAGGTAAGTGTTTGGTGTTGTGCCTTCTATTTTTTTAAAAAACGTATTAAATACGGTTTTAGAATTAAAACCACTATCGTATGCCACAGCCATTATGGTTAATCCTTTGTTTTCTTCTAGAAGAACGCGCTCTTTAAATTCGTTAACCCTAAAGGTATTGATATACTCAGAGAAGTTTTTTTGAAACCCCAAGTTTAATAATTGCGAGACATAATTGGCAGGAAGTTCCAAGTAAGAAGCTAAATCTTTTAAGGATAGGTCTGGATTTAAATACAGTTTGTAGTCTATCATTATTTGCTCTAGTTCCTTGCAGTACTTTTTGATTTCGTTGGAATCTAGTAAAGCCTGTTTATACTTCTTTTTCTGTTTATAATTTAAATTATCTGGAATGGCTTTTAGCATGATGTCTTTAAACCTTTTGTGATTTTTAACAGGTTTAAGAATTGGTGATGGATTAAGTAATAAAATTACGGGCAAACGATTATTGTATGCTTGAGTTATTAAATCAATTACCTTTTCGTTATTACCTAACAAGGCATTTACTAATATCAAAAACGTAAATGCCTTATCTACAAGATCAGTATTTAAATACGTCTCTAATTCTTTTAATCCATCATTACACTTTTCCGTTTCATTGAGTTTTGCATAGCACATGGTTTCACCTCCTAATTTGGTGAGGTCTTTCACAGAAACTCCTTCAAGTGAACCGAAATATGTCAAAGCTTCATTTGGTTTGCCTGACATCAATAAACAAATCCCTATATAAATTGGTGGAAAGGGTAACTTAGGGTCTAAATCTAATGCCTTTTTTAGATAAGGTATCGCAGTTTTATAATCTTCCTTCAAGTAGTATAAAAAACCCTTGTAATGATGATTTATAGCGGCATAAGGATCTAACTGTAAGGCTTTGTCAAGATAATTACTTGCCGCATCTAATTTTCCTTCTACGGTCAAAAAATTAGAAATGGTTAAGTAAATATCGTCTGCTTGTTGCATCTCCAAAGCCTTATTGGCATGTTCGTAAGCTTTCTTAAGATTCCAGTTTTGCCAGCATTCTATCCAAGCCAAATTCAATTGTGACCTTGATGAGTTTGGGTCTAGCTCTAATGCCTTTAACAAATAAGGTTGGGCCTTCTCGTATGCTTCAAATGCGGGCAAAAGCCCCATAGTTCCCATATTAACATAGGCTAGATTTATATCTAAATAGGGATTTGAAAAATTGGGTGATTTATGTATTACTTCTTTTAAGATATTGATACCCTTTATAGAGTTTTTATAATCTAGTTTCATGATGTAGTACCTTCCTTTCAAATATTCTCTATAAATAGCTACAGGTACATCAATAGCTTCTACTAGCTTATCTTCGATTTCGAGATGCCCTATGTGTTCGCGTAATTTTTCAGCGATAAACAGACTAATTTCATCTTGAATTTCAAAAATATTTTCAGGATTTCTATCAAAAGTTTCTGACCAGAAATGAAAGTCATCCAAAGCATCTATCATTTGCACAGTAATGCGCATTTTATTTTTGGATGTCCTTACACTGCCTTCTATAAATGTAGCTACCTTTAGTTTTTCCCTTATTTCTTTAGAGGTTGCTTTTTTGTTTTTAAAATAGAAGGAAGAAGTACGAGAGGTCACTAATAATACCTTTATAGATGCTAAGGCGTTAATTATTTCTTCGGTTAAGCCATCGCAGAAATATTCATTGTTAATATCATTACTCAAATTAACAAATGGCAAGACAGCTATTGATTTCTTATCGATTACAGGCATTATTCAAAGCTAAATTTACAAAAACCATATAGTTTATTTAACGATATATGGGAGAACCTTGCAAATACTTCTAAAGCTTGAAATGCCATAGAAACAAGTAACCAATTTGGATTCCATATTTACTTCTATGTATATCAATGATACCCCTTTTCAAAATAACTTTTTCAGGGCCTTAAACCTAGATACCGAAAAACAGGAAGTAAAGGTCATGGACTTCACTCTATTCCATAACTATTTGTGAGATGATACCAAATCCATTAAATTAGCCTATGGGGCTCGTTTTCTCAAATATCTTTACAATGGGACTCACCGCATCGTTACTTTTGCTTTGATCAATAGGTGCAACCCTGCAGCCCCTGTCCACGGAAAAAAATAGCCAAAAGGAGAATCGAATAGGCCTTTTTTGCCAATGATATACTAATAAGAATTTGGTTATTCCTTTAGGGAATACCAAACCGGTAAGGAAATACTACTATTACCTGAAAATATAATTTTTAACGGGACTTCTGCATCTTTAATATTTTCTTCATTCACATCCTTCCCCGTTCCATAATTAAGTTGTGCATTATTGTTTTTATTCACATTGACCACAGCTACCATCCTACTTCCTTTTTGTAGCTTTTTACTGATTAGTTTAGAATTGTCGAAAGACACTTGCGTTTTTTGATTCGGTGTCAATAAATTTCTTTGTTCTCGATCTGTAGCATAACTCGCTCTACCAATATAATAGCTTAAATGAAAGTAGTTCCCTTCTGGCGTTAAGTGATATAGGATAACGGAATAATCCACATCTTTTTTATTGATAGTAAATTCAAGATTTCCGAGGAAGGATCCATTTATAATCACATCCTCCTCTAAGGGTTCCGATTTAAAAAGCAATCCATCCTTTATATTGATGTTTTCTTTTTCTAAAGGCCAAGGATAATACCCTGTGTTATTCATGCTTTCTCTATCTTTAAAATCAACGGTTAAGTTAATTTTGGAAGCATTCGATTTCGATTTAAGCGCATAAAATTCATCCGATTTAGCATCACTTAAATGAAAAGTCAAGGTATCGTTGGTCATGGCACTTAAACTCGGTTTGTGCATCCATGTATTGGTTCCCATTACCTGAAAATTCACTTTATCCTTTAGAATACTTGGTTTTTCTTTACCTTTTAAGATGTAATCGAACCATTGATAAACCAAGTCATATCTAATGTCAATTAAGGCGGTTTTATCTAATTTGTAATTCCTTAAGAACTCCTGAGGTTGGGTTTGTGCCGTCCAATGATCGTAAGGTCCAACCAATACATAGTGATTTGGATTTTTTACATACTTAGTATGCTGGTCATAATAATATAGGGCTCCTCTTTGAGAATCGTCATAATAGCCTGTTATGGTCAAAATTGGAATGTTGATTTTTGAAAATTCTTGTTTATAAGGAATCATTTTCTTCCAATAAGCATCATAACTAGGATGCTGCATATAGGTATTCCATAATCTATTTACGTGTCCATCCAAGCTATCTAATCTATTAAAGGCAACTCCAGAGGTATACCACGTATTTTTTAAGGTATTCCATCGAGTAAAATCTTGGGAGGCTTTAAAATCCAAAAACTTAGTATTGGTTACATAAAAATTCCAAGAATAGGAATAATTATGTAGTATATTATTTTCCATTGGGTAATCAATTCCTGGTGCAATGGCTACCATGGGAACAATGGTTTTTAAAGCTGGATGCACTTTATATTTCATGGATGCCCATTGGGTAAATCCGTTATAACTACCACCGTACATTCCTACTTTTTGATTGGACCAAGGCTGCTTGCTAATCCAATCAATCACTTCATAAACATCTGTATTTTCATGTTCTAGAGGCTTTACCGCTCCTTTGCTTAATCGTTTCCCCCTTGTATTGGCGATTACTCCAACATAGCCTTTTGAGGCGGATAACATTGCCCCAGTCTCATTGGTACCTGCATAAATAGAAGCAATTAAGATGGCCGGTTTCTTCGCTTTAACAGATTCTTTTCTTTCAACCACTACTACGGAAACCTCTGCCCCATCTTTCATGGGCACTATTATACTGTCATTTATACGATATCTGCGTTTATGGTCTTGTTTTATTGCTTCAAAAAACAGATCTCTTGTGGATTCATAAACCATTTTCAAGAAATATTTGTGGATTAAATTTTGTGCAGTATCATTCGAAATCGTTTCAGTAGTTAAATTTTCATAAGTACGTTCAAAATCAGCAATAAAATAGTCCGTACCATCTCTCGCAATTAATGTGTCATCTAAATTCAGTGCCTGAAAATCATCGGCCTTTGTCACATAGGATTTATATAATTCTCTAAAGGCCACTTGAAAGTTAGGTGTGAGTTTTGCTTTGGCATACTGGTGATATAAATCTAAATAGATCTGTTCCGTTTTTGGCTTGTCCTTAGTTTCTTTCTCGATAGTTGCTATGGCATCGTCATATTTTTCACTTACGATTTGAACCTTGATTAAGTCCAATCCTGCCAATTCTTTTAGCGGATAGGATACAGCCAAAGCTTGCATTTGATTGGCAAGCGCCTTAGCATTGGACTTTGGTACCGTTTTAAATTCAAATCCTTGTCCAAAAGAAGTAAGATGAATTAGAAATAATATCAGCAATATTCTTTTCATGGTTTCCTTTTTAAAAGTGCAATTGAAAAATGCTCAATTTTCATTTTAGTTTGAATACAGTTTTAACTCCTCTTCGTATAAAAAATCATCTTGGGTTTGGATAAGTTTTATGAAATTTTTTATAGCCGGAGCATACAACCACACTTCATCCGTTTTGGCATTATACCCTCTCGAATTTGTAATTACACCTTTGTATTGAATCGTATAGGCCATGAATGTTCCTGCTTCTACTGTTTCTTCCTTAAAGGATAAAACCTCTACATCTTGACTTTGCTTTCCTGTGGTACCATCTTGACTTGTCCAATTTTTTTCATATTTCCACTTTTTACCCACTTCCAAAGGCCAGTCATATCTTGGCGTTTCGCTTTCTTCCGGTTTTACAATGTCTGTTATTGGAATCGTATCATTACCCATTGTCATCCCCAAAACACCATCTGCAATAACTACTTCTCTTGTATCTTCTCCCTCTGAACGTACCTCGCCTTCGGTAGTAACACCTTTATACTTCCAGATCCATTTTTCTCCAACGGAATAATCGGATAAAGTAGGTTGCGCAGCGATTTTTAAGGTGTCATTGGTGCATGAATATAGTCCCATAATGATCAAAACAATTAGAATTACAGGTAGGTGATAATTATTTTTGAAGTTACACATCGTTCTATTTTTTTAATTAAAATTTTATTTCTGAAGCAAAGAAATGATGAATATATACATGTGTAAAGGGAAAGTACAGGAACGTGAATAAAAGAAAATAAGCGTAAAATTAATTTACAAACCAATCAATTATAAGCTATTCCAGTTTTTAAACTTAACAGACTGTCGGCTTGAAACTTCAATCTTTTCACCAGAAATCAAGATGATGTGTAGCTTATTATTAAAATGCGGGTGAATTTCTTTAATAAAATGTGTGTTGATAATTTGACTCCTATTGGCTCTAAAAAACACGGTGGTATCTAACTTTTTTTCAAGTAGATTTAATGAACGTTTGATCATAGCCTTTTTACCACCAAAGTATAGGCGCGCATAATTATCCATCGATTCAATATAGTAGATATCAGAAATTGGAATGAAATAACATTTTTCGCCGTCTTTAATAAAAATCTTTTTATGCATGGGCAAAACATCTTGTGACACCTTTGCCTTCTCTGCCAACTCCTGTTTTACTTTTTCTATGGTTTTTGCAAAGCGTTCTTCCCGTAAAGGTTTAACCAAATAGTCCAATGCGTTTAATTCGAAAGCTTTTACAGCGTATTGGTCATACGCAGTTGTAAAAACAACTTCTGGAACGGTGGTTAATTCTTCTAATAAATCAAATCCTGACTTTTCAGGCATGTGTATGTCCAAAAACAATAGGTCTGGATCTTCGTCCGCTACTAATTTTATAGCCGCATCCACATTGTTTGCCTCTCCAACCACGATAAATTCCGGATATTTTTTTAAAGCACGTTTTACCTCTTCTCGCGCTAAACGTTCATCATCGATAATAACCGCTTTATATGTTTTCATCTGCTCTGTAGGGTACTAGTATAGTCGCTTGTACTATATTATTAGCTATTTCTTCTAAAGTAAAAGAAGCCTCTTTATTATATTGAAGCTCCAAGCGCTTCTTTAAGTTCATTAAACCTAAACCATTTGCAGATTTAGTATCATTTAATTTTCCTGGATTTTGAACTTGTATATAGACTTGATCTCCGTTCTTATCAATTTTCAAAGTTATTAACCCACCTTCAATAACTTTGTCAATTCCGTGTTTAATGGCATTTTCTATCAATAATTGGATGCTCAAGGTTGGAATTTTAAAATGGGCTAACGTCTTATCAAGAGTGATGTCTATTTCCAATCGTTCTTCAAAACGAAGTTTTTCCAACTCTATGTAATCATTTACTAAAGCTAATTCGTTTTTTACTGAAATTAAGTCTTTATCTTTTTCATATAAAGAGGAACGTAATAAGTCGGACAATAAGTCTATCCCACGTCTGGCTACATTAGGGTTCTCAACAATTAAGGACTTTATGGAATTCAAGGAATTAAATAAAAAATGTGGGTTTAGTTGAGCCGATAAATTATCTAATTGTGCTTGTTTCGCCACTAAGGAAAGTTGAGCATATTCTCTTGCCGTTACAACTTCTTTTTGATAATAATGATACAGATGATACGCTAAAATCCAGATAGACATTAACCGTAAACCGGTAAGTAATATGGGATCCCAATAAAGAAGCGATACCCATATATTCTTATCTTCTTCCGCTATCAAGGTCCAATAGCCATACCACTTCAAATTGTTTAAAAGCACATATAAAAAAGCCAATAAAAGTATACTGGGAATTACACGAACAAGCAGCTTTTTAATGGGTAATTGACTCCAATTTGCCTTTAAAGCATATGTTCTGTACATGTGGGTCAGGAAAATTCCAATGGCAACATCTAAAACATAATTACAGAAAGTGTAAAACACCCCATAGTCATCTCTTGTGTATACCGTGTATGCCCAATAAACAGAAACAGTACACCATCCTAGTAATTGGCACTTCCAATAAAGGGCGTTTGTTCTATTACTTTTGAGTGTTTTTGTACTGATATTCATTCATATACAAAGAAACACATTGATTTTAAATTCGGAAAGGAAAAATACATAGACGCACGATTGAAGGTTTAAACGTAATTCGAAATAAATTTTTCTCCCATACCTATTACCCTCCCCTCCCCCTATAGCTATTGGGCCAGGGCCTATAATTAGTGTTTACTCGGGTCATTACTTTTTTTAAAATAATACTTATCTGACTTTCCGCTGCAGCATATTCATTGTTAGTTATTTAGTTTGGTATTCATGGCCCTCGTAATAAACTATAATTTTTATAAGATGTTCAAACTTAATTTCGCAACCTGGTAAAGTGCCATAAGCCAAGAAATTACAATTCTACAGGCTTAACACTTTCAAATTGATCAACTAGTATATGCTGTAACGAATCTGGTGTAACCGCTCTAAAATAGCCTAACAAGTCTTGACTGGTGGCATAGCGATTGGTTTTCATTTTAAGCTTACCGTTAGTGGTATTCCAATTTTCCAAAAAGCGTCTTAAAGCTTTATTGACCTGCTCCTCGCCTATTGCCTTTTGAAATTGATACATGTTAATGGCACCTTTAGCATAATAAATATAGTCTTGATTATCTACTAATGCTAGCGTTGGTTCTGCTCCAGATTCTCTGAGTTTGCCTTCTTCGTATTTCTCTAATTGCAACTCTAAAAATTGATGAACCTTTTCTTTTGGATAGTGCGCTTTTAAAACCATCATGGCTGCATATTGAGAAAGTGTTTCCAAAATAAAGTATTGCCCTTTTACATTTGCCGCTTCCACTTGCATAGCAAACCATTGGTGGGCAATTTCGTGTGCGGTCACATAAAATGCCATATCAACATCGGTTTCATCATCAATATCCAATACAAAACCTATAGACTCTGAGAATGGAACAGTGCCCGGAAATGATTGTGCAAATTGCGCATAACGCGGAAACTCCATGATACGTAACTGTTCATATTGATACGGACTGAAATTTGTGCTATAGTAATCCAAAGAAGCTTTCATAGACTTCATCATCCTATCTATGTTATACTCATGACCTTTATGATAGTAAATTTCCAGATCTACTTGTTTTGAAATTGAATCAGATTTTGAAATCCATTTGTCTTTTTTTATGTCATACCTTGCTGAAACAATTGAGTAAAAATCAATCATTGGAATTTCCATTTTATAATGAAAATAATTACGATTATTTTCTGTCCATTCCTTCAATAAATTCCCAGGAACCAATGCTGTTTGATCAATTTCTGTTCCAATGACCATTTCAAAATGAATACCGTCAGAATCACTACCAGATCTTGCATTAACTAATTCTTTAGGGTCATTTCTATGAGCTCTATTCGTTCTTTCAGGCAAATTATATTCTGAACGTTCATCCCTATCACTTAGCTCATATTTTCTGTTGTAACCTAATGTTGGAAAGTCTTTATTGTTAAAGAATGTTCCATTTTCAACAATATTAGCATTTGAATTACCTGCTTCAAATCCATTCGTAGTGAATGATTGCTTAAAGTTCATTTTAATTGAATCTCCAGGATTCAAAGGGCTATGCAACTGATGGATGGTATAATCGTAGGTAGCGTATGTATTATTTTCTGTTGCGCCTCCATCAAAAGTGACAGCATCTAATGTGATATTCTCTTCAATTAGTTTCTGAATATGAATCTCATGAATGGGTTGCGCATTGGTGTTTTTTAATATATAATACCCTTCCGCAGTATAATCTCTTAATGAAGGATACAATTCCACTTTTAAATTCACATCTACTATTTTGGGCTGTGGTATATATTCAAACTGTTTGAGTTCCTTTTCATAAGCTACTCTAAATTCAGTTGCTTTAGTATTGGTCCAATAGGTGTTTAAAATATTCGTATTGTAAAAGATTAAACTTCCCATGAGTATAAATACTAAAAAGACCATAGAAGCAACTTTAAAAAGCGGCTTGCTCAATCTGTTTTTGCTAGCTCTTATGCGTTGCATCAAATTGGTTTCAGTACCTCTTACATTTACCAAAGACCCAATAATTAGTAATAGTATTCCGAAGAGAAACCAATACGATTTAATGAACAGATAGGGTTTTAAAAAATGACCATAACCATTCATATCAGAATACGTTCCTAAAGCACTGCCTCCGAAAAAATATAATTCGTGATCAAACCCGAATAAACCTAAAGCAACATTGGCTATAAAAAATAAAATCACCAACATTATGCCTACAAACTTATGGTTTACCACAGATTGAATAAAAAATGCAATGCATGTATACAGTGCTAAAAACGGTAAAATCTCTAAGAAGAAACCATAAAAATAGACTTGGAATTCATATTTGTAATACCCACTTAATGTTTGAAATAGAATTCCTGAACCAATTAATGCGAGCATTAATACTACATACACTACGTTTAATCCAATGTATTTACCCATTAGTTTTATAAAACTAGACATTGGTGTTGCGTCATAGATTAAATCTAACTTAGCACCTCGCTCTTTCCATACCAATTCACCTGAATAAAACACTAAAATTATTATGAAGAAATAAATAGATGTTTCTTTGAGTTCTTCAACAATAAAATAGGTTGCTGGATAGCTATCCACACCATACACAGTTCCAAGATTTACGGAATTAATGAGAATGATAATCATCCCACAAATAACAATTCCCCAAAATGATGCTTGCTTGCAAATACTGATAAAGTAAAACCAAGAAAATTGTTTTAATTGATTCCATTTTGAAAGTAATCCATATTGCTTTGTAGCTTCAGGAATTTCTATATCACTAACAACACTAGTGCTTTTAGCAACTAATTTTTCAACTTGCTTTCGCTTTGATCGCTTTTCTTTAATGATATTAAAATTGAATTTTTTATAACCATAGATCAAAGCAAGTATTCCTAGAGAAACCCAAAACAGTTTGTTATAAAGTATGGCTCCAATAAAGGGTAGCTCTTGGATACTTTTTTCTAAAGCTGACCAAGACTTTGTAGCAAAAGTGGTTGTTGTTAGCGAAAATGGATCTAGAATGGCTTGCCAAAATTCATTAGTGATAGCTTTGGTTAGCATAAAAATCACAAATAAAATAATACCTTGGGTATATACGACTACTAAGTTTCTGCTTAAAGCACCTGTTACAAAAAACAACGAAGCTCCAAAAAACAACGTTGGTAACGATACCATTAAAAATATCTTTATATAAACAAAGGCATTAAACCCTAATAGATCTTCTGGATTATGCCATGGCATAAATTCGCTTAGCATCATGCCAAATAAAATACCTGTAAATGCAAATAGCAAAACTGCAAACGATCCTAAAAATCGACCTAGTAAATAATCTCTTTTGTTGATTGGTGCAGAAAATAGCAATGATTCTATATTGTATTCAAAATCTCTTAGTACAGAAACGCCCATTATCATTGAGGCTAATATCATAAATATACCTGTAATAGCTCCCATTGTTTTTGCAATCACTATGGGTGAGTTTTTTTTCATAAGACCCATTTCTGAACCTTGAAAAATAAAGTCAACACCAACAATTGAAAATAGAAATAGAAAAAGGAAGAATACATAGGTGTCCGGTCGTTTAATACGGTATTGTATTTCGAACTTAAAAATAGTATACCACATAACTAATTAGATTTAAGTTTAGTATTATTGAATATTTCCGAAAAATAGACATCCTCTAATTCGGCATTAATAAGCGAAAAGCCGTCTCCTGGATTCGTATCACTTACGATATGAATGGTTGGTTTTCCAAGAAATAATCGTTCACTGATGACCTGATAATTTTCTTTATATAGGTTCAATTCTGATTTTTCGATTGTTTTTTTATAGACTTTATCTTTTAGGCCTTCCAGTATTTGTAACGGCTGCCCTTTTAAGCATACTTGACCTTGGTTAATAATGGCCATATTTGTGCAGAGTTCTTTGACATCGTCAACAATGTGTGTGGATAAAATAACCACAGTATGTTCCCCAAGCTCGCTTAAAACATTGTAAAATCGATTGCGTTCTACAGGATCCAATCCTGCTGTTGGTTCATCTACAATAAGTAACTTCGGATTGTTAAGCAACGCTTGTGCAATACCAAAACGTTGCTTCATCCCACCAGAAAATCCTTTAAGATTTTGTTGTCGCACCTCATATAAATTGGTTTTATATAACAGTGCCTTCACCAATTCTTTACGTTCGTTTTTATTAGTGATGCCTTTAAGCACTGCGAAATGATTAAGTAATACCTCGGCAGATATTTTTGGGTACAAACCAAATTGTTGTGGCAAATAACCTAATACCTGCCGCAATTCATTTTTTTGTTTTAAGACATCGATGTCTCCAAGGTCAATGGAACCAGCATCGGCTTCTTGCAGTGTTGCAATAGTTCGCATTAACGTAGACTTGCCTGCACCATTTGGGCCTAATAGACCAAACATGCCTGTTGGTATATCTAGTGAAATGTTTTGTAAAGCTTTAATCCCGTTTGAATACGTTTTTGATAGATTGTCAATTCTAAGTTCCATACTGTTCGTTTTTTGATTGATTGAGGCAAACTTATGGTGGGCCTTAATTGTAAAAAACAAAAAGTGACACATCTCATTTTAGGCGTGATACAAGACCTTAAGACTGGTGCAAACGTACTTTATCCCTGCTAAGCAGGTGTTTATTCCTCTGTATCTATTGTTTGTCAACTAATTTGTAGGAGGAATTTTATTTAATTAATCTTGACCTATGAAGTTGAAAATATCAGATGGGAAAAAGAAAATTATAAACAGTGTTTATAAAATATCCCTTGTAATTATAGGATTGGTCATTGTATTATTTAATGACACTTTTGGCAAGTTGGAAGGATTTGTAGAGTTTATTGTCCTGTACTTTACTCTTTTATTTATCACCATTGCCCACTGGGTTTTTAAACAGATCAAATCAATTATTAGATTAAAGAATGAAAAAGAAAAAACAGAACTACTGCATTTAAAAAGTCAGGTAAACCCACATTTCTTCTTCAATACACTCAACAATTTGTATGGATTAATGGAAAAAGATTCTAAGGAAAGGGAAATGGTACTTAAACTTTCTGATATGATGCGATATAGTATTTATGAGGGCCAAAAAGATTGGGTTAGCCTCAAACAAGAATTAGATTATTTAAAAAACTATATTGAACTTCAAGGAATACGCTATCATAAAAAGTCTGATGTTCAATTGAATTCTGAAATTGAGCATCCGCAAGCTAAAATTATGCCTTTACTATTTATTATTCTAGTAGAGAATGCTTTTAAGCATGGCTTGGAAAATTTAGAAAAAGACGCGTATATCCATATTAACTTAACTGAAAAGGATAATAAGGTAAATTTCATAATTGAAAATAATTTTGAATTACAACAAGCACCCAATACAGAAGGTATTGGTTTAAAAAACTTAAAGAGAAGATTAGAGCTAGTTTACTCCAATAAGCATGCTCTTTCTTTTGACGTTACCGCCAATAGTTATAAAGTTAAACTATCTCTAAAATTAAAATAATGAGGTATCTAATCATAGATGATGAACATATAGCCCACAAGATTATCATGGAATATTGTGAAATGCTTCCGCATATGAAGTTGCAGAAAAACTGTTATAG
This sequence comes from Maribacter sp. HS, assembly GCF_048059195.1. NCBI lineage: Bacteria > Pseudomonadati > Bacteroidota > Flavobacteriia > Flavobacteriales > Flavobacteriaceae > Maribacter > Maribacter sp. HS. The sequence goes on from NZ_JAYLVV010000004.1 coordinate 717,096, forward strand.
CTCTTTGGAAGCCCTTGAGTATTTGAATACACATCAAGTTGACTTAATCTTTTTAGATATAAATATGCCCAAATTAAAAGGATTTGAATTTTTAAGAACCTTATCATCACCTCCTAAAGTTATTGTCACGACCGCCTACAGTGAATTCGCAATTGAAGGCTACGAATTAAACGTTGTAGATTACTTGTTAAAACCTTTTAGTTTAGAACGTTTTTTGAGTGCTATTAATAAAGTGACGTCTTCAGCCATTAGTACAATAAGTATGGGAAGACAACAGAATATAAAGCCTGAAGGAAAGCATATTTTTTTAAAGCAAAATAATAGTCATGTTCAGGTAGCTATAGATTCCATACTATTTATTGAAGCTTCTGGCAACTATACCAAAGTTATTACTACTGATGGCATCATCAGCATTCGAGAAAAAATATCGGATACGATACAATTATTTTCAGACAATGATTTTCTTCAAGTTCATAAGTCTTTTGCAGTTGCAAAAAAGTATATACGTAGTGTAGAAGGCAATAGAATTCATATTGGAGATCATATTGTGCCTATTGGTAAACTGTATAAAACAAATATCAATAAACTATTATTAGGTTAACCGTTGTGAAGGAATCCTAGTCAGTTTTAGGTCTAAGCGTTTCAATAATCTGAGCATCAACCCAAAAGATATCGGCATAACTTTCGTCTAAAGTATCACCCAATTTTATTATGGCTGCTTTTGAAAGCGAAATGTCTTTAGTCTTTTGTAATTTAAAGATGTATGATGTCGTTTTTTATATCAGGCGCTTCTACCTTACTTAGAATTAAGGCAAATCGAAATTTTCAAGCGTTTCAAGGAATTCTGTTTTCCCAACCTTTCCAACAGCGTATTCAATTACGTTTCCCTCAGGATCAATAAAAACTGTGGTTGGGGTAGCGCCAATGTTATAGTGCTTTACGAGTTCTTCAACATTAGGGTCATCAATATTAATTTCTACGGGTATAACTTTCGCATTAATGGCATTCATGGCTTCTTTGTCTACAAAAATTTCACGCTTCATAATGCGACAAGGCGAACACCATTCCCCGGTAAAAAATAACATAATATTTTTGTCAGAACTGTCAGCAAGCTTTTGAGCAGATACCATGTCATCATTCCAAACCATATCATTAGAAGGTACATAGAATGAATACCATGCATACCCAAGAGAAACAATAAGGAAAGTGAGCCAGAACCAGCGCCAAAAAGGATGAGATTTAGTTTTCATGCGCTTTGAGACTTGTTTGATGCATTTGTTTCTAGAGTATCTGTTTTTTTCATTGCGTATATTAGTTTTAAGGTATTGGTTACTTTCTCCTTTTCAGGATTTTTACAATTCTATTATTAATTTTTTCTGATACGTTCCAAGAGTATCCGCCACTGGTATTTACAAATTGAACAACAACAGCATCAATATCCTTGTGATACTTGGCAATACTGCTGTAACCTGGTAATAATCCTGTATGTTCATATACATAGATTGACGAATAGATAGCTTGTTCCTTATCATTGAGCAAGGAGCCGTCGTTCAACGCCCTCAAGAATATACCCACATCCTCTGCTGTAGCCACCATGGAGCCGGCAGGGCTTACAAAATCATTTGGCTTTAGGTCTGGCTCATAATCCACGGCATATCCGCTCATTACATCGTCTAAATTCACTTCACTTAGCAAACTGTAGGTGTGGTTGAGCCCAAGGGGCATTAAAATTTCTTTTTTGATAAATTGGTGATGACTATATCCCAATGTTTTATCCAAGATTTCGCCAATCAACAGGTAATTGGTATTTGAGTACCTATATTTTTTATCCGGTTTAAAATCGGCTGGGGTATCGAGGACCAAATCGAGCGATTCTTTGGTGTTTTTCGAATAATCGTTTATCCAAAAACCCGGAAAGTCAGTATAGTTCGGAATACCACTCCGATGTTGCACCATCATTCTCAAGGTGATTTTATCCGCATTTTCAATTCGTCCCACCAGTTCCGGCATATAATCAGCGAGCGTTTTGTCTAAAGACAACTGATTGTCATTAACTAATTTTGCTACGGCAACAGCAACATACAACTTGCTAATGCTGGCAATCCGGAATAAAGCTTTTGGGTTGGCAGGAATCTTATTTTTTCGATTCTGCCAGCCAGCGGCATAAAATTGAGGTGGCTTGCCAGCTTGGTCTACATAAACAATCATGCCGTCCAATCCGTATACAATAGCATCATTGACCTGTTCCTGAACCGTATCAGGTAATGGTGTTAACAGTAATCTTAGCAAAATCCATGGTACAAAGAATAGTGAGCTGATGCTTGCCATAATTAATATGATTTTGAGTATTCGTTTTGATTGTTTCTTTGCCATAATACGGTTGTTTGTTTTTTCATTTTATTGTCTTAAAACCTATAGTTTCTCAACTTTCGCCTTTCGCCAAAAATAGATGGCAAATAGCGTCGTAATAATCGGTAGCATGAGTCCGTATTCATCTATCCAAAAAGTCGTGCAGTTATTTGTTATCGTCAACGGCGTGAAAATCTTCTGTATGAATATATTGTGTACGGAATGAAATAGGGCCGCAGGCCACAAGCTGTTGGATTTAAAAGTATAGTAGGCCAAAATGACCGAAATTGCAACTATCATTACGGTAAAAGCTGTAATGTGTAGCAACAGGTTTCCACTTCCCTTGTATATCAAAAAGATAATTGGCCAATGCCATATCGCCCAAATCAATCCGCTAATCATGGAAACACCACCAAAGGAAAATAGTTTCCGAAGTTCGTAGTTGAAGAATCCCCGCCATCCTATTTCCTCGCCCAATGTCGAACCAATGTTCTTTACAACACCAACAATAGATAAGAGAACAATCATAGTCAATAGTATAATTGTACTACTGAAACCTTCCATGCCTAATTCTTGCGACCACTCGGTGATAGTTTCCTGATTGAGCACATTTCCAAAACCGAAAACCCAAATCAATACATAGGCAATCATAATATAGGCTACCGGAATCACATAGGATAGGCGCAAATTTTTCAAACTTTTCAGACCCCAAGGAAGACTTGAAATCGGTCTTTTCAGTAGCTTCAATGTAATAAAGGCGGATAATGCGGGGCTCATCATTAAAGCCCCGACATAGATGCTTGTAGGGTTCAGCTTGAGTATTGCGTAATAACAGATAGTACTTAGCAAGGTCAAAATACCCAAAAACAACAGTATCGTTTTCCGGACTTCTTTGGGATGGCTTAATTTTTCCGACATTTTAATATTTTTAAAGAACACTTAATAAACCGAGGCTTGTTACATTTCAACTTTCAAGACTATCAAAAAAGTAACATTAAAGTATCTTAAAAAGTGTGACCAATCGTTCGGTTTTTTAAATTGGAACTAATTTGAAGAGTCCTTAATTTTTAGATGATACATTTTCATGAGCTTTTTTGCTTTATTGGATTTCCATTTAAGTCCAAACAATGGCTTTAAGAATCCAATCCTTTTAATAATAAATTCATAAATGAGATAGCAGGCTAAACCTGTAAAAGCTACAATACCTACGAATTTCAATAAGATAGGTATTTCCAATGGCAATATGAACATAGCCCCTGCGTACAAAACAAACATGTGTATGATATAAACAGGATACGCTGCTTGGCTCAAATAACTCAGGATTTTACTTGGTTTGTTCAAGTACTTATATCCGAGGCCGAAAACGCCGAAAATCCAACAATTGGATTCGATAGCCGTAAGATAACCGGGTGCTTCCGTCGCGTAATTAAAATATCTTATGCCGAACAGCACGGCGGCCAAACCAATATATAACCAGCGCCATTTTAAAACGGTCTGCCAGAATGTTTTACCACTGTACACGAAAAGAAAGCCGAAAAAGAAGGCCAAAAATCCAATAAAAAAGCCATGCCAAGTCTCCGCATATAGGGCGAATAGCTGGGGTTTTACCAGTAATGCTTCAAGCACAAAAAATATAGAAATCGACAAAGGCCCAACAGGATTACCCATGAATTTGGACAAGCCGTTTTTAAATCTTCCATTCTCGTTCTTTTTCAGATAGAAAAATAAGGGCAGTAACAGCAGGACGTATGCAAAAATATTCCCTAGAAACCATAAATGCCCTACATGCGGATAATAGCCCAACGGCATATCATAATACGTCTGAAAAATATACATGTGTAAGGTGGTTATGGCTATAAAGCCAAAGACGAAGGGTAAAAGAATACGCTTTGTCCGTTCCAGAAGCAATTGTTTCCAGTTTCTCTTGCGCATGGCAAAATAGAGCCCCATTCCCGAGACGTAGAACAAAAGTGGAATCCGCCAGACGTTTAACATGGTCATTGGTTTCCATAAACCTTCTAGAAATTCATCGCTTCTGATAAAGCCAATGAACATGGCCCAAGGTTGAAATACAATGGCGATGTGATAAATGAGCAGCAAGCCAATGGCAATAACCCTTAACCAATCAATATCATATCTTCTTTCAGTTTTCATCATGTTTAATTTTAAAATCGATTATTGCAACATCATTGCTATGACCGGGCGGGTTTTTTCGATTTCGGTCAACTCAATTTGTAAACCTATCGGCCCTAATTGCTGCTGTAGCATTTCATAAATGGGTTTTATTTCTGCAAATGGCCCCATAACACTTTCCCTTGGTGTCATACCAAAGTTGTTTTTAGCGGTCTTATCGGCTTTGGCATCAATAAGTGACTGTACGACTTCGACTCTACAAAAGAATGCGGCCGTATGCAAAGCTGTTGCACCATCGTTATTTTTAGCCGATAAATCCGCACCGGCATCAATAAGGGCTTGCGCAATTTTATGCTTTCCAAAGCTCGCGGCAGTGATTAGTGGTGTGGCCCCGGTCATAGGGTCTTTTTTGTTCAAATCTGTTCCTGCCGAAATATGCTGTTTAACGGCTTCAAGATTGTCCGATAGTATCGCTGTTTGAATATCCATTTCTGGTGCATCAACTACCGACTTGGTTTCGGTACTGGTGGTTACTTCGGTTTTTGATTTACTGCTTGTTTGACCACATGCGGTCGTAAGTAAAAGAAGGCCTAATGACATGTATCCCAAGGTTCTTAATGTGTTAATTCTAAATGGTTTATTCATGATTATGTTATTTAATTTTAATAGGTATTCGTGAATCTTTGATTTCATGATTATATTTTTTTGATTATTGCTATTATTTTTTCTTTAGTAAACGACCTCGGGGCAAGCCCGCAATGCATTCGTAGGAAACGGACTTTTAATTTCGAGGCAAGCCTTGGGATATTATACCCTTTGGCGGTGCAAATGATTAAAACCAGCTAAAGCCAATTCCTAAACTAAATTGCACCACCTCTCTGTCATTATTATTATCTAGCTTTACACCACCCAGGAGTAATTTGGATTGGACGTTTAAGGCAAATTTGTTTTTTCTGTACACTTCGTAACCCGTGCTCGCCATAACAGCTAAACCCGTATTCCAATCTTCATTTATGTTATCTTCAATATCATATAATGCAGGGCCATCTATGGCTAAACCGGCACCACCATGTATCCACCACCGGTCTTTTACCCAGTACTGAACAGAAGGTATAATGCCTCCAAAGTGCCTGTCGTTATCATTAAGCGTGTAAATCATTCCAGGTGCAGAAACGGTAACGGCTAAACGGTTGTTCAGCATATAGCCAAACTTTAATTCAGGAAAAGTGCCACCGCCTTGGGTATCATCAAAACTTTGGGTTCCAGCACTATCTTCTATACTGATTATACCGCCACCTAGACCAAATTCGAAGATAAAACCATCTCGGTTAAAGCTGTTTTGAGTGTTAGAAATGTTTTGTGCAAATGCTAGTGCAGATATTAAAGTAAAGGCAGCACACGCCACTTTTAACTTAGCTTGTTTTTTGATTGTTTTACTCATGTCTTTGTTATTTAATTTTAATAGGTATTCGTGAATCTTTGATTTCATAATTACATTTTTAATTATTGTTATAATTTTGTTATGGTAAGGGATAGACTTTGATTAGGGCCTACCCCTTTTTTCAAACCAACAAACTAGGCTTCTAAATGAAGGTAAGGTCTGGAATGTGACCAACGGATTCTCTTGCTGTCCTCAAAATGGGTAAAGAAAGTGAACCTTCTAGATTCCGTTGGCGATTGATTGATGCCCGTTTTACTCATGGCTTTGTTATTTAATTTTTATAGGTATTCGTGAATCTTCGATTTCATGACTGTGTTGTTTTTTGATTTTTTCATATTGATCGTGATTAGCGGTTAAAGTTTCTGTACTGTGCCCATTGGGTTCTTTTGCTTGCGCTAAAGGATGAGAAGTACTGTCCTGTTCTTGACTCCGTTGCTGTTCTTGTGATTGATGCTTTCATAATTATTGTTTTAAATTGTTCGTTATGATTTTTGATGTTACAAAGGTGCTATAGAACTTGCAGCAACCTGTAGGAGCTATGCGCAGAACTATGTAAAGTTTCAGGAGGGCATAAAAATTATGGCGCGGCAATGTAACTTATGACGCAAAAGATGCTTTTTCCTCTAAATCGATGGCCGTTGGCGATAACGCATAATTCTCTATATTTTCCCTAATTTAGAGCCAGCAAAAAACAACATGTCAAATCCATCGGCCAAAAAACCAAACTTTATAGAACAAGCGGAAGCCCTAATTCTGGAAAATTTGGCCAACGAACAATTTGGGGTGTCCGAACTTGCGGAAGCTCTGCACATGAGCCGATCCAACCTGCTCCGGAAGATCAAGAAACAGACACAGCTTTCTGCAAGCCAGTTTATACGTCAAGTCCGTCTTAAGGAATCAATGAAACTGCTAAAGGAAGATTCTTCAACGGTTTCCGAAATTTCATATCAAGTAGGTTTTGGAAGCACTTCCTATTTCATTAAATGCTTTCGAGAACAGTACGGATATTCTCCTGGGGAGCTTGGAAAAAGTGATGTAGAAGTTGAAATCGAACAGATTAAACCAAACTATTTGAAACTATACCAATGGCCGATTATTGCTGCAACATCCTTAGCACTGATACTTGTAGCCATAATACTGTTCAATAAAAAGGATGCTATAAATGAACCGAAAATTGAAAAATCCATTGCAGTATTGCCCTTTAAGAATGAGAGCAGCGATTCCACCAATCTTTATTTTGTAAACGGACTGATGGAATCTGCTTTGAACAACATTCAGAAGATTGAAGACCTGCGGGTCATCAGTAGAACCTCGGTAGAGAAATATAGAAAAACGGACAAGGGTATTCCAGAGATTGCCGAGGAGCTGCATGTGAACTACTTGGTAGAAGGTAGCGGTCAGCGTGTCGGTGATCAGGTGTTGCTCAACATACAATTGATCAACGCTTCTACGGACACCCCTATTTGGGTAGAACAGTACAGTCGGGAAGTTGAGGACATTTTTGAATTGCAAAACGACGTGGCCAAGAAAATTGCAGATGCCATTGCAGCCGTCGTAACACCGACAGAACTGGAGCAAATTGAAAAAAAACCAACTGAAAACCTATTGGCCTATGATTACTACCTACAGGCATTGGACCCTTATTATTCTCGCTCAGAAGAAGGCTTGGAAAAGGCCATTTCATTATTCGAAAAAGCTATAGAACAGGATCCAGAATTTGCCCTCGCCTATGCCAACATCGCTATCTCATACTATCTTCTAGAAATGTCGCAAATAGAGAAACAGTACACCGAAAAGATTAACAGCTTTGCGGATAAGGCCTTGCTTTACGATTCAAAATCCGCCGAAAGCTTGGTCGCAAAGGCCTTCTACTATATACAAACTAAGGAGTACAAATTAGCCTTACCACATCTTAATAAGGCACTGGAGTATAATCCTAATTCATCGTTGGCAGTACAAATGCTTGCGGAATTTTATTCGCATATGCTGCCCAATACTGATAAATACCTAGAGTACGCATTAAAAGGGGTTCAGCTAACCGTTGCTAGTGATTCCATTACTCAGAGCTATACGTATTTACAACTAAGTAATGCGCTTGTATCGTCAGGATTTGCAGATGAAGCTTTAAAATATATTAACAGTTCGTTGGATTATAATGCTGAAAATTTTTATGCTCCACATTTAAAGGCATTTATACTGTTCGCCAAGGACGGTAATATTGAGCGTACAAGGAATTTGTTGATAAAGGAATGGAAGAAAGATACGACTCGGCTTGATATTTTACAGGACATAGGGAAGTTGTACTACATCGAGGAAAATTATGACAGTGCCTACTTCTATTTTAAAAAATTTGTGGAAACCAGGGAAGCAAATAGTCTGGATATTTATTTACAGGAAAATGTCAAAATTGCACTGGTCTATAAAGAGATGGGATTGGACAAGGAAGCTGAGAAACTATTTAATGATTTCTCTGAATATTGCGAAGGAGATCAATCCATTTATAGAAGTGTGAATCTGGTTTGGAAATACGCTTATGAAGGAAAAATCAATGAGGCTATCGAACAGCTTAGAATATTTTCCGAAACAGAGAATTATCTGTATTGGTTTTTATTAATCGAAGATGAACCATTGATAAAACCATTAAAGAGCCATCCAGATTTTGAGGAAATTATGCAGAAAATTAAGGATAGATTTTGGAAAAATCAGGCCGAGTTAAAAATATCTCTGGATGAAGAAGGCTTGCTATAATCCGTTAAAAAGCTTAGCTATTAATTCAAGGTTTTCACATAACGTAATTCCAAGTACCGTTTCATTTTATTCTTATTGTTTTTTATAACTTCCTTTTTCTACAAATTCTATCTTTTATGAAGGTCACCTAGTGTAAGAACAATTTCAATTTATCATTACAGATTCTTTTTACCTCTAATCCCTTTTACGCGATAAACCTTTTTCTGGATTCCCCCGCTTACAATGGAATTAAAATTTGAGAATGTTGTTTTGACCGATTTGTTTACCTCTTAAAAGAATTATCCGGTCAAAAAAGCATTTTTAAGAAAAGACCAAAAGATAAAACCTTTTAAAATCAATTAATTATTAGGTTTTAAATGTTAAGAAATATTAAAATAGAGTTAGCAGGATTCGAACCCCTATCTATTACTAATCTTCTCTTATTTAATATTGTGCACATTACAAATATTATTAGGAAAATTTATAGAAGTTCAATATTTTTATAAAGTAAACCGTATACGGTAGCGTATACGGTTTACACTAATACAGTAAAAATATATTTAATAACTACTTGTTTTTCAATAGGTTGTAAAACTAAAAAATAGCGGTTAAAGTTCATAACCCGGAGGTCGGGGGATCGTGCCCCCCTCTCGCTACAGAAATAAAAGGCAGAATATAAACGGTTTAGCAAAAGCTAGACCGTTTTTTTATGCTCTAATTTCACCTAAGATTACTTTTTCTCACGAAAGTGAACACGTTTTAGAAAACGATTTGTCAACAAAACCAAATTTTTCAGTACCAAAAATCTACACTCCTAAATGTGATTTTTCAGAAAAACGGCACGTTTATTTTTCATTTTGAGACCAATTTATCATTGAAAGGAAAAAAAAACAGTTCCTGTGTATTGAGAAAGTCGACCATTAAAACGGAAATGATAATTATGACACAAAATTTACTAAAATACAGTTTTTTCACGCGCCCAATTGAAGATGACATTAACATACCGTACAGGAAATTAGAATTAGATCATAGTTCAACAAAAGCAAATGAAATTTACACCTATGTGGCGGAAACCTACATTAAGGATTTAAAAAATCGCTTATATTAGTTTCACACACAAACATGCAACTTTCTATATACAACCACTTCGTAAGTAATTTGACCAAATTGACGTAATAAATGAAATCAACAATAGCATTAGCCAATAGATTTAGAGAAATAATCCTCAATGGAACTTGGGTAGCGAATACTAATTATAAAGACCAATTAGTAAATTTGGATTGGAAAATTGCTGTATCAAAAATTGATTCTCTCAATACTATTGCACTATTAGCTCAACACGTACATTACTTCGTTAACGGAATTAAAAATGTATGTATTGGTGGAAATCTTGAAATAAGAGACAAACATAGTTTTGATTTTCCTGAAATAAGATCAAAAAGTGAATGGAAGTCTTTCTTAAGCAAATTCTGGGAAGATTCAGAACATCTAGCAAAATTAATAGCCCAATTACCTGAAGAAAAATTAAATCAAGAATTTGTGGATGTCAAATACGGAACCTTTAAAAGAAATATTGATGGATTAATTGAACATAGTTACTATCATCTTGGACAAATTGTATTGATAAAGAAAATAATAGTAGCAAAGCAAGGCATAAAAAACAAACTCTAAACTTAGAGAATAGAATATTTACACTACAAAGTACTACTAATTATATAGGTACCGCATAACTGTGTTTTATAACTCCAATGACAAAAGTACTATGCGCACTCCCAATATTCTTTACCGACCCTAACTCGTTAATCACAAAAGATTGATAGTGTTTCATATCCTCTACCATGATTTTTAATAAAAAATCATAGTCGCCCGAGATATTGTAACACTCTACCACTTCTTTAAGGGATACAATATCTTTCACAAACTTATTTCCTATTTCTTTAGTGTGCTCCTTTAAGGTGATGTTACAGAATACAGTTAATTGCTTACCAACTTTATCTGCATTAACAATAGCTGTATACTTTTCAATTAGACCTTCCTTTTCAAATCTTTTAATCCTTTCATAAACAGGTGTAGGAGATAAATTTACTCGTGCTGCAATTTCTTTAGTTGTCAATTTAGCATTGTTCTGAAGTATTCTGAGCAACTTCAAATCAATGATATCCAGATTTTCTAAAGAATAATTATCTGTTTTTTTCATTTTCACAATCATCAAAAGATAAAATTGCTACAATAATACAATAAAAAGATAAATCATCTAACTTTTAGCTATTACTAATTTAATTCATCTTTTAATTTCAATTTTGTAAGACATAAAAACTACAAATTATCTTTAGATGAAATCGGTCGTATTAAAAAATCCAGAGGTCAACAAAAAGAAAGCAATTGAACACTCGCATAAAACCATTAATAATGATGTTGAATTCCAAATAAAGCGAACTTATTTCAACGAAAATTATATTCCGTCCAATAGTACTCGTACAACAACCAACTTTGCCAACTTGGCAAGAGGAGAAAATCGTCAAAAGAACTTACGTAGCACTATTCAAATGATCAACAATCGTTTCAATAGCTTAGCAAAATGGGATAACCCCAATTATGATAGATATTCCCTTGATTTAGAAATTATCTCGGTAGATATAGATATTGATGCCAGTGGAAAAACATTTCCATCAATAGAAGTATTGAGAACATATATCAACGACCACAAAACAGGTAAACGCATTGAAGGTATTGTTGGGAATAATTTTTCTTCTTATGTGCGAGATTATGATTTTAGCATTTTACTCTCTGAACATAATAAGGGCAAAAACAACAATAGCATTCCAGATAATTTTGGTGAATTACACGGAAATATATTTAAGTGCTTTGTAAACTCTGAAACCTATAGAGAACACTTTTCAAAACCTCCTGTGATATGCTTAAGTGTATCAAGCAACAAAACATATCATCGTACTGGAAATCACCACCCCATATTAGGTTTTGAATACGAAGGCAATAAGTCTTCCTTAACCGAAGAATATTTTGATAAAATGGGATTAAAGGTTCGTTATTTTATACCACCAAACAGCGTTGCTCCATTGGCTTTTTACTTCTTTGGCGACCTATTATCAGATTACACGAACCTTGAATTAATTAGTACTATAAGTACAATGGAGACCTTTCAAAAGATCTATAGGCCTGAAATTTATAACGCTAATGCTGTTGCAGGACTTTACTATAATCCAAGTTTACATAATCAAGACCATTCTTTAACAACTATTGCATACGACAGAGAAGAGCGAACTAGGTTAGGAATAGAGCAAGGTAAATTTGCTGAAGAGCATTTTATAAAGCCTTATAAAAACATCCTAGAACAGTGGTCTGCTAACTTCACTATTTAATTATTTAATTATGAAAAATGTATTACCGACATCCACTGTTGGAAGTTTACCCAAACCTGCTTGGCTTGCACCACCCGAAAAACTTTGGTCACCATGGAAACTAGAGGGTGATGAACTCATTGAAGGGAAACAAGATGCTTTACGCGTCTCTCTACATGAACAACAACTGGCAGGAATTGACATTATCAGTGATGGTGAGCAAACTCGTCAACATTTTGTAACTACTTTTATTGAGCATTTAAGTGGTGTAGATTTTAAAAATCGTAAAACGGTAAAAATTCGTAACCGTTATGATGCAAGTGTTCCTGTTGTTGTAGATGAAGTTACTCGTCAAAAAGCAGTTTTTGTTGATGATGCCAAATTTCTACGTAAACAGACCGATAAACGTATAAAATGGGCTTTACCGGGACCAATGACAATGGTAGACACATTGTACGACGACCATTACCAAAGTCGAGAAAAATTGGCGTGGGAATTTGCGAAAGCACTCAACCAAGAAGCAAGAGAACTTCAAGATGCAGGGGTAGATATTATACAGTTTGATGAACCAGCATTCAATGTTTTCTTTGATGATGTAAATGATTGGGGAATGGCAACATTAGAAAGGGCTATTGAAGGTTTAAATTGCGAAACCGCAATACATATTTGCTACGGTTACGGAATAAAAGCGAACAATGATTGGAAAAAGACATTGGGTTCAGAGTGGCGACAATACGAAGAAATTTTCCCTAAAATTCAAAAGTCCAATATTGATATGGTTTCTTTGGAATGCCATAACTCACACGTACCTTTTCATCTAATGGAACTAATTCAAGGTAAAAAAATAATGGTAGGTGCCATAGATGTGGCAACCAATACTATTGAAACACCAGAGGAAGTAGCTGATACACTGCGTAAAGCTCTTGAGTTTGTAGCTATAGAAAACCTATATCCTAGCACAAACTGTGGTATGGCACCGCTTTCTAGAAACGTAGCACTAGGCAAGTTAAGTGCTTTAAGTGCGGGAGCTGAAATTATACGCAAAGAAGTTGGCTTTTAATTGGAAAATAGTATTCATTTATCGCTTAATTTTACCTTTTGAAAGTCAAAATGAATACCTAAAAAATAATTGACTCATTACAAATTACTTATGGATATATTTATTCTTTATTATTTAGCTGCTGGTGCTTTTGCTGGACTTTTAGCTGGCTTGTTTGGTATTGGCGGAGGTATGATAATTGTACCCGCTTTAATATACATTTTTAAAGCACAAGGCGTTCCTAGTGCTGCACTTACTCATGTGGGTATAGGTACATCTCTTGCCACTATAATTGTTACATCAATTAGTTCACTCCGCGCACACAATAGTAAAGGTGCCGTAAATTGGAATGTATGGAAACGCATGGCGCCAGGATTGGTAATTGGCTCCTTGACCGGCGCTGCAGTTGCCTCCGTTATTCATGGCAACTCCCTTCAGGTAATTATTGGTGTAGGTGCTTTTTTAGTAGGGTTAAAAATGTTGTTCATGAAAAATAAATCATTACAAGAAAACGACTTAAGCAAACTGCCCTCACCTATTGGGCAAACCGGTTTAGGAGGTTTTATAGGTGCTATTTCTGCTATTTTTGGTATTGGCGGTGGATCATTGACCGTTCCTATATTAAGCTATTATGGTTTAAAAATTCAGCATGCGGTTGGTACATCTGCCGCATGTGGCTTACCTATTGCTTGTGCTGGAGCAATAGGATTTCTAGTTTTTGGTCAATTTATTGACCCCAATGTAAAACAAGATTTACCAAATGGCGTATTAGGGTTTGTACACATGTATGCGTTTATATGTGTGAGTTTTGCTAGCTTTTTCACTGCACGAATAGGCGCAAAACTTGCTCACAAATTACCTGGGGCAACACTGAAAAAAGCATTCGCCGTATTATTGTTAATTGTTGGGGTTAAACTAATATTAAATTCTGATGTAATTTAATTCCCATAGTGAACCCCTTTTTCTTGGTATATTTAGCCGTAAAGGTTATCTCTAGAAAATATTTCAATATACCTATAACAGAAAATTCCAGGTACTTGTAATAGAGAAATACATTATCAATGATCATACTGGACCAAACATAGTTTTAAAAACAACATTCGGTAGCGATAAAATATCAACTTAAGAATTAACTGATTTTAACTGTAGCGTTCAAATTGCTTAGTACACTCACCACACTTTTAATGGCTAAAAAACTTGTTTTTGGGTTATTTGGGCTTGGTTTATTCTCGGTACGCGTATAAATTTTACCAAAACCACCTTCACAAGTAATCTCATGCATATTACTACTAGCATTGGGATCGGCAACAATCTCAATCGTTAAGTTTTCGCATTTAGATGCAAAATATAAACTAGCCGCGACATTAATATTTTTAGGAAATTCATTTACCGCCTCACTTACCTTACCCTTCCAAATAGTTTGGCTAGTTTGTATTGAAGCTAAATCAATATTTGAGTTTTCAAAAAATGGTGCCCCTTCTAAACTTTTAGGATGTTTTGTTGTCCTTAAGGCTATTGAAGTTATTTCATCATTTACAGCCTTAATAGCATCAAGACCTGCAATGGCACCAACGGGTAAAATAACCTCGCATTTTTTCAATTGTGACAAAGCCATTTTATTTTCATAAAGTCCACCTGTACTAATGACAATTAGCTTCTTGCCTGTCTCATCTATTTCGGGAAATTTTAATAACTGAGTAACCACATCTTTTGTAGCACATTCAATAATAATATCAACATCGTTAATTAAATCTGCTGAAACTTCTTTTTTAAATTGAACAGGATGATCTTTAAAACCACATGTTTCTTTTGCAATCTCTTTACGTGCAACTATATATTTTAATTCGAAACTAGAATTTGCACAGATCCAATCTGCCAGATATTTACCTATGTTTCCAAAACCTATTAGGGCTATTTTCATATGCTTGATTTAATTGTAAAATGTATTATTCAGTTATTTAAAAACCTTTTAAACGTCTTTATATAACGGTTATAGTGATAAATCCCAAACCATTGGTAAAACAATATAGACGACTACAGTTAGTATAAGTATAGATATAATATTTAACCAAAAACCTTTTTTAACCATATCCTGCATTTCAAGATAACCAGAACCAAAAACTACAGCATTGGGCGGTGTAGCCACAGGTAACATAAATGCACACGATGCTGCCAAGGTTGCTGCTATCATTAAATAATAAGGGTGCACCCCTAAAACCGGCGCTAAGGATACCAGAACGGGCAAAAGAATTGCAGTGGTTGCTATGTTAGAAGTTATCTCTGTCATGAAATTTACTATTGAAATCAAGATCATTAATAACAAAAAGAATGGTAAAACTTGTAATGCAGATAACTTACTCCCAATCCAAAGTGCCAATCCGCTCGTATCAAAGCCCAAAGCCAATGTTAATCCCCCGCCAAATAGTAATAATATTCCCCAAGGTAGTTTAACGGCATCTTGCCAATCCATTAGTCTTTTACCTTTCTCACGAGTGGGTAAAAGAAATAGAATTACCACTGTCATCATTGCTATTATCGTATCATCCATCTTGGGTATAAAGCGTTGCAACAAAAATGAACGAGCGATCCACGCAAAAGCGGTTACGGCAAATACCACTAATACAGATTTCTCTTCATAACCCATTTTTCCCAAAGCTTTTAATCGCGCTGAAATTTCAGAACGCCCCCCAGGGAAATCTTTTTGTTTAAAGGTAAAAGCAAATCTGGTTAAGTAATACCAGCATAAGAAAAGTAGAATCATTGCGATAGGAAAACCTAGTACAAACCATTCTGAAAATGTAATTTCCTTACCAAAGGTTGTTTGCACAACTCCCGCTAAAACCAAATTTGTAGGTGTACCGATCAATGTAGCAATACCACCAATAGATGCACTATAGGCAATAGCAAGCATCAGTGCTTTACCAAAAATTTTATTCTCATCTTTTTCAGTATCTGGGTTATCATTTAATTGATATACAATTGCCATAGCAATTGGTAAAATGATTACAGCTGCCGCGGTGTTCGAAATCCACATGGACAGAAAAGCCGTTGCAAGCATAAAACCAAGTATGATATTGATAACGTTGGTACCAATAAGGTTGATAATGGTCAGTGCAATTCTCCTATGAAGGTTCCATTTTTCAATAGCTATGGCTAAAATAAATCCGCCCATATACAAGAAGATATATTTATGACCATAAGAAGTTGCCGTCTCCGTAAGACTTAAACCACCTGTTAACGGGAATAGTATTAAGGGCAATAAAGCAGTCACATATATAGGGATTGCTTCCGTTACCCACCATATAGCTACCCAAGCCACAGAGGCTAAAACAGCATTTGCCTCTTTGGACAAATCATCTGGAAGAAAGAAAAATAAAATTAAAAAGAAAACTAATGGTCCTAAAACACGACCGATATTCTGCTTAGAAAATTGCATATTATTTTTTTAAAATATAGTTCACACCTGCATCTGAATGAATCTTTGTTGTATTAAATACAGCGATATCCACATCCTCTGGAAAAATCATTAAAGGAAATTCGGTACACCCTAAAACCACTCCGTCGGCACCTTGCTCTTTGGCATTTTTAATGACTTCCATAACGTAATCTTTTGAAGATGGCACAATGTTGCCATAAGTAAGTTCCTCAATTATTATTCTATGTAACTCGTCTATCACCTTTTGATCTTCAGGTACCAATACTTCTATACCATTATCTTCAATTCTTTTAGTGATAAAGGTTTCTTCCATACTATATTTTGTACCTAAGAAAAGTACTTTTTTCACCTTTCTTTTATGAATCTCTTTAGCGGTAGCATCTGCGATATGAATAATTGGGAAATCAAGTTCCTTCTGAACCAGATCATATACCTTATGCGGTGTATTGGCACAAAATAGTACCGATGTGGCTCCACCTCTATGTAAACTATTAGCAGCATTTACAAGCATATGGGCAATGGAATCCCATTTGTTTTCTATTTGAAAACGATGAACCTCAGCCTGATTAAGTGTGTAAACCAACAATGGTGGATTGGTATTATTGCCATAATGATCATTCACTGATTGATTGATCATGCTATAATACTCTATTGTAGAATGCCAAGAAGTACCACCAATTAATCCTAATGTATTCATCTTAGTAGCTACCTTTTCTTTCATATCCGTTTTTATTACAACTTCTTTGTTTGCCTCTTTACACGACGTAAATAGTAATAGCAGTAAGCAGCAATATTGATATATTCTTTTATTCATGTATTTTAATTTTATCTCCAATTGATGCTTTTATAATTAATTACCTTTTCCAAGTAATGCTATCCACTGGTCTTTATAACCCAAATTTCGCACTCCGTTAGAGTGTGCCCGCTTACCCTTAGGTACATCCAGATCAAAACCATAAATATGATCTTCTGGTATATTCATGGCTTTATAGGTTTTTTCTATAGTCTCCGCCATAGGTTCTTTTTTATGAAACGTTCCATAATAGCGGTCTACAGGAGTAACACTGGCAGAAGAATACCAATTAGCAATTTCATTTTTAGCGGAATAATCCCACCCACCTGAAAAATCGATTACTCTAGCTACCAAATTTGTTTTTGCGATAAAGGCAGACATACCACCACCTTGAGATTGACCTGCCAAAGCTATTTCGTTCCATTTAGGCGAACCATTCTCTAAAAAACGGTTCCAATTACCCTGCTTATCATTTTCCGATAAATACATTAAAAGCTTGGTCAGCCTATTGACAATGGCATCATAAGATGCATCTTCAATGAGGGGAAATTCCGTATTACCATACACTCTCCAATTTCTAAAATCTGCTGCGCAGTTTGCATTTGCTTCTAGATTATCACCTTTACAAATTCTTGCAATGGCAGGGGTATTTATATATGACATATTAATTACAGCATACCCTTGTTCAATAGCGGTAGCGAATAAATTCTTAGGTCCTTTTAACGCAATACCATTGGTGCCTGGAATAAAAAGTAACAATTTACCCTGTTCATTAGAAGGATTATAAGCTATAAAATGAGGGGTATCGGCTTTTGTTATTCTATTGTCGGTTTCAGAGGGTTTGATTTTCAAAACCACTTGCGGCTTTGGAAAAAGAATACTGTCTTGAGCCTTAGCATTCACAAAACATAATAGCGTTAAAATGGGTAATAAGATTTTAATCTTCATAATAATTCTATGCTTTTATATAGTCTGTTGTGTTAACTCATTCCATTTATCAATAAAACCTGTACATGCAGCCACCATTTTTGAAACACGCTCTTCCCCTCTTTCTACCGTAGCTTGCTTAGGGTTTAATTCTCCCCAAACTCCGGTTTTTGTCATTTCTATGGTAGATGTTTTTTTACCTGTTTCTGCTGCTTTCAATGCTTCGGATAGAAATAACAACTTTGCAGTAGGTTCCTCTTTTATCACTTCTGGAAGCATTTTCTCTAAGTGTTTTGGAAGTTTCATTCCTGGATCGGTAGCTCTTTCAATTTCTACCAAACTGGGCATTAAATACAAACTATCACATGTTTCACTAACACCCGCATGCCTATCTAAGGAAGTGGTATTTTTCGTATTTTCTGGTTTAAGAAAAGGAGATACGGCTACACTAAAATCTACTGCAACAGCTGCCGTTTTTTGATTAATTTGATCTACGAGAAAAGTGGTGATGGCTCTATTACCACCATGTGAGTTCATAAATATAAATCTTTTAAAGCCGTTTTGCACCAAACTTTCAACCGTTTCCATATGCACTCTGACAATGGTCTCTGCACTTAAAGAAATTGTACCCGGAAAAGCCATATGGTATGGAGACTGACCAGCCATTAATACAGGCGCAACCAATACCTCTCGCTCTTGGGCAATAAGCTTACAAAGTTCTACACCGTTTATAAAATCTGTACCAATAGGCAAATGGCTAGAATGTTGCTCTAAAGCACCAATAGGTATAATAACCATATCTGATTGCTCCAAAAAGCTTTCTACCTCTGGCACCGTCATATGTGGTAAGTAATTTTTAATCTTAGCCTCTTTCCATAACGGATTGGTTTGTGCTGCTGCCATTATATAGTTTTATTAATGCTTATCGATTATTGATTTTTTAAATATATTTCTATTGAATAGTAATGGTCTCTAAATGAACCGGCACTATAACTTTAGTTGCTGGCGAAACTGCTTTTACTTCATCAATAAATGGCATTACCTTTTTCTGAATTGGGTCTTCTTGCGAAGAACCGTATGGTACCCTAAAATTATCCCAATGTGCAGGAATTATGGTTTTTGGATATCCGGTTAGCTCTAACAGCCTTTCAGTGTATTTATATATTTCCAAGCGAGACAGGTTAATACCCGGTATCAACACATCTGGTTTTAAACCAGCTACTTCTCGCTCTATAAAATTCATTGAACCCGAGGTAAGTATTTTGTGAGCATCAATACGTAACAAAAACATAAGAGAACCACCTTCTATAAATTCCTCAACCGTTAAAGGTATTTTTAGTTCCTCTGGATCCGAATATACTTTTGAATCAAAATAACGCTTATCACCTAATGCCGAATGAATAGAAGGTATTACCCTAATTGAAAAATTATCGAATTGATAGTCTTCACCACCTTTAACCGTAATCAATTGTTTTTCTGGGATTCCATATGCTTTTAAAATAGTAGCCGTAGTTTCGGTACCAACAACCACTGCACCGGTCTTTTTAGCGATAAAAGGCACATCTGCTAAGTGATCCGTATGTGAATGATGCACTAAAATATAATCTGCCTTGGTAATAATTTTATTTATGGCAACAGTATCAGATTCATAAACGTCATCACCACTATAAATTTTACGATCATCACCTTCTGCATAAAAACGAGGATTACCTTTTAGTTTAAGCCTAGATATATAAGGGTCTACTAAAATAGTGAGACTATCATTTGAAATTTCCCACCCTGCTACGCCAAGATACTTTAAATTAAGTTCTTGCCCACAAACAAAATGTACACTTGAACACAAGCAATAAAACAATAAAACTATTACTTTTCGTGAATTAGAAGTATTCTTCATATGGTTCTATTGGTTCTTATTATTAATCTCTGGTAGGTTTAAAATCTGCCGCAATCCATAACGGTTCACTTTCATAGTAGTTACCATTAGTCATTACAGAAGAAACAGTTCTTATATTATCTATATTCTCTAAAGGATTTTCATCAAGAATAGCTATATCTGCTTGTTTACCCACTTCTATGCTTCCAGTAACATCATCATAACCCATTGCTTTTGCAGGAATAATCGTTGCCATTTTTATTGCATCTAAAGGAGTAAGATTACCATATTTCACATAAGATTCCATTTCAAGAAATAAACCGAATCCTGGGGCAAAATTGTCCGTTCCCGCAACCACAGGAATACCGGCTTTATAGAATTTACCAATCACCTCTGCAGATTTAATAATATTCTGCTTTAATTTTTTAGCACGGGCTTCACCAGTCCCAGCTCTAAATCTTTTACTCTCGAAAAGTTCGTAAGCCATTCTGCCAGCATCTGGCTCAATAGTTTCCATTACCTGTCCTTTTGGTAAAGTACGTACCACACCTAACCCAAGAGTAACATCTAGAACGGTACCATGCTTTAAGTAAAATGCAATAGCATCATTAACCATTTCATCTGTCACCTCATTATCCACCATAAAAAATGGACCTAAATCAGATACTTTTTTATCTGTGAATAAAGCTGCTAAAATTCTATTGTAGTGACTAAGCATGTCCATACCACTTTCAACAGCTACACGAGCATCATTAACCAAGGCAGGTACATGCCCCGTTACTGTCATCCCAACTTTATGTGCCTCTTCTGCCAATACTTTTAAAATTTCCGGCTCTATGGATGTGTAAATTTTAATTTGCTCATACCCATTATCATGGTACAACTTAACCACCTCTTTTGCCTCTTCAGCTGAGCGTGCCCTAATTATTCCGTTACCTTTAATACCGGGTCCATCTGTCATTCCGGCTAAAAGTATATCTGGACCTGTAGCCCCATCTTTTGCAATAGCATCTCTAAAAGCAGTGGCAAACTCCAACTCATTACCATTGTCACGTATGGTTGTAACCCCACCAGCTAAATATGCCGGTGCCCATTGCACTTGATTAGAATGTGCATGCATATCCCACATACCAGGTATTAAAGTTTTACCAGACACATCTATTACTTTGGCATTTTCAGGAATAGTAATTTCGGGGGAACTACCTATTTGCTTTATTTTTCCATTTTCAATGATTATGGTCATGTTTTTCTGTACATCATCTTGTACACCATCAACTACATTACCCCCAACTAAAGCCGTAATTTCCGATTCCTCTCCTTTTAGTGCTGTAGTGTAATCTGTAAGTTGAGCCATTTGCTCTTCAACATTGCCTTTAATAAAAAGTGATTTGGCTTCTTCGTAGCCTTCTTTAATCAACTCTCTAATCTGGGTATTAGCCTTTACTACCGCTACCAAGTTCTTTGACTTATCTAACCAAATAGTTCTGCCTCCCCAGTTGATACCTTCCACAACGTACCGATCCAAGACTACATCTTCACCCTTAATTTTCACGATATCCTCTCCTTTATGGGTAAGAGATACTTCTCCTCTAGGCAAGGTTGGTATAGAGGAAGCATTATGCTGTTTGAAATAATAATGATATAGCATCATTTCAATTCCTGCCGGTATGTTACTGTTCACTAAAAAGAATGCATCTTTTCTATCGCTAACAACAACATCAAAATGTTTTTCCCAAACCGATACTTTGTCTCCCTGTATCTCCATTTTAATGATATTGGTAGTATCATTATTAGAAATACGACGACTGAAATACGATAAAGGTTCTAAATCGGTAGTCAAAAATAGTTTAGACTCTACTCCACTAATTCTCCCCCTTTCATTCTCCCCTTGTATAGAGGTAACCGTAATGGTGTCTTTAGTAGATGTAATAGAGTAAGACTCTTCCCCTATTTGTGATTGTCTTCGGTATACCAAAAACACACCTTCATCATTAAAATTTTGCCATTCTGAAGTTTCTGAAGAGCATGCGGACAAGAGTACTAGAAAAGTACACTTTAAAAGATTTTTCAAATTCATATGATTATGCTGGTTACTATATTTAATGTCTGTTTAAGATTGCTATTTAAGGAAATTTTGGAGTAAACCTATTGAAGTAATAACGGTTGATTTCGTCTGAGTTACTTTCAATGATGTCCAGTTTACCATCTCCATTGAGGTCAAAAACAGTAATATCGTAGGTATTAAAATTCTCTTTTGCCAATTGTATGCGCTCCCAATTGTTACCGTTGCCAGAGTTTATGAATACCACATTAGGCTTTTGAACATTAGCTATAATAATATCCATATCGCCATCATTATCTAAATCACCTAAAGAAATAGCGTAGGACTTATCAAGACTGGAATCAAATTCCATTTTACGCTGATAGCTTTGTTTTTTATCCCCGAAATAAATAACATTTGGCTCACCAATATTTGCCGTAACAATATCTAAAAACCCATCTTTATCAATATCTGAAATTGCTACGGAACGTGTAATATCCTTACCTGTTCCGTAAGGAATTTTCTTGGTGAACTTTAGATTACCTTCATTTAAATACACCATATTTGGTTGGTCATCTCTATTCGCCAAAATCAAATCAAGATTACCATCACCGTTCATATCAGCAACTTCCACATCTATGGTAGAATCTTCCTTATTTCCAAAACCGATGGATTTAGAAAAAGTTCCATCACCGTTATTAAGGCAAATTTCATTTTCTTTTCCCCTATTGGTAATTAAAATGTCATTATCTCCGTCTTGATCAATATCGGCCACCACTATATTTCTAGTTGGTGCATATGCTACACCAAAACTAGATGCTCTTTCAAAGTTTCCCTTTCCATCATTAATGAAGATATAGTTAGGTGCCATATCATTACCAACGGCAATATCTAAATCACCATCACCATCAAAATCGGCAAGTTCAGTAGAATAGGTAGTCTCACTTTCAAAGCCAAGTTCTTTTGAAACTGTAAAAACACCTCTTCCGTTATTTACAAATACCCTGTTTTGTCCTGGCCAGTGACGCCCGTTAGCCACCAAAATATCGGCATCACCATCATTATCTATATCACCGACACCTACGGAGGCCGTTCTTTCTTTATGTGTACCCAATATTAGTCTACCACTGGTAAAAAACTCAATTGATTGGGCATTAACCGCGCTTATTAAAAAAGAAAAGATTATTATAAGTTTAATTTTCATTGTTATCTATTTAAAGTGTTTAATACCCATTTTGTTGTAAAGCTCATCCGCATAAAAAATAGTACCTCCTTTTATGGTCCACTCTACCCTTCTAACATCACTAATATTTTCTACCGGATTACCATCAATAAGAATTAGGTCTGCGTTTTTACCAACCTCTATGGAACCCAAATAGTCTGACGTACCCGTAATTTTTGCTGAATTAATGGTCGCCATTTTTAATACTTCTGCTGCAGGTATACCCGTTGATTCATACAATTCTAATTCTCTATGGTATAAGAAGCCTGGTAAACCATCCGTACCCGGTACTATTGAAATACCTTTCTGGTACATATCATTTAATGCATTTAGCATATTCATGTAACTTTCCTTAAACAAAGCTGCTTTATCACCTTCTTTTGGAAGTCCTCCACTATAAAAAGCCCGTTGTTCAATCAGTGGTAATCTCTTCATGATTTTACTATACGTTGGACTAGGCACTCCCTTTTTGGAAATAAACATATTTTCAAAAAGAGATATCGTAGGATCAATTACAATATCCTTGGATTTTAATAAGGACACAAAATCCAGATACTCCTTAGATTTTAAATCCACATCCGCCCCATGGTTAGCTACCATAGTAAATCTTAAAGGAGTACGTGTATCAATAGTATCTGACATAAAATTTAAAAACAACATATTCATATGCTGAATTTCATTATACCCTTGCTCTATTGCTTGGGTTGCTGTCATATACGCCGGTATATGTCCACTTACACGCATATTTAGTTCGTGTGCTTTGGCTGCCAAAGGTTTAACCCATTCTGGTCTAATAGAACTATATAACTTAATTTGATCGTAATCTAAATCTTTATACGATTGAATTTCTGCCATACCTTCCTCCAAGTTATCAACTACGTTTCTTTGATTTGCAAAGGGTCCGGAACCGTCTATAATTCCACAAAAGATGACAATATTGGGACCTATAATTTCATTGTTATCAAACTGGGCACTTAACTGCTTTAATTGCTTATTATTAGCCATATCCCTAACAGAGGTTATACCACCTGCCAAGTGTAGCAGTCCCCTAAATTTGGTATTATGGGTATGCATATCAAACATACCGGGTAAAAGTGTTTTACCCGTACCATCTATTACCTGCGCAGTTCCATTTAAAACTTTTCCTTTGGATGGCTTTATGGATTTAATCTTTTTGCCCTCAATAAATACATCTTGATTATCAACAACAGTACCTTCAGGTGTAAAGACATTTACATTTTTGATAATTACCTTATCTATATTATTGGAAAGCTCTTTTGCAATTTTGAAAAGATATTCATCTTCATATGTACTCTGCAAGCTTTGTAATTCTTTTCTAAACGCTTTAAAATCCTCCCTAACGATATGCAGATTACCAGAAATACTAGCGATCATTTCATTATCCTTCATCCAGAGATATCTAGGAATCATTTCTAGCCCTTTGATCATTAATAGATTTAATGAAGTACTATCTGAAAGCGTTATTGAATACTGATCTACCAACTCTACTTCCCCTTCTGGATAAAGGGCAACTTTACTATTCTCAGATGCAGTTAAAAGCTGGGCAATAATTTCATACACCGCAGGTGATCCATCATGTCTAAAGTAAAGTGCCTTACCATTAAAATCGGCTTTATCTTCACTCATAGGATTTTTCCAAGAAGCAGAACCGTCAACACCACTAAAATTTTCAGAAATGGAATCTTTTAAATAGTTAACACCGGTAATAGATTCCGAAATGATGTAGTTGTCGCTATTCAGTTTTATCTCCTCAGTAACCTCTGGTCCACGTCCTCTATCCGTATAGGTATAAAAATATTTAAAGCTATTATCTGCCGTTTCCCATTTCTCATATTTACCGGCAAGTTTTTCACGAAACACAACATCGTAATTCGTTTTTTCACCACTTTCATTTTCCGATTTTGGAGCGTCTGAACAACTCACAAAACCTAAACATAATAGCGCAAAATATAATTGGTTTTTCATACTCTTGGTTAGAATTTATTATCTCTAATTTTATGGACAACTATTGATTATGGCTTTAAGGTCTCTTTGTAGAGTCTTAACCAGTTTAACCCTAGTATTTTTTCGATATCTCCTGTGCTATACCCTCTTTTATCTAAAACTTTGGCTACTTCCAAATACCTACTTGTTTTGTCAAGTTCAGGAATCCATGGTGGCCATTGAACTTTGTAAGACGGTTTAAAACGGGTTAATCTTGGTACATACCAATTTTCTCTTGTTGCACCATTGGCTTCTAGACCTTCTACAGGATAATCAGTTGCCAAACCAACATGGTCAATACCACCAATTTTAACTGCGTGGTCAATATGGTCAACATATGTTTCTAAGGTAGTATCCGTACCAAGGTTTGGACCAATCATGTAACCCAAACAAATAATACCCATTACACCTCCCTTGTCTGCCATGGCCTTGATCTGTTCATCTCTCTTGGCTCTTGGATGGTCTTTGTGCAAAGCTTCGCACATGGAATGGTTAATGGATACCGGTGCTTTACTATGGGCTATACCTTCATTGGTAGTCTGTTCTCCACAATGGGATAAATCTACAATAATACCCAACTCATTCATGCGGTCTACGACCTCTACCCCAAAATCCGATAGGCCACAATTGGTACGTTCAGTACTACCATCACCTAAATAATTTCGCTGATTATAGGTTAATTGCATCCAACGCATACCAGCATCATACAACGTATCTAGATTTTTAATGGATCTGCCAAGCATTGTTGCATTCTGAAAACCCAACATAACGGCAACCTTATCTTCCTTTTTGGCTTTATAATAATCCTCTACACTCGTAGCCAAAATAAGTTTATCAGAATTATTTTTTATAATATTTTGCCATTTGGTCAGGTTTTCCATTCCCCGGTTAAAATCACCGGATACTACAGAAGCATTAAAACCCGTATAACCAGTTTTGGCAAGAGCCTTAAACGACTTTTCATTCCAATTTCTGACAATGACCAATCCGTCATTTACAATAGCCTTTTTATATAATTTTTCAACTCCCTTTTCCCCTATGTTGTATAATAACTGCTTATTAAATTCTGAATTTGGATCAGTATCTATAGATTCTAAAATAGTATTTAACGAATAAGCAGCTTGACCAGGAAAGAATGCTCCTAAAGAAAGTAGTTTCGATAGATTTCTACGTTGTGTATTCATATGTTTTTCGATTTTTAAAGAAAAGAAATCCTATATTTTTAAGATAATAGAGTACACATTGAGAGAACCAATGCGGCCTCTCAATGTGTTTAATAACCAATAAATCAGTCCTAAATATTAATACCCAGGATTCTGTTCTATATTAGGGTTAACATCTGTTTCATCCTGTGGTATAGGCATAATAACCGTATCAGCACCATAAGGAATAGTACAAGTCTGAGCAGTACAGTTGGTTCTAACAATATCCATTTGATTACGCATTAGATCCCACAAACGTTGTCCTTCAAAGGCTAATTCTAATCTTCTTTCTAAAAATATTGCGTCCTTAAGGGCATCACCAGTATCTGCATTATCTGGCTCATCAGCTATTGCACGTTGGCGCACCATATCTAAATCATCTTGTGCTCCCGCTATATCCGTACCAATTTCAGCTCTAGCCTCGGCACGTATTAAATACATTTCAGCAAGTCTTACAACTTTCACATTGTCAAACCCATTGATATCCGCATACTTTATCATTCTATATGGCGCAAATTCCCCGGTCAATAAAGGATCAACCTCAAAAGTGCTCAAACGTGCATCATTCTCCGGATAAAGATCAACGACATCATTAGAAGGTAGATAATCTCCAAAACCCGCCTGTAGATAAAGACCTGCAATACCGTTGCCACCAACATTATCCGTTTCGGTCATTGATATTTCAAAGATTGACTCGGCACTATTATCCGTAGTCCATAAATCATAATAGTTATCGTTAGAAATTAAACTGTAATCTCCAGAATCTATAACACTACTAGCCATAGCTTCTGCATTGTTCCAGTCTTCTTTAAACAGATAAACCTTTGCCAATAAAGCTCTTGTTGCATTTGGGGATAACGTATTTGAATTGCCACTTCTGGAACTATCGCTCATTAAAGAGATTCCTGTTGTCATATCAGAAATAATTTGTTCGTACACTTCTGCTACAGTACTTCTAGCTGGTTCATTGTCCAAATCAAAATTTAATACGATGGGTACACCTAAATGGCTAGCATCTGACGTATAATTGTATTGTTGGGCAAACATGCGTACCAGATCAAAATATATTAAACCTCTTAATGCATAAGCCTCACCAACAATGTGATTTTGCTCATCTAAAACAGCATCAGCTAAAATTGTTTCAGAATTTATAATGGCATTTGCGGCATTAATACCTTCGTAGGCACTACCCCATAAGGCCAATGCCTGACCATCTGATACTCTTTGAATATGCTCGGCATAATCTACAATTCTATTGGCCTGACTATTTTGCTTAACGTCATCTGCCAAAACATCCGGTATCATAATCATGTAGCGCCCGTAGTATTCCGCTCCGGAAAGTTTATTATATATACCTGTAATAGACGATTCATAACCATCAAGGTCCAAAAGGGCATCCGTATCCGAAACAGATTGTTGCGGAGTCAATTCTAAAAATGAGTCTGAACATGAGAATACTAGTCCAGTCATTATCGTTAATATGAATATTTTATATGTTTTCATGTGTGTCATCATTTAAAGTTGAATATCTAAACCAATGGAAATAGTCTTTACTGCAGGGGTTTGACCTGTGTAACTACCATTAATACCTTGTTCTGGATCAATGTAAAGGATATCCTCTTTTACAAAAGTTAGGATATTTGTTCCCCTAGCATACAATCTCATTGAATTCAAGCCTAATAGCGAAGTAATATCTTCGTTAAAATTATAGGCAACCGTTAAATCCCTTAAACGAATATAACTACCGTCATACAACCATCTAGTTTGGTTAGCTTCATTACTACCGTTACGGCCACCCCAAACAAACTGAGGTACTAAAGCATCTGTTGAACCAGGCTGCCATCTATTATCATAAATAAAATCTGCCGTACTTCTTGGTGTAAGCCTACCGTCACCTAATGTACCTCTTGCCCTGGAATCAAAAATATAGTTACCGTAAGAATAGATAAAGTTGGCACTAAGGCTAAAGTCTTTATAGGAAACCATGGTATTGAATCCACCGAAAAACTCAGGAGTAGCGGATTTGTCATCCAAAAAACGCTCTGCTTCACTAATGTCATTGGTTATGGTAGTTTTTGATGCATCTGTATACCATTGCGGATCACCATTTTCTTGGTTTACACCTGCCCAACTATACAAATAGAAAGATTGAAAATCCTCACCTTCTTGTCTTCTATAAGCACCATCTGTAAAATCATCTGTTAGTTCGGTAATTTCATTCTTTAAAAAGGTGGTATTAAAACCAACATTCCAATTAAAATCATCATTACTAATGATATCTGCATTCATTGAAATTTCAAAACCTGTGTTTTTCATTTCACCAAAGTTTTGGGTCAATGAAGAAAAACCAGAAGTTAAAGTAATCGGTACATTTAGAATAAGGTCTGAAGAAGTACGCTCAAAATACTCAACCGTACCACTAATTTTAGAAAATAGCCCGAAATCAAGACCAACATTAAAATTCTGTTGACTTTCCCAAGTAAGATCAGGATTTGCAATTTGACTTGGACTACCACCAGGATTACCATCATAATCTTGACCATAAACATAAAGACCTTGTGATGGAAAATCTCCAATAGCAGCATTACCCGTAACACCCCAAGAACTTCTTACTTTTAATAAATTAAGAAAAGAAACATCTTCTAAAAAAGCTTCGTTACTAGCAACCCAGCTACCTCCAAAAGAATAAAAAGTACCCCATCTATTATCTGCACCAAATCTAGAAGAACCATCTCGTCTTAAACTCGCAGAAAGAAAATATTTACCGTCGTAGTTATAGTTTGCTCTAGAAAAAGCAGAAACAAAAGTGTATTCAGATTTTGAACCACTAATAGCAAATTCTGCCGATGCACTATTTAAAGTTCTTAAACTTTGGTTAGGAAATTGAGTTCCAGATGCACTAGAAGATTCACTAACAGTTTCCTGCGCTTCAAAACCACCTAAAACATTGAAGTTATGGTTATTGCCTAAGTTAAAATTATAATCTGCAGTTTGTGTACCCACAAAGGTTCTAAGAGAAGTATTTGCTTCATAACCAATACCACCGGAGTTTCTACCGCCGCCATATCTAGGGTTTTGGTATTGAGATTCGGTCAATGTCAGTAAATCGAAATTTAACTGTGAACGCAACGTCAAATTCTTAACCGGTTTAATAGAAACCGCAAAATTATCTATTACCCTAAACTGCTTATTTTCCCATAAATCATCTCCACTTAGAGCACCAACCGGGTTGGCACCTCCTAAAGGAAAATAATCCGCATGCTCTCCATTAAATCTACCTTCCTCATCATAGATTGGAATTAATGGTGATAACTCTAACGAGTTTTTAAAAGGGTTATTAAAAGAACCACCATCAAAAAAAGTATTCGTAGTACTGTTAGATACAGAAATATTATTTGAAACCGTTAAGTAATCGGTTGCCTTAAATTCTATATTACTACGGGCACTTAATCTATTAAAGCCAGATCCAATAATATAGTTTTCTTGATCATAGTAAGCTCCAGAGAAAAAGTATTTTAAATTTTCTGTTCCCCCGCTAGCACTAAGATCATAACTTTGGGTAATTCCTGTTCTAGTTATAGCATCTAACCAATTGGTATCTGTAGGCTCACCGGTTGAAGGATCTATTAATTGTTGAAAAGTAGCATCAAATCTTGCTTGCGCTTCTTCAGGTGTGTCACCTAAATTAACATAGCCTTCTAGAAAAAGTTCCGTGTACTCAGCAGCGTTCAAAGGCTTTAATATATTATTGTAAGCCTGTGAGTTAAAACCTGTTAATGTTTTTAAGGTGATTTTTGCTTTACCGGAACTACCGGATTTTGTGGTAATCAAAATAACACCATTGGCTCCTCTAGAACCATATATTGCTGTGGAAGCAGCATCTTTTAATACCGAAATGGATGCAATATCATTTGGATTGATCGAAGCCATAACGTTGGTACTACTACCACCGTTATCAATGGTACCAATACTACCATTTTGCACTGGGATTCCGTCAATAACATATAACGGTTCACTTGAAGCAGATATAGAACCTATACCTCTAATACGCACTTGGGTATTTCCTCCTGGAGCACCATCTACCGCACTAGCTTGCAAACCTGCTGTACTACCTCTTAATGTTTGTTCAAAAGTTGAAACAGGTACTTGCTCTAACTCTTCGCTTCTAACAACACCTACAGAACCCGTAATAGATTCTTTAGTAGACGTACCATATGCTACAACCACTACTTCATCTAAAGAAGCCACATCTTCTTGGAGTACCACATTCACTACCGATCTGTTATCGATAGCTACTTCTTTGGTCAGCATACCTATATAGGAGAAAACCAGTGCAGTACCATCTGTAACATCAATGGCATAGTTACCATCAAAATCAGATTGAGTTCCAACCGTGGTACCTTTAATTAAAACATTTACACCTGGTAATGGTTGGCCCGTAGCATCCGTAACATTTCCTGTTATTGTAGATTGAACGACAGCATCAAATTCTAAAGATTTTTTTGGGGAGCTAGGGGGCATTTTTTTGACAATAACTTGATTGCCAATAATCTTATAAGTTAAATCGGTATTGGAAAAAGCTTTATCCAAAACGATTTTCATGGGGGCATCTTTCAATTTTACCGATATTTTCTTATCAGTTTTGATTACATTATCCTTATAAAAAAAGACATAATCACTAGTATTCTGTATTTTTTCGAAAAATGCTTCCACAGAGATATTGTTAACGTCTACCTGTATTTTGTTTTGTGCAAATACTGAGTTAGCGTAAACTGATGAAAGTCCTATTCCGATAAATAGTAGAAATATTCTCATAATCGTTAGAATTCCGACTGGTATGATATTTTTCATATTTTTGTGTTGGTTATTTAATGTTGCTGCAAAACAGCAATATTGAAATTAATTGCCGGAAGATGCGGGAACATCTTCTGGCTTTTTTAATAATTGCTACTTCAAAAAAAAATAATATGTTTTCAGTTCATTGGCGTTAGGTGTTACTTGATTAATATTTTATTTTCTGTTTTAACGTATTCCATATTGGTACTTTCCTTAATACTATGTATTACGGAATTGATGTCTTCATTTAAATCTAGGTAACCAGAAAAAGTCTCTTTGGCCAGGTTTTCGTTTTCTATGACAATATCAATGTTGTAATATCGAGAAATACGTTTCATAATATATTGAAGGTCATTATTCTTGAATATTAGTACACCTTCCTTCCAAGAAAAATAATTATCAACATTTACCTTCTCAGAAACAATACTTTTATTCTCTTTATCAAAACTTGCCTTTGTACCAGGAGTAATCTTCATTTTATCTGAATGTGAAGAATCATTCTTTATATTCTTAAAGCTTATTTGAACACTACCACTTTTAAGAATAGTATTGGTTTCGGTTTCATCTGGATAATTGGTGACACCAAATACAGTTCCTAAGACCTCTACTACTTGGTGGTCAGAAATTACATGAAAAGGTTTGCTTTTATTATGGGTTACCTCAAAGATTGCTTCACCCTCAATGTAAACTTCTCTTTTATCACCATTAAAAGCTATTGGATACACCAATTTAGAACCTGAATTAAGCCATACTTTAGTTCCATCGGAAAGTGTTAGATTAGAACGCTTACCGTAAGGCACCCAAAGGGTATTGAATACAGATTTTTTGTTTTTGGTCGCTTTTTGATTCACTACCTCATTTGCACCAATAGTTACATTCTCTCCAGAATCAGAATAATTGATTGATGCTACATCCTCTTTAATTTTCAAACTATTGCCTTCACCTAACGTAAGTACCACTTCACCTTCTTTATGATTTTCATTTTCAGAAGAGGTAGAGTTTACAAAATCGGTAATGGAGCTTGATGTATTAGAAGTGTTGTGAAAATAAAATGTAAGACCTATGCAACCTGCCAAACACGCAGCTGCCAAGCCAGAAAACCAAAAGTTTCTTTTTCTAGTTTTCTTTTTATGTATTGTATTGAAAATCCTATTTTTCAAAGCTGAAGTTTCTTCTTCAGTCATAGATGAAAAATTGATATTTTTAGGATTTATTTTTTCCATAATTAGGTATTGATTATATGATTTAGGTTTAAATAAACCTTATCAAGGTACTCGTAAACAATAAGTAAGAAATTGTAATTATATAGACAGTTTTCTAAAAAAATTCTTAAAAAATTTACCTTAAAGCTTTCAAGGCCCTATACACTATAGTTCTGGCTGTCTGTACAGAAACTTCCATAATTTCAGAAATTTCTTCGTAGCTCTTGTCTTGATTGAACCTTAAGAACAAACCTTTTCGTTGTTTCTTTGTTAACGATTCTAGCGCATTTGCCAAAATCATTCGTTTTTCGGTCAACCTTTCTGTTCGTATAATATCTTCTTCACAAGAATTCGTATAGTTTCTTGTATCTTGATGTAAAGAATATTGATATTCTTCTGATATTGAAATTGTTTTAGTAGCGTATTTTCTATTTATTTTTCGCTTTAAACTTTTAAACAAATAATACTTTACATTATCTGTCATTGTTAAGTTTTCCCTGTACTTAAATAGATCTACAAATAGGTCATGAATACAATCCATAACATATGTTCTGTCTTTGGTACAATTTATACCGTAACTAAAAAGACAGTCTACATATATATTATATAAATCGCCTAGGGCAGATTCATCTCCATCAATTAATTTTTTCCAGATTACCGTTTCGGTATTCTTAACTACAAAAACTTTTTGATTGCTCATTTTCGGTATTTTTTCTGACGCTGCATTAACCCCAAAATCTGAGTTTACAGCCATACCATGTTCATTATGTTTTTGCATCATTAAAAGAATTTAATGGAATTATCAACGATTCCTTTCTATTCTAAGCAATCAATTTAGGTTTTATAGACATTATTGAGAAATAAATAATGATTTATGGCATTTTGGTAATAATATAGCATTCATAATTTGGTATTCATGATCTAGATACCACCAAATTTCCATTTTGATAGATCTAATTTAACAGTTTATTTACCTACACTGAGAGAATTCTTAAGTTTTTTCGGTAATTTTAAACATAGAGACTACCTATTTAAGACAATTTAAAGAGTCAAATGTTCCGATTACAACACATCTGACTAACATATTATTTATATATAGTAGTAAACTGTAATGGATATGCTAATTATTACAGTTTAACAGGACCAACAATTATCTTACAATATCTGGTTATCTGTCAATCACTGAAAAAAACTTTACAAAAAGAATTTCAGCCCAATACTGTTACAAGTTTATCTGATATTGTTACTATAACTTGACTTGTTAGTATAACTTTAAACAAAATAGGGCTCTAAGCTTCTTAATACAATATACTATGAAAGATTACAATGTTTTTAGCCCTTTAGCCTATGCCGACGATGACGAAGATGACAGAATGTTCTTTGCTGAGGCAATGCAAGAAATTTTCCCTGAAATTAATATGAAACTTTTTCATAATGGTGAAGTTTTAATTACTTATATACTATCTACCATAACTGCTGGTATTGTTCCAAAGCTTATCTTTCTAGATTTAAACATGCCCATTATGAATGGCTTTGAGTGCCTCTCCGTATTAAAAAACAACACTTTGTTAAGTAAGATTCCTGTTGTTATATACTCCACATCATCATCTGAAACAGACCGTAAAAAAATACTGGAAATGGGTGCGGTTCGTTTTATAACAAAAGAAATTTCCTTTAAAAAAATGCTTGTTCAACTTAAAACAACTATGGATGATCTTTATCATAAAGAACTAAATACTAAGGTTATTTAGGGAAATCTTAAAATACAATTTTACAGATGTAGATATTTCATTTGTACCAAGCTGCTTATGACAGTATTACAAATTCACCATTCTCAACTTCATTCTTATTTGAGCCTTTTACCCTTTGTAAAGATTTAAGTAACAATTTTTTCAATTCTTTAAAAGACGAAGATTTTTTTAAAAATAAATTTGCCCCATCTTCTTTTAATTGATTTACCTCACGTTCCCTATAAATTCCTGAATAGGCAATTATATAAATATCCTTGAACTTTTTAAAGTTTCTTATATCCATCAGGCATTCAAATCCGTCCATAATAGGCATGTACAAATCAAGAAAAATCACGTGCGGTAAGTTGTCATCAGAGAAAAGTTTATCCATAAGGTCAACACCATTATTAAATTGAGTTACCTCTGTAGTCAATGGTAAATCATCTAATGCCTCTATGAAAAAACTTCGATCCTCTAAATCGTCATCTGCTATATAAATATTCAATGCGGTCATTTTTCAACTTAATATCAATATCTCCTCCAAAATTATAAGGAAATCCTTTAAAAAAGAATACTAATACCATAGAATAGTAACTCAAAAAAAATAAATACGTTTGTCGACCCAACGGTGTTGTTCGTATAAAAAAATATATAGTCAAAATATATTTGTGTAGTAAAATACTTACAGTTAAATTTATTCGTTATCAATTAACTAAGTTCCCATTAAGTTGATTCAATACTGATTATGATGGCTACAAACGACCGAACCGAACTCTTACTATTACTTCAACAATTTCAGACCGACTATTACACGAAAGGTAATGCGCTTAAGGTCCATATTCTTTTACAACAGTTTGTTTCAAAAATTAATTTTGATAATTACTTCCTATTCATGGAATTTGAAAAAAGGCATCAGCAATTAAAACAAATAGAGCTAATATCTGATCTTGACAACTACGCAGAACTGTTTGCGGAGAATTTATTGAAATTGATTTTATTGCTTAAAAATTGTAAAACCGAAGAATTATAAGTTGAACCACAAAATGATGGAAAGACTATTTGATCATATTTTGAACCATGTTCTTAGATAATGGCTTTTCATAATACCCTTCAATAAACTGGTGTTGCTTGGCTTTCTCCCGATCCTTGGAATTCGTAAAAGCAGACATGATAAATACCTTTATCTTATTTATATTGGCATTATAATTTTGCAATTGATCAATGAATTCCCATCCGTCCATTTCAGGCATTACCAAATCCAGCAGAATATAATCTGGAATAGGCTTGTCTTCTTTTTTTAATTTGGTCAATAGTTCCAGGGCTTCAATAGCACTTTCACAAACATAGATTTGAGTATCTGTGCTACACTGCTCAACGGCATACCTCGCCGTAAACTGAGAAACCAAATCATCATCAATTACCAAAAACACTGAGCTCATGCTATTGTTTTATTAAATATCCTTGTTCTACTTACCTACGTAAATATACGTTGGTAAAATTAGCCTTATTTAAAATAAACGTTTAAATACGTTATTCCAAGATTAATTCATTTGTTATCGAAAAAATCCAATAACCAAAAATGTATAGAAAAGGTCTCTAAATTATAGAGACCTTTTCTCAACTGTATGTCAATTACACTAACCATTAACACATAGAACATACAGTTGTTCTTTTGTACTAAACGTGACCAGCAAGTTACCTTAGAATCACATTAAAGCTTATACCTTTTAAAGAAATGTTTAGCTATTTTACGTTTTTGAATTTAGCGAACATTATTAGAAATAACAATGGATCTATCGTATATTTAAAATAAGTAAAACCTAAATAAACATATTAATGCGTTTAAAATCTTCACATTATTTCTATATAGTATTGATAACCTTTACATTATTGTTTTCATTTACTTCTTGTAAAACTGAAACAAAAAAATTAGCAGTTGCTGAAAATGAAAAAACACTATACCCAGATGATGTGATCCCTTTTATGAAAGAATGGAAAATTCTATGTGGTGACGGCAAAAGTTTCAATGATTTAACTGATGTTGAGCACAAAGATTTTTTTTATGTAGAAAACGAAAACAATACAAATTGGGTGGTATACAAAGCACCTAATTCTGGTGTAACCTCTAGAACATCAAGCAACACTAGAACAGAACTAGGTCAAAAAGAAGAATGGAAACCAGATACCGGTGGCAAACTAACCGGTACTTTAAAAGTAAAGCATGTTTCTACTTCTGGAGATGCCCGCGTAGCTGCTTCTTATTCCGTAGTTGTTGGCCAAATTCATGGTACGGAAGGTCATGAAAACGAACCTTTAAAAATTTTCTACAAAAAATTTCCGGGTCATAAAAAAGGTTCAGTTTTTTGGAATTATGAAATAAATACCGAAGGAGATAACGGTAAACGTTGGGATTATTCCACCGCAGTTTGGGGCTATGATATGTCGGTTGTCGGAGAAACCCCTACCACTTACCCCCAAGAGCCGGAAGATGGCATTGAATTAAACGAAGAATTTAGTTATGAAATCAATGTCTACAAAGGCATAATGTACCTTACGTTTAAAAGCGACGGACATGAAACCAAAACGTTTACCAAAAGCCTAATACAGACAGACTTTGCAGAATCAACTGATATACCAGTACAAATATTGACTTTATATGCAGCAATAGGGCGTGATGGTGTAGAAAAAGAAAATGCCTATGCCAGCGAATTGCAAAATTTTAAGCAAGGAGCTTACAACCAGACCAACGGTAAAGATCCTGAAGAAAATATTGTTTGGCATACCGGATCAGAGACCTATAACGGAGATATTAAAAAACAATACGAAAACGGCTGTTATACAGAGGTTTGGTTTAAAGACGCTACGGTTGGTGCCGGCACTCCACCGCAACATTAAAAATTTCTCATTGTAGGTTACACAAGGTTAATGGCAGACAAACAATTCTATAAAAATCTTCGCCCCTTTAAAGGTACACTCATTGAACTTTTGGGAGATGACACCTATTTTGTAGATGTACCAAAATCATGGCACGTTGTTGTTGTAGATATTTTAAACTCTACCAGTGCAGTGAACGCGGGCAATCACCATCAGGTAAATTTAACCGCCACCGGAGCTATTATTTCTGTACTCAATGCCATAAGAAAGGTAAAAAGAAGCAATGAAATCCCCTATTTTTTTGGGGGCGATGGCGCTACATTCATAGTACCTTCTTTATTGCTTAACAAAATAATTCATGTTCTTGAAAATTACCGCATACATATCAAAAGAAAAATTGATCTAGTTCTAAGGGTTGGTGAAATTCCTGTTAGTAAATTAATAGAATCAGAGGTTCAATTAAAAATTGCCAAACATCGGTTAACCGATAAGCTATCTATTCCTATCGTTTTAGGGGACGGATTAAAAGTAGCGGAAAGCATGATAAAATCTTCTTTTAAGGAAGAAGAAACCACAGCATTTGATGAAACACTCTTAAATTTAGAAGGAATGGAATGTCGTTGGGACCAGATACTACCGGACCAACAACAAACTAAAGTAGTATGCTTACTATTAGATGCCTCCTTAGAAAAAGATCAACGAAATGTGTACAAAAAAGTACTTGCCCAAATGGATGAAGAATTTGGGAAATTTGAAAATAGACAGCCTATAAAAAGTAACAATCTTAAATTAGACCCAAACCCTACCAAAGTGTGGGAAGAAATGAAAATTAGATTGACTTCCACCAGCTGGATGTATTTTTTTAAAAGTTGGTTAAAATCAAATTTTGGCAGAATTTACCTAAATCTTACAAGTAGTGGAAAACAATATTTAAGTCAAATAGAACAGTTGTCTCACACCTTTATGCTAGATGGCATGATCAATACAGTTTTTACTGCAGAACAGAAAAGTATAGATCGTTTCATTGCCTTTTTAGATGAAATGGAAAGGGATAAAAAATTGATTTACGGTATTCACGTTACCCATGCATCGGTTATGTCTTGTTATGTACTTGATCGTAGAACCACACACTCTCACTTTGTAGATGGCACAGAAGGCGGTTATACATCTGCGGCCAAAATGTTCAAAATAAAAAAGAAGGGCCTATCTAATTAGATGTCATGTGAGCATCACCCTTAATTTTTATCTTCAAATTTTATCCCGTCAATTAAAGTAATATTAGAGCAACACATAAATGATAGGTGTCATTACCTTGTTCTTACATTAATGAACACATAAAATTATAGCGATGATAACAGAAGATAAGAGTAAAGATAAATCACGTTCTACAGGCGGATTACAGAATGAAGTTCCACAACATCAAAATATTGCTGACCATAAAAATGAAAATAAAAAGGTTGGCAAACCCGTGAATAATGGCGGCGTAGCTACCGCAAGGTATGATTTACATATAGAAAAGCAATGGTTGGCGGTAAAAGATGAATATTTGGCAAATTTCCCTGAAACAGAGGATTTAGATGCTAATGGCGAGCAAGATAGTTTTGAAGCCCTAATAGCTAAAATTGCCAAACGGCGACAAAAATCCACAGAAGATATCCACGCTGAAATAATGAACTGGCCAACAAAAAAATAAAGATGAAGAATATCATATACTTTATAATTGCAGCCTTGATCATAGGTTGGGTTTTAGGCTTCGTTGTTTTTAAAATTCTAGGAGCACTTATACACTTACTACTTGTTCTTGCCATTGTACTTTTAATTTATAATTGGCTAAGCAATAAAAAAAGCACTTAGAAAATCTCCCTGTGTTTAAAATGATCGACACAGTTATCTATAAGTTTTTAAAGCGGTTAGTAAATGCACCATTTCTTATTATTAGTTTTGCATTTTAAAATTGCAGCATGATTTCAGTAGATAATTTAGCCGTAGAATTCAGTGGCACTACCCTATTTAGCGATGTATCATTCGTTATTAACCCAACCGATAAAATTGCCCTTATGGGTAAAAACGGAGCCGGAAAATCAACAATGATGAAAATAGTCGCCGGTGAACAAAAGGGCACAAGAGGCAATGTACGCGTACCTAAAGATACCGTTATTGCATATTTACCGCAACATCTGCTTACCGAGGACAACTGCACGGTATTTGAAGAAGCTGCCAAGGCGTTTAAGCATGTTTTTGATATGCGGGATGAGATGGAGAGGCTTAATAAAGAATTGGAGACAAGAACAGATTATGAGAGTGATGCCTATATGGGTATCATTGAAAAAGTCTCTGATATTGGTGAAAAATATTATGCTCTTGAAGATGTAAATTATGATGCCGAAGTAGAAAAAGCACTCAAAGGTTTAGGTTTTAGACAAGAAGATTTCACTAGACAAACCAATGAGTTCAGTGGCGGATGGCGCATGCGTATAGAACTGGTAAAAATACTATTGCAAAAACCAGATCTAATTTTGCTTGATGAGCCTACGAACCACATAGATATTGAATCTGTGATTTGGTTAGAAGATTTTTTATTGAACAAGGCCAATGCCGTAATGGTCATTTCACATGACCGGGCATTTATAGATAATATTACCAATCGTACCATTGAGGTTACCATGGGGCGTATTTATGATTATAAGGCAAACTACTCCCATTACCTACAATTACGTGAAGATCGTAGGGCGCACCAGATCAAGGCATACCAAGAACAACAAAAATTCATTGCGGACAATATGGCGTTCATAGAACGCTTTAAAGGAACTTACTCCAAAACCAATCAAGTAAGTTCAAGAGAGCGCATGCTAGAAAAACTGGAGATCATTGAAATAGATGAAATAGATACATCTTCATTAAAGCTTCGTTTCCCTCCTGCCCCACGTTCGGGAGATTATCCTGTTACGGTTACAGATGTTTCAAAAGCATATGATGATCATGTCGTATTTAAAAATGCGAACATGTCTATCTCCAGAGGAGAAAAAGTTTCATTTGTAGGTAGAAACGGAGAAGGTAAATCTACCATGATCAAAGCTATTCTTAATGAAATACCTGTAGAAGGTACTTGCCAACTTGGGCATAATGTTAAGGTAGGTTATTTTGCCCAGAACCAAGCATCATTATTAGATCCAGACCTTACTATTTTTCAAACGGTAGATGAAGTCGCTTTTGGTGATATTCGTAACCAGATCAAGAATATTTTAGGAAGATTTATGTTCAGTGGCGATGATATCGACAAAAAAGTAAGCATGCTTTCCGGTGGGGAAAAAACAAGGCTGGCAATGGTGAAGTTATTGTTAGAGCCTGTAAATCTTTTAATATTAGATGAGCCAACCAATCATTTGGATCTAAAATCAAAAGATGTTTTAAAAGAAGCTCTTTCTACTTATGATGGTACACTTATTCTGGTTTCTCATGATAGGGATTTTTTACAAGGATTATCTCAAAAAGTATTTGAATTTAAAGAACAACGGGTAATTGAACATTTTGAAACCATTGATGCTTTCTTGGAGAGAAATAGAATAAAAAGTATTGCAGAAATTAACTTGATGAAGTAATCATCTTTTCTCTTTTTTATTTTTTTTTAAATTACCGATATAATAGAAATATGTGCAATTGTGTACATATACAATTGTTGCCATTAATTTACATGAAACAGACATTTTTCTTAATTTCAATTCTAATCGCCACAAATCTTTATGGACAGGAATTGACTAAAAAGGTTGGTTCAATCGAAATTGAGTTAATTGGACACCAATATCTACGTAATGACGACTTTGAATTAACAAAAAAGAAAACCAATAAAAAGAATAGACCATTTGAAAAAATATACTTGGACTCAAATGGAATAGTCATAAAGAAAGTGACTTTTGGCAAACATCATAATACTGATTTAAGATTAACAGATAAGATTAAAATTTATCAATATAATAATGAACAACTAGAGGAAATTGTTCTTTACGAATCAGACTACGAAAAGAATGTTTACCCTTTTTCAAAAACCGAGCTGACTTACGGCACTACTGGAAAATTAACAGATTCTACAACTTATTCAATTACTGACAATTCATCACATAAAATCAATTTTGAATATGATGAAAACTCAAACAAAACTAAAACCATTCTTTATCCTGACTATTATTACGAAAGAAACTTTGATTCGATAAATAGACTAAAATCGTTTAAACAAATATTTGAAAATAAACTACGTTGGGAATGGACTTATGCTTATACCGAAAAGCAAAGAATCGGTACGTTTCGAACACACTATAATGATGGAGAAGATTATACTAAATTGGAAATCGTTTCGTACAATGAAAAAGGTAATCGAATAGAAATAGAAGAAAAACAAGTTTCAAGAGATGGACTTAACGAAAAAACCAAATTCTTTTTCCATCCAAATGGACTTCTTCAAAAAATTGAAAAATATCAATCTTACAGCAATTCAGAGGAATACGGTTTAAATTCCTTTACGGACATAAAATTAAAAACTAAAATAAATCTGGACGACGGAACTATCAAACGGATAAATGATGTAATTGTTACCAAATAAAACTAATGGCAACAAAACCTATAAACAATACGGGCTTAGGGCTTAATCGAAACGTTTGTGTATTTTTATAAAGTCCGCAAAATCTTTAGGATTTTGCTTTTTAGTGGGACAAAGAAAAAAAGAAAACCAAAAGATTTCGCTATTTGCGTGGCGGAAAGCAAACGCTAGTTTGCCCCCGTACTGTTCATAGCTAAACCGTTGTAAAACATATAAAACCGAACTCAAATTGAAAATTGAACTTCATAAAATATTTTATCTTTTCTGTATATTTTATGTATTTCAATCGTGTACAGTCTTATCTCAAAATTCAAGAGTTTCTAAAGAACCACGCTTATCGAAAATATACACATCTGATATTGATAATTTCTATAAAGCGTTCGATTTAGCAATAAATGACACTGATAACGCCAAAAATATATTCAAAAAAGAATACTTCTCAAAAGGAACAAAAGGTCTAAAAGATTATTACAAACTGTATATTAATGACCTAGATAAATTTACAAAATTTGTCATTAGACATAAAGAATTCTATTCATCTATAAGAAACGATATTTTAAATATTGATAATTTAAAGCAACATATTTATTCAAATTTTGAATCATTCAAAAAAATATATCCTGACGCTGTTTTTCCAGATGTTTATTTTGTGATTGGAAGATTTAATTCAAATGGAACAATATCAAAAAGAGGTTTACTAATTGGGACAGAAATTCTTTGCCGAACAGAAAACACCAATACAGAAAATTGGAATAAAGACATTTTGAGAATTAGTATGTTGAGAAAACACATTCCTATAACCGTAAGTCACGAATTAGTTCATTTCAACCAATCAAAAATGGAAGACGAAAATACTACTTTGCTTGCAAAAAGTATGAGAGAAGGTTCGGCAGAATTTATAGCGGAATTAATAAGCGGAGAAACTGATGGAGAATATTCTAAATTTAATGGAAAAGAAATAAAAATATGGAATGACTTCAAAAATGACAAGAATAAAAGTATTTGGAATACTTGGAGTTCTTGGCATAAAGCAAGTGTAAACAGACCAAAAAATGCAGGATATTGGACTGGCTACATAATTTGTAAATCATATTACGAACAAGTTAAAGACAAGAATAAAGCAGTTTTAGATATTTTAAGTATTCAAGACTATAATGCATTTTACAAAAAAAGCAAAGTAGATAAATACATAAAAGAGAATTACGGAAAATAAAATACGTTTTACAACACCGTATAAAA
Organism: Maribacter sp. HS; assembly: GCF_048059195.1. Lineage (NCBI taxonomy): Bacteria > Pseudomonadati > Bacteroidota > Flavobacteriia > Flavobacteriales > Flavobacteriaceae > Maribacter > Maribacter sp. HS. The sequence continues at coordinate 760,114 of NZ_JAYLVV010000004.1, forward strand.
TTAATTGCTGGTTTTTACTTATTTACGAAAGTCCTCGCGGACTTTCTATCTGTGTTTTATTTGCTAACTTTAGTGCTTAAAACACGCAACTAATCTTATACAAAACCGTTACCTGCAAGCTGAAAAAAACTATGTTCCAAAATCATATAACAGTTAAAAACCGACATAAGAAGTTCATAAAAACAGTATGTGAAACTGAAATAGTATACGGATTGAAAAACAAAGATGGATTTGCAACATCAAGTTCAGTTCATTATGATGATGAAAATGGAGAACCTGTTGGAATGATTTGCTTTTGGTCTGAAAAGGCAAGAGCAAAGTCTTGTATAAAAGACGGATGGAAAAACTATGAACCGACTGAAATTCCAATATCTGAATTTATGGAAAACTGGTGTGTTGGAATGGAAAATGACGGACTCTTAATTGGGACTCAATTTGACCAAAATATGTTCGGATTTGAAGCAGAACCTTTGGAATTAATAATAGACCTATTAGCTGAATTAAAATCAATCGGAAAAGATTTGAATTTTAGAAAGTTTAACGGAATTAAAGACTTGGAAACTCAAGTGAAAGAAGTAATGGAATGAAAAAAGCCAGCAGGTAACAATGTATCCTATGAAAAGCCCTAGTCCAGTTCTCTAAAGTTAATATTTTATTTTTTATTGGTCCATAATGTTGATTTTGGGGTGTTGGATTGTTGGCAACCCTTTCCAGCATAATGCTTGGTTGTCAATACTTCAAC
>NZ_JAYLVV010000005.1:0-488836 GCF_048059195.1 Maribacter sp. HS
ATTCCGAACAGGGAAGTTAAGACCGTTTGCGCCGATGGTACTGCTATACCAAGTGGGAGAGTAGGTAGCCGCCTTTTTCGAAAGCCCCTTACAGTAATGTAAGGGGCTTTTTTTATACCTTAAAAGTAAATTCAAGGATTACCAAAATATCTTTTCAATAATTACCGTAGCATTATCAGATATTATTTAATAGACTTAATTTTGGCGCAAATAGATAATAAGTAATACTATATGTGCCAAAAGCATATGATAAGGATTAAGTTAAAATAATAGTTATGCCATATCTAAATTCGTTAGAAAAGGAAGAAAAATTTAATACCATTTCTCATGGTGTTGGTGCCGTATTGGCAATGGTAGGTATGATTGTTTTAATCAACGCTAATAGTCATAAATCGGTATATGCTACATTTGCTATTATTATTTACAGTATATCCTTAATTAGTATGTTAACAGTGTCTACAATCTATCACGCTGTTGAAAATAGAATTTGGAAACTAAGGACCAGAATTCTTGATCATATTAATATATACTATCTAATTGCCGGAACATATACTCCTGTGGCACTTATAACTCTTATTAACGGTAATGGATGGTTGATATTTGGAACGGTATGGGGAATTGCAGCTGTGGGGACTATTTTAAAATTGTTTTTTACCGGTAAGTTTGAAATTATATCATTGTTGCTATACTTAGCTATGGGATGGTTGATAGTATTCGATTTTCAAAATTTAGTAAATAATACGTCAGAAAATGGAATTAAATTACTTATGCTAGGTGGTGCATTCTATACTATTGGGATAATTTTTTATGCCGTTAGAAGAATCCCTTATAATCATTTCATATGGCATCTTTTTGTCCTGTGCGGTGCAATAAGCCATTGGTTTTTCATCTATCTAGATGTAGTCAAATAGATTCAACAATAGAATGTAATTATGAATCTATGATGTCTTTATACTCTTCATAAAACCTTTCTATCTGTAGCATGTTCTGGTTTAAGAATTCCATCGTTTCTCTCCAAGTATTCTTGTTGTGTATAGATACATGGTTTAGCTCTACATAAATTCTTGATATCTCTTTTTTGTTTTCTAGTAAATAGAAATCTTCGAAGGTAGCTTCATGTAAATAATCATTTAGTAAAATTGATTTTAGGGCAACTAATTTATCCCATACTCTTATTCGTTGTTCAAAATCTGAATCTACATCTATAGATACTATAGCCCTTTTTAAATCAAAATGAAATTTAAAAGATAATCCCTTAACTTCAGTTTTATATAAAGTCCATTTATTTGGAAAGGATTTTCCAAATGCAATCCAAAATTCTTCTCGTAGTTTTCTCGATTCTTCCTTACTGAACATCTATAAAAAATATGCGATTGTTATACCTAATATAATTACCAATAATTTTCTCAGGTTGAATTTATGTCCTTCAGAGCTTTCAAATAATATTACTGTAGAAATGTGTAAAAACACACCTATTACCAAAGCATTTAGATACATGCCAAAAGTAGATAGTATATCAGTAGTATGTGCCAAATAGGTGCCTATGGGGGTCATGATTGAAAATAGCAGCATAAAAAAGGCTGCATATAAAGGTTTAATATTTGAGCCTAGTAGAAATATACTCAATATTATGGCAATAGGAATTTTATGTATTAGGATTCCATAGATTATAGTGTCGTTTGTTCCAATGGGTAGACCTTCTAAAAGAGAGTGCGTACATAGACTGATAAAAAGCAACCAAGGAAAATTTGGGCTCTCTTTAGAAATATGCACGTGACCATGTTCAGCTCCTTTAGAGAAAAACTCTAAGAATATTTGAAAAAGAATACCTAACATAATAAAAACACCAATAGATTTTGGGTTGGTATTTGCATATACCTCCGGTAACATTTCAAAAATTGTTAGGGCTAACAGAAATGCTCCACTAAAAGCTAATAAAAGTTTAAAGGACTCATTTTTTTTGGGTTTTGCAACAACCACAAAAAGAAAACTAATAAGTACTCCTAGAATAGGTAATATATAAATCATGTGTTGCTGATAAACCTTTTATAAAAGGAAATAGGTCATAAATTAAACAGGCGTCAAAATTAGCGTATTTTTGTGGTTCGAGAAAAAATGAATATGGGTAATAATTTTAAGATGGTCGCTAAGACCTTATTCGGATTTGAGGAACTTTTATCTAAAGAGCTAAGAAATCTTGGTGCAAGTAATGTTGTAGAAGGTGTTAGAAATGTATCTTTTGAAGGAGATAACGGATTTATGTATAAGGCTAATCTTTGCTTGCGTACCGCAATTAAAATAATTAAACCTATACATTCATTTGGAGTTAGGGATGAAAATGATCTTTATAAGAAAATCTATGCAATGGACTGGACGGAATATCTTTCTGTCAGTGAAACTTTTGCAATAGATGCTACGGTAAATTCAGATCAGTTTACGCATTCTTTGTACGTGTCTCAAAAAACTAAAGATGCTATTGTAGATAAGTTTAGAGATACTGATGGTACTAGGCCAGATGTTGATGTTAAGGATCCAGATTTACGTATTAATATTCATATTCACAATAATGAATGTAATGTATCATTGGATAGTTCTGGTTATTCATTACATAAAAGAGGGTACCGTACAGCTACTAATATTGCTCCTATTAATGAGGTACTTGCCTCAGGTTTACTTTTGTTAAGTGGTTGGGACGGTCAATGTGATTTTATGGATCCTATGTGTGGTAGTGGTACTATGTTGACAGAAGCGGCTATGATAGCATGCAATATACCTGCAAATATTAATAGAAAGAGTTTTGCTTTTGAAAAATGGACAGATTTTGATGCTGAACTATATGAGAAGATTGTAGAATCTAGTTTGAAGAAAACAAGAGAGTTTCATCATAAAATTGTTGGATATGATAAAGCACCTTCTGCAGTAAGAAAGGCACAGGATAATATAGAAAATGCTCATTTAGAGGATTATATTACCGTTGAAAGAAAAGATTTTTTCAGAACTACCAAACAAACCGAGGGAACTTTACATATGTGTTTTAACCCTCCTTATGGCGAACGTTTGGATATAGAGATGGAAAATTTTTATAGTGCTATTGGAGATACTTTAAAACAGGGATATCCAGGAACCAATGCTTGGTTTGTAACTAGTAATTTACCTGCCTTGAAATTTGTGGGTTTACGGCCGTCTAGAAAAATAAAAGTTTTTAATAGTCACCTAGAATCTAGGTTGGTAAAATACGAGATGTATGAAGGTAGTAAAAAAGCTAAACATCAAAACAGAACTGAGAAATGAAATTAAAACACAAAGTATTAGTATTTAATTTTTTAGCTTTCGCAATACTTTTTATTGTTTTCCGTGTTGTATTGTTTATGACTTTAACAATTAGTTCAATTTATTTATCTGTAATTGCCGCAATTTTAGCATCATTTTTAGCCCCTAAGTTTGCTGTGGCCAAAATTGAAAGTGTTGAAAAAATTGTAATGAAATGGATTTTTACCAAAGGGTTTAAGGTTTTATAAACCTTCGTTCTGTCTTGGTGGCGGACCTTGGGGTTCGGTTGAACTTTCAACTTTTTTCTTTGCTTTGTTCTTCTTTTTGTAAAGAGGCAAGAAGTATGAGATGCTGAAGTTGTATCCAACACCAAAATTACTATCCCAAGTAACTTTATTAAAGCCAGGAACCCATAGGTTTGGAAAACGTTCATCTTCTTTTTGGCTAAGAATGAGTCCTAAGCGCACACTAGCGCCAACATACACATTATGTAATAATTCTACTTTAGTGCCAAATACACCTTCTAGCCAGGTTGCTGAAAGCCCTGAGAAGTTCTCGGGAGTATCAGAACCATTGGCGAAATCATCCGGATTCCAGTATCTATTGGTGTCAAAATACTGGTAGTTATTTAAAGTATTGTCAAACGTACTGAATGCCAATCTACCTCCTATGTAAATCAGGTTACGTTCACCATACCAATTTGCATAGTTGTTTTTGTTGACCCCTATCTTAATGTAGTTTCCTGAAGTTGTAAAATTGTAAAGATCTTCTTGTCTTGTTTTTTCTTCACTACCTAATTCTGCCGCTAAATACAAATTTTGTGTTAGTCGGTAATCGGCTACAATTTCAAACCCTGTATAATTATCATCTAACGAACCAGTGATTATCCTACTTAAATCTATACCTAACCTAAGCCCATAATATTGTTTGTGTTCAACCGTGTCTTTAGGGTTAAGGTCTATAGGTTTATTTTGACCTAATACGGTAACCGTAGTTAAAAGTACTATAAGACTAATGAAATATCTTGACATGTGTAGAATCTGAGTTGGTGACTAAAGACTGTGTGATTTCTATATCTTGAATCCAATTATCGGTATCTGCTGTTACATTTGCTGTTAGTTCATCATAATTGACAATAAAACCGCATCCGCGTGAAAGAAAATCTTCAATTCTGGAATAAGAGAAATTAATGGTGTCCAGGTTTCCTGTTTCGGCACCATCATCATCAGACGCTGAGCTATTAATTAATATAAAGCTAGTACTGTCTTCATCTGTTTTTAGTGGTATAGAAATGGTGCTCAAATTGCTGCGGTCTGTAACCGTATTTACGGTTATTGTTTGTCCTACACCAACAACCCTTAAAGTTGGAACTTCTTTTAAGGTGGATGTATCTTCGGCGTCGTAAAATTCTATGACCAGCAAAGGAGTGTCACCTTCTACGCAGATATCATCTTTTTCACAAGATGAGATAAAGATTATTCCTAATAATAGTAGTAACCCGATGTGAATTTTTTTCATTTTAGGCTTTCTTTTCTAAAAGTACAACATTTTCTACATGATGCGTTTGCGGAAACATGTCTACAGGCTGAACCTTTGTAATGGTATAAATTTCCTTCATTAGTTCTAAGTCTCTTGCTTGTGTGGCGCTATTGCAACTCACATAAACTACTTTTTTAGGCGCAATGTTCAATATTTGCTGTACTACATCTTTATGCATGCCATCACGAGGCGGGTCTGTTATAATAACATCTGGCACACCGTTTTGAGCAATAAACTGTTCATTGAAAACATTTTTCATATCGCCTACAAAAAAATCTACGTTTTCAATTTTGTTTCGCTCTGCATTTGCCTTGGCATCTAAAATAGCTTCTGGGACAGATTCAATTCCAATTACTTTTTTAGCTTTTTTTGAAACAAATTGAGCAATGGTTCCTGTGCCTGTATATAAGTCATATACCAATTCATCACCTTTTAAATCTGCAAAATTTCTGGTGATCTTATATAACTCATATGCTTGTTCTGAATTCGTTTGATAAAAAGATTTGGCGTTTATCTTAAACTTCAAGCCTTCCATTTCTTCGAATATATGGTCTCTACCAGAAAAACAGATAATTTCTTGATCGTATATGGTATCATTCTGTTTTGGATTGATTACATATAACAAAGATGTTATCTCTGGGAATGTTTTAGAAAGATGATTTAACAGCAATTCCCTTTTCTCTTTGTCATTTTCAAAGAATTGTACCAAAACCATAATTTCGCCAATAGATGATGTTCGTAACATTAATGTACGTAACATTCCATATTGGTTTCTTGGATTAAAAAAGGTTAATCCATTTTCAATCGCAAATCTTTTTGTTTCTAAACGAATTGCGTTGGACGGGTCTTTTTGAAGATGACATTTTTTAATGTCCAATATTTTATCCCACATGCCAGGTATATGAAAACCCAAGGCATTTTTGTTGTCAATTTGTTGATCAGATTGAATTTCGTCAAGAGTTAGCCAACGGCTATCGGAAAACGAAAATTCCATTTTATTTCTGTAAAAATATTCTTGCTCTGAACCAAGTATTGGTGTAAGCTCTGGTAAATCTAAATGCCCAATTCTTTTAAGATTGTTTTCTACTTCTTTTTGCTTATAAAAAAGTTGATGCTCATAGCCCATATCTTGCCACTTACAACCACCACATACATTAAAATGCTGACAAACTGGATCAACCCTCTTGTCGGAAAGACTATGGAAATTGATCGCAGTGCCTTCAAAATAAGCTTTTCGCTTTTTAGTGGTTTGTACATCTACCACATCACCTGGTACAGTGTTGTTCAGGAAAATTACCCTACCATCTGGAGCTTTACCTATGGTTTTGCCTTTGGCAGCAGCATCGGTAACGGTTACATTTTCAAAAACTAAACGTTTCTTCTTTTTTCGCATAGCGCAAAAATAATGGGTTTCTTTGGATTGGGAATATAGTTAGTGATAGTATTAACAAGATATTGAAACGTTTTAGCGTAAATTTTATGATTCATATTATAAATTTGTACTTTTGAAATTCTACAAGGATGATTTCTCTCCCACGCTGAATTTTCGACTCTTCGAAAGGAAAAAGGTATAGAAGGAATTGCTAAAGTTTTATTTAAAGTAATTTTATCATGTCAATTTTAGAAAACATCACATCTTCTAAAGATGCTATTGCATTGGAAGATAAACACGGAGCACACAATTATCATCCATTACCTGTTGTATTAAGCAAAGGTGAAGGTGTTTATGTATGGGACGTTGAAGGTAAAAAGTATTATGATTTTCTCTCTGCGTATTCTGCAGTTAACCAAGGTCATTGTCATCCAAAGATTGTTAATGCAATGACAGAACAGGCAAAGACCCTTACCTTGACCTCAAGGGCATTTTATAATGATATGCTGGGTAAGTATGAAAAATATGCTACGGAAACTTTTCATTTTGATAAGTTGCTACCTATGAATACCGGTGCTGAAGCTGTTGAAACGGCACTAAAAATTTGTAGAAAATGGGCGTATGAGGAAAAAGGAATCGTTGAGAACAATGCTGAAATTGTTGTTTGTGAGAATAATTTTCATGGACGAACAACTACTATAATTTCTTTCTCTAACGATCCTGTTGCCCGAAAGAATTTTGGACCGTATACAGACGGATTTATTAAAATAGAGTATGATAATCTTTCGGCTCTAGAAGAAGTTTTAAAATCAAACACGAATGTTGCAGGTTTTTTAGTGGAACCTATACAAGGTGAAGCAGGAGTTTACGTGCCTTCTGAAGGTTATTTAAGCGGAGCCAAAGCATTATGTGAGAAGTATAATGTACTATTTATTGCAGATGAAGTACAAACCGGTATCGCTAGAACCGGTAAAATGATCGCTGTAGATTATGAAGAGGTAAAACCAGATATTCTTATTTTAGGTAAGGCATTATCAGGAGGTGCATACCCAGTTTCTGCTGTTTTAGCAGATGATAGGATTATGGGAGTTATTAGACCAGGTAACCATGGTAGTACTTTTGGAGGTAACCCTATAGCGGCTGCTGTTGCCATAGCTGCTTTAGAGGTGGTAAAGGAAGAAAAATTAGCCGAAAATGCTTTTGAACTTGGTGAACTTTTTAGAGATGAACTCAATAAGTTTATTCCGCATACAGATTTGGTAAATAGTGTTCGTGGTAAAGGTTTATTAAATGCTATACTTATTAACGACAGTGAAGATAGTTCTACTGCATGGGATATTTGCATGGCACTTAAAGAAAATGGTTTACTCGCTAAACCTACACACGGTAATATTATAAGATTTGCACCGCCATTGGTGATGACAAAAGAACAGCTTTTGGATTGTGTTTCTATTATAATTAAAACACTGAAAGAGTTTAAAAATTAATAATAAAAAAATCCCCGATGTAAATCGGGGATTTTTTTTGATTATTGCTTTTATTGAAAATCTGCAGTAGTAAATAATGCGATTATGAATCCAAAATAAAGAATACAAAATATCAGATATATTAGCGATAATGCTAAACCAATATAAGAGAGAATTCTTCCCGTATTAATATTTTCGTATCCTCTATAATTACCAGGGTTTGCTTCAAAATAACGCTTTGCGTTTTTAGCATTGCTTAAACCAATAAAGCTGAATATAGCCCCAAAAGGACCACAGCAGAAAAGGGTTAATACAATAGATAAAATGCCAAAAGTTAATGCGTTGCTAGAACCTGGTATTTGTTGATATTCCGAATTGTTCATTTAATTATTGTGAATATTGTTCAGACATAATTCTAACTTGTTCCATATATGCATCCCAACCTCCAATGCTCATTATACCATAGATAGAATATGCTAAATATAAAATTCCTAATACCAAAACGACAATTGAAATGGTTTTAGTCGTTTTTAAGGTACTGTAGTTGGAATAGTTTTCCGGATTTTCCTTGTATAGTTTTTCGTCTTTTGATGCTAAGAAAAATGCTATCCCGCCTAAAATAATACCAGGTAGCCCGCCTATACAACAGCAGACAAATCCTATAATAGAAAGAACTAAGGCTATTGTTACGTTGGGTAATTTTTGTTGTTCCATAATGTAAAGGTTTAATTAAATGAATTTTAAAATGTAATTGGTTAATATAAAACCTACGGTACATACCGCAAGAGTAATGGTAATATGATTAGAATATTTAATGGGAAAAAATTTGTTGACACCTAAGAAGGTAAATAATGCTAGCATTGGGTAAATTGCAGGATACATTAAAAAAGCGGAAACAAATTCGCCCTTGCTCAAAAATAATAAAGAACGTTGCAATCCACATCCAGGGCAATCAACACCAAGTAACTGTTTTGTAAAACAGGGTAGCATAAAGTTTTCTAATGCCAAAAAAATAATTAATGCCTTAATGCGCATCTGTAAATTAATTAATAGTCGGAAAATTACCATTATTTTTGTGTATTCAAAACAAAAACATGTCTCAATTTAAGATTGGCGATACCGTAGAAACAATTGATGACGTCATAAAAGGCGTTGTTGAATCTATTGATAATGGTTCAGTCACCATTTTAAGTGAAGACGGATTTCCTTTATCTTTTGATGCTCATGAACTTGTCTTGGTTTCTAATGAAATAAAGGTTAGTAATTATGAAATTGCCAAGATTAAAAAAGAAAAAGAATTACCAAAGCGAAGAAAAACAAGCGTTCTAAAACCAAAAGAGCGTACTGCACCCAAAATGGAAGTTGACCTCCATATTAATCAGCTTGTTAAAAATCCTAAATCTATGGGCAAGTTTGATATGCTGAATCTACAATTAGATACCGCTAAAAGACAATTGGATTTTGCCATAAATAAACGTATTCAAAAAATAGTATTTATTCATGGTGTGGGTGAAGGCGTCTTAAAGGAAGAACTAGGTTATTTATTCAGAAAATATGACAACGTTAAATTTTATGACGCGGACTACCAAAAATATGGCTTGGGCGCTACAGAGGTATATATTTTCCAGAATTATTAATTAGTTACTCTGTAGATGTGGTTACCGTACCAAATTCATTGATCTGTAAATCTGTAATTCTACTACCGTTCTCATTTAAGAAGGTAACACCGCTTAGTTGAACCAAATGACTAAAAGTTACATTGTCTTCTGATGCGGTTGTGGTTATTATGATGCTACCTCCTGTGGCTTCAATTTCCTCAAGCACAGTTGGTGTAAGTGGTGGTGGCGAGTCGCAAAAATATGCACTTGTCACTGTTTCGGAAAAAATTCGATAACTGATTTGAGAGTTTCCAGGAACTGCACTTTCTATACTGGTAGTAGAAGCTTCATTTTTTAAAAGCCCGCTTGGTAAAGTCAATATCAAAGCTTCATCTCCATTTATCTTGAACAAAACATTTTCTGTAGATGCTGAAATAGTATTGCATGATTGTACGGTTTCTATACTATCAAAATCAACGGTTTCTATTTGTAAGTCACCATCGTTACATCCAAAGAACAAAATGGAACAACCAATTAAAAGGTATTTTTTCATAGGTCAAATTTAATTTAAAATTTGGAAAACCTTCCTTTGCTTAAGGGTCATTTATAGGTTAATTAACTATTTTTGCGCTTTATTTATATAAGAATGCACATATATGAAACATGTATATTTAGATAACGCCGCAACAACTCAAGTACATTCTAACGTTATTGCCAAAATGCAAGAAGCCTTGGCTACCTATGGTAACCCATCTTCTACGCATAGTTTTGGTAGAACCGCTAAAACAGCTATTGAAAGCGCGCGTAAAACCATTGCTAAATATATGAATGCCCAACCTTCTGAAATAATATTTACTTCTGGTGGTACCGAGGCCGATAATATGATTCTAAGATGTGCCGTACGTGATTTAGGGGTTACGACTATTATTACGACAAGAATAGAGCACCATGCTGTTTTACATACCGTAGAAGAATTGGAGGAGAAAGGGCTAATAAATTTATTATATGTTGATCTTGATGCTTATGGAAATCCAGATTTAGCACATTTAGAATCTTTATTGCAAAAAGATGATTCTAAAAAATTGGTGAGCCTAATGCATGTAAATAATGAAATTGGGAATAAGATAGACTTAGAGGAAATTACCCTATTAAGCAAAAAGTACGGGGCTTTGGTGCATTCTGATACTGTACAATCTTTAGGACATTATAATTGGGATGTAAAAGCTTTTCCTATTGATTTTTTGGCTGCTGCAGCTCATAAATTTCATGGCCCAAAAGGTGTTGGTTTTGCTTTTATTCGAAAAAATTCTGGTCTTGGATGTATGATTTCGGGCGGTTCTCAAGAAAGAGGCTTACGGGCAGGAACAGAATCATTCCATAACATTGTAGGTTTGGAAGAGGCTTTTAAACATGCCTATGATAATTTGGACACAGAAAAGAAATATGTAGAAGATTTAAAGTCTTATTTTATAGATCAGGTGAAGTCTGCTATTCCAGGTGCCAAATTTAACGGACACTCTGGAGTGTTGGAAAAAAGTACTTATACCTTAGTTAATGTTTGCTTGCCAATTGAAGAAGAAAAGGCTATGCTACTGCTATTTAATTTAGATATGAAAGGTATTGCTTGTTCTAAAGGTAGTGCTTGCCAATCTGGTAGTGACATGGGCTCTCATGTACTAACACAAATTCTAAATGATGAAGATATGAAAAAGCCTTCTGTTCGTTTTTCATTTTCAACGTACAATACAAAAGAAGATATTGATTATACCGTCAATGTTCTTAAAGAAATAATTGAAGCGTAATTAGCTCTTGTTTCTATCGCGTTTGCGCTCTCTTTCGTACGGAAATTTTCTAATAGCTAATTTCATCATACGATTAATAAGATCGGTAGTGTTTTTACCTGTCTTTTTATTTATTTCTTTTTCATACTTCCATAGAAGTTTGCCGGTATTGCCATCACTGATCTTTATACCTATTCTTCCATAATTGGCACCGCCAGAGAAGTAATCTGTAAAACTGAATTCTGTAGGTACTCCGTTGGACAATAGTATATTTAGATCTAACGTACCGCTTATGATACCATCTACACCCAATATTTCACTTAACTCTTTGGTGGTGTATACATCAATATTCTCATAGCTAATATTTTTCTTAGCTAATATTGCAGCGGTATTTTCTATGTTTTGAAAGGTTACCGGTAACTTTTTCTTTTTACTTCGTTTAGAAAAATAGGTTTCAAGGGCATTTTGTACAGCATACCCTTCATTTTCTTCTAATCTCTTTTGTTCAGATTTAGATACTTTCTCATTAAGATCTAAATTGGTGAGAAAAGGTATGATCGCCAAAACCTGGTGGTCTTCACTTAAGTGGTCAAAATTTGGACTCTCGTAAATGTTCTTTTGGGCTACGACTGTTAGGGTAGAAGTAAGTGCTATTAAGAAAAGTAATCTTTTCATTTTTGTTTTTTATAGGCGAATTCCCAGTCTTAAATTTAGTACTCTAGATGTAAGGTAGTTTGGAACTGCAAATTCATTTTTGCTATCCGCATCCCTTACCCAAGTATTGGTAATTGAATTCTGATTGTTGAAGAGATTAAAAATTTCAAAACCTAAACTCAATTCTTTAAAACTATGAAGCCAATGTGTACTTGAATATTGTTTGTCCTTGTTTGCAAAAATATAGGAAATTCCCAAATCTGCACGTTTATAATCTCTTAATCTATTCTGAAATATATATGGGTCCGCATAACTAGGAGAACCACCTGGAACACCGGTCTGGTATACCAAATTTAAATACATCTTAAAATCAGGAATGGTGGGTATGTAATCTTGAAAAAGAATGCCAAATTTAAAGCGTTGGTCGGTTGGTCTAGCTATATAACCTCTATTATCTCTATTTTCCTCTGTTTTTAAATAACCTAAACTAACCCAAGATTCGGTGCCCGGAACAAAAGCACCATTTAGTCGTACTTCTGCACCGTAAACATAAGCTGCGGTATCATTTGTTGCCGTATACCTAATGCGTACATCTTCTAGTGAATACGGATTTACATTGTTCAATTTTTTGTAGTACGCTTCGCTTATGAGTGTAAACGGACGGTCCCATAATTGAAAACTATATTCATTGCTTGCTACCAAATGAAATGCCTTTTGTGCCTTTACATTAGGTTGTATAGTGCCAGTGCTATCTCTTAGTTCCCTGTAAAACGGGGGTTGGTGGTAAATGCCCGTAGAAAGTTTGAACAATATGTCTTTTTCCCAATTTGGTTTAATGGCAAATTGTGCCCTTGGGCTAACTACTGTTTGTGATACCTTATCAACACCGGTACCACTAACTGTCCAATGATGAGAGCGTAATCCTGCATTATAGTAGATATCTGTATTGTTCCAAGTTTTGTGGGTGCCAATTTGAATATAACCAGAAAAACGATTTGTTTTCACAAAGTTTAAAGCACTAAGACCATTATAAGCGACTAAAGGGGCGTCAAACGGTTCTGCAGGCTGGTTGTTCGTGAATTCTGCTCGTGGAGGTCTAATGGAATATCCCGCGGAATCTATAAACTCAGATTCTCTTAGTTGATCTCTTATATCCTCGTGCGTATATTTTACGCCCCATTCCAAAAGCGAGTTGTTTTTGGTGTGGTTCCCTTTATGCTCTAAGTTGAAAATTAGAGCATCGAGGTCGTTTCTTGTTCTATTGAATTGTGACCCAATACCACGAGACGTTAAAACTTGGCCTGCGGTATCGCTATTTAAATTACTATCTATATCGCCCAGTTCATAAGCGGCAATTACATCTGAGTATTCCTCTTCTGTGGTATGATAGATTGATGAAATAAGTTTTATTGTCGTGTTTTCATCTAAAAAATAACTGCCTTTTAAAGCTGCTAAAGCAGTATTGTACTTGTTTGTTTCCTGTCCCTCATAATAAACGATTAAGGCTTGTGGGTTGTCTATAGTGCCAAAATTGGTTTGTCTGTTAATGGGTTCATTCTTGTAATCGTTGACCGAAATATTTCCTAGAAAATTGAATTGAAATTTGGGTGAGACATGGTAGGTTAAATAGCTTTGGACATCAGTGAATGAAGGGTTAAAATTGCTTTGTGTTTGTTGACTGTTTACTAATAATGCATTGTTTCTATAGCGAATTCCTGAAACCGAACTTAACTTTTTGTTTTTAGAGATCGTTTCTAAACTGGCACTAGCGCCCAAAAAACTTACATCTGCACGCAGGGAAAATAGGGTAGGCGTTTTATACTTAATGTCAAGTACAGAGGACATTTTATCTCCATACTTGGCTTGAAAACCTCCTGCAGAAAATTTTACATTTTGAACAAGGTCGCTATTTACAAAACTTAACCCTTCTTGCTGCGCAGAACGAATTAAAAATGGTCTGTACACTTCAATTTCATTAACGTAGACCAAATTTTCATCATAGTTACCGCCTCGCACAGCGTATTGGGTACTCAACTCATTGTTAGAAGATACGCCCGGTAATAGTTTCAGTATGGTTTCAACACCAGAATTTGCGCCAGGAATTTTTCTGATTTTTTCTGGGGTAATGTTCAGAATATTATTGGTTGTTCTTTCTCCTGTAGCGGTAACGGTAACACCATCTATTTGAGTGACATCACTTTTTAAAACCGGATTGAATTCAAATGTTTCGTTCGTAGTTAGGATTAAATTTTCAAGAACTACATCTTTAAAGGCTACGTGAGAAAAGGAAATCGTATTTTCTTTATCTGCTATAATTTCCAGAAGGTAGAATCCGTCCGAGTCGGAAATTGTACCCAAATCCTTGGCCGTAATGTTCACATTGGGCAGCGGTTTATTGTTCTCATCTAATACAACACCCGAAATAGTAGCGTTCTGAGCAAAACCAATGGTGCTGCACAGCAGTATTATAAGGTTTTGTACATTGCTAAGTTTCAATTATTCTATTTTCTATAAAACGAAGTGGTCAAGGTATTTTCATTACCTACATTATCAGTAACGGTAACTTTAAGTACGCATTGCGTTTGGTCAGCAATCTTATCGTCAAAATTATACGTTAGTGTATTACGTTTTGGTTCGTATTCCATTAAAATCCATTCACCGTTCAAAGTTGCCTTGTAAGTATCTACACCACTAAGGTCATCTGCAATTTGAACACTTAGGTATTTATAATTGTTCAACCACTGCTTTTCTTTGAAATTTTTGGTTCTAATGGTTGGTGCAATAGTGTCTTTTGCTAAAGTATAGGTTCCTAAATTACGGGTGCGAGTGGTAAATTCATTACCTCGTTTATAGGTGTTTGCGTGGCTAGGTCGTAGTTTAGAGTCTAACCTGGCAATGAATAACTGTTTTTGCTCTTCTTTTGAATATTTGGAAACATCAAAAGTTATTGTGAAATTTCTATGTGCAGGCACCGTATTGGTGTGTATGGTAACCGTGTCTTTTCCTTTTTTTAAGTCGATATAAAAATCTTCATAGAACGTGTTGGCAGGGAAATATACCTTGGCACCGTCCAAATCAAAATTATTAGGCCTTTTTGCTGTAATATAATTATCTGTGGTAATCGTTTCTTTTTTGTTGCCCAAAAGATTTTTCTTGCCCGTAACCGGTATGTTCATAACAAGTTTATTGCCTGCGAAATCCTTTATCAATAGTTTTGCGTTGTAGCTTAGACCTTCGTTAACCTTAATTTTTCCGTCATTAAACAATTCTTTATAAATACTTAAATTGTTACCTTGGGATTTAAAACTTTTTTGAATGCGCTGCCTATTTCTGCCATAGTAATCATAGTCTATTAAGGTGTTGATATACCTGGTTTCACCAAAGGAGAACGATTCAAAATCGTATAACGAGTACACTTTACCGTTAACACTGAGTTCTACACTGTAAACGCCATTTTTATTAGCGGCCATATCCAATCGGTCAAAACCAACAAAGCCTATGCCAATATCACCGAGCGCAGTTACGTCATCCGCTAAAAAAGAGCCATCACTTTGTCTTTTGAAATTGACTTGGGTTCTGCTATAATTACCGTTTACATGAGATTGATCGGTTAGTGGGTACACAAATAGCTTCTCTAAAATCGGGTTAGTGGCATCTGCAACATCCATACCGTAGAGTAGCGGGTTGGTAGGTTTTTCAGAAATACTACTTCTTATCTCAAAATGCAAGTGCGGACCGGCAGAACCACCAGTGTTTCCGCTATAGGCAATTAGTTCTCCCTTTGAGACCTTTAATTCGCCATAGTCGGGAAAAACTTCTACCTCAAATGATTTTTTATCGTATTGTATTTTTTTGATGTATTCTTCAATGGATGGGGAAAATTTTTGAAGATGCCCGTAAACAGAAGTATAGCCGTTAGGGTGTGCAATGTATAATACCTTACCATAGCCCCAAAGAGAAACTTTTATCCTAGTTATTGTACCATCACCAATTGAATTTATAGGTATACCTTCTCTTTGCTGTGTTTTTATGTCAACGCCAGAGTGAAAGTGATTAGAACGCAGCTCGCCAAAAGTACCTGCCAAAATGATAGGTATGTCCATAGGTGGGGCAAAAACTCCTTTAGGATAATCTTTTTGTGCAAAAAGGGCAAAACAAAATAAAAAAAGCAGGCTTGTTGAGATTTTTTTCATAGGTAGAATGCAATACTGCGAAAATAAATAATCATTGACAATTCTATGAAGAACCTGTCGCTAAAATTAATATAAAGTAAAAGCGTTTTGCATAAGCAAAAATCAATTAAGATTTTATGAACTACGAATATTTCACAAAACTATTGCTAAGTCATAATATGTATGTTAACTTTGTGTAAATCGCATTGACGGTAATGTATGAGCGAATTAATTAAAATCGTTGATTCTTTAGAAAATAAAATTAGCAAGCTGTTGCATAAACTTGAGGTTTTGAACAATGCTAATATTGAATTGGAAAAAGAATTACGTACAATAAAATCTTCTCAAGAGAACGCTAGTAAAACAGTTTCTGAATGGGAAGAAAAATATAATTCGCTTAAACTTGCAAACTCAATGCTTGGCAGTAATACCAATAAAACAGAAGCTAAGCTTAAAATAAATACATTAATACGAGAGTTGGACCATTGTATAGCCCAATTATCGGAGTAATGTTTATAATAATATGTCAGATAAGCTCAAAATAAAACTTTCTATTGCTGATAGGGTATATCCATTAACAATTGATCCCTCTCAAGAAGAAGGCTTGCGCAAAGCGGCCAAGAACATAGAACAGTTGGCTAAAAAATTTGAGCAGAACTATGCAGTTAGGGACAAACAAGATGTATTGGCAATGTGCGCCTTACAATTTGCGTCTAAAATTGAACAGAATGGCATAGAGCAAGTAGAGGGTACCAAAGAAGCTGAAGAACGTTTAAAAGCGCTTGAAGACTTGGTAAATTCTAAATTAGCTTTTAAATAAAAACGTTCTTATAAATACATTAAGTTACTGCCCACATTGGTAATACCTTTTGACAAACTCAACATTTATTTTTTTTAAAAAGGGTGAGTTTAGATTGTAAAAGCAGGCCCTACTCGTATAGGGATCCTTGATCAGTCTGTTAGCCCTAAACCTGTTTACCGGAGTTTGATCAAAACTTCTCCAATGTGGGCTTTTTTTTTATTAATAAATTACACTATGGATAGTACAATGATAGTTATAGCCGCAATAGTTGGGCTGGCAGTAGGTTTTGCGATTGCAAAATTTTTGGAAAAAGGGAAGGCCTCTAAAACCATAATCAATGCTAAAAAAGATGCTGAACGTATTTTAAAGGACGCTAATGCAGAAGGTGAAAGTGTCAAAAAGGAAAAAATATTACAGGCAAAGGAAAAGTTTTTAGAATTAAAGGCCGAGCATGAAAAAGTTATCAATACTAAGGATAAGAAAATCAATGATGCCGAAAAGAGAACTAGAGACAAAGAATCTCAAGTAAGTAGTGAACTTGCCAAAAATAAGAGCATGAATGCTCAGTTAGACAATAAGTTGAAAGAGGTTGAACAAAAAAGACAACTTTTTGAAAAGCGTCATGAGGAGTTGGATAAAATGCATAAAAGCCAAATTCAGCAATTAGAAGTTATTTCTGGTCTATCTGCGGATGAAGCAAAAAATCAACTAGTAGAAAGCTTAAAAGAAACAGCCAAAACAGATGCAATGGCCTTTATACAGTCTACTGTTGAAGAGTCTAAACTTACCGCACAACAAGAAGCTCGTAAAATCATTATCAATACTATTCAAAGAATAGGTACGGAAGAAGCTGTTGAAAACTGTGTGTCTGTATTCAATATAGAATCAGATGATGTAAAGGGGCGTATCATTGGTAGAGAGGGTAGAAATATTAGAGCTTTAGAGGCAGCTACTGGTGTAGAGATCATTGTGGACGATACACCTGAGGCAATTATACTTTCTTGTTTTGATTCGGTTAGAAGAGAGGTCGCAAGACTTTCGCTTCATAAACTGGTTACCGATGGTAGAATTCACCCGGCAAGAATTGAGGAAATCGTTAAAAAGACCGAAAAGCAGATAGAAACGGAAATTGTAGAAATAGGAAAGCGTACCGTTATAGATTTAGGTATTCACGGTCTTCACCCAGAGCTTATTCGTGCAGTAGGTAGAATGAAGTATAGATCGTCTTACGGCCAGAACTTGTTACAGCACTCAAGAGAAGTTGCAAAACTTTGTGGTGTAATGGCATCTGAACTAGGCTTGAATCCTAAAATTGCCAAACGAGCCGGACTTTTACATGATATAGGAAAAGTACCTAATACTGAAAATGAAGTGGAAACTCCACACGCTATCTTAGGTATGCAATGGGCAGAAAAATTTGGGGAGAAACCAGAAGTTTGCAATGCCATTGGAGCACACCATGATGAAATAGAAATGAAGACATTGATTGCGCCTATAGTACAGGTTTGTGATGCCATAAGCGGAGCAAGACCAGGAGCTAGACGACAAGTGTTAGATTCATATATTCAACGTTTAAAGGATCTAGAAGAAATTGCCTTTGGGTTTAGTGGTGTTCAAAAAGCATATGCTATACAGGCAGGTAGAGAGCTTCGTGTAATTGTTGAAAGTGAAAAAGTAAACGATGATAGAGCTGCTCAACTATCCTTTGAAATTTCTCAAAAAATACAAACGGATATGACCTACCCAGGTCAAGTGAAAGTAACGGTCATAAGGGAAACACGTGCCGTTAACGTTGCTAAATAATCGTTATTGACTTATCATATGAAAGCCTCTAGTATAGAGGCTTTTTTTATGCGTGCTAAAATTTTTTTATGATGGTTTAAAGTTGTACCTGATATATTTATAACGCATGAAACTTAGCAAGTGAAAAACTAAAAAACACGCCTTCTTTATTGTTTTCACGATTATTTATCCTTATTTGTCCACCCAATTTCTCTATTAATGTTTTAATAGTCGTTAGACCAATACCCGTATCCTTAGCATCATCTGTGCCTAGTTTTTCAAAAAGTCCAAATACTTTTCTCCAATATTTTTCTGCTATTCCGGGTCCATTGTCTTCATAAGTGAAGTAATAAAATTCTTGGTCTTCATTAAATGTTACTATGATTTCTGTAGAAGGGGAGTTGGCGAATTTTAGACTGTTGGAAAATAAATCTCTAAATATTTGATCAAAACTATTTAAAGATTGGTTTATAATTTGATCACAATTGATCAGTTGTAATTTTACGTTTTGAATATCAGAGTGCTTATGAAGTACTTGTTGTAACTCTTTTGTTACGTTAAACTTTTCTAATTTTATTTCAGCATTGGTTATAGAATTATAGTTGATTATACCGTTGATCAATGCCTCCATATACTCAACCCTGTTATCTATAGTACCTAGATAACTTGGTATTTCGGTATCTTTCAGTAAATCATCATAATCTTCACTGATAAAGGCTACCATAGAACTTATGCCAAGTAATGGTGTTTTCATATCATGAGCTAGTCGGTATGATAAATGTTTTAACTGGTCATTCTTTATACGTAATTCTTCATTGATTAGTTTTTGTTGAATGTTCTGCTTTCGTAGCTCTAACTGTGCTATTACCTGGTCAGCTAGATCTTTTAAGCAAGCTTGTTGCTTTTCTGTAAAAGCTTGTCTTGGTTTGGTATCTATAACGCAAAGCGTTCCAATAGAAGCTCCCTCTTTGGTGTTCAAAGGAGCACCTGCATAGAACTGGACCGCTGGTCCGCCAGTTACCAGAGGATTGTCATAGAACCTTTCATCTTTATTGGCATCATTTACGATTAATAAGGAATCTGGGGAATTAATGGCATGAGCACAAAAAGCAAGTTCCCTTGGTGTTTCGGTGGCGTCAATACCATGATGCGATTTAAACCACTGCCTATCTTTGTCAACTAAAGATACAAGTGCCATGGGTGTATCACATATTTCAGCAGCAATGCGTGTTATAGCATCATATTCTTTTTCTTCCAATGTGTCTAAAACATTGAAACTATTTAAAACTTCTAATCTAGTTTGTTCGTTTTTTGGTATTTCTGGTTTTACCATTTTTTGGATATAACATATTACCTAACATTATAAATGTAGGTTTTTTCTTACTTATTAACGATTGAATTGCTAAAATGTTATATTTACAAGAACTTAAAAATACTTATTCCTCTGTTTGGGCTTCATCCGTAGATTCCCCTTCATCATCCTCTTTAAGTAGATTGTTTTTTAAAATATTTAGCTTTTTAAGTTTTGCTTTCCAAGCAGCTAAAGATTCTTTGTGTTGGTTTACTCTTTTTATGACATCTTGAACTAAAGGATTGCTTTCAGAAGCATTTGAGAAAAATTGTAGATTATTCTCTAACTGTCTAATCTCATCTTTGCTTTCGTCGATTTTCTTTCTGATAAACGTACGTTCATTTTGTATAGCACGTTCTTGATTGTCATTATCAGCAAGCTGTTGAATTTTGTTTCCGTATTTCAATAACTCCGACTCTTGCTTGCTCACTCCGCATTTTTGATAGAGAGCGTCAATTATTTTATCGAATTTTTGGTTAATGTTTTTCTTTTTAAATGGAACTCTACCATAACCTTTCCATTCTTCTGAAAACTTTTTGATGTCAGCAAGATCTTTAGACTTGTCGCCACTTAATTCAAAAGATTTAAGGCGGTCCATTAAAGCTTCTTTTTGCTTTAGATTTGCTTCTTCTTCTTTAAAAGCATCATTTTTAAGGGCATTTAATCTATCAAAATAGTGATTACAGGCCGTTTTAAATTCTTTCCATAATTTATCTGAATACTTTCTAGGTACATGGCCAATTTTTTTCCATTGTCCTTGAATTCGTTTCATTTCAGAAGTAGTAGCATCCCAATCTTCACTGTCTTTTAAAGATATCGCTATCTCTAATAATGCTCTTTTTTTATCTAAATTTTCTTGCTGCTCCTTTTTAAGGTTTTTGTAAAATGCGTTTTTATGCTGATTAAACTCTCTTACAGCGGCCTTAAAACTGTTCCATGTTTTAGAGTTTACTTTTTGTGGTACTTGTCCGACCGTGAAAAATGCTTCTCTAAGTTCTTCTAACTTTTTAATCTGTTGTTGAAGCTTACCGTGATTGTCCGATACATTTTCGGTAAGGGTATTTATTTCAGCAATAATGGCATGTTTACGCTCTAGATTGTCTTCTTTTACTTTGTCAAGATTCTTAAAATAGTCTTGGCGTCTTTCATGTATAATTTTTGTGGCAGCACTAAATCGATCCCAAATTTCTTCTCTGTGATCTTTTCCTACCGGACCTAAATCTTCTTTCCAAATTTTATGCAGCACTTGTAATTCTCTGAAAGCCCTATTTAAATCTGGTTCTTTGGCAAGTTCTTCCGCTCTAGCAACGATCTTACTTTTTTCTTCAAGATTATGCTTAAAATCTAAATCTCTTAAATCTCTATTTATGTTAAGAAAGTCATAGAATATTTCAATATGGTGATGGTAGGTTTTCCATACATTATTGTAATCTGCACGAGGTATAGGACCGGCATGACGCCATTTGGCTTGTATATCTTTAAAGTTGTTATACGTTGTGTTTATATCTTCTTCTACATTGACCAATGCCTTTAATTGCTCAATTAGATCTAACCTGTACGCTAGATTTTCTTTGTGACTTTTTTCTAGGCTTTTGTAGTACTGATTACGTTTTTCTCTATACTCTGTATATACTTCATTGAATTGTCTTTTGTCTACTGAATTGTATCTAAAATCAATTTCATTGCCGCCATTCGCGATAAATTCTTCTTTCTTTTCCTCAATAAATTCATCAAATTTCTGATTGAATTCATCTTTGATATTGTCTACATGCTTTCTTATGGCCTGAACTTTTTCATTCTTTACCAATCGCTGTAATTCACCAACTAAGTTTTCCATGTTCATTTCATGGTAGTCTGGCATAGGAATTTCGTGTCTCTTTTCTGTATCACTATCTTCTGCATCTTCAGCGTTAGAATCGTCAATTTCGTTCATGACGTCAGTTTCTACGGCAGATTCATTTGATTCAGGTACATTTTCTTCAGGTTGCGCTGTTGAATTTGTACTGTCATCAACAGTTTCTTCTACCTTGCTTTCAATTGCTTGGGCAGTAGTTTTTTCTTCCGTTGAATTTTCTTGTAGCTTTTGTTGTTTATCCTCAGACATAATCCTATGTTATATGCTTACAAGATAGTAACAACCCTAGTACTGGCAAAGAATTGATTACTCTTTTTAAATCTATTACAAAACCCAATTTGATAGGGAATTTCAATAAATAAGGTCTTGATATGGTTGGGTAAGTGAATAGGACACTTATTTATTCCAGATTTCCCAAGATTTTTCAGCT
This sequence comes from Maribacter sp. HS, assembly GCF_048059195.1. Lineage (NCBI taxonomy): Bacteria > Pseudomonadati > Bacteroidota > Flavobacteriia > Flavobacteriales > Flavobacteriaceae > Maribacter > Maribacter sp. HS. The sequence continues at coordinate 22,073 of NZ_JAYLVV010000005.1, forward strand.
TGATATTCTAGCATTTTGTAACCATTGCAAATGGTTGCCCCATTTGTTTTACCGGCTTTTAAGAATGCTGTTTCTTCAGGATTGTAAATGAGATCGAACAGCAAATGTTCTTCGCTGATTTTTCTGTAGGGTATATTTGGTTTTTTTTCAATGTCGGGAAATGTGCCTACGGGAGAACAATTAATGATCAACGTATGTTCTTCTATAATATCATCCGTCAATTCATCATAGGTGAATCCATTATTTTTACCACTTCTGGAGACAAAAGAATAGGTGATATCTAGTTCTTCAAGAACGTAGGCTATAGCTTTAGAAGCCCCGCCCGTACCTAAAATCAATCCTTTTTGATGGTGCTTTTTTAAATGTGGTTCAAGTGATTTTTTAAATCCATATGCATCTGTATTAAAGCCTTTAAGACCTTCTTTACTGACTTTTATGGTGTTCACTGCACCAATTTTTTTAGCTGCGGGATCAATGTCGTTTAAAAAAGCCATGACCTCTTCTTTGTATGGTATGGTAACGTTCAGCCCTTTTACATTTTTAGTATTCTTGAAGATTGCTGGAAAATCTGAAATTGAGGTTAGGTCAAAGTTTTGATAGACATGGTCATTTAAGCCCATTTCTTCAAATTTCTTTTTAAAATACCCTCTTGAAAATGAATAGGAAATATTTTTTCCTATTAAGCCATAATTAGCTTTCTGTTCTTCTGTTTTTTCCATACCAATCTAAAAGTAGCAAAATACTAATACCGATTATTATAAAGAAAATCGCGATCCAATTTTCTACAATGGTCAAATCCGGAAGAAAACGCTCATAATTCATAATTATTTGCTTTCCATTAGAATCTAAAATGAGGTTTCCGTCAAAATCTGTTTTATAAATTGTCTTTTTCCATGGCCAGACCACGCCTAATGATCCTGTAATAAAGCCAAGAATTGTTGCCGTGGTTACATGCTTGTAATGTTTTAATACATAGGTTAACAAGTGTGATAAGGTTACAAGGCCGGTTGCAGATCCCAAAGTAAAGACAGCAAGTATTTTTAATGTATGTAAACGCTCCGTATTGTTCGTAAAACTAAAATCACCGACCAATAATTCTGAAAATGTATCGTATAATGCGTTAACTGAATCTACTAATAACAATACGTAATTGCCTAGTAAGATTAATATGAAAGAACCTGATAGACCGGGTAAGGTCATACCTGAAACACTGATCATGCCACATAGAAAAATAAATAGCAGATTGTCATTTTCTTTTGCCGGACTAAGAAAACTTATAGCTATGCCTACAGCTAGGCCAATGAACGCGGCGGTAAAGGTTTTCTTTTTCCAATAGTCGAAATCCCTACCTATATAATAGATGGAACCTAGTATCATGCCAAAGAATGTGGCCCAAACGTAGAGTTCCCGTTTCACTAGAAAATAATCTAACACTTTTGAAATGCTAAAATAACTTACCAGCATACCAAAAATAAGCAGTGTTAAGAATGAGCCGTTAATATAGCGGTAGAAACTTTTAAACCTGCCATTGACAAATAGCTTAAATGCTTTTGCATTTACTTTTTGTAAAGAATAAATAAATTCTTCGTAAAAACCACCTACGAAAGCAACTATACCACCCGATACGCCAGGAACCTTATTGGCGGCGCCCATACAAAGTCCTTTAACAACCAAGAAAAATTTATCGGTAAAGGTACGGGGTGTGTTCATGTAGGTTATCGCATTACTTCTTTGAAGCGGATTTTTCCAATATAAAAATAAGGGAAAAACCGATGATGGCAGCTACGATGGCAAAAGTTAATTGATTGTCACCTTGAAAAGCAAAAGGTGAAATATTTTCATCAATTATGATTTCTTTTTTTCCAATTTGAATAATTTCTATGATGTTTTTCCAAGGCCATATTTTATTTAAAGAACCTAAAATAAAACCAGTTAACACCGCAAGTGTGGCATCTCTATAATTGGTAAACATCCATTTTAAGATTCTGGCAAAACTTAAAATACCAAAAGCAGCACCAAAAGCGAATGTAATAATAATGCCAAAATCTTTTTCATTGACAGCTTCTAAAACAGTTCTGTAAGACCCAAGTAATACTAGAATAAAGGATCCGGAAATACCGGGTAAAACCATTGCGCAAATAGCAATAGCCCCAGATAGGAAAATAAAGGGCAAGCTACCAGAACTTGCAGAAGGGGGTAGGGTCGTAATATAAAATGCACTTGCAGTTCCTACAACAAACAGTACAATGGCAAGTATATTCCATTTTTTAATGGATTTTGCAACGAATATAACACTTGCTAAAACCAAGCCAAAGAAGAAAGACCAAGTTGGTATAGGGTGCTCTTCTAAAAGCCAGGCAATTATTTTTGATAAAGAAAAAATACTGATCATCATACCTATGACCAAGGCCAAAAGAAAGTTGCCGTTCAATTTTTCCCAAAAACTTTTAAAACCTTCTTCCTTTAAAACTTTTAGGGTCGTTAGGTTGACGTTGTTGATAGAGGTGATGAACTCTTCGTAAATACCTGTAACAAAAGCTATTGTGCCTCCAGATACCCCAGGTACCAGTTCGGCAATGCCCATTGCCATTCCTTTTAAAGAAATTACGGTATAATCTTTAAGTTTTCTATTTTCCATATGGTGTAGAACCTTTTCTACTTGGTTTTATTGTATTTTTTTACAATTTCCTGGGTCCATTCAGATTTGCCATATTGAGGAAAATTTTCAGTGAACAGGTGAAGTTTTTTCTGTTTTATATCAATCTTTAAAGCATCCATTAGCATAATTCGTGCGTTTATAGGATCATTTGCCAATAGTAGATAACCTACAGATCTATACAACAATTTTAAGCTTTCAGGGTAAAATTCCCTTCCTTGGGAAAGTATTTGAACAGCAGCTTCGGTTTCACCGTTGATTCTTACGACCTCTGCCCATTTTAGCCAAGTATCCAATTCGTAATTTCCTAAATCTACGGCTTGTTTAAAAGCAAAGTCAGCTTGGTCGTAATTCTCTAGCGCCATGTGTATTTTAGCACATTTTTTCCAATACTGTGGGTTTTCACCATCTATATTCAACGCTTTGTTAATATAGAATACCGCTTTTTCAAAATCCCTTTTATTGTAGTACAAATTGGTGATGGCCAACCAGCCTTTGTCCAATAAAGGATCTTCGTGTACCGTTTGGTAGAAATAATACTTGGCCATATCAGTATCCTTTAATTTTTCATAGCATTTTCCTATTCTTAAAAATGCATGTGAGGTTGGATCTTCAATGGATATGGTAGTTTCGTAGTTTTCTATAGCTTCTTTATATCTGCCTAATTTTTCAAGAACTTTGCCTTTTTCAAAATAAGCCCCAATAAAGGTATCGTCTGAAATAATGGCAAAATCATATGCGGTCAAAGCTTCACTATACATTTCTTTATAGTAATATTGTTTGCCCAATTGGTGCCAAGCAACTTCACAATATGGATTTTTTTCTAAATACCCATTTAAATATACAATGGCACCTTCATAGTCTTCTAAGAATTCAAAACAGTATACTACATTATAAAGCGATGAATAATCTTGCTCATCGAACTCTACACATTTCATGAAGCTTTCTTTGGCGCTATCAAAGTTGTCCATAAACAAATACTCCATGCCCAAAAGGCTATACACATCAAAACTGTTACTGGTAATACTAAGCGCTTTTTGCAAAAGCTCTATTGCACCTTCATGATTATCCAATTTGGATAAAATATTGGCACGTTGTATATAAATTTCTTCGTTATGATTGTCAAGTAACTGCAATTCATCTAAAAGGGCTTCAGCCTTTTCCATTTGGTTTTCAAAAACCATCACCTCTACTTGAAGCAACTTAAGTTCAATAGAACCCGGATGTTGTTGTAGCCCAATTTTTATCCCCTTTTTAGCCAAGGAAATTTTACCATGGTTTAAATAGTGGTGTATAATATCTTCAAAATCTTCGGCATCAAAGAAGTAGACATCATCTGTCTTTAACATTGATTCAAATTTCGTAATTGGCTTGTCCGGTCTCTCGTTAGATTCTAACGCCATAGGCACTATTTAGTTTTACAAGATATATTAAAAGTAAGTGTTTGTAAGGGCTTTCAGCCATTGTGCCAATCTATATTATTAACAAATTAGTTAACAACATTGATTTACATAGCGTTAAGTAGCGCTAAAATAATGGCACATCCTTCTCTAATTTCCAATTCTGATATGGTCAATGGTGGAGAAATACGTACGGCCCTGCTTTCAAACAATAGCCAAAATAGAATCAAATTCTTATCCTTGGCTCTTAGTACTAGTTCATTGGCCGTTTCCGGTGAATCCATAATTAGGGCCAGCATGAGACCTCTTCCTCTGACCTCTTTTATCTTTGGATGTTTTAAAAGTTCTTTAAAGAGTTGTTCTTTTTTTAACGTGTCTGCTATTAGCGAAGAATTCAGCAATACGTTCAGTGTAGCTAAGCTAGATGCCGCAATTACTGGATTGCCGCCAAATGTAGTTATATGTCCCATTTTAGGATTATCACTTAGACTGTGCATAATCTCTTTGCTTGCTGTAAAGGCACCCACAGGAAGACCAGATGCCATTCCTTTGCCAATTACAAGTATATCTGGCACACAGTTGAAATGTTCAAATGCAAACAACTTTCCCGTTCTGCCAAAACCAGGTTGTATTTCATCCAATATTAATAATGCACCAACAGCTGTACAACGATCCTTAACTTTTTTTAAATAATTGTTTTCCGGTAAAATAAATCCGGCACCACCTTGTATGGTTTCCAATATGACACAGGCCGTTTTGGTAGTGATCTTTTCTAAATCTTTTTCGTTGTTGAATTTTATATGGTAAACATCGGGCAAGAGTGGTCGGAAAACACTTTTGCGTTCTTCAAAATCCATTAAACTTAGGCTGCCCATTGTATTGCCATGATATGCGGATTTTGCAGCAATAATTTCTGAGCGACCTGTATATCGCCGCGCCAATTTTAATGCTCCTTCAATAGCTTCCGTGCCGGAGTTCACCAGATAAGTTACCTCTAAAGGTGCAGGCAATTGTTCGGCCAATAACTTTGTGTAGTCGGTTGCCGGTGATTGTGCATACTCACCATACACCATAACATGCATGTATTTTTCAACTTGATGTTTAATGGCTTCCACTACTTTGGGGTGACAATGCCCAAGTGTACAAGCGGAAACACCGGCCACAAAGTCTAAATGTGCATTACCTGCGGTATCATAAATATAACTGCCATTTGCATATGATACCTCCATACCTAAAGGATACGGAGAGGTTTGTGCTTGGTATTTTAAAAAGTCCTTGTTCATGTGAAATATTTATTTCACCTTTTTAGGTTTTACAGATTTTTTGGGATCTGTTGCTTTGTCTTGCGCAGGTATGTTGTTGACAGGGTCAGATTCGTTTTGACTACGTTGTTGTTCTTCTGCATCAATATCAATGGGGTTGTCTATACCATTAATGACCACGAGTTTCAGGTTATTATCGTCTTCATCAAATATATCTTCCTTGGTTAGTATGCGCTCATCGCCACGCCATACAAATCCTTTTAATATTCTACTGTTTTCCGGTAAATCTTTTTCGGGGAAGATATCGCCATCTGGATCGGTGTAAAAGGTCAGATCTTCTATATCATTATCTACCATGGTGATTCTGATTTTACTGCAGACCGTTTTGTCAATTCCAATAAGTTCATCATCATCGTTATACATATAATATACCACCTCTGTATTTTGAACCAGATCAATTAGTTTTAGCTCGTTATCAATGAACTTGCCGAACAAATTAATTCCTTTAGCTTGATTGTAGCCTGTCATGCTTACACTGTCTAAAGAAATTATAAAGGCGTTCTTTAGTACTTTTAAAGAATCTAGCTTTTCGGTTTCCAAGTTCGATTTTAAATGAATACTATCGCCTGTCATCTGGTTGGCACCGTTCCAAATAATAGGGTTTTTTATCAATTGAGTAATGCCTGTCTTTTCCTCGGAATGAATACTGTCGCACTTACCGCTCAAATCTGTTTTGTAAAATTTTGCATTTCTAAACGCTCTTAGTACTCGATCTTCTGGTTTGCCGGTGACCATTAAGGTATCTCCATGTACATACAGCGAATCTCTTTCTTGAACAGAAATAGAAACAGCTCTTCTAGTTGCAAAGACAGAATCTTTAGCTTTGAACACCTCTGCGTAATGGGCTCTGATAATACCTTTGTTAATAGTATCGGTTACGGTAATGTTATTGGTGGCCGAAGCAAATTCTTGTACTTTGTTGAAGTACACACTGTCACCTTCAATAATACGATTGTTATAATCTATACGCGTGTTTTTGATACCATAGCCGGTTTCTACCTTGGTGTCATAAAATCCTCTTTCACAATAAATTTTATACGTTTCTCCGTTTATGGTCGACGGCCCGTACATGTAAGCATTTTTAGAAGTTGTATAGTAATCTAGCTGTTCAGAATCTAAAGTGTATTCCGGGTTTTGAACATGAACACTATCTAAGAACTGATACTTTTTGAGTTCCATAAAATACTTGCCAATTTTACTGGTCAATGTATTTGCGGAATCAACTACAGTACCATTATCTTGATAAAATGCTTCTTGTTTTTCACGATCTAAGCGAAGGGTATCTGTTCTTAACGTCATGTCAGAATTAGTAAGAACTACATTACCCCAAGCCTTTGCCAGTTTTACATCGCCCAAATAGTTGATTTTTTTACTGGTCATTTTTATGGAGTCACCCTGTTTTAAAATGACATTGCCAATAGCTTCTAAACGGTTTTCTAGTTGGTAGTAAATTGCTACATCGCACCACAGATCGGCACCTTGGTGTTCAAATTGTACTTGGCGTGTATCTTTACTGAATATAGAGGCGCCTGGGTATTCAGCTTCGTTTTTAGTGAAGTTGGCACCGTAAACAATATTAATTTGCTTGGGTTCTTCTTCATTGCCATCTTGCTGGGCAACACTAAAAAAAGAACAGGCAAAGAACAAAAGAACAACTGAATAAATCTTTTTCAACCTAAAAATTTTTTCAAAAATAGGATATTTTAAAAGAGCCTTACCATGGTTAAGATACTTTTGACATTTACTTGTGCAAAAGTGACTTTTATACAAAGCAATTTATACCGTGTTATTATTTAAAAAATCCAGGTCAGAAATTATATCATTTTTAAAACACCTCTTATGTATCCTACAGATTCTGACAGTCCATAAATGGCGTGGTTGGCGTCTTTTTCATATTCTATAGCAACAATACCGGCATAATTAATCTTCTTTAAAGTACTTAAAATGGCAGGTAAGTTTATTTTGCCGTGGCCTAAAATGGTTTTTTGACCTTTTTCTATTGGCGCATCTATATCCTTTATATGGACATCAAATAATTTATCTTGATATTTTATAAGTTCTTCTGCCGGGTCAAGTCCTAGCCTAAAAGTATGGCCAACATCTATGCATAGACCTATTCTGGAATCTAAGTCCTTAATTTTTTCATAGACACTTTTTGGGGAGGGAAAAACTACATCCTCCGGACCGTGATTGTGTATGGCCAATTTGATACCCGTCTCTTTTACCTTTTGCTCTACCAATGGTAATAAATCATGTTCCGGTGCTCCAATAATCATAGGCAAACCTGCATTATCAGCATAATTGAAATAGGTTTCCACATCTTCAGGTGATTTCATATAAATGACCCCACCGCCATATAAATTGAGTCCCCTAGCAGTAACTTTTTCACGTATAAAGGTGAGTTCTTTCTTGTCTGCTTCGTATGGTAAATGAAAGCTTTTAAACGCTACATCTTTTAACCCTAAGCGCTCTGTGATATCTATGAGTTCATCTAAGCTATACTTTCTAAGTGTATAGGAAGCCAACCCAATGTTAAGTTGATGATCGGTATTATTTGCTGTTTTTTTACTGTTTGAGTTAGCTGTAAAAGATGCAGTACCTAGTGCCAAAGCTCCTAATCCACTGGTTTTGATGAAATTTTTTCGTGATAAAGCCATACTTTAAAAATTGGTTAATGGTTTTTGATTCTTTTTAAATTTCTGCCCAAAGCCCGAGTTGTTTGGTTCAAAAGGCTCATCTAATGTTACATTTACTCCTTCTTTCGGGATATTGTCCTCTTTTCCTAACGCCCAATAAATTCCGTTCATGGCAATTTTGCGCATTACGGGAAGTTTAAAATCATAAGGGTGACCAAGGGTAGTGAAGAATACTCTCGCAGGTTTGCCAGAAGTTCCAGTATAGCTTTTTGTCCAAGCAACGGGGTTGTCCAAAGAAAATTGATCTAGTTTGCCATTCATTTCGTGTTGAGATTTGGTGGAATGCCCCATTAAAATAGGTTTACTATCGCCCTGCAATTTCCAATCTCCGCCATCAACATGGTATAACCATGAATATGCTTCAAATTCAGAAAAGCCGTTTAAAATTGGATTATCACTTTTACCATCTTTTATTGAAATATCCGTGACAGGAAATTTGCCATCATCAAAGTGACCATGGTGCGTAATCCATTGTTGCCCAAAAACTTTTGCGGGCCATTCTTCATTATATGTTGTTAAAGTAGAGTCATTATCATATTTAAATGCATGGGTAGTGGTTCTAAAACCCACAATTGGTTTGCCCGATTCTACATAATTGGTTATGTAATCTAGTTCTTTTTTAGGTAGGTTTCTAAAACGCATGAATACGACCATTAAATCAGCAGTTTCCAAAGCTTCTAATCCTTCAATATGGTCAGTTCTGTTGGGGTCTATAAATCCTGAGCTGTCAATAGAATAGGCAATGGAGACTTTTGCGCCTAATTCTCTCTTTGCCAATTTTGCCAACATAGGAAACGTTTCCTCTGACCTGTACTCTTCCTCGCCAGTGACAAAAACAATGTGTGGAGCTTTAATTTCTTCTGAAATGATTTCTTTTTTACTTTTTGTTTTTTCACCACAAGCTATTAATATGGTTAAAATTAGTAATGTAGCATATTTCAATTTCATATGGTCTCTATTTTATTGTATCAGTTCATAGGATGCTCTTGTAGCAACTCGTCTGCGGTATAGAACTTATTACGGTCTTTAGTGGCTTCCCTAATTTCTTTTACCTTGTCAGGATCGATGACCGATGCTTTATTGCCAAATGAATTTCTAACATACGTAAGTACGGCAGCAATTTCATCATCATTTAACAGCCCCTTGAAAGCCATCATGGGTACTTGACCTTTGTAATGGTTGCCCATGATATTCATTGGTCCGTAAAGTCCGTGAAGGGCTAATTTTATCAATCTTTCTTCGTTGCCCAAAACCCATTCTTGCCCCACTAGTGTTGGGTAACCGGCTTTTTGTAATCCGGTACCGCTTTCTTGATGACAAGTTATACAGTAACCCTCGGTTTCATATATTTTTTTTCCTTTGGCAAAAATTTCTAAATCTGCACCCTTTAAATGTGATGCTAATAGTTCTTCTTTATTATTTTTCAGGAAGTTACCTGTTAATCTGGTTTCCGAAAAATTGAATGCATCGGTCATCCATTCATCTAGTGGATGTTGTTTTGCGACTTCTAGAATTTCCATTCCTTCAGATTTTGGCAACCATGATGCTGCTGTTATAGCTTCTAACCTAACTCTACCGTGAGAGTCATTTGCAGCACTCTTCAGTAATTCTTGTGCATTGTTCAATTGATGCCCCATATACCTTGTGACCCTAACTGCGGCAGATCGTACTCTGTGGTCGTTAGATTTTAACAATGACTCCAGTAATGGTTGGTCTACCTTGTTCATTCCCCAAGATACCCACAAACCCTCTAACCTATGATGTTCATAATTGGGGTCGTTCTTATCTAAGCTGGTAATCCAAATTTTTAAATAGTCCAATACCTCTGTCGCATTTCTTCCCCTTAATTCCCTACGGGTTCTATAGCGTGTTCTATATTCTGGCAATTTTAAATTCTCAAAAAGTTGGGATATTTTTGCGCCATCAATTTGTGGAGGTATTATCAAAGGTCTAGAAGGGTAAGTAATCCTATAAATTCTGCCGTGAACATGGTCACGTAATGGGTCACGGGCATTGTGTTGCATGTGTCCAATTAATACATTGTGCCAATCTACTAGATAAAGTGAACCATCTGGAGCAAATTCTAGCTCAACCGGTCTAAAATTAGGATCAGTGCTTGTTATTAAATCTTGTCGGTGTTTGGTGGTGTAACCCGTACCATCTTCTAACATTCGGTGTTGTTTTAATCCTAGGAAGCCAATGGAATTAGCTAGTAACATATCGCCCTGTATTTCTTCCGGAAAGTGGCTACTTGAAACAAATTCCAGACCAGAGGTTGGTCTTACACGATGTGCTTCTTCGATCAACTCTTCCGTTAACGGTGATGATATTCCGTAGATGGGCTTTAAAGAACTGGGCATCATCCAATTTACTTTAGGGCCAGAGGTATGCAAAAAGAAATCTTGCCCCCAATCATCAAAAGCAATACCCCACGGATTAGGAACAGGCACTTGCAAGGTTCGCTCCAAATGTTTACGCTGTGGATTATATCTATAAAACCCACCGTTGGTAGCACGGACCGGACCGTATGAGGTTTCTACGTTGGTATGAAGAAATAGCCCCTCTGACATATAAAAAGCGCCAGAAGGGTCTGCACAAAAAGCAGAAATGGCATGATGGGTGTCATGATCATCAAATCCGCTTAGTATAGTTTCTATCGTATCAGCTTTATCGTCACCATCAGTGTCTTTAAATAATTTTAGGGTAGTGCCTTGGCTTACATAAACACCTTCCGCAGAGAACTCAAATCCAATGGGTAAATGTAAGTTCTCGGCAAATACAGTTTCCTTATCCGCTTTGCCATCGTTATCGGTATCTTCTAAAATAATAATCTTGTCGTTTGGCTTGGCATCGCCCGGTCTGTAATGTGGGTAAGAGGGTAGGGTAGCAACCCATAAACGACCTTTGTTATCAAAGGAAATTTGTGCAGGATTTGCCAAATTGGTGAATTCTTTTTCCGAGGCAAACAATTCTACCTTATAGCCCTTTGGTACGGTCAATGTTTTTAGGGCTTCTTCTCCGTATTTGTAATGAATAGCATCTCCTTCGCTTAAATTATAATTGCTTGTTACTGGGGGCAATTTGCTTGTTAATGCATCTGCAGCTTTAAGGTTGTATGTATTTCCCTGTGCTGCCGCCCAGATAGCGGTATCTCTGATCGCTGTTAATTCTCTTGTTTTTCTTATTTCATACGGATAATTGTCTGGTCCGTAGGGTGCGTGTCTTCTGCCAAAAACATGCACGCCATTGGGCATCTTATAATCATTGTGCCAATAGAAATTCTTTTCTAGAACAGCTTCTTTAATTGCTACTCTCTTATTTTCTAGTTTTACGGAAGTATTGCCGGTAAGTTGATCAGCTAAGAATTTGGCAAAAGTTTCATAACCTACTTTATTCATTTGTGAGCCGTCAATGGTGAAATCATCATTGGTATTTTTAAACCATTTTTTTGATGCTTCAAAAACGTTAATAAAAGGTATGTTGTTTGCTTTTGCAATTTCGCTCATTGCAGCAGTATATAAATTTAGATTCTTATTCTCTAATTGACCATTAGGGACATCTATATGGTCTGATAAGTCTTCAAAAGCAATGGGGGAAATCAATACCAATTGCGGTGTAGTAGTACCATTATAACGTTGTTTTAATGAATGCTTTATAAATGCATCTAACTCTTTTTTGTAATTATTTAAACCTTCAGCGCCTTCAAATGATTCATTGTAACCAAAAAAGGCTAGGACAATATCAGCTTTAAGACGAGTTAACCATTCGTCTGGCGTTTCAAACTCTCCTTCACTTCCAGAATTTTGTGCAAGTTCTGTTTGAAAATTCTCTGCACCGGGAAAAGCCCATGGGGAAACGCGACCAGAATGTGGTCTAAAGCCTGGGGTGTCTCCGGCATCGCACATATTTCTTATAAAAAGCGAATCTGTAGGATATCGCAAATGAAATTCTGTTTCTAAGCTTCCATACTCCATCATTCTAGATCCCAAGTTATTTCCTATAAGGACAATTGAAGAATGCGGTTTTATGTCAATTATTGGAGGAGTACTTTCTTTACAGCTTTCAAGGATTAGAATGCCTATGAACAGTAGAATACATCTAAAGATGATATTAAAGATTTTTGACATTGATGAAAAGGTTGGTGGTGGTATGTTCTTTTAAAGATAGGTATAAAAAAACCACTCGAAAGTGGTTTTTTATGATATAATATTGATTAGAAGTTTCTATAATCGCCTTGTAAAAATGCATTTGCTTCTTCTTCGGCAAACTTGGCATTTTCACTATCCCAATGCAATACTTGGTTGGGGAATCTACCGGCAATGACACCTAATAATATAGTTTCCGTTAACCTTGATGCATATGAAAATGGTGCTGTGGTGGTATCTGTACCTAGACAAGCATCTACAAACTGATGATAATGTTTAGGACCTTCAGTATCATAATTACGAATTGGTTTGCCCATATTGTTCGCTTTTTCCACTGCTTCTATTTCTGAGGAAATGTCTACGTATTTACCGTCTACTATTTTTTTAGGTAGTTGCATAAAGTGAGGTAACAATAACCTTCCTTTTTCTCCAATGAACATAGCACCTTGATCTGGTAGTGTGCCTTCGTCTACGGTTTTAGTGTCTAAGGACATTTTATCTTCCATACTATCCTTGGAACTATCATCTTTGGCGACTATATTTTCCGCACCCGGTAAAATTAAATCTTCATGATCTTTTGGTGCACCGGGACCGTCGTACCAAACCCATTTTAATGTTTCTGTAGTAAATTCAGTTTGTGGAAACTCATAGGTTACTACATTGTTTTGAGGAAAGCCAAACCCATTAGGTTCCCTGCATTCATTTTTTATGGTTTTGGGTACCTGTAAAGCCAGTGCGTTATAAGGGGTGTCAAAAATATGAACTCCCATATCGCCCAATGTTCCACAACCATAATCAACTAGTTTTCTCCAATTTCCAGGGTGGTAAAACCCTTCTTTATATGGTCTCTCTGCTGAGGTGCCCAACCATAAATTCCAGTCTAATGAATCAGGAACAGGGTCAGAACCTGTAGGTTCAGGTCCGTCATAACCCCAATCTTTTGGGGACCATGCACGAACAGTGTGTACCTTACCTATAATACCAGATTGAATCAATAAGGTGGCAAGTTTATAGTCATAAAATGAATGAACCTGAATTCCCATTTGAGTGACCAATCCTTTTTCTTGAGCTAGTTTATTCATAGCCCTGGCCTCTGATACGTAATGGGTGAGGGGTTTTTGACAATATACGGGTTTGTCCATTTCCATTGCCATCATAGAAGCGGGAGCATGGGTGTGATCAGGTGTAGATACAACTACTGCATCTATTTCATCACCCATTTCTTTCAGCATTACTCTGTAATCTGTATACGTTTTTGCATTTGGGTGAAGTTCTTTTGCTGCAGCCAGATTGTTGGCGTCAACATCACAAAGAGCAGTGACATCCACTTTATTGTGAGATGAAATGGCTTTTAAGTCTTCTGCCCCCATATTACCTACACCAATATGAGCCGTGCGTAATCTGGTCAGTTTTTTCACTTCTTTTTTACAAGACCAGAGTCCAGATGGTAATAATACAAATGTGGACAATGCCGCTGCGTTCTTTAAAAAGTCTCTTTTGTTCATTGGTGTGGTGGTTATAGTTTTTTGATTTTTATATTTCTGAACCAAATAGGGCTAGAATGATCTTGAAAACCGATATAGCCAGTTTTAAACTTGCCGTAATCTTCGCTGTTTTTCCATTTATCTGAATTCTTTTTTTCGTACCAGGCTTCATCCCATGGAACAAAAGAAACTACTTTTTTACCGTTCAACCAATGTTCTACCTGGTCTGGGGTGAAAATAATTCTTGTAGTATTCCATTCGCCCACAGGGTGCAGAATTTTCCCTTCAGGGTCTGCTGCGTGCATGGCATAATCAGATGCGGTCTGTTGTAATGGTTTTAGTTCTTCCGGGTTGTCAGTATACCCTAAGCTTAAATTGTAATCTGTAAGGTCGTGAATGCTTGCGTAATTTTCGTCATCTATCAATTGGTATTCAGGAGCAACTTCCGGTGGGGTATCATACCCTTCTTTTAAATGGTAGAAAATGCCACTGTTACCTCCTTTTGGTAGTTTCCATTCTACGTAGAATTCAAAATTGTCAAATTCTTCAGCTCCATATATAATATCTGTGCCGCCGGTGTAGTCTTGTTCCTTACCTAATTCGGTGTCAAATTGTAGTTCTCCGTTTTTTGCGATCCAGCCAGGTGGTAATTCTTTTCCGTTATAAGCTCGCCACCCTTTTGTAGATGTGCCATCAAAAAGGGTGATCCATTCGTTTTCGGTTTGTTGTTGGGTAACGGTTTGTTCTTCAGCTTTGTCTTTTTTTTCTGTTTTGCAAGCTATTGTCAATACAAGAAAAAAAAGCAAAGTTGAGCAGGTGGTTTTTTTCATTTTTTTGAGTTGTCGTTAAGTTGTTGTTGAATTGTAAAATGTAAATTTTACATAAACTTGAAAATACAAAAAAAAAGAATGGCGATAAAGGTATTTCCCTATATCGCCATTCTCGAAAGTTGAACAACCTGTTCTAGTCGCTTAATGCTTATCTTAGAATTGTCTGCGTTCTATCTGGACCCACAGAAACAATTTTAATAGGCACTTCTAATTCTTTCTCTAGAAAATCTATATATGCATTTAATGCTTTTGGTAATTGATCGGCAGAGGTCATTTTGGTTAAATCTTCTTTCCAACCATCCATTTCAGAATAAACGGGAGTTACATTCTCTGCTTCAATGTTATATGGAAAATGCTCTATTTGTTCACCTTTGTAATTATAAGCGGTACAAACTTTTAGTTTTTCAAATCCACTAAGAACATCTCCTTTCATCATCATTAGCTCAGTTACGCCATTAACACGAACCGCATATTTTAAGGCAACCAAATCTAACCATCCACAACGTCTTGGTCTACCTGTAGTAGCTCCAAATTCATTACCTACACGGCCCATAGTTTCACCATCCTCGTCAAAAAGCTCTGTAGGGAAAGGACCGCTACCAACTCTTGTTGTATACGCTTTAAAAATACCTTTTACCTCTCCGATTTGATTAGGGGCTACACCTAAACCTGTACATGCTCCTGCTGCAGTAGTGTTTGATGAGGTTACAAATGGGTATGTACCAAAATCAATATCTAACAATGATCCTTGTGCACCTTCCGCCAATATTTTTTTACCCGCTTTTTGAGCTTGATATAGATATTCTTCGCTATCTATAAAGGTCAATTTTTTCAATTCTTCTACAGCTTTGAAGAAATCTGATTCTAGCTCAGCCAAATCATATTGAATGTCTACGTCATAAAAGCTGATCATGGCTTCGTGCTTATTGGCTAGGCTACGGTATTTATCTTTCCAGTCGTTTAATTCCAGATCACCGATACGCATACCGTTTCTACCGGTCTTATCCATGTATGTAGGACCAATACCTTTTAAAGTAGAACCAATTTTTGCTTTTCCTTTAGATGCTTCTGAGGCTGCATCAAGTAAACGGTGAGTAGGTAAAATTAAATGTGCTTTTCTTGAAATGAATAATTTAGAATTTACATCTAAATTAAACTTCTTTAACGCATCTAATTCTTTTTTAAAGATAACAGGGTCTATAACCACCCCATTACCAACTACGTTTACCGCATTTTTGTGAAAAATACCTGAAGGAATAGTGTGTAAAACATGCTTAATACCATCAAATTCTAAAGTATGACCGGCATTTGGTCCGCCTTGAAAGCGAGCAATAATGTCATAATTTTCGGTTAATACATCAACTATCTTACCTTTTCCTTCGTCACCCCATTGTAGGCCTAACAATAAATCTACTGCCATCTAAATATTATATACTTGGTTAGTCTTATTTTATTTCTTTTTTACCTGCATCTTTGGCAGGAGTATTTTTAGTCCCATAAAAATATAGGGAATGTGTATTTATCTTAATATCAAAAACTTCTTCAATTGTTTTTTTGATAGATTGTATTCTAGGGTCGCAAAATTCCATTACTTCACCCGTATCCGTTAAGATTACATGATCGTGCTGACGGTCAAAGTATGATTTTTCATATTGCGCCTGGTTTTTACCAAATTGATGCTTGCGAACCAATTTACAATCTAATAGAAGTTCAATGGTGTTATAGAGAGTTGCCCTACTTACACGATAGTTTTTATTCTTCATTTTAATATAGAGTGACTCTATATCAAAATGCTCATCACTTTCGTAAATTTCTTGTAGAATAGCGTAGCGTTCGGGTGTTTTTCTATGTCCTTTGTCCTCTAAAAAGGTAGTGAAGACGTTTTTTACAATTTCTTGATTTTTATCAGAAGACATATTTACTGCATTAATGCACAAAGGTACAGTTAAATTTTAATTTCCTTTTTCTAAATACGAGTAACTTTATCAATACCGTTGATGTTCATAAGATTATCGGTCAATTTTTTCAAGACAGCTTTGTTTTTGACTACAACCGTAATCTTACCTTTAAAGGTGCCACCATCTGTACTGAAATTTAAATTTCGCATATTTACGTGCATAATATCAGAAATAACTTCTGTTATATCACTGACCAAACCTAAATTGTCAATTCCCGTCATTACAATATCTGCTTGGTATTCTTGTTGAGAAGAATCGATCCATTTTGCGCTAATAATTCTATACGCGTAATTAGATTGTAACGATATGGCATTTGGACAGTTCTTTTTATGAACTTTAATTCCTTCTGACACACTTACAAAGCCAAAAACATCATCACCAGGAATTGGATTACAGCATTGAGATAGTTTATACTCTAGTTTTTCTTCTTCTTTACCAAAAACCAGCATATCATACTTAGATGTAATTTCATCTTTGTTGATGTCTTCCGGTGATGGAGATTTGCGCATTCTGTTCTTGAAGAAACTAATGAATGCATTACTGTAAGATGATGCAAAGTCTTTGATCATGGCATTGTCTATGGAGCCAATGCCAACACGATAGAATAAATCTAAACTTGTCTTTAACTTAAAGAAGGTCACCATTTTGTTTATGGAATCTTCATTAAGCGTAATCTTTTGAGATTTTAGTTTACGGCGTAAAATCTCTTTTCCATCTTCGGCTACAACTTTTTTCTCTTCTCTAAGAACAGATTTAATTTTAGCACGGGCTCTGGCGGTAGTTGCATAATCCAACCAGTTTTGATTTGGTTTCGCCTGGTCAGATGTAATGATCTCTACTTGGTCTCCACTTGAAAGGGTGGTATTTAAAGGTACCAGTTTGCCGTTTACTTTTGCCCCACGGGTTCTCATGCCCACTTCAGTGTGAATATTGAAAGAAAAATCTAACGGTGTAGCGCCTTTAGGTAAAGACCTTAATTCTCCTTTTGGGGTAAAAACAAAAATTTCTTTTGAATATAGGTTTAGCTTGAACTCCTCTACAAAATCAACAGCGTTGGTATTTGCATTTTCCAAAGCTTCTTGCAGTTTGTTCAGCCAAACTTCTATTCCTTGTTCTTTTTGGTCGCCATGTTTGTATTTAAAATGCGCCGCATACCCTTTTTCGGCAATTTCGTGCATTCTTTCACTTCTGATCTGTACTTCTACCCATTTGCCTTTTGGTCCCATAACAGTAATGTGTAGGGCTTCATATCCGGTAGATTTAGGAGATGATATCCAATCTCGCAATCTAACGGGGTTAGGGGTAAAGTGATCCGTAACTATAGAATAGATTTTCCAAGCTAAAAACTTCTCGTTCTGTAAGTCAGATTTGTAGATGATCCTTATGGCAAACTTGTCATAAATTTCCTCAAAAGTGACATTTTGGGCAATCATCTTTTTGCGCATAGAGAAGATAGATTTCATCCTCCCTTTAATGATATAGTTAAGCCCTTCCTTTTTTAAAGAATTGTCTATAGTGCCAGAAAATGCATCAATATAGGCTTGCTGATCTTCTTTGGTGTCTTCTATTTTATCCTTGATGGAGTTGTAGACTTCCGGTTCCGTATACTTTAAACTTAGATCTTCTAGCTCTGTCTTAATGTTGTAAAGACCAATTCTATGTGCAAGAGGAGCATAAATGTACAAGGTTTCAGAGGCAATTTTCACTTGTTTATGCTCTGGCATAGAATCCATAGTGAGCATATTGTGATAACGGTCGGCTATCTTTATGATGATAACCCTAACATCATCATTTAAGGTCAAGAGCATTTTTCTGAAATTCTCCGCTTGTTGGGAGATGTTCATGTCTTTTTTTAAATGAGATATTTTAGTGAGCCCATCAACAATCCGCGCCACGGTTTCACCAAACATACGATCAATGTCGTCTAAGGTATACTCTGTATCCTCAACAACATCATGTAATAGGGCAGAGGCAATGGAAACCGCATCAAGACCAATCTCCGAAGCTACAATTTTTGCCACCGCTATGGGGTGAAAAATATATGCCTCGCCAGATTTTCTTCGCTGGGTTTTGTGCGCATCAACAGCTACTTCAAAAGCGCTACGTATTAGTTTTTTATCCTCATCGGTTAAGGTTTGATAACTAATTCTAAGTAACTCTTTGTACTCTTGAGCTATGAGCTTGTTTTCCTCTTCTATTGCTGCCTGTGTCATACTAGATTAAAAATAAGATAATCTTAAATGATGGGCAACAAAAATTATGCCTTTAAATTACGAATGCGATCGATTAACGGTGGGTGGGAATAATGCATAAATACATATGCTGGATGTGGAGTTAGGTTGCTAAGACTGTTTTTTGATAATTTCTTTAGTGATGCTACCAATGGTAAAGCTGCGTAAGTTTGTTTAGCATAATTATCTGCTTGATATTCAAATTTTCTTGAAAAATGATTCATTAGCAGTCCTGTAATCTCAGAAATAGGGCTATAAAGTATGCCAAAGCCGATCAAGGCGGCATGAAAACTAGGTCTGTCAACACCAATTGCCAATGATACTTCTGGATTATTTATGAAAAGTGATAGAATTAATAGCATAACCCCCGTAAGTAAAACTGAAGTCGCCAAATTATAAATGATATGTTTTCGTTTGTAATGACCTATTTCATGTGCCAAAACGGCAACTATTTCTTCTTCCTCTAATTCATTGATCAAAGTGTCATACAGAGTTATGCGCTTTTCTTTTCCAAAACCAGAAAAATAGGCATTGGCTTTTGTTGAGCGCTTAGATCCGTTGATTACAAAAATATTCTGAAGGTCAAAACCAACTTCTGCGGCATAGTTTTCAATTTTACTTTTTAAACTACCGGCTTCCAAAGGTTCTTGTTTGTTAAATAACGGTACAATAAGCTTGCTATAAAATAAATTCATGAACAGCGTGAAAATGGTAATCAAAGCCCAAGTGTAGAGCCAGAAATTTGTGCCGGCCCATTGAAAAAACCAAAGAATCAGAGAAAGTATTATACCACCTACGATTATGGTCATTAGCCACTGTTTAAGCTTGTCTATGAAAAATGTCGCTTTTGTTGTTTTATTGAATCCAAACTTTTCTTCAATTACAAAAGTTTGATAATAAGAAAAAGGTAGGTTAAGGATGTCACTACCTATCATTATAATTCCGAAGAAAATCAATGCTTGGACTATACTGTTGTTACTAATGTTTTGAGCCACTTGGTCAACCCAGGCAAAACCACCAAATAGTAAGAACGCTAATATTAATACTAGGGAAAATACAGAGGTAATAATTCCGAATTTATAATTGGTAAGCTTATAGGCTTGAGACTTTTTGTATTCTTCGGCGTTAAAAACATCGGCAACTTCTGTGGGAATAGGGTCTTTAAAACGCTTTGCGTTTAAATAATTCATTACCGTGGCAAGTATAAATTCACCTATCAGTATAAATAGAATACAATAAAAAACAATAGTTTGGTCCATATAGCGTAATTGAAAACGAAAACATTAATAGAAAAAGTATAAAATGCTACGTGTTTAATTTACGTTGCCGTTTTGCTTCAAATATAAGTATTGCTGCAGATACCGAAACATTCATAGAATCTATTTCACCCTCCATGGGTATAATGATATTTTGGGTGGAATTTTGCAACCATTCATTGCTGAGTCCAGAGTGTTCTGTGCCAACAACTATGGCAGAGGGTTCTGTAAAACTAACGGTAGTGTAATCTTTGGAGGCTGTTAGCGCTGCACAAAAAACCTGAAAGCCCTCCTTTTTTAAGTAGGAAATAATTTCGCTAGTACTGCCCGTTTTTACGTTTCTAGAAAAAACACATCCTACACTTGATCTTATAATATTTGGATTATAAAGATCGGTCTTTGGGTTGGCAATTAAAACCGCATCAAGATTAGCAGCATCTGCAGTTCTAAGTAAAGCACCTATGTTGCCCGGTTTTTCGGGTGCTTCTGCAATTAGGATCAGTGGGTTCTTTGTGTTGAACTCTAAAGATGAAAGTTGGTGGTCTTTACTTTTTGCAATAGCTATTACACCTTCGGTAGTATCTCTATATGCTAATTTTTTATATACATCTACACTAACGGATATTAACTGGTCTGCATTAAAAGTATGTAAGAGGTTATTATTCTCTATAATGTCTTCGCAGAATAATACTGACTCTATAAAGTAACCAGCGCCAATAGCAATCTGCAGTTCTCGCAAACCTTCTAAGACAAAGAGTCCGGTTTTTTTTCTTTCCCTTGATTTTTCTTTTAGTACCAAAACCTTTTTTATCAAAGGGTTTTGTACGCTGCTTATATGTTTTGTTACCTGCATGTAGTACAAAAATAGTTCAATTTGGTAAGTACTTCATATTTTCTCGACTAACGATTTTTAAAACAATAAAAACAGAATTAAAATGATGAACAAACTTTACCTTTTGGTCTTGGCATTAGCAGTGTTTTCATGTAAGCAAGCTCCTAATAAAGAAAAGGCTGCAGCCCCTGTAGATGAGGTTGTGAAAATGGGAGATTCGGATAAATATCCAACTGAGTTGAATAAAGTTTTTGAAGCTCATGGAGGTTTAAAAGCATGGAAAAGTTATAAAACTTTAATTTTTGAAATGCCCAAAGAAGGTTTCAATGAAGTTCAAACTATTGATCTTCACAAGAGATTCGATAAGATATCTACACCTGCCAATACTATAGGGTACGAGGGAAAAGAAGTTTGGCTTTTGGACAAAACTGGTGATTATGAGGGTAAACCAAAGTTCTATCATAATTTAATGTTCTATTTCTATGCTATGCCATTCGTATTGTCCGATGATGGTATAAAATATGAAGAAGTAGATGCTATGGTTTATGACGGTGTGTCTTACCCAGGTTATAAAATTTCTTATAATGCAGGGGTTGGGTCATCTTCTACGGATGAATATTATATTCATTATGATGCAGATACGTACCAAATGAAATGGTTGGGCTACACCATGACTTATTTTAGTGGTGAACCATCGGACAAAATTAGTTGGATCAACTATGCTGAATGGAACAAAGTTGATGAGGTGTTATTGCCTAAGGCTATTACTTGGCATAAAGTTGAAGAGGGAAAGGTTAAAGAAGCTGCTAAAACCGTTAATTTTGAAAACGCCAGTATATCTACTCAGGCGCAGCCAGAAGGGTTTTATTCCAAACCTGAGAATGCTGTAACGGTCCAGTAGTTCTTTTCTCAAAATCATATAATTTTTTTAAAATAGGTGCCATTTTTATGGCACCTTATTTTTTATGCCTAACTTGGAATTTATCTAATTTTAGACGGATATGAATGTACTTTTTTTCGGTATTACCAAGGACATCGTGGGTAGTTCTGAGATTAACTTTAATGAAGAATTAAAGCCGGCTAACGTTGGCTCGTTAAAGAAGAAATTAATAGATGCTTACCCTGAGTTTTCTAAGCTGAATTCGTTAGCGGTTGCCGTTAATAGCGAGTATGCAGATGATACTTTGGTTTTGACCGGTAATGAGGAAATTGCAATTATACCACCTGTAAGCGGAGGCTAATGAAGAAAGTAATAGAAATTGTTAATGATATAGATACGGCAAAGGTATATGCAGAGTTGAGCGATGCCAAAAGTGGCGGAATTTGTGTTTTTGTAGGTGCTGTACGCGAGTTTACCAATAATGAAACAGTGGTTGCCCTGGAGTTTGAAACGTACCAGGCAATGGCATTGAAAGAGATGGATAAAATTGCGGATAAAGCTTTTGAAAAATGGACTTTGAACAAGGTAGTCATGCGACATGCCGTAGGCGAAAAAGGGGTTGAAGAGCCCGTTGTGGTTGTAGGGGCATCTTCTGCGCATAGAGATGCTTGTTTTGAGGCATGCAGGTTTTTAATAGATACACTAAAAGAAACAGTTCCTATTTGGAAAAAAGAGAAATTCAAAAATAAATCTGTTTGGGTTTCGGCACATCCGTGATTTTTGTAAAAGAGAAGTTAGAAAATAGAGAATAGAAATTAGATAAAAGAGTAAAGAGATTGGAGTATAGATGTTATTGAACTCGAATTTGATTCTTGAACTTGTATTTTTAAAAGTATGTTAGTAGATAACCATAATAGAGCAATTAATTACCTGAGATTGGCAGTGACAGATCGTTGCAACCTGCGTTGCAATTATTGTATGCCAGAAGAGGGGATAAACTTTGCTAAAAATGATAAGTTGTTTACTATAGATGAGCTTGTGAGGTTAAGTGAAATTGTGGTTTCTCAAGGAATAGATAAGATTAGAATAACTGGTGGCGAACCCTTTGTACGCAAGGATCTTATGGTTTTGCTGAGAAGCTTATCTAAATTAAACGGTCTAAAAGATATCTCTGTTACAACCAACGCTACTTTAATAGGTCCATATATAGATGAATTAAAGCAATTGGGCATTAAGAACATTAACGTAAGCATGGATGCCATTAATCGTGAGACTTTTGAACGAATTACACGTCGCAATCAGTATGATGTTGTATATAATAACATGATTCGTTTAATAACCGAAGGGTTTAATGTTCGTATCAATTTTATTGCGTTAGATGGTCAGAATACAGATGATATTTTACCCATGCTTGAACTAACCAAACATTACAATGTTTCGGTTCGCTTTTTGGAAGAAATGCCTTTTAACGGTGGGTCTAAAGAATTTCAGACTATAAAGTGGGATTTTAAAACTATTCTAGGGCATATTAAAAGCGCACACCCAGATTATTATAAATTGGAATCTCCAAAGACATCAACGTCTATAAATTATAAAATTCCAGGTTTTAAAGGAACTTTTGGAGTAATCCCATCTTTTAGTAGAACATTTTGCGGTAGTTGTAATCGTTTAAGAATTTCGGCAACAGGTGATGTTATTTCTTGTTTGTATGCTAAAGCAAGCGCAAATCTTAGAGATATAATGAGAGCGGATGATATGGAGGAAAATATCAAAAAAGAAATTTTAAAGGCTGTAGGCAGTCGTGCTAAAACTGGTTTTGAGGCGCAAGAAAAATATAAGGACGTATTCAGTAATTCAATGACTTCAATAGGAGGCTAATGCAGAAGAAATTATCACATATAGATGAATCTGGGAATGCTACCATGGTAGATGTTTCTCAAAAAACAGCATCGGTACGTACTGCCATTGCTAGTGGTACTATACAATTTCCTTCAGAGGTTTTTAAATCTTTGTCTGATCAAGATTTTGTTGGTAAAAAGGGAAGTATTGTGCAAACTGCTGTTATAGCAGGTATACAAGGTGTAAAGAAAACGTCTGAGCTAATACCTCTTTGTCATCAGATAAACTTGTCTAAAATCAATATCGATATCACTCCTTCTGTAAACGCTTTTCAAATAACATGTACTGTAAAATGTAATGAGAAAACGGGAGTGGAAATGGAGGCATTAACTGGTGTATCAGTTGCTGCTTTGACCATTTATGATATGTGTAAGGCCCTTTCTCAAGATATTGTAATCGGTACAATTCAACTAGAACAAAAAACAGGAGGAAAAAATGATTTCCAAAGATAAGTTATATGGGCTAGTGCTATCCGGAGGGAAAAGTACTAGGATGGGAGAAGATAAGGGTTTGATCAAATATCATGAACTTCCACAACGTGAGCATTTATATTCATTGTTGAATGAGGTTTGTGACCAAACATTTTTAAGTATCCGCAAAGACCAAAAAGATGAAATTTCAAATGCTTTTGATACTATAGTTGATAAAGATGAGTTTCGCGGACCCTATAATGGTTTGCTTTCTGCACATAAAGCCCACCCAGATGCAGCTTGGTTGGTTCTGGCCTGCGATCTGCCTTTAATGGATAAAAAAGCTTTGGAAGAATTAATCGCATCAAGAAATACAGGCAAAATAGCCAGTGCTTTTGCCGACAAGCAAAACCCGTTGCCAGAACCACTTTGTGCTATTTGGGAGCCAGAGGCTCTAAAACGATCGGTCGCCTACTTAGAGGCGGGCAATGGTTCATGTCCTAGAAAATTTTTGATCAATGCAGATGTTCATTTGGTATTCCCAGAACATAAAGAAGTATTGTTAAATGCGAATTCCAAGGCAGAATATGAAGAGGCATTGCTAAAAATTTCATTATGAACCAAGATCGTTACCAGAGGCAAATCACTTTAGCGGGTTTTGGAATTGAAGGGCAACAGAAATTACAGAAGGCAAAAGTACTGGTAGTAGGTGCTGGCGGTCTAGGTATTCCTGTATTGACTTATTTAAATGCCATGGGGGTAGGTACCCTTGGTGTTGTAGATGCAGATGTAGTTTCATTATCCAACCTTCACCGTCAAGTGTTGTTTACAGAAGCTATGGTGGGTATTTCTAAAGTTGAAGCGGTTAAAAGTCAATTATCTGCCCAAAATTCATCTACCGAAATACGAACATATCATACTTTTTTGACTGTTGATAATGCTCTTGAAATTATTGAAGGATATGATCTTGTTGTTGATGCTACAGATAATTTTCCGACAAGGTATCTTATAAACGATGCTTGTGTTATATTGAATAAGCCATTTGTCTACGGGGCTTTGCATGCTTTTGAAGGGCAGGTAAGTGTTTTTAATTATAAAGGCGGACCAACATATCGTTGTTTGTACCCTACCATGCCGGCTGCCGATGCTGTACCCAATTGTAATGAAAACGGAGTCTTGGGAATTTTACCGGGAATCATTGGAAACTTACAGGCATTGGAAGCAATAAAAATAATAACGGATCTAGGGGAAGTTTTAACTGGTATTTTACTTTTGTGTGATACACTTACCCAACGTACCCAACGTATTAGATTTAAGTTACAGCCTGGTCATAATGAGATTAAGGTTCTGGAGAAAAGTTATGAATTTAACTGTGATTTACCATTAAAATCTATTGAAGCCAATGCCCTTCAACAGCTGCTTTCAGAAGGGGCTATTGAATTGTTAGATGTTCGTACATCAAAAGAGTATCAAAGGCAGCATATTGACCAGGTTAAGCACATACCTCTGAGCGAGTTGGCAGATAGAAGTAGCGAGTTGAATTTAGAAGAAACTGTTTACGTTATTTGTCAGTCTGGCGTGCGCAGTAAAAAGGCAATAGCCACGCTGCAAGAACTATATCCTGGTAAAGATTTTGTAAATGTGGTCGGAGGCATGAACCAGATGAAAAATTATGTTGATACCTATTGAGCAATTACTGCTTTTATGTGTTGGTTTTTTTATCATAGCTACCTTATATTCTTCGGTCGGTTTTGGTGGTGGATCTAGTTATTTAGCGCTATTGACTCTTTTTTTGACCAGCTTTTTTGCCATTAGGTCCATAGCATTGGTTTGCAATTTGGTGGTGGTTTCCGGTAGTACCTATCTTTATTTTAAAAATGGACATGCAAAATTCAAGGATTTTCTGCCGTTTGTGTTAACTAGTATTCCTTTGGCGTATATTGGAGCTACCTTTCGTCTTAAGGAAAGTGTGTTTTTTATTATTCTTGGGTGCTCCCTTATCCTTTCAGCTTTATTCTTGGCTATTCAGACATTTGAACTGAACAACGCAAAGAACGAAGTACATGACTATCCAAATTATATGAGTTACTTATTAGGTGCTGGAATAGGTTTTTTATCTGGATTGGTAGGAATTGGAGGCGGTATTTTTTTGGCTCCGATCTTAAATCATTTACGATGGAAAAAGGCTATTAAAATTGCTGCCCTTGCTAGCTTCTTTATATTGGTCAACTCTATCTCGGGTTTACTTGGTTTAATTACCAGCAATGCACTTTCATTACCTTTAAAAGAAACCTTATGTTTGGTTATAGCTGTTCTTCTTGGGGGGCAGTTGGGTATTCGCATTAGTTTAAAGAAACTTTCTGCCAATGGAATTAAAAGAGTAACCGCACTTCTTGTTTTTGTGGTGGGTGTAAGAGTGTTGTTGGTCAACGGTTTAAGTTTGTTTTCATCTTGATTTGATGATGTCCATTTAATAGAAGTTTACATTATAATTTTACCTTTAATTCTATGATTACATTTAAAGAAGCATTTGAAAAAGTAATTGATCATCGCTTAGACTTGGGAGCAGAAAAGGTGAAACTGATAGACAGCTTAAACAGAGTTTTAGCTGAAGATGTTCTTGCAGATCGTGATTTTCCACCTTTTGATCGGGCTACCAAAGATGGCATTGCCATTCAATTTTCAAGTATGTTGGAAAACGGACATGCTTATACCATTGAAGGGGTAGCTGCGGCAGGTGTTGCCCAGCAAACCTTAAATGATACAAATCATTGTTTAGAGGTCATGACGGGTGCGGTAGTTCCTAAACATTGCGATACCGTGATTATGTATGAACATATCACTATTAAAGATAACAAGGTTACCATTAACGAAATAGTTACCAAAGGCCAAAATATTCACTACAAAGGCAGTGACGAAAAGGCGGGTGCCGTAGTTCTTTCTAAAGGAATTAAGATTACACCTGCTGAAATAGGTGTTCTGGCTTCTGTGGGTAAATCTGTGGTAAAGGTAAAAGTGAACCCGAACATTTGTACCATAGCAACCGGTAATGAATTGGTTGAGGTTGACCAGTTGCCAGAACCGCATCAAATTAGAAAATCAAATATGCTGACCATTGAGGCGGCATTATTGAACAGTAAAATACCTTCAAATTCGTTACACCTTTTAGATGATAAAGAAAGTATTAAAACTGCATTGGAGAAGGCGTTGATTAAAAATGACGTTCTGTTATTAAGTGGAGGCGTATCTAAGGGTAAGTTTGATTTTATTCCGGATGTTATGGAATTCCTTGGTGTAGAAAAGGTGTTTCATAGGGTAGCACAAAGACCCGGGAAACCTTTTTGGTTTGGTGTACATGCTAAATTAAAGACTGTGGTTTTTTCATTCCCCGGTAATCCTGTCTCTACTTTTGCTAATTATCATCTTTATTTTTTACCGTGGTTGTATGCTTCTTGGGGTATTCAGATAGAAAATTTGTATATTAAGCTAGGTGTTCCTTTAAAAATAGTACCGCCATTAACTAGAATTATACATGTAAAAACGGAGTTGAAAGAAGGAGTTGTTTGGGGGGCACCGGTCATAGAAAATGGCTCAGGTGATTTAACCAGTTTGACCAAGGCCGATGGTTTTGTTTGTTTAGAGCCTAAGGAAAATACTTATGAAGTAGGAGAGGTGGTACGCTTTGTTAAGACCAGATAGTAACCAATTAAATCTTTTGATATGAATCCAATATTAAAAAACGTTTTGGCTGTCGTTGCCGGAGTTATTATAGGCAGTATGGTGAATATGGGAATAATTATGATAAGTGGTTCTATTATTCCACCACCTGAAGGAGGAGACATTACTACTATGGAAGGGTTAAAGTCAACAATGCATTTGTTTGAACCCAAACATTTTATCTTTCCTTTTTTGGCACATGCGTTAGGTACATTGGTAGGAGCTTTCGTAGCCGCTAAAATCGCTGCTGGTAAAAAAATGCTTATGGCACTTTTGGTAGGGTTGTTTTTTTTGATAGGAGGTACGGTCAATATAGCTATGCTTGGCGGACCAATGTGGTTTACGGCTTTAGATATTATTGTAGCCTATATGCCAATGGGATATTTAGGGTATGTGCTAGCTAAGAGATAATTAATTGTATAGAATATACTAAATAAAAGAGGCTGCCCTGAATAAGGCAGCCTCTTTTGTTCAATGTTGTAATTGGGAATTATTTGCCTTCGTATTTACCCATGTAGCGTTTCCAAAGTTCAGTTTGGTGTGTCTCTAAAGAAACTGTTCTGCCGTCTATGAAAGCGTGGGTTAAAATGTTTCCGGCCATATCAAGAGCATCACCTTCAGAAATAAATAGAGTAGCGCTCTTACCATTTTCTAAAGTGCCATATTGGTCATCAATACCTAAAATTTTGGCTGTATTTCCGGTCAGTAGTTGAACGGCTTTTTCCTTGTCCAACCCCTGTTGCGCGGCTTGACCCGCATAGAAAGGTAAATTTCTAGTTTGAAAGTTTACCGCGTCTGAATTTTGAATTCCCACTAACAAACCAGCATCTACTAACAATTTAGGAAGTTTGTAGGGAAGGTCATAATCATCATCATCAAACACCGGAAGATTATGTGTATACTGTACTAAAACAGGAATATCATTACTCTTTAAAAATTCTGGAATTTTATAAGCATGGTATCCACCGATCAATACAACTTCTTTTACACCATTTGTTTTTAAAGTGTTTACAGCGTCTATAATTTGCTTTTCGTCATCTGCATGAACATATAGTTTTTGGGTACCGTCGAAAATACCTTTCATGGCAGCATAAGCCGGGTTTACCTCTTTAGGAGTTGATTTACCATATGCTATTGAATTTTTTAGAAAGGTAGCAATGGCTTCTATTTGTTCCGGATAGTCTTTGTTTGGTTTGTAGCCTGGGTCTTCACCTGCCCACCAACGACCTTGCTTAAAGGTACTTGGCCAGTTTAAATGAATACCGTCATCAACCTTTATAGCGGCATCTTCCCAATTCCATGCATCAAACTGTACAATACTTGAAGTGCCTGAAATTAAACCACCAGAAGGTGCTATTTGCCCAATTAAAACTCCATTGGGTCTCATGCTTTCTACTACTTTAGATTCTGCATTGTAAGCTATTAAGCTTCTAACATGTGGAATAAAATCGCCAATTTCATCTTCATCTTTTGAAGCTCTCACGGCATCGATCTCAACCAGTCCCAATGTTTTCGCTGGCGCTATAAAGCCAGGATAAACATGTTTGCCTGTTGCATCTATTACTTTGCCTTTTCTTGCAATTCTCATTTTAGAATCACCCACAAAGGTAATCTTGCCATCTTCGAACATTATAAGTGAACTTTCAATGACTTCGCCATTACCCAAATGAGCCGTTGCTCCTTCAATGGTAATAGCTTCGGCTTGTTTATTGCCCGGTGTCTGCTGTGCTATAGTCGGTAATACCAAGCCAAGGGCAATGATCAAGGTTATTAATTTTTTCATTTTTAAAGTTTTATATATTTTGAATACTTCTTATACTATTAAAGGCTTTCGCAAGTGAAATCTCTTTTGACACTTTGTTTAGGACCTTGGGTTTTTTTACCGCTGCTTTTTTCTTTAAGCATCATAGTGACCAGTTCATTTCTTTCTTTTTTGATGGCCTCGCGATTTTTTTTGTCGGTCTCTAAATCAAAATAGGTAATACCCTCGATCATTGTTTTTTCGGCTTTTGAATAAACCGATAACGGACTGCCGGACCACAATACCAAATCAGCATCCTTACCTTCTTTTATACTACCAACACGGTCATCTAGGTGTAATAATTTAGCAGGGTTTATGGTAACCATTTTCCAAGCTTCCAATTCCGTCATGCCACCATACTTTATAGTCTTGGCAGCTTCTTGGTTCAGCCTTCTTATCATTTCTCTGTCATCACTGTTTATGGCAGTTACAACCCCTTGTTTTTGCATAATTGCCGCGTTGTAAGGTATAGCATCATTTACTTCGAATTTATACGCCCACCAGTCACTGAACGTTCCTGCGCCAACACCATGTTCCGCCATTTTATCGGCTACTTTATAGCCTTCTAGAATGTGGGTGAAAGTATTGATTCTGAATCCAAAGTGCTCTGCAACTTTCATCATCATATTGATTTCACTTTGTACATAGGAGTGGCAACTTATAAAGCGTTCACCATTTAATATTTCGGCTAGAACCTCCATTTCCTCATCATAACGATATGGCTCACCATTTTTCTTTTTGGTGTCATATTCCTTGGCTCTTTGGAAATAGTTCATGTACAGCTGTTCTACACCCATACGTGTTTGAGGAAAACGCGAAAAACTACCCCAGTTACTTTGTTTTACATTTTCACCAAGAGCAAACTTTATAAATTTAGGTGAATTGTCATAGATCAATCCATCAGCTTCTTCTCCCCATTTTAATTTTAATATAGCCGATCTACCACCAATAGGATTAGCCGAACCGTGCAGTAACTGTAATGAGGTAACTCCACCAGCAAGTGATCTGTAAATGCCCATATGCTCTGGGTCTACGACATCTTCCATTTTAACTTCTGCTGAACTGTTCTGACCGGATTCGTTTACCGATAACGCCGCAATATGGCTATGCTCATCTATAATACCAGCGGTTAAATGTTTGCCTGTAGCATCTATTACCGTTGCGCCACCTGCACCTAAGTCTTTACCTATTTTTACTATTTTACCGTTTTTGACCAGCACATCAGTGTTTTTTAAAATACCTGCTTCTTCACTTGTCCATACCGTAGCATTTTTGAACAAGGTATTTTGTGCCTTTGGTTTAGCGGCAAAGCCATACCCAACGTTAGGGAAGGTTACCGGTACCACCTGTATAGATTTGTCAGCTTTCTCTTTATCAGTTTCTTTTTCGTTAAAAGATTTTGATTTGGTTGCCGTAAATTTAGATTCGGTTCCGTCAGGTAAAACCAATCGCCCAGATAGGTTATCTGATGTATTGGTAACGGCACTAATCATTCTATAGGTTTTTTCACCCTTATCTGTAGCGAATGAAAGGGTTACCCAATTGTTGTCATATGCAATTTTTGAACTTAGTTTGGTCGTATCTTGCTTAACTTCAATTTTAGGTTTTGAAACATCTCCTGAAATAACTACGTCATAAGAGTTTCCTTGAACCATTAATTGGTAATCCCCACGAATGTCTTTAACGTCCATAGCGTTGATAACGCTTTTTGTTCCCTGTACCCAGTTTTCATACAAGGTGGTAGTTTTGTCAAAAATGTCGCCAGATGAAATTAAAAAATTGGCAAGGTAGCCTGTCTTTAATGCCCCTATTTCATTTGATTTTCCTAGAATTTCTGCAGGAACGGTTGTTAATGCTTCTAATGCCTTGGTCGATGAAAGACCATAATCTATGGCTTTTATTAATTTCTCCTTAAAATTAGCCGGAGATTTCAAATCATATGTAGTAAGCGAAAATTTTATTCCGTTATCCGCTAACACTTTTGGGTTAGATGGGGCTTGGTTCCAATAACGCATATCCTGTAAAGAAACATAGTCAACCGCATATGGGTTAGATACATCATACGCATCTGGAAAATTTATAGGTATAATGAATTTTGCATTGGTGGCCTTAATTTCCTCAATACGTTCAAACTCGTTTCCACCGCCTAAAATAGTGTACTGTACACCATAACTATCGCCAATTTTATCGGCACGTAAGTCGTGCGATTTGTCTTTGGCTTCAATAATCTGAACCAAATTTTTATTACTGTTCAATGCTTCTAAAGAAAGATCTGTTGTGGTGGCGTTCCCTTTAGCGTACCAATCTGCATCACTATACATTTGTCTTAATAATGCTAATGTTCCCATTAGTGAACTTGGGTAAGATTGTGCTTTGGTGATACTTCTGCTTAGTGAAAAATACTGCGCAGAACGATCGTCTAAAATTCTATTGGCATTGGTGCCCTTTCCATTTAAAGCTATAAGCACACCTGTACCTCTGGCAATACCATCATGTATGTGAGAGTTAACTACACCAAAACCAGCTGCTCTAAGTGTTTTGGCTTCCTTATCATCATAAGTGAATTTTTCTATTGCCTTATTCTCCGGCATAATATGATCATTCCAATAATATCCTTCTCTAGAAGGTTCATATTGGGTGGATCTTCCACGACCTGGTTTTCTTTTGGCTTGTTCTACCCCAAATTTTGAGTATACATCTATAAATGATGGATATATTGATTTACCTTGCAAGTCAATTACCACGGCATTTTTAGGAATATTGACATTGCTTGATGCATTGACCACTTTTCCATGTTGGATCAATAAAGTTCCTTTTTCGATTACTTGTGTTGGAGTTACATAGATTTTAGCGTTGGTAAAGGCGGTATAATTGTTATTGTTGACCTTTACTCCGGCATTTTCCGGAAAATAATCTTGGGCAGTTAAAAATGAACCATACCCGAGTAGGCATAGTGCAAAGAATAGTTTTTTCATTACGTTTGGTTTGAATTAGTATTTTAAAAATACACGGATTATACACTAAATACGGTGTATTTCACTTTTGTTTAACAGTTGAAATATCCGTAATTAGGAATAATGATTATTTTCTTAATATTTTATAAAATGACCCGAAATAAAGCTCTAAGATCACGAACTTTTGAAGGTAGATTAAAGCGGATGGTTTTTGTGGTAAGCAACCAAAAATAGAACCACGGCGGTATAGCTTCTTATACCTTCTTTTTGATTGTTAGCTTTTAAAAACGTATCAAAAATTGATTTAAAGACGGGTTCCATAGGGTTTTCATAAGAATTCCAGAAAATGGCCATTTCTTGAAAGTTCTTTTTTACACCATCATTTAGCGCTAACATAATTCTGTCAAAATCGTCTTTATTAGTTCGCCTAACATCGTTTAAACAATAACCAAGGGCATAGGCGTAGGCAGCATATTTAAAATATGGATCTTTGTTGTTAGATGTGACCAAGTAGCCAATAAAGTTTGTTTCGTTTTCAGCGGAATACCCCAATTGATGTCCTACTTCATGACCTGCAACAAAAGGAAATCTAAAATTGGGCAATAGGTCATTTACCTGAGCTTCGTTCGTGAATGGATTTAAATACCCCGCATAACCCATATATGTAAGTCCTGTACTGAACAATGATCTTTTTAAACTAGGGTTGTTATAGGTAAGAAACGGATGAATAGTTTTAAGGTGTTTATAGCCATCTATGGTTTTGTTGAATATCTCTTTTTGTGAGTAGGGAATCTTTACCGCTAAGCTAGAATCTTTGGTAATGAATACTTGAGATTCATTGGTCTTTTGAATCAGTAATTCTGTAAACTTTAAAAGGTCGGTATATTCTTTATTAGGGGTAAGTTGTAATTTATGGGATAAGGGTTCCCTGTAGTAGTTCATGCCCCACATAATATGATACGTAAAATAAACAACGGCTAGTACCATACCCACGTTTTCCAAGAATTTCAACTTATGTCGCCAAATGTGTTTTCTTTTTCTAACTAAATAAAACAAGGCAAGAAATGTCAATGTGAAATATAAAAGGTCACCAATGGAAAAAGGAATCCATCCAAATAAAAGCCTGAAGAAATTAGAGATAACGGGGTAAATGCCTGTGCTATAATATTGTTCAACTAAATCTGTGCGGGTAGCAAGCCATTTCACAACAATAATTTGAGGAATTATAGTTAAGGCAACGGAGGTTTTAAAGGATATCTTCATTAACCCAAAAATAGCGAAATCCTTTTTCTATGAGTACTTTTGTGGTATCTAACCATGAAAATTGTAGAATGGAAATCAATAAACTAGAACCCACATCTGTTTGGGGGAATTTTTCCAAGCTTAATGCAGTGCCAAGACCATCTAAAAAAGAAGAAGAGGTAATTGCGTTTATGCTGGAATTTGGAAGTAAACTGGGCTTGGAAACTTTTTCTGATGAAGCAGGTAATGTTATTATTAGAAAACCGGCTACCGAAGGTATGGAAGGTAAAAAGATGGTCACCCTTCAAAGTCATTTGGATATGGTGCATCAAAAGAATGCGGATACTGAATTTGATTTTAATACCCAAGGCATAGAAATGTTCGTTGAAGGAGATTGGGTTAAAGCAAAAGGTACTACGTTGGGTGCTGATAATGGTATGGGCGTTGCCGCTATTATGTCGCTTTTAGAAAGTAATTATATACCTCACCCACCACTAGAAGCTTTGTTTACTATAGATGAAGAAACGGGTATGACGGGTGCATTTGCTTTAAAGGAGGGAGTTTTAAAAGGGGAGATACTCTTAAACTTAGACACTGAAGAGGACGATGAAATTGATATTGGTTGTGCCGGAGGAATAGATGTGACCGCTACTAGAACATATAATGAAAAAGAGGGCACACATGGCGATGCGGGATTTCAAATTACCGTTAAAGGTTTAACCGGTGGTCATAGTGGAATGGATATTCATAGGGGCAGGGGTAATGCCAATAAAATAATGAACCGTTTACTATACTTGGGGTTAGACCATAATGTACGCGTTAGCTTTTTAAACGGTGGTAGTCTAAGAAATGCTATACCCAGGGAAAGTGTTTGTAAATTGAATATTGTACGTAAACAGGCAGATAGTTTTTTAAAGAAAGTAAAAGAACTGTCCAATGTTATCATTCAGGAGCTAAAAGAACAAGAGCCGAATTTGATTATTGAGATTGAAGATATAAAACCAGCTAAAAGAGTGATGGGTCTAGGTGCGCAAGAAAAAATGATCAAAGCCATTTATGCAGCACAAAATGGTGTGTATGCCATGAGTGGGGCAATTGATGACTTGGTAGAGACTTCAAACAGTATTGCCAAGGTAAAGGTAGAAGATGGTAAGATAACCATTGGTTGTTTAACCCGTTCTTCTGTAAATTCGGCAAAATTGGATTTAGCCAATTCTTTACGATCGGCGTTTGAATTAAGTGGATTTGATGTTGAATTTAGTGGAGATTACCCTGGATGGAACCCTAATCCTAATTCTGAGATTCTTACTGTAGTAAAAGATACATATGTAAGTTTATTTAAAGAGGAGCCTAGAGTGGTAGCTTGTCATGCAGGTTTGGAGTGTGGTATTTTAGGTCAAAATTATCCAGAAATGGATATGGTCAGTTTTGGTCCAACTATTTTAGGGGCGCATTCACCAGATGAGCGTGTAAGTATAACTTCTGTTCAAAAGTTCTGGAGTTTACTTTTAGAAGTTTTAAAACGTACCAATTAGAAATTCTATTTTAAATAAAAAAGCCCTTTAGTGATATCACTAAAGGGCTTTTTTGATTCTGAGGAGTTATTACTCCGTTAAACCTGTTATTTCAAGATCAAAGATCAAATCTGCATTTGGTGGTATTGGTCCGCCACCTTGTTCACCGTAGCCTAAATGAGACGGAATAAATAAACGTACTTTATCACCAACCTTCATGGTTAAAAGACCTTCTCTAAAGCCCGCAATTAAACGAGATTCAGGAGAATAGTCCATTGGTACCGGCATGTAGCCGCCACCTTGCAATCTTCTTTCATCGAAAGCACCATATTTTTCTGCTATTTCTTGATAGTTACTGTCAAATAAGGAACCATCCATTAAATACCCGGCATACATAACATTAACTTTATTGCCAATTGCTGGCTTTTCTCCGGTACCGTTTTCCAAAGTCAATACCTTTAGTCCGGATGGCAACGTTTTAGCTTTTGCCTTTTGAGCATCTATTGATGCTGCAAACTCATCTTTTATTTTTTGCACTGCAGCTAATTTCTCAGCTTTTTCCTTTTCTATGGCTGCCAGTCTTTCTTCCTCACCATCAAAATAATCGGTCATAATCTGTACAGCATCGAACTTACGAGCTTCTTTGCCATTGCGAATTATTTCTATAGTGTTCATAATAACCGGTTCTACCGGTTTGTTGCCTGCTCCTACAGGTACATTGGCAATTGAATCCACGACGTCCATACCTTCCACTACCTCACCAAAAACAGAATGCTTGTTGTTTAACCAAGGTGTTTCTTTATGTGTAATGAAGAATTGACTACCATTTGTTGCGGGTCCTGAATTTGCCATAGACAAAATACCTTTTCTGTCGTGTACCAAAGAATCATTGAACTCGTCCATGAATTTATACCCAGGGTTTCCGGTACCTTGACCTAATGGGTCGCCACCTTGAATCATAAAGTCTTTCATGACCCTATGGAAGGTTAAACCGTCATAATACTTTTTGTCTTTGTACTCTTCGCTCACAAAAGTATTTGTACCCTCTGCCAAAGAAACAAAGTTTGCGACGGTAACGGGTGTTTTTTCTTGCTCTAGGCGAACAATGATATCGCCCTTAGAGGTTTTGATATCGGCGAATAAACCGTCACCTAAGTCTGCTCTTTTGCTAGTCTTACAGCTGGTCATAATTAAACCGATAACTGCAAGCAAATACATTTTTTTAATCATAATGGTCATTTTAATTTACTGTATTTTCTTGTTGTTTTTCTATTTGTAAAATTGTTATGGTAGACTTAAGGGGAACGTTACTGCCAATTTTATTTTCATCGCCATGATAACCAAAGGCTATGGAGGAAGGAAACAAAAACGTAGCGCGCTCCTTTTCTTTCAGCATTTTAACGGCATCACGTAAGCCTAGGAATAATTCTTGTTTATCTACCTTGTAATTAACAACACCAATATCTTCCTTAGAGTAAATGGTGTCATTGTCCAATGTTAATATATCATAAGTAAATACAACCAAATCGTCCGTTTTAGGTGTGTAGTCACTTGTTTCATTTACTGTTAAATAATGATACCACGAGCCAGATTTGCTATGATCATAATGTTTTAATGAATCTAACTCAATAATCGCCTGAATTTTCTTTTCTTCGGCTTCTAGCAACTTTCGGCTTCGTTCTATAGATGCCTTAAAGAAGCTTCCGCTTTTGGTCTGTACCGGTTTTCTTGGTTCAGGACCATCACAACAGCTAAATAGTACAACTAAAAATAGAATAGATAATATTCTCATGATTGTAATTGATTCTTATACAATGGTAATAACGCGGTAAATTTGGCAATGGTATCTGCTATATTGTCTTCACTTCTGCCTCCTGCGGCGTTTGTGTGCCCGCCACCATTAAAATGTTTTCTTGCAAAGTCGTTGACAGAAAAATCGCCAACGGACCTAAAAGAAATTTTAAAAATTCCTTCTTCTTTATTCTCAATAAAAATTACGGCAAATTTAATACCGTCTAAGGTTAAACCGTAGTTTACAAAACCTTCTGTATCTCCTTTTTGGTAATTGTATTTGTCCAGTTCATCTTGGCTCAAAGTTATATATGCCGTAGCATATTCGTTTAAAATGACCATATTCTTTAACGCACAACCTAATAAATGTAGTCGGCTTGGGGAATTGGTGTCATAAATTCGATGATGAATTTCTGTGCCTTCAGCACCCTTGTCCATAAGGTCTGCTACAACTCTATGTGTATTACTTGTGGTTGCTGCAAATTTAAACGAACCAGTATCTGTCATAATTCCCGTATAGATACAGTTTGCCATATCTGGGCTAATGCTATTTTCATCACCTAGTTGATTAATGAGTACATATACCATTTCACATGTAGAGCTCATGCTTACATCAGAATACATGATACTGGCATAGTCAGAAGGTTCTTGGTGGTGGTCTACCATCACAAAAGTAGCCTGCGCCGACTCTAAAATTTCACTCATTTGACCAACGCGACCTAAGTGGTTAAAGTCTAGTGTGAAAACTATATCCGCTTCGTTGATTACTGTCTTGGATTGAGAATTTTCTCTTTCAAAATTTAATATCTGTTGTGCGCCGGGCATCCATTTTAAAAATTTTGGAAAGTCGTTGGGCGCTACAATAGTTGCTGAATGACCATTGTTGGATAAATAGTGCCAAAGTGCCAATGTAGATCCAATGGCATCACCATCAGGATTTTTATGTGGTATAATAGCTATTTTCTTTGGTGATGAAAGTAGCTTTTTAAGGGCGTTCAAGTGCTCTAAATTCATGGCGGCAAAGATACAATTTAATAATATAGGCTTTAAATGGAATACCTTAATTTTACCCAGACTTAACTATTTTACATGAAAAAAATTGCTTTTTTAATTTGGGGTTTACTGCTCGTTTCTTGTTCGTCTAAAAAGGGTTTAACTGAAAAAAAAGACTTTATAATTGCATTTGGATCTTGCAATAGGGTTGATTTGCCTAACCTTTTGTGGGATGATATTCTTAATACAGAACCAGATGTATGGATCTGGGGTGGGGATAACATCTATGCAGATACAGATGATATGAAAGCTTTGAGGGCTATGTATGATCAACAAAAGAAGGAGCCTGGTTATAAAAAACTGGCTCAGACAACAGATGTTTTAGGCACATGGGACGATCATGATTATGGGTTGAATGACGGAGGTGTTGAGTTTAAGGCTAAAGCCGCCAGCCAGCAAGAGTTTTTGAATTTTATGAACGTACCTAAGAGTAGTGAGTTGCGAAAACGAAAAGGGGTATATAATTCCAAAAATTATGTAATTGATGGGCATGAGGTCCGTATTATACTTTTAGATACAAGATATTTTAGAACACCACTTACACCAGATACCGAAACGGATAAGAGAATTAAACCAAATGAGTATGGTGTAG
The DNA here is from genome assembly GCF_048059195.1 of Maribacter sp. HS. Taxonomy (NCBI): domain Bacteria; kingdom Pseudomonadati; phylum Bacteroidota; class Flavobacteriia; order Flavobacteriales; family Flavobacteriaceae; genus Maribacter; species Maribacter sp. HS. The sequence continues at coordinate 60,736 of NZ_JAYLVV010000005.1, forward strand.
GTACTATTTTAGGTGATACACAATGGAACTGGCTAGAAAAGGAGTTGCAAAACTCTACTGCAGACTTCAACATTATTGTAAGTAGTATTCAATATCTATCTCAGGAACATGGTTTTGAGGCTTGGGGGAATTTTCCGCATGAAGTGGATAGGCTGGCAAAATTAATAGAGGATACTAAGCCTAAAGGTGTTGTTGTGTTATCTGGAGACCGCCATATTTCTGAATTTTCAAAAATCAATCTAGAGGGTATAGATTATCCTTTAATTGATTTTACCAGTAGCGGGCTCACACATGCGTATAGGGAATTTTCTGGTGAACCTAATAAATACAGAGTTGGAGAGGTAGTTTATACCGAAAGTTTCGGAATATTGGAATTTGATTTTAAGGCTAAAACGGTTGATTTTAAAATAGTTGGTGATAACGGAAATGTGTTAGGGCAATTAGAACAAGTCTATGAATAGTTGTGAGATATGTGGAAAAACGTATTTTTGCGCAAAAATTAAGATATGAGTACGAATAGAACGTTTACAATGATTAAACCAGATGCCGTTGAAAACGGACATATTGGGGCTATTTTAGAAAAAATTACTGCTGCTGGTTTTAAAATCGTAGCGATGAAATATACACAGTTAAGTTTAAGGGATGCACAAGAATTTTATGGTGTGCATAGAGAGCGCCCTTTCTTTGGTGAATTGGTAGAGTTTATGACCAGAGGACCTATTGTAGCTGCAATTTTAGAAAAAGAAAATGCAGTTGAAGACTTTAGAGCTTTGATCGGTGCTACAAACCCTGCTGATGCTGCAGAAGGTACTATACGTAAAATGTTTGCTACCAGTATTGGTGAAAATGCCGTACATGGTTCTGATAGCGACGAAAACGCGGCTATTGAAGGTGCTTTTCACTTTGCAGGAAGAGAAATTTTCTAAGACAATATTTTTATGAATTAAAAAGCCAGTTCTTTAGAACTGGCTTTTTTTTGTCTCATTCAATTATAGATGTTTATCTAAGTATCAATTTCTTCACTACCTCTTTTCCAATTTCTTCATTGATCATTCGTACTATTTTAGATTTGCCTAGGCTTAGCTCTTCGCGCAATACGGAAGAACTTAGAGAAACATACAAGGTGCCAAATTTCAGCTCAATCTCTGTAGTATAGTTGTCTACACCGTTACCCATTAATTTAGCCCATGCAGCTCTTGCATCGACTTTGTCTATTCCTTTTTCTAATTTATTTTTTTGAATAAATGCAGAAAGTGCCTCTTTCATTGAAGTATTTTCGTTTCCTCTGCTTGCCATTATGGGGTTATGTTTATAGGTTCAAATCTATTATATCTATAGGTGACACCTTCGCTATTTTTTACCGAAAAACTTTTCTCATCTAATGAGGTCAACACTTCTTCCCATATGTTGGAGTTGTTAGTGTATTTCATAAAAATAGAGTCATTAGAAATTCTAATAAAAAAAGCTTCGGCGTCGTTTGAGGTTTCAAAGGTGCCATTAAATTTTGGATCTACTTTCTTCCTAAATCCTGATAACGAATCTAACTTTATATAGTCGACCGTACTATTAATTGAGTATTCTTTTTTTGCTCCATCTACGAAGGTAACTTCTTTTATTTCCCAATACCCATTTAGCAAGTGTAATTTGTCTTTGTCAACTTTAGCACTGCAAGAAATTAGAAATAGAGAGAGAATAAGAGTAAGCTTTTTTATCATTACAATTTAAATATTTTATAGGATTGATGAATTTTTTTAACAATGCTCTCGGTACGGTCGGCGTGGGTGTCACTGATGAATATTTGCCCAAAATTCTCATTGTTCACCAATGTAATGATATGGGAGACCCTATGTTCATCTAGCTTGTCAAAAATATCATCAAGAATTAAAATAGGTGTTGTGCCACTTTGAGATTTCATAAAATGAAATTGAGCAAACTTAAGGGCAATCAAATATGATTTTTGTTGGCCTTGACTTCCGAATTTTTTGATTGGGTATTGGCTGATCTCAAAGCTGAGGTCGTCTTTGTGGATGCCAACACTTGTATATTGTAGGGCGCGGTCTTTGTCTAGGTTTTTGTTTAACAGCGTAAGCAAATCATAATCTTTTAATTTGCTTTCATAAGAGAGGGAAACATCTTCAGAATTGCCGGTAATAGATTTGTATTGTTCTTGAAAAATAGGAATAAATGCTTCTAGGAAAGAAGTTCTTTTTTTATAGATTTCAGAACCATAAGTATGCATTTGCTCATTATAAACTGCCAACGTATCGTTATTGAAAGTTCTATTGGCCGCAAAATATTTTAAAAGTGCATTTCTTTGAGAAACAACCTTATTATACTTAATGAGGTTTTGTAAATACGATTTATCTGATTGGGAAATGACTCCGTCAATGAATTTTCTTCGTGTTTCGCTTCCTTCAATGATCAAATCCCTGTCTGCAGGAGATATGATAACTAGCGGCAACAGTCCAATATGGTCAGCAAAACGTTCATAAGCCTTACCGTTACGCTTAATTATTTTCTTGTTGTTTTTTTTAAGGCTGCAAACAATTTTCTCTTCTCTACCTTCTTTTTCAAACGTACCGTCAATCACAAAAAAATCTGACCCATGTCTTATGTTTTGAGAAGAGACTGGGTTGAAATAACTTTTTCCAAAAGACAAATGATAAATAGCGTCTAAGATGTTTGTTTTACCTATACCATTAGCGCCTACAAAACAATTTATTTTTACATCAAAAGCAAGTTCTTTAGATTCAAAATTTTTATAATTGATCAGTGATAATTGTCTCAGCAGCATTAAAAATTTCCGATTTTAGATTTGGTAGGATGAAAACTAGCTTAAAATATCCAAAAATAACGAATAAATACACTTTGCGATTTCAATAAAACCATTATTTTTGCGCGATCAATAAATTTACAGATGGCAACATATAAGAAAAGAGGATATAAACCTGAAACAAAGGCTGAACAGCAAGAATTTGATGAACAGGAAAGCACAACAGCTGAGGTTTTTAGTTCTTTAGATGAAGGAGCTTCAAGGTCAGAAGAGTGGGTTTCTAAGAATCAGAACTATATTTTAGGTGCCATTGGGGTAATAGCTATCAGTGTTTTGGCATATTTGGCGTACAATCAGTTTGTTGAAAAGCCAAAGGAATCAAATGCGGCAAATGAAATGTATTATCCGCAGCAATATTTTGACCAAGCTTTAGTAGCGACCAGTCAAAAAGATTCATTGTTTACTTTGGCTTTAGAAGGAGCTGAGGGTAAATACGGTTTCTTGGATATCATTGAGGAGTATAGTGGAACTAAAGCTGCAAACTTGGCAAATTACGGAGCAGGTATGTCTTACTTGAATATGAACAAATATCAAGAGGCTATCACTTATTTAGAGGATTTTAGTTCTGACGATGCTATTTTAGGATCGTTGGCCAAAGGAGGTCTAGGAGATGCTTTTATGCAATTAGACCAACCTTCCGATGCTTTAGGGTATTATGAAGCTGCTGTAAAACATAGCGGTAATGAATATACAGCCCCTAAATTTCTTTATAAAGCAGGTGTTACTGCATTGGAAATGGGAGAGAAGGATAAGGCTTTGGAGTTTTTTGAAAGAATAAAGAACGATTTTCCAAAATCAGAAAATGCTAGTTCAATAGATGCGTTTATTGGTATGGCTAAAAGTGCTGAATAATGGCAACAGAAAATAAAAATTTATCGGCTTACGATAAGGCAACAATCCCAAACGCGAACGGACTTCGGTTTGGGATTGTTGTTTCAGAATGGAATTCAGAGATTACCGAAGGTCTGTATAATGGTGCTGTTGATGCATTGTTAGATTGTGGTGCCCAACGTTCTGATGTTATTCGATGGGATGTTCCTGGAAGTTTTGAACTTACTTTTGGTTCAAAAAAAATGATACAATCCCATAAAGTAGATGCTGTGATTGCCATTGGTAGTGTAATACAAGGTGAGACCAAGCATTTTGATTTTGTTTGCGATGCCACTGCGCAAGGCATTAAAGACCTGAACGTGATTACAGATGTGCCTGTTATTTTTTGTGTGTTGACCGATAATAACATGCAACAAGCTATTGATCGTAGTGGAGGTAAACATGGTAATAAGGGCACGGAGGCAGCTATTGCCGCAATTAAAATGGCTGTTCTAGGCAACTAAGGTTTCCGGTCTTTTATTTTTAATCTGTTTCAAACTATTTTAGAGGTAACGGTTGACAGCTTCAACTGTTAACAAATTTTGGCATTCCTATTATGCCCTGTTTTTCTATTTTAAGTAACTTTGAGGTTATGGGGATGTTGAGTAAAATAACAAAGTTGCGAAAGAATAGGCGGTTTGAGTATAACCCCAGATTTTATGATGATAAAGGAAAAGGGAATCCTTACAAAATTGAGCCTAAATTTGACCAATTTCGCAGTACACTGAATACATCTCGAGGTTTAAAAAGAAAAATCAACAGTGCCATAGAAGACGCTAAAAGAAAAGGTGATCGCAACCTTAAGATGAGAATGGTCATCATTATAGCTGTTTTGGTTTTGATTTTTCTTTATATAATTGATTTTGACCTCTCAATTTTCTTTTCTTCATAATGGCCGATATTATTAGACTTTTACCAGACCATGTAGCAAACCAAATTGCTGCTGGTGAAGTGGTACAACGCCCATCATCAGTAGTTAAGGAGCTGATGGAAAATGCCATCGATGCCGGTGCAACCGATATTCAATTAATTATAAAAGATGGTGGCAAAACACTTATTCAAGTAGTTGATAATGGTAAGGGTATGAGTGGTACAGATGCCCGTTTGAGTTTTGAACGCCATGCAACGTCAAAAATTCAAAAAGCTGAAGATTTATTTAATTTGCATACCAAAGGCTTTAGGGGAGAGGCACTTGCATCTATTGCTGCTATTGCCCATGTAGAGATGTTGACCAAAACCGAAGATGATGATATTGGTACAAAAATTAAGATTGAAGGCAGTAAAATTGTTTCACAAGAAGTAGTAGTTGCTCCAAAAGGGACTTCTATGTTGGTAAAGAATTTATTTTTCAATATTCCGGCTAGAAGAAATTTTTTAAAATCTGACCAAGTCGAGTATAGACATATTACCGATGAATTTCATAGAATTTCATTGGCACACCCTCAGGTAGCATTTAGTTTTTATAATAACGGGAGTGATGTTTTTCAATTGCCGGCCAATGAATTCAGAAAGCGTATAGTTCATATTTTTGGAAGAAAGACCGACGAGAAACTGGTTCCAGTTGAAGAGGAAACTCAGGTAGTAAAAATATCAGGATATATTCTAAAACCAGAATTTGCTAAAAAGAGTAGAGGAGAGCAGTTTTTCTTTGCTAACAACAGATTTATAAAAAGTCCGTATTTACATCATGCAATTTTAGGTGCTTTTGAAGGAGTGATAAGACCAGGAACGCATCCTGGTTATTTTTTGAATTTAGAGGTGAATCCAGGTACAATCGATATTAATATACACCCTACAAAAACAGAAGTTAAATTTGATGATGAGCATACGTTGTACGCTATGTTGAAATCTACCGTTAAGCATAGTTTGGGGCAATTTAACGTTGTGCCAGCGCTTGATTTTGAACAAGACCAGAACTTAGATACTCCGTACTCTTATAAAAATAAGCAGGTTGGTATTCCGCAGGTAGTTGTAGATGCTTCTTTTAATCCATTTGAAACAACTGTTAAAACATCAAAAGGAAATAACAGTACAGGTAATTATAAAAAACCAAAAGTAGAAGGTTGGGAAAATTTATATGCGGGACTAGAAACCAAGGTAGAAAGTAATGTTAGTCATTTGGAATTTGAATCTGAGGTAGTGAATAGCAGTATCTTTGATGATGAAAAAGAATCTATTGAGCCGACTACTACTACGTTTCAATTGCGTAAAAAATTTATAATTACCACTATAAAATCTGGAATGGTAGTTATAAATCAGAGCAGGGCACATCAACGGGTGCTTTATGAAAACTTTTTAAAGAACATAACTATTAAAGAAGCCGTAAGTCAGCAGTTACTTTTTCCGTTGACTTTATCATTTTCACCAGGTGAAATGAACATTTTAAAGGAAATTAAAGATAACCTTTGCACTGTTGGTTTTGTATTTGGTGATTTGGACGATGAGGGTGTTGAGATAAAAGGAGTTCCTGTTTTGGTCGCTGAGAGCGAAGTACAAATGATTATGGAGCAGTTGATGTCAGATTTTCAACAAGAGGTGCCTGGAGATAGTTTTTCCCAAAGTGATATGTTGGCAAAAACATTGGCAAAAACCCTGTCTGTAAAAACAGGGGAATCATTAGACGAGTTTTCTCAAGTAAAGTTGGTCAACGATTTATTTGCTTGTAAAGAGACTACATTAAGCCCTTTTAACAAAAAAGTATACGTGACCATTACCGAGAATGATATTGAACGAAAATTTATATAGATGGGAAGAATAACAGAAACTATAAAGCATTTATTGATTATTAACGTGCTATTCTTCATTGCCACACAGTTGTATGGGGAACAAATGTATGAGTTGTTTTCTCTTTATTTTCCTAAGAACGAGCATTTTCAACTATGGCAAATAATTACCCATATGTTTATGCATGGGGGTTTTATGCATATTCTTTTCAATATGTATGCGCTATGGGCTTTTGGTTCGCCTTTGGAGCAAATGTGGGGCAGAAATAAATTCCTGTTCTTTTATATATCAGCTGGTTTAGGTGCCGCTTTAATACATATAGGGGTGAACTACTATTATTATAATGCGGGTATGAGTGCTTTAATGGAGGCAGGCTTAGCTGAAAGTAGTATTCTTGAAATCATTAATAGCGGTCAGTATAGTACAGAATGGTACAATATAGCGGATCGTTCAACCATAGATAATTTCTTAGGGGCGTTCAATACACCTGTAGTGGGTGCTTCTGGGGCTATTTATGGTATTTTGGTAGCTTTTGGTATGTCTTTTCCAAATAGTGAATTGTTTTTAATTTTCTTACCGGTACCTATTAAGGCTAAGTTTTTTATTCCCGTTTTAATAGCATTAGATTTGTTTTCTGGCGTTACCGGGTATAGTTTGTTTGGTCAAGGAATTGCCCACTTTGCACATGTTGGTGGGGCACTCTTTGGATTTTTGATGATGTGGTATTGGAAGAAAAATCAGTTTAATAATAATAGGTGGAACTAAAGTATGGCTCAACCAGATTTAAAATATCAATATAGTAGGCTAAACATTGCCGAAAAATTAATTGTTATTAATGTCATTGTATTTCTAATAAATGCGTTGGTACCTTTTCTCTTAGGCTTATCCGGCAATAGTATTGTTAAGTGGTTTGAACTGCCAAATGATATTGTAGATATTGCTTTTCAACCATGGTCTATAATTACCTATTCTTTTTTTCATGGTGGTTTTGGTCATTTATTTTGGAATATGCTTTTAATTTATTTTGTTGGACGCATTTTCTTAAATCTCTTTGATGCAAAACGATTTCTTAATGTCTATGTATTAGGAGTTATTCTTGGGGGATTGTTTTTTGTTTTGGGTTACAATATTTTTCCGGCATTTTTTAATACAAATGCCTACCTAATTGGAGCGTCTGCAGGAGCTAGTGCTGTCTTGATTTTTATATGTACCTATCTACCCAATCAAGAGGTTAGAGTGATATTTTTTAATGTGAAGTTGTGGATTGTGGGCGCAGTCGTTGTGCTTAGTGATTTAATACAGTTGCCCATCAGTAACTCAGGAGGACATTTAGCGCATTTAGGTGGTGCGTTTTTAGGGTATTTATATGCGAGTCAATTGGCAAAAGGAAATGATATTGGTTCTGGTTTTTCTAAGTTTATGGATAGTATAGCAAACATGTTCAAAGGTGCAGGAAAGAAGTCCAACATGAAGACCGTATATAAGAAAGAGAATACATCAAAATCTAAATCCACGGTCAGTGATTATGATAAGAAATCTCATCAAAAGAAAATAGATGCAATCCTAGATAAAATAAGTAAATCTGGCTATGAAAGCTTATCTAAGGCTGAAAAAGATTTCTTGTTTAAAGCGGGAAAAGAAAATTAAAATGAAGAAATTATCTTTTTTCAATAAAATCATGTGGTTTTTAAACGTGATTGCAACTCTTACTTTGTTTTTAGCGTGTATAGTACCTTATACCTCAATTGCTAGTTTAGCCTTTATTAGTTTGGCGGTGCCGGTGTTGGTGTTGTTCAATATGTTGTTTTTTTTGTATTGGCTAATTGGTAGAAAAATCAATATGTTATTGTCGCTGTCCGTATTGATTTATGGATATATCACCTTGGGTTCCTTTATCGCTTTTAATGGTAGTAGTAATGAGAAACTTGAAGAAGATACCATTTCTTTGTTAAGTTATAATTCATTGGGTTTTCGTAGTAAATATCATAATGAATGGGAAACATTAACTACTCCGGAAGTGATAGAATTTGTAGAAGGCGAAAATCCTGATATAATCTTTTTTCAGGAATTTCAACCAATTTTTATTAAGGATGATATGTTAAAGGATTACCCTTATAAGGCTAATAAATTCAAAGATAAAGAAGGAGTGTCCAGTAAAAATTTAGCTATTTTTTCTAAATATAAAATCATTGGAAATGGAGAATTGGATTTTCCCAATACCTTCAATGGTGGAGTGTATGCTGATATTGTATTTAAAGGGGATACGATTCGTTTTTATAACCTACATTTAGAATCGTTGAGCATTAGACCTAACTACATTAAAAAAGAAAGATCAGATAAGCTATTTGTACGTTTAAGAGATTCTTTTGATAAGCAAGAAAGACAATCTAATTTGGTAAAAGAGCATATAGAAAGCAGCCCATATCCGGTTATTGTTGGCGGAGATTTCAACAATACGCAATTCTCAAAAGTGTATTTTAATATCAAAGGAAATTTAAAAGATTCCTTTTTGGAAGCGGGTCATGGTTACGGGGAAACCATCAAGTTTTGGAAGTTTCCTTTTAGGATAGATATGATTCTAACAGACCCTTCATTCGAAGTTGTGTCACATAAAAATTACAAGATCAATATATCTGATCATGAGCCAATTATGGCTACCGTTAAAATCCCTTAGTAATAAAAAAACAATCAACTACATCTGCCAATATATGTATAAGCAGTGCCGCACCAATGATTCTCGTTTTCTTATAAGTAAATAATAAAATGTAAATGACTATTGCCCAATAGGTATGTAATGGGTGAAAGTTAATACTGCAGCGGTTAGAATCAAACATTGGTGTAGCCAACAGGTGGTCAACATCTATAATAATACCCGATAAAAGAATTACTGCAGACCAAAATTTGTTTTCACGGTAAAAGTAGATGGCAATGACAATCGGTACTAGAAAATGAATGCCATAATGAGCTATAAACCTAAGCATTATCTTTATAGATAAAAACTTTTTGAAGATATTCTATAGAATTTGGTCCCATGTTGAAAAGCAGGTCTAAAATGCTTAAATTAGGTATGAAACCATGACGATCACCAAAAACCTGAGTGTAAGGTTCTATAGTAAGTTTGTGTTTTAATTTGGCATTTATCAAAAATCTAAAATCTTCATGTTCACTTAGGGAAACTTCAAATTCTTTTGTAGATTCTTTGGGCATTTCCATTTGTAAACACTCGAATATTGTTTCTATTGTTTTTAAATTGTAATCTAACAACTTATCATATGGTTGGTCATATAATGGCTTAATCTCGTCTTCGTAAAATTCAAAAAACGGAGATGTTCTGTAAGCAGTTTGCAGGGTGCGCCAATGTTGCCTTTGCCATGGATAGGAATTGTCTATTAAAACATCTTTATACTTCTGCCTGCCTTGTTCTTTACCAACATGAATAATCGGTATGCTTAAAATATGCTTGCCGCGATCATTTGAAATGTAGGTTCTATTTCTAAATGTCTGTTTTTGATAATTATCATGTACTTCCCAACATGTAGGTTCATGCAGAACATAGCTAAACGTTAGTATATTTGGAAAGTATGAAGGATGAATTACTTTCATCTGCCTTATTTAGTGCTCTTTTTACGTTTCCAGAACCAATTTCCAACTAGATAGGCAACTAATAGTATCAAGAAATACTTAAAATAAGATTGTGGTTCTCCGTCGCCATTTACTGTGGTAAAAATACGATCCCATCTAGGTCTCCAATTGGAAATGCCTTCGGTAAAGTTGTCAAAACTCATCCAAATAAAGATAGGGGTACCCACAATATGATTTTCAGGCACATAGCCCCAAGCTCTACTGTCTTCAGAATGATCCCTGTTGTCTCCCATCATCCAAAAATAATCTTGTTGAAATGTATAGCTGGTCGCAGGTTTTCCATTGATGCTAATTTGATTTCCGGATATAGAAATTTCGTTGTTCTCATATTCTTCGATTATTTTCTTGTATAATGGAAGAACTTTTAAATTTAAAGCTACAGTAGCACCTTTCTGAGGAATGTAAATAGGACCTAATTGACTATAGTTCCAAGGATAGTCAGGACTTTGAGGAAACAAATTGATCCCTCGTCTACCTTTTTCTGTTACTTGTTGTACAACAGAATCTATGTTGGAATCTTTTCTTAGTGAATTGACCATTTCCGCGGTTAGCGGAACCGTACGCTCACGATCGGTAATTTCTTTTAACGATAACCTGTATTTGGAAATTAGGTTGGCTGGAATACCTTTTGATTTGGTAAATAATTCAATTTGTCCGTTTTCACTTTGGTTAAACCCAATAATGTAGTTTCTAATTCCGTTAACTTGTTCTTGGTTTAAGGGGTTTGATAGGTATTTTCGTGTAAAATCCGTAATGCCTAGGTTGTCCAAAGCTCTTGATGAAACCCCTTTTGAGCTGTAAATAGTGTAGTCAAATTGAGGTTTAGCACTTTTAGGTAGTTCTAATTGCTTGCCGTTTATAAAGACGTAACCATCACGGACTTCTAATGAGTCCCCTGGAATACCCACACAGCGTTTTACGTAGTTGGATTTTTTGTCAATAGGTTTGTCTACACCTTTTTCTTTTTTGAAGAAAACCCTAACTGTATCGGCAGGCCAACTAAAAACTACAATGTCATTTCTTTCTACTTTGGTAAATCCTGGTAGTCTAAAATAAGGGAGTTGTGGCTTTTTTAAGTAAGATGGCACACCTAAAACAGGAAGTGTGTCGTGAACCATTGGCGCAGCAACCGTCGTCATTGGTGTTCTTGCTCCGTAATGAAACTTGCTAACAAATAGAAAATCACCCACCCTAAGCGTGCGTTCTAATGAACCTGTAGGTATTACATACGGTTGTATAAAATAGGTGTGTACCAAGGTGGCCGCGACAACAGCGAATAAAATGGAACTTACCCACTCTCCGGCAGCCGTTTTAGGTTGTAAAGATCTGTCTTCTACGTAAGTTACTTCTAAGGCATAATTTACATAGTAAATATAAAAACCTAGCGTTAGAACCACTATCCATGTTTCTAACTTGCTATTTCTGCCAAAACTTCTAATGGTTTCTACCCAAATAACAGGAAACATTAAAAGATTTATAATTGGTATGAACAACAAGATCACCCACCATTTTGGTCTGTTGATGATTTGCATTAAGACAATGGCGTTATAAACAGGTATTGCAGCTTCCCAAGCTTTTCTACCGGCTTTAACGTATAATTTCCAAGTTCCTAAAAAATGGATAACTTGTACAATGAGAATAAATATAATCCATTGAGTGCCGTTCATCTTCTTTGTTTTTTATTGAAATAGTTTGAATTATGATAAAATGCGCTAGATATCAATAATCCATGAGTCTTAAAGATTTATTTTTGTTACGTTTTTAACCAAGGTTTAACACATCTCTCATTGAGAAAACACCTGTTTTTCCAATAATCCATTCTGCTGCGGTTACCGCACCCAAAGCAAAACCTTCTCTGTTATGCGCGGTATGTTTTATCTGAATGCTATCAACAACACTATCATAGGAAACGGTATGTGTTCCTGGAACCTTGCCAATTCTTTTTGATGTAATTTTCAATGTTTCGGCAGACGCACTATCTAGTTTCCATTCTTTATAACTGGAGTTTGCAATAACCCCTTCAGCCAAAGTTATAGCTGTGCCACTGGGTGCATCTAATTTTTGCGTGTGGTGAATTTCCTCCAATTCAGCCTTATATTCTGGTATATTCTGCATCATTTTAGCCAAATAATTATTCAGCTCAAAAAATATGTTTACACCCAAGCTAAAATTAGAAGCATATATAAACGCTCCTTTTTTATCCTTACACAAACTAACGGCATCTTCATAATGATTTAACCAACCCGTTGTTCCGGATATGACCGGTACATTGTTATTGATACAAGTAGTGATGTTATTGAAAGCAGCGCTAGGCATGCTAAAATCAATGGCAACGTCCATTACGCTAAAGTCAATGTTTTCTGTATTTTCATCAATTTTGGCTACTATTTCATGACCACGATTCAAGGCAATTTGCTCTATCATCTGACCCATTTTTCCGTATCCGAAAAGTGCAATTTTCATTCTTAAAATTTTATAATTAATGCCATGCCGTAATTTGGACTATTGGTTACTTGATTAAAATCTAAGTAAGGCTCAAAGTCTATACTGAGGTCATCGTCAATATTAAACTGTTTTAAATGTGCGTCAACATTGGCGTCGACAATATTAAGAGCGTATAACCCTATAGCTGCAACCAACCAAAGGTCACGGTCATTTTGAAAACGTTCTTGTTGGTATTCAAGGTCATCTAAGTCCAAATCTGGGTCTGCACCTTCTGGGTTATCTCCATTGATATCATAATATTCATCATCTGTAAACCCGGCCTGCCTTCTTTTAAAGGCAGTTCTAAAACTTTTGTACTGATTGTTATTCCATGTATAAGCGTATATACTGCCGCCAATGGCTCCCCAAACGATTGGAACTTTCCAGTATCTCTTGTTGTAGATTTGTCCCATACCGGGTAGTACGGCAGAGTAAAATGCAGCTTTACTTGGGGCTAATGGTTTAAATTCTCTTTCTACCTTTTTCAAGGCAACAGAATCTTTAATGACTACCCCTTTTTTGGCAAGGTCTGCCTGTACGCTATCTATTTCAGTTTTAGGTATAGAATCTTGCTCCTCTTGTGAGAAGGTGAAATTTATAAATAGCAAAAGTGTACTAAATAATAAAAGATAGTTACGCACCTGTTATCAATTTTTTGATACGGTCAAATTCCTCTTGAGACTTAAATGGTATGGTTATTTTTCCTTTGGCATTATCAGTAGATTTAATATCTACCTTTACGGATAAGGCATCCGTTAATTCTTTTATCCCTTTTCTAACAAATACAGCTGGATCGTTCTTCGCCTGCTTTTTGACCTCTGTAGGGGCTTCTGCCTTAGAATGATATGCTTTTACGGCGCTTTCGGTATCTCTAACAGAAAGGTTGTCAAATATGATTTTCTCGTAAATTGAAATTTGATCTTCTTTTTTCTCAATATTGACCAAAGCCCTACCATGCCCCATACTTAGAAAACCATCGCGCATGCCTGTTTGAATAATAGGGTCTAGCTTTAAAAGGCGTAAATAATTGGCAATAGTAGATCTTTTTTTACCAACACGTTCGCTCAGCTTTTCTTGTGTAAGATTTATTTCATCTATTAAACGCTGATATGAAAGTGCTATTTCTATAGGGTCTAAGTCCTGCCTTTGTATATTCTCAACCAAAGCCATTTCCAAAGACTCTTGGTCATTGGCAATACGTATGTACGCAGGTATAGTTTCTAAACCTAATAGTTTAGAAGCACGAAACCTTCTTTCTCCTGATACTAGCTGAAATTCATTAAAACCTAGTTTTCTAACGGTAATTGGTTGTATAACTCCCAATTCTCTTATAGAAGTAGCAAGTTCTTTTATGTGTTCGTCATTGAAATTTGAACGTGGTTGAAACGGATTTACCTCTATATGGTCTAAATCCAATTCAATTATATTTCCAACAACTTTATCTGCATTTTTGTCAGATGCTGTGTTTATGTCATTCTCCGGATCTTTTAAAAGAGCCGAAAGTCCTCTACCTAAAGCTTGTTTTTTAGTCGCTTTTGCCATACTTAAACCGTCTGCTTATTTTTTTTGACTATTTCATTAGCCATGTTCAAATAATTTGTTGCCCCTTTACTGGCAGCATCGTATTTGATAATACTTTCACCATAACTAGGAGCTTCACTTAACCTAACATTTCGTTGAATTACGGTGTCAAATACCATATCTCCAAAATGCTTTCTTACTTCATCTACCACTTGGTTAGATAATCGCAACCTTGAGTCGTACATCGTCAACAACATACCTTCAATGTCCAATTCAGAGTTATGTAGTTTTTGTACGCTCTTAATCGTATTCAACAATTTGCCTAAACCTTCAAGTGCAAAGTATTCGCACTGTATAGGTATTATAACTGAATCTGCAGCAGTCAATGCATTTAAGGTCAACAATCCTAAAGAAGGAGCACAATCAATTAAAATATAATCATAATCGTTCTTAAGGTCCGTAATGGCCTTTTTCATCATGTATTCGCGCTCATCCTTATCTACCAGTTCAATTTCAATGGCAACAAGGTCAATATGTGCCGGAATAAGGTCTACATTGGGTGATGTGGTCGGTATGATCGTCTCACGAGCACTTTTGGTGTGTTCCAAAAGTTGGTAAGAACCCAATTCAACCCCATCGACATCTATACCAAGCCCAGAAGTAGCGTTCGCCTGGGGGTCAGCGTCTATCAATAATACCTTTTTTTCCAATACACCTAGCGAGGCAGCTAAATTTACTGAGGTAGTAGTTTTGCCTACACCTCCTTTTTGATTGGCTATAGCAATAATCTTGCCCATGTTCAAAGTAAGTTAGGTGGTAAAAATACAATTATTTATGAGGCTAATGAAAGCTTTTTGTTAACACTAAGTGAATAAGCACTCACTTTTCATTAATAATGCGTTAAACTTTTAGTTTTGAAAAGGTTAAGACTTGGTGTAATATAAAGTATTTAGAAAGTGAAAAACTTATTAAAATGATATGAAAATTATTTTTTATCCTTAAGTTTTAGACTATCCTCATATTCAATAAGATAAATTTCTTCGTTCTTTTTCTTAAGATAATACTCTTCTCTGGCAAACCGTTCCAACTCATCTTCGTCAGATAATTTTTCTATAATCTTTTTATCCTTGGCAATTTCTTCTTTTAAAAATTCTTGTGTTTTCTCAAGCTTCTTAATTTCTTTTCTTAACTCTAGGTGTATTAACAATGAATTGGTGTCAAAAAAAAGCATCCAAACAACAAAAACGGTCAAGACCAACACATACATGTTGGTCATGATTTTAAACCATTTTTTTTGTTTTAAATCTTTGAATGCCATTATGACTGCATTATTTTTTCGTTGATGATACTCTTTACAATTTCAACGGCTACTGTATTGTATTTATTATTAGGTATAATAATATCTGCGTATTCTTTGGTAGGCTCAATAAATTGTTCGTGCATTGGCTTAATGACCGATTGATATTTTTCAAGGGTTTCATCTAAATTCCAACCACGTTCGTTTACATCTCGTTTTAGTCTTCTGATTAATCGCTCATCTGTATCTGCATGAACAAATATTTTGATATCGAACATTTTACGAATAGCAGAATTGGTCATGATTAAGATACCCTCTACTATGATAACTTTTGTAGGGTGGGTAAGTACAGTTTTTGCGGTTCTGTTACATTCAAGAAAAGAGTAGACTGGTTGCTCTATTGATTCTCCGTTCTTTAAGGCGATTAGGTGTTGTTCCAATAAGGCAAAGTCAATGGAGCTTGGGTGGTCAAAATTGGTTTTTCGTCTATCTTCTAATGATAAATGAGACAGATCGTTGTAATAAGAATCTTGTGAGATTACACCAACTTCTTCATTGGGCAATTCATTGATGATTTGATTTACTACCGTGGTTTTTCCACAACCGGTTCCACCAGCAATACCTATAACGAGCATACATTGAAATTTAATGCAAAAGTACATATTTGAATTTCAAAATTACCTAAACTTAAAAATCAACTTTTAATTAACATTGCTTGTATGGTTAAGCCGTATTTTTGCACAATGCAGAATGAACAAGTAAAGCCAAATTTTGAATTTGTAGCCTTAATGGCTTCTTTAATGTCAATTGTTGCCTTAACAATTGATGCCATTTTACCGGCTATGGCAGACATAGGTATAGCTATCAATAGTTTAGACCCAACCCGGAATCAACTATTGGTAACTATGATATTTTTGGGATTGGGGGTAGGTCAACTTTTTTTCGGACCACTGTCAGATAGTTTAGGTAGAAAGCCCATTGTTTATTTAGGTTTTACGGTGTTTCTTATTGCTAGTGTTATTTGCTTGTTGGCTCCAAATCTTGAAATTATGTTGGTGGGGCGTATTTTGCAAGGTATTGGGTTATCTGCTCCAAGAACAATCAGTATATCCATAATTCGTGATACTTATAGAGGAGATTACATGGCAAAAATCATGTCATTTGTTACGGCATTTTTTATTTTGGTACCCGTAGTGGCTCCTGCAATAGGCAAAGCGGTAATGGAGTATACCGGATGGGAAGGAATTTTTTATATGCAATTGTTTTTTGCTCTTGTTGTAGGTATCTGGTTTTATAAAAGACAGGAGGAAACGTTGAAACCCCAATATAAAGTGCCATTTTCTTTTCATGTTTTTGTTAGAGGTACCAAAGAGATTTTTAAATATAAAGAAACTGTTTCGTGTACCATGATTTCGGGTTTGATCACAGGATCCTTCTTAGTGTACTTAAGCTCTGCGCAACACGTGTTTGAAGAACTTTATGGTTTAACAGATACATTTCCATATGTATTTGCAGGTTTGGCATTGTCCGTTGGTTTTTCAACATTAATGAACGGTACATTGGTTTTGCGTTTTGGTATGCGTAATCTCTCTTTTGCCGCACTGGTTGCCTTTACGGTAATTGCTTTGTCTTACAGTTTGCTGTTCTTAAATTCTCAAAACCCGAGTATAACGATACTATTGATATTTCTTTCGTTACAATTTTTATGTTTAGGTTTTATCTGGGGTAATATGCGATCTATTGCTATGGAGCCAATTGGGCACATTGCAGGAATAGGTGCTGCCATAACAGGATTCATTTCTACAATTCTGTCCATTCCTATTTCTATATTTGTGGGAAGTTTTATTGAGGATTCTGTTTGGGCACTGTTTGCTGGTTTAGGGGTATGCGGCTTAATTTCGGTAGTGTTGTTTATGTCTTTTAAAACCAGGCCCTTGTTCGCGAATAATCATGCCTTCTCTAAGTAATCTTTGTAAAAGCGTCTAATTGTTGCTTGAGGTTTTAAATTTTTAGAGTTTTTGTTATCTATACGCTTTTTAAGGCTATTTGTACGTTAATTGGTTGATTTTCAGAACTGTGGATTTATATTGTGAATGTTATGTTTTAATAAATAATAATGTTTACAGCTATGAAAAATCCTTTTCTCTATGTGCTAATACTATGGCTTGTTTTTGTAGCATGTAAGAATAGGGGAAATACGCACGATATTTCAAACAGACCTTTTATAGCTTGTGCGCCTATTACAACAGATTTATCTTGGTATCAATCTGATAATATAGCTCCATTGATCGATGGTTTAGATGTAATAGAGTTTCCTGTAACTACTAATGATAGGCTGGCTCAAAAATATATTAATCAAGGCATGGTATTGGCTTATGGATTCAACCATGCAGAAGCGGCAAGGTCTTTTTATTATGCAACTAAATTGGACCCTGATTGCGCAATGGCATACTGGGGTTTTGCCTATGTTTTGGGTCCAAATTATAATGCGGGCATGGAGCCGGATAATTACCAAAGAGCGTATGATGCTGTTCAAAAGGCAAAAGAATTAGCGAGTAAGAATGCATCTCAAAAAGAAAAGGATTTAATTAATGCCTTATCCAAAAGATATGTTCAATTCCCGGTCGAGGATAGAAGTGAACTTGATCTAAAATATTCAAATGCGTTATTGGAAGTTTATAATAAGTATTCATATGATGCAGATGTAGCTGCCTTATATGCCGAATCTATCATGGATATGTTTCCTTTTGATTTGTGGGATGAAAATGGAAATCCAAGAGAAAGAACAAATGAAATTGTTCAAGTTGTAAATAAAGCTTTGGAAATAGATCCAAAACACCCGGGTGCCCATCATTTTAAAATTCATATGCTTGAAGCATCTTTGCACCCAGATGGAGCCTTGGAAAGTGCCAAAATTTTTGACGAAGGTTTGGTGCCTGGCGCTGGACACCTTATTCACATGCCTTCTCATGTTTATATAAGAACGGGTGATTATCATAAAGGTACTTTGGCAAATTTGCGGGCTGTGGTAGTAGATAGCAATTATGTGGCTGCTTGCAATGCCCAAGGTGCATACCCAATAGCCTATTTTCCCCATAACTATCATTTTTTGGCTGCTACCGCTGCGTTGGAAGGAAATAGTAGTTTGGCGTTAAATGCTTCGTACAATGTAGCAAAACATTCAAGTACTACCTTAATGAAAGAGCCGGGCTGGGGAACACTGCAACATTTTTACACGATACCGTTTTATATTAGTGTAAAGTTTGGTAAATGGGAAGAAATATTGGAATTGGAGAATGAGGTACCTTCTTTAAAATACCCTGCCGCAATTCTTAATTATGCACGTGGTATGGCTTTTTTAAGTTTAGGTGAAATGGAAAAAGCAAAAAAAGAATTATACTCTTTGGAAACTTTTGCGAAAGATGAAAGTTTAAAAGAAATAACCATTTGGGATATTAATACCGTTTCGGTATTGGTTCAAATTGCCAGAAATGTTTTAAAAGCTGAGATTTTGGCAAAGGAATTTAAATATTCTGAAAGTATATCATTGTTACGCGAAGCGATTGAAATAGAAGATGGATTAAATTATAATGAACCGCCAGATTGGTTTTTTTCAGTAAGACATCACCTTGGAGCAATTCAAATAGAAGCTGGGTTGTACAATGATGCAGTAAGTACGTATAAAGAAGATTTGCTGAGGCTACCTAAAAACGGATGGGCGCTACACGGTTTAAAACTGGCTTACGAAAACTTAAACAATCAGGATAAGGTGAAAGAGGTTGAACTGCTAAGAAAGCAAAGTTGGGAAAATGCCGATATTGTTTTGACCACCTCTCGTGTAAAATAAAATTCGCCAAACCCATTTTTTCAATGAGCTTGACGAACTTGGTTTAAATAAAGTATGTGTCGTAATTGTAAATTATAGTGCATTTTCCATAATTTCTTGAACAACTTCTGGGTTTAAAAGTGTACTGGTATCTCCTAAATTACTTGTGTCGTTGCTGGCGATTTTGCGTAAAATTCTTCGCATAATTTTACCACTTCGAGTTTTTGGCAGACCAGATACAAATTGAATTTTATCCAATTTGGCAATAGGACCTACATGTTCTGTAATTTGCTGGTTGATTTCTTTTCTTAAATTTTCACGATCTCTACTTTCACCAGTTTCCTTAAGAATTACATAGCCATAAAGGGCATTTCCTTTAACATCATGTGGGAAACCTACAATAGCTGATTCCGCAACAGCAGGATGTTCGTTAATAGAATCCTCAATAGGAGCGGTACCCAGATTGTGACCAGAGACAATGATTACATCATCTACACGACCTGTAATTCTGTAATACCCAACGGCATCTCTCAACGCACCATCACCTGTAAAATACATGTTTTCAAAGGCAGAAAAATAGGTGTCCCTGTACCGGTCATGATTGCCCCATACCGTTCTTGCAATAGACGGCCATGGGAATTTAATGCACAGCCTACCATCAACTTGATTGCCTTTTATTTCTTTACCATTCTCATCCATTAGTGCCGGTTGAATGCCAATAAATGGTAAAGTCGCGTATGTAGGCGTAGTTGGTGTTACGTAAGGTATTGGTGTAATCATTATTCCGCCTGTCTCCGTTTGCCACCAAGTATCCACTATAGGGCTGTTTTTTTTGCCAACATTGTTGTTGTACCAATGCCATGCTTCCTCATTTATGGGTTCACCTACTGAGCCTAACACTTTAAGGCTGGATAAGTCATGTTTTTCAACGAAATCTAAATTTTCTTTTGCCAAAGCTCTAATGGCCGTTGGCGCGGTATAAAACTGATTAACTTTATGTTTTTCTACAACCTCCCAAAAACGTCCGTAATCTGGGTAGGAAGGAACTCCCTCAAACATTAATGTGGTTGCTCCATTGGCAAGTGGACCGTACACTATATACGAGTGCCCGGTTATCCAACCTATATCAGCAGTACACCAGTAGACATCATTTTCTCTATATTGAAATACGTTTTTAAATGTATAGGCGGTATATACCATATAACCTGCAGTGGTATGTACCATTCCTTTGGGGGTACCGGTTGATCCGGAGGTGTACAGTATAAATAATGAATCTTCGGCATCCATGATTTCTGCAACACAATCTGCATAAGCTTCGTCCAATAAGGGTTGTAACCATTTGTCCCTGCCATCTAGCATGTCTATTTTGGTTCCTGTGCGTTTGGTCACTAAAACATTGGCTACACCAGGGCACCCTTCCAATGCTTTGTCGACAATTCCTTTTAGGTCGATAGATTTACTACCTCGAAAAGAACCATCCGCAGTTATGACAACCTTACAATCAGAATCATTGATCCGTGTTGCTAGGGCATTTGAAGAAAACCCTGCAAATACAACGGAATGTATGGCGCCAATACGTGCACATGCCAATAATGCGACAGATAGCTCAGGAATCATTGGAAGATAAATACAGACACGATCTCCTTTTTTTACGCCATGGTCCAATAATACATTTGCCATTCGGCAAACTCTCTCGTGCAATTGCCTGTAGGTGATATGAAGAGCTTCTTCTTTAGGATCGTTAGGTTCAAATATGATGGCGGTTTTGTCACCTCTTGTGGGTAAATGCCTGTCTAAACAATTTTCTGTGATGTTGAGTTTTGCACCTTCAAACCATTTTATTTCGGGCTTTTTAAAATCCCAGCTCAATACATTGTCCCAGCGCTTGCGCCAGACAAAATGCTCCTCTGCAATCTCTTCCCAAAATGATTCGGGATTTCTGATCGATTTTCTATAGACTTGATAGTATTCCTCAAGATGTTTAATGTGGTAATTACTCATGGTATGCGTTAATTAATATGCAAAGGTTGTTGAGGCCTTTGGTCGTTGTTGTTTCTAATTGATTTATGTTGTTTAATGTCCCGTAGCTTCACCTGCACCACTGGGTATTCTAATATTTTCTACAATTTCTTGAACATCTTCTGGAGGTTCAGGAGTAAATTGCAGTATAATAATGGCTACTATAAAATTAGCGATCATTGCGATGCTACCAAAACCTTCTGGTGAAATTCCAAACCACCAATCGTTTGATGCTCCGCCCCCAAACCAACCGAATTTAAATTTGGTCATATAGAAGAGCATAAGTAAGATGCCGACGACCATACCGCCAATGGCACCTTCTTTATTCATTTTTTTGTAAAATATACCAAGTACGATTGCCGGAAAAAAAGATGCGGCAGCAAGACCAAATGCCAGGGCGACAACTGCAGCTACAAAACCTGGCGGATTTATACCAAAGTACCCTGCAATTATTACGGCAATGGTGGCCGATCCCCTTGCGACCCATAATTCCGCCTTATCCGAGATGTTAGGTTTAAAGACTTTTTTGACCAGATCATGTGATACCGAGGCAGATATAACAAGCAATAGCCCTGCTGCTGTTGATAGGGCAGCCGCCAGACCGCCAGCGGCAACCAAAGCAATTACCCAAGCCGGTAGATCCGCAATTTCGGGGTTTGCCAATACCATAATATCATTGTCAATAGTCAATTCATTCTTTGATTTTTCAGCTACATATTGAATTTTGCCATCTTCATTTTTATCATCAAAAGATAATAGTCCGGTTTCTTCCCAATTTTTGAACCAAACAGGCATGTTTGAATATTCTTCATTACTGACCGTGTTGATGAGATTGGTTTTTGCAAATACGGAAACAGCCGGGGCCGTGGTGTATAAAATAGCGATTAGTAATAAGGCGAGTCCGGCAGATTTACGAGCATCTTTTACTTTTTTCACCGTAAAGAAGCGAACAATGACATGGGGTAAGCCTGCAGTGCCTACCATGAGAGCCAAGGTTATGGCAAAAATATCGGTGACAGATTTAGATCCATCAGTATATTCGTTGAAACCTAGTTCTGTAGATAATCCGTCTAGTTTATCCAATAAAAAAGTTCCAGACCCATCATTTAAGGTGGAGCCCATTCCTAATTGAGGTATAGGATTTCCTGTCATTTGTATGGATATGAAAATTGCAGGAACCATAAAGGCGAAAATCAGCACACAGTATTGTGCTACTTGGGTATAGGTAATACCTTTCATTCCACCTAACACGGCATAGAATAATACGATGATCATTCCTATAATCACCCCCGTATTGATATCTACTTGAAGAAATCTTGAGAATACTACACCTACACCGCGCATTTGTCCTGCCACATAAGTAAACGACACGATCAGTGCACAGATCACAGCTACAATTCTAGCCGTTTTTGAGTAGTAGCGGTCACCAATAAAATCCGGAACGGTGAATTTTCCGAACTTTCTAAGATATGGAGCAAGTAATAGGGCCAAAAGCACATATCCACCTGTCCATCCCATTAAATATACAGAACCATCATAGCCAGCAAAAGAGATGATGCCTGCCATAGAGATAAATGAAGCTGCCGACATCCAATCCGCTGCGGTGGCCATACCATTGGCTAATGGAGAAACACCGCCACCCGCAACATAAAAATCTTTTGTGGAACCTGCGCGAGACCATATAGCTATACCTATGTATAGTGCAAAGGTGAGTCCTACTAAAATATATGTCCAGGTCTGTACATTCATTTTGTTAGTTTTAGTTGGTGTGATTAATCGTTGTATCCGTATTTTTTATCCAATTTGTTCATGAGTCTTACATAAACAAAAATTAGGATGACAAAGATGTAAATAGACCCTTGTTGCGCAAACCAGAAACCTAATTTAAATCCGCCGATTTTAATAGTGTCCAATGCTTCCTTAAATAAAATGCCAGCTCCAAATGATACAGCAAACCAAATGGTCAGCAAGATGAATAAATAACGTACATTTTCTTTCCAATAAGCGGTAGCTTTCTTTTGTTTTTCAGACATTTTATATGCTATTTTAATGAGTGAATACGCTTAGAGTGCACTAAAGCCGTATTCGTTTAAAACTTGTACCATGACAGAGTAAAGGCTCTATTATTTTAAATCTCGATTATCAAGTAAATTAGGCATAAAAGTTTAATTAGGTATGAACAATACTCCACTTGATGAATCTTTTTTTGCTCCAGTTACGGAGGAAAGTACATTTGTTAGTTGCTCAACCCTTAAAACGCCCATTAACGCAAATACCAAAGCTTCTTTAAACTCTATAATTATTTTTTCGGGCACCACTACATTTGTGGTTTCGCCCAATTTAGCTTGTAATGTTTCGGTTAGAAAGGAATTTAAAGCTCCGCCACCGGTTACCAATAATTCTTGGTTGTTGTGTTTAAAATTCAATTGAATCTGTTGTGCCACTTTATCGCAGATATGATGAACACTGGTGTGTAACAAGTTCTCTAAGGTATCTTTGGTATCTTCTACAATGGGCACTACCTCGGCTAAAAACCACTCATACCCAATAGATTTTGGGTGTGGTAATAAATAGTACTCTAGACCATTTAACCTTTCTAACATGGTTTTGTTTATTTTACCCTTGCGGGCTAGTTTACCGTCCTCGTCGTATTCTAGATCCACCTTTCTGGTGATATAGTTGAGAATCATATTTGCTAAACCAATATCATAAGCTATTCGCTTTCCTTTTACATCAAAAGATATATTGCTGATGCCACCTAAATTTAAACAGAAATCATATTGAGTAAAGAAAATACTATCACCAATAGGTACTAGAGGAGCTCCTTGACCACCCAATGCCAAATCATTTGTTCTAAAATCACAGATGACTTTTATACCGCAAGCATTTGCCAAATGCTGTCCTGAGCCAACTTGAAATGTAAGCCCCATCTCTGGTCTATGGTGAGTGGTATGACCATGACTGGCAATATAATCTACTGCCAACGAATAGTCGTTAACAAAGGTCAAAACCTGTTCTCCTAGCCAAGTGCCATAGGTGTTATGTAATTCTATAAGTTTTTCTGCAGATAAATCAATGGCATTTTTTAAGGTGTTCAACATTTCAGTTGAATACTTAATGCTCTTGGTTTCTTTGATTTCAAATTGCCAAGTTCCTTTTTTCTCCCAAATGTGACAGTAAGCTAAATCAAGGCCATCTAATGATGTGCCTGACATGAGACCGATAATTTTATATGTTTTCATTTCTGATGGGTTGCCGTTTTTTTACTTGATAATAATAAATGATCAGTGCTACCAGTGTTAGTTCTGTTATTAATGAAAAAATAGAGCCTTCAAAACCGAATTGCCCTCCGTTCATCATATTATTTTCTGGAACAGTGAACTCTATGATACTATAGATATCTTGTCCGCTTACATTAAAGCCGAACAAGGATTGAAATAGATTCCAACTAAAATGGAAGGCTATAGGGTACCATAAATTTTTTGTGTAGATGTATGAGACCCCCAGTGCAATTCCTGCTAAAAAAAGGCCTGTTAAACTGAAAAGACTAATATTTGGATTTGCTCCATGAGCTATGGCGAACACTATAGAAGAAATTATAAGTGCGATATACTTGTTAAAGGATAGCATAAGGTTCTTTAGAATATACCCTCTAAAAAGAACTTCTTCTAAAATGGCTACAAGTATGAACAGTAATGTAGTATAGATTAACTCTAATACATCAAAGTTAAATTCAGTATAGATAATTTCTTCGGCTGCCCATAAACTAACATAGGCCAATCCCATTATGACCAACCCAAGTAGAGTACCTGTTATAATATCGTTTTTTCTGTTTTTAATCTGAAGCCCAACGTCCATAAAATTTTGCTTGTCCATATATTTCATGAAAATCCAGACTAAAAGTAGCGTTCCTAAAAACGAGAAAAATGTCATGATTAGTTGCTGAAGAGAGGTTTCTTGAAAATCTTTATCACCAAATGGAATACCGGCAACGAAAGCACCGGCAAGTTGAAATAGACCAACTATTATAAAATATGGAAATATCAATGCAATTACTCTAGCCCATCCGCTATGATTCATAAGACTCTAATTTAGTTTTACAGGTAATTTTCCTTTTGCCTCTAATGTACCCATAAAATGTGCTGTGGCAACGTCTTGAAACTCTTTGAAATTCTGATATGCAATTACGGTAGCCATTGTTTTATCCGTTTTAAAAGATTGTAGAGCATATGGGTTTCCAAAATGATACAGGACCACTTTTTTGGTAATGATTAAATCATTTAAAAAATCTATTTCCTCTTGAAGAAAACCAAAATTATTGGTTGGTTTTATTTGAGGAGGAGTTAGCAGCAAAAGAATCTCGGTTTCATTTTCAACTTCTTTTCGCATTGCCGTAATATTTTCAACAATGTCTTGGTTCATTTGATCTGTGGTAAACCTTTTAAGTGTCAATGTGCAGAAATTGGTTGTTCTAAAATGTTCAATATCTTGCGCAGTGCCATTATGTAAGGTGATTGATCGCTCCGCTATTTGTTTGTTCAGAGCACTTGGGTCTGTTAATTCTAGAGTGGAATCAACTTCTGATATTGCCTTTGCTTTCAGTTTCCAAATACGTTCTATACTCTTGTTAATTTGTGCTTCCGATGCATTTTTTAAAATACATTGAATGCCTTCTTCTATATGCTCGGCAAAACATAAAACGTCATTACCTGCATTAAAGGCCAACCATTCCAATTCTCCTTTGGTCGGGTAGTTTTTAGATACTGCATGCATGTTCAAGGCATCTGAAATGACTACTCCGTCAAAGCCCATTTCATGCCTTAATACACCGGTTATTATATCTTTATTAATGCTAGATGGTAATTCTGGGCTAGTGGTCAGTGCAGGCACAGATAAATGACCTACCATCACGGAATCTACACCTTCATCAATTAATTTTTGAAACGGGTAGAGCTCAGTCTCCAATAACTCGGCTTTTGTTTTCTCTATAACAGGAAGCCCCAAATGTGAATCTGTAGCCGTGTCTCCATGTCCGGGAAAATGCTTAATGCTTGTAAGTACACCTTCGGACTGGGTTCCTTTTACAAATGCTTTTGCCAATGTGATTACTTGTTCTTTGTCATCACCAAAGGATCTATACCCAATTACAGGGTTGTTAGGGTTTACGTTGACATCTACTACAGGAGAAAGATTCCAATGTATTCCTGCGGCTTTACAATCTTTGGCAATGTTCTGGCCTACTTTAAATACTAAGTCTTTATTGTCCTTATTGGCTCCTAAGGTAATGGCGTACGGATATTGGGGGGTGTTTTCTATGCGCATGGCCAAACCCCATTCCGCATCAATGGAAATCAATAGGGGGTAAGTAGCCGCTTTTTGATATCTTTTGATGAGGTTTTTTAAAGTTTCAAAACTATTTTCATTGACAACAATTTTCTTTTTGCCTTCAAAGTTAGTTGCAGCACTTGCGCGTGAATGAAAAAAACAAAGCCCGCCAACATGGTGTTCAGAAATTAATTTTTCTAGCTGCTGTATTTCTTCTTCGGTATCATTTATAAAAGCTGCGGGTATAAATAATTGACCAACTTTTTCTGAAAGTGAAAGTTGCTTTAAGGCTTTATTTGTAGGTAGTAATCTATTCATTGGTAACCGTTGTTTTTTTCCCGAAATCTGCTGGGTAGGTAATAAATTTTAAAAGTAAGAGTGCTGGTAGGGCCGCAATGACTACCCATACAAAAAAGCCGTCATACCCCAGCCATTGCTGCATGTAACCGCTGATCATACCGGGTAGCATCATCCCTAAGGCCATAAAACCGGTGGCAATGGCGTAGTGAGATGTTTTAGATTTGCCCTCGGCAATGTAAATGAGGTACATTAAAAAGGCGGCAAAACCGAAACCATATCCAAATTTTTCAAAAACCACTGTTGCCGTAACGGCATAGATACTTGTAGTATTGGTCATGGCCAAAACGGCGTAAAGAATATTAGGCAGGTTCAATGAAAGTACCATGGGTAACATCCATTTTTTTAAACCATCGCGCGAGATTAAGATACCACCCAATATACCGCCAACGGAAAGAAAAATAACTCCTACGGTACCGAAAATAGTTCCCAATTGTTCCGTAGAATATCCTAATCCGCCTTTATCGGGTGAGTCCAATAAAAAAGGGGACGCCATTTTTACCAATTGTGATTCACCTAAACGGTACGTAAGAATAAAAGCTAACGCAATACCTATGCCCGGTTTTTTAAAAAATGATGCAAATACCTCTAAAAAGCCTGCTGGTTTTTCTTTATCCTCCGTATTTTCAGATTCATATTTTGGTGTAACAAAAAAGTTGGCAACAGTCATGATCAACATTAAAAAAGCGGCAGCTGACATAGTTATGCTCCAAGCTTTGGTGTTGTCGCCATATTTGTTTTCCAAGAAACCGGCAAGTACAACTATTAAACCTTCGCCCGTTACCATGGCAAGTCTGTAGAAAGTACTTCTCATGCCAACAAAGAACGATTGTTTTTTTTCTGTTAAGCCAAGCATGTAATATCCATCTGAAGCAATGTCATTGGTGGCAGAGGCAAATGCAGCCATCCAGAAACAGGCCAAAGATGAAACAAAGAACATATTAGTAGGCAATGTTAAGCCCACACCTAACAATGCAACAGCTATTAATAGTTGCATGCTTAAAAACCACTTTCGTTTGGTGCTTTTTAAATCAACGAACGGACTCCATAATGGTTTAAGTACCCATGGTAAATAGAGAATACTGGTGTATAGGCCTATGTCTTCATTGCTGACCCCTAATTTTTTGTACATGATTACGGAAACCGTAACTACCAATACATAGGGCAAACCTTGTGTGAAATAAAGCACAGGTACCCATGCCCAAGCTCCTTTGTCTTTTTGTACCATACTACTTATTCACTTGTTTTAAATTAATAATTATTGGAGTGGTCTCTTTACCGTAAACATCAATGAAATTAATGGCGTTGTACTTTTTCTTCAACTGGTCAAGTGGTATGTTTAGGCTTGTGTTATTGTTCTCAACATAAATTTTCGATCTTAATTTCTTTATGTCATAGGTGTCTTTAACCCTTATGCCAGATGAGTAGACTAAAGCAAATCTTATATTGTTCAAGTCATTGAACTCTAGTGATAATTCAGTATCGTTTTTACTTGCACTTACCAATTTTGGTGTTTTTATCGTGTGGTTTTTGGCTAAGCCAGAAATAGGATTCAATGCTGGTCTCTTATAGTATTTTTTGTGAATATATTCTACCACATCATCTTTGTCAGTCATTAATGATTTGGCACTGAACATGATATTGCCTTGTATTTGCGGTGTGTTACGCGCCAACTCTAATTGCATGGGCAATTCTTTTTTTTCTTCCCAAGCTTTATCGCTGTTATTTCTAATCTTATAAGGTCCGTTACCTACATATAGATTAGTGTTATTGTTGTTCTTTGCCCACCAATCAACAATTTTTCTGTGCGATGCTACAGGTAGACCCATGCTCCAGTATACTTGGGGTGCTAAATAATCTATCCAACCTTTTTCCATCCAAAGTAATGGGTCGGCATACAAATCTTCATAAGTAGTTTGTCCTGCTTTGGTGTCAGAACCTTTTGGATCTGTACTATTATTTTTCCAAACCCCAAACGGACTTATACCAAACTGAACCCAAGGTTTAATTGATTTTATGGTTTCGTGAGACTGTCTTACTAAAGAGTCAATATTACTACGTCTCCAATCATCTAATTTTTGATGCTCTTGTGCGTACATTTTAAAGGCGACCGAGTCATCAAAAACTTCATTTAAAACCTTGTAAGGATAAAAATAATCATCAAAGTGTATGGCATCTACATCATAATTAGTCACTAACTCCGCTATAATATTTGAAAAGTGGTTGCGAACTTCTGGCAAACCTGGGTTGTAATAATTTTTCTTGCCATAATGCACTATCCACTCTGGGTGGGTACAGTAGTCATGAGTTTCTGATAATACTTCAAAATTTTCATCGAAAGTTGCCCTGTACGGATTTAACCACGCATGGAACTCCATGCCTCTTTCATGGGTTTCGTTGATCATCCATTCTAGGACGTCTGTATTCCATTTGGGGGCTGTACCTTCTTCTCCTGTTAAAAATCGTGAATATGGCGCATAATCAGATTGGTAAAAAGCATCGCCGGCTGCACGTACTTGAACTATTACGGCGTTATAATTCTCTCTTTCATAAAAATCTAAAATCTTTAAGAAATCGGTTTTTTGTTTTTCTGCTGAATCATTGCCATTCTTTGGCCAATCTATATTGACCACAGTAGCGACCCAAACCCCTCTAAATTCACTTTTAGGGTATTTTTCATATGACTTAAAAATGCCACATGAATTAAGAATAAGTAGTAAAGCAAATAGTGTTAGCTGTTTTATCATAAAGTTGAAGCCGATTAGATGACTTTTAACAAAAAAGGCCCATTTTAATTTTAAAAATAGGCCTTTTAATTCAATTCAGTTGTTAGTTGAATTTATGTCTTACAAAGGCTTCCATTGCTGCATATGATGATAAGCCCATTGCTTTGTATTTATTAGCGGTATCCCGATTTCTTTCTTCGGCGCGCATCCAGAATTCTCTTGAATCATCTCCTTGAAACATGACACCATCTTTTTGGGATTGGTGACAGAAAATAGCATTACGCTTTTTCAAAACCTGACCAGGACTCATTGGTACTGCCATTTCAATTTCATTGATGTCCCACTCATGCCAAGCACCTCTATAAAGCCATAACCAACAATCTTTCATAAAGTCTTCGGTCTTTAGTTTTTCGCAGGCTGCAAACACTGCATCTAAACAAACTTTGTGCGTGCCGTGTGGATCGGCAAGATCACCAGCTGCATATATTTGATGGGGTTTTATATCGCTTATAATATTGGCGACAATGGTAATGTCTTCATCAGAGAGATTTTTCTTTTTTATGGTGCCCGTTTCATAGAATGGCAGATCTAAAAAATGCACATTTTCATCTTGTAACCCCATGTATCTTGTTGCCGCATAAGATTCTCCTCTTCTTATCTTGCCCTTTAAATTTCGAACTTCTGGCGAGTCTATACGGGTTTCATTCTTTTCCGAAAGAGATTTGATGATTTTATTAGCTTCGTCTGACGGACTGATATGTAAAGCTATTTCTGCATATTTCCTGGCGTCTGTATCAGAAACCGCTATGTTACCAGAGGTTTGATATACAATGTGCACCTCATGACCTTGTTCTACAAGCCTGTCAAACGTACCACCCATTGATATGACATCATCATCTGGGTGCGGACTAAATATTATCACTCTCTTTTTTGCAGGAGTGGCACGTTCTGGGCGGTGAGTGTCATCTGCATTAGGTTTTCCGCCAGGCCAACCTGTTATGGTATGTTGCAATTTGTTGAACATTTCAATGTTCAGGTTATAAGCATCATTTAGAGCAAGTAAGTCTGCCATACCGTTATCATTGTAATCTTTATCGGTTAAACTTAAAATCGTTTTTCCGGTAGTCTCGCAAAGCCAAACGATAGCTTTAGCTTTCAATTCTTCTGTCCACTCACAGGCATCTACCAGCCATGGAGTTTTGTTTTTTGTCAATTCGCTTCCGGCACCCGTATCAAGAACAAAGGTGCAATTGTCATGCTCTTGCAAATATGTTGCCGGTACGTGTGAAGATATTTCCCCTTCAATTGTTTTCTTAATAATGTTCGCCTTGTTTTGACCCCAACCTAATAAAACAATACGTTTAGCTTTTCTTACCGTTGAAATACCCATGGTAATGGCTTTTCTAGGTACATTGTCTATGCCTAAAAAAGAAGGTGCGGCATCTACTCGTGTAATATGATCTAATGTAATTACTCGTGTGCCGGAATTAAAGTGAGATCCAGGTTCGTTAAAACCAATATGCCCTGTTCTGCCAATACCTAAAAGTTGAAAATCCAGCCCTCCATGTTCTTTAATTTTACGCTCGTAGCTTAAACAATAAGCCGTAGTTTCTTCGTTGCTTACCGTGCCATCTGGAATGTGAATATTCTTTTCAGGTATATCTACATGATTAAATAGATGTTCGTGCATGAAGTAGAAATAACTTTGAATATTATTTGGCTCCATGGGTAAATATTCATCTAAGTTAAAAGTGATTACATTTTTAAAACTTAGACCTTCTTCCTTATGCATGCGAACCAACTCTTCATAGACCCTGATCGGTGACGATCCTGTGGCTAAACCCAAAACGCAATTTCTTTTTTGCCCTTGTCTCTTTTTTATTAAAGCTGCAATTTCATGAGCAACTTGAATAGAAGCTTCATTTGAATCTTGAAAGATTACATTATGAATTTTTTCAAACCTGGTTTCTTCGAATTGCCCAATGGGTTTATGACTAATGTCAATTTTGGAATCTATTACGGCGTTTTTCATTTGATATTGATGGGTTTTTGGATTTTTAAATCATGCAAATATATGCGTTATTTTTATTAACTGCAGTTTTTTGCAATAAATTATGCGACTTTTTGCTGTTAATTTATCCTTAACTACACTTTACAATATATTAACGTCATAAAACGGCATCTGATAAAATTCGCTATATTTGCCATGTTTATTAGAAAATTGCCGTTAATATGTTAAAAGAGGAACGCCAACAAACCATTTTAAATGAGGTGGATCTGCACAATAGAATTCTTATCACAGATATTGCCGAGGCGTTAGATGTATCTATTGATACCATTAGGCGAGATGTAAAAGAGCTTGATGCGGAAAATAAGCTCAGAAAAGTACATGGTGGTGCCATTTCTATGGGATTTATGACCAATAGTGCAAGAAATACTAATATTTATAAATTAGAGGATAAAGTTACAATTGCAACCAAGGCAGTTGCCATGTTGCGAGATGGTGCGGTTATTTTTTTGGACGGAGGAACCACGTGTATGGAATTGGCACGAATAATACCTGAAAACTTAAATCTTACCTGTTTTACCATAAGTCTGCCCGTTGCCATGGAACTTTCTCATAAAGCCAATATTAATGTGATTTCTATTGGCGGTCAAATTTCAAAAGAAGCACAGATCGCTATTGGTGCAAATGCCATTCACCATATTTCTGAAATTAGGTTCGATTATAGTTTTATAGGAACGGGATATGTAGATGCTACCTTTGGCTTAACGGAGTTTGATTGGGATATCGTTCAAATAAAAAAAGCGATTATAAAAGCCTCTAAAAAAACTGTATTATTGTCTATTTCAGAAAAATTAAATTCTCAACATCGATATAAAACATGTGATATTAGTTCTATTAATACTATGATTACTGAATTGAACCCCAGTGATCTGTTATTGAAAGCCTTTAAAAATCACGATATAAAAATTATATAATTAAATGGATTATAAAAAAATCACCGAAACTCCTTCTAATCATAATAATTTGGAGTTAATGGATACCCAGACCATTCTTCACAAAATGAACGAAGAGGATAAGAAAGTGGCATTGGCGGTAGAGAAAACTATTCCACAGGTTACTAAGCTTGTAGATGCTTTGGCAGAACGTTTTGCAAAAGGAGGTAGGCTATTTTATATTGGGGCAGGAACCAGTGGGCGTTTGGGTATTCTTGACGCTTCTGAAATACCCCCAACTTTTGGTATGCCACATGAACGTGTTGTTGGTTTGATCGCAGGCGGAGATACGGCTATAAGAAAAGCTGTAGAAAATGCTGAAGATGCCATACAGCAGGCATGGGTAGATTTAATGATGCATGATATCAATGATACCGATGTTGTAGTCGGTATAGCGGCATCTGGTAGTACTCCTTATGTAATTGGGGGACTGGAAGATGCAAAGAAAAATGGAATTTTAACGGCTGCAATTACCAACAATCCTGGCGCTCCTATTGCAAAAATTGCGGATATTCCCATTGAAATTAATGTGGGACCTGAATTTCTGACCGGGAGCACTAGAATGAAAAGCGGTACATCTCAAAAATTAGTATTGAATATGATATCTACTGCCTTAATGATTAAAATAGGTAGGGTGAAGGGGAACAAGATGGTAAACATGCAATTGAGCAATGATAAGCTTGTTGATCGTGGTACTCGTTATATTATGGAAGGTCTTGATATTGATTATACCGAAGCTGCTGCCTTATTGAAAAAGCATGGGTCTGTTAAACTGGCTATAGATGCTGGTAAACAATAAAGACGATGATTACTTCTAGCTAAAGAGAAAGCCTGAATATTTAAATTTATATTCAGGCTATTTTTTATGCTTTAGCTTTTCGGAATCAATTTATAGATTCCTTTTCCTTCAACAGCTACATAAATTAATCCGTCCGGACCTTCATGTACGGCACGAACTCTTCCCATACCGTCCATTAATTTTTCCCTAGCAATTACTTTGTTACCATCCAAAATCAATCGTTCTAAATATTGGAAAGCTAAAGATCCTACCAATATACTCCCTTTCCAGTTTTTGTAGATGTCACTAGTAACATAAGTCATGCCGCTAGGTGCAATAGAGGGTACCCAATAATGAATAGGCTGTTCCATACCTTTCATTTCGGTTTTATCAGTAATAGGTGTTCCGCCGTAATTAATGCCATAAGTAACTAATGGCCAACCATAATTTGCACCTTTTTTAATGATATTGATTTCATCGCCACCTCGCGGTCCGTGTTCATGGTCCCAAATTTCTCCTGTTACGGGGTGCATGATCAAGCCTTGGGGATTTCGGTGTCCATAACTATAAATAGCTGTTTTGGCACCTTTGACATCCTGAAAGGGATTGTCTGCAGGTATACGTCCATCATCGTGCAAACGGTAAATTTTGCCCCCATCTCTTTTTATGTCTTGCGGGTTGGTATCCCTGTCGCCACGTTCACCTATAGAAAAGTATAGAAAACCGTTTTTGTCAAAGGCAATTCTAGATCCAAAATGTTGTCCTTTGGTAGTGTTAGGTGTTGCTTTGTACAATACTTGCTGTTCGGTCAATGAGTTGTTCTTTAATTTTGCTCTCATTAGGGCAGTGTGCCCTCCTTTTTCCTTTCCTTCTACAGAGGCATAGGTTAAATAGATCCAACCATTTTCTTTGTACTTTGGGTGCAATGCAATATCTAAAAGTCCGCCCTGGCCTCTATTATAAACTTCAGGAGTATTACCGATTATCGATTTTTTGCCCTTGTTAAAATGTATCAATTTCCCTTCTTTTTCAGTGATTAATAAACTATTGTCGGGAAGGAATGTAAAGCCCCATGGAATCTGTAGCTGATCGATGAACAGCTCAGGGGTGAAAAACATCTCTTTTGGGGTATTTACTTTATTTTCAGGGTTTTGTGCGCAAGAAAAATTAAGCGTTACAACGAATAAAAGCGGGATGATAATACTATTTTTCATATTGAGGCGTTAGAAATATATTAAAGAACACGTGATTAAATTAAAGACAAAATATAAGTAAAAAATTACACCAAAGAACTATAAAGATCCCAAATCGAAATTGTTCTTAAAAACGAAACTTAACCTATGCTCCCAAAACAACAGCGGTATACGCTGTATGTACTGTTTCTGATTGTTATTTCAGTAATTGGTACTACGGCTCTGGCCAACTCCAAAGTAAGTACTTTGTATGCAGAGGTGGCCCATGTAATCGAAAAGGCTGTTTCGATTTCTACCACAAATCAACCCATAAAAGAAAATAAAGAAGCGCTTACGCAAAAAGCTAGCTTGGCAGCTCCTGCAATGTTCAATACGGTTATTGTAGGTGCAGATGCTACCGAAACGTGTAACGATAACGGATTTACAATTGCCCGGTTTAATTTATGTGGGGATTATGATGATCGTATAATAAGTTTATCAGGAGGTCCATATAGTAGTGTCATATGGCAAGAATTGGGAGGTTCTTGTTCACCTGATGTTAATACTGAATGTCCTAATACCACCGCTTCTTGTTATTCAAATGTTGTAACTGGGCAACAAACCTTTACTCTTGATGCGAGCTCTGTACCCTCTACTTCTGGAGCTGAGTATAGGGTTTTAGTAGACGGACAACCTTATTACTTTAAGGTTAAAAAAAGTACCATTACCCAAACTTATGTAAAACAAGACTATATATGTGGGGTTGATGGTAGAATTCAAATAACAAATCTTTCTAGTGCCTATGAATTTGCTATTGATAGTGGTAGCGGATTTGGCGCTTGGCAAGGAGCTATTTTCTCTAACTTGGCACCTGGTACATATAATGTAAAAGCTAGATTGAGAAATACGGCAAATACTTGTGAATACCCATATGAGCCTATAGTTATAGAAGAAAAGGAAATTGAGATTTCGGCAACGTTTACAGATGCCCTTTGTAGTGGTGATACCGGTAGTATTACCGTAACCGCCTCAAACGTTCCTGGTCCATATAAATACACCTTGCTTAATTCTAGTGGCGTTGCCCAAGAGTTTACCGCTTTTGTTTCTACAAATCCCTACACTTTTTCTGCTGTAGGTTTTGGAACTTATACGGTACAGGTAGAAACACAGCAATGTACTGGTGATCCGTTAAATGGAATTGATCCACCTAGGCAAAGTGTTGATGTTAATGGTAATCCATTAACTATTGGTGCCGGTGCTTCTGCTTTAGATGCATCTACAGAGGTAAACAGTAGTTTTGGGTGTTCTGATATCTCAAGTGTAGATATAACCTTAAATACTTCAGGTGGTTCTGCACCTTATACGTTTACGGTTAATGGTGGTCCGGTACAACCTTCTTTTGGAAATGCTGCTACCGATTCTGGTACTACCACATATACGGTAACCTCTGCAGGAACTTATGATTTTGTTATTACGGATAGTAACGGCTGTATTATAAATGCATCATCTGATGTAGAAGATTTATTGCCGCCAGATGTTACAGTTGCAGGTATAGATGGTACCTGTAGTAATGGTGGTGCAAAATTAGAGTTCACCATTAATAATGGTAGAGGTTATAATATTTCATATAGGGAAAGTGCAGCTGATCCTTGGGTAAGTACGCCACAGATTTCTGTTGCGGCAGGTACCTATAATGATATAGAGGTAAGATACCAACAGGGAGGTTTTGAATGTACGTTAGATCTACCATCTGTAACCGTAGATACTGTGGGGTCATTGACAGGAAGCGCTACTAAAGTGGCAGATGTAACCTGTTCTGGAGCTGGAACGGTAGGTGGTCAAATTGATTTTGCTGGTCCATTTTCAGGAGGCTCGGGTAGTGGTTATGAGTTTAGTATTGATGGTGTAAACTTCTCAACTGTTACTTCGTACACAGATTTGGCAGCAGGAACTTATACACCGATCATTCGTGATGCTGGCGGTTGTAGATTAGAACTTACTGCTATTGATATTTTAGATGTTGATCCACCTACGGATTTAGATTTTGCACAAAGTAATACAAGTTGTGCAGCAGGTACTACAGATGTTCAGTTGACACCTACTAGTAATGCTGCAATAAATAGATATGAAATAATTAGTCCGGCGTTTGTTGACAATGGTACTAATGATACGTTTACGGGTTTAATGACCTCACAAGCGTATATCTTTCAAATAACCGATGTTAACGGATGTTCATATACTGAAGGTTTTAGACCGGTTGAAATAAGTTCTATTAGGGTACGAGTAAAATCTGGTGGCGACTTAAGGGTATGTAACGGTGCAACCGATGGTACGGGATCCTTTGTTGTAGATGGTTTTGCTAACAATTATACCTATGACATTAATGGTGGATTATTCACTGGAGGACCTCAAAATAATAATGAAGTAGCACTTCCTTTATCAGGTGCAGGTACCTATACCATTACAGTAACCGATGCCGATACCGGTTGTACGGATACTACCTCTTTTGATATTGAAGAGGCTCCTGTTTTAGATTTATCCACGAGTACGGTTACTGCAATGAGCTGTGCCAATGGTAATTTAGGAAGTGTAAGAGCAAATGCAACCGGTGGTTGGGGAACATATAGATATACCTTGACTCCTCCGGTAGGACCACAAATAGGTCCACGATCTGGAAGAACCTTTAGTAATCTTTCTGCAGCGGGAACATACACATTATCTGTAGAAGATGCTGAAGGTTGTACAGATACCTTCACTTTTGACTTAAACCCAATTGATGCGCCAACTATTGCATTAGATGGTCCGTCTTCAGATTTTTGTTTTGTAGCCGGCGTAGGAGCTACGGTTGCCGTAACCTCAACCGCTGGTACTGCAGCAGTAGGTACGCACCAATATAGAATTAATGGTGGAACTTTACAGGCGAGTGCTTCTTTCTCAGGCCTTTCTCCTGGTAACTATACTATTGAGGTGGTAGATGGTAATGATTGTTCGGATAGCTTACCTATAACCATTGAGCCCCAATTAAGGGTAAACACCAGTATTGAAACTGAAATACCTTGTGGAGGAGCTCCTGGTCAAATAAGAGTTCAGGTGAACGGTGGCTATACTGCAGGCGCTGGGGCTAAACAATATGAAGTTAGTTCTGATAACGGGGTAACTTTTGGTGCGGCAATACCATTGACTTCCAACAACTTTTTATACGATACCGCTATACCGGGCGATTATGTCTTTAGAATTACGGATAACAATACTACAAGTAGTGGTTGTGTTGCCGAATCGGTTGCAATAACGTTGAACCCACCACAAAATATTGCGGCAGCCCATATTACCACTAGACCGGTTAGCTGTAGCTCAACTAATAATGGAGCAGTAACAATAACACCGGATGCAACAAGTGGGGTGCCACCATATGAAGTTAATTTTAACGGAAATGGTTGGGGTTCAGAAACTGTATTTTCAAATTTGACCGTTGGAACGTATTCTTATTTGGTAAGAGATGCTAGAGGTTGTGAGACTCCAGCTGATTCCTTCGTTATTTCGGAGGACACTACACCGCCACCAGCAACTACGGTTTCTGAAGTTCAGGCTGTTTGTAGTGGTAGTGGTCCAGTTAGCGGTGGTATCAGTATTGATGCTATTGCTGATGGTTATCCAAATTTCGATTTTATTGTAGAAGATAATACAGGGGTGGAAATTGCGAGAATGGAAGATGTTGACCCAGCTACTTTACCCGTACAAATTGTAGATCCACTTTTAGTTACAGGAGATTACACAGTGATTACAATTGATGCTCATGGTTGTACCGATATTGATACGGTGACCATTACATCAAATGAAGTGGTAATTACACCAATTCCGCAACCAGCACCTGCTGATTGTGATGATACTGCTTTCACCTATGCTGTTAATGTTAGTGGAGGTTCAGGGTCTTATCAGATAAGATTGTTGGATCAGCCATCATTCTATAATCTAAATAATACACCAGGGGTCAATGACCATACTTTTAGCAATGCAACGGACGGTATACAATATGGTGTAGCGTATACTGTTGTAGTATTGGATGTGGGTACTGGTTGTACCTATGAGCAAGAAATTCCACCAGTTGAGGGTCCGTCTTCTTTGGATGTTACGGCATCTTCCACACCTGGTGCCTGTGATATCAACAGAAATGGTGAAATAGCCTATGAAATTACTGGTTATACTATTGGTGATCAGTTAAGAATAGTATTGATCAATAACGAAGATGGATCAGAAACGGAGTTAGAAGCTGCTTTGACAACTACAGGTTTACCTTATAACGGTACCTACGCGGAATTGCCTGGTGATTATCAAATTTTGGTTGAAAATTTAACTGATACTTGTACAGATGCTGCATCTGTGACTATTGATCAGAATTTACCGGATATTGATATTTTACAGGAAGTTCCTGCAAATTGTAATGCCTTTGGTCAAGTTACGGTTCAAGGAAGAGGTGGTTCTGGCGGGCCATATGAATTCGCCTTTATGAACAATGGTGATGTGCCTACTGGTACTGATTGGACAACAGATACCACATTTACAGCTCCTGATGGTGATTATGACGTATATGTTAGAGATGCTAGCGGATGTACATCTTTTGATATTGCTACCATTATTTCTTTAGATCCAGATTTACCGGCACCTACTTTTACCGTTGTTAATCAATGTGATCCTACCTCAACGGCATTTGATATTACTGTTACCGTACCAAATTCTTTGAATACACCGAGATTTACTCTGGGTGGTGATGAACAATTGCCTACGGATGATGGTACAAATTGGACTTACACTTACACGGTAAGCAGTCCAGGTGATTATGTAGTAGATGTAGTTGATGCCAATGGATGTACAAGTCAAGGTACTGCCACGGTATATGATTTCTTGTCTGCAACAGGTGACTTTACTACTGATAGTACTTGTAATGATGCTGATGGAGAAATTACAATAACTACCAATGGCGGAAGTGGAGATTTCGATTATGAATTAACAGGTATAGATTATAATTCAAATGCGGTGGCACCGATCTTACAAACCAATGATCCAGTATTCACTGGTTTAGAACCTGGTAATTACCAAGTTGTAATCACTGACCGTGTTGTAAATGATGGAACTGGTTTTTGTGAAACTACGGTATCTAACATTATTCTTAATCAGGCTGCTCAACCAGTAATTGTTGCTCAAGATGCTGATGATATTAGCTGTAGAGATGAGAATGATGGGTTTATAGAAGTAATAGTTGGTCCTGCAAATGCAATGGTTCCTTTTACTTCGCAAGATACTCCGTTAACCTATATCCTAAATGATGTTACATCTGGTACAACGGAAGTTACAAGGAATAATACGGGAGCCTTTTCAGGTTTGCCTGCGGGAGATTACCAAGTACAAGTAGTTACTGCACGTAACTGTGAGGTGTTGTCTTCGGTACATACCATAAATAACCCCGATGATTTTAGTATTACTGCCAGCGCAGCGGATTTTTCCTGTGAACCAGGTGCTAATAGATATAGTTCCACCATTATTACCGTGAACGTTGTTGATGTCGGTACTATAGGTTCTGGTTATCAATATAGTATTACCGGGTTCGAGAACTATCAAACAGGTAATACATTTGAAATCATTGATAATGGTTCTGCTCAGAATATTACGGTTTATGCTATAGATGGCAATGGTTGTCAAACTACATTTGATGTGCCTACGATCAATCCGCCAACAGATGTTGTACCCACAATCATAGATATTGATATTTTAAATTGTAGAGATGATGAACGTGTACGTATAGAAGTTGCGGGTACAGCTGACTTTACTGTAAATACGGTTTCGGTTACAACAGTTGCTCCAGTAACAAATTCAGCCGGAAATAATTATGTAGACGTGTTTTTACCGGATGTTGGTGATTATTTATTCGAAATCGTTGATAATACAGTAGGTTGTACCTATCCAATGCCTGTGCACACGGTTAACACGCCTATTGCACCAACAGTGTTAATAAGTGAGGCTAAACCGGTTAGCTGTGCGGTGCCTGGTAACGATGGAGCATTGTTCATCACCGTAGGTGATTATAATGGTGTATATGATTATATCGTTTATGAGGCTACTGATGATGCTAGAACAACTCCTTTGGCTTCAGGAACTTTTGATACCAATAATTTCCCTGATGTTAATGGTGATGAAGCCCGTATAGATAATTTACCTGGTGGTAATTTAATTGTAGATGTGGTTTCTGTGGGTAATCCATATTGTGCAGGTATCAGTAATGTTGCCAATATTAGAACACCTAACGGTCCGCTACAAGTTACGGCAGAGTCTATAGGAAATGTTAGCTGTACCAATGACACAGGTGAAATTGTTGCTACAGGTACTGGTGGTTGGGATACTACTCCTTATGAGTATAGATTATTAATGAGCACGGATAATGGTGCTACTTATACCACTGAAATTGCTGCATTTTCCAATGATAATGAATTTACCGGCTTGTCTTTCGGTTTCTATGAGATAGAAATTAGGGATGTAGAAGGGTGTACAAATACAGTGGAGATAGAATTAGAAGAAGTACCGCAAATAGTTGCCGGTATTAGAGAACCACAGAGTTTAGATTGTCCCAATGGTAATAATGCGGTTTTAGAAGCTTATGATATTACGTCTGGTGATGCTATTACTGCAACAGCAGGAGCAAGTGGTGGTTTTCCTGGTGCAGGTTACAATTATACATTATTGTATTTAAGTGGTGATGATAATACGGCTGTAGTATCTGAAAGTGGTTTGCAGAATACACCAACCTTTATTGGTGATAGTGGAGGGTACATTAGTGCTGGCTGGTACGCAATAGAAGTTTCGTCTAGTTTTGGATGTTCTTTTGTTACCGAAGCTTATTATGTAGATCCACCACCACCAATTCAGCCGGTATTGGTACAGACAAGAGTTCCTGGTTGTGGAGGGGATGGCGAAATGAGAATGACCGTTGAAAACCCTGACCCTTTGTTTACTTATGAATATTTAAGGGTAGAAAACGGCGTTACCATTGGCACCTATCAACCAATGACAGTGAATTCTGTTACCATATCTGGAGTACAGGGTATTACTTATCAATTTGATGTGAGAAAGGTAAATGCAGCAGGTGCTTGCCCCGCAATTAGATCAAATGGTATTACCATGACCGATGCTACGGGAATAACGTTATTGCCTAACTTACCAGATGATATTTCTTGTGCATCTGAATTGGATGGTAGAATAGAATCTTTTGTGAACGGCGGTGTAGGTGAAGATGTGTTCTATTTATACGAAGGTGATCCTGTTGATGCTTTTAATCCGGCAGCTACTGCAACAGTGGTAAGAGGTCCACAAGATAACGGTACATTTGAAGGTTTAGCTGAAGGAACCGAATACTATATAGCGGTAACTAGTGGAGCTACTTGTAGTGATATTGCAGGTCCGTTCGCAATAGTTAGACCTGATCCTATAATTTTTGACGCCGTGCCTACAAATGTTTCATGTAACGGTGAAGAGGATGGTACCATAACCGTATCTGTTAGCGCCGGTGGTGAAGGGTTAATACAGTTTGCGATTGCTCCTAATTTTAATGAGTTCTTTAGTGATTCGGATAACCCTGGTACATATACTTTTGATGAGTTGGCGGCAGGTACGTATGAGATTTTGATCAAGGATGATAATGGCTGTTTTGAAAAGGATTTTATTACTATTGAAGAGCCTGATCAAATAGAGGTGATCAATATAGATACTACACCCGAGTTATGTATAGGCGCAAATAATGGTACTGTGGTATTTGATGTCATTGGAGGTACTCCTTTCAATGATCCTTTAGTAAGTGCTACACCATATTTTGAATATAAAATAGAAATGATCGATCCGGTAGATGAATCGGGTACCGCCACGTTTGCACCCTATACTGGTGAAATAATAGAAGACTTACAGGGTGGAGCATCTTATGTTATCTATATACAAGATGTAAACCAATGTACGGCTTCGGAATTATTTACTATAGATATTGGAGTAGATTTAACCGCAGCAGCTCAGGTGCAGTATGGTTGTGAAGGTATATTCCCTACCAGTACAACCACTATTCAACTGGAAAATGATAATCTTTTGCCGGAACTAATGTTTGCTTTGGATCCAATAGATCCTACAGATGCTATTACGGCTAATGCTACGGATGAGTATGTATGGGGAGATTTACCTGCCGGTGATCACATTGTATATATTTATCATGAAAATGGTTGTACCAATAGTGTTGAGTTCAGTATTGATGGTTATGAGCCATTAAGTTTGGTAGTTGATAAAACTGGTCCCAATGAAGTTCAAGCTTCTGCCGCTGGTGGTTATGGTGAGTATGAATTCTTTTTCAACGGACAATCTTTTGGAGATGAGACCGTATTTACGACCAATGAAAGCGGAATAGTAAATGTTCGTGTTAGAGATGCAAGAGGTTGTGAACTGGAGCTTAGCGTACCTTTTGAATTCACCGGAATGTTAGAATTTCCTAATTTCTTTACACCTGATGGTGATAACTTGAATGATATTTGGTCTCCAAATAATAGAGAGCTATTTGATGGTGTAGTGGTTAAAATTTACGATCGTTACGGTAGGGTAGTAGCTGTACTGGATGAGGTCAGTGGCTGGGACGGAACCTATGAAGGTAAAGAGGTACCTACGGGTGATTATTGGTATGTTGTAAATGCCAACAGTGATGCCATCAAATATGTAGGTCACTTTACATTGTATAGGTAATAACTTTAAAATCATATTATTTTAAGAGAAGGAGATGCTAAGAGTATCTCCTTCTTTGTTTAGGGGTGATTGCTTATAACTTAGTTTTGGTAAATGGCATTTGAAATCCAAATTGATCTAATGATACTTTAACTTTAATACAACTTGTTTTTAGGTACATTTGAGCGTAAATTGTTTTTATGATGAGGATTGTTCCGTATATAGTTCTATTGATTATTTTTCAAAGTTGTGCATCTCAAGAAAAGCCTAGTCTAATAGACGCTGAGATGGAGACCAATGTAAAAGAGAAACTATCTTATTATTTGTACTATCCTGAGGATTATGAGGATGAACCTGATAAAGAGTTTCCGATCTTATTGTTTTTGCACGGTGGTGGTGAATCTGGTGATAGTTTGGTCACGGTGAAGAGAAATGGTCCTCCAAAATTGATAGTTCAAGGAAAAAAGTTCCCATTTTTGATTTTGGCGCCACAGAATCCCAACGCCAAGAAATGGTGGAATACAAGGGCTGTTAAACAGTTGTTAGATTCTATTGTGGATAATAATAGAATAGACAAAAAACGGATTTATATAACCGGATTGAGTAGGGGTGGTGGCGCTGCATGGGAAATGGCAGTACAGTATCCCAATACATTTGCTGCAATGGCAGTAGTTTGTGGTATGGCACCATTGCCCTATGCTTCGTGGATCAATAGGGAAATGCCCATATGGGTCTTTCATGGTGAGAAAGATAAATCCATTCCATTCTCAGAGTCTGAAAATATGGTGGCTAAATTAAAGGAAATGGGATATGAGGTAATTTTCACAAGATATCCTAACGTAGGCCATAGTGCATGGATAAAAGCTTATGAGACCGATGCACTTTATGATTGGTTTATGAACCAGGAATTAAAGTAGATCTTAAAAACTACAATGAAAAGCAAGCATACAAAATACATTTTATGGTCAATTGTTCTTGTATTGCTCTTTTATATCTTATGGTATCTAAAAAACACTGTTACAACCTCGGATTATTTAGAGCCGGAAATTGTAGCTACACATTATAATGGCAAAAACTTTGTAGCCCAGGATACCTGCATAGAATGCCATGAAGATATTTTTAAGAGCCATGTAAAAACAGCCCATTACAACACGTCAGCGATTGCCAATGAAGAACACATTAAAGGTAAACTTGCCGAAGGCTCCAATGAGCTGAACCTAAAAGGGGTGCGTTTAAAATTAATAAAAGAAAACGATGGGATTTATCAATTG
Source organism: Maribacter sp. HS (assembly GCF_048059195.1). Taxonomy (NCBI): domain Bacteria; kingdom Pseudomonadati; phylum Bacteroidota; class Flavobacteriia; order Flavobacteriales; family Flavobacteriaceae; genus Maribacter; species Maribacter sp. HS. The sequence continues at coordinate 105,320 of NZ_JAYLVV010000005.1, forward strand.
ACCAAACCAAAGTTTGGCGATACTGCCTTGGTGAAATCTAAGCTGGATATTACTATTGGTTCTGGAGTAAAAGGGCAAAGTTATCTGAGCTGGGAAGATGATAAGCTATATCAATTACAACTATCCTATTTTGAGCCTGCCAATACTTGGGTCAATAGTCCCAATTTTCCCGAGTACTCTTTCAATAGACCTGTAGATGATAATTGTTTAAAGTGTCATGTGACCTTTGCCGAAAATAAAAATGAAACTGGTAACGGAAATATTTATAACCGAAATAAATTGTTGCTAGGTATTGATTGCCAAAGGTGTCATGGACCATTAGAAGAACACGTAGTTTACCATAGGACCAACCCTAGTGCAAAAGTAGGTGTACATGTAGATAATTATGGTAAGTACTCCCAACAACAGCGCTTAGATGCCTGTGCCGTATGTCACTCTGGGTTACAAGCACAACAGGTAAAAGGTAATCCGTTCTCCTTTATTGCCGGCGATACATTATCGGCCTATTCAAAAAATTATCAGAATAACAATAGAAATCTCAAATTAGATGTTCATGGAAATCAAATGGGACTTCTCAGTGAAAGCAAGTGTTTTGTGAATTCTTTAAAAATGGATTGCATTACTTGTCATAGTCCACATGAAAATGAACGAGGTGAACAAGATGTTTTCAATGCAAAGTGTTTGTCTTGCCATACTATTACAGCTGTTAATAGTAGCGTTGAGGTAAATAAACATACTGAAACGCTAAATTGTATTTCCTGCCATATGCCTTTGGTACCTTCTGAAGTAATGAAATTAAAATTAGACGATGGTCTCAACGAAATACCGGTCTATATTAGAACTCATTTAATAGGTGTCTATTGATAATTTAACCGAGTAGTTTTAAGTTAATAAAGAGTGGCCAAAAAAATAATTTGACCACTCTTTATGCAACTAACAATTAACAATTATTTTAATTAGTAAGCTGGATCTTGTGTCAATGTTGGTTGACCATCAACTGCAGATCTATCAATTGCTTGACTTGGTATAGGGAAATATTCATTTTTTCCTTCCGTAAAAGATTTTCCTACTAAGTATGTTCTATGTTGAGACTCACTGGCTATGTAGTTGTTTAAGGTTTCAGCGGCAATTCCCCAACGGACCAGATCCCAATAGCGGTGACCTTCCATGGCAAATTCCAATCTTGTTTCAAAACGTACGGCATCCCTTGCGGCAGCTTTGTCCGTCCAGGGTGCATCATACGTTGCAATATCATAATTTGCTGCAGCTTCGCCCTCTACAATGCTAAAATCATTTCTGTCCGTTCCTTGTGTGGCCAAAGGTACAAATCCATCAGGATTAGCGGCTCTTGTTCTAATTTCATTTACAAGTTCACGAGCTCTTTCTAAACTTCCTACTTCCACTTCTGCTTCTGCCAACCATAATAGAATCATGCCATAGCGCATATATCTGTAATTGTTTGCTGATAGATTTCCCCATCCGCCAACACCAAAACCTTCTGGCTCTGCAACATGCTTCTTAGAGAAGAAAGGACCTGCATATGACAAATCTCTAACAAAATCGGTTTGATAGATTTTGAAACCTTTGTAAAGTATTCCAGGTCTTCCTAAAGTATGATCTATTCTAGGGTCTAAAGTAGCCGTTTCAGCACTAGTACCGTCTTCATTGGTATCTATACTGATGTCCTCAGCATCAAAATTATCGATCAAAGGTAAACCGGCTTCGGTTCTATAGGCATTTACCAAGTTCTGTGATACCTGATAAAATCCGCAACAGCCCCAGGGGTCTGTATATGGGTGGGCAAGACCCATACCTCTACTAGAGGCTTGATCTGCAGCACTACTTACGGCATATTGAATTTCAAATATAGACTCTGGGTTATTTCTTGTGGCTACCAAAAAATTATCTTCAAATTTAGTGGCAAGGCTAAATACACCTGAGTTCACAATTTCATCTAGTAAAGTTTTGGCCTCACCAAGTTTTGCGGTATTAGGCGTTCCATTCTCGTCCCAACCCTGGTACATTTTTGATTTGGCCAAGAAAGCTTTAGCTGCCCAACTAGTAGGTCTACCTACTTGACCTTGTGTTGTGGGTAAACTTGCCGCTGCAGCTTCAAAATCAGCTTCAATAAACGGCCATATTTCACGATCATTAGGCACTTTGGTGCTTTCAACATCATCTAAAATGTAATCTTCCTCGCCAATGTAAGGTGGCATTCTCCACATTTTGCGTGCTTCCATATGAAAAATACCTCTTAAGAATCGCGCTTCAGCAATTACTTGGGTTCTCTTTTCATCAGAAAGATCTTCTAAACTATTGGCGGCGTTAATGGCATTGTTCGCTCTAGCTACACCTTTGAACAATGATCTCCATCTATTTGTAATATGACCATTGAAAGATTGATAGTCATAGGCCTCAATAAAAGACTGCTCTGGTTGGTCACCCGCATCGGTACCCTTAAGTGCATCATCCGAAGCTATGTTAAATGCCCAGTTTTCTACCGTAACGTTCCAATCTGCAGTGCCATCTAAACCTGCACCGTCAATCATGGCATAGGCACCTAATAGAATGCCATCTAAACCATCTTCCGTTTCAAGACTATTTGTACCAAATTGCCCCTCTGGAGTTCGTGTTAAAAATTCATCGCTACAACCAACGGTAAAGATGGCCATACAGATAAATACCATTAATATTATATTTTTTCTTTTCATCATTAAAATTTTATAAGTTTCATTAAATGATAGCTTTTTTAAGCAATTAGATTTTTTAGTTAAGGGTTAATCTTAGACCTAATGTATAGGTACGCGATACCGGCATGTAACCGCCATCAAAGCCTAATGTAGCGTCATCTCTATTACCTGCTTGTATTTCAGGGTTTAAACCTGTGTACTTTGTCCATGTAGCTAAGTTTTGACCCTGTACATATATCTGTCCTCTTGAAATACCTATTTTTTCCATTAAATCTGAAGGGAATGAATAGGTCAACTGAACATTTTTAAGTCTAAAATAACTACCATCTTCAATGAAATAAGATGAAGGTCTACTACTAATTTGATCGTTAGCATCCATTATCGGTACAGTGGCATTTGGATTAGCCGCTACCCATTCGCTAACGGGAGCAGAAGGGTTGGCAGGTTGCCATGCATCATAAAGCGCTCTTTTTGATCTGTTTCCTTGAAAGGTGTTAAAATCTGCAAAATACCTTACGTAGTTGTAAATGTCATTTCCTTCAGAACCATTACCGAATATGTTCAAGGCAAGGTTTTTGTAACTAACATCTATATTGACACCATAGGTGAAATCTGGGTGCGGACTTCCAATGATCGTTCTATCATCATCATCTATCTGCCCATCATTATTTACATCTGTTACCTTCAATTTACCAGGTGCATTGTAGCTGCCATATGTAGGCCAAGCATCTGCCTCTGCTTGAGATTGGAAAATTCCTTCGGTTTTAAAGCCATAGAAAGATGATATTGGTTCGCCAACTTCTGTAATGGTTAAAGAAGGAACTCTAGAAGCATCACCAAACAAAACGGTACCGTCATCTGTTTCACTTAATTTGTTAACCTCGTTTTTGTAAGCAGAAAGGTTGAAGCTAACACCGTAACCCCAGTCACCTTTTTTATCGTCCCAAGATATTTGTAAGTCTACACCTTTATTGGTCATTTCACCAACATTGAAGAATGGTGCTTGTGCATCACCTGCGGTATACGTGATTTGTCTTCTAAACAACATATCTGTCGTTATCCTGTCCCATAAATCAAGACCAATATTAAATCGTCTATCGAACATTGAAAGGTCAACACCAATGTTGTTTGATGTAGTAGTTTCCCATTTAGCATTTGGGTTACCGTAACTTTGAACGTCAAAACCTAAAGTTGGTGCACCCGTTGCTCCATCAATTGGATATCCTGCGTTGAAAATATTGGAGCGGTAAGTAGTATAAGAATTGTAATCTCCAATTTCTTGGTTACCCGTTTTACCCCAACCATATCTAAGTTTAAGTTCATCTATCTTTTCTAGATTTTGCATAAAGGCCTCGTCTGATACTCTCCAACCTAAACTAAAAGCAGGGAATATTGCACTCCTAGAAGCAGATTGAAACCTAGATGAAGCATCATTCCTTAATATAAACTGAGCTAAATATTTTCCATCGTAGTTATAATTCAGCTTTCCAAATTCAGAAAATAGCGTATAATCTCTAAATGCATACCCGTAGTTACTCGCCGTGGTAGCATCACCTAAATCTAAATAGCGTTGAATGTCAAGTGTTTCAAAAGCATAGCCATTTCTACTGGCCCCAAATTCTTCACCATAAGCCTCAATACCCTCAACCCCTACATAAGCATCAAAATTATGGACTTCATTCCAAGTTTTAGCATAGGTCAAAACCGTATTCCATTGCCATTGATATTCATACCTGTTGGTGGAAGTAGAGCCGCTGATGAAGTTTCCTTCAACATACTCTGGGTTTTGTCTTCTTAAATATCTACCTCTTTCACCTGTAGCATCTACACCAAAACTAGTTTTCACCTGCAAGTCGTCCGTAATGTCATAAGAGGCAAAAACGTTACCGAATACACGTAAACGATATGTTCTGTTGTCTTGCTCTCTGTATAAAGTTGCATATGGGTTAAAGTTGTTACCTAGGTTAGCACCTCTACTACCTGCAAAGTTACCGGCAATATCATAGATCGGTAAAAGTGGATGATGTTTATACGAACCCGAAACTGCATTTTGTTCCTCATCATTTCCAAAACCACCTTTTCTATTATCAAAGTTTACAGAAAGGTTTTCACCAACGGTTAACTTTTTATTTAATGCTTTAAATTCTGTATTTGCACGAATGGATGTTCTATTATAGCCTACAAATTTAGTTATCGCATCTTGAGCAAAGTAACCTAGTGTAAAGGCGTATCTTGCATTTTCAGTTGCGCCAGAGGCTGATATTTGATGGTTTAAAATTGGTGCGGTTCTAGTTACTTCATTCCACCAATTGGTATCGGCGGCGCGCACAATAGCATAAATATTACCTTCTTCCAATGCATACAAATCGGGGTCTGTACCGGGATCACCTTCCATGGCACCACTTGGGAAAACATAGTCAGGTATTCCTATTTCTCCATTTGGGCCAAAAGAATATTGACCATGACTAGGATCCTTGCCAGCATATAGATCGGCTAAATAAAGGTATTCACCTAACTCCGCAGCATTTAAGGCTTCTACTTCTCCTAATCCCGACTGTAAACCGTAATAGGTATCATAAGTGATGACCGGTTTACCCATTTTACCTTTTTTTGTGGTGATAATTATTACACCATTTGCAGCTCTTGAACCGTAAATTGATGCTGCAGATGCATCTTTAAGAACCTGTAAAGATTCTATGTCATTTGGGTTAAGGTTTGCTTGTGATCTTGAAGGTACCCCATCAATAACGTATAGAGGGTCATTGTTACCAATGGTACCAAAACCTCTAATTCTTACCGTAGCCTCACCACCAGGGGTTGCATCATTTACAATACCAATACCGGCAGCCCTACCTTGTAGTTGTTGTGCAAAAGTAGTAGCAGGCACGGCATTTAGTTCTTCAACATCTACTGTTGAAACTGAACCCGTTACATCCCTTTTAGACTGAGAACCATATCCTGTTACCACAACCTCATCCAAAGCAGCGGCATCTTCGGTTAAGGTTACTGAAATAGGAGAGGAGCTAGCAGCTATTTCAACAGTTTTAAAACCTACGTAACTCACTACTAAGGTTGCAGATGCCGCTACGTTTATGGTAAAATTACCATCAAAGTCGGTTTGGGTTCCATTTGTGGTACCTTTTTCAATGATACTGGCACCAGGTAACGGAGTGCCTAGGTCATCTAATACCGTACCGGTCACAGTTGTTTGAACCTTGAGGGGTTCATTGTACTTAATTTCGTTTGGCTTTTCATTAGCGCTAAGGCCATTAAAGCATAATGACGCTAAAATCAATAAAAATCCGCTTCTTAAGACTGACTGTCTTTTCTTGGATTTTAATGATTTAAAATCTAGTTTTTGATTCATAATTAGTTGTTGTTTGATTAATTGTTGATTTATTAACTAATCTTAATTTTAGTTAAGATTAACGTAATATTATTATAATATTAGTTAATAATTTGTCAAAAAACCAGTTTTGCTTATTAAAATTTATGAATAGTTTATTTGTAGTTTCAGTAGTGTTGTTAGTCGATTATTAGATGTCGTTCAGGTATGATTTTGTAGGGTAGTAAATACAAGTTAAGTGAGGTGTCAAGCAAAAAAGGGGTGAAATAATCTGTAACATCACAGATTATTTCACCCTTTTTTTATTTTAATTTAAGTAGCTAACAAAAGTTGGATATTCTCTTGAGATGTTTAAATATCCTCTATTTAGTTGGGCTTGCTCAAATTAATGAATTTATGCGAACTAGTTTTTTTGAAAAATTCTTATAGAATCTCTGTTTTGTGTAACAATATAATAGGGTAGTGCGTTCTTACTATTTTTAACGGTAGTGATACTTTTTGCATCACCAGGTACAAAAAAGCCGCTTTTGCTAGTTGATACCGATTTAAAATTACCATTACCATCATTTTGCAATAGCAGACCGTTCAAGGCATCATTACGACCTACAAAAACTTCATTACCAAAATTATTGCCAATTAATAAGATGTCATTATAACCGTCTTCATTAAAATCTACCGTTATTGAACCGTTAACAGGGGCTACTTGTGCATCAATAGGTAAAGGCATATGTGAAAATTTACCCTCACCCTCATTTAGCAGCACTATGCTTTTGTCATAATTAGCTGTTAATTTAGTTGAATTTTGTAATTCTTCATTAGAAAACAAACTTGTGATTGTTGCCCTTGAATAGGCTTTAAAAGAATTGTACTTGGCTCTAAAAATAGGACTTTGACCATTTAAATCTCCCCAAAAGTTTATAGGGAATGATTTGTAGGTAGGGTTTTCAAAGCTTTCTTTAAAGTAAGCGAACATTACTGGGTCTAAAGTACCATTGTTATCAAAATCTTTGGCAATCAGATTAACAGGTCTTTCGGTTGTAGGATTGTAAAAGTTGTTCATTCCTAAATTACCTATTATAAAATCTATATCACCATCATTGTCAACATCTGTTTTTGTTATACTCTCCCACCAGCCAAATAAACTGTCAACCCCGGTATTTTCCATTTTCGAAAAACGTGTAAGGCTATTTTTATAAATGGTAATGGGCATAAATTTACCCACAATAATTAAATCTTCATTTCCATCCAAATCAACGTCTGCCCATACAGCATCGTTTACCATTCCAATATGACGAAGGTCTGGAGCTATATTGTCCGTAACATCTTTTAAAATACCTTTTTCGTTCTTTAAAATAAAACTTTTGTCAGGATTGGGGAATTTAGAAAAAGGAGTTCTGCCACCAACAAAAAGATCAACATATCCGTCATGGTCGTAATCGGTAATAGCTACTATAGAACCACTTGTTTTAACCAATGGCATTTTATCTGTAGTAAGTATGAAATTTCCGTCACCATCGTTTGTTAGTAACCTATGATTGTAATAATTGCTATCCAATTCAAACTCGTTACTGCCAGAAACGAGATACATGTCTAGATCGCCGTCATTATCTAAATCAAACAAAGCAATACTTTCTTCTTCATATTTTTTATTTTCCTCATCGGAGAACAAAGGTTTTTGCGTAAAATGACCCTGTGCATTTTGGAAAAATAATTGTGGCGACATACCGGCAGAACTGGCAACTATAAAATCTTGATGACCATCACCGTTTAAATCTCCAGCAGTGGTAAATGGACCATTTTGTGTTAGTTTGTGCGGTAATGTACGTTGTATGTTATAATCGATAATATCTTTTTCTTCATGTAAAAACGTTACCCCAATATCTTTTGAAACTTCTCTAAAAATTGGTTTTTCCTTTTTGGGGACGAATGGAAAAACAAGGCTGTTATTTTTTACTGTCTTTGCATTTTTGGCCTCTAATATTATACGTTGGTTACTTTCAATGTCGGTCAATTTTTGGTATTTATTATCTGTCCATAAAACTTCGATAGACTTAACTTTTGTTGCATCACCAAGACCGAAATGAAATATATCCTCAACGGTAGACATGTAGCCCCTATAGGTGTGATATTCTTTATACTGAAATGTGCCATCATTTAGCCTAACAACAATTTTAGCTCCATCCTTTAAGGTATTGGAGGAGGTGTTATTTAAAGCTATGCTCAAATAATTATGTTTTTCATCACTTGTGTCTGTAGTATTTTCAAATATGGATGCTTCATCATTAATATTGTTTATGATATAGTCTAAATCCCCGTCATTGTCAAGATCGGCAAATGCAGCACCGTTAGAAAATGATGGTATGCCAATGCCCCATTCATTACTTACATCAGTAAAACCATTGTTATGATTATTTTTATAGGCATAGTTTGGAATCTTAATTTTAGGAATTGAATCTAAAATTTGTGCAGGACTAAGATATCTACTTACATTAAATTTAAAATCGCCAAAATCCAAATCGGTAATATCTCTAGGAAAGCCATTTGTAATCATTAAGTCTTGGTAGCCATCATTGTCCATATCCGCAAAAAGTGGTGACCAACTCCAATCTGTTTTTGACACGCCAGCCAATAAACCAATTTCGCTGTAAGGTATGTCGTTGCCATTGCCTTTTTGAAGCATGTTTCTAGTATGTTGATATTCATAACCAAATCTTTCGTTCAAAATATATTCAGTGTATTTATGCCCAGATAAGGTAGTTTTTAACCTTCTGTTGGTTTCGCCAAGCATATCCAAGGTTACAATATCTAAATAACCATCATTGTTAAAGTCAGATATATCATTACCCATAGAAAATTTGCTTTGGTGCTTTATACGAGATGCAATTTGATTGGTAAATGTTCCGTCTTGATTATTGATATAAAGAAGGTCATTGGTTAAATAGTCATTACTTACATAAATATCTGGCCAGCCATCATAGTTAAGGTCAGATATGGAGAGCCCTAAACCAAAACCTTCAATAGTTATACCTGCTTCAACGGTAGCATCTGTAAAAGTGCCGTCGCCGTTGTTTTTGTATAATTTATCATTGCTTAATGCAGTTCCATCGGTAATTTTCTTTCTGTAGTTGGTAGGTAAAATATGAATATCTACATTATTTAGTACATATAGGTCAAGTAAGCCGTCTTTATTGTAGTCAAAAAAGGTAGCGCCCATACTGTTGCCAGATTCCTCTATACCATATTCTTTTGCTAAATTTTTAAAAATTGGAACGCCATTTTCATTTAGACCTTGATGAACAAATAGTATGTTTTTTTTGGCCTCGTCACTATTCAACATTGCAGAACATACATACATGTCTAAATAACCGTCATTATTGATGTCAGCAAGTGCAACTCCAGTATTCCATTGATCAATAGCTTCTATGCCAGATTCTTTTGAAACATCCTTGAACTTAAAATTACCAAGATTTAGATATAATTTATTATTTACTTGATTACCGCTAAAAAAAATATCTGGTAGCTCATCATTGTTAAAATCACCTACGGCAACACCACCACCATTAAAAATGTATTCGCTAGTTAGAATATTAAAGCTATCCGTTTCTATTATTTTATTGTTGAAGGTAATTCCAGATTCATTACCCGGAACCATTTGAAATAATGTTGATTTTTGTTTAGTACATGAAAAGATACTAATTGCGATCAGTATTATTGAAGAGTAAGAAATAATACGCATATCAGTTAGTTTTTGTTGTGTTGTTTGTTGTAAGTTATTGTTTAAGTATTGTTCTTATCAGTTAATTGAGTTTTGACAAGTGTTAGGGAGTACTATTTGAATGAATAGTCTATTTGTTGATCTACTATGCAAAATAGTGTTTTACAATGAATTTATGAAAGTTAAATAGATAGCATTATAGGCTTAAATTAATTAAAATTTAACCAGGGTAATTCTAAATAAGGATAGGTTTTTAGGATATAAAAAAAGCAGGACATCAATTAGATGTCCTGCTTATTATAAAGAATTTATGGTCTTAAAAACCTGGGTTTTGTTCTAAAATACCTCCACTTAAATCAATTGCACTTAAAGGTATAGGCAATAAATCATGTTTAGCTTCGAATGCGTTAGCTTTTGTGCCAAAATTTTCAATAGTACGGCTTTCATTAGCAATGTACTCATTGATTACTTCAACTCCGTTGCCCCATCTTCTTAGGTCAAACAAACGGTGACCTTCCATTCCAAGTTCTAAACGGCGCTCATGACGAACTGCTTTTCTTGCAAATGCTTGATCAGAAAAACTTGTGTAAGGTTCAATTACATAATTGGCTGCATCTGCATCACCAGCTTCATTTTGCACATAAGACATGCTTTTTGCTCTGTTTCTAACCATGTTTACCCAAGTTAATGCTGATGCTAAGTCGTTTAATTCAACTGCAGCTTCTGCACCCATTAAAAGAACATCTGCAAAACGTATAATGTTATAGTTTATACCAGAGTGTTGCTGACCCCATGCACCTGTACCTTGGTTGTCGGTATCACCAGATTGATAAACGTTTTTGGATGGTAAATATGGACCTGATATATCAGCAAATGTTGCACGGATCCAAGAATGCCCTGGGAATGTACCATAACCATTATAATCAATACCTCTTCTACCTACAGTATAATCTAATCTAGGGTCTAAAGGTCCGGTATGAGGTGTAAAGGCATCTTCATCTTCAATACCGTAATCATTGGCTACATCATTACCAGCAGCATTAAAGGTATCTAATAATGGTAATCCGTCCTCATCAGTTTGGAAAGCATTTACCAAATCTTGAGAAGGTTGGTAAAAGCCACAACATGAACCAAATGGACCTGGATTAGGGAAGTTTAGTACACCACCAATATTACCGTTAAAAGATTGTCCGGTATCTGCAGTGAACTGAATAGCGAAAACAGATTCTGAACTATTCTCACCTGAGCTAATGAAATTGTCCAAGAATTCAGCATTTAAACTGTATGGGCCATTGTTGATTACATCTTCTAATAAATCAAATGCAGCTGCCCAATCTGATTGCTGTAAGTGTACTTTTCCTAAATAAGTCTGGGCTGCCCAAGATGTAGGTCTACCGGATTGCTCTTGTGTAGCAGGTAGATTATCCATTGCGAACTGAAAATCAGCTTCAATCTGATCCCAAATAGGACCTGGATTTGGTTGGTTAAACTCTGTATTTGCATAATTTTCTTCAGAAATGTAAGGAACATTTCCGTAGATTCTTTGCAATTCAAAATTAAAATGACCTCTTAAAAAACGGGCCTCGGCAAGTTTACCTGTTAAATCTGCATCTTCAATTGAAGAAATAAGAGATATGACGGCATTTGCTCTGTTTACACCTGCAAAAATTGACGACCATTTACCTAAAACGTATGGGTTACCTGTGGTCCAGTTGTAAACTTCCATTTCAAAAAGATCAGCTTGGTCACCATCTGTACTTCCTTTGTGGGCATCATCTGCGATAACATCAAACCACCAGTTGTCACCACTAGCGGCAAAACCGTTACCTGATAAATTGTTTCTAATTCCATCTAAGGTTGAATACGCGCCAATTAAAAGTAGTTCCACACCGTCTTCATTTTGAACGGCAGCATCACTTAGCGCACCTATAGCCGGTTGCTCTGTAAATTCATCGCTACATGCACTTATAGCGGCGAATAATGTGAATAAATAAATTAATTTCTTTTTCATTTTTTTACAATTTTAAATTAAATCCAAGTGTAAGAATTCTAGATTGTGGTACAACCTGGTTGTCTACACCCAATGTTAAGTTATTACCGGTAACAGATGATATAATTTCTGGGTCAAAGCCATCATATCCTGTAATAGTAAACAAGTTAGTTCCTTGAATGTATACTCTCAACATATCAAGACCAATTTTACTTGTCACTTTTTCAGGGAAAGCATACCCTAATTGTATATTCTTTAAACGCAAGTAAGAGCCATCCTCTACAAAGTAAGAATTAGGTTGCGTTTCACTGTTTTGTATTGAATTACTTAGTGCTGGTAAAGTAGCATTAGTATTTGATGGTGTCCAAGAATCTAATACTCTGACACTTCTGTTTCCATCAACAAAAGTTGGGAAATCTGTAAATATCTTAACGTAGTTGTATACATCGTTTCCTTGAGAACCTTGTAAGAATAATGATAGGTCAAAAGCTTTATAACCTAGGTTAAAGTTAAAGCCATATGTAAAGTCTGGATGCGGAGATCCAATAAATGTTCTATCACTATCGTCTATAGTATTATTACCATCTATATCTCTATACTCAAATCTACCTTCATCTGTGAAACCTATTACTTCTCTACCAAAGAAAGACGAAATTGGTTGACCTACTTGAGTTCTAGATACTGCTCCACCACGGAAGCTATCATCACCTGTTTGGAATTCACTGATCCAATCTGTTACTTCATTCTTGTAATGAGAGAAATTTACATCAAACCCATATTTCCAACCAGATGTAGTTTCATCTTTGTATCTAAGATTAATGTCAAAACCTGTGTTTTCTACATTACCTGAGTTTACATATGGTGCTCCAGCATCAATTGCTGTAGTACTGATCAAACTGTTATCTTGAGTAATCAAATCTTTTGTAGTGATCTTAAACCATTCAAAATCAACATTGAACTTGTCATTGAAAAAGCCTAATTCTACACCTGCATTAATAGCTTCACTAGTTTCCCAGCGTAAATTTGGGTTACCAACAGAAGATAATATTGCTCCAGTAGCAATTGCATTTCCGTCAATAGCATAGTTACCTAAACTCTCATTAAGTGAAGAAATATTGATAGTAGGGTTACTTGCAGGTAAAGATTGATTACCTAATTGACCCCATGAACCTTTTAATTTGAACCAGCTCAAAGCTGAATCAGAAGAAATAAAATCTTCTTTGCTAACTACCCAACCTGCACTAATAGAAGGGAACGTATCACTCTTATTATCCCCTGAAAAACGAGAGGAGGTATCATTACGTAAGGTACCCGTTACAAAATATTTGTCAGCATAAGAATACGTTGCAGAACCAAATAAAGAATAAAGAGATGTAGCCGAATCAAAAGCATTGTCGATGTTTGGTGTTCCGCTACCATTGTTCAACAAATAAAAATCTGGAGTTTCAAATAAGAAACCTGTACGGCTAACTTGTTTTCCTTTAATTCCATCTTCTACAGACTCTATACCTACTAAGGCATCTATTTTGCTGTTTTCAAAGGTTTTCTTGTAATTTAAGGTGTTAGTAAAAGTCCAAGAATAGCCATCTTGATTTATTTCTGTTAGTGTGTTAGTTCCTAACGGCTCACTATGTTCTGGATCTAAAGCTTGGAAACTACGGGTGTTGAATGAATTGATTGTTCCACCAATAGTAGTTTTGAAAGTAAGGCCATCCATTAACTCAGCTGATAAGTATACATCTCCAAGAAGTCTTAAGGTCTTATTAAAGTTGTCACTTTGTCTACTTAATTGAGCTAATGGGCTTCTTGAGTTACCTGTACCTTGAGCACCGGTACCAGCAAAGTTTCCATTGTCATCATATAAAGGAATTAATGGGCTGCTTCTTACCGCTTCTTCATATCTTGCTCCAGCTCCACCTTGGTTACCATTGGAATATGCAGCACTGAAATGCTCTCCAATTCTTACTTTGTCTCCAAGTTTAAATTCAGAATTTAAACGTATTTGACCAATTTTGTAAAATGTATCTACAAGGTTACTTGGGTTGTTTAAATAATTTGCTGAAAGAGAGTATTTACTATTTTCCTCACCATTTGCAACAGAAAAGGCAACACTTTGTATTACCGAAGTTCTTGTAATGGCATCTAACCAATCAGTACCGTTAGGGTTAACAGTAGCCGAAGCGTCACCTCTTACAATAGGGTCATAAGAAACGACTCTGGTATAACCATTTAAGGTAGAAGGAACAATTGCTGAAGAACCATTTCCGTATTGTGGGTGGTCAAAAGCTGTACCATCGTTAGCTGCACTTTGAAATAGGACATCTCCTAATTGTTGTGCGTTCAAGAAATCTGGTGTATTCGCTATTGAAGAGAAACCAGTATAAGTATCAATAGATACTATTGGTTTTTCCATATTGTAACCACCACCTTTGGTTGTAATAATCACTACCCCGTTAGATGCTCTTGCACCGTAAATTGCCGCTGCACCATCTTTTAAAACGTTCATTTGGGCAATATCGTTAGGGTTTATACTATTTAGTACAAATGGATCATCTGTCTGTAGACCATCTATAATAAATAATGGGTTGGTGTTATTACTAGTACCAAATCCACGAATATTAATTTTTGGTGGACTACCTGGTGTAGCATTCTGTACTACGGTAACACCACTAACACGTCCTTGTAATGCAGAAGCAGCATTTACAACTGGTGCCTTGGTTGCTTCAGAAACATCTACAGAAGCTACAGACCCCGTAAGGTCACCTCTTGTTTGTTGAGAATATCCTAAAACAATAACTTCGTCAAGTGCAGCTGCATCCTCGGCTAGGGTAGCGTTTACATTTGACTGGCCGTTTACGGCAACTTCGGTGCTTTTAAATCCTATATAGCTAAATACCAACGTAGCACCGGCAGATACATTTAAGCTATAATTACCATCAAAATCTGTTTGTGTACCGTTAGTAGTACCTTTCTCTACGACGTTTGCACCAGGTAAAGGTTGACCTGTGTCATCTAGAACGGTTCCGGTAACAGTAGTTTGAACTGCTCCTACTTCAACTTTGTTTGAAGTACTTGTGTTTTCATTTGCATGCACTAATTGTGTGCCTAGGCAAACAAGCATTGACAATACCCCAGATTTAATAAAGGAAGACCTTTTACTGGAGCTCATCAACGTGTAATCACGTTTTTGACTCATAATTGTTGTTTGTTAGTTTAAATTAATTGTGTAGAAATTGACTTTTTAAAATTTATAGTTGCGGAATTAAATGTTAAAAAAATCAAAATCCGGTATAATAATAGCAATTTTCCTTTAATAATCGATGATTCGATAACGTTAATTTGCAAGTGTCAAAATTTTAAATTTCGTTGTTTTGATTATGAAAATCGTTTTAGAAGACCGTAAATATTAAGATATCAATAATTTGTGAGTTGAAAAGAACATGTTTTTGGTGTTGAAATTTTAACAACTTATATCAATTATGTATCTAAAAATAAGGTTAAAAGTTAATATACAACGTTGTAGTTTGCGAAGTTTCTTGTTTAAGTTGATGTGATTTTTGAACGTTTTTTATATCGAAATTCAGAACATTTTAGTGACGAAAACAAGAAATTAACATTAGTTTTCCGTTTAAATCAGTTGTAGCAAAAACATAGTTTTCACCACCGTCTTTTAGACCTAGTTTTCTTCTAATTTCAGACACTGAATCAGGAAAATTTCTCGTGGTAATATTGGTTTTTTTAATACCGGATTTTTTAAAAGATTTTTTAGAATATTCATAGATATTTTCAATTTTGAATACTCTACCGGGAAACTTGATTAACTCTGTTGAAGTAAAGAGATGTGAGTTTGGATGTAATTTATTTAGTTTAAAAAATGATCCAATAAATTGAAAAGACCCTGATTTTAAGATAGCTGCGTTTGGTTCGTAAAGGTAATTTTGTGGTTTGGAAAAGTTGGAGATTGCATTTTCTTCATCACTAGGTTTAAAACTGAACTCTTGTTTTATGCTATTTTTAAAATTGATTGTTTTTATAATAGGTTCTTGATTGTACTTTTTATCCATTAACCATAACACCTCTTTTACATCGTTATTTATGGCAACAATATGTATTTCTTTTACATTGCTCAATTCTGTTAATCCAATTTTTAAATCTAATAACGGACCTGTTTTAACCAATACGTTATTGGCTTTTGTAAATAAAAAAGATGCTTGGTTGACTATATTTGGCTCACAATCAGCTAAATAGTATACTTTTTTATTGTTTTTATCTCTTCTGGAAGGATCTATATATAACCAGTTAAAAGTGGTTGTTGAGGCTTTTAAAAACTCTAATCCCTCAGACGCGATACAGTTAATGTTAGTAGCGCCCATTTGCTCAAAATTATGTTGCGCAATGTTAGACAAGGCGCTATTTTTTTCAACATGGGTTACTTGTTCAAATTTTTGTGAAAATGCGTAAGCGTCTACCCCAAAGCCACCTGTAATGTCAACAATACTCTTGCCATTGATTAATGAAGCCTTGTATTGCGCCGTAACTTCAGATGAAGTTTGTGATAGGTTCAGTTTATTTGGGTAGTATATATTTTTCGTTGAAAACCAAGAAGGTAATTTTACTTTGGCTTTTGTTTTAGATTCAATTTGCTCTACCAATTCTTTGGGGGAAACTTCTGTGAACCTCGGTTTTGATAAAAGTATCTTATGCACATCTGTGCCCAGTTTATCTGTAATATATTGTTGTACCTCGTTTGTAACTATTTCTGAATTCACCTCTACCTAAAGATTATGCGTCAATGATTTAACAATTTGGTTATCGGATAAAAATTCTTTTAATATAACCTTTATTGCGGTGTAACCCGGTACGGCTACAATCATACCTACAACACCAAATAGTAGCCCCGCAATAATAATGACCAGGAAAATTTCTAACGGATGGGATTTTACACTATTTGAGAATATGAATGGTTGTGAGAAGAAGTTATCTACCAATTGGCCAAAGAGTAACCCTAAGAATACATAACCTGTTTTTGGGAGTATAACTTCGCTAAAATCCGATCCTAAATTACTGGTCATAGTAAGGGTCAACATTATTACACCGCCAATTATAGGACCTATGTATGGTATTATATTGAACAACGCACATAGAAAAGCAATTACTACAGCATTCTCAATACCAACAATTAAAAGTACTATGGTGTAAATGACGAAAAGAATAAAAATTTGAAGTAACAATCCCACAAAATATCTTGATAACAAGCCATTTATTTTTCCGATGGAATTCGTTGTGCCTTTCTTTTTATCAATTGGAACGAAAATCAACAATCCATTTTCAAATAATTTGCTGTCTTTTAAAAAGAAAAAAGAAATAAAAAGCACTGAAAATAAGCCAATGCTCGCAGAGCTTAATACATTTAAAAATGAATTAAGAAAATTAGGTATGAACCCAATATCCAAACCTTGTAAAATATTTTTTTCTAAACCGGCATCATCTATAACGTCTTCTACGATATGCGATGATAGGCCAAGGTGATTGGTGATTTGATGGTATAAGGTGTTTAAACTGGTTTGTAATTCATCAATATCCAATAAGGACAAGTTCTTTCCTTGTTCAGAAAGTAATGGTATAAACAAGGCTATGATACCGGCTAGAACACCTACCATTAAAAGCATGGTCAGTATTACTGCTAAAATATTGGGTAACTTAATTTTTCTAAAAAAACGTACTAGAGGGCTGCCTATAAGCGCCACTACAGCGGCAATGGCCAAGTAGGCCAAAACAGATTGTATAGTATAAAGAAAGTATAGCAAAATGGCGATACCTACCAATACGCCAATAGCTCTTAATATGCCTTGGGAGATTGTTTTTGATGTCATAGCTTAGTTTTTAAAGGCGTAGGTAATAATATTGGCTCCCATTTCAAGTGCTTTTTGTCTTACTTCTGGAGCGTCGTTATGAACTGTTGGGTCTTCCCAGCCATCACCTAAATCAGACTCTGAGGTAAATAATAATAGAATCCTATTATCCTGTAAAATTGCAAAAGCTTGTGGACGTTGCCCGTCATGCTCATGTATTTTAGGTAGTCCCTTTGCAAAAGAATATGAATTATTGAAAATGGGGTGATCAGCTCCCAATTCTTCTAAATTTTTGTTGGGGAATAGTTTTTTTATCTCTCTTGTAATGTAGGGTTTCATGCCGTAATTATCATCAATATGTAAAAAACCACCTGACATTAAATAGCTTTTTAAGTTTTCAATTTCCTCATCTGAAAAAACCACATTACCATGTCCTGTCATATGTAAATACGGGTATTGAAAAATTGTGCTGCTACCTACTTCTACAGTTTCGGGTTTGTTTTGTATTGTTGTTCCAATATTGTCATTACAGAATTTTATAAGATTTGGTAATGCTGTAGGGTTGGCATACCAATCACCGCCACCTTGATATTTTAGAATTGCAATCTCCTGTGCTCTTAAGTTAAGGCATGTAAACGCCATTATAAGAAAAAGATATATAGTAAGGTTTTTCATTTTATTTCGAATAATAAAGTATAACCACATTATTATGATTGATAAAAAAAATTATGTTTTCTTATTTTCTATAGCTGGCCTTCTGTTAACCACCATTATTTGGTCTCAATCCAGTAAAGATAATAAAGTTGATGATGCTTTGTTTTCTGAACATTCGGAAAAATTATCTAAGGGTAGTGTGGTGTTTGAACTTTTTACTTCGCAAGGATGTTCTAGTTGTCCACCGGCAGATGCACTTTTAGAAACTATAAAGGATTCATATCCAGATAATGTTTTTGTTTTGAGCTATCATGTGGACTATTGGAATTATATAGGTTGGAAAGATCCTTTCAGTAATCAGAAATTTACCGTGAAACAAAGTGCCTACAATACAAAATTCAGGTATCGAAGTAATTATACGCCAGAATTGGTCGTTAACGGCAAAGAGCATATGGTGGGGTCAAATAGGGCGGATGTTATTAGGGCTGTTGAGAAATATAGCAATTTACAGTCTCAAAATGTTATTGGTATATCTAATATTACACGAGATGGTGATAAAGCAACTTTTGAATATAACGTTAATGGCAAAATTGAAGGTAAAACTATAAGGGCGGTCTTGGTGCTTAATGAAAGAACCACAGAAGTTAAAAGGGGAGAAAATCGTCATAGAACTTTAAAGAATGCCAATATTGTAGTAGCCGAAAAATATTTAAATGATGTAAAATCAAAAGGCTTTGGTTCTATTGAAATTCCAAACATTGTAGGTAAAAATGAAGCTATAACTTTGATGTTATTGGTAGAGAATGAAAAGGTGGATATTACTAGTGCTGCAAAGGTTGCTATTTAACTAGCCATTGTTGATAGATGCTACAATGGTACAAGCAACAATAGCCGCAGTCTCGGTTCTTAATCTTGTTTTGCCCATAGCTACCGGGGCGTACCCTTTTTCCAATGCACTTTTAATTTCTTGATTTGAAAAATCACCTTCAGGGCCTATAAGTATAGTAATGTCTTTGTCAGCGGCAACACGCCTTTTTAGTTCATGTCTTTCGGTTTCTTCACAATGTGCAATAAACTGTAGCCCTGTTATTGGTTTTTCTAAAAACTCAACTAAGGAAATTGGTTCGTTAAGTTTAGGTAGATAGGTTTGTAGTGATTGTTTCATTGCTGATTCCAATACCCTTTTCATTCGTTCTAATTTTAGAATCTTACGTTCTGATCGATCACAAATAATAGGAGTGATTTCATCAACGCCAATTTCTGTGGCTTTTTCTAAAAACCATTCAAAACGATCGTTCATTTTTGTGGGTGCAACAGCCATATGTAACCAATGAGATTTGGCATGTGTTTTTTTAGATGAGTTGATCTCTACCTCACATTTTTTAATGGCATCATCAATTATTGTAGCTTCAAATAAGTAACCGGCTCCATTGGTAATCCATAATTTGTCCCCATTCTTTTTTCTGAGTACTCTGATGATGTGTTTGCTTTCATTACTGTCAAAAGTAAAGGTGTTGGCAGTAGGGTCTAGTTCAGGATTAAAGAAAAGTTGCATGTGGTTTTTGTTTTAATCTATGAAATAACATATCTGGCCTTTGCCGTAACGTCTTGATCCGAAAATTTTTCATTTTTATATTTCAGATAGCCTACTATACCGATCATTGCGGCATTATCTGTACAAAATTCAAATTTTGGGATGTAGGTATTCCATCCATATTTGGTTTGTGCTTCGGTTAAAATATTGCGTATTCCAGAATTTGCAGATACCCCTCCACCAATAGCTATTTCCTTTATACCGGTCTGTTTCACTGCTTTTTTTAATTTTTTCATTAAAATAGTAATGATGGTATATTGAATAGATGCGCAAATGTCTTCAAGGTTGTTTTTAATAAAATCTGGGTCTGCCTTGGTCTGCTTTTGTATAAAGTAAAGAATATTTGTTTTTAATCCACTAAAACTAAAATCCAAGTCTTTTACATTTGGTATGGGGAAATCAAATTTATGTGGGTCGCCAGTAGCTGCATATTTATCTATTAACGGACCGCCAGGGTAGGGTAGCCCTAATATTTTTGCACTTTTGTCAAAAGCCTCTCCTACGGCGTCATCAAGTGTTTGTCCAATGATTTTCATGTTAAAAAAATCATTTACCTGAACAATTTGTGTATGGCCGCCACTTATGGTCAATGCTAAAAAGGGAAATGAAGGTGCTTTCATGGATTCCTCTTTTATAAAATGGGCCAATATGTGGGCTTTCATGTGGTTAACTTCGATCAAAGGAATCTGTAAACCAAGTGATAACGATTTGGCAAATGAAGTACCTACCAATAATGAACCCATTAAGCCAGGTCCACGTGTAAATGCTATGGCTGATAATTGTTTTTTATCGATATTTGCTTTGGCTAATGCTTGGTGAACAACTGGCACTATATTTTGTTGATGGGCTCTTGAAGCAAGTTCAGGTACAACCCCTCCATATTCTTTGTGAATTGCTTGGGTGGCAACAACATTACTGAGCACTTTATCGTTCATTAAAACTGCCGCAGAAGTGTCGTCACAAGAAGATTCAATAGCAAGTATATAAATTGTTCTGTGCTCCAGCATATTTGGAATAAATTTTGAATAACAAAGGTAAAACATAAAGACCTATCAAAAAACTGAGAAAAATATTGGTTAGAACATTATTGGTGATTTTACTGATATGTGTTTTAGGTACCATCGTTTTTTCACTGCCAGTGGTACAGACCTTATTGGCACAGTTTGCTACGAAAAAAATCAACGATCAATATGGAACGCACATCAATATTGAGCGGTTAAAGGTTTCGTTGATTTCTTGGAATACAGGTTTGGAGGGTGTATATATTGAAGATTATCAGCAGGATACACTTTTTTATGTAAATGAACTTAAAACCTCAATTCTAAGTTTAGGTAATCTTGCTCAAGGTAATTTGGAATTTGGTGATATCGCTGTTGATCAACTGAACTTTAAACTTAAAACATATTTTGGCGAGAGAAATACCAACTTAGAAGTGTTTGTAGATAAGTTAGATGATGGCAAGCCAAGGGCAGAGGGTACGCCCCCTTTTAAATTATCTTCATCTAATGTGGATATTGCGCATAGTAGGTTTAAATATATTGATGAGAATTTACAAAATACTACAGTTTTAAATTTTGATAGCCTAAACATAAATGCGGGCGACTTTTTAATTTTAGGCCCAGAGGTTTCTGCGGATATTAAAGAAATGTCATTCTTTAGTAATAGAGGGTTAAAAGTAGATCGCTTGGCTACCAATTTTAAATATACTAAGCAGCAAATGCGTTTTGATTCTCTAAGCATTAATACACCATTATCTGCTTTAGAAGGTAATTTGGTTTTTAATTATAACCGAGAAGATTTTGCCGATTTTTTGAACAAGGTTAATGTAGTTGCCGAGTTTAAGGAGTCTAAAGTGGCTTTTGATGAAGTCAACTTACTTTATGATGAATTTGGAAAAGGTAAAGAAGTAACCTTCAATGCAAATGTGAATGGAGTATTGAACGATTTGAACACTGATGACCTTTTCTTGTTTTCAGATGATACCGGTATTCGTGGTAATTTTAATTTTAAAAATCTCTTTAATAAACAGAAAGCATTTAGTTTAAATGCCGAAATGAGGAATGTAACAAGCAGTTATTATCAATTAAATGCATTATTGCCCAATTTAATTGGTAACTCTTTGCCGTCGTCATTTAGCAAATTAGGGCAATTTACAATTCGTGGTAATGCCTTTATTACCAATTCTTCTATTGATGCTAAAGTGAACTTAAATACTGCCGTGGGTAGTAGTTATGCGGATATTGTACTTAGCGATTTTAATAATATTGACAATGCAACTTATAAAGGTTTTATTTCTTTAATAGATTTTGATTTAGGTGATTTTGCCGAGAATAAAAACTTGGGAAAAACAACCTTGGATTTTAATGTGGAGGGTAAAGGTTTTGTAAAAGAAAAATTGAACACCGAGGTAATTGGTCAAATTTATTCTTTGGAGTTTAATAAGTACAATTATCAAGATATTAGAGTGTCGGGTATTATAAAAGATCAATTATTTGATGGTTCTTTGGTAAGCAATGACGAGAATTTTAAGTTCGATTTTAAGGGGCTTGCAAATGTTGCCGAGACTAGGAACAATTTTAATTTTATCGCTTCGGTCGATTATGCCGATTTAAAGAAACTGAATATTATAAATGATAGCGTTTCTGTATTTAAAGGAAATGTAAGTATGGATATTACGGGCACCACGCTTGATAATATTGTTGGTGACATCAATTTTACACAAACTAGCTATCAAAATAAAAATGATACTTACTATTTTGATGATTTTGCGGTTACCTCTAGTTTTGATCAAGAGAGGGAACGAACCATAAATATAAATTCTCCAGATATTATTACCGGATTTATGAAAGGTAATTTTAAGGTCAGAGAATTGGGTAAACTTGTGCAGAACTCCTTGGGTAGTATTTATACAAACTATAGGCCTTTTCAAATTTCAGATGGTCAAAATCTCTCCTTTAATTTTAAGATTTATAATAAAATCGTAGATGTGTTCTTTCCGGAAGTTCGCTTTGATCCCAATACGTTTATTAAAGGTAATATAGTAGCAGATGAGGGTGATTTCAAATTAAATTTTGAGTCCCCAAGTATAGAGGCCTTTGGTACGGCAGCCGATAAAATTGAAGTGCGTATAGATAATAAAAACCCATTATTCAATACATATGTATCTGTTGGTGAGTTGGATACTCCGTATTATAATTTTAAGGATTTTAACTTGATCAATACTACCTTAAAGGATACTTTGTTCTTTAGGTCAGAGTTTAAAGGCGGTAGTGAGTTCAATGATTCTTACAACCTAAACTTTTACCATACATTCAATAAGGAAAATAAATCTGTAATTGGTCTTAAAACCTCCGATGTTAATTTTAAGGGGAATAAGTGGGTTTTAAACAAAGAGGGAAATACAAAGAATAAGGTTATTCTAAGTAGGTCTTTAGATAGTATTACAATTCAAGAAATTGTAATGAACAATGAAGAGAAAGAGCAGATAAGGTTAAAAGGACAATTGGCAGATTCTACTTACAAAGACCTACAGTTGCAATTTAAAATTGTTTCCTTAGATAAGATAACCCCGGTAATAGATAGTTTGAAATTACAGGGAGAGGTCAATGGAACCTTAAACGTTTTACAGAAAGATGGTGTTTATTTACCATCATCAAATCTAAATATTGATAAATTCGGTATTAATGATATTCCTTTAGGTGATTTAGCTATAAATATCATTGGCAATAGAGATTTGACAGAATTTCAAGTGAACTCCCAACTGTCTGATAATGGCTTGGAAAAATTTAGCGTAGTTGGTAGTGTAGAGAATAGGGGAGATATACCAAGGGCAGATTTAATTGCGAATTTCAGCAATTTTAATTTAGAACCTTTTAGCCCTTTGGGTGAAGGGGTTATTGATCATATTAGGGGAGATATAGACGGTAGGGTGGTTATAAAGGGAGATGTTGATAATCCAAACTTTGACGGGCTTCTTACTTTGGACAATGCTGGTATTGCAGTGCCGTACCTAAATGTAGATTATGAATTTGCACCCCGGTCTAGAGTTGTTCTAAGTAATCAAACATTTGATTTTGAAAATATAGCATTAAAAGATGTAGCTAAAGGTACTACGGCAAATTTAGATGGTACCATTACTCATAGTTTCTTTAAAGATTGGGTTCTGGACTTGAATGTTGATACCAAGAATGATAGGTTCTTGATTTTAAATACAGAATTTAAAGAGGGTGAGTTATATTATGGTACTGGTTATTTGAATGGTACAGGACGAATCTATGGTCCTACTACTGCCTTGAATATTACTGTTGATGGTACTACCGCAAAAGGTACTTCTTTAAAAATTCCGCTTAGTGATGTTGCTAGTGTAGGGGATTATTCTTTTATCAATTTTATTGAAAAGAACGATAAAAAGAGAATAGAGAGTCAGCGACAATTAAAGGATTATCAAGGTCTTGAACTTGAATTTAACTTAGATGTAACGCCTGATGCCGAAGTTGAAATAGTAACGGATACAAAAACCGGTAGTTCCCTAAAAGGAACAGGGGTAGGTATTATTTTAATACAGATCAATACCAATGGTAAATTTGAAATGTATGGTGATTATGTTGTGGTAACTGGTGAATTCAATTATAAGTTTGGTGGTATTATAGATAAGAAATTTACGGTTGAACCCGGGGGTACCATTAATTGGGATCAAAAACCATTAGAAGCCATTTTGAATATGGAGGCGATATATTCATTAAATGCGAATCCTGCTCCATTATTAGATGATGCCGGTTTTACCCGTAGAATTCCTACTGACGTAATTATAAGTTTAACCGGGCAGCTTCAAAAGCCAGATATTGATTTTGGTATTGATTTTCCGGGTACTAATTCTATTGTAAAATCAGAATTGGAATACAGACTGCAAGATCCCACGGTAGAGGAGAAAAATGCGATATTCCTATTGGCCCAAGGTACTTTTGTAAATTCTCAAAGTGGTATTAACCAACAAGCAATTACAGGTAATTTGGTTCAAAGCGCATCTAGTATTTTGAATTCAATTCTTAGTGGTGGCAATGATAAGTTCAACCTTGGTCTATCCTATGAACAAGGTATTTTAGACCGTTCTGCGGATATTGAGACAGATGATAGAATTGGCGTTACCGTATCAACACAAATATCGGATAGAATTCTATTTAATGGTAAAGTAGGGGTTCCGGTGGGTGCATCTAGTGAAACCTTGGTCGCAGGTGATTTTGAAATACAGGTTTTGCTAAATGAAGAAGGTACGTTAAGTGCAAATTTTTTCAGTAGACAAAGTGAAATACAGGCATATTTGTCGGATCAACAGGGGTCTACCCAAGGGGCGGGAATTTCGTATGAAGTTGATTTCAATAATTTTAAGGAGCTTTTTCAAAAAATACTGGCAACCAGACCAAAAGAAAAAGAGGTACCTGTAAAAGAAAATGAAACACCATCATCTGTAATGGGGAATGATAGTCTTATTCGTTTTTACAATAAGCCAAAATCATTAAATCAATAACTAAACGCTACATAACTGTTAAGTATTAAAATATTTTAAGAATTTAAGCATCAATATGTTACAACGAAATCCTTTTCGTTGATTTTTTCTTAAAATGCGATGGAAGTTAGTTCCTTTTTTGATGAAGATTTGTTACTTTCGTTGGCTTAAATTTTTCAATGTTATCACAAATTAAAAAAATAGCAGTGCTGACTTCAGGAGGCGATTCTCCTGGTATGAATGCAGCAATTAGATCGGTTGTTCGTACGTGTGCCTATATGAAGGTAGATTGTGTTGCAGTCTATAGAGGGTACCAAGGTATGATTGAGGGAGATTTTAAACCAATGGATGCCCGTAGTGTAAATAATATTATCAATAAAGGGGGCACTATTTTAAAATCGGCAAGATGTAATGACTTTAGAACTCCAGAAGGAAGGAAAACAGCTCATGATCAGCTAGTAAAGGCAGGTATAGACGCGTTTGTCGTTATTGGAGGAGATGGTAGTTTTACCGGTGCCATGATTTTTAATAGAGAGTATAACTTTCCTGTAATTGGAATTCCCGGTACTATTGATAATGATATTTTTGGTACTACGTTTACATTAGGTTTTGACACAGCTTTGAATACTGTGGTAGAGTGTATAGATAAAATTAGAGATACTGCCAGTTCCCATAACAGATTGTTCTTCGTTGAGGTTATGGGTAGAGATGTTGGGCATATTGCGCTTAACGCCGGTGTTGGAGCAGGTGCAGAAGAGATTTTAATACCTGAGGAAAATTTAGGTTTAGACAGGTTGTTAGAATCTTTGAAAAGAAGTAAAGAGTCTGGTAAATCATCTAGTATAGTTATTGTTGCCGAAGGTGACAAATCTGGTAAAAACGTATTTGAACTTAAAGAATATGTTGAAGAACATTTGCCTATATATGATGTGCGTGTATCTGTTCTAGGGCATATGCAAAGAGGTGGTGCGCCATCTTGTTTTGATCGTGTGCTTGCCAGTAGAATGGGGGTAAAGGCGGTTGAGGCATTATTAGAGGGTAAAACTAACCTAATGGTAGGTATACAAGATAACAAACTTACATTAACGCCAATAAATAAGGCGATAAAAGGACATACAAAAATTGATAAGGAACTTATACGAGTTTCAGAAATAATGACTACATAATTTAAATATTAAAAAGAGAGAAAATGTCAAATTTGAAAATAGGAATTAACGGATTCGGTAGAATAGGAAGATTAGTCTTCAGAACAACAATTAAGCGTGGAGATGTTGATGTAGTAGCTATCAATGACTTGTTAGATGTTGAGCACTTGGCTTACTTGTTAAAATACGATTCGGTACATGGTAAATTCGACGGTACTGTTGATGTAAAAGATGGTCAATTGATCGTAAATGGTAAGACTGTTCGTATTACTGCGGAAAGAGACCCTAAAAATTGTAAGTGGGATGAGGTTGGTGCAGATACCGTTGCTGAATGTACAGGTATTTTTACAACATTAGAAACTGCTCAATATCATATAGATGGTGGTGCTAAAAAGGTTGTTATTTCTGCGCCTTCTAAAGATGCTCCAATGTTTGTAATGGGAGTTAACCATACAGAGGTTACTGCTGATAACACAATTGTTTCAAACGCATCATGTACTACAAACTGTTTAGCTCCAATGGCTAAGGTATTAAATGATAAATTTGGTATTGAAGAGGCTTTAATGACCACTGTTCATGCAACAACGGCCACTCAAATGACTGTTGATGGTCCTTCTAAGAAAGACTGGAGAGGCGGTAGAAGTGCAATGTTGAACATTATACCGGCTTCTACGGGTGCTGCTGTAGCGGTTACCAAGGTAATTCCTGCTTTGAAAGGTAAGCTTACGGGAATGGCGTTTAGAGTTCCTACTGCAGATGTATCTGTTGTAGATTTAACTGTTCGTCTTGAAAAGGAAACTTCATACGAAGAAATTAAAAAAGCATTTAAATCTGCTTCTGAAGGAGAGTTAAAAGGTGTTTTAGGATATACAGAGGAGTCTGTAGTTTCTCAAGACTTCATAGGTGAGTCTCATACAAGTGTATTTGATGCTGGTGCAGGTATCGAGTTGAATTCTAAATTCTTCAAGTTGATCTGCTGGTATGATAACGAGGCTGGTTTCTCCAATAAAATGGTAGACCTAATTCAGCACGTTAACACGTTGTAAGCATCATTTTAGTATAACAATAATATATCCTGAAAATGAGGCTTTTGCGTCTTGTTTTCAGGTTTATTTTTTTAAAGACATTCGGTATATGATTTTAATAGTAGATAGTGGAGCAACCAAGTCAGATTGGATTGCTTTAGATGAAAATGGCGAACAGCTTTTTTTAACGCAAACATTGGGTTTAAGCCCAGAAGTGTTGACAAAAGATGTCATAGAAGATCGCTTAGCGAATAATTTTGAACTTTCTAAGAACAGGGAGAAAGTCAGTCATTTGTACTTTTATGGAGCCGGTTGTGGTACCGATCGTATGAAAGTCTTTTTAAAAGGTATATTCAAGGACTTTTTTCCAAATGCAAAAGCAGATGTAAAGGAAGATACATATGCGGCAATTTTTGCTACTACCAAAGTTGGTCACCAAGGTATCGTTTGTATTTTAGGTACGGGGTCTAATTGTAGCTATTATGACGGTAACCAATTATTTCAAAAAGTAACTTCATTAGGGTATATACCTATGGATGATGGTAGTGGAAATTTCTTTGGACGTAAGTTGATACGTGATTACTATTTTCATAAAATGCCATCTGATTTAGCGCATAAGTTTGCGGCTTCGCATGATTTAGATGCCGATGTAATTAAAGAAAACTTATATAAGCAGCCTAACCCAAATACGTATTTGGCAACCTTTGCAAGGTTTTTAATTGAAAATAAAGAACATCCGTACTCTAAAGGGGTTATAGATAAAGGTTTTCAGCAATTTATAAATAACTACGTAATGCAATTTGAATTGGCTACAAAGGTGCCGATCAATTTTGTAGGTAGTATTGCGCATTACCTAAGAGATGAATTAACATCTGTACTGCTTAGAAATGATTTGATCGTTGGTGTTATTAGGCAAAGACCTATTGAAGGGCTTGTGGAATTTCACAGATCAAATATGTAAATCGTTATTTTACGGCAATCATTGAAATTTCAACATTTACGAACTTAGGTAAATTTGCTACTTCAACGGTTTCTCTTGCAGGTGCAGTTTCTGCATTAAAGTAAGTGGCATAAACTTCGTTTACATCGGTGAATTGATTCATGTCACTGAGAAATATTGATGATTTAACAACATGTTCAAAGGTCATTTCAGCTTCGGTTAAAATGGCCTTTAAATTTTCCATAGACTGTTTAGTTTCTAATTTAATATCACCTGAAACTAATGCGCCATTTTTTGGATTAATTGGAATTTGCCCAGAGATATATAAAGTGCCATTACTTAAAATTGCTTGGTTATATGGGCCTATTGGTGCTGGGGCATGTTCTGTATTTATAATTTTTTTCATCGTAGCTAATGTTTAATTTTTTAATTCTGACTTCTGTTTTCCCACTTAAGGTCTTTTAAGATAGAAGAATCTATACCAATAAAGAAATACCATCTTTTATAGGTGCCAAAAGGTGTCCAGTTAAAACGCATGGTGAAACTTTTAAGGTCTCGTTGAAAACGCAATTGGGTTAAGGTGAAACCTTGATTTTTGAAATCATAACCAGATGAACCTCCTATAGACCACCTTGGCGCAAGTTCTATGTCGCCAGAAAACATTAAAGAGTGACTACTAAATTCATTTTGCCTTGCTGTGTTGCTATAGTTTGCGGAATAGGCCAACCTAAAATTCCATGGTATTTTGGTTCCATATACTGGGTTTTCAACATCGGCATTTTTGTCATCCTTCCTAATGGGGTTTGAATTGAAATCATCGGCCCTTCCAAAAAGGTCGTCATCTCTACCACCACTTTGCGCTACGTAATCAAAAGGATCTTCATCTTCTTCTTCCTTTCTTCCTTTGTCATCTTTTTTATTGAACATATCACTACTAATAGAATAGGATACATTGGCATTAGCTCTAGTAAGTCTAAATAGGCTACCGCCATTGTCAATATTCCATGTATCTATTCTTCTACCATTATTATCTATGGCATAAGGGTCTAAACCGGCAGAAAAGTTAATGGACATTTTGTTGTCCAAAATATTGGTTCCACCATTAATGCTTAATGGATTCAATCTAAGGGAATCAGATTCGAAATTATATCCGGTAGAGACATTAAAATTGCTTAAAAGGGATATTTTTTTAGGTTCAAGTTTTGTGGAGTCTTTATCCTTTACCTTAGCCTCTAAAGTGTTGGCCAATGAAAAACTTAAGCTGTTAGACTGCCCTAAAGAAGGTGCTCCGTTTAATGTACCCGTAAAACGACTGTATTGTACTTCTACACCGTCTTCACCTAAATATTCGTCATAAAATTGCTCAAATGATGGTGCATAACCATAACTAAGAGAAGGCCTAAGTGTGTGTCTAATAGCCTGAATTTTTTTGTCCTCACCAAAATTAAAAGTACCATACAAGGTAGTTCCAATACTTGCGCTAAAATTATAGGTATTGTAACGGTCAAAACCACTAACCGTATCTATAACAACTTCTTCGGCAACATCGTCATAGCTTCTGTTGTAAGTTTCCAATGTCCAAACATCTTCATAGTTACCACCCAAACTAACGCTGAAAAATTTAGCAACCTTAAAGTTCGTTGCAACAGGAATACTATGGCTGGCACCTACACGGGCATTGTCAAACATCCTAGCCGTGAAAAAATCCTCATCATTTGTTGTTAGCCTATTTTGTGCGTTTACGCTATACTGAAAGTTGATGTTGTCTATGATTCCTTTCTTTACACCGTCTTGCTTTACAAACGGATAAATACGCTCTACACTTGCTTGAAATGTCGGCAAGGTCATATTGATATTGTCATCATCGTCATCATCATCTGTAGCTACCGATGTCAGTTGTGAGTGGGTAGCGGTCAAACTCATGTTCACAGAAGGGTAATTTGGAAATGTTTTAGAGTATGAAATTGATGATGATAGTGTGTTGTTCTGGGTATTTGGTAAATTTCTTTGTTGTAAGGAATTTTGGTAATAATCACTACTTCCTAAATTTACCGATGCTGAAAATCGTGAGTTGGGACTTGCCTTGGTGTCTTGTGTGTGAGAAAATTGAATATTATAATTTCTTGAAAGACTGTAATCACTAAAACCTTTTTGGCTATTAACGATATTTTCAAATCTTAGGTTTACATTACCGCGATACTTGTACCTTTTAGTATAAATAGATGCTGTTCTAAATGCGTAACTTCCGTTCGTATAAAAGTCTCCGGATAAAGTAATGTCGGCATAATCACCTAATGGTACATAATACCCCATATCTTGTAAAAAGTAACCCGCATCTGGATCGTTACCGAAAGAAGGCATTAAAACACCTGCTGATCGGCCAACACTCAGTGGAAAATAAGCAAATGGCATTGCTATTGGGGTTGGTACATCTGCAATATATAAATTGCTGAACCCGGCAATCACTTTTTTCTTGGGAACAAATTTTGCTTTTCTAACCCTTATATAATAATCTGGGTTAATAGTGTCCGTTGAGGTGGTCAATTTTCCTTCGCTTAGAAAGTAAACGGAATCATTCTCTTTTTTGGTAATCTCGGCATAAACCTTCATGGCATCACTACCTAAAGCACCGGCTGCCGCTTGTTGTTCTGTTCGTGAGTTCCAAATTAGTGCCTTTTGCGTATCAAAATTAAAACGGATAGAATCTGGTATAACAATGTTCGATCCCTGTTTAAAATAGGGTAGCTGGCTGTAATTGCCGAGTGAGTCAACCATTCTACCGGCATACACCTCATTTTTAATGTAATCCATGATGATGATACCAGCTTTTAACTCCGTATCTTGATAATAGATTTCAGCTTCGTTATAGAGGTAAATTTTATTTTCTTTTTGGCTTAATTTCACATAATCTTTAGCCTTATAAGTGATTTTATCTAAAAGTAAAGGAGGCTTTTGATTAAGGGAATCTGTAGCCAAAGAATCATTGGCTATAGAGTCTTTTATTGCGGTTGGCGGAAATAGTGGTGCAATAATTGAATCTCTCTCTGCTTTGATATTGAGCGGAGTGATTTTTCCTTCTTGACCGATGGCAAAAAAACCACAGACAACAACCATGAATAGGAAAAGTAAGTATTGTTTGTTTGATTGCAAGGCTATATATCCTATTTTTGTAAAGGTTTGGCGGTCAAATGAGCCGTTATTTGAGATGTCAAACTTACATATATTTTTTAATCCCCATGTAGGGTCTTACAATAAATTTAACCATAATAAGGGCGATATAATCCCCAATACATATGAAAATAAAATTCTTAAGCATTTCATTGGTTTTAGTTACAGCCGTATTTCTACTGTCTTTTACTGTTGATAAACAAGAAGTTGAATCTGATGATCCATTTATTGTTGTTTTAGATGCCGGTCATGGTGGTCATGATCCAGGAAACCTGGGAAATGGGTATTTGGAGAAAAAAATCGCTTTGAACATTGTTTTGAAAGTCGGTGAAATTCTTGAAAAGAATAAGGATATTAAAGTTATCTACACGCGTAAAGACGATACGTTCATTGATTTGTACGTTAGGGGCGAGGTTGCCAATAAAGCCAATGCAGATTTGTTTGTGTCGGTTCATTGTGATTCCCACACCTCAGATGCGCATGGGGCAGGTACCTTTGTACTAGGGTTGCATGCCAATAAGCAAAACTTTGAAATTGCGAAAAAGGAAAACTCTGTAATTTATTTAGAGGACAACTATGAAAACAGATATGCGGATTATGATATTAATTCGCCGGAATCGGTAATAGGTTTGACCATTATGCAAGAAGAGTTTTTGGATCAGAGCGTTGCTTTGGCCACAATGATACAGGAAAATTTTTCTAGGCAACTTAAAAGGACAGATAGAAAAGTAAAACAAGCTGGTTTTATAGTATTGCACCAAACTTTTATGCCAAGTGTTCTTGTAGAGACCGGTTTTCTTACCAATAAGGATGAAGGTGCTTATTTAAACTCTACTAAAGGGCAGAATGAAATGGGAGATGCCATTGCGAAAGCCATATTGAATTATAAAGAAGGCGTACAACCTACTGTAAAGAATGTAGAAACTACGGTTTCTAAACCTAATGTGCCGCCAATTAAAGAAGAAGTGGTGGCTAAAGCTGATGAAAAAAAGGAACTGGCTGTTAAAGAAATAGCTGAGATTGAAGAGAAAAAAAATGTAGCTAAAGAAACTGTTGCAGAAAAAGTTACTGAGGTTGAAAAAACGGAACCTGTTAATACACCGGCGGTTGTTGTAAAGAAAGAAGAGGTTGCTCCAAACGTGCAAGTAAAAGAAGCGATCAATGCCAATGAAGTAGCTAAATCCATTGTCTTTAAAATTCAGTTAATGGCAAGCAGTAAGAACGTTGCACTTAACCCTGGTAATTTTAAAGGACTTTCAAACCTTTCACAAGAACCTTATAAGAATTTATACAGGTATATGTATGGTGAAACAAGGTCATATAGAGAAGCTAAAATGATGCAAGGTCAGGCACAGGGTAAAGGATATAAATCGGCTTATATTGTAGCTTACAAGCTTGGAGAAAGAATTCCTATTCAAGAGGCTATAGACGAGGTTTCTCAATTTAATCCATAAAGTGTAAATATTATTCATAATTTTGAGTGTAATAAAAATACAGTTGCTTGAAACTATCTAGAGAATTAAAAACGGGAATTATTGTAATTGGTGGCATACTACTGTTCATCATGGGATTCAGTTATTTAAAGTCCACTCCAATTTTTGATAATAGCAAAACCTTTTTTGCAGTTTACCCTAATGTTGGCGGACTTCAATCTGGTACTACTGTTTCTATTAATGGTTTTAGTGTTGGTAAGGTTAATGATATTAGGTTTTTAGATGAAAAGGGAAATCTATTGGTAACTTTTACGGTTGGTAATGATTTTAAATTTTCTAAAAATAGTACGGTAGAATTATATGATACAGGTATTATTGGTGGTAAGGGGTTACAGATAAAACCTATTTTTGATGGTGCACCCGCGCAGTCTGGAGATACTTTAAAAACTGAAACAAGACCCGGTATTACCGATCTAGCACAGCAAAAACTAAATCCATTGGTACGTAAAGTTGAATCTGCAATTTCTGGAGCAGATTCTGTATTGGTTAATGTGAATTCTGTCTTGGATGAAAACACCAAGAAAGAGCTGAAAGAAGTTATAGGTGGTTTAAATGAACTGATCACTAGCTTAAACGGAAGTGCATCAACCCTTAATACCGTTTTGGCCGGAAATGAAGAAAAACTAAATACTTCATTTGAAAATTTTGAAAAGCTTACGGCTAATTTTGCGAAACTATCAGATTCTTTAAATGCTGCCGGTCTTGGCCGTACCTTGGCCAGTTTGGAATCTACCATGGCAAATCTAGATCAGCTAACAGCAAAAATTGAAAATGGCGATGGTACTATGGGCTTACTTATGAATGATAAGGAGCTTTATTCAAATCTAAACAATGCTTCTAGAGAGCTAGACTTATTGCTGCAAGATTTTCGTTTAAACCCTAAAAGGTATGTAAACGTTTCGGTTTTTGGTAAAAAACAAAAAGATTATGAATTACCAGAAGATGATCCTGCCGCAAATTCTATAGAGAATTAAAGAAGACTTAATTATATGCAATATCTCCCTAATGTAATTTTTGTAATCCTACTTGTTGTAGGTGTTGGTTTTTTTGTCAAGAATATTAGCAAGCTAAAAAGAAATATATTCCTTGGTAAAGAAGCTTCTTTGAATGATAATAAACCACAGCGTTGGAAAAACATGGCCAAAATTGCCCTTGGGCAAACTAAGATGGTCGTAAGGCCAATTGCCGGTATGCTACATATCATCGTTTATGTTGGTTTTATCATTATTAATATTGAGGTACTTGAAATTATTTTGGACGGTATTTTTGGTACCCATAGAATGTTCGCCGTTCTAGGGCCTGTTTATGATTTTTTAATTGGCTCTTTTGAAGTTCTTGCGCTATTGGTAATAGTGTCTGTGGTGATATTTTGGATAAGAAGAAATATCATAAGATTAAAGCGTTTTCTTAAGCCGGAAATGGAAGGATGGCCAAAAAACGATGGTAACCTAATACTTTATATTGAATTGGTTTTGATGGTGCTATTCTTGACCATGAATGGGGCAGATTATCAATTGCAGCAAATGGGGGCAGACCACTATTCGGCTGCAGGCTCTTTTCCAATAAGTAGCATGCTTTCACCAATTTTTGAGAATATGTCTATTCCTACACTTGTACTTATTGAGCGTATAGCTTGGTGGTTACATATTGCCGGAATATTGTTTTTCCTTAATTACTTATATTATTCAAAACATTTACATATTCTTCTTGCCTTTCCAAATACATATTATGGTAAGCTTACTCCTAAAGGGCAATTTAAGAACTTACAGTCGGTAACAGATGAAGTACGTATGATGATGGACCCAGATGCGGATCCGTATGCCGAACCTGCTGAAGATGCTGCTGTGCCAGATAAGTTTGGAGCATCGGATGTGCAAGATTTAAGTTGGGTACAATTGTTAAACGCTTACACGTGTACAGAATGTGGTCGTTGTACAAGTGAGTGTCCGGCCAATCAAACCGGAAAAAAACTATCGCCTCGTAAAATCATGATGGATACTCGTGATAGACTTGAAGAGGTAGGAAAGAATATCGATCAAAATAAGGGTGAATTTAAAGATGACGGTAAGCAATTACTTAACGATTATATTACGCCAGAAGAGTTATGGGCATGTACATCCTGCAATGCTTGTGTTCAGGCCTGCCCAATTAGTATTGATCCACTATCTATCATTATGGATATGAGACAGTATTTGGTCATGGAACAATCTGCCGCTCCAACAGATTTGAATAATATGATGGGTAATATTGAAAATAATGGAGCACCTTGGCCATTTAATCAAATGGACCGTTTAAATTGGAGTAAAGAATCTTAAAGAGAGATATGGCAAGTGAATTAAAAGTGCCTACAATGGCAGAGTTTTTTGCAGCTGGAACAGTTCCCGAAGTATTATTTTGGGTTGGTTGTGCCGGTAGTTTTGATGATAGGGCAAAGAAAATAACGAAGGCTTTCGTTAAGATTTTGAATAAGGCGAATGTTTCATTTGCTGTACTTGGTACAGAAGAAAGTTGTACCGGTGACCCGGCAAAACGCGCTGGTAATGAGTTTTTGTTTCAAATGCAAGCAGTTACGAATATAGAGGTGCTAAATGCCTACGAGATTAAAAAAATAGTTACGGCATGTCCGCATTGTTTTAATACGATAAAAAATGAATACCCTGGTCTAGGTGGTAATTATGAAGTTGTACATCATACTCAATTTCTTAAAGACCTGTTGAATGATGGTAGAATAGCTATGGAAGGAGGCTCTTTTAAGGGTAAACGAATTACCTTTCATGATCCTTGCTATTTGGGTAGAGCTAACGGAGTTTATGAAGCACCAAGAGACTTGATCAGAAAGTTGGATGCTGAACTTATAGAAATGAAAAGCTGTAAGCAAAGAGGTTTATGCTGTGGTGCAGGTGGAGCGCAAATGTTTAAAGAACCTGAAAAGGGTGATAAAGATGTAAACATTGAGCGTACGGAGCAAGCTTTGGAAACCAAGCCGGAAATAATTGCTGCAGGTTGTCCGTTTTGTAACACCATGATGACCGATGGTGTTAAGAACAAGGAAAAAGAAGGTGCTGTTGCGGTAATGGATATTGCCGAATTAATTGCTACCGCAGAAGATTTATAAATATAAAAGTATAGAAATTGCTAGTAGACTTTAAAACATTACCGGAAACTTCCAGAGTTTGGATTTATCAGTGCAACCGTTCATTTTCTGATGTGGAAATAACTGAGATCAGTTCAGATTTAGATGCTTTTCTAACTTCTTGGACTGCGCATGGTAATGATTTAAATGCCGGCTATGAAATAAAGTATAAACGCTTTATTATAATTGCACTTGATCAATCTACACAAGGTGCTACAGGGTGTTCAATAGATGCATCTGTGCGTTTTATTCAAGAATTGGAAAGAAAGTACAATGTTATGCTCTTGGATAAAATGAATGTTTCTTATAAGCAGGGGGAGTTCGTAGCCTATAAAAGTCTTTTGGATTTTAAGGTAATGGCGAAACAAAAAGCCATTTCTAAAAATACTATTGTATTTAACAATCTGGTTGCCAATAAAGGAGAGTATTTAGAGCATTGGGAAGTACCTGCTTCCGAAAGTTGGCATGCTCGTTTTCTTTAACATAATTTCTTCTTAAGTATTAGAATTTATTGGGTTTTATCGATGAAATGCAATAATTTCAACCTGTATTAGTTATCTCAGTACATATTATTTTATGCGCCATATTTTTATTATTATTTGTGGGTTGTTTTGCTATTCGGTACTATCAGCCCAAAATCCGTTAGTTACCAGTGACAGCTTAGCACAACAAGCGTGGGTGAATAGCCAATATGCTCAAATGAGCTTGGATGAAAAACTGGGGCAATTATTTATGGTCAGTGTAGCATCTAATCAAAGCAAACAGGCTACCGATAAAATTAAAAACCTGATTGTTCAGGAACACTTGGGCGGTGTTATTTTTTCCAAGGGCGGGCCAGTACGTCAAGCAAAACTTACCAATAATTATCAAGCCGTATCTAAAATCCCTTTATTGATCGGGATGGATGCCGAGTGGGGACTTTCCATGAGATTGGATTCTACTTATGCTTTTCCGTGGAATATGACATTAGGTGCTATACAAGATAGTTCCATTGTTGAAAGAGTAGGTTATCAAATAGGTAAACATGCCAATCGTTTAGGGGTGCATATAAATTTTGCTCCAGATGTAGACATTAATACCAACCCAAAGAATCCTATTATAGGAAATCGTTCTTTTGGTGAAAACAGGGATAATGTAGTTCAAAAAGGAATTGCTTTTATAAAAGGAATGGAAAGGGCTGGTGTGTTGGCCAATGGGAAGCATTTTCCCGGTCACGGAGATACCGAGGTAGATTCTCATCATAATTTACCCATAATTCCTTTTTCCAGAAAAAGGTTGGATAGTCTAGAATTGTATCCGTTTAAAAAATTAATAGGTTCGGGTTTAAGCAGTATTATGGTTGCCCATTTAGAAGTGCCAGCTCTTGAAATGAAGAAAGAACTGCCTTCTTCAATCTCAGAACAAATAATTACAGGAATTTTAAAAGAGGAGTTAGGGTATAATGGCTTGATTTTTACAGATGCCCTTAATATGAAAGGAGTATCCACAACCGGTAAAGAGGGTAGTGTTGAACTTGCAGCTTTTATGGCAGGTAATGATATGCTATTAATGCCAGAGAATATTGTAAGTGCCAAAGAGAAATTGACTAAGGCTTATGAAAAAGGTAAATTGTCAGAGGATCGTTTAGCCTATTCGGTTAAGAAAATTCTAATGGCAAAATACAAGGCAGGTTTACATCATTACAAACCCATTAAGCTTGAAAACTTATATACCGATTTAAATGGCCTTGAAGATGATATTGTTTATGAGCAAGCTATAGAAAATGCTATTACCGTAGTTAAAAATAAACTGAATCTTCTATCCATTAAGAACTTGGACAATAAAAAAATTGCCTATGTTAAAATGGGGAATTCGGACAACGAGGCATTTGTCCAAGGGTTAAAGAATTATGCGGAAGTTACCTTAATTGAGGCAAGTGATATTACTATTTTAAAAACAAAACTAAAAGAATTCAATTTGATTATTGTTGGTCATCATATGAATAATGAGAGTCCTTGGAAGTCTTACAAGTTCTCGAACTCTGAATTGGAATGGCTGCAGGAAATTGCTAATGAGCGTACTTCTAATCTTATATTATGTGTATTTGCAAAACCATACGCACTATCGGATATCGATTCGTTCAATAATATAGATGCTGTGGTAATGGCATATCAAAATAGTGATATCGCCCAAGAAAAAACTGCAGAAATACTATTTGGTGCCGTAGGCGCTACAGGTAAATTGCCCGTTACGGCGCATGAAGAGTTTCCGGTGCATACCGGAGTAGAAGTTAAGTCTTTAAGTAGATTGGGCTATAGTATACCAGAACGTGTGGGTATGAGTTCACAAGGGCTAAAACGAATTGATGAATTAATGCACGACGGCCTTGATAGTTTAATGTTTCCAGGGGCGCAAGTGCTAGTGGCTAGAAAAGGTAAAGTAATCTATCAAAAAGGATTTGGTAAACCTACCTATGATTCTAAAGTGAACATTACTAACGATTATATTTATGATTTAGCTTCCCTTACCAAAATATTGGCAACCTTGCCTATGGTCATGAAGATGGAGGAAGAGGGTAGAATTGGGCTTAATAATACCTTTGAGGAGTTGGTTCCTAATTACTCCAATACAGAAATTAAGAACGTAACAGTGCTTAAAGCATTGTCCCATTACGGGCGTTTGCCGGCATGGATTCCTTTTTATATTAGAACATTGGATGATAACAAAAAGCCTTCAAGTGAATTTTATAGAAATTCACCTTTGCCAGGTTTCTCTACCAAAGTTTATGATAATCTGTATTTAACAGATGCCTACCAAGATTCCATTTACAATAGAATAGGGAGGCAAGATTTAAAATCTAATAGGTATCGGTACAGTGATGTTCCTTATTATGTAATGAAAAAAGTAATTGAGGATAGCTATGGACAAAGGTTAGATTATTTAACCAATAATTTTTTATACCAAAGAATAGGAGCAAACCATACAACTTACAATCCTTTAGAGAAATTTGATAAGAATAGTATAGTGCCTTCAGAAGAGGATGATTATTATAGGTATGGTACGGTTCAAGGATATGTTCATGATATGGGAGCGGCCATGCAAGCAGGTGTTGGTGGTCATGCAGGTTTGTTCAGCAATGCCAATGATATTGCAAAAATTATGCAGATGTACCTTCAAGATGGCTATTACGGCGGTACAAAATTTTTTGATTCTAGAACGGTTAAGAAATTCAACACTTGTTATTTCTGTGAAAACAATGTAAGAAGAGGAGTAGGCTTTGATAAGCCTCAATTACAGCACAGCGGACCAACATGTGGTTGTGTTTCTCGAAAAAGTTTTGGGCATAGTGGTTTTACGGGAACTTATACGTGGGCAGATCCTGAAGAGGAAATTGTATATGTATTTTTATCTAACAGAACTTATCCGTCCGCATCAAATACACTTTTAGTTAAATCTGGGTTAAGAACTAGAATTCAACAAGCCATTTACGATTCAATTCTGAATTAAAAAAGGTAATTTTGTTGTAATGAAAATAGCAATAGTATGTTACCCTACCTTTGGAGGTAGTGGTGTAGTAGCAACGGAATTAGGTATAGCATTGGCCAATAGAGGTCATGAAATTCATTTTATTACATATAAGCAACCAGTTCGTTTGGAGTTGCTGAGCAATAAAATTTTCTTTCATGAAGTGCATGTTCCAGAGTATCCGTTATTTCATTACCAACCATATGAACTTGCCTTATCCAGTAAATTGGTTGACACCATTAAGCTTCATAAAATAGACCTTTTACATGTGCATTATGCCATACCACATGCCTATGCTGGCTATATGGCCAAGAAAATGTTAGAGGAAGAAGGTATCTATGTGCCCATGATAACAACATTACATGGAACAGATATAACCTTGGTGGGTAAACACCCCTTTTATAAGCCTGCCGTAACGTTCTCAATAAACCAATCTGACGTAGTTACTTCAGTGTCGGAAAGTTTAAAACAAGGAACTTTAGAAACTTTTGATATACAAGGTGACATCGAAGTCATTCCTAATTTTATAGATGCAAAAAAGTATAGTACCTCTTTTACCGACTGCCAAAGGTCTAACATGGCAACAGAGGAGGAACGTATTGTAACCCATATTAGTAATTTTAGAAAGGTAAAACGTATACCGGACGTAATTAAAATTTTCAGTAAAATTCAGTTAGAAATTCCTTCTAAATTGATTATGGTTGGTGAAGGACCTGAAAAAGCTGGTGCAGAACGTTTATGTGAAGAACTGGGTATTTCCGATAAAGTTATATTTCTAGGTAATAGTAATGAGATAGATAAAATTCTGTGTTTTTCAGATCTGTTTCTTTTGCCATCGCAATCGGAGAGCTTTGGTCTTGCGGCACTTGAGGCTATGATCAATAAGGTGCCTGTTATTTCAAGTAATGCGGGTGGTATACCAGAGGTCAACACAGAAGGTGTTAGTGGGTTTTTAAGTGATGTGGGAGATATTAATGATATGGCTTCTAAAGCTATTACCATTTTGAAAAATGATAATGTTCTGGAAAGATTTAAGTTAAATGCGCTTAAGGAAGCCCAACGATTTGATATTCAGAAAGTGGTGCCGTTATACGAAGAAGTTTATGTACGAGCTTATAATGGAAGATTGAAAAATGTTTAAAATTTCTATTTGTTTACTATTGGTCGCCATAATGCAATTAAATTCTTGTAAAAGTACTGCTCAAAGTAGTTTGCAAGAATCTGATGATGTTGGTGTGAAACTTATTTTAAATGAAAATTATAGCGGATTTGAACAAGAAGAGTATTTTTTGATAAAAAATGAAAAAGAGTTAAGTGCTTTTTACGGGAAAATAAATAGAACTAGAAAGCCGGGGTTGACTCCGCCAATAATAGACTTTGATACGGAAATGATTTTGGTTTGGTGTGGCGATAGTTCAGCAACAAACTATGCTAATTTTGAGTTGAATGAAAAGGATAAATTTATAGAGCTTCATAAACTTAAAAGCAAAACTTTCAAAGAAGAAAGTACATTGGTGGTAAGCCCTTTTAGTATGTATAAATTACCATTAAGCACAAAAAGTCTTAAAATTAAAAAGTAATTAATCGATAATAATTCTACATTCAACTATCAAACGATTTTAACTGCTGTATACAGTAATTATTTTTTAACGACCTCATTTACAATTATTTTTACATTTTATAACCCAAATTATTAATTATGAAAACTACTAAAATTTTTAGTTTTATATTTCTGCTCATGCTATCGTCTGTCACATTTGCTCAAGATGAGCTTCAGATAACGGCTAAAGATAGTATTGTGCAAAGTTCATGGATTGTTGGTATAGGTTTAAATGCCGTAGATGATTCTGGTAATGTCTTTGATGGTATTTTCAATGTTGGTAAAGAATGGAACATAGTTCCATTTCCTTCAAGGGTAAGTATTGGTAGGTACTTTAAAAATGGATTGGGTTTAGAAGCTATTGGAGCTTATAACACTTATATGGAGGGTAATATAATTGATGGCAATGTAATATCAGAAGATATTGATTACTATAGCTTTGATGGTAGAATAACATATGATCTCAATAAAATTATTGGTCAGACTGGTTGGTTCGATCCTTATGTTGGTATAGGGGCTGGTTATACAGATGCAAACAATAAGGGTAGAGGTACGTATAACGCAGTAGTTGGATTCAGAACTTGGTTTTCGGATCGTTGGGGTTTAGATTTTAATTCAAGTGGAAAATGGGCAATGAGTCAAGCTGATGGTGCTACAAATCACATACAACATGCAGCGGGTGTTGTTTATCAATTTGGTATAGAGAAAGGTCTTTCTAAACGAGGTGAAGAAAAATTAGAGTTGTTAGCGGCAATTGAAAAAGAAAAACAACGTCAGCAAGATTCAATTAATGAAGTAAATCGATTAAAGGATGAAGCCTTATTGGCAGAAAGGCTTAAGAAGCAGCAAGAAGCAGATGCATTGGCAGCTGCTGAAAAGGCCAAAATAGATGCGTTAAATAAGAAAAGGGAAGAAATTAAGTCACGAATAGAAAGTTTGGGTAATGTTTATTTTGCCTTAAATTCTTCCGTGGTAAATACTAGTTCTAAGAAAGTTTTAGATTCTTTGGCAAATGTTCTAGAAGAAATACCAACATTAAAATTAAAGATTACTGCACATACAGACTCTAGAGGAACCTCTAAATATAATGATTGGTTATCTCAGCGAAGAGTTGATAAAACAAAAGCTTATTTGGTCTCAATGGGTATATCTGAAGATAAATTGGTTGCAGAAGCTTACGGAGAAACTATGTTATTAAACGAATGTGATGATAATACATATTGTCCAGAAGATAAACATGCTGTGAACAGACGTTCTGAGTTTGTTATTTTAGAGTTTTAAATGTTAATCTAAATAGTCGTTCTCCGTGTTTTATTTACATTTCTGTTTTATATAGAAATTGAATTAATTGGTTTTCTATACATAGGGAAAAAATCGTTTGTATTTGGGTCTGAATAATTAATGGAGTTCATTGTAAGTGAATTTTTAATTTCTTCATTCAAATACTCGTATATTTCTTGGTTAACGATTTTTCTTCCGGTATAGAATGTAATATCATTTTCTTTTGGGAAAAATGATTTTTTATAAGCATAAAGATTGTCATTGTCAATTCTGCCACCTCCTAGAACATAGGTTTTATAACTGTTTTCTATTGCCCAATTAATAATATTTACTTTTAAAAAATCATTTGGACGACAATTAAAAAAATCTGCATTGGTACCGCCAAGGTAAGAGTATATTGTATCTTTTGATAATAATAAAAATTCCGTGGAAATAGGGGTGTTACCTTTAGAGACTATAGCGATAGCGCAATGTTGTGGATTCAATTTTACATAATTTTGGAAATAGCTTAAAGAAAAGTATAAATCAATATCCGCATTGCGTCTAATCATTGTGTTTTTGTATATGTCATAAAATTGAGAAACGATTTTAGGTTCCATGTTACCTGAATATACATGAAATGTTAATTGATTTTCTACAGACTTTCTGAAGTTATTTCGAACCTTTTTATCAAACTTATTCCATATTGTATTTGAATCTGTGAGTTCACCACAAACATTTTTTAAGGTCGGTATTATTTTACCATTATAGCCTAAGGTGTTATTGTTAAGGCTAAACCTTATAAATTCTGTAATAACATTATTTTCCTTATACCACAGGTCAGCAAGTTGCCAAAATTCATTCATGTCTTTATCGTTGGCCTCTTTTGATATTAGTGGACCGCTATATCCATATGGACTAATAACGTCATTAAAAGTTGTTTGTTTGTTGTTGATTATAATAGATCGAAGAACTATTGGCATTAGGATTATGGGATCGTTGGCTTTACGCAATACAAAACAATGGATTGAATTTTTTGAAAATTTATTGTTAAGGTTTAAATCAAATTTGAAAAAAGGGTTGTCATCGTTAATTTTTGCACACTCTTTTAGGTAAGAGCTAAAGTTCTTTGGTGTGTCTATATTGAAAACTTTAAAAGTGTTGGATTTCATTATTTAATTTTAATTGCTTGAAATTCATCTGTTAATTTATTAATTGTTTTGACAATTATTTTCAATCCTTTTTTACG
The DNA here is from genome assembly GCF_048059195.1 of Maribacter sp. HS. Classification (NCBI taxonomy): domain Bacteria; kingdom Pseudomonadati; phylum Bacteroidota; class Flavobacteriia; order Flavobacteriales; family Flavobacteriaceae; genus Maribacter; species Maribacter sp. HS. Next base: position 149,181 of record NZ_JAYLVV010000005.1, read on the forward strand.
AAATTTTGTGTAAAGTAATTCAAAATTATCATTGTCATTTATTTTAATAGCTACTTGATTTAATATAATTCCTTTGTCATATTCATGGTTTATAATGTGAGTGGTAATTCCTGTAATTTTAACTCCATAAACCAAGGCATCTTGAATAGCTGTCTTTGTTCCTAAAAAACTAGGAAATAGAGACGGATGAATATTTATTATTCTGTTTGGAAACGTACTTAACATTTCTTGTTTAATTAAGTATTTATAGTTCAGGAGAAATATAAAATCTATTCTTCTTGATAGTATTTCGTGGATTAGTTTTTTTTGATGTTCAATAGAATCTTTAAATGTGTTTCTTGATATTTGCAAAACATCAATACGGTTACTCTTTGCTATTTTAATCGCACTAAAATTGCTTGATTCGTAAATGATTAGAGAAATATCGAAGGAGTTTTGTTGAGGATTTTTTTGATAATAATTAATGATGTCATATACATTATTACCTTTTCCGCTACACAATAATGCCCATTTTACTTTATCGGAATTATTCATGTAATCTCATTGAAGTAAGTTTAATCTATGATTACAAAGAGTTAGATTTTATAGTAAATGTATATTTAATTAATTACATTCTATCCCTCTTATTAGGAATATTTTAAGGGAGAGTTTAATTTCCAACATTGAAATTGAAAACCGATGAGGAAGTTTCATTTCCAACATAGTCTCTTGTTACTATTTTCCAATAATATGTATTGCCGGCCTCAACGGGAATATCGTTATATCTAGTTGTTTCAATATTCTCGATAAAAATTTCGGGAATTTCAGATTCCCCAAAATACAGGTCATAGTTCAATATGTCATTGTCTTCATCTTCGCCCTTCCATATTAAATTTACGGTGGTACTGGTTTGCGATATTGATGCTCCTGATACTGGTGATATTGCAATTGCAGCCAAAGGCGCCGTAGATGTTTCCCAGGGACCTATGTTTTTAAAAGTCCAAAGGGAACTTCCGTGATTTATAGAATCACTTACTGCCCATGAATAAGAGTTGTTTCGTTTAAGTGGAATTGAAGCTTTATTACCAGTACTTTCATACACTTGAACAGTTTTATTGTCGAGGTTGGTCAGCTCTAGGTAAAATATTTGGTTCTCATCTTCAGTTGAAGATTCCCATTTGAATTCAAGTGTATTGGTTGTATCTGTAAGTATTATTCCTTCGTTAACCTCAGAATTGTCTTCTGGATATAATAAGTGAATGGTGTTTTTTTGGTACTCAAGAACTTCAGCATCAACACCACATGAATATATTCCTATGAAAATTAAAAATATGAAGATTATTGTCGTTTTTCTCATTTTAACTAATAGAGTGGGGTTGGTAAAAGTGTAAAAAGTCTAAAATTAAAGATTATATGTTCAACGCTCTAAATATTGATTGTAAATGTAACTATTTCATGTTAATTGATTTAAATGGTTTAATTAATTCAAAGAAAATAAGTATACAATGCATATTTTGACAAAGTTGAAAGTAACTAGTTCATATAGTAGTTGTTGACTTGTAAACAATAGTAGATAAATGTAATTTTTTTGTAAGAATTATTCGGTTAAATCGTTGTTTTTGAATCCCCCTAAATAAGCTTTATATATTGAAATTAAACGTTTTTATATGGCGTTGAACGATATTAATCGAGTGTTCGTTATTATTGCTTTTTTTTTGTTTTATAATTATACCCATCTCTATATTATTTAGAATTATGATTAAAAAAATTACTTCATCTTTTCGTAATGTAAAAAAATTACTGTTAGCAACAAGTGTTGTAGGTTCAGTAGCGGTTTTTATGAGTTTTAGTCCAATGTTTTTTGGACCTGGTTTAACTGAGGCTACTCCTTATGTAGCATTTTCGGATACCAACTTTCCAGATCTTAATATTAGTACTCAGCCTTATGAAGTTGCATTTGAGAATTTAACTTTTGATTATCCTTTAACATTTAATCCTGTTCCAACACAAAATCGTATTATAGTTGGTCAACTTAACGGGGAGATTTTTTGGTTTCAAGATGATCAAAATGCAAATGTTAAAAACTTAATTGTTGATTTTTCTGAAGAAGTCGGCTCTGCTGCGGGTACTAGAACTGATGGAAATATTGAAGTTTGGGACGGTGGTCTATTAGGACTAGAATTACACCCTGATTTTGGGACAAGTGGTAATAATTATGTGTTTATTTATTATACTACGGAATCAGAAACAGACGATGATACCTTAAGTGATGGCGGTAACGGTACTTTTGGATGTGATTTTAATAATTGGCATGGAAATTATATTCATTTAGAACGTTTTGAAGTTGATCCTGTGGATCTTTCTTTTGTGGAAAACTCTAGAACTAGACTGATCAGACGTAGAATGTTGAATACAGCTCACCGTGGTGGGGCTTTGGTGTTTGGAGATGATGGTTTTTTATATGTAGCAATTGGGGAACAAGGACGTGCAATTAGCTCTCAAGATATATCTGAAAATATAGATGGAAGTATTTTGCGGATTGATGTGGATATGGATGCTACTAAAAGTCATCCGGCAATAAGAAAAATGCCTGAAGACATAGGGGCACCAGAAGAAGTTACAGGTCAGAATTATTTTATTCCTAATGATAATCCTTTTTTAGATCCATCAGGTAATAATTTTGAAGAGTTTTATGCTATTGGAATACGGAGTCCACATCGTATGAGTAAAGATTCGGATACCGGTTCAATATATATAGGTGATGTAGGGCTAAGTACTCATGATGAAATAAATGTACTTACATATGGTGGAAATTATGGCTGGCCTGTATATGAAGGTGGGGTTCGGGGACCTGAAAATGGTTGCGGAATTACTAGTTTGTTAAATAACATGCCTCATGAATTACCGTTAACTGCATTTTCTAGGGAAGATGCCGGCTCTATTATTGGTGGTCATGTATATAGAGGTTCAGAATTCACGTCTTTTAATGGAAAGTATATTACTGCGGATTACATTACTGAAAAGATAATGTCCGTTGATATATCAACAGGAGAAGTGTCTACGTTAGGTTCCATGCCTAGAAGACCTATTTCTTTTGGAGAAGATGCTGATGGTGATATATTTTACCTTACTGCAGGAAATAATATACAATTGTTAAGGTTTGTTGAACCTGGTGTAGCATCAGGAGTACCACAAACTTTAACGGCAACAGGGGCTTTCACTGATGTGGAAAATTTAGTGGTTAGAGACGGTTTTTTACCGTACGAACTAATTGACCCTTTTTGGTCCGATGGTGCATTGAAAAAACGTTGGATGGCTATTCCCAATGATGGAAATCCAGATACAGCAGATGAGCAAATTAATTATTCAGAAAATGGAATATGGGAATTTCCTGTAGGTTCGGTAATGATAAAGCATTTTGATTACCCTATAGATGAAAACAACCCAGAGGTGACGCAAAAAGTTGAGACGAGATTTTCTATAAAAAATAGCAATGGAAATTGGACTTTCTTATCATATAAGTGGAATGCTGCACAAACCGATGCAACACTTATTGATATGAGTGCTGGTGATGCAAAAGATGTTCAAGTTGCTTTAGAAGATGGGGGTAGTAAAACTATTACGTGGCAATATCCATCCACAAGTGAATGTTTAAGTTGTCACAATGAAATATCAAAAGGAACTTTAGGGCCAAGAACTCGGAATTTGAATAGTGACTATGATTATACTGGTGTTGGCGGTGTTTCTGGTAATCAATTAGTTACATTAAGTGAACTTGGTTTTATAGAAGAAACCATAACTGAAGGCGATACACAAAACTTCCTGACTCATGCATCCATTAATGATATCAATGCGAGTGTTAATGATAAAGCAAGATCATACTTAGATTTAAATTGTGCTTATTGTCATCGATCGGATAATAACCTTCGAGCAGATTTTGATTTACGATTGGCAAAAAGTTTGATCGAAACTAATCTTTTAACTGCATCAATTGTAGAACCTGTTGAAGAAATGTCAGCTGATCAGCAAATTATTTTTGTGGGTAATCCATCTAAATCTCAAATTTATCATAGAGCAAATAGCACTACGCCAGGTGTTATGATGCCTTGGCTAGCCAAAGGTCAGGTAGACGAAGCAGGTGTAGCCTTATTGGAGGAGTGGATAACTAACTTGTCAATTCCACCTACACCGGTAATTACGGCAGATAAAACACTTGGTAATATAGATTTGATAGTCAATTTTACTGGTAATGAGTCTACCGATGATGATACTATAGATACTTATGAGTGGACTTTTGGTGACGGTGGAACATCTTCAGAAATAGACCCTAGTCATACGTATACGGTACCAGGTGTTTATACCGCTACTTTGGCAGTTACAGATAATGATGGTCAAACAGAATCAAAATCAATTGAAATTACCGTAACTGGTGGTGCTGTTAATAATACAGCAGATGAGAATATTAATGTAGCCTTGGCTGGTGATGCAATATTATCTAGTCAAATACATGGTGAAGAGGGGCGTGGGGTAGCCCAGGATATATTATATGACCCTTCAATCAATGATTACGTTGTAGCAACGGATTGGAATGAATTTGGAGTTCTTCGTTATCATGATTCGGGTACATTGCCCATTGAAGAAGCTATTACTTGGAGAGTTGATTGGTTGAATAAAAAGTTAGTTAACTATATCACTTTTGGAGGAACTTATGAAAATCAACCTCAACCCAATACGGCTTGGAGACTTAGTTATCGTCAAGGAGACAATTGGATAGTAATAGAAGAAGGAGTTGGTGGTTGGATCGATTCCGGAATTTATGAATGGGGAGGTAAATCTCAAGATCCAGTTGAAGCTGATGGATTCCGCATGCAATTATATAGTGATGGCGTAAATGATATTGAAAGTACGCATTTAAGGGCAAGAGGAGGTAACTCTTTAAGAATTGACGACACTGACCAACCTATAAAAGCAACCTTGTTTCAATATTTGGAAGATGATGGTGCTCCAACGGCAAGATTTGATTATACAACTAATGATCTGGAGGTAACTTTTGATACCTCCGAAAGTACTGATGATGTTGGTATTGTTACCTTTGATTGGGACTTTGGAGATGGTGAGACATCTGATGAACAAAATCCAGTTTATGATTTTGTAGGTCCAGGAACTTATGATGTTACTTTAACGGTAACGGATGCTGATGGATTAAGTGATAGTTTTACGCAAAGTATAACTGTTGATGGAGTTCCTGTTATACCGGTGGCCAATGCCTCTTCCAATGTTCAATCGGGTCCTGCGCCTTTGACTGTTGAATTCACGGGCAGTGGTTCTACAGATGATGTTAGCATAGTTTCCTATGCTTGGGATTTTGGAGATGGTTCTACGTCTTCTGAAGAAGATCCAATATATGAATATACGGTACCTGGTACTTATAATGCTACATTAACGGTTACTGATGCAGATGGTAACGCTGATGAATCAACCATAAAAATTGTTGCAAATGGAGGTGCAGTGGATAATAATGCAAACGCTAATGTGAATTTAGCCTTGTTGTCAGATGCTGTATTAAGCGGTTCGGTAGAAAATGGTCGAGGTACACCTGAAGCTATATTATATGATCCATTACAGGATAATTACTTTGTTGTCACTGATTTTAATGAATATGGTGTTTCCAATGGTGAAAACTTAGGAACTCCAGATGTAGATAACGGTTTTAAATGGCAGGTAGATTGGGCTAATAGAAAGGAAGTTAATTATATCACTTTTGGTGGAGTATATCCTAATCAACCACAACCAAATTCTGAATGGAGAATTAGCTATAGAATTGGTAATGATTGGACTATCTTAGAAGAAGGAACTGGTGGGTGGATCGATGCTGGAATCTTTGAATGGGGTGGTGCAACTACAACACCCATTCAGATGGACGGTCTTAGGGTTCAAGTGTATAGTAATGGTGTAAATGAAGTGGTAAGTATTCATCTAAGAGGTCGAGGTGGTATTTCTAATAGATGGGATGACAGTGATACTCTAACAAAAGCTACCTTAATACAATTTTTACCAGATACCGGTGCACCAGAAAGTGCTTTTGATTACACTATAAATAATTTGGAAGTAACTTTTGATTCTTCTGAAAGTACAGATAATGTTGGCATTGTTTCCTATACATGGGATTTTGGAGATGGTAACGGTTCTACCAGTGCAAACCCTGTGCATACTTACGAAACTTCTGGAACATATGATGTTACTTTAACAGTTACGGATGGCAATGGTTTAAGTGATATTTCGGTTCAAGAAATTACTGTAATGGAAGATAATTCTATACCGGTGGCGGTTGCTACTTCAGATGTATCCGTAGGTCCTGCACCTTTAAATGTACAGTTTACAGGTGATGATTCTAGTGATGATGTTGGTGTGGTCTCTTATTTGTGGGATTTTGGAAATGGAGAAACTGCTGATGTGGCTAATCCAAACTATACCTACTCGGCATCTGGTAACTATACGGTTACTTTAACGGTTACCGATGCGGATGGTAACACCAATATAGACGAACTTAATATTTTAGCTAATGGGGGAGCTGTGGACAACAATCCAAATGCCGGTTTAAATTTGGCATTACTTCCAGATGCAGTGTTAAATGGATCTGTTTTAAACGGTAGAGGAACACCGCAAGCTATTCTTTTTGACCCATCAAGAGGTAATTATTATGAAATAACCGATTTCAATGAGTATGGGGTTGCAAAAGGTGAAAACCTTGGTACACCTGACGTTGATGATGCATTTGTATGGCAGGTAGACTGGGCCAATAGAAAAAATGTTAATTACATTACTATCGGTGGTGTTTTTGATAACCAACCACAACCAAATTCGTTATGGAGAATTAGTTATAGAGTTGGAAATAGCTGGACTATCTTAGAAGAAGGTACGGGAGGTTGGATCGATGCTGGTATATTTGAATGGGGAGGTCAATCTCAGGCACCAATGGCTATAGATGGACTTCGTGTGCAAGTATATAGTGACGGTGTTAATGATTTAATTAGTATCCACTTAAGAGGTAGAGGTGGTGTGTCTAACAAAGTAAATGATAGTGCTACGGAGACAAAGGCTACGTTGATTCAATATTTGCCGGACACAGGAGCTCCTGAAAGCAGTTTTGAATATGTTATTAATGATCTTGAAGTTGATTTTGATGCTACTTTAAGTACTGACGATATGGGTATTGTTTCTTATGAATGGGATTTTGGAGATGGAAATACGTCAACTGACCAAAACCCAACAAACGTGTTTACAACTTCAGGTTCTTACAGCGTTATGTTAACGGTAACCGATGCAGATGGTTTAAGCGACACCTCTACACAAGTCATTAACTTGGGTGCACCAGCAAATGAAGCGCCAGTTGCCGTAATTGAAACAAGTCTAATTACCGGGGCAGCGCCACTTACGGAAGATTTTGTAGGGAGTAATTCAACCGATGATGTGGCTGTAGTTACATATGAATGGGATTTTGGAGACGGCAATTCGTCTACTGAAGCAGATCCTACATATGTTTATACTCAACCTGGGAACTATACCGCTACTTTAACAGTAACAGATGAGCAGGGATTAACGGATCAAGCATCTGTAGATATTATTGTAACCAGTGATCAAGCAGATAATGGACCTAATGCGGGTATTAATATTGCCTTATTACCAGATGCAACGGTAACTGGATCTGCCACAAATCCTAGGGGAACAGTACAGTCTATATTATATGATCCGGCTAGAGATGATTATTTTGTTCGAACGGATTATAATGAATATGGAGAGCCGTTTGGTGCTAATTTAGGAACACCGGATGTTGATAATGGTTTTAGATGGCAAGTAGATTGGGCCTCACGTAAATTAGTGAATTATATCACCTTTGGTGGTGTATATGATAACCAACCACAGCCAAACTCTTTATGGAGAATTAGTTACCGTGTAGGTAATGATTGGATTATTTTGGATGAAGGAGCGGGTGGCTGGATCGATGCAGGTATTTACGAATGGGGTGGTACGGAACAAGCAGCTATTCAAATGGACGGATTAAGGGTTCAAGTCTATAGTGATGGAGTTAATGATTTGGTAAGTATTCATTTGCGTGGAAGAGGTGGCGTGTCAAATTCTATAGATGATAGTGCTACGGAGACAAAAGCTACATTAATACAATATTTACCTGATACCACTGCACCTGAAAGTGCTTTTGATTATACCATAGATGAACTTCAGGTAAGTTTTGATTCTTCGTCAAGTACGGATGATAACGGAATTGTATCTTATTTTTGGGATTTTGGAGATGGAAACACCTCTGACGAACCAAATCCAATTCATGTATACGCTGCCTCTGATACCTATAATGTTTCCTTAACGGTTACGGATGCAGATGGTAAAGTAGATACTTCTGCCGCTAATATTTCTGTGGCTGGAAATGGTATTCCTATAGCGCTTGCTACCGCAGATGTATTGGAAGGTGATGCTCCGCTAACGGTTTCCTTTAATGGTAGTGGGTCTTCTGATGATAATGGTGTAGCATCCTATTTATGGGATTTTGGAAATGGTGAAACTTCAAATGAAATGAATCCTGTATATACTTTTGAAGATGTTAATGTTTATGAGGTGATATTAACGGTAAGCGATGTTGAAGGTCAAACCCATAATACTTCATTGACCATAACGGTAAATGAACCAAATGTGGCACCAGTAGCCATAGCTAGTTCAGATATTGTTTCTGGTGAAGCGCCACTTACTGTGTCTTTTGTAGGTAGTAACTCCACAGATGATGTTGGTATAGCTAGCTATACTTGGGATTTTATTGATGGAGGAACATCAAACGTACCGAATCCAGAGCATGTTTTTGAAACTGCAGGTGTATTTGAGGTAGCCTTAACCGTTACGGATGAAGAAGGATTGTCCAATACCACAACGCTGACTATAACGGTTGAAGAGGGTATGGTTGTAAATGAAGCACCAGTTGCCATAGCTAGTTCAGATATAACAACAGGTGAAGCACCGCTTTCAGTATCGTTTGTAGGTAGTAATTCTACAGATGATAATAATATTGTTACTTATTCATGGGACTTTGGTGATGGTGGAACTTCTATGGAAGCTGATCCAGAGCATGTTTTTGAAACTGCCGGTGATTTTACGGTGGTATTGACCGTGACCGATGATGAAGGCTTAACAGATGAAGCATCTCTAGTGATTACGGTGGTTGTTGAAAATGATTTTAACGAAGCACCAGTTGCTGTGGCTAGTTCAGATGTGGTTTCAGGTGAAGCTCCGCTTACAGTATCATTTATAGGAAGTAATTCAACTGATGATAACGGTATTGTTTCTTATGAATGGGATTTTGGTGATGGTAACATAGTACTTGAGGCAGATACTGAATTTGAATTTGAAACAGCTGGTACATATGAAGTTGTTTTAACGGTAACAGATGAGGAAGGTTTAACGGATTCAACTTCATTGTCCATTGTGGTAGAAGAGAATGAAGTACTTGAAGAAGTAGCGTTGGATATGGTATTATCACCTAATCCGTCCGTAGATTTTGTTGAAATAACTTTAAATGGTATTGTTGATGATGAAGATATCATAGGTTTTATGCTCCATGATTCCGCAGGTAGATTAATTAAGCAGTACACCCCTAATGAAATTTTTGTAAGTGGCACGTATAGAATATCATTAGAAATTTTAACCGCAGATGTATATGTTGTTACTGTTGTATTGAATAATGATGAACCTGTTTCTAAGAGACTAATTTTAAGAAGGTAACATTTGTTTTATAATTTAAGTCGTGTTAAAGTTTTTTTACTTTAGCACGACTTTCTTGTTTCAATCATGTTATGCTGTTAATTATATAGTTTTATCGAATAATTATAATAAAACTTATTATTTAAGGTTTAATTTGTCAGCAGGCATAGGTATTTATGTTTAAATCTTAACCAGCTTTATAAATTATATTTATTAGTAGCCATTAAAACAATTCAAATTGAATAATACAATACAAAAGATAAAGAACGATTCTAGTATAAATGTCGTTTTTACAGATTTGTTTGATACTTTAATACATAGAACAGTTCATCCAAATTATGTATATAGAATTTGGGCTAAATTTCTCATTAGAGATTTGGGATTAACATTAGATGTTGGGGTTTTATTTAAGATTAGAGCAAATGTTGTATCTAAGCTAGCTGCCGATATGAAATTAAGTAAGGTTGAGGTGCCTTATGAGCTAGTAATGAGGGAAGTGTACTATAGATTGATAAATTCTAATATTCTGGATAACGTAGAATGGTTAGAATTTTATAATATTACTATGGAAGCAGATTATAGAAGTGAAACTTCTGTACAGTTTATAAACGCTTCATTGGTAGATGGCCTAAAATTTTTGAAGTCTGAAAATTATAGTATTTATATAGTTTCAGATTATCACTTGCCTAAAAGTATTATTTTAAGATTGTTAGATTTTCATGGTATCACTGATATTTTCAATGAAGTTTTTATTTCATGTGATTATAAAAAGAGTAAAGAAAGTGCAGGTAATTTGTACCCTTTAGTTTTAGAAGCAACAGGTTCTGTTGCAGCGGAAACAGCCATGATGGGAGATAATAAAACCAGTGATGTTATTAATTCCGTTAAACACGGTATTTCAGGAAACTTCTTAAAGCATTATTCACATAAATTTAGAAATAAAAAGAATTTATTCGGTAATGTAGAAAAGGAGTTCATTAAGGCTTGTAAAAAGGTAGAAAAGAATTGTAAGAAAAGTGATTATCCATTTAGTGAATATATCATTCATTTTTATTTTTTTACCGAAAGATTGTATACTGAAGCAAAAAAGAAAGGTATAAAGGATTTATTCTTTTTGGCACGTGAAGGTCATTATTTAAAGCATTTATTTGATGCTTATCAGAAATTTAATGGAATAAGTTCAGAGAATCAAATAAACACACATTATTTCAAAGCTTCAAGGCATTCTGCTAAACAAGTTTCTCTAAAACCTATTGAGGAAGAAAAATTTGCTCCTATAAAAAAGAACTATGATGTCATGACAACTGCCCAGTTTCTGGAATCTTTTAATATTGAAGAAAAAGATATATTAACAATTGCTTCGGCGGTTGGTGTAGATAAAGATGAAGAGATTGAAAATTTCAGTGCATCGGACGTTGTTATTAAGTTACGAGCTAATGACGCTTTTAAAGAAGCCTATGAGTTACATAGGGTAGGGCAACGCGATGCTTTTAATAATTATTTAAATTCATTTAACGTTGACTTTAAGTCAGATGGTATGACTTTAGTTGATGTGGGTTGGGGAGGTACCATGCAAGAATGCATTTATCAATACTTAAATTGCGAAGTACCGGTTACCGGATATTACATAGGTTTGCGCGAAATTTATACTATAGAAAGTAAAACAAAAAGATACGGCCTAAATTTTACGGTGTATCCTAAAAAAGGTTATTCTGACCATATTCTTCAAGCAAATGGCCAATTGTATGAGCAATTATTGGCAGCCCCACACGGAAGTACCTTAGGTTATAAGAATAATCCCGAATTTCCTACTATAGAATACCATGAGCCTAATGAAAAAAAGGTATTTGATGAATTTATATCGCCTATTCAAAAGTTTATGGATACGCAATTCGATGATTTGATGAAATCATTAAATGGACTTACTTATTCTGATACTATGGTTCAAAATTACATAACAGGACTTGCGTTGAGGTTGGGATTGTTTACTAATAGGAAGAAATTGAAATTTATACAATTAATCTCTAAAGGGTTTTATCAAAATGTTGGGGGAAATAAAGTAGGTATGGTTTATGATCCAAGTCAATTGTCTCAATCCAAAATACAGCTTTTAAAGGAATTTATTTGGAGTCCAGAAAAGACATTTAGATACTTGGTAAAGGTTAAACCATTATTATATGATAAAAAAATGGCTTGGATGGGGTGGACAGTGAGTAGTTCGTACTATTATATTAAGTTTAATAAATACCTGAAAAGTAGAATGTTTACTAAAGATCTAATTAGTTAGATATCACAAAAAATAAACCGTGTTGTTATTCTACAATGCGGTTTTTTATTCCTATTACTTATTATACGACACTTATTTCATTAAATGATCGTATTAAGCTTTCTGGTGAGTTTAATGCGTTGTAACAACTATTAGGGTGTATGTTTAATCCATTATCAATAAGGCCAATAGTATGCCAACCTAAATACGCAGGTGTTATAAAGTCTTTTTTAAAATTATCTCCAAAATAATAATATTTCGAAACCTTTAAATCTTTCTCTATTAATTTGAAGTTTCTTTTACTTGGTTTTTCGGTACCAACACTTTCGGAAATAATACAGCAATCAATAAGATTCCATATACCTAACGCCTTTAATTTATTGGATTGTGTAACGGTTCTGCCGTCAGTAACAATACCAATTTTTCCCTGTCTTTTCTTAATTCCTTGAAGGAGTTCCAAAACGCCAGGAAAAGTTTTAATTGTAGGAAAATGATTCCTATACTGAAATATCAGATGGTCTATTGAAACATCGTATTTTTCAGCTAAATATAAAAAGGGATTATCACCATTTCTATAAATTGAAAATACATGATTATAGAGAATTTCCGTATCTTTTTCAGTAAGCTCTGAACAAATATACCAATAGGCAGATTTTAAATATTCTATTTCATTATATAAGGTATCATCTAAATCAAATACCAAAGCTGTAGATCTATCAATCTTTATATCCATGCACTAAAACTTCACCGTCATATCGAAGCATAAGTAAATCTTCTTTCCAATCATCGAAATAACCTGTTAATTCCTCTCCTAGTAAGTATTCTTGTAAAATCCATTTTACATAGTTTGCACCAGCACTATGCGTTAAAGGGTAGCCACCTCCAAATCTTGGGTTCACTTCTATACCATAAATGTCTTTGGTTTCTTTGTGCATAAAAAACTGAACCGTTAAGCAGCCTCTAATGCCATCTAGGTGTCCAAGCTGTTTTTTAATAAAGGGTACTAATTCATTCTTTTTGGTAATTCCCTTATTTACTTCACCGGCTCTTACATAAAGTCGCTGTCTTGGTACTGCACATCTTAAATTGCCATTTTTGGTATAATAAAGATCACATGTGAATTCATCATAAAGGTCGTGGTCCAAGTATTCCAAGAACATTAATTTTTTGTTTTCATAATGATATTCGGTCAATTCATCCTTATTCTTAATAACAAAGTTGTCAATACTGCTACTACCATCGTAAGGTTTTATATAAAGTGGTAATTGAAAAGTGTTTTTGCAGTATTCTTCCGCTACATTAACCCCTTTAGATTCAAAAAAATCATGGATCATTCGTTTATCCCTACATTTTGCAACAAAATCTTCATTGGGTACCACTACCGTTATTCCATTCTTTTTTAATAATTCTTTATGCTGTGACAATGGTAATAAAGAGGGGTCTATAGTAGGTATTATTAATCTAATGCCTAAGTTGGTACACTTTTCTATTAATAACGAAATATATTCTTTATCACTTGCTTTTGGCATAGTAAAACTTCCATCGGCAACTCTACATGCAGCGGATAATTTAGGGTTCATGTCTGACCCATAAACTTTTGCATCGGGGAAAATAGACTTCAATTCATTTTTAAAAAATTTCGCTAAGGAAACTCTCCTACCTATTGAAGTAATTAATATATTATTCATTTAAAGAATTATGTTGGCTGATATATTAGTGTAACTTACTGAAAAGTTTTTAGGATTGCTTTAAGTTAACTTTAACAGTTGATCAAAAATAAGCTTTATTTTAGGAAGTAAGCGTATAATCTTTTCTTTCAATGTCCAAATCGGCCATATAGGAACTCTGGTCTAATTCGACATCAGAAGTTTGGAATACTTTAATTAAGGTTTTGTAAAAAATCTGAGCATCTTGTTTAAAGCTTAGATTTTGAACATAATAAATGTCTTTCCTAAATTTTTCATCCCAACTCATATAATTTCGCCCGCTAACTTGAGCCAAACCGGTAATGCCTGGGCGAACAGAAAATCGTATTCTTTCTTCGGGTTTATAATAGGGTAAGTATTTAACAAGTAATGGCCTAGGCCCTATAAGGCTCATATCCCCAATTAAAACATTGAACAATTGTGGCAACTCATCTATAGATGTTTTCCTTATGAAGATACCAAGTGGAGTCAATCTTTCGGTATCACTTAAAAGTTCTCCATTTTCATCCTTTTTATTATTCATAGTTTTTAATTTAAAAACCTTGAATATTTTTTCATTTTTACCTGGTCTACTTTGTGTAAAAAATGGGGTGTCTTTAAAGTCTAAAGCTAAAATTAAAGCTACTACTAGTAAAATTGGTGATAATATCAATAGACCAAATAAGGAAAGAACAATATCAAATGATCGTTTTAAGTATTTATACATGATAAGGGGACTATTTAAGTTAAATTTTGACTTTGTTTACAACTTCTGCAAATTGTTTGCATAGTAACGTTTTGTCATAAACGGTTTCTGCAAGTTTTCTTGAATTTTTGCCCATTACTTTTAGGTTTTCTTGATTTTGCGAAAGTAAAGTCAATTTATCTGCAAAGTCTTGAGGAGATTCCGGATCTACAAATATGCCACATTTATTATTTTCCACTAAATCTTTTGTCCAACCGGCAGAATTTACAATGATTGGTTTCTCTGCAGATAAAGAATCAAACAATTTGTTTGGCGAGTTAGTGGCTAGAATTGGTAAATTCTTGAAAGTTACTAATGAAACATCGCAAAAGTTAACAACTTCAGACGTTTTTTCCATATTAAAAAAGCCTAAGTATCTTACATTGTTATAGCCTTCTTTTGTGTTGTAAGCTTCTATTAATGCAGTACCTGGTCCACTGCCTATAAATAAAAACTCAATGGTTTTGTTTTCTTTTAATAACGCAGCACTTTCTAAAATATATTCAATAGCATTGGCTTTGCCTAAAGCACCAAAATAAATTACTTTAAAGGTATCTTGTGAAATGTTCAAGTCTTTCATTAATGCATAATCTGGCTCTCTTGACCAGAAGGCATCTATTTTTGCCATGTTAGGTATCATGCTAACTTTTTGTTTAGGTGTGTTTTCTTGCAAAACGCCATCTTCCATACCGGGTGAAAGTGCAATGACATGACTGGCATTTTTGTAGATGGTACGTTCAAACCATTTAGCAAATTTAATGGCTGTTTTATTGTTTAGCCCGCCCATTTGAATGGGTACCTCTGGCCAAAGATCTCTAACTTCAAATAGATAAGGGACTTTTTTAATTTTTTTTAAAACCAAAGCAGGAAAACCAATGGTTAATGGGGTAGAGGTGGCTATTACAAAATCAATATTTTTTTCTTTCATTGCTAAATATGTAGAAAACACCATAAAATGCAAAAAAGATTTTAAACGTGATGCTATACTCATGGTTTGTGAATAGGGCACTCTAACATATATGACGTCTATGCCATCTACCGTTTTACGCTCAAACCTTTTTTTATTATTTTTTCCTAAAGAAATAACAGTTACTTTATGACCATGTTTTAGCAACTCTAGGCTGTTCCAATAAGAACGTGTGCCGCCAGGTTGATTAGGGGTGGTGAAGTATTGATGTAGGTATAGAATGTTCATGTTCAAGTTGGTTTAATATTTCTAATGCCTCCTTTGGATTTAAATCCCAATATTTAGATTTTTTTAAATCATTAAAAACATTATCGTCTAATCTTTTTTTATAAAATTTAGCAGGACTGCCAAAATAAATAGAATTTTCTGGAATATCGGTATTTACAAAAGACATAGCACCTATTACTGCTCCGTCACCAATGGTAACACCTTGCTTTATAATACAACCAGCTGCGATCCAAACATCATTACCTATGGTTGTTACGTTATCATAAACACAATGTTTACTTAACCTTGGTGAAGTGCTAGCCCACCAATATGAATGCTGCATACCTCCAATTTGAACTCCTGGTGCAATCGAGGAATAATTACCAATTCTAGTGTTAATAATAACAGTGTTGCATGCTATATAATTTTCTTTCCCAATTTTTGAGTCTGAAATAAGTGAGTTATGACTTATTTTAGTGCTAAAATGAATTTTATTTTTTTTTATAAAGTCTGTAGGTATTCTTAAAATAACCTTGATTGTAAAATATATTTTTTTAAAAAGTAACATATTGATTATATAGTTGAACGTATTTGTCGGCTATGTTATTCCATCGGAATAAGGAAAAATCAATTCTATCTAATTGATAGTTTTCATAGTTTTCTATAAGCTTTATTAGATTTAATTTAATTTCTGAGATATCATCAATAGAGCACTTTTCACCTACTTCAAATTCAAAAACATTATCTACTCCATCATTTTCCATATACAATATAGGTAGTCCTTGGGACAAACTTTCAATATATACCAAACCAAAAGTTTCACCTACTGAAGGCATAGCAAAAATATGATTTTCTTCATACAGATCTTTTAATTTACTTTTATCATTTACTTGCCCTATCAGTTTAATGATAGCACTATTAGAGTTCGCAAGCTTTTTTATTGAATTTTCATCTTTGCCTCCAGAACCGACAATATTTAGTTGTAATGGATAATTGGAATTGTTTAATTCAATAATAGCATTTGCTAACTTAATCAGGTTTTTTCGTGGAATTAATCGACCTACATATAGGACCTTGAAGGGTTGCTCTTTTTTTTGGTTTGTTATATTGTCTAACCAAAAGTCATTAATTCCATTGTAAATTACCTTAGATTTATTTTTGAGACTTACTTTGTTACCTAATACTAACGGATGTTTGAAAAATTTGTTTTGTAAAGAGTCACTTATAAAAATTATTTGCTTTGCTTGTTTTAAAATAGCTTTTGCTAAAAAAATTAGATCAGGACGGTATTTTAGAAAAACTTCAATGTCTGTAGACCTTATTGCTACAATATATGGGATATTATGCTTTTTTTTCAACATATAACATAATCCGCCATCACTAAATAGTGTTGTAGCATGTGAAATTTTAATTTGATCAATTTTAATTTGGGATACCAAATCCTTGTACAAAAATTTTATTTTTTTTCTATAAAAAAATTTATGTTTTAGTTTTAATTTTTTTGAATAGAATATTTGACTTTCTCCTGTTTTAAATTCTATATTATTATTTCCAACCGGTGTAGTATTTCTAATAGGATTAAATACTATTTGTGGAATATTTAATTCATCTATAGATCTATAAAGATTGCTATGAACTTTTGTTAAAGAAAAATCATTACAAATGTGTAGCACCATTTTGAATTATTTTAATTGTTAATGACAAAAACTTATTAAATTATTTTTTTAAGAGTGTTTTCCCATTTAGTAATTATAAATTCTAATTTAAATTGACTAATATGATTTCGGTCAAAATCTGTGTACATTTTGCGTTTATTTTGATTTTCTATTAATAAATTTATCTTATTTGCCATTTCTTGAATATTGAATGGTTGTATCAAATATCCATTTTTTTTGTCAATTATTATTTCATTAGGACCTGTAGGTATATCAAAACTAACTAACGGTAATTTTGAGGCTAAACCCTCAATTAAGCTCATAGGAAAACCTTCATATTTTGAAGTCATAACCATCATGGCGTAATCATTATATAAATTATATAAATCACTACTTTGCCCCATAAGATTGACTTTACCGCTTAAATTTTTTGATTCTATTATGTTATTCAACATTTCTTCATCTTCTCCTGAACCATAAATATCCCATATAAAGTCAGGATGTTTTTTGAAAACTAATTCAGCAACATCAAGTGCAGCTTCAAAGTTTTTTTGAGCGGTTAATCTGCCAACACTAATGATTTTTTTTGAGTTTTCATTGTAAGTTTTTACATTTTCCAATAATCTTTTGTCAATAGGGTTATAAATTTGAGTAACAAATTTCGCCTTAGTTTCGTTACTGTAATTCTTTTCATCAGTTTTTGTCAGACTAATTAAGCAGTCACAAAAAAGGGCGCTAAAATGTTCGTTGAAAATTCTAAATTGTTTATTGGAAGTACCTTTAAAACTAGAATGAGACCAGTAAACTAACTTGGTTTTATTAAAACGTGTGCCAAGAACGCTTAAGGGTCCTGTAATTGCGCCACAAGAAATAAGAATATCTATGTTATATTTAGAGATTATTTTTCGTAATTTATTAGTAGCGGACCATATACCCTTTTTCATGGGTGTTCTTTTTTCTAATAAATAATGATATGGTAATTCGCTGTTCCAATCATAAGAGTTAGACTGCTTTTTAGCATAACTGATAATATGAATTTCAAAATTTGGATTTAAACTTAATTCATTTGAAATAATGGAGGTAACTCTTCCTATTCCTCCTCGTTCTGTTATGATACTTAGCAGAAATGCAACTTTTATTTTACCATTCATCATTTCTTATTTTTTAAAATTGACAACAGTTTATTTTTAATTGTCAAGTATTCCATTGGTTTAATTATTTCATTGATAGAAATAAAAACGATGACTCCAGTAATAAGTTGTATAAATAGCATTAAATATATATCTGATAAAAAATATGTAATACTTAACATACTAACAAATGTGACAATAGCAATTGTAAAAAATGGTAAAAAATCCTTTAATTGATTCTTTAGATTATAATTAATTATTTTTCTGGTGTAAAAACTATTAATAAAATATTCAATTATTGAGAAGGTAATAAGCCCATATATCATATAAACTATTCCATAATTAACGGTTACTAATATTATTGGAATAAGTATTATTTTTTTTATTACTTCTAGTCTGAGATTTAGATTAGAGTAACCTTTTATAAGTAACAAATTTAAATGTAGAATTTGTAATGGATACAACATGCCTGGTATACATAAAAGTTGGAGATAAAAAATAGATGTTTCCCATTTCTCACCTATAGTAATTAAAATTAATGGTTTTGAAATGGCTGCAATAATAAGCATGATCGTAAAGTTCAAGAACATACTAAAACGAATGAACTGAATAAATTTTAGTTTTAGATTTTTTCTGTCATTTTGAAAATTAGATAATATTGGAAAACTGATTCTTCTTATAGCGAAGGTTATGTTGGTAGAAAATGGAGTTTGAAATTGGTCAGCTCTTGTGTAAAAACCCAAAGATGTAGGGGAGAAGTATTTGCCAATTATAAAATAATATACATTTTTATAAGCAGTATTTACCAAATTTGTTATTAAAAGTTTATAACCGAAATTAAATAATTCCGTAAAACTTTGTCTAGAAAATTGAAGTTTTGGAGCCCAGGTAGAGCTTATCCATAACATTATACTATTCATTAGCGGTCTCAAAACTGAAAACGCTATTAAACTCCAAACACCATAATCCTTATACGCCATAAAAACGGCAATAGCACCTGCTAATAAGGAGGATATTACAGCAAAAACACCAAGCTTTTTAAAATCTAATTGTTTAGTTAAAATGGTTCTTTGTATAATAACTAGCCCATTTATGACAAGAATTGATGCCGATACTTTTATTAAGTCGTTTAGAATTGGCGTATTAAAAAAATACGCTATCTGTTTTGCAGAAAGGAAAAGTAATAGATATAAAAAAACAGCCGTAACTAAATTTGTGTAAAATACCGTGTTGTAATCTTTATCATTGGCTTCAACTTTACGTATTAAAGCGCTACCAAATCCAGCTTCTACAACTGAATTAGTCACTGTGATAATAGCGGTTATAATACCTACAACACCAAAATCCTCAGGAGTTAAAAGTCTGGCTAATATTATACCTACAATAAATATGGCTCCTTGGCTAAATATACCTTCAAAAACGGTCCAGCTGAAACCGCTAATTGCCTTTTGTTTTAATGACACATTATTTAAGTTAAAATGTTTTGATAATAATTTATGTTAGCTATCTATTGTGAAACGGTGTCATTCTTTTGAAGCGTAATAATTAGGAAAAAGTACATCATGGAAAAAGGGAATTTATAGAACACATAAAAATTATTATAAATTAGAAATGTAATAAAAAACAATAGATAGAATTTGTACAGTGGGTTATTTTTATCTTTCCTGTAATTTTTGATACTTTGTATTGTCGGTATTAGAAATAAAGCGAATAACAATACGCCTCCAATTATTCCATGTTCGGCTAAGACTTCAGTGTACGAATTGTGGGTAAACAATCTATATTTACTATAAAAAGGGAATTGGCCTAAACCTACTCCAAAAATCGGATTAAGTTTAAAAACTTCTATACCTTCTTCAATTAAAACTTCTCTTGAGTCTTTCTTATGTTCGGTTTTCGCTACTCTGTTTTGTATTCTAGATCCTTCATAAATTTTTAAAAATTGAAAAATCAATAGAACTAAAGCAGAGAGTATTAGAAATTTTCTAAATATTGTTCTGAATTTAGTTGGGTTGACGGGCTTGTTTACAAATAGCCAAAAACTTACATTGATAAGAGTTATTAGCAGTAATCCTGCTCTTGACTGCGTTGTAAAAGCAATAATCAAGAATAAAATGGGTAGTAAAATTAAAAATATAAGTATAAGATTCTTCCTATATTTTAAATAAAGATAAAACAATGAGAAGTTGGCAAAAATGCAGAAATAGGAATATGCATTCGCATTTAACATAAACCTATCTCTAAATGCTATGGCCGATGCAAAATTGGTAGTGATATTACCATTTATGACCATTATTAAAAACAGTAAAATAATAGATATAATGTAACCAATATGAATATAATTGCTATAATCTATTCTTTTTGTAAGGCCAATGGCAATATATGCAGATATTACTGCACCAAAAAAGGAACTTAAAGTAGAAGTAAATTCTTCAAAGCCTTTGTAGTAAAATATAGTAGTAAAGCTTATTAAAAATAAAGTAAGGAATATGAAAAATTCCTTTTTTTTTAGGTGTAGATCTTTTGAATCGTATAAGAAGGATATTCCAGCTAATATAGGCAGCAATCCCATAGTTACTATATATTGTAGCTGAAAATATGGACCTAAAGCTATTAAAAAAATAATAACAAAAATTATAAAAAGACCAAGTATTAATTTTGGCTGATTAGTTTTGTTCATGCTAATTAATTAAACTATACAAAGTGCATTACCATTTCAACTAAATAATAAAATATGCCAAAAATAACTACTAAATAGAAAATACTACTATTAATTCGATGTGATTGTTAATTTGTTCGGTATTAAAATAAAAATTATAAGCCCTGAAAGGGCTTATAATTTTAAATTATTGTTCTGGGTAAACTGGATGTCCATCCTCTAAGATTTTAGCATTTAATGCCGCTATACCTAAGGGCTGAATTCCATAATAAGTTAAATTCTTACCAGTATAATCTTTTATAATTCTTTCCTGTATTTCTGAATCATAACTACCTAAAACAAGCCATTCATGAATTCTACCATGTAAATCAAATTCACCTGTACCATCCACATTGGACATAAAATTGGAGCCAAATTCTTCTTTCCAAATAACATCTTTTAACGTTGATTTTAAAGCGTCTATATCTTCTTGGTTCCAATACATGTCATTTTCATAGGCGTTTACAATAAAACTAACTATTGCGCCTGCATGATCCGTATCTTGAATTGAATTAATATCCCAACGTTGACTCCAGGTTACTGCTGATGAAACCTTACTGTTAGGTTTTAACTGATTTCTAAGATTAGATGGGCGGTAGATCATATCGCCGTATGAAATATTTTCAAAAACAGTTTTGTATTTTTCCTTGCCAGTGATAATATATAACTCCATACCAATTCTAGCCCAATGAGTAGACATATGGGTGTTAATTCTATAAAAATTATTTAACCCTTGAACTTCATATCTTTCCCAAATGTTTTTCTCTGAGAATGCTAAAAGTTCTTCATATTGTTTTTGATAGTCTTCTGTGGCTCTCAAATTTGGCGATTGATGCATTATTCTAAGTAACGTAGCTACGTAGCGCCAATAGTAACTATCCCAGAGTGGGTAACCATCATTTTCATTGTTTGGCCATCCTAGGTATCCGTTACCTACATTAGTAGCATCGCTTACCGTTAGATTAATTAGTTTTAAAGCTTCATCCAGATAACTGTTTTCCCCTGTCGCTTGCCAAATTTTAATTAAACCATCAACATAATAGGCTAAAAAATAATATTCTTGACCTACATTTGCACTTTTGGCTCTAAGTAAGGCATCTGCATGATCAATTTGATTATCATTATCCAACCATTCTTGATCGAACTTACTTTGCCAATATTTTACAGCTTCACTGATTTCGTTTGGTGTTCTATTGGACTCATCATTAAGTATAGATTCATCATTACTGACCGTAACAGTAGCCTCTTCCTCTGTAACTGTGCCATCTTCTTCAACCTCTTCTGCTGTGTATGTAAATGTGTCTTCAAACTCTTCTGTTTCTATTACTTCTTCTTTAGGGGTATACGTTAGGGTATTATCACTATTAATTACAATAGTCCCGTTCTGGGCTGTGGAAGTATTGGTAATGGATACATTAGTTAATTCTTCAAAATTGTCATTGTTCAATACATCTAGAACAATATCAGTATTATTATTAATGTAGAAAACATCATTTACAACATAGGTTTGTAAATTAGTAGCGTTATCATTTTTAGTAATAACATACTCAGATAATAAATCGGCATCTTTACTACAAGAGTGGAAAATTAAAACAAGACATAGTAGGGCTGTCATGCGTGTAGGGATGTGTAGGTTTCGCATAATGGGTTAAAAGTGTTTAATTACTTAAGATTTAGGGATTTAAAAATATTTCTTTTTTTTAGAATAACGATGAAATAAACCTTTTATTCGTTGAAATACATCAATTGTTCTTCAATTATACGGACGAAGTTTGTCTTTTGGATTAAAAAAATATTCAAAATCGATAAAAAGCAGTTTTTTTTAACATTTTATTCCCGTTTGTAAATTTATCGTAAACTTGTGGTGGATCTATTTTAACACTAAAATCTGTATAAACAAAAAGGCGTCCCTAAAAATAGAAACGCCTTTATGCTAAAAATAATAAGATTATACTGCAATGTCCATATTTTGGATTACTGCTCTATATTTTGGAAAAAATGAAATGTCATTTTTGTCAATTCCAGGATACTTATTCAAATGGTCTATAGTTAGTTTTTCGTATACCTCTTCATTGACTACAAATTTCCATAATTTAAAGTTTTTGAAATCTTTGGAAAATCCGCTTTTAAATCTGAAAAGAGAATCTTCATTGCTGCCACCTCTTCCTCCACCAAGGTTTAAATAAGTGTATCCTTCTTCAACTGATTTTAGCCGCATTTCATCTATAATAAGTTTTATGGGGTTTAAATCAAAAAAGTCAGCATCTAAGCCAGATAGGTGATATTGTACAATATTGTCTTTTTTAATAAAAATTGCACCACCTATAGTTTTCTGGGTCTCATTGTCCTTACAAATCATTAGTTGAGGTGTATAGTCCTTACTTGCCATAATACGCTCAAAATATTCTTCATTAAAAAAGTAACTATCGGTGGCATCTACACGCCTCATGTTTTCATGATACAATTCTATGAACTTTTTTAAATCTTCTTTGTGATTGCCTTCAATAACGGTACAAACTTTTCTAGCCTTGTTTAAGTACGTTTTTAGCCTTCTGTTAAAATTAGCTCTCTGAACATCAATAGGTAATGTAAGGTCTAAATAAACTACCATCCCTTGCTCTGTAATTTCTCCTAAACCTTCTAGTAAATCTTCTTGAGCGTCCATAAAAGGATGTAACCTAGAAAATACTGATACTATGTTTTTCTCGACAAAAAATGCTTTAAGGCTCTTTTGAAATTCTGATGCATTGATATTTGAACTATTATCATTAGTTAATATGCCAGCATAGCCATAAACGGAAATGGCGTCTTTATATTCGGTACCTGAAATATTTCTTAAGAGTAGGGGTAACAAGATACTTTGGTTGCCTTGAGTGTATTTCAACAGAATTGGCTGTTCACCTTCGCTTTTAGATAAATGATGATAATCATATGTAAAGTAAAAATCAGTATTGCCGATTTTGGCCAATTGTTCAACCCATTTTTCTTTGTGTTCAATTGTCTCTATCATAAGATGTGTGTTTTTGATTAATTTGAGTCTAGGTTTTTTAATTGAATATAGATAAACCTTAAAATCACAATGTTTTATTTAGAAAATCGGTCTTTAGTATGGTATTAAATCCTAAACATTGCCGCTGTAGGTTTTAAGCCCACATAAGCCATACCGGCTTGGTTCATCCAATGAGGTTGGATTATGCCATGTTGTAAAACAGCATAAATGTCCCTATGGATTCTTTCTATCCTAAATTTGGAATACAATGAGGATGTACCTGCTACGGCATAAATTTCAGAAACCATAGTTCTTGCTGCGGTTGCCGCTTCATAAGATTCCGCCCAAACATCTGCTAATTGTACATCGGTAAAGGAATTTTCTTTTACCGATTCCTCCCATATTATATTGACTGCATGATGTAGCTGTGTTCTATGAGCAGCTAAAATTGTTTTTGCCTTAGCTAATGCCATTTGTACCGTAAGTCTGTCACGTAAGTCTGGATTTTTGCCAGGAGTAACCCTTTCTAAACACATTTTGGTAAGTTCATCTATGGCACCCTTTAACAGGCCTAAGGCCATGGCTGCACAACCAGAGGAATTGATTGCCCCAATAGGAAGTCTATTGTAAGCACTATCATTTTCAACATGACTTTCAAAATCAACGGCGTAGCTGTCTTTTACGAAAGTATCTTCAATTTCAATATCATGACTTCCGGTACCTCTTAACCCACCAACGTTCCAAGTGTCTATTACCTTTACTTTGTCCTTAGGAACATACATTAATTTTAATTTTGCACCAGGTCCTAATTTGGTAGGAAGATCCCCGCCAGTTACCAAGCAGCGTAAAACAAACCAATCTGCAAGCTCGCATCCGGAAACTAAGCTCCACCTGCCAGATACCATATAACCACCTTCAATTATTTTTGCAACACCTTCTGGTCTAGTAGAATTGGCATAAACATCATTTGGGTTATTGTAAATTTCGTTTAGGTTTTCATTGTTTAAAAATCTGCCAAAGGTACAAGCTAAATGATTGTTCCATACAATCCATGCAACCGATGTTTCCGCACTGGCTAAGGTTTCGTAAACTTTTAAAGTTTCAACAGGGTTGCCTTCCCATCCTCCCAAATGTTTTGGAAGTGCCATTTTGAATAACTGGTGGTTTTTAAGTTCTTCTATAATCGATGGCGCTAATTTTCTCTCAGATTCTGTAACTTCTCTATTGGAAATTGCTGTAGAGCAAATTTCTTTAGCTAATTCAGATGGGGTTGAAATCAATGTTTCAGATGTTTTTACATTGTTCATGGATATGGGTTTTGTGTGATATAATATTTTAACGAGTTACAATTTTAACTTTAGAAAGTTACTTTCTTAGGAATTGTTTAAAACTTTACGTAAAACTATGTAGTAATTTTAATACGAAAATAAAAATTAGTTCAACAGCAATAAAAGCAGATGATTAGAAGTGAGGGAAAAGTTTGAAAGGAGAAATATATGGTGGTGCGCTTTTTTATTAAAAAAACAATGCTATGTTAAATACGATAGCATTGCTTGATTTTTAGCAGAGTTGGTAAAAAACAGTTTACAATCTACCGTCTACCTTACCGGTTAATATTCCTTTGACGTCATATATAATCCCGTTATCAGTCAATAAGTTGGTGAAATCAATATTTAGAAATTGTTGGTGGGCCACGGTCAATACTATAGCATCAAATTTTTCTGAAGGAATATCATTGACTATGTTCATTTTGTACTCATGTTCAACTTCAGCTTTTGAGGCCCAAGGATCATAAATAGTAACAGCGGTGCCATAAGATTTTAGATTGTTTATAACGTCTACCGCTTTTGTGTTTCTTACATCTGGACAATTTTCTTTAAAGGTTATTCCTAGTGCCAATATTTTACTTCCTTTAATTTTTATGTCTTTTTGTACCATTAATTTTACGACTTCTGAAGATACATATTTACCCATAGTATCATTCATACGTCTACCGGCCAAGATAATTTCTGGATGGTAACCAAATTCTTGTGCTTTTTGGGCTAAGTAATAAGGGTCAACACCAATACAGTGACCACCTACCAAACCTGGTTTAAAAGGTAAAAAGTTCCATTTTGTACCTGCGGCTTCTAAGACATCGTGGGTGTCAATTCCCATAAGATTGAAAATTTTAGCCAATTCGTTGACGAAGGCGATATTAATATCACGTTGTGAATTCTCTATGACCTTGGCAGCTTCAGCTACCTTTATTGTTGGGGCTAAGTGTGTTCCTGCAGTAATTACGGAGGCATACAGTTCATCTACTTTTTTACCAATTTCCGGTGTGGAACCAGAGGTGACTTTTAATATTTTTTCTACGGTATGTTCTTTGTCGCCAGGATTGATCCGTTCCGGGGAATAACCGGCAAAAAAATCTTTGTTATAAACCAGACCACTTTCTTTTTCCAAGACAGGGATACATTCGTCTTCTGTAACCCCAGGATATACTGTAGATTCATAAATAACGGTATCTCCTTTTTTTAATACTTTACTAACAGTTTCAGAAGCTTTATACAGTGGGGTCAAAATTGGTCTATTGGTGCTGTCTACTGGTGTAGGTACGGTAACAATATAATAATTACAGTCTGCAATATCTTCTAATTGATTACTGCAAAATAGACCGGTCTCCATTTTTGGTCCATCTTTGAGTACAGCTTGTAAAATGTCATCTTCTACTTCTAAGGTACTATCATGACCTTTTCTAAGTTCAGCTATACGGTCTTTATTAATATCAAAACCGATAACAGGATATTTTGTTGCAAATAATCTAGCAAGTGGCAAGCCTACATACCCTAAACCAATAATGGCAATTTTTATATCTTTCATATTCTTATTACTTCGGTTTTTATCAGTAACCTAAATTTATTAGTAAGGTTGCGAAAAGCAACCATAGTATTTATATTTTTAACTCCTAGCGTATTTTATTTCAAATTTTTCCAATACCACTTCACCGCTTCTTTTAATCCGGTTTTAATGTCATACTGAGGGTCATAATGTAATAACGCTTTGGCTTTGTCAACTGAGGCTAAAGAATGTGGTACATCTCCTGCTCTTGTTGGTCCATACACATTTTTTACTTCTTTTATTTTAGGGTCAAATTCACCTAAGTACTCTTTTAACAGTTCGGTAAGTTCATTTAAGTTTGTACGTTCACCATAAGCTGTATTATATACGGTATTCATTGCATTTTGGTTGTCGCAGACAATTGCGCGAATATTCATTTGTATGACATTGTCTATATAGGTGAAGTCTCTGGAAAATGAACCATCGCCATTAATAACGGGAGATTCATGTTTCATCAATTGCATTACAAATTTTGGAATTACTGCTGCATAGGCACCGTTAGGGTCTTGTTTTCTTCCGAAGACATTAAAATAGCGTAAACCAATGGTTTCCATACCATAAGTTTTGCTAAAGACATCGGCATATAATTCATTTACATATTTTGTTATGGCATAGGGGGAGAGTGGTTTGCCTATAATATCCTCTACTTTGGGCATATTGGTAGAATCTCCATAAGTTGAAGAACTAGCGGCATAAATAAAACGCTTTACTTTAGCATCTCTAGCAGCCACTAGCATATTTAAAAATCCTGAAACGTTAACGTCATTACTGGTTATAGGGTCATTAATAGACCTTGGAACGGATCCTAAAGCTGCTTGGTGTAAAATATAGTCTACTCCGTCACAAGCCTTTTGACAATCGCTCAAGTTTCTGATGTCACCTTCAATTAAAGTGAAATTTTGATGATTTACTATTGAAGCCAAGTTTTTGCGCTTTCCAGTTGCAAAATTATCTAAACAAGTTACTTGGTTTCCGTTTTGAATTAACTCGTTGCACAAGTTGGAACCAATAAAGCCGGCACCACCTGTTACTAAGATGTGAAAATTTGATTTAAGGTTATATAAACTCATGTAAGGTTTTTGTGTTTTTCAGTTCTTTTTTAGAGAAATACTTTGTTACATCAATGACAAGCAAGTTATACCAATATTGTGCTAAGAGATGTAAAAATTCTTATACCACTCTACAAATTGCTGAACACCTTTTTTAATAGGTGTATTGGGGCGATATTCATAATCTTTAATCAAATCGTCTACATTGGCCCAGGTTTTTTCAACATCACCCAGTTGCATGGGGTACATGTCTTTTTTTGCTACACCACCTAAACTTTCTTCAATAGCAGTGATAAAATCCATTAATTTTACAGATTTGCTATTGCCAATATTGTAAATTTTAAATTCACCTTTAATTCCTGATTTTTCTACAACCGGCTTTTGTATTATGCGAACAACACCTTCTGTAATATCGTCTATATAAGTAAAATCGCGTTCTAATTTTCCGTTATTAAAAACTTTAATGGGTTTGTTGTTAACAATAGCATCGGTAAATAGGAACATAGCCATATCTGGTCTTCCCCAAGGGCCATAAACGGTAAAAAATCGTAATCCAGTCGTTTTAAATCCGTACAAATGACTGTATGCATGAGCCATTAATTCATTACTTTTTTTTGTGGCAGCATATAAACTTACGGGGTGGTCCACAGTATCAGTTGTTTCGAATGGAATTTTTTCATTTAAACCATAAACACTTGAACTACTGGCGTATACTAGATGTTTAATTTTAAAATTACGACAACATTCTAAAATGTTTAGAAATCCAACCAAATTACTATCTACATAAGCTTCTGGATTTTCTAAACTGTAACGAACCCCTGCTTGGGCGGCTAAATTACATACCACATCAAAATTTTGAGCATTGAAGAGTCGAGGTAAATTGTCTCTATCTTCAAGTGTCAGTCGTATAAAAGAAAATGATTTAGTAGTATTACTTGGGCTTAAAGCATTAAAAATTTCGGCTTTTTCTTTGGTTATACCAAGTTCGTTTAATCTAGCATATTTAAGGTTGACATCATAATAGTCATTAATATTATCTAAGCCAACCACCGTATGCCCTTTCTCTACTAGCGATTTTGCAACAAAAAAGCCGATAAAGCCAGCGGCACCGGTTACTAAAATTTTCATGATTGGCCTATTTTATAATAATTAAAGCCAATGGATTCCATATTATTAGTATCCAATAAACGTCTGCCATCAAAAACAAATGCCGGCTTTAACATTTGTTCGTAGATGGTTTTCCAATCATAACTTTTAAATTCATCCCATTCGGTTAAAATTGCAATGGCATGGGCATCTTGAGTAGCTTCCATTGGATTTTTAGTGACTTTCAATAAACGTCTGTTTTCCTCTGGAGATCTAGTACCTAAATAGTCTAAATCAGCATAGATACGTTCTTCCGATACTTTTGGGTCATAGACGATAATTTCGGCATGTTCTTCCAATAAAGCATCGGCCACTGCGATGGCAGCGGATTCACGTGTGTCATTGGTGTCTTTTTTAAATGCCCACCCATATATGACGATTTTTTTACCCGAAATGGTATTGTATAGCGTAGAAATAATATTTTCCGCAAAACGACTTTTTTGATAATCATTGGCAATGATAACCTGTTCCCAATAATCAGCAACTTCTGTTAAGCCATATGATCTTGCGATATAGACCAAATTTAAAATGTCTTTTTGAAAACAAGACCCACCAAAACCTACAGATGCATTAAGGAATTTAGAACCTATACGACTATCAAAGCCTATAGCTCTTGATATTTCCTGAATATTGGCATCTGTTTTTTCGCAAAGTGCAGATATTGTGTTAATAGAAGAAACTCGTTGAGCTAAAAATGCATTGGCAACAAGCTTTGATAATTCTGATGACCAAACGTTTGTTTGTAAAATGCGTTCTTTTGGAAGCCAATGTTCATAAACAGCACTAAGTGCATCTTTGGCAGCTTGTCCAGATGCAGTGTCGTTCCCTCCAATAAGTACTCGGTCAGCATCCAAAAGGTCTTCTATGGCAGTACCTTCAGCTAGGAACTCAGGGTTTGATAGTATTTCAAATTTGACGGAATTTCCAGTATTGTCTAAAATATTTTGAATAGCTTGTGCAGTTCTAACTGGTAATGTTGATTTTTCCACAACGATTTTATCATCTTTTGCAACCTTGGCAATATTGCGAGCGCAAAGCTCAATAAATTTAAGGTCAGCAGCCTGCCCTTTCCCTTTACCATATGTTTTTGTAGGAGTGTTTACAGAGATGAAAATCATTTCTGCTTCATCAATTGCCTTGTCTACTTCTGTAGAAAAGAAAAGGTTTTTACCTCTTGTTTCTTTTACAATCTCTTTTAACCCAGGCTCGTAAATTGGAAGTTGGTCTAAGTCATCTGTATTCCATTGATCAATACGAGCTTTGTTAATATCAACAACGGTTACTTTTATTTCTGGACATTGTTTAGCAATAACTGACATTGTAGGTCCACCTACATATCCAGCTCCAATACAACATATTTTCGTAATCTTTTTCATTTAAATTTTATAAGGATTAAAAAAGCAAAGATTAAAAAATAACGTGCTAAAAAGAAATATATTTTAGATGAACTCGTTATTTACAGGGTTCAAAAACCTATAGCTACGATTAAAGGATGAACAACTTTACTTTGACCGATAATTTACACATATTAAACGAAATATATGTATTATGCGTTGTTTTCAGAAAATGTATAGTTAATTTTGATTTCTAAATATATTTGTAACCCTAAATTGTCAACTATTGAAAACCGTATCTACACCTACTAAAATTTGGCTTTCTTCTCCGCATATGGGAGGTTCTGAGCAAAAATATGTAAATGAAGCATTTGAGACTAATTGGATAGCCCCTTTGGGTCCCAATGTAAATGCTTTTGAGCAATCTATTAAGAATAAACTTGGAAATGATGTTCATGTAGCTGCATTAAGTGCAGGTACAGCAGCAATTCATTTAGGTCTTGAACTTTTAGGTGTTGGCAAAGGGGACGATGTCATTTGTCAAAGCTTTACTTTTTCGGCGTCTGCAAATCCAATTTCTTATGTAGGGGCTTCTCCTGTTTTTGTTGATAGTGAATTGGAAACTTGGAATTTATCGCCGTCTTTATTGCGTAAGGCTATAGAAAATGGAATTGAAAAAGGTAAAAAACCCAAAGCAATAATTGCTGTGCACTTATATGGGATGCCTTATAAAATTGCTGAAATACGGGCGATAGCTGATGAATTCCAGATTCCTATTTTAGAAGATAGTGCAGAGGCATTGGGTAGTACTTATAAAGGAATGCCTTGTGGAACTTTTGGAGATATAGGTATTCTATCTTTCAACGGTAATAAAATTATTACAACATCAGGAGGAGGAGCATTAGTTTCTAAAAATAAAGAGTTTGTAGAGAGAGCTGTGTTTTTAGCAACGCAAGCTAGGGACGATGCGCCTCATTATCAGCATTCTAATATTGGTTATAATTATAGGATGAGTAACGTTTTAGCTGGTATTGGAAGAGGTCAAATGGAAGTTTTGGACGACAGGGTAAATGCTCGTAGGGCAAATTATCAATTTTACTCGGATTCTCTTAAGGAATTTTCTCAATTAGAATTTCTAGGGGAACCGGAGGGTTGTTTTTCGAATAGGTGGTTAAGTTGTATCTTAACGCCATCATTTGAAATTAGGGAAAGGCTTAGAATGAACCTTTTAGATGAGAATATAGAGTCTAGACCTTTATGGAAACCTTTACATTTGCAACCTATTTTTAATGGAAATCAACATTATGTAGATGGTACCTCAGAATCATTGTTTGAAAGAGGGCTTTGTTTACCTAGCGGATCTAACTTGACTAAAGATGATTTGGATCGCGTAGTAACAACTATCAAAAACGTTTTATCATGATACAGAAATATCTTAATTATAGTGCACAACGTTATGCTTCTAAATGGCTTGTGTTATGTATTGACCTGATAACGGTAATTTTTTCTTTTATCTTATCTTATTTTATAAGATTTAATTTGACCTTGAATTTTGAAGTTAAGAACTTATTAGTGCAAATACCACTTGTAGCTGTTACTTCATTATTAGCATTTTTGATTGTTGGCTCATATAAAGGAGTTGTCCGTCATACGGGAGTCAGGGATGTTTATAATATTTTTAATGCGGTTTGTCTTTTTAGTATTTTGATCATATTTGTTGTAATGGTTAATGGGCAAATGAATATTCTAAGCCAATTTACAATTCCATTATCCATTATTATTATTAACAGTTTAATTACGTTCGTAGGTCTTGCAGCTTCTCGTTTTGTTTTTAAATCATTTTACAACAAAATGAATAGTAATATCAAGGTGTCTAAGAATATATTAATTTATGGAGCCGGTGATTCTGGTGTGTTAACTCATGGAGCAATAGCAAACAATGCTAAAAGTAGATATAAGGTTATAGGTTATATTGATAGAGATGCGAAAAAAATTGGAAAGAATATAAATGGAGTTCCCGTATTTGCAAGAAGAACTTTGACAGAAGCATTTATTGTCAAGAATAATATATCTGAAATTATATTTTCAATACAGAATATTGATTCTGTGAAATTAAGAAAGACGGTAGAAGGTTTGGTTGATTTACCTATAGTGGTAAAAATTGTGCCTCCGATAGAAGATTGGATAAACGGAGAATTAAAAGTTTCGCAAATTAAACAAGTTCAGATTGAAGATTTGTTGGATCGTGCTCCAATTACAATTAAAAATAGTAAAATTGCCATGGAGCTGATGAATAAATCGGTAATGGTGACTGGTGGTGCAGGGTCTATTGGAAGTGAAATTGTACGCCAGATTTGTAACTACGATTATAAATCTTTAATTGTTATTGATTCGGCAGAATCTGCCTTATATGATTTACAACAGGAATTAAAACAAAACGGTTTTCATAATTTTATTCCAATTGTTACGGATATAAGAGATAAAAACAGAATGAATGCCTTGTTCGGTGAGCATAAACCTAATGTAGTATTTCATGCAGCTGCTTACAAGCATGTACCCTTAATGGAATACAATTCATACGAGGCAATTAAAATAAATGTTGGAGGAACAAAGAATGTTGCGGACTTATCCATTTTGCATAACGTGGAGAAATTTGTTTTTGTATCCACGGACAAAGCAGTTAACCCGACCAATGTAATGGGGGCAACAAAGCGCATTGCCGAGATGTATATTAGTTGCATGCAAAAGGAAAATAAAACTAAATTTATTACAACCAGATTTGGAAATGTTTTAGGCTCTAATGGATCCGTGATTCCTTTATTTAGAAAACAAATTGAAAAAGGAGGGCCTTTAACTCTGACGCATAAGGATATTACCCGATATTTTATGACGATTCCCGAAGCTTCTCAGTTGGTACTAGAAGCTGGAGCCATGGGAGAAGGTGGTGAAATTTTTATTTTTGATATGGGTGAATCTGTTAAGATTTATGATTTAGCCAAAAATATGATAAAACTTTCTGGTTTACGATACCCAGAAGATATTGATATTAAAATTACTGGTTTGAGACCAGGAGAAAAGTTATATGAAGAGCTTTTAGCCAACGGGGAGAATACATTGCCAACGTATCATCAAAAAATAAAGATTAGTAAAGTTCGTGATGTGGAATACGCGAAAGTGAGATCGAAAATTGATGAATTGTGTATAACGAATATGTTTTTTAGTGGTAATACGGTAAAATTAATGAAGGAAATAGTTCCTGAATACATATCAAAAAACTCTGAATTATGCGATTTTGATAAAGTTGATTCTAATCAAAGTCCAGAACAAAAACTAAAAGTAGTAAAATCATAAACTTCATCTTAAATAATACATCAATGAATCATTTAACAATAAACTTATTTAAAATCATTTTTTTGTCGATATCAATTGTTCTGATGCACTCTTGTGCTTCTCATAAAGATGTTGTTTATTTTCAAGGTGTAGGTGATTATGAGACTAAAGTGGGTGAAAATAATCATTCACAAACATTTAAGGTGGACGATGTAGTATCTATTAATGTTTCTACATTAGATCCACAGGCAAGTATGCCATTTAACTTGGTGAAAGGTGTTGAAGAAAATAGTTTAAGGGCTGAACAACTGGATTACATCGTTGATAAAAGTGGTAATATTGATTTTCCGGTAATTGGTCAGGTGAAAATTGCTGGGCTAACGGCTGAGAAAACAAAGGAATTGTTGAAAGAGAAATTGAGCAATTACTTAAAAGATCCAATCATTAATATTCGACTTAAGAATTTTACTGTAACTATTTTAGGAGAAGTTAAATCTCCAGGTACTTACCCTGTAATAGGGGAACAGATAACAATTTTGGAAGCATTAGGGCTTGCAAATGATTTAACCATAAAAGGTAAAAGGGATAATATTTTGGTCATACGTGATTTTGACGGAACTAAAGTCTATCATAGGATAAACCTTACTAGTAAAGAAGCATTGGATTCACCTGTTTATTATTTAACGCAGAACGATGTGGTTTATGTCGAACCAAATAAATCTGCAATCACGGCATCTGCTTTGGATAATAGAGCCACAATTTGGGTATCTATAGCTTCTGTTCTAATTACTTCTACTGTTTTAGTTTTAACTAGAAACTAGTTGTTTTTAATAATTTCAATTTTACAATTATCTTATGAGTGAAAGTTTGAATAATGGTCAAAATTTAAGTGAAATACTTAATATTTATACCAAAAAGTGGAAATGGTTTTTAATCGGTGCGGTAATCGCAATTTTATTGGCTTCCATATATTTAAGATATGCTACACCACAATATGCAGGACAGGCAAAAATTCATATAATTGAGGAAAAGAATGCCTCTTCTGAACTTGCAGCATTTAATGATTTGGAAATTTTAGGTGTAGGTGGAACTAATAAGGTGGAGGATGAAATTGAGATTTTGAATTCTAGATCAAATTTTATTGAAGTTGTCAAAAACTTAAAATTAAATATACGATATAATGTAATTGGAAATGTCAAATCTTCTGAGGTGTATAGAAAGCGACCTTTCAATATCAATTTCATTGCTAATGATTCTATCGTTAATAGCTCGGAACTAATATTTTATGTTGATATACAGGATTCAAATAATTTTGGGTTTAACTTTTTAGAAGATGGTCCGGTAAAAATTTACTCTTATGGTAAAAATATTGAAACTCCTATCGGTGATATAGTTTTGACTCCAAATCCGGAGTTTGTTAAGCTTCATGCTGGTAAACGGTTTCTCATAGAGGTTATGCCAATTTTTAAAGTGGCAGAGGCTTATCAGGCTAATACTTTAATTAGTGCAATTGGGGAAAAATCTAATATCATTAATATTGAATTGACTGATCCAATACCACAAAAGAGTATTGACTTAATAAATGGTTTAATATCTGAATATAATCAAAACGGGATAGAAGACAAAAAGATAATTGCAGATAGAACTTCTAATTTTATTGATGAACGAATTAAAGAGATTTCAGGAGAATTAAGTTCAGTAGACCAAGACGCTCAAGATTTTAAGACTTCAAAGGGTGTCACTGATATTGCAAATGAATCTAATATCGCATTAAATTTAAGTGCAGCTAATAGACAAGAATTAGAAAATGCTAGAACTCAGTTGAATATTGCTAGTGGAATGAATCAGATTATATCTGAGGAAAACGGTTATGACGTTTTACCTGCCAATGTTGGGCTTTCAGATCCCAGCATTGCAAATACTACGGCAAAATATAACGAATTGGCCTTGGAACGTAAACGTTTGTTGAAAAGTGCTGATGAGCAAAATCCAATAATCGTAAATTTGGATGAACAACTTGCAGGTCTAAAAGGAACAATTAAAAGTAGTTTGTCCGGTATGGAGAGGAATCTTGGTATGCAGGTGAATAACTTAAGTGGACAACTTTCACGAATAAACTCAAAAATATATTCGGCTCCTAGTAACTCTCGACAATTAAGAGATATTGAAAGACAGCAACAAACAACAGAGTCTTTATTTTTATATCTCTTACAGAAACGTGAGGAATCTCAAATTGCAATGGCTTCCAGTGCGCCTAAATCTAAAGTCATTGATAGTGCTCATTTGATTCAGCAAGAGCCAGTAAAGCCAAAGAATGGAATTGTTTATCTAGCGTCATTAATTTTAGGATTACTCGTTCCTTTTGGTATTATTTATGGAATGGATTTATTGGATACAAAAATTCATAACAAACATAGTTTGGAAGCTTATACTAGTGATGTTCCTGTTTTAGGAGAGCTACCTAGATTGACCAAGAAAGACAATAAAATTATTATTAATGATGATAGGTCGGTGTTAGCAGAGGCTTTACGTATTATTAGAACAAATCTTGATTTTTTAATTAGGACTAAAAATGCAACGAATAGTAATAAGAATAATATTGTTTTTATAACATCGAGCACACCTGGTGAGGGTAAAACATTTGTATCTACCAATCTATCTATGATTTTAGCTAGTACTGATAAAAAAGTCTTATTGGTAGGTGCGGATATTAGAAATCCGAAATTGTATTCGTTTTTCTCAGGGGATTCAGTGGATAAACTAAAATCTCCCTCAAGAAATAAAGATGCGGGATTAACAGAATTTTTGTTGGATGACTCTATACAAGTTAAGGATATCATAAGACCTATGCTAGTACATCATAATACTATTGATGTAATTTATTCTGGTAAAATACCTCCAAACCCGGCGGAACTTCTAATGAGTTCCAAAGTTGAAGATTTGTTGCATAAAGTTTCGGAATTATATGATTATGTGATTGTGGATACCGCACCAATGATGGTGGTAAGTGATACATTATTGATTGCTCCATACGCTAATCATATTGTTTATGTTACAAGGGCGGGTGTAACCGATGAAGCAGCAGTAATGTTTCCACTAGGTCTACGAGATGAAGGTAAGCTCAAAGGAATATCATTTGTAGTTAATGATGTTACTCTAGATGAATTAGGATATGGAGGAAAATACGGCTACGGTTACAGTAAAACAAGTAAAAAATGGTGGAAATTTTAAACCACTTCATCTGAAATTATAAATCGTTTTTTCTATAATAGGCTTTATAAGCATCAAAGTTTTTTCTTTGATGCTTATTTTTTTTAATGCGTTTAGTTGAGATGTTTTATGGACGTCACTGGCCGCAAAATCAACTAAATTGTTCTTTAATAGCCAGATTGCAACTTTTTGTACTTCGCTTCCGTAATAATCACCAAGAGATAACAGGTTTAATTGAAGAAGCATACCATTGGTTTTAAAATGTTTATACTTATCCAATTTATTATGAAGATACATGTATCGCTCAGGATGTGCTAAAATTGGAAATAAGCCATTTGTTTTAATTTTTTGAACAGCGCTATCAAAATTAATGGAAGCTTGTAGATAAGACATCTCTATTAAAAGATAACTTTTTGCAAGAAGCATTACTTTATGTTCATTTAATATTGTTTCAAATCCTGAATCGATCATATGTTCTGCAGCAGCTTCTATATTGATATGCTCAAGATTATTCATCTTCAAAGCATTTTTCAGTAACGATAAAGAACTTTGAATTGTAGAGGGGTTATTAGGATAATAATTCTCCATGATGTGTGGGGTGCAAATAAAATCATTTACCCCAAAATCATTAAAACCTTTTATTAGTTTAATGGAATCTTCAACAGTTTTTGCGCCATCATCAATGCCTGGTAAAATATGATTGTGTATATCAATAAAACCTTCAAGATGATCAATTAAAAAATGTTTTTTAGAAAAAAAGTTGAACATGGTTAAAATTAAAATTTAGTTATTTGCCGATACAGGAATTGTAATATCAATAAATATAGTGTCTCAGGTGAATTGAGGTACAATATGTATTAACAAGTGTACGGAAATTAGCGTTTAGAGTTTAACAAGAAATGAAATTAACTATTCTTCCATAATTTCGCTTAGATATTTAAAAATACTTTTAACACTGTTTCACTTTTATTGACTAGTGGGCTTTATTAGCTGAATTGTTTTACGACTAATTACTTAGGGTCTGATCAGCTTTTTGAGTCTTGTTTGGTAAGCTTGAGCATAGTTTCTTTTCGTTTTCTCATTAAGATATGAAAGTTCAATTAAGTCCAGAACTTTATCCTCATGAGAGGTGATCTCTCTAAATATTTTACTGCTTTGTTTTTCTGAAATACCTACAAGTTCTGCAAGCTTTAAAAACTGTTCAGTAATTTTTCCTGTTGTCTTATCTAGGGGTAAAAGTCCATCCTCTAGAGCAAAATCTCTATCCTCAATATGTATTCTACTATTTAACAAATCATATGCCGGACTCAGTTTAAAATCTCCCATAGATGTTTCTATTATTGAGAAATTCTTAAAATGGGCATCGCCGTTAGAGATGAGATAATTAAAAAGGATTAATTTAAATAATTTTAAAGCTTCTATTGGATAAGCGGGTACATACTGTTTTAAAAGATCGAACATTTCTAAATAGTTACCTGAATATTTAAAATCTGTTCCATGGGTTTGTGGTGTCCTTTTGGCTAATGTTGCAAAATCTTCTACAGCCAATTTTGTTCCATCTTCATTTAGATCAAAACGTTTAGTTATATAGGCTGGGTCTTCGTTTTGAAAAAATACTAAACCATTTTCAGCTGTTTCAATTCCAAAAACTTGTCTTGCTATTTGCATGCTCAGATGTTCATTTGCCGGCATCTGTTCTGTTCTGCTTCCCACATTGGGAATAGGTTTTAAAATGTACTGACCTTGTTCTCCTTCATTTATCAGGCGTAGTTTGTTCCTTTCTAGTAATACAGAGAATTTTTCTTGTACACCAGAAATGGACAACCGTTTTTTGTTTTCTTTGAAAAGTTCTTCGGTAACGGCATTTGATACAGGTGATTCATAAGGTAGGGTAGGGCTTACCTTTCTTCCATTGAATAAACGATTTAAAGCGGTCTTGCTGTATGTATCAAGACCTTTCTTTAAAGTACTTGGACAGTTGTTTATAATCATTTAGTTAAGTTTAATTTCTTTAACTTGTATGGCTCCAATGGTATCATATTTGGCTGTAGTCAATAACAGACCAAAATAATCTTCAGGATCAATACGTAATTCAAAACATATATTTTGTTTGTTCGATCCTTCAGGTAACATATTATAAAAAAATGGAAACAGATGTTCTGAATTATACTCTTGCTTATTTTTAGGTAGCGTAAGACTAATAGCTGGTTTGTCATTTGATTGAAACCATACGTCTAGATATCTGAATTTGAAGCTTCCATCATTAAGTTGAGTTAATCTGCCCGCTTCTTCTTTCTTGTATAATATCAATGCTTGTCTCATTCTTCAGATGTTGTTGTTTTTATTTGGAATGTCAATTCCATACCCAAGGCATTACCCAACTTATTCAAAGTTTCTGCTGTTGGGTTACCTTTCCCACTTTCAAACTGTTTAAGCGTACGCAATCCTACTCCTGAAAGATCTGCTAATGTTTCTTGAGTTACATTTAGTATTTCTCTGCGTTCTTTTATACTATTTATTAAACTTTCAAAGTGCATTATATGGCTCTTTTTTATGTAAATATAGTTATATATTTCAATTTAACAAGAAATAGTGCTTTAAAATGCACTATTTGGAATTTTAAATTTTGTTTATTTGAAATAATCATTTAAAGTGCATTATAGTACACTTTATTTAGAATTGATAGAATTAAGGAAATTCGATTTTTAGGTTATCAATTTTGTATTTGAATTCTTCGCTTCAGAAAAAACCGGTAAATTAATCTTTATATTTTAAGGTGTTAATTTAGGAGACAGTATTATGTTTGGAAGGAAGTCTCTATCATGGAAAGTAAAAAATAAAATTATGAAGACGAATCAAGAAATTTTAGATGAATTTGGAAGAATATTAATATCCAGGGTATTTGATAAACAATATGGATTTATCAAAAATGACGTATCAGATCTTGCGGAAACAAAAGGTTATGAGAATCTCTTTTGTAATATGACTAAGAGTCAAAAAAGTGAAATTGAAAAATATACTAAAGAAGTTTTAGAAGGTGCTTTATTTGATTTTCTTAAAATATTTGAAGAACACGAGGCTTTTAAAATAAAGTTTCAAAACGAAAATACCCAAGTGGATTTAGTTGAAATTAGTGAGATGTTAAAAGCAGAACCAATTGTTGAAAATGGCTGGATAAATCAATTTAGTGCGTTTAAGTTTTCTGATACTAAATAGTTAATTACGTTTTATATAATAATGCTTCATCTGATTTTAATTTGGACTTTACTTCTAAAATAATGTCTTAAATATAATCTGTTATTGATTATTCGCTTTGTACAGAGCGGAAGCTTAATTCCTATTGCGTTTTTGACTTATAGAGAAGCAATAAGTTTTAAAAAATGTATGTACTAATCATCTTTAGTTCAAACATAATCAAATGAATATCTTTATGTTTATCTATGATATCATTCCAAGTAATATTCTAAGATTAATCATAATCTTTTTATTGTTTATAGCACTCAATAGACTTTCTAACACTACCATGCTCTAATAATAATGATTTTGCAAGACTTTCATTTATTCCTAATTCTTCCATTATCATTTTAGTTCCGCGATCTACTAGTTTATTGTTAGATAGTTGCATGTCTACCATTTTATTTCCTTTAACTCTACCAAGGTTAATCATAATTGAAGTAGAAATCATATTTAAAGCCAGCTTTTGGGCTGTACCTGCTTTCATTCTCGTGCTGCCAGTAACAAACTCTGGACCAACTACGAGTTCCATAGGGCAGGTTGCAATTTCTGATACTAAAGAATTTTGATTGCATGAAATACTCCCTGTAAGTACGCCATTGGCATTAGCAGCTTTTAATCCTCCAACTACATAGGGTGTTGAGCCCGATGCCGCTATTCCCAACAAAACATCGTTTTCATTTATTTTATAGACTTCAAGATCTTTCCATGCCATGGCTTCATTATCTTCTGCATTTTCAACGGCTTTTCGTAATGCCTTATCTCCACCTGCTATTAGACCAATAATCCAATCATCTGAAACTCCAAATGTTGGAGGGCATTCGGAGGCGTCTAGAACGCCTAATCTGCCGCTGGTGCCTGCTCCTATATAGAATAGTCTACCACCTTTTTTCATTCTAACTAATGTCTGCTCTACAAAATGTTCAATGCTAGGGATAGCTCTTTCTATGGCCAACGGAACGGCCTTGTCTTCTTGATTCATGTTAACTAGCAATTCGTTAACGGTCATTTTTTCTAAATCATCGTAATTTGATGACTGTTCTGTAGTGGGTTTAAGTGTATTCATAGTATTATTTTTTAATAAGCAATAACCCTATTACGGTTAAGCTTGCATTGACTGCTATGTTTATAAATCCGAAATCAAAGTTGAATGTGTTTATTGAGAATTGTCCTAGTAGATAAGTTATTATCGGTGCGGATAAGCATATTACAGGAACCCATTTATCTTTTAATTTTATTTTTGAAAACATGCCAAGAAGGTATAATCCTAACAGTGGACCATAGGTGTAACCTGCAACTTTAAATATTAAGGAAATAACATCTCCCTTGCTATTAGAAAAGGAAAGTATAATTACGAATATTATGCAGGAGAAAAGTATTATGACTAGATTCTTTAACTGCTTTTTTGTTTTACTTGATTTGTTTGAAATATCTAAAAAATCATAGGTAAAAGAAGTAGTCAATGCGGTAAGTGCGGAATCTACACTAGAGAAAGATGCTGCTATGATGCCTAGGATAAAGAAAATACCCGCTAAAGTACCAAGATGGTTCAGTGCAAGGTTAGGAAAAAGGTTGTCAGTATTTAAAAACAATCCATTTTCGCCCTTAGGTAATAGTATGCCCATTTCATTTGCATAGACATACATTAACACTCCAAGACCCATAAACAGAAATTGTGTCATTGCTAAAATAATACTGTAGGTCAAGGTGTTTTTTTGAGCATCCCAAACATTTTTGCAAGTGAGTGTTTTTTGCAT
Organism: Maribacter sp. HS; assembly: GCF_048059195.1. NCBI lineage: Bacteria > Pseudomonadati > Bacteroidota > Flavobacteriia > Flavobacteriales > Flavobacteriaceae > Maribacter > Maribacter sp. HS. The sequence goes on from NZ_JAYLVV010000005.1 coordinate 191,207, forward strand.
CATGTTTTGATCAAGTCCGATCATAGCAATGGCTACTAAAATTCCTGCTATAAATTGTTTGTAGAAGTTATTTCCAGAATCAGATTCCCAATTGAATATTTTAAAATATTCGTGGGAAGTTATACGTTCAAAGGATTCTGTAATGCTAAAGTCTAACGTGTTTATTATTGTATAAATGGTTATTGAGGCACCAAGTATTAAAAATATAGTTTGCATAGTATCTGTCCATACAATGGTTTTAATGCCTGACTTGTTTGTGTAAAGCCACACCAAAATCAAAATAATGATGATGGTTACATAAAAAGGAACATTGAAATAGTCAAAAACTGCATATTGTAGAATTTTGGCGGCTAACATTAAACGTAATGCCGCACCGAAAGATTGAGATACCAGAAAAAACAATGAACCTGTCTTGTATGTATTGTTTCCAAACCTCACTTTGAGAAAGGTGTAAATGGAAACGAGTTGAAGTTTGTAGTATAAAGGAGTTAATACAAAGGCTATAAAGAAATAGCCTACAATGTTTCCGAGTATAAATTGATAAAAATAGAAGTTATTGTTTGCCACCATACCAGGTAAGGACACAAAGGTGACACCGGATAAACCAGCACCCACCATACCGAATGCTACTAAATACCATGGTGATTTTTTGTCGCCAGTAAAAAATGTATCATCACTGTTTTTCTTTGAGGTGAAATATGATATAATCATAAGTACAGCAAAGTAAAAGGCAATAATTAGAATGATTGTTGTAGGTTTCAATTGGTAATTTTAATTAAAAATTAGGGCAGTTTAATAACTGCCCCAATTTAGATAGTGGTTGTTGAATTTAAACTTACTAAGAAGTGGGGTTTGCGGGGGTATTTGTGTTGTTGTCTCTTTCAGAATTAGGGTAGGGGTAATAGTCCCTGTTTCTTTCGGCATCCGTTTCCGTTGCACCTGGTCTATCGAACCTTCTGCTGTCCTCTAAAGAGAGTCCGGTCAAGTATAATTCTACTCTTCTATTCTTATAAATTTCATCTAGAATTGCAGATTGTTCCAAAGCACCATCATACTCGGGTAGATTTGCACCTAAACCATAAATGTCAGAACTGGATGTTTTGGTTAACACAGCATTCAATTCTGTTACAGCACTTGTTAAATCATTACTTCTAGCATATGCTTCAGCTTTTATCAGCATTATTTCGCCCGGAAGATATACTGGTATTTCATCTACATTGTCACTCCAAAAACCTACAACCTGGTAATTTGGTGTTTCGGCTTCCAAATCTTCAGCGGTTATATAGAATGGTATTCTCTCGTCATTTTCATCGGGTAATAAATCTGTTGGTAGACCGAATGTTAAATCTTTGGCTTGGGTCACATTTTGTGAGCCAAACCAAAATGCTAAAGGATTAGGGATAGATGCATCATACTCCCAAGTAGATTTTACTGAAAGATCAACATTATTGGCAGCTGTAATTGCCGCGTCATAATTCCCTGCCATTAAATTAAACCTTGCTAACAGCGCATTAACAGAATTTTCAATATCAACAGAAGTAAAGATATCTGCAGTAATGGATGTATCTAAACCTGCATCAATATATCCCTTAGCTTCGTTCAAGTCAGCTATTACATCATCTAAAACAGCAGAACGTTCAATAAAATCTGCATCCTCAACAATTTCTAGTGGTATGCTTTCAAAATATTGAATTAGTGTACCGTGAGCCAGCGCTCTATAGAATAGACCGTAGGCTTTTAAAGAACCCGAAACAGAAGTACTTTCGCTAACATCATCAGCGGCATCGATCACTGTAGTAGCTTCCTTTCGGGTTAATAATGCATTGGTCCAAGTGTTAATTAATAATTCATTGCTTCCGCTAACATCATCTCCTCCAAGTAAGATTTCATTTTCACCAAGGTTTCCAGGATTCAATAATCTTAATTCATCAGTATTTAATCCAGAAATATGTGTGCCTGTGTAAATTAATCCGGTTCTTTCTGTACTCCATCTTTGCTGAACACCATTGATAAGGCGTACCAGATTATCTGTGTTGTTGACTACATCTGGTTCTAATGTAGAATTAGGATCCAAATATTCAGTATTACAAGACGTGGTTGCAATGAGCAATGTGATAGCTATTGTTTTTACTATATTTTTCATATCTGTCTTTTTAGAAGTTAGCGCTTAGTGATAATGAGATTGTCATTGGAATTGGCACGTTACCAAAATTCACTGAGCGCAATAAGTTTGATTGCCCTCCAGCATTTGTTTCAGGATCATAGCTAAAGAATTTGTCAAAAGAAACAAGGTTTCTTCCAATCAATGAAAGTCTTACATTTTCTAAACTAGAGTTGAACAATGACGGAAATTCATAACCTAAAGAAACTTCTCTAAGTTTAACAAATGAACCATCTTCAATTCTGAATTCTTCTATAGGATAAATACCAGCGATATATCCTCTAGGTAACTCTCCTGTTAATTCTTGCGCTGCTAATTGACCAACACCTACACCTTGTCTGGTTCTTTTGTCAGCATCAAAGACATCAAAGCCCTGTACCGCTTCCCAAAGCATACTGAAATTGAAATTCTTGTATGTAAGGTCAGTCCCAATTCCAAGGATGTAATCTGGATTAGGGTCACCAATAACTTTTCTTAAGACATCTCCAGTCGGTTGTCCGTCTGCATCACGCTGTGGTGTATTGGTTGTAAGGTCACCTCTTTCTTGTTGAGGAACCCCAACCGGACTACCATCTGTAGATTCACCTGTTAATATTAATTCGCCATTGTCATCTGTAGCATAGTAAGTACCATAGAATACGCCCAGAGCTTCACCTTCTCTTACAATTGGCGGAGCACCGGTTACACTTTCAATAGTAATATCGCCACCTACCGTGCTTAGTACCTTGTTTCTATTACTACTATAGTTGAAATTAAGATCCCATGTTAAATCATCAGTTTTAATAGGTGTGATTTTTGCATAAAGCTCAATACCGTTATTACGCATTGTACCAACATTTTCTGTTCTTGTTGAGCCACCTAATGAAGGTGCCAATACACGACTTACAATTAAGTCTTCAATGTTTTGACGGTAATAGGTAAATAATAATGAAGCCCTGTTGTTAAAGAAACTTAAGTCTGTACCTATTTCAAATTCTTTTGTACGCTCAGGCTTTAATCCTTCGTTACCCAATCTGGTATTTTGTTGTAATGTTGAGGAGCCTAAGTAATCATTTGAGGTATAGCTGCCATATCTTTCATAAGGACTTATTGCGGTTAAGTTACCGGCTTCACCGTATGATGCTCTTAACCTTGCGGAATTCAAGAAACTTTCCGTATTCCAAAATGGCTCATTTGAAAGAACGTAAGATCCAGAAACTTTTGGATAGAAATTAGATCTTTCGTCAACATCAAAATTTGTAGCCCCATCAATTCTGCCAGCTAGTGTTAAAAACAATTTGTTATCCCATGATAAGGTCTCTTGTAAAAAGAATCCGTAAATATCCAAGTTGGTGTCAATGGGTTGTGTTTGTAATGGAATTGTAGGTTCATTATTGTTATCCAACCCTCTTCCTTGAGTTCCTTCAAAAGAAAGTTCACTACTTTGAAAACTATATCCTGCAGTTGTAACCGAATTTAATTTATCCGTAATATTGGTGTTGTATGCCATGTTAATGTCATAGTTCCAATTAAAAACTTTAGCCTCTGCGCTACCAATGTATCCATCATCATAATACGCAGGGTTTACATTTTCATAAGGATAAACTGGTATATAGATGTTACCTTTTTGATTGTAAGTGTCAACACCAATAATTTGATCTATAGATAACTTTTCAGTGGGCTTAATTTTAAGATGTAGATTAGGGATAAAGTGATTTACATCTTGAGTAATATCAAAAGTTTCAATAATTGTCAATGGGTTAACTCTGGTGTTTTCTACAGCCATTAAATTCCCGTTAGCATCTCTTTGAGTGATGTCGAATGTGTTGTTGGTTATATTTATAGAGTTGATTGGACTCCAAAAAACATTACCATCTGGTTTTTCATCAGACTTACTATTTGCATAGTATAACCCTAGGTCATAAGACATCCAATCGGTTACTTTATGATTAAAATTAACTCTTGCAGAAAATCTATCGAACTTGGTGTTTTTGATGATACCTTCATTGGTCAAATAGCCAATAGAAGCCATATAGCCCATTTTTTCATTACCTCCTTTTGTTGAGAAATAATTGTCGCTACCGAAACCGGTCTGGAAAATCTCATCTTGATAATCATATCTAGTAGTTTCAAACTTATCGGTTGATAAATTTCTGTACGTTGTAAGGGCATTTCCGTCATTTGGGTCAAAACCAAATATTGGCCATAGCCTGCCAGAAAGATCACTGTTAGGTACAGTTTCAAATTCTTCACCTATGAGGTTTAAATCTAGTTTCTTACGAATTGTATTTACGCTGAAAGTAGATTTAAAATAAAATTCTGGTCCGTCTTCATAATTGCCACCCTTTTTTGTTGTTATTACCACAACACCGTTAGATGCTCTAGAACCGTAAATTGCAGCAGCGGCAGCACCATTTAAGATGTTGACATTTTCAATATCGTTGGGGTTAATGTCTACCATTCTATTTTGTCCTGGGGCAGCATCGCCCGCATCTACATTTAAGTTGGTAACATTGGTAGTTAAGTTACTGGTGATTACTCCGTCAACTACGTATAAAGGTTCTGAAGATCCTTTGATCGTACTTGGTCCTCTAAGTCTAATAGAAAAACCACCGGCGGGATCACCTGAATTTTGTGTTATTTGTGCACCAGGAACTTTACCTTGTAAGGATGTCGTGATATTTGCAGGTGAAGCTTTTACTAGCTCTACCGACTTTACGGTAGTAATGGCGTTACCCAATTTTTTTCTAGATTGGGTAACAGATGAACCCACTAGAACTACTTCGTCTAAAGCATTTGAATCTTCCATCAAGGTAACATTGATAGTTTGATTCATGCCCGTTAAAGCAATTTCTTCTGTTTTGTAACCAATGTAACTAATAACTAGTGTTTTGCTATTAGAGTTAGAAAGCTGTATGCTGAAATTACCATCAAAATCGGTGGAAGCCCCCGTAGTGGTTCCTTTTAACAAGATGGTAGCGCCTGGCAACGGAAGGCCGTCTTCGGCAATAACAGTACCTGAGACTGTTGAAGTTTGTGCATAAGTACTGAGTGAAAATAGCATCAGCAAGAGCACCGAGAGAACATGATAGGTTTTCTTCATAATATTAGTTTTAAGTAGTTGTGCTAACAAACCTAGCAGAATATTTTATGTTTTGCAATATTTTATTGCAACAAAGCAATTAAATCTAGAAATATTTATTGTATTCTAAAATGAGGTATATGTTTTGCAGTATTTTGTTGCAAATGTTAGTTGTTTATTATTAATTTGATATCCTTGTAATAGTTTTTAAAGAATATATTTTGCAAAAAACCGATAGACATCAAGTAATAGTAGAAGAGGTTCAGTTACATAATAGGGTGTTATTGACAGATTTAGCCAACATTCTAAATGTGTCAATGGATACCGTTAGGCGAGATATAAAAGAGCTTGATGAGTTAAAGAAATTGCGAAAAGTTCATGGAGGAGCAATCTCTAACGGATTCAATACCTATTCCGATCGGTCTAAGGAGATTTTTGAACAGGACAGTAAAGTGAAGATTGCAAAAAAAGGCATCTCTCTTTTAAAAAATGGTGATGTTGTTCTTATAAGTGGGGGGTCTACCAACTTGGAGCTTGCTAAACTTATTCCTAGAAAAATGGACCTTACCTTTTTTACGCCAAGTTTACCTATGGCAATTGAACTTTTGAATAATAAAACTCATCATCATGAAGTATACATAATAGGAGGTAAGCTGTCAAAGGAATCCCAATTGGTTACCGGTGGAGTGTCTATTAATAGTTTAACGGATATTTCTGTGGATGTTTGTTTTTTAGGTACTGGATATTTGGATAGTGAAAAAGGTATTACGGAAACCGATTTGGAAATTGCGCAGTTAAAGAAGGCTATGATAGATTCATCAAAAAGATTGGTGGCTTTAACCATCAGTAAAAAGTTAAATACTGTAAGTCGTTATAAAATATGTGAAATTAATACACTAACTGATTTAGTCACAGAGCTAGAGCCCTCTGCCAAGATTTTAGAATCCTACAGGAGTAAAGGGGTTAATCTGGTATAATAATTTTGAATAAATAAATTCCAAGTAATAATAAAATCTATAGTAACTATATTTGATTCAGGGTTTTCTTAAGCTTAAGAATTTAATCGTATTTATATATATGTGAACTTCTTTTACTTCCCGATACAAAAATTAGCGAAAATATTTCCTAACAACTCATCATTAGTTACTTGACCGGTAATCTCACCTAAATGATAAAGTGCTTCGCGAACGTCAATGGCCATTAAGTCACTAGAAATTTCTGCTTTCATACCAAACTGCACTTTTTCTATTTCTTCTAAAGCTTTTAATAGGGAGTTGTAATGACGGGTATTGGTGACAATGGTTTCATTATTTCTGAGTGCTCCTGTATTTACAAATTCCAGAAGGCTGTTTTGTAAATCTTCTACACCTTCACCTGTTTTTGCAGATAGGTATTTTACTTCGTCTAAATGAGATGTAATTTTTTCCTTATCCGTTTCAGAAAGGGTATCGGCTTTATTTACTAGAAGAACCAAGGGCTTTAATGGATTCTTATTTTTTATTTTCTCAAAATCGATTACTGTATTTTTTAACTTTTGGTCATTTACCAGAAGTTTTGATCCATCAACGAGTAATAAAATAACTTGTGCTTGTTCAATTTTTTCAAAGGTTTTTTTAATACCCATTCCTTCCACAACATCTTCGGTTTCCCTAATTCCGGCAGTATCAATGAACCTAAAGCCTATGCCGCCAATAGAAATTTCGTCTTCTATGGTGTCTCTGGTGGTTCCTGCTATATCGGACACCAAGGCACGCTCTTCGTTTAAAAATGCATTCAATAGTGTAGATTTACCTACATTTGGCTCACCTACAATTGCAACAGGTATTCCATTTTTTATCACATTGCCAACAGCAAAAGAGTCAATCAATCCTTGAAGTACCTTTTGAATTCTGGCCAATAATTCTTTGAACGCGGTACGATCGGCAAATTCTACATCTTCTTCTGAAAAATCGAGTTCTAATTCTATTAATGAGGCAAAATTGAGAAGCTCTGTACGTAAATGTTTTATTTCATTGCTGAACCCCCCACGCATTTGTTGTATGGCAATTTGATGGCTTGCTGCATTATCACTAGAAATAAGATCGGCTACTGCCTCTGCCTGACTAAGATCCATTTTTCCGTTAAGAAAGGCACGTAACGTAAACTCTCCAGGGTCTGCGGTTCTGCAACCATTTCTAAGAAACAATTGAATGATCTGCTGCTGAATATATGGCGAGCCGTGACAAGATATTTCTATGACGTTTTCGCCTGTGTATGAATGCGGATTTTTAAAAATAGAAACAAGGGCTTGGTCCATAACATTTTCACCATCCATGATATAACCTAAATGAATGGTATGGGTTCTTTGGTCTTTAAGAATTTTGTCTGATGCAGACTTAAAGTGCTTAGAAGCAATTGTGATGGCATCTGGACCAGAAAGTCTTATGACCGCAATTGCTCCTGCCCCTGCAGGAGTGGCCAATGCTATGATAGTTTCCGTTTTAATCATCGTGCAAAAATAATCATTTAATAACTGTTCTTCTTTTCTTATTTTACTGGTATTTTGTTTTCAGTATTCATTTATATAGTAATTTTACACGGTTTAAATTTTAATCAGAAAATGAAAAAAGTATTTGTTTTAGTTGTATTTATGTTTGTTTCTATTACAGGTGTTGCTCAAAGTGATACTGATGGTTCTTCTACCGAGATTACTATAGAGGAACAGAAAGAAATGGAAGAGGTTAAAAAGAAAGTAGAAAAAGCGGAGGCGAAAGCCAAGAAAGAAAAGAAAGAAGCTGCTGAGAAAAAAAAGCAGGAGAAACTTCAAAAGCAGATCAAATCGAAAGAGAAATCTATTTCAAGTGAAAAGAAGCAAATTGAAAAACTACAGTCTCAATTAGAGAAAGGAAAGTTAAAAGGTACGCTCTCTCCGGTCGATATTCAGAAAAAAGAAGATAAGATAGCTAAGGGTCAAATGAAGATCATGAAAGAGCAAGAAAAATTAAAAAAACTGAATAGAAAATTATAATTTATTCTTTTTTGTAACAATTACGGGGGTTGTGCGTCTTATTTATAGTATTCATCATTAAATCAATCAAAAATGGAACTAGTAAATAAAAACGCAGTCGCAGTACGTGAAGACCGAAATCTATTGGTCATAACGCATTTATCTCAATATTTAGATTTTGTAACAGGCTTTGGCGGACTTCTTGTGCCGTTGGTAATTTGGTTAACCACCAAAGACACGGTTATAGGAATGAATGAACATGGTAAGTCTGTAATTAATTTTCAATTATCATTGATTTTGTATCTGATAATTGGTATTCCTGGTATTTTATTATTTGGACTTGGAATCTTATTGTTGGTTTTTGCAGGAATTTTATCTTTGGTAATGCCTGCTATTAACGCCATAAGAGCTAGTAACGGAGAATCGCCAAGTTATTTTGGTACCATACGTTTTATCTCATAAGCTAATTTATAAAGCAATAAAAAAGGGTCAGTTTTTAAACTGACCCTTTTTACTATTTTAAACTTAGGAAATTAACTGTTCAACATAACAGGCATTACCAACATGGTTACATATTCACCTTCATCCAAACCGTCTGAAGGAGTAAGTATACCGGCACGGTTAGGTAAACTCATTTCTAAAGAAACTTCGTCTGAACTTAAGTTGTTCAGCATTTCAGTTAAAAATCTTGAGTTAAATCCTATTTGCATATCATCACCTTGGTAAGAACACGTTAATCTTTCTTCTGCCTTGTTAGAGTAATCAATATCTTCTGCGGAAATGTTCAATTCAGCACCGGCAATTTTTAATCTAATCTGGTGCGTTGTTTTATTTGAGAAAATAGAAACCCTTCTTACTGAACTTAAGAATTGATTTCTGGCTATCGTAAGTTTGTTTGGATTCTCTTTAGGTATTACCGCTTCATAGTTTGGATACTTACCATCGATCAATCTACAGATAAGCTCTGTGTCTTCAAAACTGAACTTGGCATTACTTTCATTGTATTCTATAAGAACGTCAGATTCGCTGCCCGCCAAAATTCCCTTTAATAAGGTTAAAGGTTTTTTGGGCATAATGAATTCTGCTACCTGTGAGGCCCTAACATCTGTACGTTGATATTTTACCAATTTGTGAGCATCTGTTGCTACAAAAGTTAAATTCTCTGGTGAAAATTGAAAGAAAACACCGCTCATTACAGGTCTTAGGTCATCATTACCGGCAGCAAAAATGGTTTTGTTGATAGCAGTGGCAAGAATATCTCCAAGTAACGTTGTTGAACTAGGGCTAGTTAATTCCACAGCTTTTGGAAATTCTGCCCCATCGGCATATGCTAAGGCATATTTACCGTGATTAGAACTAATTTCTACGGTATTGTTATCTTCAACAACAAATGTCAAAGGTTGTTCCGGAAAAGTTTTCAACGTTTCTAAAAGTAATCTGGCAGGTACTGCAATGGTACCCTTGTTATCCGAATCTACCGTTATAACGGAACTCATAGTGGTTTCTAGGTCAGACGCTGATACAGTTAGTTTGTCCTTTTGCAAGTCGAACAGGAAATTATCCAGTATTGGTAATGTATTACTGTTGTTGATTACACCTCCTAATATTTGGAGTTGTTTTAGCAAATAGGTACTTGAAACTATAAATTTCATTCTTTAAATTTTATTGATATTGTTCCTGAAATCATCAAGAAAAATAGGTTTTAATCCTTAATGTTGGCAGTTTTCATTATCAACAAAGATATTTTAATTGCCCTTTTTAAGGAAACAAACTTATTAACAGTTTGTTGTTGGTCAAGGTACGGTATACTACTAGTTTTTACGGCATTATGCTCATATAATTTTCATAAGTACATTAGTTATTAACTTTTACCGTTTTGAGTTTTATTAAAAGTACACCTGTTAAAACAAAATATTTCTGTTTGTAAGGCTACTCAAAATCTACCATAATCGTATCCCTGTAATCTAATCCTAATAGGGTAGAGGCTCCGCCTACGGTAGTAAGGTTACTTTTAAATATTGCCAATTCTATATAGTTAGATGAATTAAATATCGCCAATAAATCTCCTGCACTTTTTCTCTGGCTCTTCTCTAAACTGTAATCTATAAAATCATTATATGCTTTATGGATCGTGTTTATTTTATGGTTACGAACCAATAGCGTATACGGTCTATCTTTGCGATAAGCGTCAAATAGATTTTTTCTAATATTAGTTACCACATTGCCATAGTTGTCTATATAAATGACACTGCCAATAATTTTTTTGCCTTCTTCAGTAATTCTAGGTGAAAACTCCCTTAGGTCCCTAAGTTCGGTAAATGGCTTGCCTACCAATTCTAAAGTACCTCCACGGGCTATATGACAGGCAACTTGTATAAAGACATTAAGCACGGGAAAAGAATTTGCAATAGAATCCGGTAAATTTATTTCAAACACTTTTTCGGGTGTCATTTCAGAAGTGATCAACCCTATAACACCGGTATTTGCACTTATAAAATAATGACCGTTTACCAATGCTACAATATGTTTATTGTCCGGGGTTTCTTCTGAGTCTACACCAACTATATGTATAGTGCCTTTGGGAAAACTATTGTATGAATTAGATAGCACGTAGGCACATTCTTGAATGTTGAATGGCATGATGTCATGCGAAATATCAACAATTTTAGCATCGGGCAATTCGGTATATATGGAGCCTTTCAATACAGCTACAAAGTGATCTTTAAGTCCAAAATCTGTTGTGAGGGTAATTATTGCCATACAGCAATGTTGATATGTTTTTGGTTAGTCAAACTTAAAATTTGCTTAAATTTGATATACAAAACTAAACAAAAAAACAGCGATTAGAAATTAATATTCGCTAACTATAAATCATTATAAAAACGACTGTTTGAACGAGATAATTCTAGAACTTACCGAAATTAGCCCAAGAGAATTTTTTGGGCAGCAAAATGAGCATATTGATTTATTGAAAAAGTACTTTCCGAAGTTGAAGATTGTTGCCCGTGGCAATAAGATAAAGGCTTTTGGGGACGAAGAACTTCTGGAAGAGTTTGAGAGGCGGTTTGATATGCTTACACAGCATTTCATCAAATACAATAAATTAGATGAAAATAGTATTGAGCGTGTACTTACCAGCTCTGATGACGAAGAATTGAAATCTTCAAAGAATAGTGGTGAAACTTTGGTACATGGTGTTAGCGGTAGGTTGATCAAGGCACAGACAGCCAACCAACGTCGCTTGGTTGATGCTTCTAAAAAGAATGATATGGTTTTTGCCATTGGACCTGCCGGAACTGGTAAAACTTACACCGGTGTTGCGCTTGCGGTAAAAGCTTTAAAAGAAAAACAGGTTAAAAAAATCATATTGACCAGACCAGCGGTTGAAGCTGGTGAGAACTTAGGTTTTTTACCAGGTGATTTAAAGGAAAAGCTAGATCCTTATATGCAGCCTTTGTATGACGCGTTAAGGGATATGATTCCGGCGGAGAAGTTGGTGCATTATATCGAAAACGGAACCATACAAATTGCCCCAATGGCCTTTATGCGTGGTAGAACCTTGGATAATGCCTTTGTTATATTAGATGAGGCGCAGAATACTACCCATGCCCAAATGAAAATGTTTTTGACAAGAATGGGTAGAAATGCACGATTTTTAATAACTGGTGATCCAGGGCAAATAGATTTACCACGTAGAACCATTTCTGGATTAAAGGAAGCTTTACTTATTTTAAATAATGTAGAGGGTATAGAAATTATATATCTAGATGACAAAGATGTAATACGACATAAGTTGGTGAAGAAAGTAATCGACGCGTATAAAACTATAGAACATCACAATTAAAAAATTTCATGGCAAATAATACTATTTACGAAACAGAATTTAATTTTCCTGGTCAAAAAGATGTCTATAAGGGCAAGGTAAGATCGGTATACACATTAGAAAATGATAGGTTGGTAATGATAGCGACCGATAGGTTGTCTGCATTTGATGTGGTTATGCCCAAAGGAATTCCTTATAAAGGACAGATTTTGAATCAAATTGCAACTCAAATGATGGCTTCTACCGAAGATATTGTGCCTAATTGGCTAACGGCAACACCTGACCCAAATGTAGCAGTAGGCGTAGCTTGTGAGCCTTTCAAAATTGAAATGGTTATTCGTGGATATTTATCTGGTCATGCCGCTAGGGAATATAAATTGGGCAAAAGAATGCTTTGTGGCGTTGCAATGCCAGACGGAATGAAGGAAAACGATAAATTTCCCAATCCGATAATTACACCTGCGACCAAAGCGGAAATGGGTGATCATGATGAGGATATTTCTAAAGAGGATATTTTAAGTAAAGGGATTGTCTCTAAAGAGGATTATGCCTTACTGGAGAAATATACTTATGCTCTTTTTGAAAGAGGCACAAAAATAGCTGCAGACAGAGGTTTGATTTTAGTGGATACCAAATATGAATTTGGAAAAACCAAAGAAGGTGAAATTGTATTGATAGATGAAATACATACCCCAGATTCTTCAAGGTACTTTTATTCTGAAGGGTATCAGGAAAGACAAGATGCCAATGAGCCTCAAAAGCAATTATCAAAAGAGTTTGTAAGACAATGGTTGATTGCCAATAATTTTCAAGGTTTGGAAGGACAGACGGTACCTGAGATGTCAGATGAGTATATTGAATCGGTTTCGGAAAGGTATATTGAATTATATGAGCATATCACCGGAGAACCTTTTGTAAAGGCAGACACTACGCATATTCATGATAGAATCAACAGAAACGTTTTAAATTATCTTGAGAGTCTATAGTGTTACCTTATCAAAGATTTGAACGTAAAGTTTTTCTTTTCTTTTAATCTTGAAATGATTTTTAAAAAGGCGACTGCTGTTATGTAAGCGTCGCCTAATGCAGTATGCCTATCTTTTTTGGAGATAGAGAACTTTTCTGCAAGCTCATCTAATGAATACTGGGCTTTGGGCTGCACCAAATAAGATTTTAAAAGGGTTTTCTTATAAATTACACCGGTATCTAAGACCTTGTTTTTTAATTTGGGTAAACCATGCCTTTCTAAAGCGGTATTTAGCATCCCCATATCAAAACCTGCATGGTGCGCAACGATAATGGCATTGCCAACATAGGCCAAGAATTTTTCTAAGGCTAGAATTTCTTGAATACATTCTCGTTGTCCATTTTTCAATAAACCGTGAACAGGAACGGTTTCTTTATTGAATTTTTCTTGTTCCAAATAAATATCAAAGACTTCCTGTACAGAGATGGTTTCCCCTTTGACCTTTACAGCACCTATTGAAAGTATTCTGTCTTCTTCAAAACTAAATCCTGTGGTTTCTGTATCAAGTACTACAAAAACAAGTTCATTGAAATTTTTACTTTGAGGTTCTTTAAAGAGGTTCTCGTATTTCAACCAAAAATCAGGTAAATGCTTGGGTGTTTTTTTAAATAGCCTCATTATCCTAAAATATTGGTGACCTTAAAACGAAGCGTGATCAATTCTTGTATTTCTTTTATCGCTTTAAAGGTGCGCTTCAATTTCATTTTTTCTTGCTTTGTCAATTGCTCCAATTCAATAAATCTACCAGAATCATGATGTAAAAGCCCTTGTCTTGTTCTAAATTTAAGTAAAGCCTTTGTAGCGTAAGAGCAAGCTAAATATAATTCTTGATTGTTTGGTTCCAACTCCGCCAATTTTTCATAACGCTCCCAAGTGTTGCTAATAGCTTTTACTGAATGCGATAATATTAATACCCTGGCTGCATCTATCAAAGGTCTTAATGCTCTACTTTTTAAATCGAAAAAATCTTTATGCTGTCCATCCTGCTCTACTAAAAACTGTCTAAAGAAGCCGGTGGGTGACGGACTCTGTAATGCGCCATTTGCCAAATGCACCAAGAAAATAGGGTACTTTTCTACAGTTCTAAATATGTGTTCAGACATGTTGTCCAACAAACTTCTTTCTCCATATGCCAAACTGTAATCAAAAAATATGGATGACATTAATACTTCATTTGGTCCAGGGTTGCTGATCCAGTATGATAGTTTATTTTTCCATTCTTGTAAACTTAAACACCATTTAGGGTTTGATGACATCATATCTGCAGGACAATACTCATATCCAATAGTATTAAGTCCTTTGGTTATATGTTTGGCAAGCTCTAAAAAATACGTGGTAGTCTTTGGTAAATCCTCTTCTGGCACATCTTCAAAAACTAAGGCATTATCTTGATCAGTGTGTAACAATTGTTCACTTCTACCTTGACTTCCTAAAGCCAACCATGCAAAATTGGTTGGTGGAGGGGTGTCCATTTTTGCTATGGATATTTCTACTACTTGTTTTATACAGGTGTCATTAAGTTCTGAGATAATTTTTGCGATTAACCCTAGTGGAATATTTTGTTCCAAATACCCCGTTAAAAGCACCATAATACTTTTTCTGAGCTGCTTTATTTTCTTTATGCGCGTTGTTCGTTTTATGGCTTTGACCAAAACTGCGGGGTTGTCACCCAAGGAAACCATTACGTCATGTTTAGATAATATACCTAAAGCTGGAGTGTTTGGAGTACCGTCTTCGGTGATCACCAAATGACTGATGTTACTTTTCATCATAGCCATTTGAGCTTGTGTAATGGTTAGATTTTTTGGGTAGGTTATTACCGGTGAAGCCATAATGGTCTTTACCGATGCGGTTATAGGCTGTTTGCCCGTTATTACCTTATTTCTAAAATCTTTATCTGTTATGATACCTACAGGTAGTTCTTTGCTGACAACAAGAATAGATCCTATTTGCTTTTTGGTCATTATCTCTGCAGCCTTTTGTATTGTAGTACGTGTTGAACAGGTAATCAGCTTTTTAGAATAACTAGCTAATTGTAAATCTGGTAGTACTACTTCATTATTGGTTGCTTCACTGTCTTCCGTATCGTAAAGCTGACCTTTTTGACTTTTGGCGTAAGGGTTGCGCGTATTGGAGGCAAAACTCTCCATTAAAAAAATCGTTACTTGCTCGTTCTGTTTTGCAATTGGTTTGAATATGTCTATAGGAATACCATAGATAATAGATTCTTCATGTGCTCTAGCCTCTAATTTGTAGTTTTCATTGGCAAAAAGCGGCCGTAGACCAAAAATATCGCCTTCATCGCAATAGTCAAGAATATTGGAGGTCGTAGGGTTGTTCAACGTTACCGCGCCCTTATGAACCAAATAGAAATGAGCGTGTTGGTTTTCATCAACAGAGAAAATGATGCTGTTTTTCTCTTTATAAATAATGACTACGTGTTCGGCCAATTGAAATAATGACTTATGGTCAAGGGCGTTGAACGGAGGGTAGTTCTTAATAAAATCCGCTACTCTTTCAGAAATAAGATTTTTCATAAATTAAAGATGATAAAAAAGGTCCGGACAATGTTTGCGCTTTCATGACAAAAACCAGCTTGTTTTAAGCTTAGCAATCACTTAAGAAAACGCCTACTGCAAGTCCGCCTTCAGAGGTTTCTTTGTATTTAGAGTTCATATCCTTGGCGGTTTCCCACATGGTCTGTACAACTTTATCTAGCGGTACTTTAGCTGCATAAGGGTCAGAACCCAATGCAAGTTCAGCGGCGTTTATAGCTTTAATGGCTCCCATAGAATTTCTTTCTATACATGGTATCTGTACCAGACCACCTATAGGGTCACAAGTAAGTCCTAAATGATGCTCCATGGCTATTTCCGCAGCCATGAGAACTTGTTCTGGAGTGCCGCCTAAAAGTTCGGTCAAAGCTCCCGCTGCCATTGCTGACGATACTCCTATCTCTGCTTGGCAACCACCCATGGCCGCTGATATTGTAGCTCCTTTTTTAAAGATACTTCCTATTTCTCCCGCCACTAATAAAAATTGTTTTACATGCTCAAAATTACCGGCATGGTTTTCAATGACCATGTAATACATTAATACGGCAGGTATAACACCTGCACTACCGTTTGTAGGTGCAGTGACTACACGGCCCAAAGAAGCATTTACTTCATTTACACTTAGGGCAAAACAGCTTACCCATTGCAAAATTTGCCTAAATTTTACCTCGGTTTGTCTAATGCTTTGCAACCATTCCTGCGGTGTAGAATAGGGTAGGTCACTTTTTAATTTATTATGCATTTCAAATGCCCTGCGCTTAACTTTTAGCCCGCCAGGTAAAGTACCTTCGGTATGGCATCCGGTGTACATGCACTCTAGCATGGTAGACCAAATTCTATCAAGTTCGTGGTCTATGACCTTATCTTCTCTTAAAGAACGTTCATTCTGCAAAACAAGGTCAGATATCTTTAGGCCTTCATTTTTGCAGAACTCAAGTAACTCAGTCCCTTTTTGCACAGGAAAAGGAAATTTTTTGAACATGTCAACTTTGCGCTTGGCATTTTTTCGGTCTTCTCCAATTACAAATCCACCGCCAATAGAATAGTAGGTTTTTGAGATTTTTCTTCCAGATTTCAATTTTGCCTGAAATTTTAGACCGTTAGCATGAAAGGGCAAAAACTTCTTATTGAAAATAATATGTTTGTCCGGATCAAATACAATACTGTACTTACCGTCTAAAAGCAACACATGGTCATTTTTTATTGAAGATATCATAGGATCTATACTTTCAATAGGCACTAATTCCGGATCGGCACCCAATAGCCCTAACATTACTGCGTAGTCTGTGGCATGCCCTTTACCCGTTAATGATAGAGAGCCATACAAATGTACCTCTACTTCTTCAACGTTTTCAAGATTGTTTTTAGAGTTTAACCGTGCCAGCCAACGTTCTGCGGCACGCCATGGTCCAAGAGTATGTGAACTGGAAGGACCAACGCCTATCTTTAACATATCAAAAACACTAATGCTTTCTATCTCCAAATCTTATTAGTTTTGTAGGCTAAGGTACAATGTTTCGGCAACCTTTTACCATACTAAATTGGCATATTTAATTTCCTTTAAAACATAATAATGACATCATGTCAGTTTTTTGTGCTTGGCATATTGTTTGTCATTTACATATCGATTGTAAAATAAAGCACTTAATTTAAAACATATAAAATGAGTAAGATTATAGGAATAGATTTGGGTACTACCAACTCCTGTGTTTCCGTAATGGAAGGTAATGAGCCAGTGGTAATTCCAAATGCAGAAGGAAAAAGAACTACGCCATCTGTCATCGCTTTTGTTGATGGTGGTGAAATTAAAGTTGGTGATCCAGCAAAAAGACAAGCGGTAACCAACCCTCATAAAACCATTTATTCTATTAAAAGGTTTATGGGTAATAAATTTTCTGAATCAAGTAAAGAGGCAGGAAGAGTACCTTATAAAGTTGTTAAAGGAGATAATGATACGCCTAGAGTAGATATTGATGGCCGTTTATATTCTCCACAAGAATTATCTGCAATGATTCTTCAGAAAATGAAGAAAACTGCAGAAGACTATTTAGGTCAAGATGTTTCACGTGCGGTTATTACCGTACCAGCATACTTTAACGATGCACAGAGACAAGCAACCAAAGAAGCTGGTGAAATTGCCGGTTTAACTGTAGAACGTATCATTAACGAACCTACAGCTGCATCTTTGGCTTACGGTATGGATAAAAAAGATACCGACCAGAAAATAGTTGTGTTTGACTTTGGTGGTGGTACACATGATGTATCTATATTAGAGTTGGGCGATGGAGTATTTGAAGTATTGGCTACTGATGGTGATACACACTTAGGTGGTGATGACGTAGACCAAAAAATCATTGACTGGTTGGCAGAAGAGTTCAAGGCTGAAGAAGGCTTGGATCTAAGAGAAGACTCTATGGCGTTACAACGTTTACGTGAGGCTGCTGAAAAAGCTAAGATAGAATTGTCTTCATCTGCACAAACGGAAATTAACTTGCCTTATGTTACCGCAACTGCTTCTGGACCTAAGCACTTAGTAAGAACTTTGACTAGATCTAAATTTGAGCAATTGATTGCTGATTTGGTAAAGAGAACTATTGAGCCATGTGAAACTGCTATGAAAGCAGCGGGACTTTCTAAGAGCGATATTGATGAGATTATCCTAGTTGGTGGTTCTACTAGAATACCAGCGGTACAAGAAGCTGTTGAGAAATTCTTTGGTAAAAAACCTTCTAAAGGTGTAAACCCAGATGAGGTTGTTGCTATTGGAGCAGCTATTCAAGGTGGTGTTTTAACTGGTGATGTTAAGGATGTATTGTTATTAGACGTTACACCACTTTCATTAGGTATTGAAACTATGGGTAGTGTAATGACAAAGCTGATTGAAGCTAATACTACAATACCAACGAAAAAATCTCAGGTGTTCTCTACGGCAGCGGATAACCAACCATCGGTTGAAATTCATGTATTGCAAGGGGAAAGACCTATGGCAAATGATAACAAGACCATTGGTAGATTCCATTTAGATGGTATTCCACCAGCAAAGAGAGGTACTCCACAAATTGAAGTAACTTTTGATATCGATGCTAATGGTATTATTAAGGTTTCTGCAACTGATAAGGCAACGAACAAAACTCAAGATATTCGTATAGAAGCTTCTTCTGGATTAACTGAAGAGGAAATCAAAAAGATGAAAGCAGAAGCAGAAGCTAATGCCGAGTCTGATAAGAAAGCGAAGGAAACTGCTGATAAGCTAAATGAGGCCGATGGTATGATTTTCCAAACTGAGAAGCAACTTGAGGAATTTGGAGATAAATTATCTGATGATAAGAAAAAGCCGATAGAAGAAGCTTTAACAGAGTTGAAAGCAGCATATGAGACAAAAGATATAGCTGTAATTACTCCTGCTTTAGATAAAATCAACGAAGCTTGGAAAGTTGCATCTGAAGAGATGTACAAAGCACAAGCTGAAGCTCAAGGTGGTGGTGCTCCTCAAGGAGAGCCAACTGCAGACGGTGGTGCTTCTGAAGGTGATAATGTTGAAGACGTCGACTTCGAAGAAGTAAAGTAATATAACTTTAACTTGATATATAAAAGGGGCGGTATTTACCGCCCCTTTTTACTTTTACGGTAATTTATTTTGAACCACGTATTATTAAAGTAATTTTACCGTATGATAAGAAAATACTTTCAGACATTTTCAGTTGTTTTCATTTCGATTATAGGGACAATACAAAGTCAAGAGATTCAGATTTTCACCGTTGAAGATTTTGATTTGACGGGTAACGTAAAAAAGTGTTTGGTAAGCACCGACTATGGTAAAGAGGAATATGACTTTAATAAAAATGGTCTTTTGACAAAATCGGTTACCAGATATAATGATCAAGATTATGACGTGGTTTATTACAAGTACGGTAAAGGGGAGTTGTTAGAAAAGCGCTCTGAATCATACAGAAATAATGCTTTTGATGCCAGTACGTCAATAGCTCATTTCTATGAAATAGATTCTACGGATAACCTTAATATACAAGAACGGATATTTTCTTATGATAAACAGTTTTTAGATGAGTACATCTATTATTATGACGAGTTTGGTGATTTAATTAGCATTAAAAGAACTAACAATGATGGTACGGATATTACCCAAATAGAGCATAAGAAGTTTAAAGGTGAGAATACGGTGACCTATCTATTGAACGAAGTACCTTTAAAATCTATTCGAACATCTACTTTAAAGCCTAAGAATAAACCGGTACAAAAAGTTGTGTTGACCAAAGAGTATTTAAATGGTGAAGAGAATTTCGCTTTTGAAGAGGTTTATAGTTTAGGTGGTAAGTTAATGGCTGAACAGGAATTTGAATATGATGGTGTTGCTGAAAAATTTGTACCTACCACTAGAACTACTTATGAATACGATGAGAAGGGAATGTTGGTAACCGAAACTGCAAAGAGAGGAGCGGGAATCATAAAAAAGGAATACATCTACCAATACGATAATTCAGAGTTTGGCAACTGGGTAAAACAAATAGTTACACCTGATAATACCTATACAACTAGAAAAATAACGTATTACCCACTAGTGTCTAAAACGGTTGAAGAATAATACTATTGATTTTTCTTTATCCATTCAGTACGCAGTAAGCCATAACAACACGTGTTTCTTTTAAAGCCATCTAAGAGGTAGACATCCTTTCTTAAAATACCTTCTAAAACACATCCTATTTTTTCTACTGCTTTTCTAGATGCGGTATTACGCTCGTCTACACGAAATTCCACTTTTTCAAAATCTAAAGTGGTAAAGGCATAATCAAGCATTAATTTTTTCATTTCCGTATTTAACCCAGTACCCTGAAATTCACGACCTATCCATGTAGAACCTATATGTAGTACTTTGTTTTTATAATTCATATTCATATAACGGGTGCATCCGGCATAAACACCTTGCTTTTTATCATATATTATGAATGGAATGCTAGTGCCTGCCACTAATTGTTGTAAAGCTATTGTTACATAATTTTTTAAGCTGTTGGGCGTAGCAATATCGGACGGAGAATATTGAACTAAATTTTCTTGAGATGCTATAGGTATCAATACTTTGTAGTTATCCATTGTTAATGGACTTAACCTTACCCTTTCATTTTCTAGAGTTACTTGACCTTTCATTATACTAACTGATTTATAATTTCTTTTTTTACTTCATGTACACCGTCAAAACTTATATGTTGAATATTATCTCCAAATAACAAATGAATTTTTTCGCTTTCTTTTGATAATCTTTCAGGACTAAGATATTGGTCTTTATCTCCAATAATGGATATGACTTTGGTGTCTTTGTTTAAAAAGTTGAAATCTTGTTTCTTGAGTTCATTGGGCAAACCACCTGCGTAGATAATCAATTTTGAACATTGAAGTTTAGAATAAGCCAGATACCTTGTAGCTATTGAAACTCCTTGAGAAAATCCGAAAAAAATAATCTCACAATGTTCTGGCAAATTTTCGTTTTCCAATACCGCATTAATATAATTAAAAACGTTTATGGTTTCCAATGATGTATTTTCTTTGGTCAACCAACTTGCCCCCACATGTTTGTATTCATTTTTTAAATAGTATTTAGAAGGTGCTTGGGGTGCAATAATATAATTTTCTTCTTTGGGCAGGTCTGCAAAATATTTAAGAAAAAAACGGCTTAAGTACCCAATGCCATGGAAAACTAACCAGACACGTTTTGTTTGGCTATTTAATTCATTTAAAGTCTCATAGGTATTGGTGGTATGATATGAGACGTTTTTAACTTTCTTGTTCATGTATTTGCAATTCTTCTTAGCTTTTCAATTGGTAATGTAATGCTTAATTTTACAAAAAAAAGGATGAACGACTACAAAGAAAAAATTTTAAAGATCTGTAACGAAACTTCTAAGAATACCTTAATGGAAACATTGGATATTGAGTATATAGATGTTGGGGAAGATTTTTTATTGGCTAAAATGCCAGTTACGTCAAAAGTTCATCAGCCCGACGGTGTTCTGCATGGTGGTGCGTCTGTGGCATTGGCAGAAAGTGTTGGTAGTGCGGCATCCTATATATTTTTGGATGGAAATAAGTACTTTGTAAGAGGTTTGGAAATTGCTGCAAATCATGTAAAAAGCATAAAGGATGGTTTTGTTTATGCAAAAGCTACCATTTTACACAAGGGAAGAACCACACAACTGTGGGAAATAAAAATAACCAATGAAGCAGATCAATTAATCTCGCTTTGTAAACTAACTACAATAGCATTACCCAAAAGCTAGTATGCCGCAAGAACTTTTTGATCAAGTTGAAACCTGTTTAAAAGAACAGTTACCATTTGTATTGTATAGAAAGCCCAATAACGCTGAACTCATTGGGATATTTCAAAGTAACGATGAGGTTCACTATGTTAAAGATTTTACAGAAACGGGTTTCGTTTTTGCACCCTTTAATTTAAATGACAATGCCATATTGTTAAAGATGGATGTTGTTATTAAAGCTTTGTATGAGCAAAGTGAGATAAATGATCTTAACCAAAATGTGTCAGTAGCGTACAATGAAATAGAAAAACTTAGATATCTTAATTTGGTTTCATCTGCAATTAAAACTATTGACAAAGGTGATTTTAATAAGGTAGTATTGTCTCGTAAAATTGAGGTTGAATTTAAAGAAGACGTATTAGAGGTATACCAACATTTGTTGAATACCTATAAAAAAGCATTTTGTTACTTCTGGTATCATCCAAAAATTGGTTTCTGGATGGGGGCAACGCCAGAAATACTGGTAGAAAGAAAAGGTTCTCAATTTTCTACTATGTCGCTTGCGGGCACACAGAACTCTTATAAATCTGAAATGCCAAAATGGTCAAAGAAAGAATTGGACGAACAACAATTGGTGACAGATTATATCTTAAACGCTTTAAAGGAAAAAACGGTTTTATTAAAAAGCTCTGAAAGAGAATCTGTAAAAGCTGGTCAACTTTGGCATCTTAGAACGGAAATAAAAGGTACTTTTTCTCCTAATAATTTTGGCACTGTATTAAAAGCACTGCACCCAACACCGGCTGTGTGTGGTACACCTTTGGCTAGCGCCAAGGAATTTATTTTGAACAATGAGATGTACGATCGCTCGTTTTATACAGGTTTTCTTGGGGAGTTGAATATTCAAGAAGAAGTGTCAAGAAACAGAAATAGAAAAAATCAAGAAAACAGTGCCTACCGAAGTGTTGCAAAAACATCAGAGCTCTTTGTGAATTTACGATGTATGCAATTGCTGAAAGATAAAGCGGCTATTTATGTAGGTGGTGGTATCACAAAAGATTCCAATCCAGAAAGTGAGTGGGAAGAAACCGCTTTAAAAAGCATGACAATGCTTCGTGTATTAAGCGGTAATTAGGCACGCAATTTTTGGTATATAATCGGCATTGGTCGTATTTTTGAACTACATGAAATACTCTGCTATACCCACTGCACAAACTATTGTTCAACATTGCCAGGCCAAGGAAATTTGTAATATTGTAATTTCACCTGGTTCAAGAAATGCGCCATTAACAATTGCTTTTGCAGAGAATCCTTTTTTTAAGTGCTTTAGTGTTGTTGATGAGCGATCTGCCGCATTTTTTGCCTTAGGTATGGCACAACAGTTAAAAGAACCTGTAGTGGTACTTTGTACCTCTGGTAGTGCCCTTTTAAATTATTACCCTGCAATTGCCGAAGCATACTATAGTAACATTCCGTTAATTGTAATTTCTGCAGATCGGCCCGTTTATAAATTAGGTATTGGTGATGGGCAAACTATTGATCAGCGCAATGTTTTTAAAAACCATATTGGTTATTCGGCAAATTTAAAACAAGATGTAAGTCACGCCTCCTCAACAGTATTGCAGTACAGACCAGATTGGTTTGAGGATGGTACTATGGAAGATATTCAGCATGAGGTTCAAACCTTTAATGACCAGCAACTTAATCTTGCTTTTGATATTTCGTTGAAATCTAATAGTCCGGTACATATAAACGCACCCTTTGAAGAGCCCTTGTATAATACAGTTTTAGAACCAACTGTTTCACCTCTATTAAATGTTGATGCTAATGAAATCGTAGATGTTCTAAATTTAGAGCCTCATAGGGAAATTTGGAATGCATCTTCTAAAAAAATGGTTTTGGTAGGGGTAAGCTCTCCCAATGAGGTAGAAAGTGAAATTTTAGATTTTTTAGCGAATGACCCTAGTGTTTTGGTATTGACTGAAACTACTTCTAACATTCATCATCCACATTTTTTTAATAGTATAGATTCTTTAATTGCACCTATTGAAATGCAATTGGATAGTGATGAGTTGTTCAAAAAATTAAGACCTGAAGTGTTGATCACATTTGGTGGATTAATTGTCTCTAAAAAAGTAAAGGCTTTCTTAAGAAAACATAAACCAGATCATCATTGGCATATTGGTGGACAAACAGCGAATAATACATTTTTTTGCCTGAATGAGCATTTGAAAATTTCTGTTAACCGTTTTTTTGATGAGATGTATGCACAACCCATTAAAACGGAAAGCGATTATTTTTTGAGTTGGAATAAGGTGAAACAAGGCTACATGTTAAAAAGAGAGGCGTATCTTAAAAAGATTCCTTTTTCTGATTTTTCAGCTTTTGGACAGTTGTTGGGTTCCGTGCCAGATAATTACATGTTGCAATTGGCAAACAGCTCTACTATTAGGTATACCCAGTTGTTTGATTTGAACCCTTCATTAAAGGTATTTTGTAATAGAGGTACTAGTGGTATTGATGGTAGTACATCTACTGCCGTTGGTGCGTCTTGGGCATATGGTAGCCCCACTTTATTGGTTACGGGTGATTTAAGTTTTTTCTATGACAGTAATGCACTTTGGAACAATTATATAAAGAACAATTTTAGAATTATAGTAATTAATAATGGTGGAGGTGGCATTTTTAGGATTCTCCCTGGTAAAGATGATTCCAGTGTATTTGAAACCTATTTTGAAACACGTCATTCTCTTTCCGCTGAGTATCTGTGCAACATGTTTGGTTTTGATTATAGAACGGCTAAATCTTCTATAGAACTTGAAGAGGAATTAAAGGACTTTTACAAAGAAACCGTTCGTCCGATGTTACTGGAAATTACTACACCTACATTAATAAACGATAAAATTTTGATTGATTATTTTCGTTTCATATCTTAGTAGGGTATTAACCATTAATTATAACACATTTAACATGAGTAAAAGAGACGATTTAATAGAAAAGTATGCTGCGGACATCAAAGATAAATTTGGTGAGGATGCAGATATGGACTTGCTTAAAAAAGTAACTGTTGGTTTAGGACCATCTATTTACAATATTGATGCTTCTAAAGTATCTGGTAGTGACCAAAAAGAATTGGATACTGTTAAGAACAACTATTTGATCAAAAAATTAGGTCTTGCAGATGATTCTAAATTAGATGACGCTATTGCTACAGTTATGGAGAAGTATGGTTCTTCTAACAGAAATAAGCATAGAGCGGTTATCTATTATAAGCTTTGTCAACATTTCAATAAAGCATCTGTTTACGATAAATAGTCAGATGGCAAATAATATAAAGACCGTTATCTTTTGATAACGGTCTTTTTTTTGCTCCGGTATTTAAATATTTAAAATGTAATTTTGCAGCATGATAGAATTAGGACGTATTAACAACCTTGAGATTTTAAGAGACACTAGTGTAGGGCTTTTTTTGGGCGATGAAGAGGGTAATGATGTTTTGTTGCCAAATAAGTATGTACCTACGGGGTATGAAATAGGGCAGAAGATTAAAGTGTTCTGTTATTTGGATTATGATGAAAGACCAGTTGCAACAACTTTAGAACCGGATATTATGCTTGGTGAATTTAGGTTGTTGCAAGTTGCTGAAGTTAATGAATTTGGTGCTTTTATGGAGTGGGGACTGGAAAAACACCTGTTGGTACCTTTTAGGGAGCAGCGTGTTAAAATGAAAGAAGGGCAATGGTATGTTGTTCATTGTTATTTAGATGAGCGTTCTGGTAGATTGGTAGCGTCTAATAAGCTTGATAAATTTCTAAGTAATGACACCGTAGATTTAAAAGAATGGGAGCAGGTAGACCTAGTGGTTACACGGCAAACAGACTTAGGGTGGGAAGTGATCGTAAATGAAAGGCATAAAGGTTTGGTATATTTTAATGAAGTCTTTAAGCCAATTAATATCGGTGATGTAATACCTGGTTGTGTAAAAACGATCAGAAAAGATAATAAGTTGGATATTTCACTTCAACCACTTGGAGCAAAAGTATTAGAACCTGCGGCAAAAAAAATATACGAAGTCTTGGTTGAAAACGGTGGGTTTTTAGGGTTACATGATAAATCTGCACCAGAAGAAATTAGGGATGTCTTTCAAATGAGTAAGAAGACTTTTAAGAAAGGTCTGGGTACGCTTTATAAAGACAGAAAAATAAAAATAGAATCTGACGGCATCACATTATCAGATGATTAGGGTGTTAATTGTAAGAAAAATCTTAGGTATTTGATTTTCAACGAAATAACTTAAATAATGGTCAGGTTTATTGTGATAACTTACAATTAATTTTATTTTTGTGGTAAATGAAAAGTTATTAACAAATTTTAACTTACATTTAAGTTTTAAGCGCAAAATTTACCCTGTATATGCCTTTTATAGAAGAAAGTGATTTACTAGAATTACATAAAGATGTAGATAAAGCTCAAATTATTAATGAGCGTTTATTGGATCAAATAAAGTTTAAGAATAAAGAATTAAAAAAGAGTAAGATTCAGCGAAACATTTTTGCCGGTATTACAGGTCTTTTCTTAATAGGTGGTTTGGCATTCACATCTTTTACCGCTGGTATTTCTAGTTCTGGAGGTTTTAACAGGAATAATAATAAAGATTTGGTTTTGACATCAATTGATAGTGTTGATGCATATAGAACGCGCTTGGAGAACCTAAAAGAACAGAATGAAGAACTTAGTTTGGTAAAGGAATTTTACTTGGCAAAAGAGTTTTTACAGAAAGAAAAGATATATTCGGTTCAGGTAAAATCATTTGTGGATAACAATGTGACATTGGCTTCTGAGGCATTGACCAATACACTTTTTGTAAAGACAAATCCTTTTTACTCTTATTCCTTAGGAAACTTTGAAACTCTAGAAGAGGCCCAGTCATTCAGAAAACAATTGGTTGATCTAGGTTTCAACGATGCTTTCGTAGCTTCTTACCAAGACGGTAAAAGAATTCAAATAGAAGATCCATATTAGTGACTAAAGTTAAAGCTTGGCTCAACGCTGCAAGGCTTAGAACGCTTCCCTTATCAATATCAGGTATTTTTGTAGGTACGGCATTGGCTGCTTATTATGGTGCTACCAATGTAACTATTTTCATATTGGCCTTATGTACAACTATAGGTCTACAGGTGACCTCTAACTTTGCCAATGACTATGGTGATGGTGTTAAAGGCACTGATGGTGATGATAGAATAGGTCCTAAACGCGCCTTGCAAAGTGGTTTGCTTACTGCCGCAGAATTAAAAAGAGGTATCTGTATCAGCATTGTAATTAATGCAGTTTTAATCATTTCATTGATTTTCATATCGTTTGGAATTAAAGATGTTCTTTATCCTGTCTTATTTTTGGTTTTAGGTGCATTGGCCATTTGGGCCGCAATTAAATATACTGTAGGTAAATCTGCTTATGGTTATCAAGGTTTGGGAGATGTTTTTGTCTTTATATTTTTCGGATTGGTAAGTGTTTTGGGGTCCATGTTTTTGTACTTGAAATTTATTGATTTGTTCGCTGTGTTACCGGCAATTGCAATAGGACTTTTAAGTGTTGGGGTTCTTAACCTTAACAACATGCGAGACATTAAATCAGATACCGCTGTTGGTAAGAATACGTTGGCTGTAAAAATGGGATTGTCAAAGGCAAAGAAATATCATTATACCATTCTGGTCGTATCCTTTTTGTGTTTGTTTTATTTTCTCTTTACAACAAATGCCTCACAGTTACGTTATGTAAGTCTTGTAGGCTACCTACCAATACTGGTTCATTTAAGAAAAGTAGCTCTTACAGAAAAGGCTGCAGAACTAGATCCTGAGCTTAAAAAATTAGCTTTAAGTACGTTTTTTATAGCGGTATTGTTTTTTATTAGTTATTATTATTTTTTGTAATTTTGAGTATAACCCACAAACCATTTTAAGTCTTGGAACAACCCATAAAAATTCTAATTGTTGAGGATAATGTAATCATCGCTGATGATATGCAATCTATGTTAGAGGAAATAGGATATGAAATAGTTGATAATGTAATCGTTTACGAGCAAGCAGTTGAGGTGTTAAAAACCCAGCAGGTTGACTTAGTACTTATTGACATCATTTTAGCCTCTGATAAAACAGGTATAGACTTAGGTAAACATATTAGGGAGAATTATGACATTCCTTTCATTTTTGTAACCTCTAACTCTGATCGTGCAACGGTTGAGAATGCCAAGACGGTTAAGCCTAACGGTTATTTGGTAAAGCCATTTGAGCAACAAGATCTTTATACTTCTATTGAAATTGCCTTATCTAACTTTATTTATGGCAAACAAAATGCCAGTAATGGAACGGCTAACAGTGGAAATACTGAAGATGTTGCCATGTCAAATTCAATTTTGAAGGATTCTATATTTGTTAAAAAACAACATTTATATTACAGAATTCAATTTGGTGATATTCAGTTTATAAAAGCAGATAATGTGTATTTAGAAGTGAATACCGTGGATAAAAAATTCTTGGTACGATCACCATTAAAAGATTATTTAGAGAAGCTTCCCCAGAATAAATTTTATAGAGCACACAAATCATACATTGTAAATGTAGATCATATTGATGCTATCAATTCAAAGGATATAATGATCAATAATACATTGATTCCAATTTCTAAAGACTTTAAAGAATTTATTATTTCGGCAATGAATTCTTGATATAAGTTGATATATAAAAAAAACACCTTTTTTAAAGGTGTTTTTTTTTGCCCCAATCTTAGATGAAAGGTATTTTTTCATCGTTTAAATGTTATTTTTCATCGGTAAAATGCATAGCTGAACCACTTGTTTGCATTTCACAACAAATATTTGAGGTTACACAACAATTAATGCACGGTCCTATGGCTAATTCATAATTTTGATTTATTGATAATTGCCTATGGTTTTAGCCATATTGGTCTAAGGCAGCCAGTATAAAGCGCAATTTTTAATGATTTAATAAAAAGTACGTAGAACACGCTTTTTGGGCTCGTTGTTATTTAATGATAATTTAATAACGGCTCACAACAAAAATTTAGTAGGGTCAGCTATTAGCATTAAGTTTGATTCGACTTTTATTGAGATATGAAAAAACCTTTTTTTTGAGATTTGTAGGCACTATAGTTCTTAGTGTATTTATGTGCACTTTAGCGGCGCAAGATGGTGTAACGACTCAAAACGAAGATTACTACAAGCAGTTTCAAGATTTAGAGAACGGAGAATTACGTTCTTTCTTCTTTTTTAATACTCCAAATCGTTACAATCAGAATTCACCATATGATTGGTTAGATACCGTAAAAGTGTATTTGAACAGTTCTGAGAAAACTAAAGATTCTATTTCCATTAGGAATTATCAACTTATTGAGTCTCAAATATATTACGATTTGGGCAACTATGAGAAGAGTTTGGCTATTGCTAGACCTCTATACGATGAGTTAAGTAATTTGGACCTAGATTCCAAACACATCATTTTAGATATTTTAGATAGTAATTATGCTAAGCTAGAACTTTATGATAAGCAAATAGAAATCAGAAGGGTAAAGCGTGAATTGGGTTTAACCGATAATGTTGCCTTTTATGATATTTACGCGAGTCTTGGTCAGTATAGAAAAGCTATGCGAGATTACATGACCGAAGAAAAGAAAGAGCTTAAAGATGATGACTACTACGGACTTGCCATTTACAATAATACAATTGGTAATTATTTAAGACAAGATAAATCTACCCCTACGGCGCTTAGCTACTTTAAAAAAGCAGAAGGTTTGATCAAGGTTTTTTTAAGTGATGTTACCAATCAACATTCTGATAAGGAAATTGCCGATGGCAGAATTTTAAACGGAATCATTATTGGCAATATTGGTAAATGTCATGTACAACTGGGTGAATATGAAAAAGCAATTCCGTTTTTAGAAGAGAGTAGGGAAGTTATTAGAAAATATAATAAGAGTAAGTTTTCATCTGATATTATTGAAAATACCTTGGCGTTGGCAGAGTGTTATTTAAAATTAGATGATTATGCTAAGGCAACAGATTACTTAAGCGATGAAATGAACCCAATTAAATTGGATAATATTTTAAAGCGGAACAGAATATATGCGGATTATTATTTTAAAACCGGTGATTATCAAAACTCAACGGTTTATTTAAAGAAAAATATTAGAATTAGAGACTCTATAGATGCTCTTGCTTCTAATATTAAAAATCAGCAACTGACATCGGTAATTGAGCAAGATTTGGATAACTCCAAAAAAACTATGGAGCAACAAAAAGCTCAATTAGAAGCATCTAGAAAAGATATTAAGGCTAGGGATGATAAAATTAGCTTGGTTTTTGTTTCGTTGATATTTACGCTTATTGGCTTTGCTGGTCTGGTATATGCTTACTTAAAGAGTATTAAAAATCAACGTCTTATTGCCGAGCAAAAATTTATTATCGAAAACTCTTTGGTAGAAAAAGATTCCCTGTTGAAAGAGATACACCACAGAGTAAAGAATAACCTACAGATGGTTTCTAGTTTACTGAGTTTACAAACCAAAAATACTAGAAGTAAAGCTGCAATTGCCGCATTGGAAGAAGGTAAAAGTAGGGTAAAGGCCATGGCGCTGATACATCAAAAATTATATCAGAACGATGATTTATCCGTAATTGAAATGCAAGGGTATATTGAGAGTTTGATCAATAGTATTCAATCCGTATATAAAAAAGGAGGTCATAATATTAATATTACCATAGATGCGGAAGGTGTTGAGCTGGATATTGATAGAGCTATACCTTTTGGACTTATTTTAAATGAATTGGTATCTAACTCGTTTAAATATGCATTTCCCCATGATGATAGTAACGGTAAAATTTACATTCATTTGAGAAAAATTGCGGGTCAAGAAGGTTTCTTTGAGTATACGGACAATGGTATTGGCTTACCGGAAGATACAGATGAAAGAGCAAATTCCTCAATGGGTATTCGTTTAATGAACAGATTGGCAAATCAGCTACAGACTTCGTTGAATACAGATAAAACTAATGAAGGAGTTCGGTTTTGGTTTAATTTTAAATAAATTACCTCACCTTACTTTTCATTACTACACGGTGTAATAGTTTAGGGAAAAAGCGTTTTAAGTAAATGCCAAATTTTTCTTTTCCACCAATATAGGTTTCAAAGCGTTTCTTTTTAATAGCGCTAATGATTTCCTTAGCACATTTTTCTACGGGCATGCCGTTAAGAGTTGCATTGTCCTCTTTTTGTAGTGCGGTACCATTGGCGGTCAAAGCATTTTTGGCAACGTTGGTCTGTATAAAGCCAGGGCAGATGATAGATACATCAATATTGTCTTTCTCATGCTCCATTCGCAAGGCATCAAAGAAGCCGTGTAATGCATGTTTTGCACCACAATATCCAGAACGGTAAGGCGATGAAAACTTACCCATTAAGCTGGTGATGGTTACGTAATGACCTCCTTTTTGTTTTATGAAATAGGGTAAGGCATGTTTGGTTAATTTTATGGTACCCAGATAATTGACGTCTATCATTTGTTGATAAACTTCAAATTTGGTTTCAACAATCAAAGAACGTTGACTTAATCCTCCATTGTTGATTAAAACATCAATTTTTCCAAATATCGAAAATGCAGTATCGGTAATTTCTTCAAGTGATGAAAAATTGGTTAGATCTAATGGGAGTATTTCAACATTGTCCGGATTCTTGCAATTATTTTTAACTTGAGTCAATACACTTTCCCTTCTAGCCGAAGCTATTATTTTTGCGCCCAACGCGTTCAATTGATATGTTAGCGCTTCACCAATTCCTGATGATGCTCCCGTTATCCAAATTACCTTTTCTTCCATTCTTTTAAATCCGTCGGTATTAAAGTGAAAATATAGCTAAATTTGAAGGATTATATGAAAGCAATTTTTAAAAAGTATATCCTAAATTTTAAAAATCCGAGCGGGACCTCCAGAGGAATTCTAAAAACCAAGGAAACATGGTTTCTATTCTTGGAGCAAGATGGTAAAAAGGGAGTAGGTGAGTGTGGATTGTTTAGGGGACTTAGCTATGATGATGTGCCTGGTTATGAAGATAAATGTAATTGGGTTGTAAGTAATATCAATTTAGGTGAAGCGGAATTGCTTAAGCGATTATCTAATTTTCCAAGTATTCAATTTGGGGTTGAACAGGCATTTCTGTCACTGCGATCAAACGATCCTTTTCATCTTTTTGGTTCCACTTTTTTAGAGGACCAAGAACCAATTTCAATTAATGGTCTGGTTTGGATGGGCGATAAAGAGTTTATGCATCAGCAAATAGAGAATAAGCTAAAAGATGGTTTTTCATGCATTAAAATGAAGATTGGTGCCATTGATTTTAATACTGAAATTGCATTGCTTAAATCTATTAGAGAGCGTTACTCTAAAGATGAAATTGAATTGCGTGTAGATGCCAACGGTGCATTTTCTGCAGAAGAGGCGTTGGCGAAATTAGAAGTATTGTCAAAACTTGATTTACATTCCATTGAGCAACCTATTAGACAGGGACAATGGAATGAAATGAAAGATCTTTGTGCTAAAACACCATTGCCTATAGCTCTTGACGAAGAATTAATTGGGGTTGTTGATGTAACAAAAAAGGTAACGTTGCTACAAACTATACAACCACAATATATTATTTTGAAACCAAGTTTAGTTGGAGGTTTTGCAGGTAGTAATGAATGGATTACAATTGCAGAAAGAAACAATATTGGTTGGTGGGTAACTAGTGCGTTAGAAAGTAATATAGGTTTAAACGCAATTGCTCAATGGACCGCAACTTTAGGTAATAATATGCCACAAGGTTTAGGTACCGGAGCTTTGTTTACTAATAATGTTAATAGTCCTTTAGAGGTGCGGAATGGCGGTTTGTTTTATAATAAATCTAAAAACTGGAATACGAATTTAATTGATGAAATATGTATATAGAACAGGCGTATAAAGGTTTAATTGATAATTGGAGATATTTAGTAGGAATATTGATAATTATTGTGGTGTGGCAGTTTTTAGGCTCCTTTCCGTTATTGGCTGCTTTGGCACTGGAAGAAGGTGGTATGTCTGCAATGATGAGTAATAGTATAGGAAAGATGTCCCAGGTATTGGGCTCCAATACATTTTTGTTCTACATGCTCTTAACCTTTGTTTTCGGACTTATTGCGGTTTTTCTAGTGGTTAAATTTTTGCATCAACAATCGCTTACCGCATTGACCACTTCAAGAACTAAAGTTGACTGGAAAAGAGTAGCTTTTTCTTTCTTTTTATGGGCTTCAATATCTGTGCTTTTTATCGGTATAGATATTTATTTTGCGCCTGAGGATTATGAATACAACTTTCAATTGGAACCTTTTTTGATCTTAGCCGTTATAGCTATTGCAATGATTCCGTTACAGACAAGTATGGAAGAGTATTTAATGAGAGGGTACATGATGCAAGGTCTGGGTGTACTTACTAAGAATAGATGGTTTCCACTTCTCTTTACCTCTTTGCTGTTTGGATTATTGCACATATTGAACCCGGAAGTGGATAAATTGGGTTACGGTATCTTGATTTTTTATATAGGAACCGGACTCTTTTTAGGTATAATTACACTTATGGATGAAGGTTTGGAACTTGCTCTTGGTTTTCATGCCGCAAACAATTTAACTGCAGCACTTTTAGTAACTGCAGATTGGACCGCATTTAGCGTAGATTCTGTCTATAGGGATATTTCAGAACCTGTGCTTGGTTGGGATATGTTGGTTCCTGTATTTGTAGTTTTTCCCATTCTTTTATTGGTTTTTTCAAAAAAGTACGGATGGACTAATTGGAAAGAAAAATTAACAGGTAAGGTGTTAACTGAAGAAGAATTTTTAAAGCTCGATAATTAAGTAATGTATAAACCATTTATACACCCTAATTTTTCAATTCATGGTAGGGCAATTTCTTTTGATGATTTAACAGAGGTTAGTTATAGTCTAATAAAGGAAGGAGAGGACTATGAAAAACAAATCGGGGCATTTCTTTTGGATTGGATTGATGACTCCGAGATAATATTGGTAAAAACCTCTGGTTCTACAGGAAAGCCAAAGGCTATTGCACTTCAGAAAGAATATATGGTAAATAGCGCTTTGGCAACAGGTAGCTATTTTAACCTGAAGCCTAAGTCCACAGCTTTACTCTGTTTGCCCGCTTCATACATTGCAGGTAAAATGATGTTGGTCAGGGCTATGGTTTTGGGCTTGAATATTCATTTTTTGCCTCCAAGTTCATATCCATTGGAAGGTGTTACGGATTCTTTTGATTTTGGGGCTATGGTACCTTTGCAAGTGGGTAACTCTTTATCCAAACTACATCAAGTATATAAATTAATTATTGGTGGTGCACCCATTTCCAATTCAATAAGAGAAGAATTAAAGGGTGTTGATAATAGCAGTTATGAAACCTATGGTATGACGGAAACCATTACTCATGTCGCTATAAAACCATTGAACCATAAAGAAGTTAAAGATGCTCCTTTTACGGTTTTACCAAATGTAGAACTTACCATAGATGATAGAGGTTGTTTGGTAATTAACGCACCAAAAATTACAGACGAAACCGTGGTGACCAATGATATGGTTGAGTTACTTTCAAAAACTCAATTTAAATGGTTGGGTAGGTTGGATAATGTCATTAATTCTGGAGGAGTAAAATTACATCCAGAACATGTTGAAAAAGTAATATCAAACTATATAGATACTTCGTTTTTTGTTGCCGGTGTTGCAGATGAGGAATTAGGACAAAAAGTGGTTTTAGTGGTTGAAGATGCAGAAGTAAATGACATTCGGAAAATTATTGACGGTATAGGGGAATTCAAGAAATTTGAGAAACCTAAATCGATTTTGATAGCTAAAGAATTTCAAAGAACCGATAGTGGAAAAATTCAACGTTCTAAAACTGTTGAACAAATTTTGAAGCCTTAATATATTCCGCTATTTTCATCATTAGAAAAACCACTATCTAATGATCAAGCAACTAATTACCGTATTCATTTTTATTCAGGGCTTTTTATTGAACGCCCAACAAATCCTCAATGAAAAAGAAAGAGCCATTGTTATAGATGAAATTTTAGACGACCGTTTTAACAACTTACTTCCAAAACTTATGGATGTTGCTGACTTAGACATGTGGGTGGTAATTTCAAGGGAATACAATGAGGATCCAGTGATAAAGACCATGCTGCCTGCTACGTGGTTAAATGCCCGTAGAAGAACTATTCTTTTGTTTTATAGAGATAAAGAAAAGAACACTATTGAAAAATTAGCCGTTGCTCGTTATAATGTTGGTAAGAATATTGTTTCCGCTTGGGATAAGGAAAAGG
This sequence comes from Maribacter sp. HS, assembly GCF_048059195.1. Classification (NCBI taxonomy): domain Bacteria; kingdom Pseudomonadati; phylum Bacteroidota; class Flavobacteriia; order Flavobacteriales; family Flavobacteriaceae; genus Maribacter; species Maribacter sp. HS. Next base: position 226,489 of record NZ_JAYLVV010000005.1, read on the forward strand.
AGCCTAATCAATGGAAAAGGTTAATGCATTTGATATCAGAAAGAAATCCAAAAAAAATCGGACTTAATTATTCTACAGACCATAATATTGCCGATGGTTTGGTAAAGACGGATTATGAGGAATTCATGGCAAATCTACCTAAAAAGTATACTTCAAAAGTAACATCTGCAGAGCAACTAGCCGTACGCTGGATTGAAACTAGAACGGAGCGTGAAATGATTATCTATGATCAATTGGTAGATATTACACATGATATTATAGCCGAAGCATTCTCAGAGAAGGTAATAACTCCGGGAATTACCACGACTTCTGAGGTTGAATGGTGGATGCGCCAAAAAGTGACAGATTTAGGTTTAGAAACCTGGTTTCACCCAACCATAGATGTACAGCGAAGTAAAGAGGAATTGGTAAGTCACCTGTACTCTTTCTCTGGTAGACCAGAAGATACAGTGATATTACCAGGGGACTTGGTCCACTGCGATTTCGGTATTACGTATTTGCGTTTAAATACTGATTGTCAAGAATTAGCGTATGTACTAAAGCCAGAAGAAACTGCTGCCCCAGAATTTTTAGTAAACGGACTAAAGGAAGGGAATAAATTGCAAGACTTTCTAACCAGTAATATGATTAAAGGAAGATCTGGAAATGAAATTCTTAAAAAATCGCTGGACGAGGCTAAAGCTGTAGGGTTAAGACCTTCTATTTACACGCACCCGTTAGGTACTTATGGTCATTCTGCCGGAACAACTATTGGAATGTGGGATGCTCAAGATGGTGTTATGCGTGACGATGGAGAAAATTATGGACTTAATCCTAATACTGTTTATGCTATTGAATTAAACACGACCATCAACATACCGGAATGGAATAGAGATATCAGAATCATGCTTGAAGAAGCAGGTTTTTACGGTGAAGATGGATTTAGATATGTAAATGGTAGACAAACGGAATTATTGTTGATACCACGAGTGAAAAATCATCAGGGCAATTAATCTTAATTTGTAAGACAAAATATTGTTGATGTAATAAAAATCTTATTTTCTATTTATTGTGTTAGGTTTAAAAGCTTGATATTCATATATTTAAGAGTAACCTGACGGTTGTTGAATAACTCGCTTAATGAAATGGATTACTAAACTTCATATAAAGTATTGTCTTTTATTGTTTTTGTGTACGCTAAGTATAGGACTTTTTGGGCAACATCAATTTAAAGGAACAGTAGTAGATGCTGATACGAAAGAGACGCTTCCTTTTGTAAATATTGGAATTGTAAATAAAGGTGTAGGTACCGTAAGTAATTTTGATGGTAAATTTTATCTAGAGATTAATAAGGCTGATTTTTCTAATACAGATGTGCTACAATTTTCTTCTGTAGGTTATAAAACTATTCAGCTTAAAATTTCAGAGGTAAACTTTAATAATTTGTTGTTTCAAAAAGTTGTTATGAAGCCCCAGGCAATGCAATTACATGAGGCAATCGTATCCGCTAAATATCTGAAAGGTAAAAAAGATGATGTTGTAGGCTTTTCCTATCCTAGTAAAAATAAGTTTGGGTATTGGAAAGGCGATGGTTCTTTGGGTGCTGAATTGGTGACAAGGATAAGTGTGGATAAAAAGAAGCACTTCTTAAAAGATTTTCACTTTTATCTAAACGAAAATTATTCTGATAGTGTATTGGTGCGCATTAATGTATATAAAGGCGGCACCATTTATCCTGAAGATAAATTATTGAAAAAGAACGTTACCAAAATGATAGGCAAATCTCCTGGAATGGTAACCGTAGATTTAAAGCCGTACAACCTTATTGTAGATGAAGATTTTAGTATTGGTCTAGAATTATTGGAAGTATATGGTAAGCGAGTGGGTTTGGTTTTGGCCGCGGATTATAGACCAAGTACATCATACAGAAGATATGTGAGCCAAGGACAATGGAAAACATTCAGGGGAGATGCAATGACTTTTTATGTAAATACTTCTGCTTTGAGTGAGGATGACATTTCTCAAATATCAGAATACGCTAGACATAAAACCCTTCAAAATTCGTTCAACACTCCTCAAATAAATATCAACCCTGTCCAAACTCATAGATCAATTACGGGTTTTGTTTTTAATAATGGTAAGCCTGTTGAAAATGCTACTGTTCAAATAGCGGAGTCATTAAAGCATACACAAACAGACGCCTATGGTAGGTATACCATTATGGCACAAATAGGAGATGTCCTTAGTTTTGATTATTTGGGTTTCGAAAAAGTGGAACGTACCGTATTGGAGACCATACATAATATCAACGTCACCATGAATGTGATGGTTGAAGAACTAGAAGGTGTTACCGTTACTGAAAGAGCGCGTTTAAAGAAAACCGAGGCAGAAATGTTCTCTGAATATTTAACGAATGATGAATTTGCTAAGAGTGCTTATGGAACTCTTGATAAAAAAACAATTGGTCATGCAATAACTATTGTAGATGGTAAGAGTTTGAACTTATCGGCGCCAAATATTCTAGCAGCTTTAGATGGTAAAATAGCTGGAGTTCGCATTGGTAATGTAACCAATGGAAATACTTGTTTTGGATGTTCTTTTACCAAAGTTGCTGTGTTTATAAGAGGCGGTAAAGGGTCAATTAATAATATTAGACCTGCAATATTCGAAATTGACGGAGTAATTTATGAAGATGTTCCGTATTTTTTAGATTTAAATGTTATTGAGCGCATAGCGGTAATACCTGGTCTTGCTGGCGTTGGAAGATATGGGCAGGTTGCCGCGGGCGGCGTAATTGCAATAAGTACAAAACATGCTAATTATGCTACCAAGAATAATAGAGCTAGTGACCTAGCTAAAATTCGGAATAATATTTATGAATTTGATGCTATTGATAAACAACAAGCTAATAAAAATTTGCCAAGCTATCTTAAAGCTTTTTTAGCTTGTAATACATTTGAAACTGCTAAAAGAGTATATGAAGAAAATGAGAAAATTTATAGTAGTTCTGCTTCGTTTTTTCTTGACGCCTATATTTATTTTACTGCCAATTGGGAGCAAGAAAAATTCAATAATGATATAATCGCTAACCATCAATCTCTATTTGTTGATAACATCAATGAAATGAAAGCTTTGGCATATGCTTATCAGCGAGAAGGTAAATTTGAAAAAGCAAACGAACTATATACCAGCGTTTTTGTAAAGAGACCAAATTATGCGCAATCATATAGAGACTTGGCAAATAGTTATATTGAAGTAAATGAAGTGCAGAAGGCAGCCAATCTATATAGTAGGTATACCAAATTATTGAACGAATCTTTTCTTGTGGCAGATACTATAGGATTACATCCTATTATTACGACTGAGTTCAATCATTTTTTACAGCATAAAACCGACTATGCTATTAGTTCAGAAGATTTAAAAGAAGTGGCTGAAATGCGGAAGGGCGCGGATACCCGTCTTCTTTTTGAATGGAACGATGATGAGGCTGAGTTTGACCTTCAGTTCGTAAATACTGAAAATCGCTATTTTATTTCAAGTACATCACTATATAGTCAGAATGAATATTTTGGTAAGCAAGAAAATTCATCAAGTAAAGAGTTCTATCTTGAAAGCGATATTCAAGGAGAATGGACTATAAATATAAATTATAAGGGGAATAAAAGCGGTTTGCCCACTTATTTAAAAGTGACTGCTTTCTCTGGCTACGGTACAGATAATGAAGAAAGTACTATTAGGATTTATAGGTTGTCGTTAAAAAATGTGAATCAAAATCTATTTTACTTGCCAACCCTGGGCGATGATAGGTTGAATTAAGTGTTGTATTTATTTGAAAAACAAGGGTTTAATCAGTTTGGTTAGATGTGGTATGATGTAAATTACCTTAATTATCTATAAAATGTTAAATTTATCACGATTAGTGTGTTGTTTTCTTTCAATATTAATCATGGATTGATTTTTGATGTCATATAACGGACTTATCTTCAATACTATATACTATGAAAAAAATTCTATTTCTCTTTGCGCTAATAGCTTGTGTTTGCAATGTGCAAGCACAAAGCAAAACAATTAAGGGTAAGGTTACCCAAATGGATGCTCCTTTGGCAAATGTTCAGATTTCTATAATAGATTCTGATATTTCTACTACAACAGACGCCAACGGATTATATCAAATATCTGCGGAACCTAGGGATGTAATTAAATATACATATCCCGGTTTGAGTGATGTTCAGATAATGGTTGAAGATGTTACACGAATCTTAAATATTGAAATGACTCAGAAAATTGAGCAATTAGATGAGGTTACCGTGCGTAATAGTAATAGAAAATCACAGAGCGAATTAGAAGAGGAGTATAAGTATAAACCAAATTTAATTAAAACAGCATTTGGTATTTTGGATAGTGAGACCGCCCCTGGGAAAATCAGGTTTTTGCAAGAGGACGAAATCAATGATGTAGGGATTTGTATTCTAGATGTTGTGCGTAATAAGTTTGCTAGCGTAAGGGTTTTTGGTGATTGTCAGCGTGGAGGGGGAATATATATTAGAGGTTTCAATTCTATAAGTCAGGCATCTCCAGCAGTTTATGATGTTGATGGTCAGATTTTAACTAATGCTCCTACATGGATTGCACCAGCTTCAATTGCTAGATTGGCTGTTTTAAATAATTTGGCAATGACCACTAGATACGGGTCAATAGGTGCTGGCGGTGTCATAGTAATTAACACAAAAACATTATTATATGCTGGTAATATTGATGGAAAGCCTTATGATCAAGCTAAGCTTAGAAATAATAAATATGATAATTCAGCATTAAGTACAGTTAATTTTAAAGAAGATAAGCCTTCCTACATGAATGAACTTTTAAATGCGAAAACCGAAGAAGATGCAAAGGTTATTTACGAAAATCAAATAAAAAAATACAGTAGTTCATTCTACTATGTACTTGATGCTTATGATTATTTTTCGAACAAATGGAAAAATAAAGAATTTGCAAATAAGATAATCGAAGAGAATGACAATATTTTAAGTGGTAACCCTATCGCATTAAAATCGTTGGCATATATCTATCAAGCGGAAGGAAAGTTTAAAGAGGCAAACAAACTTTATGAAGATGTGTATACACTTAGAGCGGATTATGCACAATCATATTTAGACTTGGCAAATAGTTATAGAGAATTAGGTTTAAATCAAAAAGCTGCCGCTATGTACTTGCGTTATGATTACTTGTTAGCAGAAGAGCTATTGGAAAAAGAAGAGCCAGTGAAAGTTATTATGGATCGTGATTTAAATAATTTGATTTCTCTAAAAGGGGCTGATTTAGTTTCAACAAATAAGGTAAAAGAAATTAAACTTGATGATGATTTTAAAGGAACACGTTTGGTTTTTGAATGGAGCGATAGTGAGGCTGAATTTGTGTTACAATTTGTAAACCCAGAAAAGCGATACTATAATAGTGAGCATTCTTTAGCTGCAGATGCTGAACGTATTCAAATTGAAAAGCGCTCAGGTTTCTCCAGTGAAGAATATTTAATAGATGATACGCTTCGTGGTAATTGGTTGGTTAACGCTACCTATTTAGGTAATAAAAGTTTGACGCCTACATATTTGAAAGCCACTATATATTATAACTATGGAAGTGCATCGCAACGAAAAGAAACAAAGGTCTTTAAACTGGGTCTACGTAATGTAAATCAGCAATTGTTTTCAGTATCAAATGCGGTAAGTGTCGTTGCTAATTAAATCCGTTAATTTCTCAAAATATAAAAGATAAATAAATATAGTTATTATAAAAAGCCCACAATACAATTATACTGTATTGTGGGCTTTTTGAATGTAAATAGTTTTATTTGTTGATACTAACGATTTTTCAGGAAATTACACCTGCAACACTCCCATATTAAAAGGCTTTTCAATAGGTGCATGATCAGCGGCTTCTATACCCATTGAGATCCATTTACGCGTGTCCTTTGGGTCTATAATAGCATCGGTCCATAATCTAGAGGCTGCATAGTATGGAGAAACTTGATTGTCATATCTTTTCTTGATATTATCGTATAGTTCCGTTTCTTTTTCCTCAGTGATGGTTTCACCTTTCTTTTTCAATGAAGCCTTCTCAATTTGTAAAAGAACTTTTGCAGCAGAGTTTCCGCTCATTACGGCTAATTCTGCGCTTGGCCAAGCAACAATTAACCTAGGGTCATAAGCTTTACCGCACATGGCATAGTTTCCTGCTCCGTAGCTGTTTCCTATTACGATAGTGAATTTTGGAACCACCGAGTTGCTTACCACATTTACCATTTTGGCACCATCTTTAATAATACCACCATGCTCACTTTTGCTACCAACCATAAAACCGGTAACATCCTGTAAAAACACCAGCGGAATTTTCTTTTGATTGCAATTGGCTATAAATCTGGTTGCTTTATCTGCAGAATCGGAATAAATGACTCCGCCAAACTGCATTTCTCCTTTTTTGGTCTTTACAACTTTTCTTTGGTTGGCAACAATACCAACTGCCCATCCATCTATTCGTGCATATCCGGTAAGTATGGTTTGTCCGTATCCGGCTTTGTATTCTTCAAATTCCGAGTCGTCCACCAATCGCTTAATAATTTCCATCATGTCATACTGCTCTGCTCTTGAGCTAGGTAGTATACCATAGATGTCATCAGGATTTTCTTTTGGTTTTATACTTTTCTTTCGGTTGTATCCCGCTTTTGGGAAATCACCGATCTTATCCATAATATTCTTTATGGTGTCCAAAGCAGCTGCATCATCTTTCGCTTTATAATCGGTTACCCCACTAATCTCGCAATGAGTGGTTGCTCCGCCCAATGTTTCATTATCTATGCTTTCACCTATAGCAGCTTTTACCAAATAGCTTCCTGCCAAGAAAATACTGGCAGTCTTATCTACTATTAAGGCTTCATCGCTCATAATAGGTAAGTAAGCGCCACCGGCAACACAACTGCCCATAACCGCAGAAATTTGGGTTATGCCCATACTGCTCATAATCGCATTGTTTCTAAATATGCGCCCAAAGTGTTCTTTATCCGGGAAAATCTCATCTTGCAATGGTAAGTACACGCCGGCACTATCTACTAAATAAATAATAGGAAGTCTGTTTTCAATAGCAATTTCCTGTGCTCTTAAATTCTTTTTGGCGGTAATAGGAAACCATGCGCCAGCCTTTACCGTTGCATCATTGGCAACTACTATACATTGCTTTCCTTTTACATATCCAATTTTTATAACAACACCGCCAGAAGGGCAGCCGCCATGTTCTTTGTACATGCCTTCGCCAACAAAGGCTCCCACTTCAATCTGTTCGGTTTTTGGATCAAAAAGATAATCAATACGTTCTCTGGCTGTCATTTTACCTTGATCGTGCTGCTTGGCAATTTTTGCTTTTCCTCCACCCAAATAAACCTCGTTCAGCTTTCGTCTAAGGTCAGATAATAACAACTTATTCCTATCTTCGTTTTGATTGAATTTTAAATCCATTCTGTATATTTATTTTCTTCGCATAAAGATAAGAAGTTAATTTTGGTGTACATGCAACAAAAATAAAAAGTATGATAAAGTGGGGTATTGTAGGGGCAGGTAACATAGCACATAGTTTTTCTAAAGATTTAGCTTTGGTAGATGGCGGTCAATTGGTTTCGGTAGCATCTAGAAGCTTGGAGAAGGCACGGACATTTGCCAAAGAGTATGGAGCTCCCAATGCTTTTGGTAGTTATGAAGAGTTATTTCATAGTAATACGGTAGATATTATTTATTTGGCAACACCGCATACTTCCCATGCAGATTTGAGCATTGCCGCCATGAAAGCCGGTAACGCCGTACTTTGTGAAAAACCTTTGGGTGTCAATGCTTCGGAAGTTCAGGCAATGGTAGCTGCTGCTAAAGAGAATAATGTATTTCTTATGGAAGCATTATGGTCACGTTTTAATCCGACCATTAAAAAAGTAAAGGAACTTGTAGATAATGGGACTATAGGAGATATAGGTTATTTACATTCAGATTTTGCGTTTTATGCTCTGGATAGGGATGAAAACGGTAGGCTATTAAATCCTAATCTTGCAGGAGGTTCTCTATTAGATATAGGGATCTATCCTATATTTTTAGCTTATTTACTGTTGGGGATGCCAAAGGATATTAAGGCAACCGCCAATTTTTATAAAACTGGGGTAGAAGTGCAATGTAGTATGATTCTTAATTATGACAACGCACAAGCCATTTTGTATAGCGGACTCAACTCTAACTCTGAAAAGAAATCTGAAATAGCAGGAACTAAAGGAACAATTTTTCTTCATCCAAGATGGCATGAAACTACTGGATTTACGTTGGAAAAAGATGGGGAAGTAGTAAGTAATGAACTGGGTAAGAGGGGTAAAGGCTATGTTCATGAGATAGAAGAAGTGCATAATTGTTTAAATTCTGGTAAGAAAGAAAGTGCACTTTGGAGTCATCAAAACAGTTTGGATCTTATAACAATTATGGATACGGTTCGTGAAAAAACAGGAATTGTGTTTCCGTTTGAATAATAGCAGGGGTAATAGTGGATAAATGTCTTAAAATTTACGATATTTGATGTTCGCTTAAATTTTAATTGATTCAAAAATGAACAAGAATACTGTGCTCACTTGGGCTACTTTTATTATGATCTTCGTAGGGCTTGCGCTAATTGCATTAGGAGCCTTTCGATACGATGATGTCGCTGGTTGGGGTTTTGCATCTGTGGGTATAGGGTTTTTTGCCATTGCTTGGGTGTTCAATGCCCTTAAAGGTAGAGTATAATCAATGTTTTTAACTAGTAGGGATTTCTTCTACTGGATGATAATTTTTTCACTAAACACTATAATTTTATGTCAGACGATAAGAAGGTAATCTTCTCCATGTCAGGAGTTACGAAAACCTATAAGAATGCTAACACCCCAGTTTTAAAGAACATATACTTAAGTTTTTTCTACGGTGCCAAAATCGGTATTTTAGGTCTAAACGGTTCTGGTAAATCTACTTTGTTGAAAATAATAGCAGGTGTAGATAAAAATTTTCAAGGTGATGTGGTCTTTTCTCCAGGATATAAAGTTGGTTACTTGGAACAAGAGCCAGAACTGGATGAAAATAAAACCGTTTTGGAAATTGTAAAAGAGGGCGTTGCCGAAACGGTAGCCATTCTTGATGAATACAATAAGATAAACGATATGTTCGGTCTGCCGGAAGTGTATGAAGATGCGGACAAAATGCAGAAGTTGATGGATCAGCAGGCTGTATTGCAAGATAAGATAGATGCAGCCAATGCTTGGGAACTAGATACCAAATTGGAAATTGCTATGGATGCCTTGCGTACTCCAGATCCTGAAAAGAAAATTTCCGTGCTTTCGGGTGGTGAGAGAAGAAGGGTGGCCTTATGTAGGTTGTTGCTTCAAGAGCCGGAAATCTTATTATTAGATGAGCCTACCAACCACTTAGATGCAGAGTCTGTACATTGGTTAGAGCATCACCTGGCATCTTATAAGGGAACTGTAATTGCCGTAACGCACGATAGATATTTCTTGGATAATGTTGCCGGTTGGATTCTTGAATTAGATAGAGGTGAAGGTATACCTTGGAAAGGGAACTACTCTTCTTGGTTAGATCAAAAGTCTAAGCGTATGGCTCAAGAAAGTAAAACAGCTTCTAAAAGACAGAAAACATTGGAGCGAGAGCTGGAATGGGTTCGTCAAGGAGCAAAGGGTAGACAGACCAAACAGAAAGCACGTCTTAAGAACTACGATAAGTTGATGAGTCAAGATCAAAAACAACTTGATGAAAAACTGGAAATCTATATTCCTAACGGACCACGTTTGGGTACCAATGTTATTGAAGCTAAAGGCGTAAGTAAGGCATACGATGATAAGTTGCTTTACGAAGACCTTAATTTTAAATTGCCACAAGCGGGTATTGTTGGTATTATTGGACCAAACGGTGCTGGTAAGACCACTATTTTTAGAATGATCATGGGTGAGGAGACACCGGATAAAGGTGAATTTGAAACTGGTGAAACCGCTAAAGTAGCCTATGTAGATCAGAGTCATTCCAATATAGATCCTGAAAAAACCATTTGGCAAAACTTCAGTGATGAGCAAGAGTTGGTGATGATGGGTGGTAAGCAGGTCAATTCTAGGGCTTACTTAAGTAGATTCAACTTCTCGGGTAGTGAACAGAATAAAAAAGTGAGTATGTTGTCCGGCGGTGAGCGTAACCGTTTACATTTGGCAATGACTTTGAAAGAGGAAGGTAACGTGCTTTTATTGGATGAGCCTACCAATGACTTGGATGTAAATACATTACGTGCTTTAGAAGAAGGTTTGGAGAATTTTGCAGGTTGTGCCGTAGTCATCTCTCACGATAGATGGTTCTTAGATCGTATCTGTACACACATATTGGCTTTTGAAGGCGATTCTCAAGTGTATTTCTTTGAAGGTTCGTTCTCCGATTATGAAGAAAACAAGAAGAAAAGGTTAGGCGGAGATCTTATGCCGAAACGAATTAAGTATAAAAAACTAATCAGATAAAATTTTGGTTATAAAGAAAAAGCCCGCAATTGCGGGCTTTTTAATTTTATTAACAACTAAAGTATTAATATTCGTCATTAGGGTACCAGTCTAATTGTACCACTTCAATATCTTGGTTGCCGGCATCTACCAATTGTTTGAACTTGGTAACATCGCTAACATCTGGATTGCCCCTGTAGTGATAAGGATAAACTTGTTTTGGTTTAAAATCTAACACTGCTTCGGCGGCACTCTCAACGGTCATGGTATAAGGTAAATTCATACTAACAAAAGCTTTGTTTATATTCTTTAAAGAACGCATTTCCGGGATATCCTCTGTATCTCCGGAAAAATAAATACGTTGATCGCCAATAGTTAAAACATAGCCGTTGCCACGACCTTTATTGTGAAATTTAAGCGCTTCACTTCTTAAATTATACATGGGTATGGCTTCAATGGTAATACCGTTTACTTCTTTACTGGTCCCGTTGTCCAAAATTACAAGCTGTTCTGCATATTCTTCGGGCAATTCTTCTGCAACGGCTTGTGGTACAACAAAGGTAGTATTGGTTGTTTCTAATTCTTTTAAGGTCTCCATATTTAAATGATCACCATGTATATCGGTAATTAATATTAATGTAGCATTCTTTTGTCCTTCAAAAGCTGTGGCGCCACCTGTTGGGTCAATATAGATTACTTCATTATTCCATTCTAAGACAGCCGTTGCGTGTTCTATGGGTGTTATGGTGATTTCTGTGTCTTTAGCCTCATTTTTCATTGAAGTCGACATTTCCGCTTCCGCTTCTATGACTTCGGAATCTGATTTCTTTACTTCTTTACATGAGAAAGAAATGGCTCCTATACATAATAATAAAAAGAGTTTATTGATGTTCATTGTTATATTGTTTTAGTTTTAATTCCATTTTAATGTCAGATCTAAGGTAGTCTAAATTATCTTCCAACGGCGTTTCTGTAAATCCGTATTTTTTATAAATATGCAAGGCGGCGTCAAGCTTGGTGCTTGAATATAGTTCAAGTGTATTCCAGTTTTTATTCTTTGCAAAATCAATGGCATGTAATAATAATTTTTGACCAATTTGTAAGCCGTGATAAGATTTGCTAACTGCCATTTTTCCTAATTCATATCTTTCCTTGTTTTTTCTAATTAATGCAAAACACCCGACAGGTTCATTATTCCAGAGCCCAATAAAGATAAAGCCACCTTTGTCAATGATAGAGGCTTGGCTGTTTTCTAATAGTTCTCTGTCCTTTTCTTCAACCTTAAAATATTCGGTAATCCACTCTATATTCAAGTCTTTAAAGATTTGAGTATATTTAGTCTCAAATGGCACAATGGTAAGCATGGTCTATGTATTGGTCTAATGGTTACTTCTAAATTATACTATATTTTATGGTATTTACCACGTAATATAATTTAATTTTATGCTAAAGAATCTAAAATTTGAATTAACACGTATATAAACTGAACAAACAGACACTTTATTAAATTTAAAATTATGACTGAAACAAAAAACAACAATGGTTTAAAAGTTTTGACCGCTCTTTTAGGTGTTGTGCTTTTAGCAACTATCATTTATACAGTTAGTCTTTATCAAGATAAAAAGAAGACAGAGGTTGTTCTTTCTAAAGAGAAAGAATTGGTGGTTGAAGATTTAAATAGCTTAAAATCAGAATATGATAAAGCTATTTTGGAAAGTAATGCTACTAACGAAGAATTGGTTAGCGCAAGAGATAATATTGCTAAATACATAGACTCTGTAAAAACTATGAAAGCAGATATTAGTTCTTTGTCAAGATACAGAAGACAAGTTAGTGTTCTTAAAGCGGAGAGAGAGCAGTTGTTAAAGCAAGTTGATTCTTTAACTCGTTCTAATAGTATGATCGCTATGCAGCGTGATAGTACTTATGTTGAGTTGGAAAAACAAACAGTTTTCAACGATTCTTTAGTAGTGCAAAACACAAATTTGGCTCAAGTAGTTGAAAAAGGGTCTGCATTGAATTTATCTAAATTTAATGTTGATGCAGTTAAGGAGCGTAACAGTGGAAAATTAGTTTCTACTCAACGTGCCAGAGCTACTGACAAGTTTAAAATTTGTTTTACCGTAGCGGATAACGTTATCGCCCAAGCTGGTGACAGAGAGTTCTTCTTAGAAGTTTTAGATCCACAAGGTAATGTTCTTGGAGGTGGTAACTCAATGACCAACGATAATGGAGCATCAATTACTTATAGTAAGCAAACAGGATTTTACTATGAAAACAAATCTTTAGATGTATGTGATTACATTAGTAAGCCAGCTGGTGATTTTAAAGATGGAAATTACATGGTAAATGTATATGACGATCAGTTGAAATTATTGGGAACTTCTAAGTTCATGTTGAAGTAAGTTTTACTATAATTATATAATACAAAAGGCGACCAATTTGGTCGCCTTTTTTTATTTGTTGGTTTAGTTATTAGTCTTTTAAACTACCCACCATATTTTCAGGTTTTACCCACTCGTCATAATCTTCAGCAGAAACGTAACCTAAATTAACAGCTTCTTCTTTTAATGTAGTGCCGTTCTTATGTGCGGTGTTTGCAATCTCTGCAGCTTTGTAATACCCAATTTTGGTATTTAAAGCAGTGACCAACATTAAAGAGTTATTCAACAATTCTTTGATTACACCGTGATTTGGCTCAATACCGGCAGCACAATGCTCTTCAAAACTAACACAGGCGTCACCAATAAGTTGTGCAGACTGAAGAATGTTTGCTGCCATCATTGGTTTAAAGACATTCAATTCATAATGTCCCTGAGTACCACCAACGCTTACAGCAACGTCATTACCCATAACTTGTGCGCAAACCATTGTCATTGCTTCACATTGAGTAGGGTTCACTTTACCTGGCATTATTGAACTACCAGGTTCGTTGGCAGGAATAATGATTTCACCTATTCCTGAACGAGGTCCAGATGCCATCATTCTAATATCATTTGCTATTTTGTTCAATGACACTGCCAACTGTTTTAAAGCTCCGTGGCTTTCAACAATGGCATCATGTGCAGCTAGCGCCTCAAACTTATTTTCAGCGGTTATAAAAGGCAATCCTGTGAAATCTGCAATATATTTTGCTACAAGTACATCATAGCCTTCCGGTGTGTTTAATCCAGTTCCAACAGCAGTACCACCAAGTGCCAATTCACTTAAATGTGCTAAGGTGTTGTTCAATGCTTTTAAACCATGGTCCAATTGAGAAACATAACCGGAAAATTCTTGACCTAAGGTTAGGGGAGTGGCATCCATTAAATGGGTGCGACCTATTTTAACCACATCTTTAAATTCTTTTGATTTTTTATGCAATGTATCTCTTAACTGAGTTACACCAGGAATGGTCACTTCTACAATCTTTTTGTAAGCGGCAATATGCATACCGGTAGGGAAAGTATCGTTAGAAGATTGAGATTTGTTGACATCGTCATTCGGTTGAATGGTTTTTTCTCCCTCACCAATTACTTTACCGGCAATTTCATGGGCTCTATTGGCAACTACTTCATTAACGTTCATATTACTTTGCGTACCAGAACCAGTTTGCCAAATAACCAATGGAAATTGGTCATCGTGCTTTCCTTCTAAAATTTCATCGCATACCTGGGCGATCAAATCTCTTTTTTCGGCAGCTAAGACACCAAGCTCACAATTGGCATATGCGGCGGATTTTTTTAAATAAGCAAATCCGTAAACTATGTCCAACGGCATAGATGCCGATGGTCCTATTTTAAAATTATTACGCGAGCGTTCTGTTTGTGCACCCCAGTATTTGTCTTTGGGTACTTCAACATTGCCCATGGTATCTTTTTCGATTCTGAACTCCATAATCTTATATTTTATATGAATCTTAAATTAACTTTTATATACAGCATCAAAAATAAGGTTTACATTTATTTTTCTTACGACAAGATTAGAAGGAAATGTGAAATTAATTTTGCAGAACGTTTGCAAAAAATAATTGGTTTATGGTATCTTTGTCATATATAAGCAAGAAGATATGTTTGATTTTGACCAATATTTAGGATTTTTAGCTTTTTTGACCATTTTGACAATAGGTTTTTGGCTAATGATGTTTTTGTTATTATTTGTTGTGCCTTACTGGTTAGGTGGGAACATTATAGAGTTATTGAAAGAAAGACGCGACAAGAAAAAAGCTGCGCGAGAAGCATAAAAGATATTATTAAATAAAAAAAGGAAGCCAATTGGCTTCCTTTTTTTATTTACCATTTATGGGTAACTGCTTATCCTTCAATTTCTTCGTCACCTTCATCATTATTATTTCCTCTGCCATTTTTATTTCTTTCTTTTGGTTGATTAAAGCGGTATACAAAGCCCATGGTTATCTGGCGTTGTCTCCATTGGAACTCACTGTCAGACGTAAAGAATTCCGTTTCTGTATAAGAAGTTCTTTTTCTGGAATTTAATAGATCGCTAACGTTCAGGGAAATTGTTCCATTGTCTTTTAAAATATCTTTACTGAACGCTAAATTTAAAGAGAATATACCTCCATTTTCCGTTTGGGCGGTTGATGATGGGCCTCTATAAAACGCATTGGTCTGCCAGTCAATTTTTGCAGGTAAAGATACTTTAGAGCTAAATCTGGCAAACCAGCTGGTATTTGTTGTACCATAATCTATACCGTTGAATGCGCCATCTGTCTTAAATTGAAAGAAGTTGAAACTGGAATTTAAACGTAACCATTTTGCAGGACTATATAGCATACCGGCTTCAACACCTATTCTATCATTTGTAGATAGGTTAATGGGAATTGATCTAATTATTTCAATTCCATCTGTGGTGGTTTCACCAGTTTCTTCTTGTATACGTTCAAATGAATCTGTTTCTCGTTGGTAATACACAGAAGAGGTAAGGGTTAGCTTATCCCATCTCTTTAAGTAACCAACATCAAAAGCATTGGAGAACGCAGGATCAAGATCCGGGTTTCCTTGAAAAATATTTGTTCTACTAGATCTTGAAGGAAAAGGGTTTACGTACCTTCCTCTTGGTCTATTTATCCTTCTATTATAGCCTAATGAAATATTTTCATTTTCACCCAGTTCGTAAATGACGTTCACAGTTGGGAAAAGCCCTAAATAGTTTTTATCGAAATTTGCCTCAACATCTACTCCCAATTGATCCTCTAACTCAGAAGAATCATATAAAGAGGTCAATTCTCCTTTTAACTGGGTGTTCTCTAAACGTAATCCTAAAAGAAAAGAAAATTTACCGTATTTGTTACCATATTGGGTATATACGGCATTTACATTTTCAGTATAAGCAAATAAGTTGGTCAGGTCTTGGTTGATATCGAACAGACCGGTGGTTTGGTTTAAAGAGTCTAATCTATAATCCGTTTCTGTTTTTTCAAAAGTTCCTCTATACCCAGCTTCAAATTGTGCATCGCCCATAGGTAATACATAATCTGCTTGTACTAAATATTCATTTTGGGTTTCTTTTTCAAAGACATTTTCCAAGACTATTAAATCATCATTAGGCAACGTATTGTTTTCTTGTATGATGTTGGTCTTATCTTCTACGCCGTTAGAGTATTGAGCGTCTACCGTTAGTTTTTGTCCATCATCATCAAGATTATTAATATAATTCAAAGAAAATTGATAGTTCTCATCATCTTCACCTTCATCTTCAGTTCTAAAGGTTTCACTATCTAGTGTGCTGTTAATAAACCTTTGGTTGGTATTTTCAGTTTCATCTTCACTTTTAGAGGTTCTGTAAAATACACTTCCTGTAATTGAAGATTCCTCTGTAATAAAATACTCAAGTCCCAAATTAGTGTTGAATCCTTTTCTAAGTCTAAAATAGTCCCTGTCCTCTATAATCCTATCATATGATCCAGAAGTATAGGTGTTATCATAAAATGCATTTCCTGGGGCATCTCTATAGTTATACCCTGTTGTGTTGAACAAATTAAATTTGTCCGTACGTAAATTTGCATTAACGGATATACCACTATTCACAGGGTAACCGATAGTAGTGTTTACAGAACCGTTAAAGCCCAGTGTTTTTTCCTTTTTAAGAACAATGTTCAAAATACCTGCGGTACCTTCTGCGTCATATCTTGCAGACGGACTAGTAATCACCTCAACCTTTTCAATGGCATCTGCAGGAAGTTGTGTAAGAGCATCTGTAGATCCAAAACCCGCTAATGCTGACGGTTTGCCGTTAATAAGAATTCTAACATTCTCATTACCCCGTAAACTTATGGCGCCTTCAACATCTACATCAACAGAGGGTACATTATTCAAGGCGTCGGTAATAGTTGCGCCACTATTGGTTAAATCCTTACCAATATTATAGATCTTTTTGTCTAAACGTACCTCTACGGTAGTTTTTTCGCCAACGACTTCAACGGCTTCTAGTTGAGCTACATCTAAAGCAAGTTTAACCGTACCCAAATCTGTAGATTCGGTCAATGTTTGATTTGGTAATTTGTAAGTTTTGTATGAAATGTATTCTATGGAAATATTGTACTTCCCTGGTGTGGTTTCAACCTGAAAGTTACCATCAATATCTGTAATGCCACCTGTAATTTTATCAGGGTTATTTACACTTTGTAGTACCAGTGTAGCATATTCTAAAGGAAGATTATCGTCTTTGTCTACGACTTTACCGCTAATGATAATTGGACCTCTTTCCCGTTCTCCTCCGGGTCTTTGACTGTATATATAATTAAATGATAGTGTTAAGAGTAGGAGTAAAGGGTAAAGTTGTCTCATTAAGTCAGTTTTTGGATTTCTTTCGTTTTTCTTTTTTCTTCTTTTTATTCTTCTTTAAAGTTTTTGAAACACCATCTTTTTGTAATGCAACAAAAGCTTCATACTTTTCTAATGGCAGACCGGCTTTTAATTCCTCATCTTGCCTTTTAGTTATGTTTTCATATACTTCTGCCATTTTTTCTGGCGGAAGTTTTAATATTTGAGCCTCTATACGCTCTTGTACATATTTTTTAAGTACAGAGCTTAATACGGCCTGTTCAAATTCATTTAGTTCCAATGCCTCTGTAATTCTGGGCATTTCACCATCTACCAGTTCCTCGGCAGTTTTTGGTTTGGGTTCTTCGGCCGGAGTTTGTGCTTGGGGAATAGAACTCCTTTGACTTCCATAACCATAACCTCCTCTAGATCCATAACCATATTGCGACCCATAACCATATTGTGCGTAAATTGCTGTAGTACCAAATAAGGCAACCAACAATGTCAATACATTTAGTCCACTATGCTTTAATACTTTTTTCATGTCTTTAGATTATAAAGTTATACTATGGTTTAACCGAAAATGGTTAATTGTTTGTTAAGATAATATACTTAACAATTATAATAAATTCTATTTCAACAAAGAGTTAATGTTTGAAGCCGGTCTACCAATAACCGCGCTATTTCCATTAATTACAATTGGTCTTTCTATTAATTTTGGATGCGTGATCATGGCATCGATCAACTCTTCATCGTTTAATGATAAATGTTTGAATTTCTCTTTCCAAACGGCTTCTGACTTACGTATTAAGTTAATTGGTTTAATGTCCAAACAACTAATAATATTTCTAAGTTCATCTTTTGTTGGTATATCTTCTAGATATTTTACCACTTCAAATTTCTTGCCAGACTCTTCTACAACTTTTAAACCTTCTCTAGATTTGCTGCATCTAGAATTGTGATATATTTTAATCATATTACTTTTAGCTTTATGTTAAAACCCTATCTATTAAATATAATAAATAGGGATTAATAATTTATTCTTCTTCTTTTTGTCCCATCATCATTAGAAAGGCTTTTAAAAACTGGTCAATGTCACCATCCATGACATTGTCTACATTACCGGTTTCTTCTCCGGTTCTTACATCCTTAACCAATTTGTACGGATGCATAACGTAGTTTCTAATTTGAGAGCCCCATTCAATTTTCATTTTAGAGGATTCAATCTCTTGGCGAGCCTCCATTTTTTTACGTAGCTCAATTTCATATAGTTGAGATTTCAGCATTTTCATCGCCGTGGCCCTATTATCATGCTGGCTTCTACTGTCTGAACAAGATATTTGAATTCCTGTAGGGTGGTGGGTCAATTGGACTTTAGTTTCAACCTTGTTTACATTTTGCCCACCAGCACCACTTGATCTTGCAGTGGTTATGGTAATATCTGCAGGGTTGACATCTACTTCTATACTGTCATCTACTAATGGATATACATATACGGAAACAAATGAGGTATGTCTTTTGGCATTACTATCAAAAGGTGATATACGTACAAGACGATGAACTCCATTTTCTCCTTTTAACCAACCAAAAGCAAATTCACCGTCAATTTCCAAGGTTACGGTTTTAATGCCGGCAACATCACCATCTTGGTAATTGAGTTCTTTGATTTTGTAACCGTTCTTTTCGGCCCACATCATATACATACGCATGAGCATAGCTGCCCAGTCGCAACTTTCGGTACCACCTGCGCCTGCTGTAATCTGAAGTACCGCTGGTAATTCATCACCCTCTTCTGAGAGCATATTCTTGAACTCCATTTTTTCAATGGTGTTCACTGCTTTCTCATATTGCTTTTCAACTTCGGCTTCAGAGACTTCGCCTTCTTGCTGAAACTCAATCAATACTTCTAAATCTGCAACCAATAGCTGGGCGGCATCATAATCATCTACCCATTGTTTTTTAGACTGAATGAATTTCATATGTGCCTGTGCCTCTTGCGGATTGTCCCAAAAGTCAGGAGCCAAGGTTTTTTCTTGCTCGTTTTCTATTTCAATTAATTTGGCATCAATGTCAAAGATACCTCCTTAACGCACCAAGGCGATCTATAAGACCTTTGTAGTGGTCTGTACTTATGTTCATACAATTCTAATTTTGAGTAAAAATAATACTCTTTTAAGTAATGTTTAAAGATATTTTTAGATTAACTATTGCTGGCTTTGCAATGTGACCGAGTGTGTGGTCTTATTTGTGCCCAAAGAATAAATAATACCTTTTAATGGAGCACAATCATTATAATCTTTACCGTGGCAGACTTTTATGTGGTTCATATCCGCTAAAATATTATTGGTAGGGTCAAAACCTTTCCAGCCTATTTCTGGTATATAGCATTCTACCCAGGCATGCATTTGTGAATCTCCTTTAAAACCATGGGTTTGGTCTAGGTATCCGGAGACGTACCTTGTTGGTATGCCATTAATTCTTGCCAAGGCACAGAAAAGATGTGCAAAATCTTGGCAAACGCCTTTTTTATTAGTTACAACGTCATTTAACATTGTACTTACATCTGTAGCTCCTGTTGAAAATTCAATGAAATTATATACCCAATGGTTTAGGTTTTCTAGATTTTTGAATATGGAAATAGTTGAATCAAAGGCGTATAGTTGCTCTTGTGCAAAACTTAGGTTTGTAAATGTAGTCGCTTTTAAAAAGCGTTCGTAATTAATTCTAAAATCAAGTTTTTGTAACTCGGCATGTGCTGCTGAAACGTTAGGGTTGATGTTAAAATCAAAAGGGTCAATATCTTCTTTGATCAGTTTAAATTTTGCTTCAAAAGTTACCTTCTTGAATTTTTTCTTCGGATGTATTCTTAGGGTTTTAAAGCCATAACCGTTAATGGAATTTTCGGTAATGGCAAATAATGAATTGTTGAATTCTATCTCTACATTATGTTGGCTATCGTTCTCTACCGGTATAATAAGAAACTGCCAATATGCATTATGTACCCAATCGTCATAAATATTTTTAGCCCTATATGTAATCTCAATATCTCTTGGCATAAGAGCGCAAAGATACCTTATTTATATGGGCTAATAATTAAAAAATTCCTCATCTACCTTGTCGCTGATATCAACAAGACTTTCTAGAATATTTTCAATGAAAGATTTTATGTCTTGATCTATTTCCTCAATATATTTAAATTCATATTCTGATCTTACCCTGCCGATTAAAAAAGCCGTAGAATTTTTGTTATACCGTTTTTCGGGGTTTAAAATTTTTACATGTTGATTTACCTGGTTCAAAGAATTCATTACCGATCTTGGGCAATTAGGGTTAAGAATTAAGAACTCTAATGTAGTTATGCTCGTAGGGGTTTTTTTGTAGAACCTACGCATCATATCATAAGATTCGGCACATTTTAATAACGTGGTCCATTCAAAACTTTTACTGAACTTTTCATTTTCACCGCCTTGAGAAAGTAATGCATCATTGTATTTAGAATTGATCATTCTAGTAATTTGTGTAGCCCTTTCAATGTTTATACCCATTGATATTATGGCATAAGTGGCATCATGTAAAAGTGTACCGCGTATTTTTCCACGAAGTATATCTGTCATTTCAGCTACCTGGGTAGTGAAATCATGTAGACCATTTTTAACAAAAACTTCTTTAGGGTAGTTGACAACAAAATGATAGAATTTATTGATTGCTTCATAAAGCTCAGTTGAAATTAAATCCCGTGCGCTATTTGCATTTTCCCTTGCAAACTTAATATTGTTTATGATGGATGAGCTATAAGTGGGGTCTAGGCCAATTTTATAGAGTACATCTTCCTCTTTTAAAAATTTTTCTGAATTCTCTTCGGGATCTCCGACCATAAATAACATAGAACGTAAAACAAATTGACGATCTTGAGATTTTAGATTTGGAGCATCTAAAGAAGAGAAATAATTTACATTTAAATATCTTGCTACGTGTTCAGAACGTTCAATATAACGTCCCATCCAAAATAGATTATTGGCAACTCTTGCTAACATATAGATTTTTTATTTTTTTAATACCCAGGTGTCTTTTGATCCGCCTCCTTGAGAAGAGTTTACAATTAAATTTCCTCTCTTAAGTGCTACGCGTGTTAACCCGCCCTTGAGAACAAATTCTTTGTCTTTCCCGAGAACGGTAAACGTTCTTAAGTCAACATGGCGTTGTTCAAAAGATTCGGTATCGTCTATATAGGTAGGGTGAACGGACAATGACATAATAGGTTGGGCTACATATTTTCTTGGGCTGGCCTTTACCTCTGCCTTTACCTTTTCAATTTCTTCTTTACTTAGCTTGTTTCCTATAGAAATACCGTAGCCACCGGCTTCATCAACAGGTTTAATAACTAGTTCATGAATATGTTCCAATACATATTTTAATTCATCGGGTCTGCTGCAATGATAGGTATGTACATTGTTTAATATAGGTTCTTCGTCTAAGTAATATTTTATAATTTCTGGCATATAGGTGTATACGGCTTTATCATCAGCTACACCAGTGCCAGGGGCATTGGCCAACGTAACATTCCCTTTTTTATACGCGGCAAATAAACCGGGTACGCCAAGAACGGAATCTGGATTAAACTCCAGAGGATCTATGAACTGGTCATCTATTCGTCTATAAATAACATCAACCTTTTCTGGACCCTTTATAGTCTTCATGTAAACAAAATCGTTTTCTACAAATAGATCACGACCTTCTACCAATTCAACTCCCATGGTTTTGGCTAGGTAAGAATGCTCATAAAATGCAGAGTTGTACATACCAGGTGTAATAACTACTACATTGGGTATGTCCACGCCCTTAGGTTTTACGGATTCTAGTAGTTCTAAAAGGTTTTCCGCATAATTGGTCACCGTATGTGTCTGGTAATGATTGAACACACCAAACAACGCCTTTTTAAGTGCTGTTCTGTTGCAGATTACATAACTTACCCCAGACGGACATCTAATATTATCTTCAAGTACATAATATTTACCGTCCTTATGTTTAATGACATCTGTGCCTGAAATGTGATTATAGATACCTCCTGGCGGATTTACACCGTTCATTTGATCTAAGTAGTTGGCTGAAGATGTAATGAGTTCTATGGGTACAACCTTATCTTTTAATATTTTTTTATCATGATAAATATCCCACAGGAATAAGTTCAAAGCCTTACTTCTTTGTATGGAGCCACGCTCTATAATATCCCAGTCTACGGGATCAATAATTCGTGGAAATAAATCAAAGGGAAAAATCTTCTCTTGCACGTTGTTTTCCCCGTATACTTGAAAAGTGATACCTTGATTAAAAAATGAAGACTTCGCTTTATTGTTTAGCGTAACGTAATCTTTAATAGAATGTTCACCATAGAGGTTGAATAACTTTTGATAAACCTCTTTTACCTTTCCTTTCTTATCATGAATTTCATCATATAAATCTGGGTTTCTTTGATAAGAAGAAAAAATTTGATTTTCAATGTTCTCCATAGAATTAGTTTTGTTAAAAGGTACATGATAAAAAGCGATTATTAGGTGTAATATTTACAATAATTGGTAGTATTTTTCCTTATTATGTAATTATTAGGTAACTTTTTTAACAAGTATGATATTTATAATATAGTTGGGCTTTCCTGTTTTTCATTCGTTGGTTTTTCTCTACTTTTAGTGAAAACTTTTAGAGAATGAGAAAGCACTATGTACTTTTGGTTGGATTACTATTGTTATCCATTACTACAATAACCGCACAGTTTAGCGATCAAAAGAAGAATTTTGATAAATATGAGGGGTTCTATAATTTCTACTATGACGAGGGCAATGATAAAATCTTTTTGGAAGTAGATCAGTTGGATAAGGAATTTCTTTATGTATACTCTTTAAGTAGTGGAATAGGAAGTAATGACATTGGCTTGGACAGAGGTCAACTGGGAGACGAGCAAGTAGTGTATTTTAAAAAAGCGGGGAATAAATTACTGTTGGTTCAGCCAAATTTAAAGTATAGGGCCATAACGGATAATGAATTGGAACGAAAATCTGTTGAACAAGCGTTTGCCAAATCTGTTCTGTTCGGCTTTCCTATTGTTGAAGATAAAAACGGTACCTATATAATAGATGTCACCGATTTTTTAATGCAAGATGCACATGGTGTCTCTTCAAGACTAAAAAGAACCGAGCAGGGTTCTTATAGTCTGGATAAATCTAAAAGTGCCTTTGCCTTGGAAAGAACTAAGGCTTTTCCCAAGAATATAGAGTTTGATGTTTTAATGACCTTTAAAGGCGAGGCGAAAGGTGGTTATATTAGAAGTGTAGCTCCCAATGCGAATTTAGTAACCGTTGCTGAGCATCATTCTTTTATTGAATTGCCAGATGATAAGTATAAAAAACGAGCTTTTGATCCAAGATCAGGTTCTTCTCCGTTTAACTATTATGATTATGCGACACCTGTGGAGCAGAATATTCTAAAGCAGTTTATAAGAAGGCATCGTTTAGAGAAAAAAGATCCTACTGCAGAGGTTAGTGAGGCCGTAGAACCTATTATTTATTATTTGGATAATGGAACACCGGAACCTGTAAGATCCGCTTTATTGGAAGGTGGCCGTTGGTGGAACCAAGCTTTTGAAGCTATAGGTTATAAAGATGCCTTTCAAATAAAAATGTTGCCAGATGATGCGGATCCTTTAGATGTTCGTTACAACGTTATCCAATGGGTTCATCGTTCTACCAGAGGTTGGAGCTATGGTAGTAGTATAACAGACCCAAGAACTGGTGAAATTATGAAAGGACATGTTAGTTTAGGAAGTTTAAGAATAAGACAAGATTATTTGATCGCCCAGGCTTTAATGAACAAACCATTTGCCGAAAGAGATGATAATTATGAGCCAATGTTAGAAATGGCCATAGCAAGAATAAGACAATTATCTGCACATGAAATTGGGCATACTTTAGGTTTTGCCCATAATTATGCCGCCAGTACTACGGGCAAGGCTTCCGTGATGGACTATCCTCATCCGCAGTTTACTTTGAACAATGGAAAGGTTGATTTTTCAAGTGCCTATGAAACAGGTATTGGAGCATGGGATAAAGTTACCGTAGCATACTCTTATCAGAACTTTCCTGAAGGGGAAGAAAAAATAGGCTTGAACAATATTTTGGATAAGGCCAAAGCAGATGGGCTACGTTATATAACGGATCAAGATGCCAGACCACAAGGTAGTGCCCATGTCTTGGCTCATTTGTGGGATAACGGCACCAGTATCAGCAAAGAATTGGACGAAATGCTGAGTATTCGTAAAGTAGCCATTAATAACTTTTCTGTAGATAATATTCAAGAAGGTGCACCTTACTCTGTATTGGAAGATGTTTTTGTACCGCTATATTTCTTTCATAGGTACCAAACAGAAGGTGTGGCAAAAGTCATTGGTGGTTTAGAATATAATTATGCGGTAAAAGGTGATGGCCAAGAGGTAGTTGCCGTTGCGGATAAGTCTTTGCAACAAGAGGCATTAAAGAGTGTGTTACGGACTTTGGATGCTGCAGAAATAGCTATACCAAAAGAAAAATTGAGCTTGTTTCCTCCTAGGTCATTTGGAACCCCTAGAACAAGGGAGTCTATAAAAGGTAAAACCGGTGTTTCTTTTGATGCCTTGTCGGCAGTGGAAACAGCTTCGGATATGACTTTAAAATTTTTATTGCATCCGGAGAAAGCATCAAGACTTATTCAGCAAAAAGCAATAGTTACGGATAATGTTGGTTTGGCTGATGTTTTAGATGAATTGATAGCATCAACCATTAACAAAAAGCAGAAAGATACATATTTGAACGAAGCGCAAACGATAATCAATTTTAGGGTATTGTATCATATCATGAATTTGGCAGGGCATACCAATGTGCATCCACAGGTAAATGCCATAGCGTCCCAAAAAATAAATGAATTGAATATGCAGTTAATGAAAGATTCTGGGGCTAATGCAATTAGTGCGGAAATGGTTAAGAGAATAAAATCATACAGAGAGCACCCGGAACAATTCAAAATGATACCTTCGCCAAAGATTCCTGATGGTTCGCCAATTGGAATGAGCTGTTTTCACTAATTAAATCGTTAGAACTTTATTATGCTTATTAATCTTATCAGTGATACGGTGACCAAGCCTACACCCGGAATGTTAGATGCTATGATGACCGCTGAGGTGGGTGATGATGTTTTTAAAGAGGATCCTACCGTAAATGCCTTAGAGGAAAAGGTGGCAAAACTTTTTGGAATGGAGTCAGCACTGTTTTTTCCTAGTGGTACCATGACCAACCAGACCGCTATAAAATTGCATACGCAGCCTGGGGAGCAATTGATCTGTGACAAATATGCCCATATTTATAATTATGAAGGTGGTGGTGTTAGTTTTAATAGTGGGGTGTCTTGCAGACTGGTAGATGGTGATAGAGGTACAATGACAGCGGAACAAGTGGCAGTGGCAATAAATCCACCGGATTTTTACCATAGCCCGTTAACCACATTGGTATCCATAGAAAATACAGCAAATAAAGGTGGAGGTACTTGTTGGAATTTTAGTGAACTGCAGGCAATTAAAAAGGTTTGTGCTAATAATGGTTTAAAGTATCATTTAGATGGAGCAAGATTATGGAATGCTATGGTTGAAATGAAAGAGACTCCGTTGCAGTACGGAGAGCTTTTTGATACCATAAGCGTCTGTCTGAGTAAAGGGCTAGGTTGTCCTGTAGGGTCTTTGCTATTGGGTACTAAAGAACAAATGGACAAGGCGATCCGTATTCGTAAAATATTTGGTGGTGGCATGAGACAATCGGGGTTTTTGGCGGCAGCGGCTATTTATGCTTTGGACAATCATATAGAGAGATTGGCAGAAGATCATAAAAAGGCAAAGGAAATAGGAGCGGCATTAGCGGCAAAATCTTTTATAAAAAAGGTAGAGCCTATTGAAACCAATATTGTCATTTTTGAAATTGATGAGTCATTTATGACAAGCGATCAATTTGTTCATAAATTAAAAGAAAAGAATATTTTAATAATTGGTATGGGGCAGGGGAAATTGAGAATGGTTACCCATTTGGACTATACTAATGATATGCATGAAGAATTGCTTAAGCAGCTAGCGTCTTTTTAATATGTTACTCTAAACTGTTTGTAATATTCAATATACCATTTTCCATACCGGCTTCTGAAGTGTAAAGTCCGCTACTACCAACAATTTTGCCTGTAGAATTTTTTAATTCAACTAAAAATCTGCCATCCGTATTAGTTCTTCTTTCAAAGAATTTTCCGTTAGATTTTTTCAGTGCCTTAATGTCTTTTATGGTGCTATCTGTTTCATTTTCACTATTAAAGGGTATGCTCTTTAATAATACTTGCCCGTTGCCAGACTTCAAAACAAATTGATATAGGCCGTCTTTATCTTTAACAATTTTAATCATATCCTTAAAGATAAATAATATTTTCTCCGCTTTTCAGTGACTTTTTAAATAATAGTGTGTCTTAATTATTGAGGCGTTAAACTCACAGGTTTTAAAATAGCATTCGACACTAGGTTAAAACCAGTTTACAGGAAACCTCAAATAAATAATTATAAATAACCAATTATTAATTTTAAACACTATCAAAATGAAAAAAGTATTATTTCTAGCAGTGGCATTTTCTGCTTCGTTTGCAATGGCACAAGATTTGCCGTCAAATCCAGAACCAGGTAAATGCTATGTACGTTGTACCACACCAGATGTGTATGTAAATGAAACGACTACGGTTACAACCAACCCTTCGTACAAAATTTTAAAAACAATTCCTGCTACATTTAAAACAATAACAGAACGTGTATTGGTGAGAGAAGAAGAAAAAGTGCTTACTGTTGTTCCTGCTAAGTGGGGAACAGAAACGGTAACCTATGTATCTAAAGGAGGTGGAAATTCTTTACAGGTGATCCCTGCTTCTTTTTCTCCCAGTACACAAACTATAGAGGTCAAGCCTGCATATGCACAGTGGGAGTTGGGCGTAGCGGCACCTGATTGTGAATCTGGTAATCCAGATGATTGTAGATACTGGTGTTACAAAGGATACCCTGCACAATTTGAAACAGTTTCTACGCAGGTATTGGCTAATGATGCCTCTACAACGAGTTCTCCATTAGGTTCTAAAAATGGATCTTACACAAAAGAAGTTTTGATCTCACCTGCTACCGTAGTTGAAAAAATTATTCCTGCAGTTTATAAAGAAATTACTAAAACGGTATTGGATAAAGATGCTTATACAGTAGAAGAGATTATTCCGGCTAAAACTACAACGATTACCAAAGAGGTATTAAAGGAAAAAGGTGGTTTAACTACTTGGAAAGAAGTGGAGTGTGCTTTGGTTGAGTACCAAGCTTTACCAATTAACTGGGATTCTGGTAGTGCTACATTGACTTCTGCGGCAAAAAGTATTATCGATAATAGATTATTACCAGTATTAGCTCAAAACCCTGGTGTTAAGGTTGAATTAGCTTCTCATACAGATTCACAAGGTAGTTCAGTGTCTAACCAAGACTTATCTGAAAGAAGAGCGAAAGCAGTAGCTGATTATTTAATTACTAAAGGTGTTAATTCAAGTCTTTTAGTAGCTAACGGTTACGGTGAAACAAGATTGTTGAACAGATGTAGTGATGGTGTTTCTTGTACGGCTAGAGAGCATGCAGTGAACAGAAGAACTCAATTTAGATTGATCAACAATTAATGAATAGGTTGTTTTTTTGATTGAAAAGGGCTTACACTAGTAAGCCCTTTTTTATGCTTTTAACTTAGGTTATAATAGTAACCTAATTGTTTCAAAAGGTGCTAAGCTGTTTGTAAGCTAGAAGTAAGTAATTATTGTAGTTGAGGTTTGGTTGTCTCCCTAGACTTGCCAATAGCATGGTAATTATGAAGTTTAATGGTATATATCTATTTAGGGTATACATCTTTCATATTGAAATAGGTTAATTGTTTTAAATGTTATTGCTTGGAATTGATGTATAACAAAAATGGCTCATGTATTTACATGAGCCATTTTTTATGAAATAAAATTTATCTTACTTATTTTTTTCTAAAAGTTTAAGATGAGAATCAACTACGCCGTTCATGCTATAACCAGAAAGAGCGTCTAATTCTTTTCCTTTGTAATCTATTACTTTAAATAATGGAAATACCTTCTTTTTGTTGAGTTTTGTTAGTAGCTCTTTGTTGTGCGCCAATTGTTTTTCAGTTAACAAATCCTTATTTCTTGGAACATCAATGTAGAGCAGTATATAGTTGCTTGACAGTTCTTGAAACTCAACGGTGTCGAACAAATCGGTTTTCAACATTTTGCATGGAGGACACCAATCGCTACCCGTGAAATAAACGAGTACATTTTTTTTCTGCTTTTTGGCTTTTGAAATAGCGGTATCATAATTAGTAAGCCATTTAGAATCAGTTGCATTTTTAATATCCATTTGGGCGGTGGCCAAAAACGGAATCATTAATAATAAAAAAAGATACTTCATGAATTTATATTTTTTAATGTCAATTGCAAATAACCTGCCAATCTTACTTAAATAACGAATCCATACCAGGAATATTGGGCATACCGTCTTTAGCAACAGCAGCTAATTCAGTTTCATTTACGTTAGTAGCGTTTTGTATGGCCTTGTTCAATGTTAGTATCAAATAATCTTCTAATTGCTCTTTGTCCTGTAAAAGACTGTCATCTATTACTATGGACTTAACTTCTCTATTTGCGGTTATGGTCACCGAAACCAAGCCATCACTTGACTTTTCTTCAAGGGTAACCGTATTCAATCTTTTTTTAGTCTCTTCAACTTTTTTTTGGGTTTCTTTGAGTTTTCCCATCATACCCATCATATCTCCGAACATAGTTTGTGTTTTTAATTTTAGATGTCAAAAATACTAAAAATAGGTGCATTTCAGTTTTTGCTTATAATAAAACGGGGGTCTACGAATTAGTCTTATTTTTGCCGTCTTATTTTATAATGTAGTAGGTATGAATATTAAACATCCGCCACAGGCGCAAAAAGTTCCTAAAGAATTAATTATTCATGATGATGTAAGGGTAGATAATTATTATTGGTTAAATGATAAGGAAAACAAAGAAGTTATTACTTATCTAGAAGCTGAGAATGCATATTATAATGCTGTAACTGCGCATACCAAAGATTTTCAAGAACATTTGTTTCAAGAAATGAAAGGTAGAATTAAGGAAGATGATTCTTCTGTTCCCTATAAATTAAATGATTATTGGTACAGTACTCGCTACATAATAGGTGGTGAATATCCATTGTACTCAAGATTTAAGAATGATTTAAGTGCCAATGAAGAAATTATGTTCAACGGTAATGAAATGGCCAAGGGACATGATTACTTTAATCTTGGAGGTATTGCTATCAGCCCTAATAATAAATTGGCTGCGTTTGGTGTAGATACGGTGTCTAGAAGACAATATACCTTACAGGTCAAAAACTTGGAAACTGGTGAGGTTTTAGAAGATAAAATTGAAAATACAACAGGTGGTGGTGTATGGGCAAATGACAATGAAACTTTGTTTTATACACGAAAAGACCCGGTAACACTTCGGTCGGATAAGATTTATAAGCATAAGCTAGGAACGCCTACCTCCGAAGATGTTTTGGTTTTTCATGAGCAAGATGATACGTTCAGTACATTCATATACCGAACCAAATCGAAGAAATATTTGGTTATAGGTTCTTTTAGTACTTTAACGTCTGAATTTCAAATTCTCTCTACAGATACTCCTGATGGTGATTTTGAAGTGTTTTCACCAAGGGAAAGAGGTTTGGAGTATACTATTTTTCATTATGAGGATAGCTTTTACATTCTTACCAATAAAGATAAGGCGGAGAATTTTAAATTAATGCGTACTTCTGAAAACCAAACGTCTTCAGAACATTGGCAAGAGTTTATTCCTCATCGAGCAGAAGTTCTTTTAGAAGACGTAGATATTTTTAAAGAATACTATGTACTCTCTGAGCGTGAAAACGGATTGAACAAAATTAGAATTGTTAGGTGGGATGGTACAAATGAGTATTATTTACCATTTGAAAGTGAAACATACACGGCATATGTAGGTAACAATCCTGATTTTGATACCGAAATACTCAGGTATTCTTATAATTCCATGTCTACACCTAGTTCTGTGATAGATTTTAACATGCGAACTAAGGAAAAGGAGGAGAAAAAGGAACAATCCGTTTTAGGAGGAACTTTTGAAAAAGAAAATTATAGAGAAGTTCGTTTATGGGCAACGGCTAGAGATGGGGAGAAAATACCTATGTCCGTTGTTCATAGAAAGGATACTGTTTTAAATGAGGATACACCAATTTTACAATACGCATATGGTTCTTATGGTTCAACAATTGATCCTTACTTTTCTACGGTAAGGTTAAGTTTGTTAGATCGTGGTTTTGTATTTGTAATAGCTCATATTAGGGGTGGGGAGTACCTTGGTAGAAGATGGTATGAGACCGGTAAATTATTGCAGAAGAAAAACACTTTTACTGATTTTATTGATTGTTCAAAATTTTTAATCGAACAAAAAATGACCAGTGCAAAGCATTTATATGCAATGGGCGGTTCTGCCGGTGGTTTATTAATGGGGGCAATTATAAATATGCAACCTGACATTTATAATGGTGTTATTGCTGCTGTACCGTTTGTAGATGTGGTAACAACAATGTTAGATGATTCTATTCCGCTAACCACAGGTGAGTATGATGAATGGGGTAATCCAAATGAAAAGGTATTTTATGATTATATGAAATCCTATTCCCCTTATGATAACGTGGTGGCTCAAAAGTATCCTAACATGTTGGTCACTACTGGTCTGCACGATTCTCAAGTGCAGTATTTTGAGCCGGCCAAATGGGTTGCCAAGTTAAGGGAGTTGAAGAAAGATGATAATCAACTACTATTAAATACTAACATGGATGCTGGTCATGGTGGTGCTTCTGGTAGATTTGAGTCGTTAAGAGAAGTTGCCAAAGAATATGCATTTCTTCTTGATTTGGAAGGAAAAATCACATAGTGGAAAAAAAATGGTAGCTTTGCGTCAGAAATTTCAAGAAATTTCTTTTTATAAAATAACTAAACATTGATATCCCCCTTATGAAAAATGAGATCAGGGCTTACAACAATATTTTAGAACTAGTAGGTAATACACCTTTAGTTAAGTTAAATAGAATTGCAGAAAATCTTACCGGTAACTTTTATGCAAAGGTAGAAGCTTTTAATCCGGGTCACTCTTCTAAAGATAGAATTGCGATTCATATTATAGAGCAGGCTGAAAAGGCAGGTATTCTAACCGAAGGTAGTACTGTAATAGAAACAACTTCAGGAAACACTGGCTTTAGTATTGCAATGGCAAGTATCATTAAAGGATATGACTGTATACTAGCGGTTAGTTCCAAGTCATCACCGGACAAAATAGATATGTTGCGCTCCATGGGTGCCAAGGTATATGTTTGTCCCGCACATGTAAGTGCAGATGATCCAAGGTCATATTATGAAGTTGCTAAAAGGTTGCATAAAGAAACAAAAGGTTCTATATACATCAATCAGTATTTCAATCAACTGAATATGGAAGCCCATTATAAATCTACAGGTCCAGAGATCTGGGAGCAAACAGGTGGGCAAATTACGCACTTGATCGCATGTAGTGGTACAGGTGGTACAATATCAGGAACGGCTCGTTTTTTAAAGGAGCAAAACCCCAATATTAAAGTTATTGGTGTTGATGCTTATGGATCGGTATTAAAAAAGTATCATGAAACAGGAGAATTGGATACCAATGAAATCTATCCTTATAGAATAGAAGGTCTAGGTAAAAATTTAATTCCTGGTGCTACTGATTTTAGTACTATTGATGAATTTGTAAAGGTTACGGATGCAGAAAGTGCGCACACTGCTAGAGAAATATCAAGAACAGAAGGTATTTTTGTTGGGTATACCAGTGGGGCGGTAATGCAGGCCATTAAGCAATTGGACGAATTAAATACATTTGACAAGAATAGTAATGTTGTTTGTATATTTCCTGATCATGGTTCTAGATACATGAGCAAAATTTATAGTGATCAGTGGATGGAAGATCAAGGTTTCTTGAATACGAATACCGTAGAGGAGACGCAAGAAATACAATACGTTAAGTAAAAAATAAATAGATATAATTTTATAAAAAAGTGGGTTTATAGCCCACTTTTTTGCGTAGTAAATAATTTATGAATCTTTATCAAAATTTTTTACTTTTGCAGACAGATCCAAATTAAACAATGAAAGACTTATTTGATAGAATTTTAGCTAATAAAGGCCCTTTAGGTAAATGGGCTTCACAAGCAGAGGGATACTTTGTTTTCCCTAAATTGGAAGGTCCTATTTCTAATAGAATGAAATTTCAAGGTAAAGATGTTATTACCTGGAGTATCAATGATTATTTAGGCTTAGCGAATCTTCCGGAGATTAAGAAGGTTGATGGTGAGGCTGCAGCTGAATATGGTTCTGCATACCCAATGGGTGCAAGAATGATGAGTGGTCATACAGAGTTTCATGAGCAATTGGAGCAAGAATGTGCTGCTTTCGTTCAAAAGGAAGCTTCTTACTTGCTGAATTTCGGGTATCAAGGTTTTATGTCTGTAATAGACGCCCTGGTTACAAAAGATGATATTATAGTTTATGACGTTGATTGTCATGCTTGTATAATTGACGGTGTACGTTTACACATGGGTAAGCGTTTTACCTTTGTTCACAATAATGCGGAGAGCCTAGAAAAGAATTTAGAACGTGCAACCAAATTGGCCGAACAAACCGGTGGAGGTATCTTGGTTATATCTGAAGGCGTTTTTGGTATGCGTGGTGAGCAAGGTATCTTAAAAGAAATCGTAGCCTTAAAAGAAAAATTCAAGTTTAGGTTATTGGTAGATGATGCACATGGCTTTGGTACTTTAGGTGAAACCGGTGCAGGTGCAGGTCAAGAGCAAGGTGTGCAAGACGGTATTGATGTTTATCTTGCCACTTTTGCAAAGTCAATGGCAAGTATTGGTGCATTTGTTGCTGCCGATCAAGAAATTATTGATTATTTAAAATATAACCTACGTTCGCAAATGTTCGCTAAATCATTACCAATGGTTTATGTGAAAGGAGCACTAAAACGTTTAGAAATGTTGCGTACCCAGCCAGAGCTGAAAGCTAAACTTTGGGAAAACGTGAATGCGTTACAAAATGGGTTAAAAGAAAAAGGGTTTGATATTGGTACAACTACTAGTTGTGTTACTCCTGTTTATCTAAATGGTAGTATTCCAGAGGCAATGGCCTTGGTGAAGGATTTACGTGAAAACCATGGTATTTTCTGTTCTATTGTTGTGTATCCGGTAATACCTAAAGGACTTATACTTTTACGTTTAATACCTACCGCTACCCACACCTTACAAGATGTTGAAGAAACATTGGAAGCTTTCTCTTCTATTAGGGAGCGCTTGCAGAATGGTACATATAAAAGATTATCTGCTGCAGTTGCCGCTGCAATGGGAGAATAATCTACAACAGACGTATATAAAAAGGTCCGAAATCAAATTTGATTTCGGACCTTTTTCTTTTTAAGAAAGTGATTTTCTATACGTTCTTCTACGTTTATAGATTACTGGGTCAAAATGTTTCCACATTTGCTTTATTGCAATGTTCTCCTCTAATTCTGGAGTGCGGTAGCACATGTCAATGCCTTTTTCTTTGAATGTTTTGTAGTACTCGTTGAAAATTACTGCAGTAACTCCTTTGTTTTGGTATTCTGGTCGTATTCCTATTAAATAGAAAATAACATCCTTACTGTTTTTCTTGGCCTTCAATAAGTGGTATAATCCAAACGGAAACAACTTACCTTTAGCTTTCTGCAGTGCTTCTGAAAATGATGGCATTACAATGGCAAAGGCGATGAGTTTATCCTCTTTATCTTTAATGAATTTTATATACTCTGGGTTAATAAAGCTTATATATTTCTTTTTGAAATAAGCCTTTTGTATTTCTGTTATGGGAACAAAAGAAGAAAGGTTGGCATAGGTTTCATTAAATAGATCAAACATTTCATCTGCTAAGGGCATAACCTCTTTAGTCTTTGTGAAATTAACCTCTTTAAGACCGTACCTTCTTTTAACTAGGTCGTTCAATTTGGTAAAGAGTGCTGGATCTGCATTACCTGCAGGAAATTTATTTTCCATGTATTCCTTTTCCTTTACAAAGCCAAGACTCTCATAATGGTCTTTGTAATAAGGATGGTTATACCAAGTTATCATGGTGCCAATATGATCAAACCCTTCTATAAGTACTCCAACTTTATCTAAGTTTGAAAAACCTACAGGACCTTCCATAAATTCCAATTGGTGCTGATTACCAATTTCTGCTACTTTGTCTAAAAGTGCTTTAGATACATTTTGATCATCTATAAAATCGAACCAACCAAAACGCATTTTTTTTACATTTTGTTGGTCAACTTCTAGGTGATTGACAATAGCGGCTACACGACCAACTATTTTATCACCGTCCATGGCAAGGAAGAACCATGCCTCTGCATCTTTAAAAACAGGATTTTTTTCTTTATCAAAACTTTCAAGTTCGTCATTTATAATGGGTGGTACCCAATATTTGTTGTTTTTGTATAACGAAAAAGGAAAGGTTACAAAACGTTTTAAATCTTGCTTTGATTTGGCTTCATGTATCGTAATCATTGGACTTCTTTAGAAGTGCCAATATTAGTGATATTAATCTACATTATAAAGGGGTGCGTAATGAAATATTGAAGAGTAGAATGTAGTGTTAAAAGTCGATCTCGCTACTTTCTTTCTTTTTCTTCTTTTCCGCTTTCTTAAGTTTTTTGAGCTGTTTTTTAGAAGGCCCAAGGTTTACGTCTTCTGCACCGCTACCTTTACTTTTCTTATCCTTCTTTTTCTTTTTCATGGCTTTTTTGTCAATGGCACCACCATTTTGATCCGCTTCTTGATCTTCAATTGGTTTTAAGCTGTCTTTATGGAAATCCATTCTGTAAGAACCGCCAATTCCAAAAAATATACGTGTAGGTGTATTTTTTAGACTAGCTCCCATATTAAAATCGAACTGCAGGTTTTCTTTTAATAAATGGGCAATACCTCCACGTATCAATACATCTGAGTACCGATCGCT
Organism: Maribacter sp. HS; assembly: GCF_048059195.1. Lineage (NCBI taxonomy): Bacteria > Pseudomonadati > Bacteroidota > Flavobacteriia > Flavobacteriales > Flavobacteriaceae > Maribacter > Maribacter sp. HS. Next base: position 261,990 of record NZ_JAYLVV010000005.1, read on the forward strand.
GTCAATGCCTTGGTGTTCTACAAAAACACTCCATTTTGGGTTTCTAAATGCATGGGATAATGATATGGTATAGCTGAGCTCAGGGTCATCTGTGCTTATACGGTCATATGCGGTGTTGGTAATTAATACGAACCTTGGAGTCAAACGACTTTGGGTAGCTATCATACCACGATAAGAAATGGTTGGTTCACCTATATAAAAAGGATTATCGCCTAAAACAAAATTTGCTCCACCGTATAAAGAAACTGCGGGCAGTAAATTCTTAAATTGAAATTTATGATTGGCTCTCCAGCTATAAAGGTTGGGTTTGTTGGCTTCAGGATTTTTAAATGGGTCATAGATCAAGTATTTTAAACCTAATCTATTTCTAGAAAAATCTCTTCGCTTGCCCTCTAGGTCAAAATTCAAAAATGTAATCTTTTGATCTTGAAAAGTACCTTCGTAATTAAGTTCTAATCTTTCGAATAACAAACCATATCGTAATGAAACATCGGTTCCCCAAATATTCGATTCTGTATTTAGAATGGTGTGGTCTCTTTGTTCATAGAATAATCCCATTTCTGCCTGTACCACATTTTTGCCAACCGCGTAAGCGCTCACAGAAACTCCAGGTCTATTAGAATTTATTACATCTGTATACTGAGAAATACCTATTAACGGTATTAGAAATAATAAAGCGAATACGTATTGATATGATTTAGAGTAGGCAAAAAGACTATTCATGAACACGATTTTATATATATTTTAATAATATGATTCTACATATACAACGTGATAATTGTATTTTTGATATATATAAGCAGTAATAAATGGCTTTTTTAAAAACTATATTAATTATTCTTTTGGTCTATTACCTTCTAAAAATATTAGCAAGGTTATTTGCGCCAAAAATTTTGAATTACGCAGCAAAGAAAACTGAATCTCATTTCAGACAAGCTTTTGATAATCAACGCCCATTTAATGAACAAGAAGATGAGAGTGTAATTATCAATAAAAAAACCACTAGAAAAAGGAAGGATTCAGAAAAAGTAGGTGAATACATTGATTTTGAAGAGCTAGACTAGTTATCTTTGCTTAAACACTACTTTTAGCAAATGAAGCAAGGCTTAAAATTCTTTTTCATCAATTTTTTTGTTGTCGTATTTTTCATCATCGCCGCCTTGGCTTATTTTAGTCCGGTTCTGCAGGGTAAGGTTATGTACCAGCATGATATTGCTCAATATACCGGTATGGCCAAAGAGCAGAACGATTTTAGAAAAGCTACAGATCAAGAACCGTATTGGACCAATAGCGCTTTTGGTGGCATGCCAACGTACCAATTAGGAGCAAATTACCCACATAATTACATTAAAAAATTAGACCGTTTAATTCGGTTTTTACCGAGACCGGCAGATTATCTATTTCTATATTTTATAGGTTTTTATATTCTACTGTGTTGTTTAAAAGTAGATTTTAAGTTAGCTGTAATTGGTGCACTTGCCTTTGGTTTCTCTACCTATTTAATAATAATTTTAGGTGCCGGACATAATGCTAAGGCTCATGCCATGGCATATCTACCTATGCTTTTAGGTGGTATTGTATTGGTTTTTAGAAAAAAATATCTGTGGGGCTTTGTTTTAACCGCTTTGGCTATGGCTTTGGAAATTACGGCCAACCACTACCAGATGACCTATTACTTTATGTTACTTGTATTGGTTTTGGGTGTGGTTTATTTGATATATGCCATTAAGGATAAAAAATTGAAGCATTTTTTCACTTCGGTCGGTATATTGTTGATAGCCGTAACTTTAGGTATTGCCGCCAATGCTACAGGGTTAATGGCAACTAAAGAATATGCTGATTGGAGTACGCGAGGTAAAAGTGAATTAACGATCAACCCAGATGGTTCGCCTAAAGAGGACACTGGCGGATTAAGCAAAGCTTATATTACTAACTGGAGTTACGGTATTGCTGAATCGTTGAATTTATTTGTTCCTAGACTTTTTGGTGGCGCAAGTCAAGAAAATTTGGGTGAGAATTCAAAATCGTACAATTACCTAATTGATAAAGGTTTGGCTAGATCCAGTGCCTTGGATTTTGTTAGTGGTCTACCACTGTATTGGGGAGAACAACCAGGTACTTCAGGACCGGCTTATTTAGGTGCGGTGATATTCTTTCTATTTGTTTTAGGGTTGTTTTTGGTAAAAGGCAAGCATAAATGGTGGCTACTGTTTGGCTCATTGTTGTCATTAATACTTTCATGGGGAAAGAATTTTAGTGTATTGACAGATTTTATGATAGATTACTTTCCGCTATACGATAAGTTTAGGGCGGTGTCTTCCATTCAAGTTATATTAGAGCTATGCGTACCTGTTTTGGCAATATTGGCATTGAAAAAGCTATTTAAGGATAAGGTGCCACATGCCGATAAGATCAAATCTTTGACCTTAGCTACAGCTACAATCCTAGGGCTTGGGGTTGTGTTATTTTTATTTAAAGGAGCTTTTCATTTTGTGGGTGCTGCCGATGATAATTTGAGAATGACAGGGTTAGAGGAGCTTCCGGAAATGCTTCGTTTAGATCGTAAAAGTGTTTATACAAGTGATCTATTGCGTTCTTTAGGGTTTGCTTTGGCAACCGCTTTATTGATCTGGTTGTATTTGAAAGAGAAATTGAAAATGAATTTCTTAATTATCGCTGTTGGTGTTTTAGTGGTGGTAGATTTGGTTGGGGTTGATTTACGTTATGTGAACAATGACAATTTTGTGTCTAAGCGTAAAATGCTTGAGCCATTTCAAGAAACTACCGCCGATAAAATTATTGCAAAAGATGATGGTGTTTTTCGTGTATTTGATCAAACCGACGGATTTGACTCTGCTAAAACGGCTTATTTTCATCAAAGTATAACGGGGTATCATGCCGCAAAACCTGCCGGTATGCAAGATTTGTTTAATTTCCACGTATATAACGGTAATCTGTCTGTCTTGAATATGATGAACATTAAGTATGTTATTAGGCAAGATCAAGAAGGAAATACCTTTCCTATTGAAAACCCTAATGCCAATGGTAATGCTTGGTTTATTTCTAAACTGAATGCGGTCAATAATGCCAATGAGGAAATAATGGCACTTGACAGTTTAGATACTAAGAATATAGCCGTATTTAACGCTACTTCATTTGCAGATGTTAAGCCAATGGAATATCAAGTGGATTCTACGGCATCTATTGAATTAATAGATTATGAACCCAATCACCTAGTATATAATTCTAAAAACAGTAATGAAGGTGTAGCTGTTTTTTCTGAAATGTATTACAAAAATGGTTGGAATGCTTATATAGACGGAAAACAAAGTGATTATTTCAAAGTTGATTATGTATTAAGAGCACTTTCGGTACCTTCTGGGGAGCATAAAATAGAGTTCAAATTTGAACCAGAGGTGGTAGCTACGGGTAGTAAAATTACTTTAGCAAGTACTATTTTATTGGGACTGGTAATTGTAGGTGGTTTAGGTTTTTCTTTTTGGAGGTCTAAAAAAGAAGAGGAATCATAATGAGAAAAGTGCTGGTCATTACGTACTATTGGCCACCTGCTGGCGGACCAGGAGTTCAACGTTGGCTAAAGTTTGTGAAATACCTTAGAGATTTTGGTATTGAGCCGGTACTATATATTCCTGAGAATCCTCATTACCCCATGTTAGATGATACTTTTTCTCAAGATGTACCCACTGATATAAAAATCTATAAGCATAAAATTAAAGAACCTTATCGCATTGCTTCACTCTTTTCAAGTCAAAAAACGCAGCGTATTAGCTCTGGAATCATACAGACGAAAAACCAATCTTTTATAGAGAAAGTTCTTTTGTGGGTTCGCGGAAACCTTTTTATACCCGATGCAAGAAAGTTATGGGTAAAACCATCTGTAAACTTCCTAAAAGATGTGTTGGCTAAAGAGAGTATTGATACTATAATAACTACTGGTCCTCCACACAGTGTGCATTTAATTGGCTATTATTTAAAACAAGGGAAACCTGTACATTGGGTTGCAGACTTTCGCGATCCGTGGACAACTATTGGCTATCATAAGAAATTGAAATTAACCAAATCGGCAAAAAAGAAACATAAACTATTAGAAGCTAAAGTTCTTCATACGGCAGACAAAATTATAGTTACTAGCAGTACTACAAAAAAGGAATTTAAAAACATTACAGGTAAACCAATAAAGGTTATTACCAATGGGTTTGATGGGGAGTTGCTGACTGATGATGGGTTAGATTCAAAATTTACCATTTCACATATAGGGTCATTATTAACCGGTAGAAATCCCGTGAAATTATGGTCGGTTTTGGCACAAATGGTAGATGAATTTCCTGCATTTAAAGAGGCATTAAGACTACAGTTTATAGGTGTTGTCAGTGATGAAATACTATCAACTATAAAAGAAGTTGGATTACAGGACTTTATTGAAGTTATTGGATATGTTTCTCACCAAGAAGCTTTGGTATATCAACGAAAATCTCAAGTATTATTACTGGTAGAAATAGATTCTCAGGAAACCATTGGAATTGTACCAGGTAAACTGTTTGAATATATGGCAGCCAAGCGACCAATTTTAGGAATAGGACCTAAGAATTGGGACGTAGAAAGTATTGTTGAAGAAACTAAAACGGGCTATATATTTGAACATTCTGATGATATTGAACTGAAAAATGTAATTTTAAGATGGTTTGAAAATTATCAGAAAGGGCAATTAAATATTATTGCTGACAACATTGAGCAATTTAGCAGAAGAGAGCTCACCAGAAAATTGGCTGAATACATCTAATGGGTATCGTACTAAAACAATCTTTAAATAATACAATTGTTACCTACATAGGTTTTGCGATAGGAGCTGCCAATACCTTGTTTTTGTACACCAATTTTATGCAACCAAGTAATTACGGTTTAATACAGGTTATTTTGTCCGTGTCTTCAGTTTTAATGCCCATTTTAGCATTTGGTGTTCCCAATAGTTTAGTCAAATTTTATTCAAGTTTTAAGGATCAAAAGAATCAAGATTCATTTTTGACTTTAATGCTGATTTTGCCTTTGTTCTTGATTATACCGGTGGCAGTAGTTAGCTATGCCGCTAATGATATGATAGGAAATTTGCTTTCTAGACAAAATGATGTGGTTAGGGAGTATGTGTGGCATATTTTTTTGGTAGGTATGGCAATGTCATACTTTGAAGTCTTTTATGCATGGGCGCGAATTCAAATGAAATCGATGTTCGGCAATTTCATGAAAGAGATTTTTTGTAGGGTAGGGCAAACCGTATTACTACTGCTATTGTATTTTAAGTTGATAGATATATCATTTTTTATTAATGCTTTGGTAGGCTTCTATATTGCGAGAACATTAATAATGAAATTATATTCTTATAGCTTACGTTCTCCTAAATTAGATTTTCATTTTCCGAACAATTGGAGAAATATTGTAAAGTATAGTGCTTTAATAATTTTAGGAGGTTCTACTGCTATTGTATTGATGGAGGTAGATAAGGTTATGTTGAATAATTTTTTGGAGCTTGAAAATGTGGCTTTTTATGCTGTAGCTGGTTTTATTGCATCAACCATTGCAGTGCCCTCAAAAGCAATGCATCAAATTACATATCCGTTAACGGCAAATTATTTAAATAGTAGGGATATACCGGCTCTTACGCAATTATACCAAAAAAGCTCGTTAACACTGTTCATAGTCTCCGGCATACTTTTTTTATTGATTTTATTGAATCTTAATGAGCTTTATGAATTATTGCCGAATAAATATGCTGGCGGTTTTATGATCGTATTTTGGGTTGGTTTGGCAAAGGTGTATGATGCGCTTTTAGGGAACAACAATGCCATACTTTTTAATTCAGATTACTACCGGTCTATTTTGTTTTTTGGCGTATTATTAGCGGTTTTGGCTATTCTTTTTAATCTCTGGTTGATTCCGAACTACGGTATAAACGGTGCGGCAATAGCTAGTTTCAGTGCCTTTTTTATTTATAATTCATTGAAATTGGGCTACGTAAAAGCAAAGTTTCAAATGCAGCCTTTTACACATGAGACAATTAAAGTATTGCTTTTGCTGATTATTATAGCAGTGATTTTTTCAACATTTTCATTTTCTTTTCATCCGCTAGTCAATATTGCGTTGAAAAGTATTTTGATGATTGCGCTTTATGTAGGTGTTCTATATCGATTTAAAATATCGGAGGATGTGTATGCATTCTTGAATAAATATTTAAAATTTTAATTACATCTTATTTTCGTTTTGCTTGGTCGATTTTTGAATGCCGTATTGTTGTTTGTATATTTTTACAATAATTAAGAATAAGTTTATAATTAATGGACCAAAAATAAGTCCTACAAAACCAAAAAGAGGTATACCAATTAATACACCAATTAAGGTAATTAACGGGTGAGTGCTATCTAATTGTTTTAAAACGAAAAGTCTAATGACATTATCGGTCATACCCACCACCAAAATACCATAAAGCAAAATTCCCCAAGCCTGAAAGTCTTCCCCACTGGCAAGACTCAGTACAAACACTGGAAATATTCCTATAAATGTTCCTATAAAAGGAATCATGGATCCAATAGTAACGATTACAAACCAAAATAAGGGGTTGTCTACACCAAAAATATAGAACCCGATAAGAGCGATAATTCCTTGAGCTAATGCAACCAGTGGTATGGCAATAGCATTGGAGCGTACCACACTATCAATCTCCTTTCCCAAGGTCATTAAATTTTTATTACTGAGGGGAATATATTCTAAAAGAGACTCTTTTAATTGTTTTGGGCTCTTTAACATGTAGTACAATAGAAATAGCAATATGCCCAATGAAATAAACACATTGAAAGTGCCACTGGCAAAACCTTGCATATTATCCGTTAACCAGCCTGATGCTTGTTTGGGGTCAATAGTAGATGAAATGTCATACTCTATATATTTCTCTACTTGAAATAGTTGATCTTTAAACGCCTTGGTAACTTGTTCAGATTTGTCTGCCAAATTACTGAGTTCAGAGCTTAACATAAACCCTGCTGCGGTCAACGGAATAAAGATGCCAACAAGGGAGGCAAAGATAAGTAGCATAGCTGCCCACATTCTTTTTATCCCTTTATTGATTAATTTGAGCATCCATTTTCTAAGAACTACATAAAGGGTAAGGGCTCCTAAAACTCCGGAAATATACGGAAGCATGTATTTGATAATCAATCCGCCTAAAAAAATAATCAGCGACAATATGATAAGTTGTCTAAGAATCTTATGGTTGATTTTTTTCATTTCGGTTTTTGATGATGGATTGTTAACTGGGTGAAAATTAAACTTATATAGGTAGCATGGTTAACTCACTTAAGTATTTTAGTAGTTCTAAAGTATTTAAATGGATAACTAATAAAACAGAGTTAACTTTGGGCTTAAGATGATTTTGAAGCAGACGCATATTGTTCAAGAACTAACTGACCCAATTAGGTTGCAGGAATACGGAGTAGGGATATTTCAACAGATTTCCACAAAATCCGCTTTAAAGAAAGCGCTTAAAAAAAATCAGATTACGGTAGATGGGGTAGTGGGCAGTACAGCAACTTTTATTAAAGGTGGGGAAATTATAATATATCACGCCACAGAGAAGGAAACCAACACTAGATTGGTTCTTACCTTAAAAGTTATTTACGAGGATGAGTATATGGCGGTAATTAATAAACCAGCAGGAATTTTAGTAAGCGGTAACGGATTTAAAACCGTGGCTAATGCACTAGCTCAAAACCTTTCTCCCAGTACATTGTTTGATGCCGTAAGTCCAAAACCGGTACATCGTTTAGATTATGCAACTACTGGATTGCTTCTTGTTGGGAAAACCAGTAGCGCAATTAATGCACTCAACAAATTATTTGAACATAAAGAAATTACTAAAACGTACTATGCCGTAACCATTGGTTCACAAATACCAGCTGGGGTTATTGATGATGCTATAGATGATAAACCTGCTAGTTCTAGTTTTAAGGTAGTAAAATCTCTAAAGTCTGAACGTTTTTCATTTTTAAATCTGGTAAAGCTAAATCCGAGAACGGGGCGAAGGCATCAACTTAGAAAACATTTACTTTCTATTGGAAATCCCATTTTGGGCGATGCTACTTATTTTCTTGAAGGGTTGCAATTAAAGGGTAAAGGTCTGTACTTACATGCCGGCACCTTAGAGTTTATTCATCCTTTTACCCAAGAGAAAATGAAGATAGTTGCTAGTTTACCTAAAAAGTTTAGAAAATTATTTCCTGAGGAGGGATTATTGCATTAAAAAAGCGCCGCAATGAATGAATTCATTACGGAGCTTTACAACTAACCAACCTAAAAACTTATTTTAATTTCTTCTACTACTTCTAGTTGCAGAACTTGTTCTAGAGCTTGAGCTTCTAGAAGGAGCTTTACTTACAGATCTTGAATTAGAACTTCTACTTACCGTACTTCTAGAAGGACTCTTGGTCGCTTTTCTTGTAACAGTGCTACGCTGTGTTCTGGTATTTGTAGCTGTTCTAGTATTTGCACTTCTGCTAACGGGTTTCTTGTACATTGTAGTACTTCTTTTTACCGTAGTACTTTTTGGTGTACGTGTAACCTCTCTTTTTGTAACCGTTCTATTTGGCGTACTACGATTTACTGTAGTACTTCTTTTAACTGTTCCGTTATTAGAACTTCTAGTAACCGTTCTGCTTTGCGTGGTTCTACCACTATTGGTATTACTACGTCTAACAGTAGTAGATCTATTGACCGTTGAGTTTCTATTGTTTCTTGAAGTATTGTTAGCGGCAACCGATCTACCGGTTCTTAATCCATTGTCTCTTTTAGCCACCGATCTGTTACTTCTGTATGTGTTGTTTCTTACTGCTACACGCTTATCGTTTCTATAAATTTTAGTTCTGTTATTTCTTACTTTATTATATCTATACTGCTTACCAACATTTACATAAGCCCTTCTGAAATTATTTCTATAAGGTCTGTAGTAAGAATATCTTACTGGTGTGTAATATCTTCTGTACGGACTATTAAATACCAAACTAAATCCTACTGCAGGTCTAACGAACCATCTATGGAAAGGACGGTACACATAGTTTCTGTTGTAAATATTGATATAACCGGTATGGTAATCATAAAAACCACGGTTGTTATAGTATACATACATACCACCTATACTACGTACTCTGTTGTTTCTGTAATTGATATTAACATCACCAATTTGATTAACACGACCATAATAGTCATAATAAATAGGCACATTTTCTACTTGAATTACAGCACCATAATCATCATATTGAGCAAATGGACTATAATCGTAACCTGAATTGAACGTTACTCCGTTTCTACTTCCTGTTACTTGGTTTTCAATATAAAAATCAAATTCACCATCTGGGTAAACAGAAAAAGTAATTCCGTTTTCTATAAAAATAAATGAGTTGTCATATCTATAAGTATTGCTGTTTGCAACCTTATCTTCGCTAATACCTGAAGCGAAAACACCTGTGGTGCTAAAAATCATCGCTGTAAAAAGGAGTACTAAGTTCTTCATAATATAAGGTTTAAATCTGCCCCGTGGAGCAGTTGTTCTAAATGTAATTATTTACATTCCCTTAGTACATTACAAACAGCGTGCCAAAAATCAAAACCATTGATTATAATATTGATAATCAATGGTTTGTAATATATTTAAATACTTTGCTTTTGGAGTGAATTTAATTTATTTTCTCTTTTAGGTAGTTCGCCGTGTACGATTTTTTGCTTTTTACAACCTCTTCTGGAGTACCTTCGGCTAATAATTGTCCACCATTTTCACCACCACCTGGACCAAGATCAATAATGTAGTCTGCACATTTAATTAAATCAATATTATGTTCAATGACTACAATAGAATGTCCTTTCTTAATAAGTGCGTTAAATGATTTCAATAGTTTTTGAATATCATGAAAATGTAATCCCGTAGTTGGCTCGTCAAAAATGAAGAGCGCTTTTTCTTTGGTACTACCTTTAATCAAAAAAGAAGCTAATTTAATACGTTGTGCCTCTCCACCGGAAAGGGTAGATGAAGATTGTCCCAATGTTACATACCCCAAACCAACATCTTGTAAAGGTTTTAGTTTAGTGACTATTTTGGTTTGCTCTCCGGTTTCAAAAAACTGAATAGCATCGTCAATGGTCATATTAAGTACATCGTCTATATTCGCATTATTGAAAGTGACCTCAAGTACTTCTTTTTTAAATCGTTTACCACCACAGGTTTCACATTCCAAATGAACATCAGCCATAAACTGCATTTCTACGGTGATTTCACCTTCACCTTTACATTTTTCACATCTACCGCCATCGACATTGAATGAAAAATGCTTTGCTTGGTAATTTCTGATCTTACTCAGTTTTTGGCCAGCGAACAAACTTCTAATATCATCATATGCCTTTATGTATGTTACAGGATTAGAGCGTGAAGATCTCCCGATCGGATTTTGATCTACAAATTCTACATGTTTAATATGTTTGTACTTACCCTCCACAGAAGTATGCTGACCTGCTTTTTCTCCATACCCCCCAGTTTCTTTAAGTACTATAGGATATAACAGTTTTTTGACCAAAGTACTTTTTCCACTACCAGATACACCTGTTACTACGGTTAACATATCTAAAGGAAAAGTAACATTGATGTTTTTAAGGTTGTTTTCACGAACACCGTTTATAGTAATATGGTTTTTTGAAGTTCTACGTTCTTTGGGAACTTTAATCTCCATTTTACCATTTAGATACTGGGCCGTGAGCGATTTTGACTTAAGTATTTCCTTAAGTGTACCTTGAGCCACTACTTCGCCGCCATGTGTACCGGCTTCTGGACCTATATCAATAACCATATCTGCGGCCTTCATGATATCTTCGTCATGTTCAACCACTATAACGGTATTGCCCAGATTACGTAACGATAGTAAAACCTCTATCAAATTTTCAGTATCTCTTGGGTGTAGTCCAATACTTGGCTCATCTAAAATATACATGGAACCTACCAAACTACTACCTAAAGAGGTTGCTAGATTTATACGCTGACTTTCTCCACCTGATAATGTATTGGATTTTCTGTTAATGGTTAGGTAATTTAAACCCACCTTATCCAAAAATCCTAACCGTGTGTTTATTTCAACTAAAAGTCTTGCTGCAATGGTTGCGTCATTTTCATTTAATTTAAGGTCGTTAAAAAACAGAATCAGTTTTTCTATGGATAACCCTACCAATGAAGAAATGGAAGCTCCGCCAACTTTCACATAATCTGTCTCTGGACGTAACCTTTTGCCATTACAAACATTACATTTGGTTTTACCTCTATATCTTGAGAGCATTACCCTGTTCTGTATTTTATAGCTTTTCTCTTCTAACATCCCAAAGAACTTATGTAGTCCTATAAAATGTGCATTACCATCCCAAACCAATTGTTTTTGCTCTTCAGTAAGTTCAAACCAAGGTTTATGAATTGGAAAATCAAATTTATATGCTGAGTTGACCAACTGATCTCTATAAAAACTCATGCTATCTCCTCTCCATGGGAAAATCGTATTTTCGTAAACCGATAATGCCGTATTTGGTACAACCAGATCTTCATCTATACCGATAACATCTCCGTACCCTTCGCACTTTGGACAAGCACCGTAGGGATTATTGAAGCTAAAGAGATGAACATTCGGTTCAAGAAACGTAATACCATCTAATTCAAACTTATTACTGAAAAGTGTTTGTTTGCCATCTGCCAGTTCCTCGATCATACATTCGCCCTTACCTTCAAAAAAGGCAGTATCTACGGCATTTGCCAATCTATTGTAAAAATCTTCGTCGTCTTTGGTAATGATTCTGTCAATTACAAGATCAAACTTTTTGCCAATATCCTTGGGAGCTTGATCTATTCGCATTACACTGTCATTATATTTAATACGTGCGTAACCTTGTTTTGAAAATAATTCCAATGATTTTATGGCATCTCTATCTTCACGAATGGTAATAGGTGCTAAAAGTAAGAGCTTGGTACCTTCGGTATAAGCTTTTACATGATTAACAACATCTGTAACAGTATGTTTTTTTACTTCGTTACCAGAAACAGGGGAGTAGGTCTTACCAATACGCGCAAACAAAAGTTTTATGTAGTCGTAAATTTCAGTGGTTGTACCAACGGTTGATCTAGGGTTGGTAGAATTCACTTTTTGCTCAATTGCAATAGCTGGGGCTATACCTTTAATGTAATCTACCTTAGGTTTATCCAGTTTGCCCAAAAACTGTCGGGCATAGGATGATAAGCTTTCTACATAGCGTCTTTGACCTTCTGCGTACAAGGTGTCAAAAGCTAAACTAGACTTTCCAGAACCTGAAAGTCCTGTAATGACCACAAGTTTATTTCTAGGTATAACAACATCAATATCTTTTAGGTTGTGCAATTTAGCACCCTTGATTATAATGTTTTCTTTCGGATTTATTTCGGTAAGTGTAGGCATACAAATTTCTAAGAATACAAAGATACGCTTTGCCTTTTTTCTGAACTAAAAAATGCCGTTTATCTAAAAATGCAGTAAGAAATTTTCACATTTTTATAAGAGTATTTATTTTTTTATATCTTTGGAATCTCATTTTAATTCAATACGCCTATAACGCAACATTACTTTTTAAGTTAGAATTTAACCATTAGACCCTTATTCTTTTTGAATTTGGGACTGCATTTTAACCCTACAAGTAACGTTATGGTAGTACAAGTTGAAGATTCCCAATTAGTAAAGCAATATATTCAAGGAGACGAAAAAGCTATTGAAGCTTTAATCAATCGTCATAACTCTAGGTTAACAGGATTTATCTATTCTAAAGTAGGTGACCGTGAACTTACCGAAGATATTTTCCAAGATACTTTTATGAAGGTTATACGAACCTTAAAAAGAGGTGCCTATAACGAAGAGGGTAAATTTTTACCATGGGTAATGCGTATAGCTCATAACCTTGTTATTGATCATTTTAGAAAGCATAACAGAATGCCAATGTATAATAGCAAGGAAAGTTATAATATCTTTTCATTATTAGGGGACGACAAATTGAATGCGGAAAAGCAATTGATAAAAGAGCAAATAGATACTGATCTATTGAGAATGATAAAAGAGCTACCGGAGGATCAACAAGAAGTTTTAGAGATGCGTATATATAAAGATATGAGCTTTAAAGAAATTTCCGATAATACGGGTGTGAGTATTAACACTGCGTTAGGAAGAATGCGCTACGCTTTAATAAACCTTAGAAAGCTTGTTGAGGCCAATAATATAGTTTTAACGAATTAATTGGTCTTAGGTCGAGTGGATCTACTATCTTCATCCATGTGTCGTTCTTTAGATGAACCTAAACAACAAATAGCATGGAAAAATTATACACTAAGAACCAGAATAACACTAAAGTAGTAAAAGCTAAACCAGAAACTATTCAGTTTTTACTGTCTTATTCTAAATCTTTAAATGTAACTGAGGCAAAAGGATTGCAGTTCGAAACTAATTTGAACTAAGAACAATCTTACATCATATATAAACCCTTAAGCTAAGCTTAAGGGTTTTTTCATTTCTACTACTTTTTTATTATCAAGTTTTTTTTGTTGTAGTATTTATTCTTGTAGGACAAATAATATATTACCTCTTCTTATATATATGTATTCTATTGTATTAGCAATACTTAAGGGCTTTCAGTGAGATTTTGGAATTCTTACAATTTGCCCGCTGAACTATACTAAATACTATTTATTGTATGGAAATATACTTTTTCGATGTTTCACATCAAAAAAACGCGGTTTGACAACATACTTTTTCCTACAGCCCCCCTTTTCTCTAGTTTTATATCAGAAATAAAAAACAAACCAATTAACTAAAAAGATTTTCCCAATCTTAACCAATTAAAGAAAGTAACTCGTATGAAACTACAAATTGAAGACTCAGAATTAGTTAAGGATTATATCAACGGAAACGAAGGTGCCCTTGAAATTTTAATTAACAGACACAATCAGCGTATTACTAGTTTTATCTATTCTAAGGTTTTAGATAGGGATATTACAGAAGATATATTTCAAGATACTTTTATTAAAGTGATCAAAACTTTAAAAAGAGGTAAGTATAGTGAAGAAGGTAAATTTTTACCTTGGGTAATGAGAATTTCACATAACTTGATCATTGACCACTTTAGAAGAAACAAAAGAATGCCAATGTTTGAAGGCAGCGATGACTTTAATATTTTCTCTGTAATTGGAGATGATAAGTTAAATGCCGAAAAACAACTAATTAAAAATCAAATAGATACTGATCTTAGACAATTGGTAGAAGAATTGCCAGATGATCAAAAAGAGGTTTTGTTAATGCGTATCTATAAGGATATGAGCTTTAAAGAAATCTCAGAAAATACAGGTGTAAGTATAAATACAGCTTTAGGTAGAATGCGTTATGCTCTTATTAACCTTAGAAAAATCATTGAAAAAAACAATATAGTTCTTACGAATTAATAGAGGGTAAAAATTAAATAAACAATATTTCCAAATTTGCTGCGTTATTTTATTGTAACAACGTAGGAAGTATGGAAAAAATTTACTCAGATTACCAAGAACAGACAGGATTTAATAAAGTATGTCCTAAAACAATCAATTTCTTGTTGAGCTATTCACAAGCGCTCTTTGAATTTGAATACGAAGATTTAGAATTCGAAACATTTTTGAATTAATAAAAAAACCCGCAGTTAGCGGGTTTTTTTATTTTTATAATAATCATTTAAAACCGTTTTTCTACCAATGGTCTTGGTGATTATGTCTTTTTCAAGATCCCAGCCTCTAGCGGGTGAATATTCTCTACCATACCAAATAATCTGTAAGTGAAGATCGTTCCAAATTTCTTTTGGAAATAGCCTCTTGGCATCTTTTTCGGTTTGTACCACATTTTTACCATTGGTAAACCCCCACCTATATAGTAGTCTGTGAATATGTGTGTCTACCGGGAAAGCAGGAATTCCAAATGCTTGTGAGATCACTACACTCGCTGTTTTATGGCCAACAGCAGGTAATTCTTCTAAATCTTCAAGATTTTGGGGAACCTCACCATTATGTTTTTCTATTAAAATTTTTGATAATCCGTAAATACCTTTTGCTTTCATTGGCGATAAGCCAACGGGTTTAATAATTTCCCTAATTTCATCTATGCTCAGTTTAATCATGTCATAAGGGTTGTCCGCTTTTGCAAAAAGTAAGGGGGTTATTTTATTTACCCTAACGTCTGTACTTTGGGCAGACATTAATACTGCAATTAATAAAGTATAAGGATCTTTATGATCTAAGGGAACAGGAATTTCTGGATATAACTCTTGTAAAGTATCAATTGTAAAAGCTATTTTTTCGGCTTTCGTCATTAAATGTTTAATTTTGATTGAGAATATTTAAACACAAATTTAAAAAATATCATAGATGAATACGTTAAAAGTTGGTGATAAAGTACCATCATTTTCTGCTAAAGATCAAGATGGCAATACTGTGAATTTATCAGATTATAAAGGAAAAAAACTAATAGTATTTTTCTATCCAAAAGCAAGTACACCTGGTTGTACCGCAGAGGCTTGCAATTTACGCGATAATTATGCGGAATTACAATCACAAGGTTATGAACTTTTAGGAGTAAGTGCCGATTCTGAAAAAAGACAAACAAATTTTAGAAACAAATATGAATTTCCTTTTCCGTTATTGGCAGATGAAGACCATACGGTAATCAATGCTTTTGGCGTGTGGGGTTTAAAGAAATTTATGGGTCGCGAATATGATGGTATTCATAGAAAAACCTTTATAATTGATGAAGAGGGGATAGTCACTAAAGTGATAGATAAGGTAAAGACCAAGGACCACGCAGCTCAGTTATTAGATTAATTTTGTAGACTTTTAAAACACTAAAAATGCCCACTATTGTGGGCATTTTTTATTTTTTGGAATCGAAGGTAGAAAACTTATTCAGCTTCTTGATCTTCGGTTTTTCTAGTAAATAATTGTTTTTGCTTTATAATTTCGGCAATACCTTCTGGCAACATTTCTTCCCAGCCATCTTCATTGTTCATCAACTTTTTAAGTACATCTCTAGAGAAAATATGCATAACGTCTGGTTCATAATCAATGATATCCATAACCTTACCATTGTATTTAAAGAATTTGTACAATTCTTTCATACGAGGGTGAACCTTAACGTTGTTACTTGTCATGATCTGCCCGGTATCTGGGTTTTTCATTGGGTATAGGTATACCTGTAAATCTTTAAAGAATAGTTTACCAAAAGCCTCAAGTATGCCACCACTTAAATGACGATAGTACTTTTCATCGAATATGTCTACAAGGTTATTTACACCCATTGTAAGACCAATTCTGTTTTTGGTATAATTGTTAAAGTATTCTACCAATTTATAATACTCCTGGAATTTGGAAATCATTACCGAATGACCAAGTGAACACAGTAATTCTGCCCTGTCCATGAAATCTTGTTCATCAATTTCACCAGAAGCTTTTAAGTTGGAAAGTGTTATTTCAAAAATGACAATAGTGTTATTTTGGTCTACACCTTTATCTCGTATAAAAATATCATAAGACTTCTCGAACATATCTAAATTAACCTTGGTTACGGGTCTAAAACTACCACGTAAAGCCAATATGTTCTTTTTGTAAAGCACGGCCGCAGGTAAAAGGTTGTTACCGTCAGGACCGAACATTACAGCATCTGTCATGTCATTTTTAATAAGTTGCAAACTCATTAAACGGTTATCCACTTCTTTGAAATTTGGCCCGGAGAAGTTGATCATGTCTATTTCCAATGTATCCTTATCTATATGGTCATATAAATATTTCAACATTTTCTTTGGTTTATGATACTTGTAAAAAGCACCATATATTAAGTTTACACCAAGAATTCCTAGGGTTTCTTGTTGTAGTCTTGCTTCGTTCTGCTTAAAACGAATATGTAATATAATTTCGTCAAATTCTTTTTGCTTAGGGTCTAATTGGTATCTGATCCCAACCCAGCCATGACCTTTATATCGCTTAGAAAAATCAATGGTCGCTACTGTATTCGCATAGGAGAAAAATAATCGGTCAGGGTGGTTTTCCCTACTAATTCGCTCTTCCATTAACTGCATTTCGTAATCTAGCATGGTCTTTAACCTTGCTTGGGTTACATAGCGTCCATCAGATTCTACACCGTAAATAGCATCACTAAAATCTTTGTCATAGGCACTCATTGCCTTTGCAATGGTACCAGATGCACCACCGGATCTAAAGAAATGACGGGCGGTTTCTTGCCCGGCGCCAATTTCTGCAAAAGTTCCGTAGATATCCGGATTTAAATTTATTCTTAAGGTTTTTGCCTTTATAGAAGGAATATTTTCAAAGACACTATCTCTTTTTAATACCGATGCCATTTTGTTAGCTGTTTAACTTTTAACAAAGTTATAAAGAATGGTTGTTACAAAGGGCAATAGCTCGAAAAAATTGGAAGAAGTTTTGGTAATTGTTTTTATTGCCTCTCAATTATGTTAATCTCTTTAATTTCCATCATTAATTTTATTAAAAAGGAATTAAATTTGTAGCACATGACCAATAAATTAAGTGTTACTTTTTTAGGAACGGGGACTTCTCAGGGTATTCCAATTATTGGTAGTACACATCCTGTTTGTTTAAGTAGTAATGAGAAGGATAAAAGGCTAAGGGTTTCTGTCTTACTTTCGTGGAAAGAGTTTAACTATGTAATTGATTGCGGTCCAGATTTTAGACAACAAATGCTAAGGCAGCATGTTAATCGTTTAGATGGTATTTTGTACACCCATGAGCACTCTGATCATACGGCTGGTTTAGATGATATTCGCCCATATTTCTTTAGGCAAGGTAATATTCCTTTGTTTGCTCATAGCAGGGTAGTGACCTCATTAAAAAAGCGATTTGATTATATTTTTGAAGAGAAAAACAAATATCCTGGTGCGCCAACGGTAGATATTAATTTGGTTAAAAATAATGAGCCATTCTCAATTGGGGATACATTAGTAACTCCTATTAATGTTATGCATAACAAGGTGCAGGTATTTGGCTATAGAGTGGGCGACTTTACCTATTTGACCGATGTTAAGACCATAGCCCCAGAAGAATTGGAAAAGATTAAAGGTTCTAAGGTGGTGGTGGTAAACGCACTACGTATTGAGCCGCATATTTCTCATTTTAACCTAGAAGAAGCACTTGCCTTTATTGATTTGATTCAACCGGAAAAAGCATATTTAACACACATAAGCCACTTACTTGGTTTTCATGATGAAATAGAAAAATCATTACCGAGTAACGTACATTTGGCTTACGATAATTTAACAATCACCATTTAATTATGAAGAATAAAATATTTCTTTACCTGTTTTTATTTGTATCACTAATATGTCTGTATTTATTTGTCAGTAGTAATAACATAGTGAAAGCAGGGTCTGAGAAAATCTCTAAGTTGGAAAAACAAGTTGAAGTTTTAAAAGATTCAGTACAAACATCATCTTTAAAGGTTTTGGATATGCAGTATTTTTCATTGGAAAACAATGATGATGCCTTGGCTTATTTTGATCACTTGGATTTAGAAAATCCTGCAGGTTATATTGCCGATAAACTTCTGGAAACCAATGCGCAAAAAGGTGATAATCCATTAGTTCCGTATGAAGGTATGCAGAACGATTTTAAGATCAATAAAATAAAAGTTCTTAACCATAAATGGATTTTAACCGATTTTTCCGATGGAAAATACTGGGGAGAACTTTTAATCAGATATGAGTTAAAAGATGATCTTGGTGTAGACTTTACACTAGTTGATCACTTGCTTTATACCCGTAGTAATTAAATCTTAGTTGAAATCCATTTTTTTAAAGAATAGAAGTTCTGTGGAGCTACGCCATGCCCGGCAGGGAATTCTTCAAAAACATGTTTTATGTTCAGTTTTTCCAATATTACCGGTGCTTTTCTAGCCCAATCAATAGGGATTACTTGATCCATATCACCATGTGAAGAATAGAAATTTAAATGGTCGAAATTGTTTTCTTTATAAGTTTCAACCAATATATTTTCATTAATGTACCCACTAAGAGCAATAATATTCTTTACTTTTTCAGGGTATGATAGAGCAACGGCATAACTTAGAATGGTACCTTGACTAAAGCCTAATAAGTTTACATTTTTTTCATCCAAGCCATAAGTGGAGCAAGCTTCGTCAATGAAATTTTTTATTTTGTCACGAGATGCTATGGCTTGATCATCATCGCTCCATTTTCCTTTTTCGTTATCAAAATTTATGGCATACCATGCATATCCATAAGGTTGTAAAATATATGGGGCACGTACCGAGATAATACATAATTCCTGTGGCAGTTCAGAGGCAAATGAAAAAAGGTCATCTTCATTACTACCATAGCCATGCAGCATAAATAGTACCGGAGGCTTTTTGTCGGTCAATGAAGAAGGTTTTATAATATGTTCTAAGGATAGGGGAGCTGTTGTCATTTTATTATTGGATAAAGGTGAACCACTTTTGAAAATAAGGACCTACAATAGGCACAATTTGTTCTTTGTTGCTAAGGGCGCCAATAAAGCCGTATACCCATAACACAATGTAACAAAGGTATAAACCATATAATGCATATTGGTTAAACCAAACGCTTGAGAAAATAGCAAATCCGTGGAACATTAAGTGTAGCCCAAAAGCTTGGCGTGTATGTACTCTGGCAAACGTATGTTTTGGTTCATTGTTCATAAATAAAGCTATTATTGCTCCAATTATGGTTAAGTATGCTATTACTGCTATATTTTTTCCAGGTACATCGGTAGATTTCTCCATTACTTATTTAAAATGATTTGATTATTAGAAATGCTTCCAATGACTTTTCCTTTCAAGGTCTTACCTAAAGCTATAGCATTTTTACTAGAGCTGTAAATATGCTCATCAGAGAATTCAAAAGTATCTTCGGTTGTGAATAAGGTTAAATTGGCAGCTTTACCGGTTTCAATTTCAGGTTCATCCAACCCAAATATGGAACGTCCTTTGGTAAGTATTGCTATGGTTTCTTCTACACCAAATATATCATTGAGCGTACCAAATGCACTTTCTAAACCAATGGTTCCAAAATCGGCATTGTCAAATTCTACATGTTTAAGTTCAATGTTCAGGGGTGTATGGTCTGTTGTTACCAAATCAATAGTTCCGTTTTTAACTGCTTTTTGTAATGCTTTAATGTCAACAGAAGTTCGTAAAGGTGGCATGACCTTAAACTGTGTGTCAAAATTTTCAAGTTCACTGTCTGTAATCGTTAAATTATGCACAGCAACACTGCAGAACACTTGAAGCCCTTTCTTTTTTGCGTCGGCAATTATTTTTACAGAGTTTGCAGAGGAAACAGTTGGAATAAACAATTTGCCGCCAGTATATTCAAGAACAAAAAGGTCTCTTGCAATTTGTAATTCTTCGGCTAATGTTGGTATACCTTTTAAGCCTAATTTGGTGCTGGTAATGCCTTCATTGACAATTCCTTTTCCAGAGATGCTTTTATCCAAAGGAAAAGAGAATATCATACCTTCAAAATTTTGAGCATATTGCAGAGCTATCTTTAAAAGGTTGGCATTGCCCATTGGTGCTTTGTAATCATAAAAGCCAAGCGCCCCGGCATTTTTCATGTCATAAATTTCGGCAAGAACTTCTCCTTCTCCTTTTACGGTAAGATTCCCTAGCGGATATAAGTTGGTTAGCTGATTTTTGGACGCATTTTTAATGTATACAATATCCGATGCCGAATCTGGAGTTGGATGGCTGCTGGTATTTAAAACTACATCTGTAAATCCACTTTTTGCAGCTGTCAATAATCCGTTTTCTATGGTCTCTCTTTCCTCGTAACCTGGCTCGCCAAAATTTACACCACTATCAAACCAGCCGATGGAAACATGTAGGTTCTTTATGTCAATAACCTTTGTTTTGCCACTAGGCTCTATCTTGCTTTCAATGGCATCTATTATACCATTTTTAATCAGAATATCGCGTTTTTTTAAATGAAGATGTTTAGTATTCCCATTTACTATCGTTACTGATTTTAAAAGTATGTTCATAGGGCTACAGAGGGTTCGTTATTATCTTATTTTAAAAATCTTTGAAGTAAGGTTTCTATTATAACAAATACCAATGCTAAAATAGCAAACCATTTCCAAAACTCGTTTATGGCATTGTTTTTTTGACTTTCTAAAAAGAAATTGGAAATGGATGTACTGCTGTTGTTTTCCGGTAATGGTGAATACAACAACTCACTTTCTTTTCTATTTTCATTAAAACTGATATGTCTAAGAATACTATCGTTATGAACAATTTTATAAATACCGGCACTTTTCGGATTTTCGGTAAAATTGATGCGAACTTTATTAGGTAGTATACGTTGTTGTGGAATAAACTCATTTACGGAACTGCTAACTTTAATAATATCGTCTTGTTGCAAGTTTAGTGGTATTTCTACAGAAATATCAGTACCAAGATTGGCATACAACGGAGGAATTTTTAAACTGTTTACTCCCATATTGTAAAAAGACGGAACTATTAACGGGGAATTTATGAAATTTGAGTTGTTGGCATTTAATGCTGCAGAGAAGAAATAAGCATTAGAATCTCCTACCAAATAAGGGTCATTGTTTTGAAACGCTATGGCAACAGGACCTTTGGTACTTATTTTAAAGTGCTCATTAACTTTTGGATATTGAAAATTGGACACCTTTTTATCAAAGACATTTTGAAATAAGGGATGTCCCGTTTTTATTTCGGATATGGATAATTCCTGGGCTGATGAATTGCCGTATTGTGTGGTGGAATGTGCCGAAGATAGGTCGTTGTATGAATTGTTGTTGCCTTTTACAGCGGGTATAAGTGTAAAGCTACCACCGTTTTTAGTTAAGGTTCTCAATGCTGTTACAAGTGAGCTAGGTAGTTTCTCTATTTCATTTAGAACTACTAAATCTTGGTTTTCAATACTGCTGTAATTTAATTGATCTAGTGTACTGTTGGTAAATACAAACTCATCATCTGTAAAAATACGTTCTAAGAACCCTGAAGGAGAATTGCCAATGGCCAGTACTTTGATCTTTGGGTTTTTATCGATATTAAAGTAAAATTCATTATCATAGGATAATCCATTATCTGAAATGGTGATCTTACCTAGAATAGCCTCTTTCGCATTCAATGTAAAACTAACTTCGGTCTTTTTAGATCCATTGAACTTTGCTGCTGTTTTAGCAATAAGTTTGTCATTGTCAAATAATGACACTGGTATGGATTCTTCTTCTGTATTCGTTGATAAATAGGCTGTTAGCTCAATGTTCTCATTGGTTCTGTTACTTATGAAAATAGAATCTAAAGAGGTATTTGCTATGAAGTTACTATACGGTTTTATGTATTTAATATGAAGATTATCAATAGTGTCGGTCTTAGAAATGGTACCCAATCTTTGTTGAAAATCAGATATAAGAACTAAGTTCTTTTGAGTTCCGGTGTTCTTACTAAAAAAGGTATTTCCCCTTAATATGATTTCATCGATTTTTAATTGTTCTGAAGAAACCTTAATATTCAATAGCTCATTCTGTATTTCACGTATCTCTACATCTTTGAACACCTCTTTGTTAGTAAACAAGGTAAAGCGTGTATCCGTTGGTGCGTATTTAATGAAATCTTGAATGGTATTTTGAAAAAGATTTCCGTTTTCAATTTGGGCGTTCATACTAAAAGAATCATCCAAGTAGAACACAATTTCTTTTTCTTGTAATGCCGTATCGTTTGCAAAGAATGGTTGAGCAAAAGCCAATACCAAGGCAGCAAGCATCATCATTCTAGTTATGAGCAACAACCATTTTTTTAGGGTGCTGCTTTTTCTAGATTCAGAGACAACTTGTTTTAAGAACTTTACATTTGTAAAGGGTGTTTTCTTAAATCTGCGTAATTGAAAAAGGTGAATTAATATAGGAATGAGTAGTAGTAAAAGACCCCAAAGAAGTTCTGGATATTTAAATTGCATTCCTGTTTTTGATTAATGCAAAGATAATTATTTTGAATTTAGAAGTTTGTTAGTTTGCCACTATTATTTTTATGAAGGTCTCTTAACAGAAAAAGAAATAATCTACTGCTGTTTTTTTATTCAATTCATTATAAAAAGAGGTAATGTTCAGTTGATCTTCCTCATTGGCTACGGTAATAATGGTTTTACTGTGAGATAATTTGCGTAAAGCAGAGAAATGAACAAGGCGTACACCATAAATGTCCTTACCTATTTTCTTTTCGTTATCACAAACCCAATGAAAAGGTATATTTTTTTTAACCAGTAAATTGGCAATTGTTTTTCCTTTTTTTCCCGCGCCCCAAACTACAAGGTTGTCGTTTGCTTTTAATTCAAGCTTTAAGAAGTAATGTAGTTTTATATCTAAAAAGTAGTTTTGCGCATAATGTTCGCTAGTACGTGATGTTCTAATGTCATAATCTCGCCAATAGTGTAGGGTAGTGGTGCAGGGTAAACATTTTAAGCCCTTTTCATAAAAACGAAATGCCAAGTCATAATCTTCCGGGTATCTATTAGGCTTAAATGCACCGCATGCGTCAAAGTCAGACCTAAGTACCATCCAACAAGGGGAGGGAATTACACATTCCTTGTATATTTCCTTAAAATTATCGCCCGTTGCGGTTAGCTTGTTCAACCACTTTTCATAACGGTCATAACCGTTATTTACTCCTTTTTTTGAAAAATATTTCACTTTTCCTATGGCAAGAGTTTCTTTTCCATGAGTAGCCAGTGATTCCGCCATAATCTTAATACGGTCTTTATCCATGTAGTCATCGGCATCCATCCTAGAAATATAATCACCCTTACTGTGTAGATAAGCTTTTCTTAGGGCCGTTATAATTCCGGCTTCATCATTGTCCAGTATTTTAAACCTAGCGTCTTTAGCTGCAAATGATTTGGCTATTGTTACACTTAAGTCATTAGAGTTGTCATTAACGGCAACTACTTCCCAATTGGTATACGTCTGTTTTTGAATAGATTCTAGACATTCTTCAAAATATTCGGCTACACTTTTAAAGGGAATTAAAATACTTACTAGTGGTTCATACATTGTGGCAAGGTAATAAATAACTGAAATTCAACCTTTTCATTTTTTTAAAAAGAGCTAATAGTATTTAGATGAAAAATAAATTAGAAAAGGCTTTATTAGAAAAGAAAACCTTTATATATTTGCACCCGCATTCAGGGAATACCTGATGAGGCACTCAGGAGAAATGGCAGAGTGGTCGAATGCGGCAGTCTTGAAAACTGTTGAGGGTCACACCTCCGGGGGTTCGAATCCCTCTTTCTCCGCAGAAAAACCCCGTAGACGCAATGTTTACGGGGTTTTGTTTTTTTAGGTGTCGAATTAGGTGTTGTTTTGTAGATTGTTATTGACCGCCTATTTTTTCAATAATGAAATTACATTTTTCTATAAAAATTTTTTTGTCTATAGATTTAGATAAAATTTCATTGTCAAAATAATCTAATTCATATTTTTCAATTATTTGTTTTATAGCATTCAACTCATTAGAAGCATCCTTAAAATTTGTCAATTCTGATGATATGCAATTTACAATAGCTTGTTTTCTCATAGAAATAAATAATTCATTCATGGAGTTTTCAAAATGGTTTTCATGATATTTTATTTCGTCCAATATTTCATTAGCGTAATTAGGGCTTTCGTCTAATGCCAGTTGGCTTATTATTTCTAAATTTTCTTCTAAATGTTTGTTCACCATATCAATATGAAATTTTTTAAGTCTCTCATCCTTACTATTCTTCCAATCGTTCAATCTTTTTTTTAGATAAATAAAGTGCTCAATACTTGTCATATTTATAATAAATTTATTTTTGCGGTGAATTTAGATTAGACTCAGAGATTATATTTTTGGCAAATTTTACATATTTTA
This sequence comes from Maribacter sp. HS, assembly GCF_048059195.1. Classification (NCBI taxonomy): domain Bacteria; kingdom Pseudomonadati; phylum Bacteroidota; class Flavobacteriia; order Flavobacteriales; family Flavobacteriaceae; genus Maribacter; species Maribacter sp. HS. Next base: position 287,030 of record NZ_JAYLVV010000005.1, read on the forward strand.
GAATATCTTTTGCATTACCAATAGATTTTAGAAATAAATTTTCACTTGTATTTCTAGGTAATTCCCATTTACTGTGTTTTAAGTCAACATATAATCCTTTATTTTTTTGAGAATTTGCGTTTTCTAGCCAGGCAATTAATTGATACATTTCATCAGAAAATTTTTGATTTTCCTTTATCCAATTCATTCTTGCTGCAATTTTTGGGTTTTTTCTTTCAAAGGTTCTTTTTTCTTTACGATTAGGAAGGTTTTTTTCGTACTCATCAATTAAGTCGTAACAATATTTCATAATTGTTCTGATAAAATCATATAAATATTCATGTTTAATTTTATGGTTCCTGAATATTTTGTCAAAGTCGCTGACTTTTGAATTAGGCTCTATACTCTGCTGAATTATAAATAAAGCTTTTATAGATTCTTCGGCTGACAGAATTGATAATGATACAGCAACACCGTATTTCTTTAATTCACCTGAATTATTCGCTATTAATAATAAGTCAGAGGCATTTTGAAGAGTTTCTTTATAGCCATTTAAATAAAATTCAGAAGTCATAGTGTGATAGAGTGTTTAGTACAGGATTGTGAAATTAAAGAAAGTTTTTAATCACTTTGTTTTAATGTAGTAATTTGTAAATTAGGGTTTTACTAGGGTGATAAACGCCATTTCTTCTTTGAAAATTAATCTACTGTATTTAATGTCTAAGAATTCTTTGGTAGTAGCAGCAGTAATCAAGTAAATTTGATTTAAAGTATAATCTTGATTAATGTCAATCATGCATAATAGGTCGAATTTTTCAGGCTTTAGGCTACTTAAATATTTTACGCCTTTTTGATTTCTTCTGGTCTTTACTTCTATTTTAATTTCTTTAGAACTAAAATGCTTTTTTAAACTAGAATCTTTTTTAAGGATTCCAATTAAATCACATTCTGAATTTGAGCTTTTTTCTTGGGTTACTACTTCAAACATGTTTTCCTCTTCGTTGAGTAATTTGTGAGCATAGAACTCACCTATATCTGCGGTTATTTTATTTGTTGAAAATCGTAACCCGTTACTTTGAATTAGTGCAGCTATTTTATTTTCAGTTTCAAATAAAACTCTTAGGTTTTTTTTTAATTTTTCAAAATCGTTCAAATTTTTTATTTTAATTATTTTAAATGTAATATCACTTGTGTGTTGTATTCCACAATACAAATCTTATAACTATTTTTTTGCAAATTTTTTTCAATTTCTTATGTAGGTCTTGTTTTGTTATTTTTCATAATAACAAAATTATTTAAGCTATTGATTCAATTAGTTTATAATACTTCGGGTAATCTTTCGGTTGCTTCCAACTTAGCATTTAATTCTTTTAAATGATTAGCTGTAATAGTTGTCCAGATATTTCTATAGGATTTTCTTTTCTTATCCTTTAAAAAATTATTGATATATTTTACCGGACCATTATATAGGACTTCCAAAGTGCCATCAGGATTTATATGGACAGCAATGTAATGTTCGAGATCAATATCAAAAGGGTAACTGAAGTTGTAAGACATACTAGCTTTTATTTGAACTTTAATGTTTGAAGGTCTATGGTAGCCATCGTAAGTATGTTTATTACCACCATATATTTCAATATCAAACATTTCACTTACTAATGCCTCTCCAATATCTCCAACTAAACGACCATCTAATGAAAAATCTAGTTTACCTTGAAATTGTTTTTTCAAGGATGAAGTAATATCCAAAAGTTGTTGAATTTCTTTCATTTTTTATTTATCTTTTTTCTACTTCATCATGGTTGAAGTCTGGAGGTGTGTTTTTAAATTTTCTAGTATCCTGATATGGAACTGATAATTTTTGAAAATCCCTTAATTCTTTTATGTTTAATTTACAAGTAAGTACCACATGATTTTCACCTCCTTTAAGCCTCATGATGTCTTTAAGCTCTGTTTTTTTTGGAAGAGTTATTCGTGAATCCCCATAATCTGAAGTGTTTACTTGAACGAAATAACAATGTATATCTCTAGATACACTCTCTGCTATATTGGAAAAGTAATTTACGTCTTGGTTATATTCAGATGCAATTAAAACATCAACTTTACCTTTAAATAAAGCTCTATGATTTATATCTGCTAATTCATAACAGTTATAGTTAGCAAAGAGAACACCCCTCCATTTAAACAAGTTGTAAAGAACATAATCAGTCTTGGGAATGTATCTTCTGCGTTGCCTTATAATCTTTTTTTCACCAGGAGAGTAATGATGCTTTAATCTTAAATTTATAACGGCATCTTTAATTCCATTATGCTCTAACGGTAAACACGTCGCCAATAAATTGAAGCAACTCCTGCCTATTGTAAGATGTTCCAACCCTGCAACAATAAGCCGTTGTTTTCTTCTAGATTCATCTGCTAGAACCGGTAGCCAAGAATATGGGACACTTACTTCAGGAAGTATTAAAGCATCTGATTTTTCAATTTCCGCACTATTAATAAGGTTAATGAATTGCTTTCTACGTTCGTAGCCGGTATTTGGGTTTTCGAAAATTGAGTCCGAAATATTTTTTTTGTCAATTGTAGTGTTGGCTATAGCAACTTTAAAATTTTGTAGATTCTTTCGACTTTGTGGTATTTCAAAATAATTGAAATCAATATTCTTTTGGTCTGATCCATCAGTTATTCTAAAATAATAATTTCTTAGATTTTCCTTATAGGCTTTTATTTGCGAGTTTGATATTCTTAATCTTTGACTATAATTTGTCAAGAAAAATTTATCAAACATTTCTTCATAGATGTCCTTTGAAAGTTTTTTGAAGAATTTTTGATTATCATTTTCCTCAGAATTTTCTTTATAGTACTTAAGTAATTCTATTAATAAAAAGACTAGGTTAAATTCAAAAAAATATAAAAATCTTGGGGCATATTTTAATTTTTTATCATTAAAAATTAATTCATCAGATTTAAAACTTATAGTTCTTAAAGCTTCATGATGTATGAAATTTATTTCCTCATTATCAGAAATGTTTAAGTAATTTAATAGAGGCGTAACAATAAAGGTATTTCTTAACATTGAAGATTTTAAATAAGCTTTTTTAATTGCGTTAATCTCACCAGAATATGTAAATGCATTTCTTAATTTTTTGCTTTTTAATGATTCCTTTCTTGCTGCCCACCAATGATCAGAAACAAAAGCTGGATTTAAAGCTGTTGCTAAGGCACAGCAATTCTCAAGATATATAGTTAAGTAATCTTTGACATCTTTAATATCGTCTCTTGATATAGATTCATTGTTTGGTGTTATTTTTTCAATATTTCTAGAAATTTCGCGGAAGAATTTCCAGAATGAATCCCTATCGTTTATTATAACGAAGTAAGTAAAAACCTTTTCCCATGATGCAGAAAACTCTAAGCTAACAATTCCTTTGAAAAAGGTGAGTATTTGCTCTTTTGTTATATCAGAGTCATCTTTGTCACTTAGTAAACTAATCTTGATTTTTTTAGCTAAATAAACTGCAGCTCCATATTTGCTTTGATTTATGCCTTGAACACTACGTAATTTGTTAATTGTATCTGAATAAGAGAGTTGATATACACTACTATCAAAATCATCTGTTATTTCATCTTCGGAAGGTAAAAACCAAAAGGCGCTACTGTTTTGTTCAATTTTTCTTCTGAACATATCCAATACAGCTCTTGATTCCTTACTTTCGAATGCATAAAGTAGAATCTTTTCTGGTTGTATTTGAATATTTGGTAAACTTTTGAAGGCATAAGAATTTCCGCCAGCACTATCTGTTTTTGGGTCAAATAATCCTCTTTGTACTAAATATTTATTTAGAAAATCGTGGACAGATGATTTTCCTTTTGTTTTATTTTTTCCAATTTTAGTGTTAGATAGGATAATTTGAATGTCATCTACATATCTACCATAATAAGCGGGTGAAAGTTCCTTTTTAATTTTACTATCAAATTCTTTCAAGTAATAATTTGCCAAAATACCAGAAGATAAAAGTCCAATGGGTAAAATATTACTGCCCTTTTTTGTGCATATTTTTTGATAGGCGAAAATTATATCAAATAATAAATCTGTGAAAGGTAATTTTCTTTTGTTTAGACCACCAAAAAGGTCTTTGCTTAAATTCTCCTTGAATTTAGTGTCAATTTTAGCGTTGTAATAATAAGACTTTATATCTAAAGTAAGTATTACTACATCTGTGTCTTTTTCTAAAAATTCCTTTGCGATATCTAAACCATTATCTCTCCATTTTTGATATTGTTCAAAGTATGGTTTAAATAAGCGAAGCCCATCTACTACTTCGCCATTGCCTGATTCTAGCTCTAAATGATAAGCGTAATTATCTTTGCTATAGGTTTTATGTAAAACATAACCTTCATGAATAATCCACAAAACTGTAATAATATGAAGCTCAACAGGACCATCAAAAAAGTAATTTACTTTTTCTAAATTGTATTGGTTAGCACTGAAATTGTTACTTATTACTAGCTGCTCTTCCTCTCGTAAAGGAGCAAAGCGTTTTGGAGCAGTATAATATTTTATTTCTGATAGAAGACTGTTAAAATACTTCTGTTCTTGTTCCCCATTTGGATTACTTAAGAAATTTGCTAAATTTTCTAATTTATTTTCAAAATCTTTATTGGTTTCGAATTGCGCAATTTTCTGCCTCAATAGTAAAGAGAAATTATCATAATATACATAGCTTTTGAGCTTTCTATACCCTATTTCAATATCTCTAATTTTATATTTTGGCATGTCTGTGTTTTATTGGTTAATGAATTTATCTATATAATTATTACAACTTCATCCCATACATCTTGTCGTCAAGCTCTTTCCAATTAGGAATGTGTTTAGAAAGCTCTGCCCAAAACTCTTTGGAGTGGCTCTTTATTTTGGTGTGTACCAATTCATGAATTAAGAGGTAATCAATTAGGGAGTAGGGGAGTTTAATCGCATCGATGTTTATGATAATGTCATTAGATGGAGTACAGCTGCCCCAACGTTTTTCCAGTTTTCTAATCTTGAAGTTATTGTAATCTAATCCTGTAGATTTAGCTAATTTCTTTATTCTTGGCTTTAGCTTTTCTTCGGCTTTTGATCTTAAAAAGGTTTCAAAAGCACGCTTTAAATCGGTTTGATTGTTTAATGATTTAGGTAGCGATACCCTAAATTTAGATTCTGTAAAATCAATCAATATTTCTTCATAGGAGTTGTTTTCAAAAAGCTCTACATAATATTTACGACCTAAGTATTGAATTCTTGATCCCGTAACTATATCATCATCTCCAATAGAACTTACGAGATCTAGTTTATCCAAAATCCACTTTGCCCTCTTTAAAATTAATTTTTGAGCTTGCTCATTAGAAACATATTTGCCTTTTAGAACAACTCCGTCTCCTTTGTCTACTGTTATGTAGTGAGATTTAAGTTTCTCCTTTTCTTTAAAAGAATACTCTATGGTTTTATGTCCGTATTGAACTTTAGGCATGCCATTTGTCAATTATATATTGATATGATTCTTCTATATCCAAAGAATGGCTTGACGCTGCCCTTCTAATATAAAATTCTTTGCCTTCATTTTTATATTTAAGAAACCTTGGCTTTGAACTTGAATCTACTATTACCATAAAAACTTCTTGGGAATTAATTTCTTCAAATCCAAAGTTTAATAATGCATCTATCGGTTCTGTAAAACTAGATTTTAATAAATTATCGAAGTGTTGAGAAAATTTGTCTTTGTTCTTTAGGGTTTTATAGTCATTGTCAAGACCAAGCACTTTGCCATTATCATCAACACCTATCAACAATGTTCCACCACCTGTATTTGCAAATGCTGTTATCGTTTTTAATATACTTTTCTCTATAAAATCTTGCGGTAATTTCTTTTTTATGCAATACCTTAAGGTAGATTTAAATTCAAGATTTCTATTTTCTCCCTGTTTAATAACTTCATGAAGTACAGAATGATCTTCTATTATTGGCTCGGTTTTAATAGGGAAGTCATCTTCAGCTAGGGTAGGATTGTGGTGTTCCCAAAAGTCGAACGGTGTCCATAAAACATTGGGTTCAATGATATATTCATCGCCTTCGTTAAATTGGTAATTATAGTATTTTATGTTAATGGTCCAATCTTGTGTTTCCCATTTTTGCTTCTTATAAATAGAAATTTCTTCTTCAAGGTTTCGGGCAATAGTTAAATAGTTTATAGATTCATTATATCCAATTATCAAATACTCTTGGTCTTTTTTAAATATCCCTTCATTTTTATCACTTATTAGATAGATCCCTATTCCTAAGTTTTCTGTATTTGATGGTATTTTAATAATATTCGTGCCTAATTTTATACTTTTACTTCCTCCTTTATTCCTGATATGTTTTAAAATAGAATCAATATCATTTGCGCCTTCTCCAATGATATCAATTACACTGGTGTAATAATCATAAGCTTCTTTGCGACTTTGAATAGGACTGTCATTGCAAAATTCTTTTTCGAATTCTTCTAACGTGAATTCATCTGTTCCCAAATCTTTAGCTAATCTTGCTTTTACGTTATATCGAATCATCTATCCCCTATTCTTTATTAAAACTTCTACCATTTCCTTTGCTTTCATTTTGGCATCTTCACGTTCTATTTTAGCTGTAGTTAAATAACGTCTAATTTTATTTTCAATATCTTTTTTGACTTGTCCTTTTCGCTGCCATCCAACAATATTCAGTTCTCCTGTTATAAGGTCGAATATAGTTTTTGTAGCGTCTTCTGCATCTTCATTGAACAACACCTTCATTGAGTCATAAACGGCTCTCTCACGCTCTGTAACAAAGCCTTTTTGTTTTCCTTCCTTTTGTTGGTCAATGATTTCATCTTGTATTTCCGTGTAAGCTTTTAGCAATTCTAATTGCGTAATACGCTCTTCGGTTTTCATCTTCAACAATTCATAAAGCCTTTGTGCCAATGGTTTATAGAAGTCAGGATTTTTATCCAATCCAACTTTTATGGTATGCTTTAAATTATTTCGCATCTTCAGCTCTTTAGTGGCTGGTGATGCGTTCATGATTTCTTCTTTGAATTTATCTTTGTCAATAATGGATATAGGTTCTGCCAGCAAACTTTCAACACCTTCTGCCTTTAGATGTTCGTCAATCATGGATTGAAGCATCTTGCTTTCGTCTTTGGTGATTTTCAATTCCTCATCGTCCGGATAAGCATTTCTGGCTCTTAACTTTATCTCATTGAAGAGTTTAAAATCCCTTTGATACTTTAATGCTTTCGTATTGGGGAGGACAATATTAATCGACTTATTGAAATCCTTTAATAAGACCTTAAAATCATCACGTTTATTAATAGGTTCAATAAACCGTACAGCTGCATCTATGTAGTCCTCACGTTTATAGTTCCTGTCAATCTTCATAGGTTTAAAGAACTCCACCAGCTTGGTATGGTTCATTACCAACTTAGGAAACTCTTCATTGATGTTCTTTAAAATATCATCAGGTCTTATATCACCTGAAAAGATTTCCAATGCCTGAATCAAATAGGCTGTGATACCATTGTAATCAACAATATAGCCAGCATTCTTTCCTTTTCGGGAACGGTTGACCCTTGCAATGGCTTGTAAAAGATTATGCTCCTTTAATGGCTTATCCAAATACAAACAAGAGGCTATAGGTGCATCCCACCCTGTCAACAGCATATCCGATACAATCATGAAAGCTGTATTATCAAACTTCTTTTTGCCTGATTTCTCCTTTTCCGCTACGTTCCCAAAGGGTAATTTAAAATCATCGGTGGCATCCTTGATATCTTCAGGTGGAACGACCAAGACAGGTCTTTTGTCATTGGGGTTTTCCTTGTTCCATTCTAAGGTCTCATAGTAGCTTTTTGCAATACCGTCCGACTTTGGAGAACCCATACTAATCACCACCTTAGATTCAAAATTGTGATAGCCTTGTGCTTTAAGGGACTCCAATACTTCTTGATATTTGATTGCTGCCTCCCTGCCGCTACAGACTATCATGGCTTTATGACCATCTGGGAATATTTTGTCCCTGTAATGGTCAACCACGTGTCTACCTATGGCATCAATGCGCTCTGCCGATAATTGGTATTTGCGTAAGGCTCCCCTTTTCAGCTTGTCCTTTTTCTCTTCCGAAAGATGACCAAATTGCTCTTCAAACTCTTGGTCTAGTTCCTCTTTTTTAACATCTAGCTTGGCGATACCCTCATCATACAATAACTCAACGGTTGCGCCATCAGCCACAGATTCCATTATGGTGTATATATCAATATATTTACCCCCATAAAACTCGGCTAGGGTAGATTTATCTTCTTTAGAGATGGGTGTTCCCGTAAAGGCAACAAACTTAGCATTGGGCAATACGGTTCGCATAAAGGATGCTAGAAAACCATAGTGGCTACGGTGTGCCTCATCTACCAGAATGTAAAGATTCTCCTTCTTGGATAGTTCTTCCAGTTCTATTTCCACTCGTTCTATCTCAACCCACTTACCCTTTTGGAGTTCTTTGGTAATCTTAGTGAGGGTTTTATCGTTGATATGTTTTTCAATCATGAGATTTCCACGCTCTTCCAACTCTGTCTGGTCGGTTGAGGTAGTAGCATCTTTGTCTGTTTCTTGAAACTTCTGCAGGGTAGTGGTGATAATTCCCCCATAATCATTGCGTAATAATTTATCCAGATGAACTACAGAAGATGCTTGGTTCACATTCTTAAAACCAACATTTTGAAAGGTAGTGGTAATCTGTCTGTCCAAGTCCTTACGGTCTGTCATTATGAGTACCGTAGGGTTATCAAATCCGTATTCGGGTGCTTGTAGCTTACGGGTAACATATGCCATCGTTAGAGACTTGCCAGAACCCTGCGTATGCCAAACTACACCACCTTCACCACTTTGTAAGCGTGCAATGGTTTTGTTGGTGGCTCTTAGTTGCTGGTATCTAGGCAGTTTTTTAATTGTACTGCCTTCTTCCAGTTCAAATAATACAAAGTGTCGAATGATGTCCAGCACCCTCTCTTTCTTGAATAGTGCTAGGATAAGTTTTTCTTGGTCTTTCTTGGCTTGGTTGATGATGTCTCTATCTTCCTTACTGGTCTTAAAGACCGAATAAAACTGCTGTGGAGAGTTAATTGCTCCATACCTACCACCAAGTTCCCAAATGCCCGCACAGATTTGGTTGTAGTGAAATAACTTTTCTGAGTTCTCTTGATAATATTTTAAATCGCTATAGGCTTTTTCCCAAGCATTTTGTGCTGTGGGGGACTTACATTCAATTACACCAATAGGTAAGCCGTTGATATATACCACCAAATCTGGTACAGAATGTTGATGCCTTCCATGATACTTCATCTGATTCACCACCAAAAAGTCATTGTTCTCTGGCTGTAAGTAATCTATAAAGTGAACCACTTTAAATTCTTCAACTCCATTAATTACTTGCTTCACAGCGAATGTGCCCCCTCTTATGAGTTTCCAGACCTTTTCATTTATCTCCATTAATGATGCCCCATTAACGGTTGTTATCTCATTATATGCTTTGTTGAGGTTGTTATCATTTATCCAAGTGTTGAGCCTTTTAATAGCCGTCAACAGCCTGTCTTTTAGAATAACTTCTGTGATGTCCGTTCTTTCATCTTGCTGGCTGGCATCAAAGTATTGATACCCCATCTGCTGGAACAGCTTTATGGCTGGTAATTCACTGTGTATATATTCTGGTGATTGACTCATGCAGTTACTCTAGAATTTAGTTGCACTCGAACCTTACCCGTTAATAGCTGCTGCATTAAGCCTTTTTTAAGTTCTTGGTAGTTAGTTTTCTTTACTGATAAAACTTCTAATTTTTCATAAGCAGAACTTAATATAAATGCTATTTTTTGTTGTTCTTCTTTAGATGGAATTGGAATAAACAACTTCTTAAACTTAACTATTGTAAGTGCTTTTTGACTTGAACCGCTTGAAGCAATATCAATCAAACTTTGAAAAATATTTGACCTAAAATAATGCATTAAAAAATCCCTATCAAGTTTGATATTTATATTTTTTAGCCACATTAAATTACCGTCCTTAAAATAGAACTCATCGTTTTCCTTTACTAAATAAATAGAACCAATAGTGCCAACAGCAGTAATAAGTATATCTCCTGTTTCTGGTACTCCATATTTTCTTTTAAATTCTTGAAATGTTTCTGACTTTATATAAACAATATCTTTTAATTTTTCTCCTTTAGCCAAAACTGAAATTTCTTTACCACGAAAAAATGGAATACCAAATTCCGTATAATCTGCTTTATGAACTCGTTTACTTGACGTTATTTCTCCAAGTTTATCAGTAGTAATCAATTCCCAACTCTTAGGAATCTTACCTAAAGGTGAATCTTTAAACTCGGTATGTCCAATGCCTTTAGTTAATAGGCGTTGCATCAAACCTTTTTTGAGTTCTGTCGTTTCGGTAATCTGTTGGTCTATTACCTCAATTTTCGCATCTACTGTACTAAGTATTTCTGCTATTTTTTGTTGTTCTGGTAGAGGGGGCAGAACAACAAGACACTTACCTATTTCACCCAGATTAATCTTTCTTGGAAATGCAGTATGAATAATTCTTTTCCATAGTTCTTTTTTGAATGCTCTGCTTTCAATAAAATGGGCAATATATTTACCATTAAAAGTTTCTTGTTGTTTGATTAAAGCTAAACTTACATAAAAAGAGGCGTTCACATCCCAGTCAATATATTTGACAGTTCCAACATCGCCAATTCTCGTCATTAAAATATCTCCTTTCTCTAATTTAACCCTTTGATTTTCTTTGATAAATACCTCCTTTGAAACAAATTTAGTTTTGCTGAAATCGTTTGCAGTAACATGTTCTACACTATAAAATGGGATTCCCTTTTCAACATATTTTGGAGTTTGATGAGTCCCATCATACACCTTAGTTATTTCGTTAAGTGTATTTACTTTCCAAGTATTAGGAATAGCACCTAATGGAGTTTTTTTATATTCTTCCTTCATATCCCCAATTCCTTTAAAAACCCAGCTAGTTTTTTATCAATTTCAGCTTCCCGCTCTTCCAAAACGGCAAGTTTTTGATGTATAATCCTGACGTCTACTTCTGGCTCTGGCTCGCTGGTATCAATAAAACGGGAAATATTAAGGTTGTAATCGTTTTCTGTTATTTCTTTAATATCAACTATGCGCATATATTTATCCACATCCACAGCACCGTCATAAGCATTTACAATCTTACTAACATGCTCTTCAAGTAATTCATTTTGGTTTTTGCCATCTTTAAAATCGCTACTGGCATCAATGATGGTTACTTTTCGTTTTTGTGCTTCGGTCTTGTTTTTATTGATAATCCATATAGAAGCAGGTATACCAGTATTGTAAAATAAAGCACTTGGTAATCCTACAATACCTTCCACCAAATCAGCTTCCAATAATGCCTTTCTAATCTTGCCCTCTGTACCACTTCTAAACAACGTACCATGAGGTAACACCACTCCCGCTTTACCATCTTGTTTAAGCACAGCAATCATATGCTGTAGGAAGGCTAAATCGGCATACCCTCTGGGAGGTATCCCGTATTGAAAACGTCCGTAAGGGTCGCTCACCACCTTATTATAATTAGGTGATACTTTCTTTTCCTTTCCGTTCTTATCCAGCTTTACCTCAATAGAGTTTTCGGCTGGTGTCCACCACGCATCCTGTGAAAAAGGTGGGTTGGCAATTACCCTATCAAAAAGGGTCAATTCATTGTTGTCATTCTTGTGTTGAGGCGTGGTCAGGGTATCGCCTTTTCTAATATCCGCATCCATAAAGTTATGCAGCAGCATATTCAACTTACCAATTGCCCAAGTACCCAAATTCTTTTCTTGTCCAAATAGCGAAACATTAACGTTGTTGCCTACTTTACCATTTGGTTGCTGTGCAATGTATCTGGCAGATTCAATCAACATACCCCCAGAGCCACAGGTAGGGTCGTATACCTTTTGCTTGGGTTCTGGTTTAATGAGTTGTACAATTAACTGTACCACACCTCTCGGGGTGTAAAATTCACCACCTTTCTTGCCTGCATCATCAGCAAACATCTTAATCAAATACTCATAGGCATCGCCTAAGAGGTCATTAGATTCTAGGTGGTCATTGCGTAATGAATGTTGGTTAAAGTGCCTTAACAAACGCTGTAATAATTCATCGGATAGCTTCTCTTTATCTCCAAACTTGGTGGCGGTCATAACCCCCTCCAAAGAGGTGTTTTCTCGTTCTATAGCTGCAAAGGCTTTGTCCAATGCAATACCAATGTTCTCGGTATGTTTCTTTATATTCTCCCAACGTGATTCTTCGGGCATCTGAAAATATGTTTCGTCTTCGGCATCTGCTCTGGAAACTCCCTCACGCTTCATGATATTTTCAACTTCTTCTTCAAAAACATCATTGGAACGTTTTAAGAAAAGTAAGCCGAAAATATAGTTTTTAAAATCTGAGGAATCAATACTTCCTCTTAATATATTGGCAGAATCCCATAACCAAGATTCTAGGGTAGACAGGTTTAATTTATTTTGACTCATGAAAGTTTCGTCTTGTTTTAGTATCGTAATGTTTAAAGATATCCAATTCGGATAAAAATCTTACGCCCAAATATGAGTAAACTTCAAGAAAAAATATAAGAATGGGTTACGGTTTTCCGTAAGGGTATATATTAAGTAATAAGATTTGTTGCTTATGTGTTGTAGGAGAGCATTTTATATAAATATAGATTTATATAATTATATAGTGCTTGGAGGTATTTAGTTGGCTTTTTTTGTGTGAAAGAAATTTTAAACATCAAATTATAGAAGTTTATCTATCTCATGAGCTCTTTTTTCCATTCGATATTTAATTTCCTCTTCGTGCTTTTTAAAAAAGTTTTCAATTAGATTATCTAAAACTTTTCTTCTGCTAATACCCATAAGGTCAGCTAATAATCCGATTCTGTTATTGGATATTTCACTTAGACTTTGATTTGTAATTCCTTTATAGGAGGAATTTGAATGATTTTTGTAAAGTATTTTTTTTAGCCCCATATGTCTGAAATAAAAAAGCGTGGAACTGAACTTACGGGCAACGGAGGTATCGCCAGACACCCACCCACCAAGCAAGAACAGCCCACGCCGGAGCGTGGGCGTCTGTACTTTGGTTTTAGCGGGTAATGAAAACTGGCGATTTTCCGTTGCTCAACCAAAAGCGAAACGCTTTTGTATTTTAGTTATTTGTTTGTTCCGAATCTTATAATTAATATTTTATTCAAAGTTAACATAAAATGGTAATTGTATTTCCAGTGTCGAAAATTAGAGTAGTGGATAAGTGAGAAAATAAGTAATGTAGATAGGATTGATGTGCTTTGTTATTTTACAAAAGCATTTAAAGAGTTGCTAGAGCAAAAAAATGTTGTGAAATATCAACAAAGAGATCAAGGTTTCTGTATAAGTTTTGAACCTATTAAAAATGCTATTGAGTCTTTTAAGGAATTATGTAGTTCTAATTTGTTTGAAGGTAAGTTCTTGCAGTTAGGAAGTCTAGGGTATTCGATTGAGATGCGATTATGATTTATTTTGGAGGAAAATATAATTGGAGTTGAACCTATATTTTCTTTTTTTGTTCAAAGTACAATTCAATACTCTCGCATATAATTTCCTTTATCGGACAATCTCTTTCATAAGCTTCTTTTTTTAAAGATTTTAAAAGTTCTTTGTCTAACCAAAATAGAAATTGTTTTTCATTATCAGATTTCTTGTTTTTTACCTTTTGTATTTCTTGAAACGGCGTGTTCTTGATACTTCTGGTTTCTAAATCTTTGAAAAGCTTTGAGAAGTCATTTTTTGACATGTGTATATAGTTATATAATTATATAGGGCTAGTTAATTGTTTTTAGGTCTACTTTCTCTAAAATCAGATTGGTCAATAATTGAAATTGTAATAACGCTTTTTCATTTCGGTGTACTCCTTGTACTAAAAATGATCTAGTTATATCGACAAGGTCGCTTATGAAAATTTCAGAAACCGGTACATTATATGAGTTAAGTTTTTGTGTTACTTCTTTAGTAAGGGTAGTGTTAGGTTTAACCATGTTCATGATTATTACCATTTCTGCTTTTGTAGAAATATTTTTAACTAGATTAATGGTTGCTGAAATTGCCATTACATCTAATACACCTACTTTGGTAGGGATTATAATTAAATCGGCAACAGGTATGAGTTTTTTCAAATCAGAACTCAAGTATGGTGGAGTATCTATTAAAATTATATCGAATTCAGATTCTTTTTTAAAAAAATTCCAATCATTTGAAACTTCAAAATCGGAAATTATATTGGACAGTTGTGATAAGCTTCCTTGAGGATCAGCATCAAAAACGCCAACTTTAATATTTTCAGATAGATAGGTTGCTGCCAAAAAAACAATAGTGCTTTTTCCAGCGCCTCCCTTTTGATTCATTATTAGCACTATACGACTCATATATAATTATATATTTATATAAATTTTCAATTTAATACTTGGAAATAGCCTTGCCTAATTGGTCATAGCACTCATTTAGTTTAAGAACATCATCTCTAGAGAGGGCATTTAAAGAATTCATTTTTTTTGCAATTTGATTAAGATTTAAGCCGATTCGATTTAATTCTAGAACTATTTTGGGATCTGAATTTCTTTTAAGAACTATTTCTCTTTGGTCAATCGTTTTTAGAATTATAGTTCTGAAAAATTCACTCTTAGAAATATTTATGACATTGTTTTCTGATAAGTAAATATTAATCAATTCTAATTCAACCGGAGTTAAATATATACTCACCAGCTTCGACATTTTCTCATTTTTTAATTTTGGTGGACGACCACCTTTTATATGTTTTCTCCCCATTAATTTAAAGTTTGATTTATTTCAAAAATTCGAGTTCACGAGTGATTTTTCCGTCAGTCAAGAGGTTTCGTACTTTGCGAAACACACCTTGCTATTACCACCTCAATTAAAATTTCATTAACCACGGAATAATTTTTTAATAAATCCAATTTTTTCATTTTCAATATTCTTTTCCTTTAAGTTTTCTTAATTTGAGATTTAAACATCTCCATTAACCTTATATTTAATATTGTTGGTTAACCTATTGTGATGTGCTCTAAACCTTCATTTTAAAAGGGTTAAGAGAATGGATTCACACTTTTTGACTAAAGCTTTTTAAAAGAATCACACCTTTTGACTAAACAAATCACACTTTTTGACTAAATCTTCTATTGTTTCACACCTATTTCCATTTTGGTGTGATTTTTTATTTATTTTAATTGGGATTCCACCTAATTCATTTAGTATTACGTAATCAAGTAAGTTTTTTACATCCCTACGGGTTTTGATGCCATTGGATAATTCATCTTCAAGTCTTTGAAATCTCTGATATGACTGAGTTAAATTTCCTTTGGCTATAATAGCTTCAATAGTTGAATAGGCTTTGTCATTTTCTATTGTTGGATAGAATATTGTTAGAAATCTATATACATACCCATATTGCTTTTCACTTATTCCTAGATAACGGTCTTGAGGATTTATTTTGTTTTTATGAATTTTAAAACTAATATAAGTAAATCGAATATTGCCTTTTTTAAGTAATTGGTAAGTAAAGTAATAGTCCGCTTTTGTTTTTAATTCTTTAGCAGCAACATCAAGAACCTTCTGTCTAAGATGTGCGTTTTGTTTAAGTTTGTTGGTGATGTTCAGCCACTCTCTGAATTTTTCTATAGTACAATTATATCCTCCTTTATCTTTCCAACGACAACAAAACTGGTACATCATTTTAGAATATACTGATGAAAGATCAATTGCTATACATAATTGCAGTCTAGTATATCCTCCTCCTATATAACAAAAGTAGATGCAAGCTGATTTTGGAATATAGAAAGTAACATATTCTGATTTTATAATATAATCCAGTCCACTTACGAGTGAGGTAACTTTCTTTTTAACTTTGTTTGTGCCGGGAACATTAACTTCAAATTCTACTTCTTTTGCTTTAATAGCGCTAAAAGCTTTTCGAATTCGACTATAGTTATTATTATCATCTAATTCTTTGAAATATATCTTTACCTCTTGCTCTGTATAATTGTAATTAAAGTCTTTTTTTAAGCAGTGCTGTAGCTTTCCAATGATGGTAAATATAATATTCCACTCCAATGTTTTTAAGGTCAGGTTAGAAGCAGCTATATGGTTCGGTTGTCTAGTGAATAGAGCCATAGTTTTATTATCTCTTATATTTTATAGACTTAATCTCATTCATAGAATCATATAGTTCTTTATGCTCGATAAATATTCTTCTGCCAAGGCGATTGGCTTTAATATTTCCTCGATCAATATGATTACGTACGGTTTGTCGGTCTACACCTAGTAAGTCTGAGGCTTGTTTTAGGGAGTACATTTTTTCAGAATTATCTTCTTCTGGTTGGCTAAGTAACTTAGCAACCATTAGTTTTAATTCAATAATGTCAGAATGAAGCGTTTCAAATGGATTGTCCATACACAGTAATTTTATAGATTATTACTGCGATATTATAGTTAGGTATACTTTGTTTGCTTTGTTTGCTTTGCTACAAAGTGAACTTTTTTAGTTGATTGTATAAATCATTGTAAAATTCATTATTCGTAATGTCTGAATAATGCTTCTTTTTGAAACCATCCCAGTTTTGAGTGGTCATAAGTTTCGACCCAATTTGAAAGTATTCATTAAACAGTATATAAATTTCAGTGTTATTTACGTCAGAATTCACGTGATACAGTTCTCTAAATACTGTTAATAGAATTTGAAGACTTTGTAGGGGGGTTGTGTTGTATTCTTTTAAATCAAACTTGTTCAATCCAGGTAGATAAAAAGTGACTTTCTCCAAATCTTGATTTAACTGTTCGAATTTTTCGATTAAAGAAGTATCTATGTTCTTAGGTTTATTTTCAAAATTATCGGGTTCAGTGAAAATCTCATCTAGGTTTCTATATTGTTTGAAGAATAAGTACATAGTAATGGTTAAAGCTCCCGATATAAATAAGCTTAACCATGAATAAGCCAAATATACCAACTGCTCTTTTAAGATGAAATTGAACCATTTATAGCTGGTGAAAAAAATAAAAACATATAGGAATAGAAAAAGTAACATATAAACTCTATCATCCTTTTTGTTATCTATAAATAATTTATGGTTCATCCACGTTGATATGAAAGGTGAATAGAAAAGAAAAAATATTAGCGTGCTTGCTATTATTAAGATAAAATGCATTCCAATAAAAAAAAGTTTGAGATACATTTATCCTTAGTTAAATACACTATTCATAAAATCAACTCGTTGTTCTTCATTGGGTCTGTAGTAATTATTAAATACTTCTAAACTCCTATGACCAGTATAGCTCATAATTACCTTATCTGGTACCCGATTATTCTTCATTATGGTTATAAAGCTCCTTCTAGCTGTGTGAGAACTAATTCTGTCGTATAAGAAAGATTCGGTTTCAATTATATTATTACCAACTTTCATTGTTTTCTTCACTTTTGCATCGTAACCCATTTCTTCAAATAGTTCTTTTATATATTCATTAAATTTTTGATTGGATATTCTTGGTAATTTATAGTCATATTTTTCAAGTATTTCGGTTGAATATTTGTTAAGCGGAATGCGTAATGATTTAGTTTTATCTTTAACGTCAATAACATTTATAAAACCATCAGAGATGTCTTTTTTACTAACAGTAGAATAATTTGAATATCTCATTCCTGATGCACAGCCGAAAATAAATAAATCCCGAATTTTTATAAGTCTTTCATTTTTCTTTAAATCAAAATTATATATTGTTTCAATCTGTTTTTTTGTTAGCGCGATTTCGTTCGTAGCGAATCTTTTGATGTTTTTGAATTCTTTAAATTCTTCGTTAAATGTGTATTTGTTGTCGAGTGCCCAGAACATAAAGGTTTTAAATAAACCAATATTTCGGCTCAATGTATTAGTAGAATGTTTTTTTTCTTCAACACAGTATTTAATGAAAGAATTGTAGAACTCCTTGTTGATAGTGTTTAAACGAAGGTTGTAATTGGTTTTTTCTTTAAAATTCTTTAATAAAGTTTTATTATAATCGTATCTCTTAATTGTTGAAGAGCTATTAGCTTGGTCTGTATTATTGTTTATTTTTTCTTTTAGGAATAAGTCATATATTTTGAAAAAATCATTTACATCCTTACTTACTTTTTTAAATTCAATATTGAAAGCCTCTCTTAAATCCTTAATAGTTAAAACCTCATTGATATTTTTGTAACGATTGCATATATCTCTATAAAAATTAGCATACCTAGAAAGTTGAGCATTAATAGTTCTTCTATGTTCTGCACCAGATTTTCGGCTTGCAAGATTTGCAGGGCGCTTACTTTTTAAATCCCAATCTTTAGGATGTATTTTTTCGCCGGTAGAATAAACAAAAGTTTTACCTTCATTTTTAAATGGTGCTCTAAAATAGATTAAAGTTTCAGCATCGCCATTTGGTTCTTTAAGTCTAAATGTATAGTTCATATATTTATAAAGGTGTCGTTTTAGGTGTCTTATTTGTTATATATAGATAGAAAAACTAAGATATAATAAATAGTAAGATAAACCTAAAAGGCTGTATAACATATGTAAACAATGTAAATAATGCGAATATGTTATATAGGGTTCGAATCCCTCTTTCTCCGCAGAAAAGCCCCGTAAGCTAATGTTTACTGGGCTTTGTTTTTTTGCTATAACTATATCATTGTTACTTGCCAATATAACTATTCTTAAAGTTATAATTTTATTGATGTCAATAGTATAGTGTTTCTTTTTTCAACTACTACTTTTCATATAATATATAGGGCTACATAGGTGTTTTTTGTTCTTTAGAAAATACCTGCTAGCGTTTGTAAAGGTTAAATAATGTTGTTGTTATCTATTATTTAATGATTCTCTTTCTTTTAATTCTTACAAATAAATACTTAATAAAAAATAGAAAAATCTTACAAGTTAATTTTCTGTAGATGGTTTTGACAACAAATATGCAAAAATTGGGTTTAAGGGTGTATAGCTGAAATGCGTTGAAATACATTGCTTTATCGATGAACAGACACACGTAAAATTACATTACACCACAAAAAAAACAAAGTTGACAACAATTAGTATAATAATAACAATTATAAAATTCATTTTTGACAATCATTAAATGTTATATTTTCTTACAAAGTAGTTAGTAATTAATTACATACTGTAAAAAAATGTCTTAAAAAATAATTATTGTCATGAAATCAACTAATGTAATCGTAATCAATCTTTTGGGGTCTTTAAGGAATCTTCTTGCAGCCTTATTCATCATTTTTCTTATTAACCTGAGTAATGCTCAATCAGTTGGTATTAATACGTTAACCCCAGACCCATCTGCCGCATTGGACATCCAATCAACAACAGGAGGTTTGCTTATACCGAGAATGACTACTGCCGAAATTGATGCCTTGGTTAATCCTGCCGATGGATTAATGGTGTACAATTCTGATATAGATAATAGTATGATGTTTGTACAAGGTACGGCATTTGAATTATACAATAGAACAACCACATCGGCGGTAACTATTTTATCAGGTATAACACCTACAGGTTGGGTAGATCTCAGTGGAATTGTGCCAACCGACTTGCTAGGTAGGGATATTTACAGATTTCAAATGGACTTTACGGATGTTAGGGAAGTTAGGGTTATTGCTAATGTTACCGGACTAACGCTTTCTACTGGCACATTGGATATTGCCATGCAGTATTCTACTGATAATGGAGCAAATTGGGAATACTTGGATAGTGTAGGTTTTGGACCTGGATTTTCGATATCTACTGATGGATTGATTTCTACTGCATGGACAGAAATAGACTTAGGTGCAAGACAAGATGTGCAACTAAGGCTAGTAGGAACTACCACAGGGCTACTTACCTTACAAGTAGGTTTTGGTTTGGTAATGGTTGAAATGAGATAACAACCAAAATTTATTTCAACTTCTTTTAACCCTCCATTCTTATAGATATGAAAACTTATCAATTTTTTATTTTAATATTTATTTTCAGTATTTCCGCGGTTTCCGCGCAGAATGGACTGAATGTTATTGGTGCTTCCGTTTCAATAACAGATGGGGCATCTATAAGGGTGGACCAAGGTGATTTCTATATAGCTGATGAGGGTTCTGTATCCAACGCCTCAGAAATAAGCGTTGATGGAAATTGGCTAAATAACAATGCTGGAAATCAGGTTTTTACAACAGATTCGGAGGGTGTGGTTACGCTAACAAAAACAACGGATATAACCACTATTGGAGGTAGTAATACAACCCTGTTTTACAATTTAATTTTAGAAGTTGACCAAGCTACATTAGAAGTTAACACTATAGTAGGTGGGTCCATATCGGGTACTAATTTGGGTATATTGGACCTGAAAGATGTAAGTCTTGATTTAAATTCAAACACATTACAAATAACCAATTCTCTAATTGGTGCACTAATTACCAATGAAGGCTATATAATTAGTGAAGATGTACTGAACCAAAGCAAAGTGCTTTGGCAAACTTCTGCTACTGGAGGTGCTTATACTATTCCTTTTGGATCTTTAAGTGGAGACTTAATCCCATTAAGTATAGAAAGAGCTAGTGGAGACTTAGGGCAAATAACAGTGTCTACCTATCCTACCGGTCTAAATATGACTCCCTTGCCTACATTACCGGATGCGGTAGGAAATATGACTACAACAACTGGCGAAAATATTAGTTCCTCTTCTTTAAATAGATTTTGGCAAATAGATAAATCTGGTTCTGGAACGGCAAACCTAATTTTTACCTATGCGGATAGTGATACACCTGCAAATGGAGAAAACAATCTTACTTCTTATAGGTATAATTCTACGGCTAGTGCATGGGAGAAAAAAGGAGCAAATAGTACCAGTAGAACAAATAATACGGTAACTGTATTAGGTATAAATGAGTTTTCTCCATGGACCATGTCTGGTAGTGCAGAAAATATTGATGGTGATGGTTTATCAAATGATGCCGATGCCGATGATGATAACGATGGAATTCCAGATGATGTAGAAAATATTTCTTGTGCCGTTTTTTATGAAGATTTTGGAACTGGGTCATATCCTGGTGGAGCTTTACCTGCTGGCTATACGACATATAATTATAGAGGGGATATTGCAGCATATGCAAATTTCCCCAATGCTTTAAATGACGGTGATTACGCCATCGCAACTCGTGTAAATGAACCGGAAGGTAGTTGGCAAGCAAACTTAGGTGACCATACAGATGGCTCTGGTTATATGATGGTGGTAAATGCTAGTTTTGATCCTGGGGATTTCTATAATAGAACCGTAACCGTTTCCCAAAATACAACCTATAAATTTTCTGCTTGGTTAGTAAATGCCAATAGTGCTGCTAATCAAACCTTTTGTGAATCAGAACCTAACGGGTTTATTTTACCTAACGTAAGATATGAAATTAGAGATTTAGATAATGCAAGTGCAGTAATTGCTAGTTATGATACCGGAGATATTGCTAGAACAGGTAGTTGGCAAAATTATAATTTTGAGTTTAATACTGGTACTTCCACTAATATTGAAGTTGTATTAATAAATAACAATACAGGCGGATGTGGAAATGATTTGGCCTTGGACGATATTTCATTAATACCTACCATACTTGCTGGTGGAGCGGTTGCCTGTGATTTTGACGGTGATGGCATTCCAAATTCACAAGACTTAGATTCAGATAATGATGGTATTTATGATATTGTTGAAGCTGGTGGTACAGATGCTAATAACGACGGATTTGTAGACAATGCTGACGATTTGGATAATGATGGTTTGGCCGATATTTATGATAATAGTTGTACTAGTACAAATTCAGGCACTATAAATGCGGTAGGTGCATCTGTTCCTCAAGGTTCATTTTCCAATACTAGTAATGCTTTTGGGACTACAGGTATATCCGATACTAATGCCGCAGTTTCTACCGCTAACGGTACATCCAGAATAGTGTTAGATTTAGGTACTATAATTCCTTCTGGTTCTAGCATAACCATTTACATGGCACATGCTACAGGCAGTAACCAAAGTGGGCAAATACATCAAACAGATGCAAGTGGTAACCAAATTGGGAGCAAAATTGCAGACTATTCAGTTAACGGTAGTGCCGTAACTGCCTATACAGAAATCACAAATGCCGATACCCAATACATTCAAATAACTGCCTATTGGAATAGTGTAGAAGTATATGGTGTTGAGGTTGGAGGCTCAAGTACAACCGACTGTTCTGGCACTGCATTAAACCCTATTGAAACAACTCCAGGAACACCGGATTTCTTAAATCAAGATTCAGATGGTGATGCTTGTACAGATGCTACAGAAGCTGGTTTTACAGATGCAACCGAGGATGGTGAAGTAGATGGTACAGGCTATTCTTCTTATGGTGTAGTAGAAGGTAGTGATGGGTACACTGGTACAAATTCAGCGGTAACAGATGCTTCTAACTCCAGCGCTTGTGGCGGTCCGGCAGGTCCAGATAATGACGGGGATTTAGTACTTGATGTAGATGATTTAGATGATGATAATGATGGTATTTTAGATGCTGAAGAACTATCCTTATGTGCACAAACACAAGTAGAATGGTTCCATAATGATAGCGAAACGCCAAATGCAGGTACTGTAGGAACAACCGATCCAGGAGAATCTGATTATGCTACTTTTGAAAATAGAACTTTAATCAATAGTCCTAATTTTACTGCGGCACCAAATATTTCTTTTGGTTCTTTAAATGAAACAGGCAGCTTATATACTTATATTTTTAATGATGCAGACCAAAACACTTTTGCCACAGCAAAATCAGCCGGTCATTATGTACAAGTTTCGTACACACCTGCGGTAGATTTATGGGCTACAAGTATCAATATTGGTTTTTACACTAGCCCTAGCGGTCCGGAGGTTGATTATGGTAATTTTGATATGGCCATTGAAATGGATACGAATGCAAGCTTTAGTAATCCTACAGTAAAAGCACAAGATTTTCATATTGATAATATGCTGGCAGGTAATTATCTGTCTTATACTATAAGTTCCAGTGATTTCTTATCAGCAGGAACAACATATTACTTCAGATTCTATATCTATAATAACCAGAACGGTACAAGTTTTACAAGGTTTGATGATGTATCTTTTTCTCATGCATTAGCTTGCGATACCGATGAGGATGGAATTCCAAATTATTTTGATCTAGACTCGGATAACGATGGTATTTATGATGCCGTTGAAGCTGGCCATAATGCAACACACTCTAACGGCGAAGTTACAGGAGATGTAGGTCTTGATGGTGTTCCAGACGCTGTTCAGGGTGGTGGTAATGAAGATGCAGGAACCGTAAACTATACCATTTTAGATTCTGAAACTACCCCAGACGGAATTTCAGATTATTTAGACCTAGATAGTGATGGTGACGGTATCCCAGATAATATTGAAGCACAGACTACAGCAGGTTATGTTCCTCAAAATGCAGATGATGCAGCCACTTACGAAACTAACAAAGGAGTAAATAGCGCCTATTTAGGTGGCATAACTCCTGAAAACACTGATGGTACAGATACTCCGGATTATATAGATGTAGATAGTGATAATGAAGGAGATGATGATACCACGGAAGCAGGATTGACATTGGCCAATGCTGATGCGGATAACGACGGTCTAGACGATAGTACCGACGCTACTACGGGATACTCAGATCCTAACGGAACTATTGATGACCCTACTACGCTACCGAACACACAAAATACTGATAATCCTGAGGTAGACTATAGAGACGAAGGGGCGGTTAATCCATGTGGTTATGTTGATACTGATGGCGATGGTGTTTTTGATAACTGCGATGAAGATGCGGATAATGATGGTATTTTAGATAGCGTAGAATGTAGCGCTCCTAATTATAACGATTCTTTTGAAATTCCAGATTTAGTTAGTGATACTCCA
The DNA here is from genome assembly GCF_048059195.1 of Maribacter sp. HS. Taxonomy (NCBI): domain Bacteria; kingdom Pseudomonadati; phylum Bacteroidota; class Flavobacteriia; order Flavobacteriales; family Flavobacteriaceae; genus Maribacter; species Maribacter sp. HS. The sequence goes on from NZ_JAYLVV010000005.1 coordinate 311,085, forward strand.
AGTCCACCAAGTAAAACAGATGGTGATGCGGATGGGGAAATTGACTTATTTATCAATCAAACAACTATTGAAGGTTGGTCTGTAACTAATGGTGGGTCTTTTGATCTTGTGTATGATTTATTTAACTCTTCTGCTGGTAATCAGCATATAGATTTATATGGATCGCCAACAGCTGCAAATATTCAAAAAACATATACCGGTTTTACACCCGGTAAAACAGTTAGTTTTTCGTTGGATTTTAGTTCTGCGGAAGCATCGTTCGAGGCATCGGTTTATGTTGATTATGGAGGTGGAAGAACATTGCTAACTACTTTACAACCCAATAATATAGCTGCTGTTGGAACAGGTGGAGCTGGTAATAGAACATCTACAGTAGTGTGGGATACCTATGCCGTAGAATTAACACCAACAGGTACTACCATAACTATTGATATTGAGTCTTCAGGCTTATTGGGTACAGGTAGTACTGGTGTGCTATTAGATAATATTAAATTGGTTGAAGAATGTGAAGATACCGATAATGATACTATACCAAATAATTTAGATCTAGATAGTGATGGAGATGGTATTCCGGATAATATTGAAGCACAGACTACAGCAGGTTATGTGCCTCAAAACACCGATGATGCAGCTACTTATGAAACTAATAATGGTGTTAACAGTGCCTATTTGGGAGGCATAACTCCTGAGAATACAGATGGTACGGACAATCCTGATTTTCTTGATTTAAATAGTGATGATGAAGGAGATGATGATACTGTAGAAGCAGGAATAACACTATCAAATACAGATGCTGATAATGACGGTCTAGACGATAGTACCGATGCTACTACAGGGTATTTAGACCCTAACGGAACTATTAATGATCCTACTGCTTTACCAAATATACAGAACAGCACTACGCCTGAAGTAGATTATAGGGACGATACTGAAGATGCTGGCTGTGGAACTGTCGATTCTGATAATGATGGGGTTTTTGATGGTTGTGACGAAGATGATGATAATGATGGTATTTTAGATGTAGATGAGTGTCCGTCTGTTACCGGCTCTGTTGATTCAGGTAACAATACTACTAACATTACCGGTTTCTATAAATCAAATGGTAATAACGTATTAGGGTTTACTATTAATCCAGAGTATCCCTCAAGTGTGCTTTCATCAACTTCAGGTATACAGATAAGATGGGACCAAGGAACAACAGATGCAATTACAACAATAGACCTTATTTTAAATGCTCCAACCACAGGAACATTAGATTATATTGTTTTAGGTAATGGAGCAGAAGGTGTAACTGCGGGTACACAAAATGCTAATAAAGAAATTACACTTACATGGAGTGGAGGTGGTTCGGCTATCTTAAATGATCCTTTAGATGAAGTTACAGGCAGGGTAACGGGAGATATTTTATACTCGGGTGATATTATTGAAATAAATAATGGGACTCCTTATTCTTTACAGGATACGGAGTGGAGTCTTAAAGTCGATATGACTAGTGTTTCAACTTTTCCAACTACAGTTTCGTTTTCAGCAGATTCAAGTATTAACAGTAATACCGCCTATAATAGAGAGGGATTTGCATTTACACCGGTTATTAGTTGTCCAGATACCGATGAAGATGGTACGCCAGATTCATTGGACACAGACAGCGATAACGATGGTTGTAATGATGCTGTTGAAGCGGGGCATACCGATGATGATAATGACGGCGAAGTAGATGGTACAGGATATGATGCAAATGGTCAGGTAACTGGTGCATCAACGGCATATACAGGTACTACAAACGGAGTAACAACGGCATCAGAAACAACTATTGATACAGCACCAACAGACCAAGAAGAACGAGTTGGTGACGATGCTACATTTACAGTAGCAGCTTCTGCTTTAGATGCTTCGGCATATATTTCTGGAACACCAACCTATGATGTAAATGCTAGTCCAACGTACCAATGGCAGGTAAGCACCAATTCTGGATCTACGTTTTCTAACATTTCAGGAGCCACCGGTTCTAGTTTAACTATTTCAGATGTTACCCTCATCATGGATGGGAATATCTATAAAGTTTTGGTCAGAAGTGCAAACAATTCTTGTCCAGAAGAGGCACAAGCTACATTAACAGTTATAAATAATGTAGATGCTATTGACGATTCGGCGGGCATAACTGCTGTTGAAGGATTTACAGGAATAGACGATGTCATAAATGTATTTGATAATGATGAATTCAATGGAGCAATTCTTAACCCTTCAAGTGTTACTATAACTCCAACTTCAAACGGACCATTAACGGTAAATGGTGATGGTTCTGTAGATGTAGCTAGTAACACTGGTTCTGGTTCATACACGGTTAACTATCAAATTTGTGATGCCACTAATCCTACAAACTGTGACATTGCTACGGTAACCGTAAACGTTGGTGTAAATAGTTTGCCAACAGCACAGGATGATGATATTTCAATTGCACAAGATTCTAGCAATAATGCTATAGATGTACTGGCTTATAATGGAAATGGTCCAGATGATTTTGGTGGTGATGGACCAAATGCTGGTGCAATTACACTTCCGAGTACTTCAACAACAAATGGAGGAACGGTTTCTGTAGATGATAATAGTACGCCATTAGACCCAACAGATGATACGGTATTGTATACACCCGCAGCTGGGTATAGTGGATCGGATTCCTTTACTTATACGATTACGGATGCCAACAATGATTCGGATACGGCAACGGTAAATGTTACAGTAGTTCCAACACCAACAATCGCAATTAATGTAGTGGCTGGAGATGATATCATCAATGCCACGGAAGACGATAGTCCGGTAACGATCAACGGAACAACAACCAATGTAGAAAATGGACAAACAGTAACGGTTACTTTAAACGGACAAACATATACCACAACTGTTTCTGCTAATACATGGACTTTAGATATTTCTGCCATAGATGCACAAGCATTAGGTGCTACGGAAACTATAACGGCAGATGTTACCAACAGTCTGGGGACTGCTGCTGTTCAAGCAACCAGAGATATCCAACATATCACTACACTACCAGTCCCAGTATTGGTAATAGACGACATCACTGCGGACAACATCTTGAACGCAACGGAAGCTGCCGCAGATGTTGCGGTAACGGGTAACGTTACAGGTGATTTCAATACTGGAGACACCGTTACCTTGACTGTAGACGGTACAGATTACACAGGAACTGTCGATGCAGCTGGTGATTATAGCATCGATGTACCTGGTAGTAAATTAGCTGCGGACCCAGATACAACAGTGGACGGTAGTGTAACCACGACCGATACTGCTGGTAATTCTGCAACAGCTACCGATACGCAAGTGTATAGTGTGGATACTGTTGCACCTGTAATAACCTTGAACATAGACGATATCACTGCGGACAACATCTTGAACGCAACGGAAGCTGCTGCCGATGTTGCGGTAACGGGTAATGTTACAGGTGATTTCAATACTGGAGACACCGTTACTTTAACTGTGGACGGAACGGATTACACGGGGACTGTTGATGCAGCTGGTGATTATAGCATCGATGTACCTGGCAGTAAATTAGCTGCGGACCCAGATACAACAGTGGACGGTAATGTAAATACGACCGATACTGCTGGCAATTCTGCAACAGCAACCGATACACAAGTGTACAGTGTGGATACTGTTGCACCTGTAATAACCTTGAACATAGACGATATCACAGCGGACAACATCTTGAACGCAACGGAAGCTGCTGCAGATGTAACAGTTACTGGAACCGTATCTGGTGATTTCAATACTGGAGACACCGTAACTTTAACTGTGGACGGAACGGATTACACAGGAACTGTCGATGCGGCTGGTGATTATAGTATTGATGTACCTGGCAGTAAATTAGCTGCGGATGGTGATACAACAGTGGACGGTAGTGTAACCACTACGGATACTGCTGGCAATTCTGCAACGGCAACGGATACGCAAGTGTATAGTGTGGATACTGTTGCACCTGTAATAACCTTGAACATAGACGATATCACTGCAGATAACATCCTGAACGCTACGGAAGCTGCTACCGATGTTGCGGTAACGGGTAACGTTACGGGTGACTTTAACGATGGTGACACCGTTACCTTGACTGTAGAAGGTACAGATTATACAGGAACTGTCGATGCGGCCGGTGATTATAGTATCGATGTACCTGGCAGTAAATTAGCTGCAGACCCAGATACAACTGTAGACGGTAGTGTAACCACGACCGATACTGCTGGCAATTCTGCAACAGCTACCGATACGCAAGTGTATAGTGTGGATACTGTTGCACCTGCAATAACCTTGAACATAGACGATATCACAGCTGACAACATCTTGAACGCTACGGAAGCTGCTGCAGATGTTGCGGTAACGGGTAACGTATCTGGTGATTTCAATACAGGTGATACGGTAACCTTGACGGTTGACGGAACTGATTATACAGGTACTGTCGATGCAGCTGGTGATTATAGCATCGATGTACCTGGCAGTAAATTAGCTGCAGACCTGGATACAACCGTGGACGGTAGTGTAACCACAACCGATACTGCTGGCAATTCTGCAACAGCTATCGATACGCAAGTGTATAGTGTGGATACTGTTGCACCTGCAATAACCTTGAGCATAGACGATATCACAGCAGATAACATCCTGAACGCTACGGAAGCTGCTGCAGATGTAGCGGTAACGGGTAACGTTACGGGTGATTTCAATACAGGTGATACGGTAACCTTGACTGTTGACGGAACCGATTATTCGGGAACCGTTGATGCAGCCGGTGATTATAGAATCGATGTACCTGGCAGTAAATTAGCTGCGGACCCGGATACAACAGTGGACGGTAGTGTAACTACGACCGATACTGCTGGAAACTCTGCAACAGCTACCGATTCACAAGTGTATAGTGTGGATACTGTTGCACCTGCGATAACCTTGAACATAGACGATATCACTGCGGACAATATCTTGAACGCTACGGAAGCTGCTACCGATGTTGCGGTAACGGGTAACGTTACGGGTGATTTCAATACAGGTGACACGGTAACCTTGACGGTTGACGGAACCGATTATTCGGGAACTGTCGATGCATCTGGTGATTATAGTATTGATGTGCCAGGTAGTAAATTAGCTGCGGACCCAGATACAACAGTTAATGGTAGTGTAACTACGACCGATACTGCAGGAAACTCTGCCACAGCAACCGATACACAAGTGTACAGTGTTGATACCACATCACCAGCTATCGCAATAAATGTAGTAGCCGGGGATGATATCATCAACGCAACGGAAGATGACAGTCCGGTAACGATTAACGGAACAACTACCAATGTAGAAGATGGTCAGATCGTTACGGTTACCTTGAACGGGGAAACTTATACTACCATCGTTTCCGGTAATATATGGACCTTGGATATTCCTGCTCTGGATGCACAGGCACTTCCTGCCAATGCAACCATCACTGCGGATGTAAGTGATGTTGCTGGAAACTCGGCAACACAAGCAATTAGGGATATCCAACATGATGTTACTTCGCCTACTATCGCTATCAATGTAGTAGCCGGGGATGACATTATCAACGCTACGGAAGATGACAGTCCGGTAACCATTAACGGAACAACTACCAATGTAGAAGATGGTCAGACCGTTACTGTGGTCTTAAATGGAACAACCTATTCTCCTGTGGTTACAGGAAATACGTGGACATTCGATATCACTGCTCTAGAAGCGCAAGCTTTAGATGCCAATGAAACTATTACTGCGGATGTAGATGATGTTGCCGGAAACTCCGCAACACAAGCAACCAGAGATATCCAACATATCACTACACTACCAGTCCCAGTATTGGTAATAGACGCTATCACAGCTGACAACATCCTGAACGCTACGGAAGCTGCCGCAGATGTTGCGGTAACGGGTAACGTTACGGGTGACTTTAACGATGGTGACACGGTAACCTTGACGGTTGACGGAACGGATTATACAGGAACTGTCGATGCATTGGGTGCATATAGTATCGATGTACCTGGCAGTAAATTAGCTGCGGATGGTGATACAACAGTGGACGGTAGTGTAACTACGACCGATTCTGCTGGTAATTCTGCAACAGCTACCGATACACAAGCGTATTCTGTAGATGCAACTTCACCAACTATCGCTATCAATGTAGTAGCGGTGGATGATATCATCAATGCCACGGAAGACGATAGTCCGGTAACGATTAACGGAACAACGACCAATGTGGAAGATGGACAAACGGTTACGGTTACCTTGAACGGGGAAACCTATAACGCTACCGTTTCCGGTAATACATGGACCTTGGATATTCCTGCTCTTGAAGCGCAAGCTTTGGATGCTAATGAAACAATCACTGCGGATGTAAGCGATGTTGCTGGAAACTCTGCAACACATGCAACTAGAGATATTCAGCATATCACTACACTACCAGTCCCAGTATTGGTAATAGACGATATCACTGCAGATAACATCCTGAACGCCACGGAAGCTGCTGCCGATGTTACGGTAACGGGTAACGTTACGGGTGACTTTAACAATGGTGACACCGTTACTTTAACTGTGGACGGTACCGATTATATCGGAACTGTGGATGCACTCGGTGATTATAGTATCGATGTACCTGGCAGTAAATTAGCTGCAGACCCAGATACAACAGTGGATGGCAATGTAACCACAACCGATACTGCAGGAAACTCTGCAACAGCTACCGATACACAAGTGTATAGTGTGGATACTGTTGCACCTGTAATAACCTTGAACATAGACGATATCACAGCAGACAATATCTTGAACGCTACAGAAGCTGCTGCAGATGTTTCAGTAACTGGTAACGTTACGGGTGATTTCAATACTGGAGACACTGTTACTTTAACTGTGGACGGAACCGATTATACGGGAACTGTCAACGCAGCTGGTGATTATAGTATCGATGTACCTGGCAGTAAATTAGCTGCAGACCCGGATACCACAGTGGACGGTAGTGTAACCACTACGGATACTGCTGGCAATTCTGCAACAGCTACCGATACGCAAGCGTATAGTGTGGATACTGTTGCACCTGTAATAACCTTGAACATAGACGATATCACTGCGGACAATATCCTGAACGCTACGGAAGCTGTCGCAGATGTTGCTGTAACTGGTAACGTTACGGGTGACTTTAACGATGGAGATACGGTAACCTTGACGGTTGACGGAACCGATTATACAGGAACTGTGGATGCAGCTGGTGATTATAGTATTGATGTACCTGGCAGTAAATTAGCCGCGGACCCAGATACAACAGTGGACGGTAGTGTAACTACAACCGATACTGCTGGAAACTCTGCAACAGCTACCGATACACAAGTGTATAGTGTGGATACCACATCACCTGCTATTACAGTAAATGTCGTAGCCGGGGATGATATCATCAATGCAACTGAAGATGACAGTCCGGTAACCATTAACGGAACAACGACCAATGTAGAAGATGGTCAGACCGTTACGGTTACCTTGAACGGGGAAACTTATTCTACCATCGTTTCCGGTAATACATGGACCTTGGATATTCCTGCTCTGGATGCACAGGCACTTCCTGCCAATGCAACCATCACCGCGGATGTAAGTGATCTTGGTGGTAATCCTGCAACACAGGCTAGCCGTGCCATTCAGCATGATGCTACACCTCCAAGCATCGCACTAAATATAGACGATATCACTGCAGATAACATCCTGAACGCTACGGAAGCTGCTGCCGATATTGCGGTAACGGGTAACGTTACGGGTGATTTCAATACAGGTGATACGGTTACCTTGACGGTTGACGGAACTGATTATACAGGAACTGTCAATGCATTGGGTGCATATAGCATCGATGTACCTGGCAGTAAATTAGCTACAGACCCAGATACCACAGTGGACGGTAGTGTAACTACAACCGATACTGCTGGAAATTCTGCAACAGCAACGGATACACAAGTCTATTCTGTAGATGCAACGGCACCAACAATTGCTATCAATGTTGTAGCTCTTGATGATATTATCAACGCTACCGAAGATGATAGTCCAGTGACTATTTCTGGTACAACAACCAATGTCGAAGATAATCAAGTAGCAACTGTAGTCTTAAATGGTACAACCTATTCTCCTGTAGTTACAGGAAATACTTGGACCTTTGATATCACCGCTCTAGAAGCACAGGCTTTAGATGCCAATGAAACTATCACTGCAGATGTAGATGATGTTGCCGGAAACTCCGCAACACTGGCAACTAGAGATATTCAACATATCACAACACTACCAGTCCCAGTATTGGCAATAGACGATATCACAGCTGACAACATCCTGAACGCTACGGAAGCTGCTGCAGATGTAACAGTTACTGGAACCGTATCTGGTGATTTCAATACAGGAGACACCGTAACTTTAACAGTGGACGGAACAGATTACACAGGAACTGTCGATGCAGCTGGTGATTATAGTATTGATGTACCTGGCAGTAAATTAACTGCAGACCCGGATACAACAGTGGACGGTAGTGTAACCACAACCGATACTGCTGGAAACTCTGCAACAGCTACCGATACGCAAGCGTATAGTGTGGATACTGTTGCACCTGTAATAACCTTGAACATAGACGATATCACTGCGGACAATATCTTGAACGCTACGGAAGCTGCCGCCGATGTAACAGTTACTGGAACCGTATCTGGTGATTTCAATACTGGAGACACTGTAACTTTAACTGTAGACGGTTCAGATTACACAGGAACCGTTGATGCGGCCGGTGATTATAGTATTGATGTACCTGGCAGTAAATTAACTGCAGACCCGGATACAACAGTGGACGGTAGTGTAACTACAACTGATACTGCTGGAAATTCTGCAACAGCTACCGATATGCAAGTGTATAGTGTGGATACCACATCACCAGCTATAGCAATAAATGTAGTAGCCGGGGATGATATCATCAATGCCACGGAAGATGACAGTCCAGTAACTATTTCTGGTACAACTACCAATGTAGAAGATGGTCAGACCGTTACGGTTGCCTTGAACGGGGAAATTTATACTACCACCGTTTCCGGTAATACATGGACCATGGATATTCCTGCTCTGGATGCACAGGCACTTCCTGCCAATGCAACAATCACCGCGGATGTAAGCGACCTTGGCGGTAATCCTGCAACACAGGTAACGCGTGATATTCAGCATGATGCTACGCTTCCAAACATCACACTAAATATAGACGATATCACTGCGGATAACATCCTGAACGCTACGGAAGCTGCTGCAGATGTAGCAGTTACTGGAACCGTATCTGGTGATTTCAATACAGGTGATACGGTTACCTTGACGGTTGACGGTACAGATTACACAGGAACTGTCGATGCATTGGGTGCATATAGTATTGATGTACCTGGCAGTAAATTAGCTGCGGACCCGGATACAACAGTGGACGGTAGTGTAACTACGACCGATACTGCTGGCAATTCTGCAACAGCTGCCGATACGCAAGTGTACAGTGTGGATACTGTTGCACCTGCAATAACCTTGAACATAGACGATATCACTGCAGATAACATCCTGAACGCTACTGAAGCTGCCGCCGATGTAACAGTTACTGGAACCGTATCTGGTGATTTCAATACTGGAGACACCGTAACTTTAACTGTGGACGGAACGGATTACACAGGAACCGTTGATGCAGCAGGTGATTATAGTATCGATGTACCTGGCAGTAAATTAGCTGCGGACCCGGATACAACAGTGGACGGTAGTGTAACCACAACCGATACTGCTGGTAATTCTGCAACAGCTACCGATACGCAAGTGTATAGTGTGGATACTGTTGCACCTGCGATAACCTTGAACATAGACGATATCACAGCGGACAACATCTTGAACGCAACGGAAGCTGCTGCAGATGTAACAGTTACTGGAACCGTATCTGGTGATTTCAATACTGGAGACACCGTAACTTTAACTGTGGATGGAACGGATTATATCGGAACTGTCGATGCGACCGGTAATTATAGCATCGATGTACCTGGTAGTAAATTAACTGCGGACCCGGATACCACAGTGGACGGTAGTGTAACCACTACGGACGTTGCTGGCAATTCTGTAACAGCAACCGATACACAAGTGTATAGTGTGGATACTGTTGCACCTGCGATAACCTTGAACATAGACGATATCACTGCGGACAACATCCTAAACGCAATGGAAGCTGCTGCAGATGTAACAGTTACTGGAACCGTATCTGGTGATTTCAATACTGGAGACACCGTTACCTTGACGGTTGACGGTACAGATTACACAGGAACCGTTGATGCAGCAGGTGATTATAGCATCGATGTACCTGGCAGTAAATTAGCTGCGGACCCAGATACAACAGTGGACGGTAGTGTAACCACTACGGATACTGCTGGCAATTCTGCAACAGCAACGGATACACATATGTATAGTGTAGATGCAACTGCACCAACTATCGCGATTAATGTTGTAGCTCTTGATGATATTATCAACGCTACCGAAGACGATAGTCCAGTGACTATCTCTGGTACAACTACCAATGTGGAAGATAATCAAGTAGCAACTGTAGTCTTAAATGGAACAACCTATTCTCCTGTGGTTACAGGAAATATATGGACATTCGATATCACTGCACTAGAAGCGCAAGCTTTAGATGCCAATGAAACTATTACTGCTGATGTAAGTGATGTTGCCGGAAACCCCGCAACGCAAGCAACTAGAGATATTCAGCATGTCACTACACTACCAGTCCCAGTATTGGTAATAGACGATATCACTGCTGACAACATCTTGAACGCTACGGAAGCTGCTGCAGATGTAACAGTTACTGGAACCGTATCTGGTGATTTCAATACTGGAGACACCGTAACTTTAACTGTGGACGGAACCGATTATACCGGAACTGTCGATGCAGCCGGTGACTATAGTATCGATGTACCTGGCAGTAAATTAGCTGCGGACCCAGATACCACAGTGGACGGTAATGTAAATACGACCGATACTGCTGGCAATTCTGCAACAGCAACCGATACACAAGTGTACAGTGTGGATACTGTTGCACCTGTAATAACCTTGAACATAGACGATATCACAGCGGACAACATCTTGAACGCAACGGAAGCTGCTGCAGATGTAACAGTTACTGGAACCGTATCTGGTGATTTCAATACTGGAGACACCGTAACTTTAACTGTGGACGGAACGGATTACACAGGAACTGTCGATGCGGCTGGTGATTATAGTATTGATGTACCTGGCAGTAAATTAACTGCGGACCCAGATACAACAGTGGACGGTAGTGTAACCACAACCGATACTGCTGGAAACTCTGCAACAGCTACCGATACACAAGTGTATAGTGTGGATACTGTAGCACCTGCGATAACCTTGAACGTAGACGATATCACTGCAGATAACATCCTGAACGCTACGGAAGCTGCTGCCGATGTTACGGTAACGGGTAATGTTACGGGTGATTTCAATACTGGAGACACCGTTACCTTGACTGTAGACGGTACAGATTACACAGGAACTGTCGATGCAGCTGGTGATTATAGTATTGATGTGCCAGGTAGTAAATTAGCTGCGGACCCAGATACAACAGTGGACGGTAGTGTAGCTACGACCGATACTGCTGGAAATTCTGCAACAGCAACCGATACGCAAGTGTATAGTGTGGATACCACATCACCAGCTATCGCAATAAATGTAGTAGCCGGGGATGATATTATCAACGCTACCGAAGATGATAGTCCAGTGACTATTTCTGGTACAACTACAAACGTAGAAGATGGTCAGACCGTTATGGTTACCTTGAACGGAGAAACTTATACTACCACCGTTTCCGGTGATACATGGACCTTGGATATTCCCGCTCTGGATGCACAGGTACTTCCTGCCAATGCAACCATCACCGCGGATGTAAACGACTTTGCCGGAAACTCCGCAACACAGGCAACTAGGGATATTCAACATGATGTTATTCTTCCTGCAATAACCTTGAACATAGACGATATCACAGCTGACAACATCCTGAACGCAACGGAAGCTGCTGCAGATGTTGCGGTAACGGGTAACGCTACGGGTGATTTCAATACAGGTGATACGGTAACCTTGACTGTTGACGGAACCGATTATACCGGAACCGTTGATGCAGCCGGTGACTATAGTATCGATGTTCCTGGTTCAGCACTTGCCGCGGACCCGGATACCACAGTGGACGGTAGTGTAACTACGACCGATACTGCAGGCAATTCTGCAACAGCAACGGATACACAAGTCTATTCGGTAGATGCAACTTCACCAACTATCGCTATCAATTTAGTAGCGGTGGATGATATCATCAATGCAACAGAAGACGATAGTCCGGTAACGATTAACGGAACAACGACCAATGTAGAAGATGGTCAGACCGTTACGGTTACCTTGAACGGGGAAACTTATAACGCTACCGTTTCCGGTAATACATGGACCTTGGATATTCCTGCTTTAGATGCACAGGCACTTCCCGACAATGCAAGCATCACCGCGGATGTAAGTGATCTTGGTGGTAATCCTGCAACACAGGTAACTAGGGATATTCAACATGATGCTACGCTTCCAAACATCACACTAAATATAGACGATATCACTGCGGACAACATCCTGAACGCTACGGAAGCTGCCGCCAATGTTGCGGTAACGGGTAACGTTACAGGTGACTTTAACAATGGTGACACGGTAACCTTGACTGTAGACGGTACAGATTATATAGGAACTGTCAACGCAGCTGGTGATTATAGTATCGATGTTCCTGGCAGTAAATTAGCTGCAGACCCGGATACCACAGTGGACGGTAGTGTAACTACAACCGATACTGCTGGAAACTCTGCAACAGCTACCGATACACAAGTGTATAGTGTGGATACTGTAGCACCTGCAATAACCTTGAACATAGACGATATCACAGCGGACAACATCCTGAACGCTACGGAAGCTGCTGCAGATGTTGCGGTAACGGGTAACGTTACGGGTGACTTTAACAATGGTGACACCGTAACTTTAACTGTGGACGGAACGGATTACACAGGAACTGTCGATGCGGCTGGTGATTATAGTATAGATGTTCCTGGCAGTAAATTAGCTGCGGACCCGGATACAACAGTGGACGGTAGTGTAACTACGACCGATACTGCAGGTAATTCAGCAACGGCTACCGATACGCAAGTGTACAGTGTGGATACCACATCACCAGCTATCGCAATAAATGTAGTAGCTGTGGATGATATTATCAATGCAACGGAAGATGACAGTCCGGTAACCATTAACGGAACAACCACAAATGTAGAAGATGGACAAACGGTAACGGTTACCTTGAACGGGGAAACTTATAACGCTACCGTTTCCGGTAGTACGTGGACCTTGGATATCTCTGCTCTTGATGCACAGGCACTTCCTGACAATGCAACTATCACCGCAGACGTAAGCGACCTTGGTGGTAACCCTGCAACACAGGCAACTAGGGATATTCAGCATGATGCTGTTCTTCCTGCGATAACCTTGAACATAGACGATATCACAGCTGACAATATCTTGAACGCTACGGAAGCTGCTGCCGATGTTGCGGTAACGGGTAATGTTACAGGTGATTTCAATACTGGAGACACCGTTACTTTAACTGTAGACGGAACAGATTATACAGGAACTGTGGATGCAGCTGGTGATTATAGTATCGATGTTCCTGGTTCGGCACTTGCCGCGGATGGCGATTCTACCGTGGACGGTAGAGTAACCACAACTGATGGAGCGGGTAATAGTTCTACCGTTACTGAAACAAAAACATATACTGTAGATTTGGTAAACCCAGCTCCGGTATTAGTGATTGACAATATTACGGCAGACAACATCCTGAACGCTACAGAAGCAGGAGCTAGCGTAGCGGTGACAGGAACCGTTTCAGGTGACTTCAACGCTGGGGATACGGTAACCTTAACTGTTGACGGAACAAATTATACGGGAACTGTTGATGCAATGGGTGCATACAGCATCGATGTACCAGGAAGTGCTTTGGCTGCCGATGTTGATGCCGCTGTAGATGGAAGTATTTCTACGACAGACATCAACGGAAATACGGGCACATCCACAGAAATAAAAACATATAACGTAGATGTAACAGTACCTGTGGTAACGGTAACCGTTGATGATATTACAAGTGATAATAGTATCAATGCAACTGAAGCAGGTTCTATTATTTCAATAACAGGTACGGTAAGTGGAGATTTTAATGAGAATGATCCGGTAACCATAGTCGTAAATGGGAACACCTTTTCAGGTACTGTTGACGCTCTAGGAAACTTTAGTATTGATGTTCCTGGAAGTGATTTGGTAGCGGATAATGACACTTCAATTGAAGTAAGCCTTACAGTTTTAGATAACGCAGGTAATAGCACTTCAGTAAGCGAAACCAAATCTTATATGGTTGATGTAGCGGATAATGATCCAGATAATGATGGACTAACCAATGATGAGGAAAATAATTTAGGAACAGATCCTAATAACCCTGATTCGGATGGAGATGGCATTAATGATGGTCAAGAAGTATTAAATTCAACTAATCCTTTAGACGATTGTGATTCTATAGCAGGCACTCCGTTAGGTACCAGTGATTGCGACTTAGATAACCTTACCACAGATGAGGAAGCTTCATTAGGTACTGACCCGAACAATGCTGATACTGATAATGATGGATTAACAGATGGTGAAGAGGTTGATCTGGGCACAAATCCAATTGATCCAGACACAGACGGTGATGGTATTAATGATGGTGAAGAAGTAATAGATGCTACAAGCCCATTGGATGACTGTGACTCAGTTAATGGAACACCTTTAACTACTAGCGACTGTGATAATGATGGCTTATCTACAGAAGAAGAAAACACATTAGGCACGCATCCAGAAAATGCAGATACAGACGGTGATGGTATTTCTGATGGTCAAGAAATTAGTGACAATACAGATCCATTAGATGGTTGTAGTTCTAATGGAGGAACACCACCTATTGGTGCTATTTGCGACATTAGTATAGAAAGCGATTTACTAAATCCTAATATAAACGAAGGAGTATTTACAATTACAAATATTGAATCTTTCCCTAACAATACCGTCAAAATTTATAACAGATGGGGAGTTCTAGTATTTGAAACGAGCGGATACGACAATAATGGTAATGCTTTTAAAGGGTTGTCAAACGGTAGGGTAACCATAAAAAAGAACGATGAGTTACCAGTAGGTGTTTACTTCTACATAATTGATTATGCAAATGATCAACAGAACAAATCAATGAACGGTTACCTGTATATTAATAGATAAAAAAGAACTATTAAAACAGTAAAATTAATTATGAAGAATCAACTTATAATTTTCTTAATATTTCTCGCCTCTTTTTGTACCATTAATGCTCAACAAGATGCGCAGTATACCCAGTATATGTATAATACGGTAGCGGTGAACCCTGGCTATGCTGGTTCAAGAGGTGTTCTTAGTATTGCTGCTTTGCACCGTTCACAATGGGTGGGTTTAGATGGAGCCCCAACAACCCAAACACTCAATGTACATAGTCCTATTTCTGAAAGGGTAGGGCTGGGTCTTTCCATCGTAAACGATGAAATAGGTAATGGTACCAACCAAGATACTTATTTTGATGCCGTTTTTTCCTATACCATACCTACTTCTGAAAATAGAAAATTGTCTTTTGGATTAAAAGCTGGTGGGCATTTTTTAAATATTGATTTTAATAAGTTAAGAAATTATGACCCGTCTACCGCAGCGTTAGGTCAAACGAACATAGACAAGAAGTTTTCACCAAATTTTGGTGCGGGGGTGTATTACCATACGGAACAATTTTATGCTGGTCTTTCAATACCTAATTTTCTGGAAACAGAACACTTTGATTCTTCTGGGAACAGTAATTCCTATATAGCACAAGAACGTATGAACTTGTACCTGATTACAGGTTACGTTTTTGAGGTAAACCCAGATTTAAAATTAAAACCAGCATTACTTTTTAAAGCTGTAGAAGGCGCACCTCTACAAGCAGATCTCTCTGCTACAGTATTGTTGAACGATACATTTTCGTTAGGGGCAGCTTACAGATGGGATGCCGCACTAAGTGCACTAGTTGGTTTTCAATTGAATGAAAAACTAATGTTCGGACTTGCTTATGATCGTGAAATTACAGAACTAGGGAGTACTTCATTCAACGACGGATCTTTTGAGATTTTTTTAAGGTTTGAATTTTTGACTAATTACAAAAATATTCTCACTCCAAGATTCTTTTAAAATAATTCTTTTTGTAAAGCAATAGATTATTTGTAAGACTGCTTTATAGGTCTTGGAGATTACTTTTCTCATTACCATTATTATACATCATAATCAAAAAGATATATTTTTAACGCTCATTAAACATGTCATTTATTTGCCATAAAATTTCAGTAAATTGAAAGGGGGCATTCATCTCTTTGATGGATTTTTACCTAGTGGATTTTCGTAAGATTATATTATATTTAGGTTTTTAAGGTAATGGGCTCCTTATATTTGTTGCCTTAAAAACTACCGCTCTTATAAAAACAATGACGAAAGCCAAGATCCATCCTAAGGAAAAAGAAAGATTAGCTCTTCTTGATTCATATTCAATTTTAGATACCTTGCCTGAAAAAGATTATGATAACCTAACCCAACTTGCAGCAGAAATTTGTCAGACCCCAATATCTTTGATCACTTTACTTGATGATAAGCGACAATGGTTTAAATCTCACTTTGGTTTAGAAACCTCTGAAACACCAATTGAAGATGCATTTTGTGCCCATGCTATAACTAGTGATGAACCAATATTTACTACGGAAGATGCAAGAGAAGATAGCCGTTTTCAAAATAATCCTTTGGTTACAGGTGATCCTAACATTGTTTTCTATGCAGGTATTCCATTAAAGAATGCTAACGGATTACCTCTAGGTACTTTATGTGTTATTGATAATAAACCTAGAAAACTTACGCAAAGCCAAAAAGAATCTCTGAACATTTTATCTGAGCAGGTTATTAATTTGTTGGAGCTTAGAAAGAATAAGTTAGAATTGGAACGTGCGCATAAAAAGCTGAAAAAATTCTCTAAAAAACTAGAGCGTAAGGTGTTTCAACGAACCAATCAACTTGAAATAAAAACGATTAAGCTTGAGTTGATGATCAATGATCTAGAGTCGTTCAATCATATTTGTAGCCATGACCTTCAAGAACCGTTGCGCAAAATTCAAATGTTCATTTCTCAGATCAGTGATACCGAATTCAACAATTTATCGGAAGCGGGAAAGCATAAATTAGAAAGAATAGACTTGTCCGCCGGTCGTATGCGTAATCTAATTCAAGATTTAATGGCATATGGAGCAACGGAATCTATTGATAATAGCTTGACCACTGTTTCATTAAAAAATCTGGTTTTAGATGTAAAGGATATTTTGAGTGAAGAATTAAAAGAACATAAAACTTTGCTCAGAGTTCAAAAAGACTGTCCAATTACAGTGAGACCTGTACAGTTTAAACAATTGCTTTTTAATTTGTTTACCAATGCCATAAAGTTTTCAAAAAATGAAATCAAACCAACTATAAAAGTACATGGCTCGGTGGTTAACGGAACGGATTACCCGGAACTTAATTTAAACGAAGACCGACAATATTCTCGTATTTTAATATCTGATAATGGTATTGGGTTCGATCAAAAATATGAAAACAAGGTCTTTGAAATTTTTCAACGCTTACATAGTGATGAAGAATATCAAGGTACCGGTATTGGGCTGGCAATTGTAAAGAGAATTGTAACTACCCATAGCGGACAGATAAGGGTAGAGAGCTCTCTTGGTAACGGTGCTGTTTTTGATATATTTATTCCCCTTGCGGATTAAAGAGATTTAAAATACTCTTTTACCTGAGTAATATGTCTTTCCTTAGATGCCTTACTTAGCCAACTGGCTTCAAATGCATTAATGGCCAATTGTTCTATTTGTTCCAAACTCAAATTCAGCGCTTTTGCGGTCTGGTAGTAGTTCTCGTTCATATATCCACCAAAATACGCAGGATCATCTGAGTGGATGGTCGCAAGAATCCCCTTGTCCAACATTTTGGCAACTGGATGCTCATCCATCTTCTGAATTACTTTTAAGGCAACATTACTGGTAGGGCATAGGGTCAACGCAATTTTATCATTTACCAATCTTTCAACTAATTTAGTATCGCTAAGACAACGATTACCATGGTCAATCCGTTCTACATTTAAAATATCCAAAGCTTCCCAGATATATTCTGCAGGACCTTCTTCACCTGCATGTGCCACTAATTTGAATCCATGTTCTGCAGATGCTTTAAACACTTTTTTAAACTTACTTGGCGGATTTCCCATTTCCGAAGAATCTAAACCAACACCATCTATAATTTCTTTAAAAGGAATAGAAGATTCTAGCGTGTTAAAGGCAGCATCTTCAGTTAAATGACGCAAATAGCTCATTATGAGTTTGTAAGAAATATTTAGTTCGTTTTTTCCCTTTTCTAAGGCTCGATGAATTCCATTGATGACCACATCAAAGGCTACTCCACGTTCTGTATGGGTCTGGGGGTCAAAAAATACTTCTGCATGTTTTACATTTTCACTATGAACTTTGGTTAAATATGCCCATGTAAGATCAAAGAAATCTTGCTCGTGCAACAATACTTGTGCACCGGCATAATAGATATCTAAAAACTCTTGTAAGTTATTGAATCTGTATGCTTCTTTTACAGACTCAATGGAATCGTAGGGTAAGTTGATGTTGTTTCTCTTTGCAATCTCGAACATCAATTCTGGCTCAAAACTACCCTCTAAATGTAGATGGAGTTCCGCTTTTGGAATTCCTTGAATAATAGTTTTAAGTTTAGATGATTCCATAGCGTAATAGTTTTGATTTCCTTTTTTAAGATATGTAAGTCCGTTTAATGTAATAAACTTACTTATAAAACTTGATATTTATTTTTGTTGTTTGCTATAGCTATTGTTTTCAAATAGATCAGGCATTAATTTAGGTTGGCACTTTGATATAATAAGATAAACGGATTGCTTAAAGAACATAGGTATTAAAAATATCTTCAAGTTCTTTTTCAGGATCTGTACTTAGTCCTGACCGGGTGGTGGAGCTTTGTATAACGGTGCTTCTGCAAGCTGTTAACCATCCAAATCGATCTGGTAGTTCTAATTTACCTATGGGTCCGCCTGCTTCTTTACCCTCACATATCAGCTTCCATGCCTTTAAATATTCGTTTAATATCTCGTATTCTATTTCTGGAGAAAAAGCTTTTAATTTTTTCTTGTCGATATGATATTTAATATCTAAAAATTTTGTTCGTTTACAGAATAAAATCACCCCAACATTAAAGAACTCTTCTCTTTCTACCTTGGGCACTATTCTAACTATGGCAAACTTAAATGTATGTCTATCTTGCATCTTCGGCTTCTTTTGCTAATACATCTATCATTGATAGTTTAGTGTTTATAAATTGAATATAGGCAGCTCTCTTTTCATCCGCATTCAAAACGTCAGACTCGCTAGTTAACCAGTCTTCAGGAATGTTGGTTACAATTTCGGTAATCTTTTCCGGTGTTATGAATTTTTTAATTTCTGTAGCAGCTTTTGGTAGGGCAGTGGCCTGTTGTAATAGTACATGATCTTTTATGAACGGGAAGGTTCTTGATAAATGGTTTTCCCAGGTATCCCAATTATGATGAAAATAGAAACTGGCACCATTGTCTATGACCCATAACTCATTGTGCCAAAATAAGAGATTTGCATTTTTTGCCGTTCGATCTATATTGCTGATCAAGCTATCCAATACTACTACCTTAGATGCTGTTAATGCATCTGCCTTAGAAATTAATGGATCAAAAGTAATGGCGCCAGATAAAAAATGCAATCCAAGATTTAACCCAACACTAAACTTTAATAAATCTTGAATTTCTTCATCTGGCTCTGTTTGTCTAAAGGAGTCCTCTAAATTCATAAATACCAGTTCAGGTACTTTTAAACCTATGGCACGTGCCAATTCTCCGCCAATAAATTCTGCAATGAGCGATTTTTTTCCTTGGCCTGACCCTCTAAATTTCAGTACATACAAAAAATCATCATTTGCTTTTACAATGGCCGGCATAGAGCCTCCTTCCCGTAAGGGTTGCAAATATTGAACAACATCTACTGTCCTAATATCAATTGTATTCATATTGCTAAGATATAGTTTGTAGTAATATCTATACCTCTGCTTATCTAAATAACATTGACAACTTCCTCTAAAACATAATGGGTAACCCCAACAATAACAGCAATTATAGAAATAATCAGAAATTTAAAAAGTACTGAATTACTATTACCTTTAAGTTTGTTATTTAGAAATACAACATCGAGCAAAATAAATATAACGGCAATAATACAGCCAATGATTGTGCCAACCTGTACCAATGCCCATTCATATACCATACTTGACAACGAGAATTTAGTATGGTCTGATTCTGGTGCTGGTCCTAAAACTATGCGCATATGGAATAACCCTAAAAGTATAGCAACAACAAGCCAACCAAGGTAACTTAGTATTCGTTTGGTCATATCACTTAAACGCTACTAGACGTGCAATGGTATTATTCTACTTTATTTTCTAACGGAGAAATCATAATATGTGCCCTGTGGGTACCAGGGTCCATGATCCAAGGGTGATTTGGAGCTGAGGGTGTCTCCGGCAAACCGATCGATTTAGGTGTGGCAAAAGGAGTATAAATAACGTAACGTAGTTTAGCACCTTCAACTTGTGATGTTTCAGGATCAAAGGTTGTATTTGGACCGTAATAAATGTGTAAAGTAGAACCGGGAGTTATTTTTATTTTACCAGATTTTACTTCTGCTTCGCGTATGGCAAAAATTTCATCTGAAGATTTGCCTTCGTTACGTAAGGTTCTTCCCCGTGCCATAAAAGGTTCTAGGTCTTTATGATAACATGCGGCATTGAAACCGTCTTTCTTTGGGTCGTCTGCAAGTACAATATACTCGCTGTCACCTTCCTTTAGAGTAACAAATTCACCTGCCATATTGTAACCGATAACTTTAGTATTTTCCCTACTATCTTTTGGTGCCGCCATTAATGCCGTAGCAATTAAATCTTGATCGCTTTCAATAGATTTTAAATTTGATTTTTTATCCGCAATTTCATCGGTAGTCTCGGTTGAATTGTCATTAGAAGTCCCTTTGTTTTTATTTGAAGTATTACAAGATATTACTAGACCGCCAAGTAGTACTATAGCTAGAAGTTTGTTCATGATTTAAAGGTTTTTGTTTTTTTGATACTTAAGAAAGTTCTTTTCTAAAGTTAGTTATTTTATTAACCTTCTGAACGTCAAAAGCTTTTAAATTATGTACCAAATTTTTCTAACTGCATATGTAAAATAGGGTAGGGTTTACCGGTAGCATCCAACTCTGACCTGCTTTGTGTTTTAAATTGATAATGTTCGTAAAAACCTACAGCTTGTTCATTCTGTTCATTTACATCTACTTTGTCTATTTTCAAGTCTTTAATGGCATATTGTAATAACAATGCCCCAATACCTTGGCCTCTATAATCTGGATGTACGAACAACATTTCAAGATTACTTTGGTCAACACCTAGAAAAGCAATGATTTCCTTTTCATGGTTTCTATAGGCACGAAGGTTTACGGCATCTAAATAGGTGTTTAAGATCAAAGGTTTAAAATACTGGATATCCTCTTCATTTAAAAAATGATGTGTAGCTCTGACGGAAGCTTCCCAAACCTCTACAACTTGTGGGTATTCCCACTTTTGGATAAAATCAATTTTATTCTTCACAATTAAAAATAGAAAAACAGTTGATAATTTGTTTTAAGAAGTCATTATTAATCATACAAGCGTATAACTTCCCCGTTTCCTTTTCCTTTTACACTACGTACATAACCATTTACTACTTTAGGCATAGGAATGGGGTTGTGCCCCGGAAAATAGTCTTTATACTTCTCATAGGCATTTTCTACCATACCAGACGATACCACATTTACTCTGATCTCATTTTCCATTTCAAGGGCAACTGCCTGTACAAAGCTATGAATACCACCGTTTACCATAGCTGCACTAGTGGTTTTTACTACGGGATCATCGGCTAAAATACCGGTAGTTAACGTGATGGAGCCTTTTTTGTTTAAATAATGTTGTCCTATGCGAACCAAATTTACTTGCCCCATTAGTTTGCTTCTTAAACCTATATAATAATCTTCTTCCGTTAGGTTGTTGAAATTGTCCCATTTTGCCTCTCCGGCAATACAGATGATGGCGTCTAATTTTCCTGTTTTTTCAAACATGGATGAAATGGAGCTGCTGTCTGCAATATCTACTGTGAAATCACCGGTTGTACGGCCAGCAATAATAACTTCATTATCATTTTTAAAGTGAGAAACTACGGTTTTGCCAATAGTTCCGTTGCCTCCTATTATTAAAATTTTCATGTTGTTTTATTTAAAGGTTACTACTGATCTAAGAAGGATGCAAGCTAAATGCAACTGACTTTTGTAAGGTTAAGTTAATAACTTAAGGGGATGTTTTCTTTCTTGACCCATAATATTGTAGGTTAATTTAATGGCTAAATTTTTAAAGAAAAAATACATTTCGTTAAGATATATTAAAAACAAAAGTGGCTAGGGTATAACCCATAGCCGCTTTGTTTTGTAAACCGATATTATTTATCGTACGTTTTTATTTAAGAATGACCTCATTTTCTCTATGATGTCATTGCCGTCTTCTTCCAGTGCAAAGTGTCCGGTATCATAAATGTTGTAGTCTATATTTTTTACATCTTTTTTAAAGGCTTGGGCACCACTTTCAGGAAAGAAAGCATCATTTTTACCCCATACGATCAATAGTGGAGGTTGGTTATCGCGTAAATACTGTTGCCATTTAGGGTATAGTTTTACATTATTTTGATAATCATAAAACAGATCTAGGTTTACGGCATGTGCATTTGGTCTAGACAGTCTTAAGAAATCTAAATGCCAAGTGTCCGGATTCACGTTTTCTGGGTTTCTAGTGCCGTGCGTGTACTGCCATTCTAACCCTTCCAAAGAAAAAGATGGTAATAAGGCCTTTTCGGTTTCCTTGTTTCTATTGGACCAAAATTCCTTAGTAGTTTTCCAAGCTTGTCCTAGACCTTCTTCGTAGGCATTTCCGTTTTGATTGACAATTGCAGTTATTCTATCCGGATGTGCGGTTGCTATTCTAAATCCAATTGGGGCACCATAGTCTTGAATCATAATAGCATATTTATGAATAGCTTTAGATTCTAAAAAAGAATTGATTGTTTCAGCTATATGGTCAAATGTATATTGATAATCATTCTGAGAAGGGAAATCACTGTTTCCAAAACCAGGATAATCCGGTGCTATTAAATGAAACTCATTAGAAAGTTGATTTAAGACTTTTCTATATTGGTGCGATGAAGAAGGAAAACCATGTAATAATACAATGGTGGGGTTACTTGGATCACCAGCCTCTCTATAGGCAATGTTTACTCCCTTTACATTTTCTTTTTTATACTGTATCGTGTTCATTGTTTTTGTGTTTTGTATGATTAAAGATTCTTTGTTTTTTTGTGTGGTGTTTTGTTGTTGACATGATGTTGTTATGGTCAATGCCAAGATGCATATAAGGTTAATTGTTTTCATTTATAATGTTCTTTCGTTTTCTTTAATTGTTAAATCATTAATACTTGCATATCTTTTTTGCATTAATCCATTTTCGTCAAATTCCCAGTTTTCATTACCGTAAGCACGATACCATTGTCCTTCTTGATTTTGATATTCATATTCAAATCTTACGGCTATTCGGTTGCCATGATAGCTCCATAGCTCTTTTTTTAGCTTGTAGTTTTGTTCATTGGTCCATTTGTGTTTTAAAAATTGTTGCACTTCATTTCTACCATTAATGAACTGGCTTCTATTGCGCCACTCGGTGTCAATGGTATAAGCCATGGAAACCTTTATAGGGTCTTTGCTGTTCCAGGCATCCTCTGCCAATTGCACTTTTTGTTTTGCTGTTTCTTCTGTAAAAGGGGGTAATGGGTACTTTTTCATAGTTAAAGAATTTATTACCGAACATTCGGTAAAGTGTAATGTTAAATTTTTTTATGGGTTTAGATACTTGTTTTCAATGTTTTGTAGGGTTTTGTCAAAAATGCTGATATCTCCTAAGCCCTTGGTTACAATTAAGCTTCCTTGTATTTCTATCAATACTTGCAAGGCCTTTTCTTCTGCTGCTTCTGGAGTTAATTTTAAGGCAATGCCTATTTCTTTAAAGGCAGAAAGGTATGCGGTCATTCCTTGGTTGATCTGCTCTTCAAATAGTTCAATGCCGGCTTGCATAGAAAGTGCACGAAAAATGCAGATGTTTTTACCACCATCATATAAAGTTCTAATTGCGGATAAGCCTTCTTTTAATCTAGTAGATGGATCAAGGTTGGTGTCCAATAGTGTATTAAAGACATTGTTGGTAACCCAATCTTCTAAGTGTTGCAATACAGCATCTGCCATTTCTTGCTTGCCGTTAGGAAACCTATGATATAAACTAGCTTTTTTAAGACCGGTAGCTTCTGATAATTCCTTTAAACTAGCACCTTCATAGCCTCTTGATCTAAAGACTTTAGTTAACCCTGTTAATATTTCTATGTCCAATACCTTTTGTGGTCTCATGGTACAAATGTAATATTATTTTTTAATTACCGAACGATTGGTAAAATATTTAATCTAAAATTAAGATTTTTGATTTTCTGTTGAAAACAAAGGATACAAAAAGGAAGGTGGTATTGTAAATTGGTATGATGGGGCAGTAGTGTTCTGGTGTTATAGACTTATCTTTACTTTTATAGTCTATGTTTTATAAATGTATAATACGGTGTACATACATTTTCTATGGGTCTTAATCTGAAATAATATTAGGTTTATGTTTAATTTCAAAGTTGCAAGAATTGGCAATAAAACACATTTTATTAGCTTCTTCATGTAATTCTTTAGCTTCTTGCATTCTGTTTTTATCCGAAATTCTAACGGTAGGGTTAAGGGTAACTTCTGTAAACCTTCCGCTACCGTTATTATCTTCTGCCATTATACCCGTAGCATTATCTTCATATGCAGTTACTATAATTTTATGTACGGAACATAAATGTAAATACCATAGCATATGACATGCTGTTATTGAAGACAGAAAAAGATCTTCTGGGTTATATTTTGATTTGTCGCCCAAAAATGATGGGTCAGAAGACCCATGAATTGCATCATATTTACCAACGGATTTAATTTCGTGATTACGATTGTAAGAGGTATAGTTTAAAGTTCCCTTTCCCTCGTTACCTGTCCACTCAACTTTTATTTCGTATTTGTGACTTTTCATTTTAAAGTGCTTGTTGTTTACTTATCTATAGATAACGTGTTCCATTTTTGGTTCAGGATGTTGCTCAAAAGATCAATATAATTCCATCCTATTTTTCTTGCAGATAGTAACGATAAACTATCTTGGTTATTTCTGTGGGACCTTGAGGGGCCGGTCATATTCGGTTTCATATTAAGGTCAAATAAATAATATTTTCCTGTACTGTTAGATCTGCAATCTATTCTAATGGGAGCTTTAATATCTATTATCTCCGCAGATTTAACGCAATGTTCATAAACTTCTAGAATTTCATTACTCTGTAACTCTGTATCACTTAGTACTTTACTGTTTTCCATAACAGCTACTGTTCCATTATAAGGGGCAATACCATTATCATGATTATATCTTTCTACTGCAGGTAAGCACCATGGTCTATCATAAAACAATTCTTTGCCATTTACCATGTAATTCCCTTTTGGCATTACGGTAATTGTTATTTCCTTTCCAACTAAAAATTCTTCAATGTAAACAGCGGTGCCATAGGTATTGTTTGAAAACATAGCATTTAACCTATCTAAAAGATCTTTGTGGTTATTGATTTTCGTTACACCTTGACTTCCTCTTCCTCTTATCGGTTTTAATACCAAAGGAAATTTTAAGTCCAATGAAAGGTTATTGTAATCTTCATTGGTAATGAGTTGATTTTTAGGGATAGGTATATTGTTGGTAGCTAAAATATAATTGGTA
The DNA here is from genome assembly GCF_048059195.1 of Maribacter sp. HS. NCBI lineage: Bacteria > Pseudomonadati > Bacteroidota > Flavobacteriia > Flavobacteriales > Flavobacteriaceae > Maribacter > Maribacter sp. HS. Next base: position 337,338 of record NZ_JAYLVV010000005.1, read on the forward strand.
TACATTTTATCATCAAAAGTATCTACTAAGGATGGTGTTTGCCCTACAATATAAAGATCTTCGTTATAAAATTTTTCTATGTTATGATGGTTATAGAGCACCGTATTCAGCCAAAAGATTTTTGCTCCTTTATTCAATGCATTTTTAATACCATCTTCTGTGTCTGGAAAAACCCAATCCTTGTCAATATTTTCATTTGGATGTTCTACAGGTGTAATTACATGATATTGATTTTTTAATAATGCAAAAGCTATATCCGCTCCGCTATCTGCATAGCCTCCTAGTTTCATTGGTTTTTGAATACCTTCTTTAATAGGCGGTAATTGGGCTTGGTATAATATCGCTATTTTATCCATAGTATAAATTTAACTAAACTATCTATTTCATTTTTATGATTATTTAGATTTAAGAGTTGTCCTTTGGATTTCAAAGTTTTTTAATTCTGCGATATCAAATTAGAAAATCTGCGAAATACCATATAAAGGCTAAAAGCTATAATGTGAAATTGAAGACCAATAATTCAATGAAAAAGAATAGACTAGAAGTAAAGTTTATTGGGAGTTAATCAAGTATTCTGAAATACTAAAAAACAATTATTAAAATTGGCGACCGGTAAACGCTATTTATTGATTCCTTAATTTAGCTCTTCCCTTTTTTGCATACTTTTCTTCAAATTATTTTTGTTTTAATTGAAGCAATACCTTTTTTCCATTTTCATTTTCTGGATTCAATTCTATCGATTTTTCATACATTTCAATTGCTTCAGCTTTTCTATTTGCATTTAATAACGCTTCTCCATAACTATCATATGCATTAGAACTATCTGGAAATAAAATTGTAGTTAATTTGAAAACTTCTAAAGCCTTATCTAATTCTTCGTTTCCTAAAAATGTATATCCCAATGTGTTCAAATCTTGCTCTGAACGATTGTTCAACTTAGTTTCAATAGATAATTCTATAGCATTATCTAACGTCCTTTGTAATAGCTCATTTTGTTGCCTTTCGTCTAGTGTTTTTGAATAAGCTTTTATAATTGCATTGATGACTAAAGAGGGGTTATCTTGAAATACAGCATGACCACTTCCTTTGGCGATAATGTTTGTAACATTTTCCTTATTGTCGTCAAGTTCTTCGTGAAGTTTTCTCCATCTAGTGGAAAGTGCCTCAGGTAAACCTGGTAAAGAGTTTTCAGGAAAAATATTTAGTAATGGTATACTTTTTGGGAAATCTATATTTCTTGCATATCGCATGGTTTCATTGTAATTGGCATTCAAAAAATAGTCTCCTGAAGGTTTAGGTATTGTACTAATATCAACATTGTTATCTCTCATTTTCAATAATTCATCATTCCAAAAATTGTTAAGCGTTACATCAATTAAGACCACGGATTTTACTTTTTTAGGATGTTTGTTTGCATAGAGCAAATTGTACAGTCCACCATACGAGTGGGAAACTAAAATGATTTCATCATCGTACCCCAACTTTGAAAGACCTGTTTCCAGTTCTTTAATTCCATTTTTTATTCCAAAATCCGAATCGTTTTTCAAGTTTGGATTTAATTCACTTTGTCCAAAACCAGAGCGGTCATAAGTAATCAATGTTGTACCCGTAACTTTATGGATTTTTTCTAAAATGTTGTCCCAGACAGAACCATCATTACCTGCACCCGCCTCAAAAAGAATTGGAGTTCCTTTTCCTTTTATAATGTTGAAATGCATTTGGTAGCCGCCAATGTCTACTAGGGTACTTTCTACTTGGGCTTGTATTGAAAAGGATAGGGTTAAAACTATTAAGATAGAAAGATAAAAATGTTTCATTATGGTTTTTGATTATGGATGATGGTGAAAAGTAAAGTACTATAATTATGAATTAAAATAGCGCTAACATATTAATTTAACTATTTGTTAATGAGTATCTAATAGTTTTTTTTATTGAAAAAAACCACTTTAATTTTACGCTACGATTCTATTTCATAAGTCAAAATTTTTAGTCCTTCTTCAAATGATTCCGTTTTGATCAAATTCCATTTTGCTCTAGTTGTGGAGTTTCCAAAAAGCGGAATTCCGTTGCCTAGAATTATTGGATTTAATTTTATCTTCATTTGATCAATGAGTCCATTGTCCAATAGCCATCCTGCAAATTCTCCGCCACCGCATAGGTAAATATCAGTTGAAGCTGTTTGTTTGATTTCTTTTATTCTGTCAATTGACATTTTCTCAATATGAACTGTTTCGGCTAAATTGTCAATTTTTAATGCATTTGAAAAAATGAAATGTTCCATATGTGGGTAAGCAGGTTTACCCGGTTGAAGTCCATATTGATAGCCAAATTCATAGGTTCTACGACCCATTATCACAGTTTTAAAATCTTGAAGATCGGCTAGGTATTTTTCAACACCTTTTCCACCTGAAGCAAAAAGGCTTATGTCGTCATTTTTTCCTGCAATGAAACCATCAAGTGAAGTGGCTACATAATAAATGATTTTTTTCATCAGTTCTTTTTTTACCCTAGACCTCTTTCCGGAAAAAGTTCTAACTCCTTTTTTAATTCTTTCACAACCCTTTTCAATTCTGTAACGTTCGTTTTACAGTCCTGAGTTATATTTTTTTAATTCTGTAATTCCGTATCTGATTGATAATAAATCCTTGAATTTTCTCCAGTAAGTGAATCAAAAGAATCTTTAGCTTTATAAAGACCGAATACTATAGCCAAAATCAATATGGATAATTGAATTAATTTAATTTTTTTGTTTTTCTTTCTAAATATAAGAGCTAGATTCCTTATGAATATGGCAATAATAATAGCTAAGGAAATTTTATCTAGGATTGGATTCATTCCTGAAAAGAGCGTGAAATGGAAGGCTATATAGAGTCCGATTAGGATTGATAGAAATGTGGTTACTATGGTTTTGCCTTTCATTTCAATCAGATGAATTATATTTTTAGAACTATTGATTTTAACGGTTAAGCTTTGATTGGTCCATTCTTTTAATATCAGAAATTTGCTCTTCAAATTTTTTGCTGTCCTTAAATGCGCATAAGTTTCCGTCAGGGTCGTAAAATTTGGCTATTGTTCCCCAAGAATGTTCTTGGTAATCCACTTTTATATTTTTCCTGGTCAATTTTTCTGCAAACATTTTCACGTTGGGAACATTCATTCTCAAACAAGTTTTTGTTCTTTCCATTCCGGTTTTTTGTCCATTATATTAATCGTCTAATTCCACCATCAAATATGCGTGTCCAAATTCAAAACAAGTTAAATTTTCGCCCTCAAACATTTTCTTGAGACCTAAAATATTTTCATAAAAATCCACACATTTTTTGTATTCAAGAGTATATAATATTATTCCAGTTCGGTCAAATTCCATTCGGTGCAATAATTTTTAGAGCTTTCTTACAACGGTTCGGCTCGTATGTTTGGTTCTATAGTTGAAGATAAGATATTTAGAATAATCCATTAGCTTAAATAAATGTGTGATTACATGGTTTGACTAGGTACTGAGTATGGATATCATCGCTTAGGTTTAAACACATTCCAATCTAACGGTCTAAAAAATTTGCTTTGGCTAATACATCTGTAGAGACAATAGGAGGGATAAAGAGTTCTAGACTATTTAATATAATATCGTTTCTTAGAAATCCCGCCCTTCTATAATTTTCTTGGAATCCGGACAGTAAACTTACTCTAAAGAAGTATCGCCTTCGTTAGGGTTGTATACATAATTAAAGGTATAGTACGGTGTAGCATCTTCAAAAGCATTTGGTTCAGATGGCGCATCTTCATAATAACTTATAAACTCTACTTTGGCAAAATTACCTTCGGTAGTTCTAAATACAAATACTTTACCCGGTATAGGTGTAATTAAATGTGTTGGGTCTCCTGCGTAGTTGTACCAACCATTATCACTACCTGTTGCTATGGCAAAAGAAGCATCTGCATCTTGATCAAAAGTAAGTCCTTCTGCTGTGGTTACACTTGCCAAGGTGCCGGTTACTTCGGCTACGCCAACATTACCGTTTCTTTCCGGTTCATCTTCAGTGCCGGTCAAGGTACCGCCATTAACGGCGATCGTGGTGCCTCTAAAAGCAATGTCCCATGCAGTATCACTGGTAGTAATGGCACCGGTCTCAAAATCAAATTTGGTGAACTCACCGCCAACAGGTTCTCCTTGGCCTCCGGTTTGTGGTGCATATAAATTGCTAACAGTTTCCGTCTGTACCGGATCCGTTGGTGTGCTGTCATCATCGCTGCTACAAGAGGTGAATGCCATTGCTAAAAATGCTACTGCTAAAATGTTCTTTGTCATGGTAATTGTAATTAAAACCTGTTGCCAGGTGGGTTAGAATTGATAATTTAATTTAATGAATGCTTGTATGCCCGGCATTGTCGGGATATTGTTATCCGTATAATCCAATAGGTTGTTTGCGCCAACCTGAAGTGTAAAATCTGTATAGAATATTTTGCTTACCGCGGCATTTAGGGTAACAAAACCATCTATAAAACTGGTATCGAAATTATCTATGAGTCCGTTGCCATTGGTGTCATATTGTGCATACTTACTACGGTAGAGTACACGCAAGTTTACATGGGTATTGGCAGAGGGTATGTCATAGTAGAATTTAAAATTGGCATTGTGCCTAGAACGGTTGACCAAGCCAAAATAATCAGAGGTGGCCAGGGCAACAGATTGTCCGGTATTGGCATCGCGTACAAATACTTGATCGTTTTTTACGTCTTGTCTTCTCTGTTTATCAAAGGCATAAAGTAATTGGTATCCGGCACTTATATTTAAATTGTCCGTGAGTTTGTAGGCGGAGTTGATTTCAAAGCCCGTAGTGTATATTTCATCAAAATTCATATAACTGAACACGTTTTGTCCATTGGTCTTGCGGGCAATGATTCTGGTATCTATTAGGTTTTTAAAATCGTTTCTAAAGAAATTGACTTCTGTATTGCCAACACCATGTTTTAGAGTTAGGCCTAGGTTATAGCCAATAGAACTTTCTGCTTCCAACGGTTGGCTCAATTCATCTTCTGTGACCACCACATCTAAGATTTGGTCTTGTTCTTCTAATTCTTGTAATTTATCCAAGGCTACATTATAACCAAGTACGGTATAGCCCACTGCGGAATTGGTGAAGTCAAAATATAACTGTCTAAAATCGGGCGCTTTAAAACCATAACCCACAGATCCCTTAATAGCCAGATTTGGATTTAATTGGTAGCGTAATGCCAACTTGGGACTAAATTGGTTGTTGTATTCAGAGTGATTGTCAAAGCGCGCTCCGGCAATAACATTCAGTTTTTCCAAAGGGTCAAAATCATACTGGGCATAAAGGTATTGAGAAGTGAAATTCACTTTTTCTTCAAAATACGTCCTGTCCAGCTCATCTAACTGTAATCCCGCTCCTGCGGTTAAAGTCCCGTATTGGAACCCGGTTCTATTTTCGTTTTCAACATTAAAGGTATAGCTGCCACGTACCTCTGGCCTCAATAATTTTTGATCGAAATCACTATCGCTCAAAACATCAGTAGAAATAGGGTCTGCCAATAATTCGGTAGCAACGTAATTGGTATAGTACAGTTCATAAGCCATGTTGAGCGCCGGGGTCCATTTGTGGTCCAGTCTGGCATGTGCGTTCCATTCACGTTCTTTGGTATCACCCTCATATTGAATGCTATCTAAGGTAAATCCGGCATCTTGAACCTGATCGTAGAATCGTCCAGAGGTAAAGAGAGAAAGTTTATCGTTAATATCATAATACAACCTACCGTTTAGGGTGTAATTGGTATACGGGTTAACGGTTTGGCCCTCCGCATCTTCATTTAGGTCATATCCGTTGGATGAGAAACGATTGGCGAAAAATCCATACCGAAATTTTTTAAAACCCTGCTTAAGGTCTAGATTCATATCTTGTTGAGAAAAGCTACCGATACGGTATGATGCATTTCCGCTAAAATTCTGCTTTTCCGGTTTTTCGGTGATGATATTGATCACACCGCCCAATGCCTCAGATCCATATAAACTGCTTGACGGACCTTTAACAACTTCAATCTGTTTAATATTACCTACGGTAAGTCTGCTTAAATCGAAATTTCCGGCACTGCGCCCTACCAATGGAACTCCATCTATAAGGATAAGAATATAGTCCGATGCAATGCCTTGTATTTGTACCCCTTGAAATCCACTTTCATCGGTAACCGTTATAATACCTGTTTGCTCGTTCAGTATTTCATTAAGGCGAACGGTACCGGATTTTATAATCTGTTTTTTGCCTACCAAGGTAACGGGTAGGGGTAGCGATGACAATTGACGGGCAGTTCTTGTGGCGGTCACTATGACTTCATCTAATTCTTGTGATAAAATAGAATCTGTAACGCTGGGCACTTGGCTTTGCGCTACTATAATATGTGTACCTATAAGTAGTAGTAAGGTCGCTAGTCGAAATCGCATTATATTAATTTAGACTTATTCTTGATAAGGATGCAAATATATAAACAATTCTTATTTAGAATAAATTAAAATAGTTATTTTTGTCAACGAACATCAAAAAATAATACACCTGTAAAATGAAAACAGTATTACCTACCATAATGGCATTAGTAGTATCTGCTAGTACAATTGCCCAAAAGGCGAAAAAGAACGATGACCGTGAAGCTATAAAAAGTATGTGCGGTTGTTTTGAAGTAACTTTCAACTTTGCCGAAACATTTAACCATAGTACGGATTCTTTGTATAAGCCTTCTAAAACAAAAGTGGATAAGGGCTTAGAGTGGGCAGAACTGGTGACGGATGAAGATGATAAAATATCCATTCAGCACCTGTTGCAGGTTGGTAACCCTGCAGACCCGCATATTGTAAAACATTGGAGGCAAGATTGGCTGTATCAAAATACAGACCTATATTCTTATAATGCCGATAATACATGGACATTTAAAAAATTACCATCAGATAAGGTAAAAGGGCAATGGACCCAAAAAGTATATCAAGTAGATGATAGCCCTAGGTATGAAGGCTCATCTACATGGGTACATGTAGATGGTAAAAGCTTTTGGGAAAATACATCAGATGCCCCGTTACCAAGACGTGAGTATACTACAAGAAGCGACTATAATTTGACTGTTCGTGGAAATCGTCATGAGGTTACGGATTACGGTTGGTTGCACGATCAAGATAATACAAAGGTTATTCGTGAGGCAGGCAAAGAAGATGTCATATTAGCTCAGGAAAAAGGGTATAATACTTATGTAAAGGTCGATGATAGTAGATGTGCCGCTGCCGCAGCATGGTGGAAATCCAATGCGGATAAATGGGCTTTGGTACGTACAAAATGGGATGATGTTTATGGTAGGAACAAAGACCTTACTTTAGAGGAAAAAGTAGATAATAAAGTTTTGTACAAATACCTTTTTGATGATGAATATGATCAAAAAGATGAAATAGAAGAAGTAATAGAATCATTCGTTAAACAATAAGGACATGAAAACCATAAAACAATTAGCACTGACCGCATTTTTGTTCATAAGCTTTACGGGTATTGCCCAGCAAAAGAATGAACTTTTAGATCGTACATTTTGGAAGAGTAGCCCAAGTGTTGCCACTGTAAAGCAAAAAATAGCAGAGGGTAACGATCCAGTAGCAAAGGACAGCAATTCTTTTGATGCTACTACACTGGCCATAACCAGCAAGGCAGATACTGAGGTGGTTAAATATTTATTGTCCTTAGAGGGTAATGAAGTGGATAAGAAAACCCATGATAGCCGTATTTATTTACACTGGGCAACGTATGCCGGTGATGCCGAATTGGTTCAGTATCTATTGGATAACGGTGCTTCTGTAACTGCATTGGATAGTCACAGGTATACACCACTTGCCTTTGGAGCCAATGCGGGACTAACAAATCCTAAAATATATGAGGCTTTTGAAGCAAAAGGGGTGAACCTTAAAAATGAGAAAAATGAGCATGGTGCCAATGTGCTATTATTGGCGGCACCATCATTGAAATCTGAAGAGGAGCTGAATTTCTTTTTAAACAAGGGTTTGGCTCTTGATAGTAAGGATGATGACGGCAACGGCATTTTTAACTACGCTACTAAAAAGGGGAATATAGATTTCTTGAAATTATTGATAAGCAAAGGAGTAGATTACAAAACATTGAACAGTAATGGTGGTAATGCCTTTATGTTCGCATCTCAAGGTGGTCGCGGATTCAGTAATGGTCTACCGGTCTATACATATTTAAAAGGTCTAGGATTGGAACCTAATATTGTTGAAAAAAATGGTAGTACCCCATTGCACCGTTTAGCTTTTGGTAATAAAGATGCTGCTATTTTTGATCTGTTCTTAAAAGCTGGTGCAGATGTAAACCAAGCGGATGAGGAAGGAAACACTCCTTTCTTGAATGCTGCCGCTAGAAATGATTTGGCCGTTGTTCAATTATTGGCCAAGGATGTTAAAGATATCAATACGGCCAATAACGATGGTGAAACAGCTTTAATGCTTGCCGCTCATGATAACAAAGCTGATGTTGTTGCATTTTTAATTGAAAAAGGTGCGGATATCAATGCTAAAGATGCTACCGGTAATACTGCGGCTTATTTTCTTACGGATTCTTACAGTAAAAGAAATGCGAAGGCTTTTGATGCTAAACTGGCTATGTTGAAAGCAAAAGGGTTAAAATTCAATACCGTACAAGGTGAGGGTAATACCTTATATCACGTTGCGGCCAAAAAGAACGATTTGCAACTCATGAAAAAGATAGCAGATTTCAATATCGATGTAAATGCTAAAAACGATGAGGGTATGACTGCTTTGCACGTTGCGGCCATGAAAGCGGAAAACGATAAACTGCTAAAGTTCTTGATCGCCAAAGGTGCGGATGCCAATAGCAAAACAGATTTTGAAGAAACGGTTTATGACCTGGCTAGTGAAAATGAAATGTTGCAAAAAGGCAATACATCGTTAAACTTTTTAAAGCAATAAGTTAGGTGTCGCTTAGCTTATCAATGAAATAAAGAACCAATAGTATTAAAATGAAAAGATTTTTAAAATTTATACCGGCCGTAGTTTTGGTAGGATCATTATTATCCGCCTTTACCGTAGTGGACAAAACTGCCGTAAAATGCCTTATTCAACTGACCAATTATACAGGTGAGGGTGCGTACTTAATAGTGTCTATCGTGGATGCCGATAATGAGTATGTAGAAACTTTATATGTGCAGGGCAAAGATAGTGAGTGGTATAGTGAAATAACCGAATGGTGGAAATTTTATGGCAAACACCGTCCAAATATAGATGCCATTTCTGGAGAAACTATTAGCGGTGGAGAGCGCGCCTTGAACGTGTTACAGATACCTAATGATAAAATTGACAAGGGTTACAACCTTCGTTTTGAAACTTCTGTAGAAGATCAAGGATATTATGCAGATGATATTCAATTTCCTTTAACGACCGAAAATTTAAAGACAAAAGTTGAGGGCAAAGGTTTTATTAGGTATGTACGTATGCTGCCGCAATAAATGACCTTATAAAAGATGAATCATATTTTGGGCGCAGTCAAGTACAATAATGTTATTTGCTCATAAAAACATGTTGACTGCGTTCATTTATTTTTTTGCTTTTTTTACAATCACATTTCCAGATTGGCGCTAAACCGCCATTCTGGAATTTTTTAAATTATATACTGTTATAAAACTACATTCCTACTTATGACCATTTCTATTTGGCGGTATAGTCATCTTACGCTTGCCTTAATTTCATCTCTATTTTTGATGGTGGCTTCTGTTACGGGTATTATACTTGCCGTAGAGCCTATTTCGCACCAAACCAAAGGTTATGCCGTGGCGGATTTAGATCAAGTTCCGCTGGCAACGACCATTACTGCTATTAAAGATTCATATGATGAGGTGTTGGGTTTAGAAGTGGAGTCATCTGGCTTTGTAAAAGTTTCCGTATTGACCATGGAGATGGAAACCTTGGATGTGTATATAGATCCATTTACTGGAGAACAGCTTGGTGAAGTAGAAGAGCGGCCTTATGTGTATACATTTGCTACCAATGTACACCGTTCCCTTTTTTTAAAGAGTATAGGTAGGTTCTTTGTTGGTCTAATTTCATTACTATTATTGATTATTGCTGTTACCGGATTGGTTTTATTAGCTAAGCGCCAAGGCGGATTTTTAAAATTATTTACAAAAGTCCAGAAAGATTACTTTGAATTAAGATACCATGTGGTGTTGAGCCGTTGGTTTTTTATACCCATCATAATTCTTGCTTTTACTGGGGTGTATTTATCTGCGGAAAAATTTAATTTATTGCCGAAAACAACGGTTGATCAGGTTGAGGTACCGGTAAGCAATTCAGCTCAGAAATACGAAAACATTGCAGATATTCCCTTTTTTAAAGAAACCACATTGGCAGAAATACGCCAGGTAGAATTTCCTTTTTCAGATGATCCGGAAGAATACTATCTCATTGCTTTACAGGATAAGGAAGTTGAGGTACATCAGCAAACAGGCGAGATTGTTAGTAAAGGAGATTATCCGTTTGTGACCTTAGCATCAAGATTAAGTTTGGTATTGCATACCGGTGAGGGTAATGTAATATGGTCCGTTATCCTGTTATTGGCGAGTGCGTCTATTTTGTTTTTTATGTACTCAGGTTTCGTGATGACTTTAAAACGGAGAAAGAAAGCTAAAGGAGTTTCGCAAATGCCCGATAAGGATGAATGCGAGTATGTAATTTTAGTAGGTTCTGAAAGTGGTACGGCGTTCGATTTTGCACAGCGATTTTATAACGGATTAACACAAGTAGGGAAGAAGGTCTATTTAACGGAGCTTAACAAGTATAGCGCCTATGCGAAAGCTAAAAATATCATTGTGTTTACATCTACCTATGGTGAAGGTGAGCCGCCTACCAATGCCCGCAAATTCCCTGCGATCTTTTCAACGGTAACGCAGCCAAATGCTATAGCATATTCTGTAGTGGGATTTGGGTCTTTGGATTATCCTGATTACTGTAAATATGCCATAGAGGTAGATGAGCAGATCAATGCAGATAATAAATTTGAAAGACAATTGCCGCTGTTTAAAATTAATCAGGCAGATTTTGAATCTTTTGAACTTTGGTTGATTCAATTTTCCAATAAAGTTGGTTTTACCATTCCGGTAGAGAGACCGTTGATCCATAAGAAGAAATATAAAAAAGTGGACTTTGAGGTGGTGGAGCGAACGGATTTAAATGTAGACGATACTTTTTTATTGCGATTACGACCAGTATCTAAAATTAATTTTACATCTGGGGATTTACTGGCAATATTCCCTAATAATGATGAGATGGTTCGTCAGTATTCCATCGCTAGGGTAGATGGTGATATTTTATTAAGTATTAAAAAACATGAGCTGGGCAGAGGCTCTAATTTTCTATATGGGTTAGAAACGGGTCAATTTTTTAAAGCTGCTATAGATGTGAATCCGCATTTTCATTTACCTAAAAATGCTAAAAATTCAATTTTCATCTCAAATGGTACCGGAATAGCTCCGTTCTTAGGAATGATCTCTGAAAATAAAGCTCAGAATACCACACTGTTCTGGGGAGGGCGTACAAGGGCTTCACAATCGCTTTATGATGATATATTGCAAAAAAGTCGGTCAGGCTTAAAGAATTTCAACCTGTTTCCTACATATTCTAGAGAAGGACAAAGACAATACATACAAGATGCCGTTCTAGAGCAAAGGGAATTGGTCTTGCAGACCATAAATGAAAAAGGTACCATAATGCTCTGTGGATCTTTGGCAATGCAGCATGATGTACTTGATGTAATTGAAAAAATTCTTGAAGGAAACCAACAAATTACATTCGAAGCCTTTGAGCAAAGCGATCAGTTGAAAACGGATTGTTACTGATGTTAAATATACTGGCTACTGTTCCCAGGATTGCTCAATATTTTCATTAAGTTAGAACTAGCCATTAATTCCATTGCATCTTTTGCAAACGCACTGCGTTTAAAATAGCTAGTAGGGCAACACCAACATCTGCAAAAACGGCTTCCCACATGGTAGCCATGCCACCTGCACCCATAGCAAGAACAATAATTTTTATCCCAAAGGCCAAGGCAATATTCTGCCATACGATTTTGCGGGTAGATTTTCCTATTTTAATTGCTGTGGCAATTTTTGTAGGCTGATCGTTCTGTATAATAACATCTGCAGTTTCAATGGCAACATCACTTCCTAATCCGCCCATGGCTATACCTACGTCACTAATGGCCAGTACAGGAGCATCATTGATTCCGTCACCCACAAATGCCACTTTGGTCCCTGCTTCATTTTTTAATTTCTCTACTTCCGCCAATTTATCTTCGGGTAGCAGTCCGCCCTTTGCCCAATCAAACCCTAGTTCTTGTGCTACTTTTTGGGTTATGGAATCTTTATCACCGGATAACATGATAATTTTTTGAATACCCGCCTTACGCATATTCGCAATAGCCAGTAAGGCATCCTCTTTTATTTCATCGGCTATAGTTACGTATCCGGCAAATTTTCCGTCTATTGCCATCATAACTATAGATTCAACAACAGTTTCCGTTTCTTTTGGTATGCTAATGTGGTGGTCGTTCATAAGGGCCTTGTTGCCCACAAGCACAGTTTTGGTATTGACCATGCCTTTTAAACCCTTGCCTGCAATTTCGGTTACTTCTGTTGCTTTATAGGGTTGTGTATTTAATTCATATTCTAAAATAGCCTTCGCAATAGGATGTGTAGATTGAGATTCTATGGCGATCAAGTAGTTCATGAATTCGCTTTCGGTAAAGATCTGATCTTTAACAAGATCCTTTATTTTGAAAACCCCTTTGGTCAATGTGCCTGTTTTGTCCAAAGCTACCGTGTTCACTTTGGTCATGGTGTCTAGAAATGAAGCTCCCTTAAATAGAATTCCGTTTCTGGAAGCTGCGCCCAAGCCGCCAAAATACCCTAGGGGAATAGAAATTACCAAAGCACATGGGCAAGAGATTACAAGGAATATCAAAGCTCTGTACAGCCAATCTTGAAACACATAGTTTTCTACAAAAAAGTAGGGTAGAAAGGTCAGTGCAATGGCAAGGTATGTGACTATGGGGGTGTAAACTTTTGCAAATTTTCTAATGAACAGTTCTGTCTTTGATTTTCTTTCCGTTGCATTTTGTACCATGTCCAAAATGCGGGCAATAGAGCTGTCTTTGTATGTTTTGGTAGTGGTAATTTCGACAACGCCAGATGTGTTGATGCTTCCTGCATAAATAGGAGCTCCCTTTTTTAGGGACATTGGTTTGCTTTCACCGGTAAGTGCCGCAGTATTGAATGTTCCTTTATCAGAAATTAACTGTCCGTCCAATGGTACTTTTTCTCCGGCTCTAACTTGTATTTTTTCTCCAATTTCCACTAGCTCCGGTGCTACTGAAATATAGCTATGATCACGGAAAACCAAGGCGTGATCCGGTCGTAGATCAAGTAAAGCTTTAATATTGCCTTTTGCACGTTTTACAGCGGCACCTTGAAAGAGTTCGCCAACGGCGTAAAAGACCATTACCGCAACACCTTCAGGATATTCGCCTATGGCAAACGCACCAATAGTTGCAATTCCCATTAAAAAGAATTCGGTAAAAAAGTTTCCGTTTTTAATGCTTTTCCAACCTTCTTTAATGACGGGGAAACCAACGGGTATGTATGCTATAATGTACCACCCTAGGCGTATATAGTTGTTGAAAAATGGCAATATGTTGAAATAGTCAATGGCAATACCAATAAGCAACATCAAAAAACTGATGATGGCAGGTAGGTATAGGTTGAAATTTGAAACTTTGCCAGTTCTTTCCGTTGTATGTTCGTTACCGCAACAATGTCCGCATGAACTTTGAGGGGCTTTAGTTGCAGTCTCTTTTATTGGGTTCTTTTTCATAACACCACAAAGGTGGGCAAAACATCAGTGCAACAGAAGTGCATTTAGTGTTGGCTGCAAGAATCGCATACGCCCTTAATGACCAAATTGGCATCTTCGGCTACGTATCCTTGCGGCAGATTTATATGGGGAATTTTATGTTCGGTCAAACAAACGGTTTTGTCACAATTGCCACAATGAAAATGTAGGTGAAGATCTTGATCAATTTCACAATTGCAGCCGGGTTCGCATAGCGCAAATTTTGAGATATTAGTGCCATCATCAATTTGATGTACCAGTCCTTTTTCTTCAAAAGTTTTTAAAGTACGGTAGAGTGTGGTACGCTCCGCTTTGTCAAAAGCATTCTCAATATCTGTCAAAGCAACAGCGGTATTTTTGCTGGCCATATACTTATAGATAAGTATGCGCATGGCGGTAGGTCTGACACTTTTATTTTGTAATGTTTTTTCTATCTCGGTCATGCAAATTATGATTTTGAAATACCCGTAACACTAATGTAATCAATGTATTGGTGTATTTCAACTTCATGAGATCTTTAACTTTAAATTATGTTATTTACTTCCAAATATTGGGGGCATTTTTTGGTGTAAAGTGTTGAGGATAGGAGAAGTAATGGCTAAATGAGCAGTTATTACATTTTTTGGAGCTTTGTCATCTTGCGAAATGCGCTTTAGCAATATATTGAACAAAAGAAAAGTGGTGTTGAATTAAGTTTTAGATGCGCCTAAAAATAAAATAATACACTTTTTTGCTGGTTACATAATGATCCTAGTATCAGTTTAATAACTGTTTTTAGTTGCAGGTGATCTTTAACTTTTTGGGTGATGTGGTTAGGGTTTCTTAATTTATTCTACATCATGCGCAATGTGAAAAATGGCATCACCTTGGTTCACTATTGGAGACTCGTTTATACAAATAATATAGCCTGTTTCTTTCGCTTTTATTTTTTTCTCAAAGTAACCGAACGGTCCGGATATGCTTCCTATTTCATCTCCTTTTTGCACTGATTCGCCCACCTTTATACTTGGGTGAAACATGCCAGAATGTTTTGCTCTGATCCATTTAGAGGCATGCACCAATTTTGGTATGGATTCTTTAAGTGCATATGCTGCCAATTCTTTTTCAAAATTTCGAAGTCCCAAGTGATGCATCAACCGTAAGGCACCTACAACGCCCGTATCCGTTATTTCACTGTCTATTTGAAGCGATTTACCACCTTCATACAACAACACTTTTTTGTCTAATTGATGCAGTGTCTCACGAAAGGATTTTTCCCTTCCGGCGGACTTCACTATAAATCCAGCTCCAAATACTTTTGCCAATGCAAGGCCATCTACATCATCTCTATCTATTCTAATCTGAGGTGCGTTAAAACGGCTATCACCACCCGTATGGTAGTCTATACAATAGTCTATAACAGGTGCTATATCTTTTACCAAATGGTAAGCAAACCTACTGGCTAAAGACCCTCTTAGGCTGCCGGGAAATACCCTGTTCAGATCCCTACCATCTGGAAATTGCCTTGTTTGGTTTAAAAACCCGAAGATGTTGACTACCGGTATACATATGACCATGCCACAATCTGGTCGGTTAAATTTTTTGGAAACTATTTGCCTTACGATTTCAACGCCATTGATCTCATTACCGTGAATACCACCTGTGATCAATAAGGTAGGACCGTCTTTTTTTCCGCGCTGTACTATTACAGGAACCTCGATCTTTGTTCTTGTGTGTAGTTTGGCGATATCTAGATTTAACTGGGCGCCTTTACCTTTTGCTATTGTCTCACCTAAAACCGTGTACTTTTTATTGAACATGTTATATATGTATGTTTAACACTTTGCTGTATAACTTAATTTGTACGTTTTTGTTATAACAAAGTGTAAAATTAGATGATAAATAACTGTCAATGCCAATTATAACAAAAAAGAAGTACCCATTGCTGAAATGTAAACTTTCAACAATGGGTACTTAATGTTCACGTATAGTTCCGGTTAGTTAGTATAGGGTGATATTGTTTTTATATGTCCATCTGGTTGGTGTTCTATTTCAATCATTTTAACCGAACGTAGGTGGGTAACACCACGAGAGAGACTACTGTCATGATAGAATAAATAATACTTGTCTTTTATAGCGCAAATTGAGTGATGGGAAGTCCAACCAACCACAGGCTCCAGAATTCTACCTCCATACGTAAAAGGACCATACGGAGTATCACCAATAGCATAACAAATGAAATGAGTGTCACCTGTAGAGTATGAAAAATAGTATTTGCCATTATACTTATGCATCCATGAAGCTTCAAAAAACCGACGGTCATTATCGGCTTCTAGCAATAGGTTTCCTTCGGCATCCAATATTTGAATTTCCTTAGGCTCTTCGGCAAACTCCAAGAGGTCATCTGTAAGTTTTGCAACTATGGGCAATAAAGCCGGTTCGTTTGGTGTAGGCAATTCATTGTCCTTATTGTAGGTATTGTTTCTGTATTTCTGTAACTGTCCGCCCCAAATACCTCCAAAATATAGGTAATAAGAGCCGTCTTCATCTTCAAAAACGGCTGGGTCTATAGAATAACTTCCTTTAATTGCTTCTGGTTGCGCCTTAAACGGACCAGTAGGACTATCAGAAACCGCAACACCTATTTGAAATATTCCATCAGCCTTTTTTGCAGGAAAATACAAGTAATATGTACCATCTTTATGTGCGGCATCTGGAGCCCACATTTGCTTTTCTGCCCAGGCTACATCATCAACATGCAACGCAATTCCGTGATCCGTAGCTTCACTGTCAATGCTATCCATAGAAAGCACATGGTAATCTTCCATGGCAAAATGGCTTCCTAAATCATCAAATGGAATATCTGATTCTATATCATGCGATGGATAAATATATATTTTGCCATTAAAATAATGGGCAGATGGATCTGCAGTGTAAATGTGTTTCACCAAAGGTTGAGAAACCGCGTTTTTGTTCAATTCGTCAAAGTCAATATGATCTATACTTTCTTCAGGCATAATTAAGCTTTTCTTCTTGTTATTAAATCTTGTTCTATTTGGTTTTCCATTTTCTTATTGATTTCATACAGAAATAATAGGGCAATGGCAATAAAAAATGATATGGCAGGATAAATACTTACCAGCATTTTTGTTCCCTCAATAGCGCTGTCTGGCTGTACAACTGTTTCTGTAGCGGCAAATTTCTTTGGGATGTAATTGTAGAGTCCCAATATCCAAGTTACCAGAGAGCTGCCTATGGTTAATCCCAGTTTAAGCCCGATCATCATGGCAGAGAAAATGATGGCTGTTGCACGTCTGTTATTTTTCCATTCGGAATAGTCGGCCACATCTGCTATCATAGCCCATAAAAGCGGTATGGTTATTCCATAAAAGAAACCATGAAGTATTTGGGATAGAAACATAAGTTCTACAGAAGTAGCGGGGAAAAAATAGAATACCGCTATGAATAAGGTTGACACGAATAAGGCAGAACCAAAAACATCGCGTTTACCATATTTATCCGCTAAAGCTTTAGAAAGTGAAATGCCAACGATCATGAAAATAATTCCTCCGGCATTGAACAGTCCAAAACCAGCGGATATTGGATCATCTCCAAAGAAATTAATCCCAACGGATTTTAAACTATTCAGTAATGGACCTATGAAAGTTTCCAAACTATTGGCATCTACATAATTTTCGAAATAATAGACATAGGATCCGCCCTTCATGGCCAATGTGATAAATACAAGTGTGGTCATCACTAACATGATGATCCAAGGTCTGTTCTTCATTAAGTCACCTAAATCCTCTTTAAAGCTGGATTTTTGTTCCACTGTTGGTATGACCCTTTCTTTAGTGGTAAAAAAAGTAATTAGTAACATTACCGTGCCAATGATCGCCAAATAGGTCATGACAATTTCTATACCTACGGCCTTGTTGCCATTACCAGCATATTGAATAATAGGCAGCATAAAAACCTGAACAAAGAACTGGGCGAACATTACGGCAACAAATCGAAAAGAAGAAATGCTGTTACGCTCTTTCATACTGCCCGTAATAACACCGCTCAAGGCGGCATAGGGCAAATTATTGGCCGCATAAAGTAACAGGAGTAGGGTGTAGGTTACCGCTGCATAGACCACTTTACCCGTATAACTAAAATCTGGTGTGCTAAAAGCTAATAGTGCTACTACACCCAACGGAACCGAGGTAAATAGGATCCATGGTCTAAATTTGCCCCATTTGCTTCTGGTTCTATCCGCTAAGGCTCCTACGATCGGATTAAACGCAAATGCCGCAAGCATACCTACGATGAATATAATCAATGATGCATCATTGGTTTCTAGACCGTAGATATCCGTGTAAAAATATGCCAAATAGGTTACCAAGGTTTGAAAAACCAAGTTTGCCGATAGATCCCCCAAGGAGTAACCTATTTTCTCTTTTAAAGATACTTTATGTTCGTTGTTCATTTAAAGTTGTTTGGTTATAATGTTTAATGAGTGCTGTCTTGCTTAATTTCCAAAACGCTATGGTATGCCGCTTTAGGTTGATATGAACGGTCAAATAACAATGGGTAATTGGTTCTTTTTTCAATGGGCCAGTTATTTAGCCAAGAGTGACCGTCATTAATACCCCAAAAGGTAACCCTGCTGATCTTATCGCTATGTTTCACAAAAAGCTCAAAAATATCTTTGTAGCGTTTTGCCAATTGAGTGGCTACACTATCGGGTAATTGATCGGTATACGGATTCATATGTTCACTGCCTTCAAAATTTTGGCTTACCTCTGCGCCTTCCAGATCCCAAGGGTTAGGTAATACGGTGATGTCCAACTCGGTCATCATCACTTTAATCCCTAAATCTGCATAAGCTAAAATGCTCGTTTCTATTTGTTCTAGTGTTGGGTCTTCTAATCCCCAATGCGCTTGCATGCCAATACCATCGATTTTAACACCTTCCTTTTGCAGCATTTTTACCAATTCAATAGCTCCTTTTCTTTTTTCTACATGGGTCATGTTGTAGTCATTGTAATATAGCTCCGCTTTTGGGTCGGCTTCTTCTGCCCATTTAAAAGAGTTCACTAAATAATCTGGACCTAGCTTTTCTAGAAATAATGAATTACGCAATGTGCCGTCTTCGTTTAGAGCTTCGTTGACTACATCCCAACCGTGAATTTTACCTGTATACCTAGCAGCTATGGTCTGCACGTGATTTTTTAAACTGGCATTCAATTCTTCTGCAGATGTTATCTTCTCTACCCATTCTGCCAATTGACTATGCCAAACCAAATTATGGCCAATGAAGGCTATATTGTTTTTAGTACTGAAATCTATATAACGGTCAGCAGTTTTAAATTCAAATACGCCTTGTTGGGGTTCCATATACATCCATTTCATTGAATTTTCTGGCGTAATGGTATTGTATTCCTTTTTTATTAGGTTGGCGCCAAGACTATCTTTTAATGAAATTAGTGCATCATTTACAGCTGCACCAATTAGAAAGTTATCTGCAAAGGATTCTTTTAAGGAAACTTCTTTTGTTTCTGGTAAAGCAGGTTTTTGATCTGCACAATTTACCATTAGAAAAAGAAGGGCAATAAAAGACAGATTTTTGATTTTTTTAAATAGAGCTGATGGGTTGTTTTTCATATGGAACATAATTGATTTTTAGTTTTTGAACAGACTCTAAAAATACAATTGGCAATTAAGTTCCATTAGAATTTATGGCGCATTAGATGCTAAAATTGTTGCATTATTATCAGTTGACACTAGTAATTGCGGACATTTTGATGATTGTAGGTCTTTAAATTGCAAAAATGATAATTTGCTTAAAACGCAACTAGAAGGATAAAAGTTAAGTAGTACTTTTTAATTCTGTAGGTAGAATTCCAAATTCATTTTTAAAACATTTGCTAAAGTAGGATGCAGATGAAAAACCAACTTTAAAACCAACTTCGCTAATGGAGTCGCTACCGCTTTCAATCATCTGTTTTGCTTTCTTTAAACGGATTTTTCTAATTAGTTCATTAGCCGTCATACCGGTTATGGCCTTTATTTTTCTATAAAGTTGACTTCTGCTCAATGACATGTCATCTGCCAAATGTTCTACATTAAGATCGGGCTCTCCCAGGTTTTCATTTACGTAGTCTAACACCTTTTGCATAAAGGTTTTATCTAAATTAGAGGTGTTATCTAAAAGGGTGATTTTATTCTTGTCGTTAATATTGTTCTCTAAGAATTGCTGTCTGCTTTCTATAAGCCTATTAATGTAAGACTTCAACAGTTTCATTTCAAACGGTTTGTTGAGGTAGGCATCTGCACCAGAATCTATACCCTTAATTTTGTCACTGCTCATTGCTTTAGCTGTAAGCATAATTACAGGTATGTGACTGGTCTTTAAATCTTCCTTTATTTGTTTACAGAATTCAAAACCATCCATTTCTGGCATAATTACATCTGTAATGATAATGTCGGGAATTCCTTTTAGCGCGATTTGTAATCCTATTTTACCGTTTTCTGCCTCTACAACGGTATAATCAGCTCTTAGTTTGTTCTTTAAATAGATTCTTAACTCGGTGTTGTCTTCTACTATTAAAATTGTCTTTTTGTTCTCAGTTTCAAGATCAAATAGCGCATTAGATGAAACATCTTCCATAGCATATTCTTCCTCAATATCCTTATTTGCTTTACCGGTAGGGATACTTAGTTCTGATGAGTCTAAGTGGTCCTTGCCTAGAGGAAACAATAAGGTGAATTTGGTGCCTTGACCGACTTCACTTTCTACTTCAACCATTCCTTTATGGAGTTGTACAAAGCTTTGTACAAGCTCTAGACCAATTCCTGTACCTGAGCTGCCAAAATACTGTTGCGTTTTATCAGATGCTTGATAGAATCGTTTGAATATATGCTCTATATCCTCTTTGTTAATTCCCGATCCGGTATCTTCAATACTGATTTCCAATGCATTTCGGGGAGTAGAATCATTTAAAAGCGGGAAAACTACCTTATGCATGTGGGCATAAATACCTAAGGTTATAACGCCGTTTTCCGGTGTAGCCTTAAATGAATTTGATAACAAATTGAAAATGACCTTTTCAAGTAAACCGGGGTCTCCCCAAAAATCCATTTCAATATTGTCATCCGTTTCTGTACTGAGCAATATATTTTTTTCAAAGGCCTCTTCTTCAAAGTGCTTTGTGATTTCCTTTACAAACTTATAGGCATTTATCTTAGAAGAATTCAATGTCATTTTATGTAAATGCAGTTTTCTAAAATCCATCAGCTCGTCAATTAAATTTTTTAGACGTTGTGCATTCCGGTATATTATTCTATGTTTTTCTTTCAACCCTTTGTTGAGCTTGTAATTATTGGTTTCCATGATATCCATGATAGGATTCATAATCAAGGTAAGGGGAGTTCTAAACTCGTGCGAAATGTTGGTGAAAAATTGAATTTTCTTTTCATTTAGAAGTTCTTCTTGTTGACGTTGTGATCTTTCTAATTGAATAATTCTGCGTTCTTCCCTTCGTTTGTTCAAATACCAATTAATAATATATACCAAACCTATAATGAAAAGTACGTAGGCACCAACGGCCCATTTGGTAGCCCACCACGGAGCGAGTATGGTAATTGGTAATTGCAAGGGGCTTTCTGTCCAAACCCCATCATTGTTGGAGGCTTTTACATGAAAAACATAATCGCCGGGATAGAGGTTGGTGTAGGTGGCGGTTCTATTGTTACCTACATAGTTCCAATTATCCTCTAAACCTTCTAGATAGTACGCGTAATTATTGTTGTTGGCCCTGGTAAAATTAATAGCTGCAAATTCTAGGGTAAAGACATACTGTTTGGCATTTAAGGTTAAATGTTCTACTTGGTCTATGTTTTTTTGTATCGGTGAATCTGTATCATTTGGTTTTACAGATGTGTTGAATAATTTTAAGTCTGTAAAGTAGACTCTAGGTTCATGACCGTTTTTTAAAATGTTCGAAGGGTTGAAATAGTCTATGCCTTCGTAATTGCCAAAATATAGGAGTCCGTCATTGTCTTTGGTTACGGCGTTATAATTAAAGTTATTGGCGAGTAAACCATCTTCTTTGTTGTAGTTGAAGATTTCATTCATATTGGTATCTATCATGGATAGGCCACTATCTCCACCAATCCAAATATTTCCATTATTATCTTCTATGATCGATGAAACATTTTCAAGTTCAAGACCGTTTTTAGTATTGAACCATTCAATGGTATTCTGTTTGCTATTGATTTTGCAAACACCTTTTTCATAGGTGCCTAACCAGATATTCTTTTGGCTATCCTGAAAGAGTGCTCTTGAATTAATATTGTTTTCTACCGAGCTGTCACCCGTAATAATTTCATTAAAAACCTGAGTTACAAATTTTTCTTCATTGTTTTTATAGGCTTTTAGAAGGCCATAAGGACCACCGATCCAAATATGATCATTATCGTCTATAAGAATTGATCGTATATGTCCTTCTTTGCCAAGTGACGTGTTAAATGAGGCGTCAGCATGATTATTAAAAAGTCTGGTTCCTGGGTCAAAGGAGTGTAAGCCTCCAAAAAACGTAGCGATCCATATTTTGCCATTGGTATCTTGAGCAAAGTTTGTAATACTATTGGATGTTAAACCGCCATTCGTATTATTGATAGTATAATTGATGACCTTGTTACCATTTTTAGGTAGGAAGTAGATACCAGAGCTCCATGTACCTGCCCATAAGTTTTCATCGTTATCTAAGAACAAGGTTTGAATATCTAATTTTTCTAAGGACTTGTAATTTTGGTCATCGCTTAGGTGATGAAATTCTTGTGTTTTTAAATTGTATTTATCAATACCGCCGCCATCCATACCGATCCACAAATTTTTATCGGTATCTTGAAGTATACCTGTAACAGAAGGAGATTGTAATGAGTTTGTACTATAGGGCAAACTTTGTATGTCTTGAAACTTATCGTAGAATTTGTCATATACCCCAATACCTTTATTATAATATCCCAACCAAATTCGATCTTGGTTGTCTACGAAAACCGACCAAATTGAATTTGATCTAATACTGTTTGGGTCAAACTTATCATAAGTATAATTGTAAATAGGATTTCCAAATGTATCCAATACAAAGACGCCATCATTTTCAGTAGCGCAAATTATGGTTTGGTTATCAAGCTTTTTAATACCGAATATTCTTTTATCGGTAAATGAAAATTGTTGGGAACTAAAAACGCCTTGATCATTTCTAGTTAGTTTTAATAGCCCTTTAGAAAAAGTACCTACCCAAATATTATGGTTTTCATCAACCGATAACGACTGTATGGCGTAGCTATTTTTATCGTTGCCTATTTTTTGTTCGTTTAGAATATCTTTTTCTGCATTGTAGTGATATAGACCTAAATTAGAACCGATCATCATATTGCCGTGGGGTAGAGAAACAATAGCATTAATGACAGACTTGCTGCCGTTTGAAGCTAAAGCATCTCTAATTTCTGAAATTTTGTTTGTGTTAGGGTCTAAAGTGTAAAGGCCATGTGCTTGGGTACCTATAAACAATAACCCTTTTGAGCTCTCATTTATAGAGAAAACAGGTACATCTTTTATGCCTTTTGAATTATAACTTGTAAAATTGTTCAAAGTTCTATTGTAAAGATTAAGACCTTTACTAGTGCCCACCCAAAGTTGATCTTTTGAGTCTAAGTAAATAGTGTGCACAATAGAACTGTTAATTGAAGTACTATCTGTAGAATTTTGCTTAAATGCCTTTAAATCGGTGCCATTATAGTTGTAAAGCCCTTCACCATATGTTGCAATCCAAATAAGTCCGTCGTTATCTTGTAAAATTCCCGTAATGGCACTTTTTGGTATGCCTTCATCTATAGTTACAAAATTATATCTATCGGCAATAGTTTGCGACTGCCCAAAGGTGGCTAAGCTTATTAAGCATACTATAATTGCGATATTAAGTCTCATAAACTTTAACTTTAATTAAAAGAGGTGCTTTTAAAAATATAATTATTTAAAGGCTTAAATATGATTGGGCATTCAATTATAGAAATAAGAAAACCTTAGGTAACCTTCATAATTATAGGTTCGTTTTATCTTCCCCCTATGTAGTACAAGGTGTGAATGCTATAGTTTTTTTAAGTCTCTACTATGTTTTAAATAACGATAACCTTTTCGTTATTTCCATCTTACAAATTGTAAATAATCATTGTTTTTGGCTGCAAGAATGTATTTGTCTTGACTTCCTTTTTGTATGATACCCATAGCCTTTACGTCACCAGGTATAAACAAACCACTATCATTAGCTGAAACAGGAGAAAAATCACCTTTGCCATTGCCTTTTAAGAACAAGCCGTAGCCAGCATCATTACGTGGGGTTTCTACTTCAGATACCAAAAGGTTTCCGGCCAATAGAATATCCAGATACCCATCTTTGTCATAATCGTTGACCAAAATTTCGTTTACACTTGATATTTGGGCTTCTACGGGCAGTTGATGTACTATAAACTTACCGTCCTTATTTTCTAAGTACACGCTTGCAAATGACTTTACTTGGTAGTGAAGTGATGATTGCAATGAACGTTCAGTATAAACATCTTCTAACGTAGCTTCTGCAAAGCTCTCATAGTTTTGGAATTTCTGTTTTATCGCCGGGATTTGTTGAGATGAACATTCACGCCCTCTTAAAGGATATTGCTTTCCGTCATTGTAGTAGCTCAATACTATATCGTCTTTATTATCCTTGTCAAAATCGTTAACAAAGATGTCAAAGGTTTCGTTTTCAGTTGCTTTGTATTTATAGTTTAGGCCATTATTGCCAACTACATAATCCATATCACCGTCTTGGTCAAAATCACCTTGTTCAATACTCCACCACCAACCGGTAGTGTCAGAGCTTAGCCCCATATCTTCAGAAACTTCTATAAATCCGTCAGGAGTGTTTTTAAATGCTTTAATTGGCATCCATTCCCCAACAACAATAATGTCTTTTCGGCCGTCTTGGTCAAAATCAGTAATTACGGCACTGGTTGCCATTCCTAAGTTCTTAAATGCATTTGGCTGTAATTTTTTGTGCACTTGAAATTTTACGCCATTGTCATTACTTATATTTTCCAAAATATAACTACTTGCAGGGCTAGGATAATTACCTGGTACTTGTCTGCCCAAAACTAAAAGGTCTTCATCACCATCATTATCAAAATCGGCATTGTATGCCTTAGAACCACTGGAAATGATATTTGGCATAAGGGTTTCTGGTACCTTGGTAAATTCACCGTTTCCATCATTGAGGTACAATCTGTCTCTAAGTAAATTGTCGGTTTTTGTAAACTCATATCCACCACTTACCACATAAAGATCTTTATCACCATCGTCATCGGCATCGAAAAATAGAGCTCCAGTGTCTTCACTTAAAATATCTTCGTCAAGAAAAGAACTGCTCTGTTGTACAAAACCGGAATCATTTTGTATAAATAATGCACCTTTTTGTTCTGCAGATCCGCCGATATAGTAATCGTCCAATCCATCTCCGTTAACATCGGCAATGGCTAAAGCGGGACCAAAAGCTGACATTTGGTGAGGTAAAAGAACTTGCGTAGCAAAATCATCATGGTAATTTTCAACATGCTTGTATTCCGGAAAAAATTGGGTGGTATCCGTAGTAAATATTCTTGGGGATTCTGTAGTAGTGGTAGCTATTTTAGTCGCTTCTTTATTTGCGAAAGTTAGTTTTTGGTTGCTATTTATATTTTTTTTGATTTCTTCCTTACCATTGTTCCAAACTACTTTGATTTCGTCTATTGTGGTATGTTTACCAACACCAAAATGTAATTCTGGAGCTACAGATGACTGAAAACCTCTAGATAAGGTGAGTTCTTGTACTTGGGTTACACCATCTGTAGTAACATAGACCCTGTTGCCCAGACCCATAGTGTTCTCATCATCACTTTTAAAATTTACGGTAACGAAGTTGTTGGTTTCAGAACTATTGTTTTTAAATACCGAAGCTTTATCATCTATGTTGTTGGTAATGATTTCAAGATCCCCATCATTGTCTAAATCTGCGTAAACAACCCCATTAGAAAAACCCTTGTAATCTATTCCCCAAATGTCATTTGCCATTTCAAAATCTAGATTGCCATTATTTCTAAAAATGAAATTCTCTATTTTTTCTGAAGGTATACTGTTGCTCAGTTGGAGTAGGGTATCTTCTTTGATTTTTATTTTATCTAATTTATTAAAGTAGTCATTGTTATTGATTTCTTTTCTTGTTCCGTTTGATACGAATAAGTCTTTATTGCCATCATTGTCAAAATCAGCGAACAATGGTCCCCAACTCCAGTCAGTAGATGAGGTGCCGGTAATTCTAGATACGTTTGAAAAATGTGGGATGCCATCTGTGTAAATACCTGAATTAAGTTGCATACAATTATGCATGTATTGGTAATGAAAACCAGCATTGACAACTGCCCAAAATAAGTTTGGATTCATGCTGGCCATATTTGCTTTTTTTCTTCGGTTGCTTCTGGCATCCATATCTACTTGGAAAATATCTAGATTGCCGTCATTGTTAATGTCTGCTATATCTGTTCCCATACCATAGAAAGCAGTATGTGCTGTAGCTTCTTTAACCACCTCTTTAAATGTACCGTCTTGGTTGTTGATATACATAAAATCTGGTGAGTTGAAATCATTGGAAACATAAAGGTCCGGCCAGGTGTCGTTATTTATATCACCTACGGTAGCACTTAATGTTAAGCCAAAATTTTTAAGACCGGCTTCTTCTGTTACATCGATAAATTTATTGCCGTCATTTCTGTATAAGTGATCGGACTCTGAAGACTTTGGGTTCTTCATTTTAAAGGAATAGTAGAATGTAGGAGACGTAAAGTTGGTAGGAGGGTAGTTGGCAACATAGACATCTAAATCGCCGTCCTTGTCATAGTCAAAAAAAGACGCTTGTACACTGTTACCATTATCGGCAAGCCCATATTCGGCAGCTTTCTCGGTAAAAGTGCCATCGGTATTATTAATGAACAATTGGTTTTCTTTTGGAGAGAATTTTCCACTTACGGAGCAGTAAATGTCCAGAAATCCATCTCCATTTATATCTGCCATGGTAACCCCCGTGTACCAGCGGTCATCACCAGCAACACCTGCAGTGGCGGTTATATCTTCAAATTGCAAATTACCTTTATTGAGGTATAATTTATTGGAAACTTGATTTCCGGTAAAAAAAAGGTCTGGCAGCCCGTCATTATTGATGTCACCTGTAGCAACGCCACCACCCATATATAGATAAGCATAAGTGAAATAGTTTAGGGAATCGTTTTCGGTAAGTACATTACTAAAATCAATTCCGCTTTGGCTAGCATCTAAGCTTGAGAAAATTTTGCCATTAACGGCCTTGGTTTTTTCACTACAGCTTATATATACAAATAAGCCCAATGAGCAAATAAATAGCCTAAGAGCAATTGATGATTTCATAGGATCAAATTTAATTTTCAAAATAAGGTATTCTTAGCAAGTATATAGAAAAAGCAGCATGTTTTAACATGCTGCTCCAATCAAACTAAACTAACTCAACATAACTCTCTTAATAACCAGGGTTCTGGTCTGCCGCCGTTATGTTTTCATTTGAGGATATTTCTCTATCCGGTATGGGCCAAAGCTCATTTTTTCCGGTTTGAAAATTAGTCCCTGCCAATTCTGTGTCGGTCAAATTCCATCTTAAAATGTCATTAAAACGTACTTGCTCTCCTGCCAATTCCACTTTTCTTTCATGAACAATAGCCTCAAACACTTCAGCTTTAGAAAGACCGTATGGCAAATCATCCAATGTTGCTCTTTCACGAACTTCATTGATCAAGTCAATAGCATTATCTTGAGAACCTACTTCGTTTTCACATTCAGCTTTCATCAATAACACATCTGCATAGCGTAAATATTTAAAGTTTATGCCAGACTCTTGATCTTCGTTGGCATCTTTGTAATAGTTCTGGTATTTTTTCCAACCAGCTCTTCTTTGGTCACCAGCAGTCAACATTTCGGCTGTAACCACTCCGCCAGCAAACGTATCGCCTACAGAATAAAAACTACCGGCATATCTTGCATCGCCATCTTCAAACTCATCTAACAAATCATTTGATGGAAAAACATTGAACCAATCATTAAAACCATATTCTTGACCTCTAAAAGTAGCTTCGTTTGGACCTGCACCCGTAACCGATGAGTCCCATTTTGCACTTGCCCCCAAAGCATCATCATATTCAATTTCAAAGATAGATTCTACACCATGTTCGGTTTCCTCCGTGAAATTGTCAAAATAATTTGGTTCTAGTGAGTAGCCCGAAATTTTATTGAATTCTGCTAATGCCAAAGCATGTTCTCCTCTGTATAGGTATACTTTCCCTAATAGTGCGATGGCCGCACCTTTAGTGGCTCTACCATTATCTTCTTCACTTTTGTCCAGTAAACTAGAGGAGGCTGCTTGTAAATCTGATATGATCAACGCATAAACTTCATCGGCAGTTGACTTGGCAACCCCAACCGTAGTTGTAGGTATTTCAGTAATTAAAGGCATATCTCCAAATCTGGTTACCAAAAGAAAGTTATATAGCGCACGTAAAAATTTAGCTTCACCAATAAACTTTTGCTTGGTAGCGGTACTAACCAAACCTTCATCTATGGCGTTGATAGCTTCTTCATTACCAATTACAAAATTTGCTTTGTTGATGCCTCTATAGCAACTTTCCCAGTAGTCTGCAATAGGACCGTGGCTAGAATCAAAGGAGAAATCTAAATATTGCCTTTTGTCCGCTTCTAATTGCGGATTACCATCATTTTCATGAGACATGTTGTCTTGTGAGAAAAACATATGTCTGCTGTATAGTCCTCGTGTTTGCAAATTTGCATATGCCGCATTGACGGCAGATTGAACTTGGGCTTCTGTCTTAAAAAATGTATCTGGGGATAGACCGTTAGGGTTTACCAGTTCCAGATCATTTTCGCTACACGCATTTATGATCACCAAAGCGGTGAATAGCGCGAATGTTGAAAAAATTATTTTTGTCGATTTCATATTTCTTTTCTTTAACAATTAAAATGATACTTGTAAACCTATTAAGTAAGTCTTAGGCTGTGGATAGGCACCTCTATCAATACCATACTCGAATAAATCACCATTACCAACTTCTGGATCTAAGCCCGAGTAGTCTGTTATAGTTATTAAGTTTTGACCACTTACATAGATTCTAAACTTTGAGAATAGTTCACTACCAAATGCATTGCTAGGTATGGTATAACCAATGGTCAAGTTCTTTAATCTGGAAAAAGAACCATCTTCTACAAAACGATCGGATAATTGTAGGTTTTGTGGAGCTCCGCCTGCTCTAGGAATAGTTGTTGACGGGTTAGTCGGTGTCCACCTATCCAATACACTTACGCCTGAGTTAAATAACCTTGGCATACCCTCTAGGTCATAGATGTTGGTGTTGTAAAGGTCTCTTCCATAAATTCCTGTCCAGAACATATTGAAATCCCAGTTTTTATAATCAGCACTTAAGTTTAGACCATAAGTAAGATCTGGTAATGGATCACCAATAATTGCCCTGTCTTCTGAAGTAATGTCGCCATCGTTATTTAAATCTTTAAACCTAATATCGCCCGGCTGTACCGTAGTTTGATCTGGGTTTGCAGTAAATACAGCGTCCACTTCAGCTTGGTTTTGATAAATACCATCTGTAACTAGACCAAAGAAGTGAAATAAAGATTCGCCCTTTACAACTCTTGTAATATTCTGGTTTTCAAAATTACCGCCAACTAGTTCATCTACACCACCTAACGATAATGCTTCGTTTGAGCTTGTAGAAAGGTTTAAGTTTGCAGACCATTTAAAGTCACCTTCAAAGTCATTGAACCCTAAACTCAATTCAAAACCTGTAGTTTCAACAGATCCAACATTTCTTACTTGACTACCTTCATTAATACCCAAAGATGTAGAGGTAGGTACTCTAATAAGAAGATCGTCACTTCTATTTTCATAATATTCAAGAGCTGCGGTAAACTTGTCGTTTGCAAAACCTAAATCTACACCAACGTTAAGTTGTCTTGTTTCTTCCCACTTTAAATCAGGATTTTCAAGTCCGAAGGCTGTAGTACCAACAGCATTGGAACCAGCAATAGGATATAGGAAGTTGTTGACCAACGTGGCACTGTATAGGTAGTTATCAATACGGTCATTACCAGAGTATCCTAAACTACCTCTTAATTTTAAGGTGCTAACATTGGTGTTTTCCATGAAATTCTCTTTTGCAATGTTCCATCCTAAGGCATAAGAGGAAAACCATCCCCAACGATTATTCGCCCCAAATTTGGCTGATGCATCACGTCTTAAAGAAACTGCGGCAATGTATTTGTCATCGTAGTTGTAGTTCAATCTACCTAGAAAACCCAATCTGTTATACTCAAATGAAGTACTCTGTAAACTAGAATCTTCATTAGAAAGTTCATCTATTTCATCTGAAACAGAATTTCTGCTATTGGCATTTAAACTGGTGCCTTGACTTTCAAATTTTTCTGAAAGTAATAATGCCTCAAAATTGTGGGCATCGCCAAATGTAGTGTTGTATGTTAAGCTATTGGTGAAAATTATAGTTTGTCCTGCCGAGTTGTTTTTGGTAATAGATGCGAAAGCTTGCTGGTGGGTACCACCTAAACTGTCATCATTGTAAGAAGGTATAAATCTATCACTTGTTCCTTTGTAATAATCTAAACCAACCTGCGATTTAAACTTTAATCCTTCTATAATATCATACTCTGCAAAAATGTTACCTACCAATGCAAAAGTGTTATTAACGGCATTACCATGCTTTAATATTCTCACTGGGTTTTCTGCATCTTGTCCGTCACCCGCACTATTTGGTCCTTGGAAACCTCCTAAGTTGTTAGAGTTGTAAACAGATAAATAGGGGGCAGCTTTAATTGCATGCTCTAAAAGTGAACGATCACCAATACCAGTTGGATCAGGATTTTGCTTATTGAAATTGATCGACATGTTTTGACCTAATTTTAGTTTGCCAAAGGTGAAGTCGCTATTTGCTCTAAAAGAATATCTCTGAAAACCAGTTTCGATAATGATACCTTCTCTTTCAAAATAACCACCTGAAATTCTAAAATTACTTGTTTCACTACCGCCAGAGGCAGCCATATCATAGCTTCTAATTAGACCTGTGGTGTAAATCTCATCTTGCCAATTGGTGTTTAAGCCTGATGTAGAAGAAGGTGTATTAGGTACTATGCCCCAAGCGTCACTTGCATATTGTAAATATTGTTCTGTATTCAGAACATTATAACGTTGGTTGTTCTGCTGAAAACCGGTATGTGCATTAAAAGATAATTGTGTTTTACCACTTTTTCCTTTTTTAGTAGTTACGATAATAACACCGTTAGAACCTTGTGCACCGTATACAGCAGTGGTTGACGCATCTTTTAATACGTTAATGGTTTCAATGTCGTTTTGGTTTATGCCTGATAGGTTTCCTACAATTACACCATCAACAACAAATAATGGAGAGTTATTGCCAAAGGTTCCCAGACCTCTAATAGTGATTGATGGCTCTGAACCTGGTGCACCTGTATTTACAACAGAAATACCTGCAGCACGACCTTGTAAGGCTTCCGTGGCATTAGCAACGGGAA
The DNA here is from genome assembly GCF_048059195.1 of Maribacter sp. HS. Classification (NCBI taxonomy): domain Bacteria; kingdom Pseudomonadati; phylum Bacteroidota; class Flavobacteriia; order Flavobacteriales; family Flavobacteriaceae; genus Maribacter; species Maribacter sp. HS. The sequence goes on from NZ_JAYLVV010000005.1 coordinate 368,981, forward strand.
CTGCATTTAAATCTTCGGATTTTACGCTAGATATGGCTCCTGTTACTGCAGCCCTACTTTGTGCGCCATAACCAACGACTACAACTTCATCTAAAGCTTGAGCGTCTATTTCCATTGATACAGTAATGGAAGATTGCCCGTTGATAGAAATTTGTTGAGAAACGTAGCCAATGTAACTAATGGATAATGTACCGTTAGATGGTACGTTGGATAATGTGAAATTACCATCAAAATCAGTTTGTGTACCATTTGTTGTACCCGTCACTACAACCGATGCCCCAGGGAGCGGAGTCCCTGTTTCATCAGAAACTACACCAGAAATGGTAGAAGTTTGTGAGTGGGCCAATTGCCCCAACATTGCAATAAATGCAATGAATGTCATTTTGAGTTTAGTCATAATTAATTAAGTTTTAAGTTGTTATTTAGGCGTATTCAATTCTAGGAATACACCACTCAACAAATATAAATTGAGGCTGTTACGGGCAGTAAAACAAATGAAGCGAACTCTAGTAATTATGAAGCAAACGGCAAGTGGTTAATAGGGATACGGTAATATTGTACGGTATTTTTTACGATAATGTTATTTTATAATTAAGTGACTTATGTAATTCTTATTTAAAGTATTTATTATTGTTTATTTGATAATGAGGGTCTGGTGAATTCTTCAAAATATGCAGGTGTAAAGTGGTATATAAATTAAATATATCTTTGGGAACCTTATTGATTATCTATGATGTTTAAAAATTGGATTTTAGTGTTCGTTTTTACAGGTGCTTTATTAGCATGTAAAAATCAAAATAAGAATACAGATTTAAGTACGGAGAGTGAAAATCACCAATTCACCAATGAACTAATAAAGGAGACCAGTCCTTATTTATTACAACATGCTCATAATCCTGTAAATTGGAAACCATGGTCATCTGAAGCTTTTAAAAAAGCGGCAGATGAAAATAAACTCGTAGTCTTAAGCGTGGGGTACTCTACTTGTCATTGGTGTCATGTTATGGAGGAGGAGTCTTTTGAAGACTTGGAGGTCGCCAAATTAATGAATGAGAAGTTTGTGAGTATTAAGGTGGATCGTGAAGAACGGCCAGATTTGGACATGGTGTACCAAACGGCCCTTCAACTGGTCAATGGTACTGGTGGGTGGCCAATGAATGCCATTATTATGCCCAATGGGAGCCCTGTTTTTTTGGGTACTTACCATGAAAAGGAGAATTGGAAAAATATTCTTCTAAAATTCAGTACCGAATATGAAAAGAACCCGGAGAAAATGCAAGAATATGCCACTATGCTTTCAGAAGGTGTTCAGGAGGTGTATAATCAACCTGCAAATCAAATAGCTAATGCTATATCGCCAAACATAATTGAAAACGGTATATCTAGCTGGTCTAGTTTATGGGATAATGAGTGGGGAGGAAACCAAGGGGAGCAAAAATTTATATTGCCTACCAACTTGATAATGTTGTTAGATTATGCCGTGCTAGAACAAGATGAAAATGCTAAAAATCATGTGCTTAAGACATTGAACAGTGTAGTGCATGGTGGAATTTATGACCATGTGGATGGTGGATTTTTTAGATACAGTACCGATCATATGTGGAAAGTTCCTCATTTTGAGAAAATGTTATATGATAATGCACAATTGATCAACCTGTTATCTAAGGCGTATAAACTTACAGGTAATGAAGAATTTAAAGTGGCAGTAGAGGAGACCTTTAAATTTTTACATACCGAAATGAGAAACGAGCAAGGGGGCTACTTTAGCGCTATGGATGCAGATACCGATGGGGAAGAGGGCTTGTATTATATCTGGAAGAAAGATGAATTGCAAGATTTGCTTCAAAATGATTTTGAGCTCTTTGCCCAATATTATGGAATTGTAGATGGTGAAGTTTGGGAAGATGGGAATTTTGTATTGAACAATAAAATTTCAAAAAGTGAATTTTTACAGACTAATACATTAAATGAAGAACAGCTGAATGAAAAACTTGGAAAATGGAAGAAACTTCTAAATCATGCAAGACAGAAAAGAACAAAGCCAAAAAAGGATTATAAAATATTGACCTCATGGAATGCTCTTTTAATTGATGGTTATTTAGAAGCTTATAAGGCATTTGGCGATGATAATTATTTAAACGAGGCTATTTCCGTTTTTAATTATCTCACAGCTAATAATTATACCAATGGGCAATTGGTACATTCTTATACGAAAGATAGTAAGCAGCGAGAAGTGTTTTTAGAGGATTTCGCGTTTCTAGCAAAGAGTGCATTCTCTTTATTTGAAGTGACAATGGAAACCAAGTATTTGGATCTTTCAAAGGAGCTGATGCAAAATGCGGAACAGAAATACAAAAGCAATTCGGTATTATATTACTATAATATAGCTAATGACTTGGTTCCTAGTATCATTAATACTTCAGATGGTGTTGTGCCTTCCGCCAATGCCATAATGGCTCAGAACTTTCTAAAAATTGGTCATTTGGAGTATAACACCGATTATTTGCAAAAAGCAGAAACCATGGGTGCATTGATAACTTCAGATTTTGAGAACCATGCCGTTAGTTATGGTGCCTGGGGCTCTTTGCTTTTGCAGCAAGCATATCCTTTTTATGAAATTGTAATAGTTGGTGAGAATGCTGAACAATTGTTATCGCAAATGAGCAAGACCTATATTGCCAACACCATATTGGTGGGAAGTAAATCGGAAAGTGAAATTTCTTTGTTTAAGGATCGCTATATTGATGAGGATACGTTTATATATGTATGTCAAAATAACACCTGTAAATTACCGGTAAAGACAATCGATGAAGGGTTTCAGCAAATGGTTTCCTTTGGATATAAGGGATTTAAGGGGAGCAATTAAATAGTATTTCCTTTTTATAGTTTTCATTGGTCATATTTTTAAAGATGATGTAAGCTAAACTTTGCTTTTGATGATAATTTAAATAAGATTTGTAGTACAATAAAAAATAGATAGCATGCCAGGTTTTGAGTTGTTTGGGGAAAAGGAAAAAAGTCAAGTTCAAGATGTTTTGGATTCGGGGGTATTAATGCGTTATGGTTTTGACGGTATGCGTAACAACCACTGGAAGGCTTTGGAACTAGAAGCGGCACTGGCAAAGCGAATGAATGCAGGTTATGCACAGTTGGTAAGTAGTGGTACCGCAGCATTAACGGTTGCCCTGGCTAGTGCAGGTGTTGGAGCGGGAGATGAGGTAATTATGCCAACTTTTACATTTGTGGCTAGTTTTGAGTCTATTTTGGCTATAGGGGCCGTACCTATTTTAGTTGATGTCGATGATACCTTGACCTTAGATCCGGTTGCCGTTGAGAATGCAATAACCGAGAAAACAAAGGTGGTGATGCCGGTACATATGTGTGGTTCTATGGCAGATCTAAAGGCATTAAAAGCTATTTGTGATAAACATGATTTACTATTGTTAGAAGATGCTTGCCAGGCAATAGGAGGTAGTTTTGACGGAAAGCCCTTGGGTAGTTATGGTGATTTGGGTTGTTTTTCTTTTGATTATGTAAAAACGATTACTTGTGGTGAAGGCGGGGCCGTTATCACCAATAATGTAACATATAAAACCAATGCAGATCATTACTCAGATCATGGTCACGATCATGTAGGAAATAATAGAGGTACTGAAGAACATCCTTTTTTAGGTTATAATTATAGAATTTCTGAATTGAACGCGGCCGTAGGGTGCGCTCAAATAGAACGCTTAGATGATTTCTTGGCCATACAGAAAAAAAATTATGCAATAATAAGGGAAGAACTTAGTGTTCTGCCAAATATTGAGTTTAGAAGAGTACCGGTTGGGGGCGTAGAAAATTATTCGTTTATATCGTTCTTTCTACCAACTGCGGAATTGGCAAAAAAAGCACACACGGCATTAGGTGAAGCCGGTGTAGATGCTTGTTTTTATTGGTTTGATAATAATTGGCATTACTATAAAAAATGGGAGCATTTAACTTATAAAAGATCTTTAGGTAAATTACCTCAAGAGGTTGTTAACCAGTTGCCTGACTACTCAAATTCTGATTTTTCAAAATCGGATGCTTGGGTAGGTAGAACAATATCATGTCTAATTAAACTAAGCTGGACCGGCGAACAGGTGGCTGAACGTGCGGCAACAATGAAACAAGTATTGGCAAAGTTTGCTTAACCTAATTATTACTTAATAAGATACGTATTCTACAATCTCCAATCCGTAACCTACAATACCTACGCGTTTAGCTTGGGTGCTATTGGTCATTAATCTCATTTTATGAATACCTAAATCATGTAGTATTTGGGCTCCTATACCAAAGTCTCTATTGTCCATTTCAATTTTTGGAGCTTTTTGAACACCTTGTTTTTGTAATTCTTTAAGCTCTTTTAGCCTTGAAAGTAGGTTCATTGATTCTGAATCTTGATTAATGAATACTATGGCACCTTTGCCTTCATCATTAATTTTTTGAAACATCTGTTCTAGCTGCTCATCTGGATTATGGGTTAAGGTTCCCAGAATATCATTATTGATCAACGTAGAGTTTATTCTCGTCAAAATCTTATCGTCAGATGACCATGTACCCTTTGTTAGTGCAATATGAACATGATTGTTTGTGGTTTGCTTATATGCCCTTAATCTAAACTCACCAAAACGGGTTGTGATATTGAAATCGGTTTCTTTATTGATCAGACTGTCATGTTCCATTCGGTATGCAACAAGGTCTTCTATGGAAACAATTTTTAAGTCGAATTTTTTGGCAACATTTACCAGTTCTGGCAAACGTGCCATAGTACCATCTTCATTCATTATCTCAACGATAATTCCGGCAGGTTTTAATCCGGCCAATCTTGCAAAGTCTATAGCGGCTTCTGTATGTCCTGTTCTTCTTAATACACCACCTTCTTTGGCAACCAATGGAAATATATGCCCAGGTCTTGCTAAATCATGCGGTTTGGTATCGCTCTCAGTCAAAGCTATAACCGTTTTTGAACGGTCACCGGCAGATATGCCCGTAGTAACTCCTTTACCTCTTAAATCTACGGAGACGGTAAACGCCGTTTCTAAAGGGTCGGTATTGGTGCTTACCATCATGTGTAGACCTAAGTCTTTGCAGCGACCTTCGGTAAGTGGTGCACAGATTAGACCTCTACCATGTGTAGCCATAAAATTGACCGTTTCTGGTGTGGCCAATTCGGCTGCAGCTAAAAAATCTCCTTCATTTTCACGATTTTCATCATCTACAACGATAATTACTTTACCGGCGCGAATGTCTGCAATCGCTTCTTCAATACTATTCAATTTAATATCACTCAAATCTTTCATTTTTAAGCTTCAGCTTTATCTTTTTTCTTAAATAATTTTTTGAAGAAATCGGCTATGAAACCAAAATCCATCATTCCCTTATCTTCGGTAGCTCTTTTGGTCAAATAAACTCCCAACGGAAGCATTATAAGTGTTGATAACCACGCCCCCAACATTGGATGAATATTTCCTTCTTTTGCGTAATTTCCGGCGAATACACCAATGAAATAATAAATAAGGAAAAGTACAATGGCGATGACCATTGGTAACCCTAAGCCACCCTTTCTTATAATAGCGCCTAATGGGGCACCTACAAAGAACAATATGATACATGAAAAAGCCAATGCATATTTATTATGTAAGGAAAGTATATGCATGTTGTAAATTTTATACCGCTTCTGTAATTCTTCTTTCTTTCCACTTACGGTACCTAAAATACTGCTAGTAGCGTTTTTAGCGCTGCTTAAAATCTGTATTTGTTGCCAATCTGGAAATAGGACTAAAAAGTTATCCGTTATAGAATCTTGAAAGGCTGTATTTTGTTTTGCCTGTAATGCTTTGTTTTCTATTATGGAGTCTTTTTTTCTAACCATGTCAGATTTGGTAGAATCTTTGTTTTTGGGCATTAAAGGTGTAAACATTCCTGTTCTTCCTTCAATATTTTTAGAAAACGCGCGTACAATTCTAAAATTATCTCCTCGTAAAGAATCGATATCCTTTTTTAGTCGGGATATATTCTTCATTTTATCGGTGCTAATATCTCTTTCTTCCTCAAGGTCATCGTTATTGATCTCAGGAATTTCAATATTCATAGTGTACGTATCAAAATCTGCTTGAGCAAAAGGGAATTTCATTTTATTTTCGCTGCTCTTAGTCTGTACGTCTTCATATAGATGCCCGTCTTTTAATACTAGCTGAATAATATCAGAGTCTTCGCTACTGATCAATTCGCCGGTTTTAGACTTAATAACTCTGGTGTTGACGTTATTTGCAGATTTTGTATGAATAATGACGTTCTTTAAAAACCGGTCATTTTCGCCGTATTTTTCATCAACCTTAATATTCATACCTTCAAAATCACTAAAGACACCTTCTGCTACAACTGCGGCTGGTTTTACCTTAGCAATATTTCTACGTAGATTGTATATTTTTCGTTGCGAAAGAGGAATCACATTATTGGCAAAGAAAAAGGTTACTCCGCCTAAAACTGTGACAAAAATGATTAAGCTTAACATGGATCGTTGCAATGAAATACCTGAGGCTTTCATGGCAGCGAACTCATAATTTTCGGCAATTGAACCAAAGGTTAATATAGATGATAACAGTACTGTTAATGGTAGAACCTTTTCTGTAAGATCAGGCATTAGGTAAAATAGAAACTTACCTATAATAACAATGTCTAGACCTTTACCGGCTAAATCATCAATAAAAAGCCAAATCGTTTGAAATATGAAGATGAACATCAATATTACAAACGAACTTACAAAATTAAAGACGAACCTTGATAGGATATATCGGTCTAGTATTCTCAATAGTTCTAATTTCTTATAATGAAATAGCCTTCATCTTTATATTTGGCTTCGTCAAAAGTAAATAAGGTTTTGGACAAATCTTGATCTGTTTTAAAAGAATTAACAGTGATCGTAGTCTTGGTACCGTTTTTACCTGTCTCAATTAATTTGTAGATATGCTTAGTCCCCATATCAATACCCAACAATCTAGATTTGATCTCGGTGTCAGAGTCAATAGGTGTTAACTTAACATATTGAATTTTTCTACCTTGTATATTCTGTAAAATGTCCCATGCATAGTTATGTCCTTCCTTGTAGAATGTCAACATTTTAGAAGGTGTCATGGCATTTTCATCGTCAGATTTATCTTCTATGGTTACTTCTTCGTTTTCAGGAACAATAGTATACACTTTATTACCATCAAAAATCTGTTGTGATCCAAGGTAATTGAACATGTATTTATTGCCGGCAAGTGTAACGTCGCCTCTTGTTTCTTGATTAATACCTGCTTCTGCATTCTTTAAATCGAATTTAAAGTCAACAAAAATGTTGTCGTAACCCTGTACTTTGTTATATACTTCGTCTAATAAAGCTTTTGCCTTATCGGAATTTTGCGCATTTGCAAAGGCCGTAGATAATATAACCGTTAATACAATAATAATTTTTTTCATCTCTTTCTTTAATATTATTCGTTATCCAATATTTGTTGAAGGGCCACCATATCAGACACATAAACTTGCCTTGCCTTGCTGCCTTCAAACGGACCTACAATTCCTGCTGCTTCCAATTGATCAATGATTCTACCGGCTCTATTATAGCCAAGTTTTAATTTTCTTTGAATTAAAGACGCAGATCCCTGCTGGGCAATTACAATGACTTCAGCAGCTTCACGGAACTTAGAATCCCTATCCGACACGTTATTATCAAGACTCGTGCCAGAATCTTCACCAACATATTCGGGAAGCTCATGCGCATCGGGGTAGGCGCGTTGACTACCAATAAACTCTACTATTTTAGCAACTTCAGGCGTGTCTACAAAAGCACATTGAATACGTGTGACATCATTACCTTGCGTAAACAACATGTCACCTCTACCAATTAATTGATCGGCACCTGCTGTATCTAAAATGGTTCTTGAATCTATTTTTGAAGTTACCCTAAAGGCTAACCTGGCCGGGAAATTGGCTTTGATAATACCAGTAATAACGTTAACCGATGGTCTTTGTGTTGCAATGATCAAATGTATGCCAATAGCCCTTGCCAATTGAGCTAATCTGGCTACCGGTGTTTCAACCTCTTTACCTGCGGTCATAATTAAATCTGCAAACTCATCAATAACCAATACGATATAAGGCAAGAACTTATGTCCATCATTAGGGTTAAGTTTTCTGGCCTTAAACTTGGTGTTGTACTCTTTTAAGTTACGAACCATTGCCAATTTCAGTAACTCATACCTATTGTCCATTTCAATACAAAGCGAGTTCAGGGTATGAATTACTTTGGTATTGTCAGTAATAATAGCTTCTTCCGAATCTGGAAGTTTGGCCAAGAAATGACGTTCAATTTTGTTGTAAAGGGTAAGCTCTACTTTTTTAGGGTCTACTAGAATAAATTTAACCTCTGCAGGATGCCTTTTATACAATAACGAGGTTAAAACCGCATTTAATCCAACAGATTTACCTTGACCTGTAGCACCTGCCATTAGTAAGTGTGGCATTTTTGCTAAATCTACTACAAAGGTTTCATTACTAATGGTTTTACCAAAAGCAATAGGCAGTTCCATTTCGGCTTTTTGAAATTTGCTTGATGCAATTACCGATCGCATGGAGACTATGGTAGAATTTTTATTAGGAACCTCAATACCAATGGTGCCTTTACCCGGAATAGGGGCAATTATACGTATACCGAGTGCAGCCAATGATAATGCAATATCATCTTCTAGATTCTTGATCTTACTGATTCTTACACCAGCTTCCGGTACAATTTCATATAAGGTTACCGTAGGACCTATGGTTGCCTTAATTTGGGCAATACCAATTTTATAATTTTTGAGGGTTTCAACAATTCTATTCTTGTTCTCCTCTAATTCTTCCTGATTTATGGTGATACCCCCAGTTGTACCATGTTGGTCTAAAAGATCAATATGTGGAAATTTATAATTTCCTAATTCAAGAGTAGGGTCAAACTCACCAAAATCGTCTACTAATTTATTGGCCAGTACATCTATTTCTTCTGGCTCTTCAATAACTTGCTCAACTTCCATAGCCAAAGTTTCCTCAGGTTCTGGTGCGGTTATTTCAAAATCACTTAAATTATCTTCCTCTTTTTCTAAATGGGGAATTTCTGTTTTATGAGTATAGGTGTCAACAACCACTGGAGCTTCTTCTTCAAGAGAGGTAGTTAGCAATTCTTCTTCCTCTTCTAAAGATTTCTTTTTGTTTGCCTTACGTTCTTGGTTTGCTTTAAATTCTGTAGTTATGGCTTCTTTTCTTGATTTAAAGAAAGCTGAAATTCCTTCGGGAGTAACTTCAAACAAACGAACGAGAATAAAAATAAGACCAAAGACCAATAATAATAAAACACCAATTTTACCTGCGTAATCTTGAAGGAAATCGTTCATTTCAAAACCGACTAAACCACCTAATAATGGACTTGTAGTTGCAAAGAACCCAAGGGCAATTGAAATCCAGATAACAAAAAGTAAACCCCAAATCCATTTCTTAATGAGCGCCTTGGATGGTAGACCTAAGAATAGGTAGATTCCACTAATACATATTAAAAAAGGGAATATAAGTGAAGCAACTCCAAATCCTTTATACATGAAAAAATGACTGATACTAGCGCCAAATTTATTCAGTAAATTTTTTGCAAGTTCATTCCTGTCCTTAAACTCGGACAAAAGGCTTTGGTCATCTTGCCAGTTAAAGTAAAACGATATAAAAGAGAAAAACAGCGCAATGCTAAATAGCATGAGCAAACTACCCAAAATGATTTTATTCTGTTTGGATAACTTAAACGGTGATCGTTTTTTAGTAGGTTTTGGCTTTGATTTAGATGCCTTTTTTGCCATTAAAACTTAATTCTGGTGCTAAATTACAAATTTACGTTGAGCTATGGTGAACTATAGACTTGCCTAAAGAATCTTTGGTACGTATATAATAAGACCAATAATGGCTGATGCTATAGAAACTAACATTACGGCACCCGCAGATATATCTTTTATGAATCCGATTTTTACATCAAATTCTGGTTGAATGTAGTCAGCAATTTTTTCTACGGCCGTATTCATGCCTTCAATACCTAAAACAATGGCTATTGCAAATATTTGAAGTATCCATTCCGTACTTGAAATGTCGAAATAAAAACCAGCGGCTGTCATAACTATAGCAATGAATACCTGAATTTTAATACTTGCTTCGGTTCGTATTAAAAGTATGGCACCTTTAAAGGCGAAACCAACACTTTTAATACGATTGACCAAAAAGGATTCTTTTGGCATGAGATTTTTGTTATTAGTTCATCAACGCCTCTAATGCCGCTTTGTAATTTGGCTCTTCAGTAGTTTCAGCTACCTGCTCGGTATAAATAACATTACCTTTTTCGTCAACAACCACTACGGCTCTTGATAATAAAGGAGCTAAAGGCCCGTCTGAAAATGCTACGTTGTAACCTTTTCCAAAATTACCATCTTTAAAATCTGAAAGCATTTCAACATTTTCAATACCTTCTGCACCGCAAAATCTTGCCTGAGCAAATGGTAAGTCCTTAGAAATACATAGTACTATGGTGTTATCCAACTCTGCAGCTTCTTGGTTGAACTGGCGAACGGATTGTGCACAAGTACCTGTGTCAACACTAGGAAAAATATTTAGAACTACCCTTGAACCTTCATAGTCAGAAAGTTTTACGCTAGATAAGTCGTTTTTAGTTAATTCAAATTCCGGAGCTTTGCTGCCATTATTTGGTAAAGTTCCTATAGTGTGTATTTCATTTCCTTTTAATGTAACCGAAGCCATAACTTTTATCTTTTTATGATTGAGAATGTGAAATTATAAAATATAAAGATGAAACGAGCGGGAATAGGACAAAAAAAAGTCCCTTCAATTTTGAAGGGACTTTATAAATTTAAAAGCTATTATTGGTCTATGGAGCCTAAGACCCGTTTCATAAACTGATTCATAGCATCTTTTTTTGGAGTGCCAGCTTCTATACTATTGGAAACTTCAATGGCACCGTACATATTTGAAATAAGTTCTCCAATGACATCAAGTTCTTCATCTTTTAACGAAGGCAACTCAGTAAGTGCTTCTAGAGTTTCAATGGTCTCTAGGACATAGTCACTATCCTTCTCCTCAATGAACTCCGTCAATAATTTAATTATGGGTAATCTCACCGATCAGTTCTTTTAATAGGTCATACTTATTGGTCTGAACCTGGTTTTTTAATTTACCTGACTCAAATGAAGCAAAAGTTGGTAAGTTGCTTACGTCAGCTAATTTTCTTGATTCTGGAAACTTTTCGGCATCTGCCAATACAAAAGTGATATTTTCGTTCTGCGAAGCTTCTTTTTTAAATTTAGGCTTCATAATTCTACAGTTACCGCACCACGTGGCAGAGTATTGAACAACAACGTTAGGGTTGTTCTCAATGATTTCCTGTAAATTATCCTGTTCTAATTCTAATAACATAACTAAAGCTTTTTAATGGTTAATAAAATGAACATGAAGTGAAATACTTCATGTTCATTAAACATTCTATTTAGTTTGCATGAGCAGAAAGGTAGCTAGCAACACCGTCTCTATTTGCAGACATTGCCTCTTTACCTTCTTCCCAGTTTGCAGGGCAAACTTCACCTTTTTCCTGTACATGGGTTAAAGCATCTACCAAACGTAAATACTCACCAACATTTCTACCTAAAGGCATATTGTTGATACTTTCGTGTTGTACAACACCTTCTTCATCAATGATATATGTTGCTCTGTAAGTAACATTGTCACCTTCAACCTGAACGGTTTCAGTTTCTTCGTCGTAAACTTCGTTCTGAATGTCCAAGATGCCTAGAACGCTAGAAAGGTTACGGTTGCTATCCGCTAAAATTGGATATGTTACACCTTCAATACCACCGTTATCCTTGTCTGTGCTCAACCAAGCAAAGTGTACTTCTGGAGTATCACAAGATGCACCTATTACAAGTGTGTTTCTTTTTTCGAACTCACCAATGGCAGCTTGGAATGCGTGTAATTCCGTTGGGCAAACAAAAGTGAAATCTTTTGGATACCAGAATAGAACTACTTTTTTATTATTCTTTTGAGCTTCTTCTAAAACATTAAGTTTAAAAGTATCGCCCATGTCGTTCATTGCGTTAACACTAATATTTGGGAATTTCTTTCCTACAAATGCCATAATATGTTTTCGTTTTATAATTAATTATAAAGCAAAATTAAGACTTGTAAGAGGGTTAAGTGCCTTTCTAAATTAGATTTTTCAATAGTAGAATAACTATTTTGAATAGCGAAGCAATACAGGTGTTTTTAGTGTCGATGACGTAAAATTAAGACCCTTAATTTATCACATTGACAATTGTTGGCTTATTGTGCTAAAAAATGATGAATTTTAATTTTAAGCTTTGCCCGTGGCTAACTTTTTTATTTTAATGTTGAATCCTGCAAAGATGAAGGTCATTATTGGACTTAACCAGTTAAAAATGGCATAAACAAAATACTCTGCTACACCAACACCCAAAACACCACTATGGTAAGCGCCACAGGTGTTATACGGAATTAAAACAGATGTTACCGTACCAGTATCCTCAAGAGTTCTACTCAAGTTTTCAGGAGCCAAGCCTCTGTCCTTGAATGCTTTTGAGAACATTTTGCCCGGTACTACAATTGCTAAGTATTGATCAGAAGCGGTACCGTTTAAAACAATACAGCTAATTCCAGTGCTAAAGAATAGCCCAAAAGTAGATTTCGCCATGCTCAACAATGATTTTGTAATTCTTGCCAAAGCTCCAATACCATCCATAATGCCACCAAAAAACATAGCACAGATGATAAGCCAAATGGTGCCTAGCATACCTGTCATACCTTTAGAGGAAAATAAATCGCTTAAAGCTTTATTATCCGTAGGTATATCAGTACTTACCGTAATCGCTTTTAAGATTCCCTGATAACCCGATTCAAAATTTAGTTCTGATGCTCCTGTGATGCCGGCAACAATATTTGGTTGAAAGATCAATGCAAAAATAGCCGCTAATAAAGTACCTATAAGTAATGCTGCCAATGGAGGTGTTTTTTTTACTATTAGCGCAATAACGGCAATGGGTACTAAAAATAACCATCCGTTGATATTAAAGGAGGAATCTATAGATGCTAAAATGGCGTCTACATCAGCTTCTCCACTTGTATTAAGGCTAAACCCAATAATTAAAAATACAATTAGCGTAACGGAAATAGTTGGTACCGTAGTCCATAGCATATACTTTATATGCGAGAACAATTCTCCACCGGCCATTGCAGGTGCTAAATTTGTGGTGTCGCTCAGGGGAGATAATTTATCACCAAAATATGCTCCGGATAAAACTGCTCCTGCGGTCATTCCCAAAGAAATACCCAGTGCTTCACCAATACCTATTAAGGCAATACCTACGGTTGCAGAAGTGGTCCAGCTACTACCTGTTGCTACGGATATAATGGCGCAAATAATCACACAAGCCGCTAAAAATATGGTAGGATTAAGTATTTGAAGTCCGTAGTAGATCATGGCCGGAATTATGCCGCTAACCAGCCAAGTACCTGCAAGAGCACCTACCATTAAAAGTATAAGTAACGCTCCCGTGGTAGATTTTATGTTCTCTTCAACCTCGGCAATCATTTGCTTGTAAGATACCTTGTTCAGAAAACCAACTATTGCGGCCACTGCGCCACCAAGCAATAAAATAAACTGATTTGATCCACTGAGCGCATCATCACCAAACACATAAACATTATAAGCCAACATGGCAATTAGGGCGATTACAGGAACTAAAGCTGCAAAAATGCTCAGTTCTTTATTGTCAACAATATGCTCATTTTCCCTATGTTCATTAGTGTTTTGGTCAATCATTAAAATGAAGTTTGGTTATTTCGTAATATTACGATTTCTGTTACGGATGTGCAAACCCAACATGCAAAATAGAGTTTAGACTTTTATGCTTTTGATATCCAGAATATTAAGATCCAAGAGGCACTTTTTCATTAATTCATAGGTTCGTTCTATGTCATCGTCAAGTCCAATGGAAAATCTAATTAGGCCATTGCCCAATCCCATTTCTTGTTGTTCTTCCATAGGAATTTCAGAAGACGTTGAGCTACCTGGGGCACTGAACAAGGTTTTATAAAAACCTAAACTTACGGCTAAGTAGCCCAATTTTCTTTCTTGCATTAATTCCATCAATGCATTGGCATTTTCTAAACTACCAACGTCCATTGTAATTAAGCCGCCGTAACCATATTCCGGATTCATTTGATCTTCCATAATCAAATGACCTGGGTGAGATGAGAGGCCTGGATAGACTATTCTAAGTCCGTCCCTTTCAAAATTTTCAGCCAAGAACTGGGCATTTTCACTGTGTTTTTTCATGCGTATATGCAGTGTACGCATGTTTTTTAGAATTGAAGAAGCTCTTAAACTATCTAATGTACTACCTAATAACATACCCGCACCATTATTTACATCTTTAAGTCCTAAACAAAATTCGGTGGTGCCGCAAACGACCCCTGCAACACAATCGCTAGTACCATTTATAAATTTGGTTAAACTGTGTATGACGATATCTGCACCCAATTTAGCCGGGGTAATGGTTAAAGGCGAGAAGGTATTGTCAACAGCTAATTGTAGTTTGTTCTTCTTTGCTATTCGTGATAATGCCGAAATGTCCGCTACTTCTAAAAGCGGGTTGCTTACGCTCTCACAGTAAATCAATTTAGTATTTGGTCTAATAGCGTTTTCTACGGCATCTAAATCCGTAATGTCTAAAAAGCTAGTTTCTATCCCAAACTTTACTAGAAAGTTTTTCATGAAAGCATATGTGCCACCGTAAATTGTTCTACTACTTATTATGTGGTCGCCCGCACTACATATTTGTAGAATTACAGCTGTAATAGCCCCCATGCCACTGGCGGTTACATTGGCGCTTTCTGTACCTTCTAAAGCTGCAAGGGCTTCACCTAAATATAAGTTTGAAGGGGAGGAATGCCTACTATATAGATAGCAGCCTTCTGTGTTTCCTTCAAAAGTATCGAACATCGTCTTTGCCGATATGAAAGTATATGTAGATGAATCTGATATGGACGGATTTACGCCACCGTATTCTCCAAAGTATTGTAAATCTTGTAAATCATTGCTGTTTTTGTGACTCATGGGTTGTTGTTTTCTGTAAAACTACCCTTTAAGTGTAAATTTGTCAACAGAGATGTAAATTTTTAGAATTTGATGCTATTATTTATAAGAAATTAGATTTTTATTCCATTATTGTTTAATTTGTAACAACCAGACAGAATTATATTCATTATGAAACTTGACCAAATTGATAACAAGCTATTGGAATTACTACAGGAAGATAGTAAGAAGACAACTAAAGAGTATGCCTTAAAATTAGGACTTTCCACCACTGCTATTTATGAACGTATAAAAAGATTGGAACGGGAAGGGGCAATAAGAAGTTACGTGGCGTTAGTTGACAAAACTATTGTAAATAGGAACTTTACGGTATTTTGTCACGTGAAGTTAGTACAGCATGTTAAGGATAATATTGCACAATTTGAAGCACAGGTCATGCGTTTGCAAGAGGTGGTAGAATGTCACCATTTAAGTGGTGATTATGATTATCTATTGAAAATTCATGTTAAAGATATGGAGGCTTACAGACATTTTATGGTCAATAAATTAACGACTATGAATCATATTGGAAGTACTCAAAGCTCATTTACTATAAAAGAGGTAAAGCATTCTACCGCTATACCGCTTTAAAACTAAAAATAGTATTAATTTTGTAAGACATTAGAAAATTAAAATTTTATGGATCAATATGATGTAGCCATTATAGGCTCAGGACCTGGAGGATATGTCGCAGCAATACGTTGTGCGCAACTAGGAATGAAAACTGCAATAATTGAAAAATATTCCACCTTGGGCGGAACATGTTTAAATGTTGGCTGTATTCCTTCTAAGGCGATGTTAGATTCTTCGCATCATTATGAAGATGCCATTAAGCATTTTGATGAGCATGGTATTGAGATTCCTGGTGAAGTTAAAGTGAACTTGGAAAAAATGATCGCTCGTAAGCAAGGTGTGGTTGATCAAACTACAAAGGGTATAGAGTTTTTGATGGACAAAAATAAAATTACCGTTTATGAAGGTGTAGGTAGTTTTAAAGATGCTACTCATATTAACATCAAAAAGAACGATGGAAAAACCGAAGAGATCGAAGCTAAGAATATTATTATAGCCACAGGTTCCAAACCATCTACCTTACCGTTCATTACATTGGATAAAGAACGTATCATCACATCTACAGAAGCTCTAGAACTAAAGGAAGTACCAAAACATATGATTGTTATTGGTGGTGGTGTTATAGGCTTGGAATTAGGTCAGGTATATAAAAGACTAGGGGCTGATGTTACGGTGGTCGAGTTTATGGATCGTATTATTCCTGGTATGGATGGTGCACTTTCAAAAGAACTGACCAAGGTGCTTAAAAAGCAAAAAGTGAAGTTTGCCTTATCTCACAAAGTAAAATCCGTTGAAAGAAAAGGAGATCAGGTTATTGTAAAGGCCGATGATAAAAAAGGTCAAGAGGTTGTTTTTGAAGGTGACTACTGTTTGGTTGCTGTAGGTAGAAAACCTTATACTGACGGATTAAATGTTGATGCTGCAGGTGTTCAACTTGATGAAAGAGGTAAAGTCATTGTTGATGAGCACTTGAAAACTAACGTAGATAATATCTACGCTATTGGTGATGTCATCAAAGGAGCTATGTTGGCTCATAAAGCGGAAGAAGAAGGTACTTTGGTTGCTGAGCAATTGGCAGGTCAAAAACCTCATATTGATTATAACTTAATACCTGGGGTTGTGTATACTTGGCCAGAGGTAGCTGCAGTTGGTAAAACTGAAGAAGAGCTAAAGGAAGCTGGTGTTGACTATAAAGTTGGTCAATTTCCAATGCGCGCTTTAGGCCGTGCAAGGGCAAGTATGGATACTGACGGATTTGTAAAGATCCTTGCCGATAAAAAGACCGATGAAGTCTTAGGAGTTCATATGGTAGGTGCTCGTGTTGCAGATTTAATTGCCGAAGCGGTAACTGCAATGGAATTTAGAGCTTCCGCAGAAGATATTTCTAGAATGAGCCATGCTCACCCTACATATGCTGAAGCAGTGAAAGAAGCAGCATTGGCCGCAACCGATGATCGTGCGCTTCATGTTTAATTAATAGATATTATTTTAAATAAAAAAGGCAGCCCTTGGGCTGCCTTTTTCAATATTATAACTTCTAGACCATTTGTTAGGATGGTTTTAATTTTTTATCAATCCCAGTAATCGTAGTACTTTTTCCGTAATGGTTCTCAATGCTTCAAACAGTAAAATTGCTATTTGTTCCAAGTAAATTCTAGTAGTTGACAAAAAGCTAGATATGCTAGATTTAATTTCTACTTTATGATTTTCATACTGTAGTGCAAAAAATGTACTTGCAATCATAAACAATATGGCTCCCGGTACAACAAAGTATGGATTCAGTGAGTGGTGAAAAAACCTATATAAGCCAACGCCTGTAAAACTACCATATAGAATAATGAAATGTATGATATATATTGATAGCGTGCTTTGACCGATTTTAAGCCAAGTAGAGTTCATTAAAAACTTTCTTAGCAGTATAAATATGGAAAAGACTAATAATACATCACCTAAGCGAATAAATAGGTAATTATTATTGAAAATCGATTGAAATAGCTGTATTCCGGTAACTTCATGCAAATAGAGAAAGAAATCGGAAGAAAAAAATATTAAGATTAACCCAATGGCTACATATGTTGGTACTATGAAATTATAAACATTTTTATTGTTTTGAAATCTAGAAAATAGCACAGATAGAAAACTACCTATGGTTGCATAGCCCAACCAGGGTATAATAGTGAACACAGAGCCGTTGGTCTTTGTGAAATAATTTGCCATGGCTTGCGGTAAAAAATTAAAACTTAGGGTTTTGTAATAAGGCTCAAAGGCAAATAATAATAGGGTAGTGGTTGCCAATATTGTTGGGAAAATCCATTTCTGCCTAGCAAATGTCAAGATGTAAAAACCTATGATGAATAATAAAGAAAGCCCAATACAGTGCAGTACATCAACTAAATAAAAAGAATCATAGATTTCGCCTTTAAAGAGACCAAAAATATTCATTCTTAAAAGATAGGCGATGACCAAAAGTTCAAGACCACGTTTAATTCCTTTTTTTACGCGAGGGTTTCTCCAACCCGTCTGTGGTGATCTTATCAGTAAAAAAGTAAAAATAAAACCAGAAACGGTAAAGAAAACCGGAGCGGTAATTCCTCTAAAGTATTTCCAAGTGGCAAAGAGCATATTTGAGTTGTCTCTGAATGTATTATCAAGCAAACCATCAATAAAATGACCTTGTAACATCATTAAGATGGCCCACGCTCTTATCGCGTCTAAAAAAAACAATCTTGACTTAGAGTTGCTCATTATAACAATTATATCCTATATACTTATAAAACAGTAAGTTTGGATGTTTAAAGCGGTAAAATTAGATAAAATAATTTAAGGTTAGGCTTTATTAAATTAAATTCGCAAATACACAATAAAATAGCATTATGAGTTACGTTTTAACATTTGCAGGAAGCAATTCTTCAGTTTCCATTAATTATAAATTGGCAAAATATACTTCCACGTTAATTGGCGATACAGAGGTTAGGTTAAGAGACATGTCTAAATACCCTTTTCCTATGTATAGTCAAGATGCGGAAAAAGAAGATGGTTATTCTAACTCTTTGGTGGAGTTTAAGAATGAAATAAGTAATGCCAAAGGCTTGATCATTGCCGTAAGTGAGCACAATAGTTACCCTTCTGCTTATTTTAAAAATGTTATGGATTGGTTATCTAGGTTAGATGTAAAGTTCTTAGCGGATAAGAAGATATTGTTAATGGCCACTTCAAATGGTGGTCGTGGTGCTATTGGAGCCTTAGAGGTTGCGGAAAAAATGATAACTAGATTTCAAGGTACTGTGGTTGCATCTTTTTCATTGCCAAGATTTAACGAGAATTTTGATGAGCAAAAAGGAATTACAGATGATGAATTGGCAAAAGTACACGCTGAAAAAGTAAGCACTTTTGTAAAGGCTATTTCCTAATTAAAGAATTGCTTGTTCAAGTTAAATTATTCTTAGTCTGTCCTGTTAAATTGTGGGACTTCTTTACCTTTATGGCGTGCTAAAAACGTTCAGGGAACATATAGAAATTTCTTTTCCGGAATTGTTGGAAAATCACTTCATAATTGCATGTAGTGGAGGTCTTGACAGTACCGTATTGGTAGAATTATGTTATAGGGCACAGTTACAATTTTCAATTGCACACTGTAATTTTCAATTACGTGGAAATGCCAGTGATGAAGATG
Source organism: Maribacter sp. HS (assembly GCF_048059195.1). Classification (NCBI taxonomy): domain Bacteria; kingdom Pseudomonadati; phylum Bacteroidota; class Flavobacteriia; order Flavobacteriales; family Flavobacteriaceae; genus Maribacter; species Maribacter sp. HS. Next base: position 388,459 of record NZ_JAYLVV010000005.1, read on the forward strand.
AAACCTTTGTTAGAAGTTTAGCAAATAACATAAATAAACCGGTCTATGTCACCCATTTTGATACTTTGGGCTATGTGAACCAACACAAGGTTTCGGTTCAAATGGCGGCGCGTGAATTGCGATATGCGTGGTTTAAGCAATTGCTGGAACAAGATGCAGGCAAGTATGTTTTAACGGCACATCATGCAAATGATAATATTGAGACTTTTTTGATCAATTTATCTAGAGGTACGGGTATTGATGGTTTAACGGGTATACCGGCGAAAATTAATTACCTAAGAAGACCATTGTTGCCTTATACTCGAGAAGAATTGGAAAACTTTGCGAATGCCAAAAATATAAATTGGCGTGAAGATGCCAGTAATGCGGACACTAAGTATTTACGTAATAAAATAAGATTAGAGGTTATTCCAAAGTTGAATGAACTTCATCCTACTTTTTCCGAAAATTTTAAAAATACCCTTCAATATTTACACCAAACGGAAACGATAGCCTCTACTTATCTACTAAAGTTAAAGCAAGATTTATTTGTAAGTAAAGATGATAAGGTAGAAATAGAAATTGATAAGCTCAGGGGCTTACAGCCATTGCCTACTTATTTGTATGCATTGTTCAGTCCATATGGATTTAAAGAAATGGACAATCTAGAAGGTTTGTTAAACGGTTTATCCGGTAAACAACTCCAATCTAACACCCATATTCTAGTTAAGAATCGCAATGTATTATTGTTGACCTCAAAAAGCGATGCTAAATCCGTAGTTGATGAGTTCTTAATTCCTGAGGATAAAGTACCTTTGAATCTTCCGGTCAACTTGAAATTTACAAAGGTTTCTGAACGTTATGATAATACAAAGAATGAAATATACGTTCAAAAAAGTGCTTTAAAGTATCCGCTGACCGTAAGAAAATGGAAAAGTGGCGACTATTTTTATCCGATAGGTTTAAATCGAAAAAAGAAGTTGTCCAAGTATTTTAAAGACGAGAAAGTTGATGTTTTGTCTAAAGAAGAAACTTGGCTGTTATGTTCAGGTGAGCAAATTGTTTGGGTTGTAGGCATGCGTGCAGACCACCGTTTTAGGGTTGTAGATACCACCCAAGAGATTTTAAAAATAGATATTAAATGATTAGATTTTTTGCATTCCTATTTTTTTTAACTGTAATGCCATTACAGGTTATTGCGCAAACCGAAGATGAACCCGTAGTTTGGGAACAGCAAATCAATAAGATTTCGGATACGGAATATGAATTGGTAATGCAGGCTAAAATTCTTGACGGATGGCACATGTACTCTCAGTTTACGTCAGAATTTGGTTCTTTGCCAAGTGAATTCACCTATAATGGCAACGGTACAATTTATGAATTGATAGATGGTACCTTGGAAAGCGAAACAATAAAGGAATACAGTGAAATTTTTGAAGTAGAAGAAACCTATTTTAAAGATGAGGCCACCTTTACACAAAGAATTAAAATATTGGACCCTGAAATCAACCAGATAGATGTAGATCTCTTTTTTCAGGTTTGTAAAGAAGTTTGCATTCCTATGGACAAAAAGTTCATGTTTACTTTAGATGGTTCTGAAGCTGAAATTATAAACACTGTTGATGATAGAAGTTTAGCTTTAGGTCAAAAGTTACGGTTAGACCTTAAAAATAGAGAACTGTTAACGCAAGGTCAAGACACCATTGCTACAGGTACAAATATCTGGGTCATATTCGGACTTGGTTTTCTTGGGGGATTAATAGCCTTATTGACCCCGTGTGTATTTCCAATGATTCCATTGACTGTATCATTTTTTACCAAACACTCTCAAAAAAAATCGAAAGGGATAATTAATGCTTTGCTCTATGGATTCTTCATAGTGCTTATTTATTTTCTATTAAGTCTACCTTTTCACTTGTTTGATTCTGTAGATTCTCAAATTTTAAATTCCATAGCCACCAATGTATGGTTGAACTTGCTGTTCTTTTTGATTTTTATATTTTTTGCCTTTTCATTTTTTGGGTATTATGAATTGACATTACCTAGTTCTTGGGCCAATAAAATGGACGCTGCATCTTCTAAGGTAGGTGGTGTTTTAGGTATCTTTTTCATGGCAGTGACCTTGGCTATTGTTTCGTTCTCCTGTACAGGTCCTATTTTGGGTGGCTTACTGGGCGGTACTACTTTAGCGGAAGGTGAAGTAGCTTCTAACCTTACCGCGGGTATGACAGGTTTTGGTGCGGCACTGGCATTACCTTTTGCTCTTTTTGCTTTGTTTCCTGCATGGTTAAATTCATTACCTAAATCTGGTGGATGGATGACCACCGTAAAAGTAGTATTAGGGTTTCTAGAAATAGGACTTGCCCTTAAATTCTTATCTAATGCAGATTTAGTTGGGCATTGGGGTATTCTAAAGCGTGAGATATTTTTGGGCATTTGGATCATATTAGGTATCGCGATGACACTCTACTTATTTGGTATGTATAAATTTCCGCACGATAGCCCGGTTAAAAAGTTGTCACTAGGAAGAAAAGTAACTGCCTTTGTAAGTGCTGCATTTACGCTTTATATGATACTAGGCGTAACTAAAGTTACTAACCTTAAGTTGTTGAGCGGTTTTCCTCCTCCTGAATTTTATAGCATTTTTAAGCAAGAAAGTGATTGCCCTTTAGGTATAGATTGTTTTAAGGATTTTGATGCAGGTTTGGCATATGCTAAAAAAGTTGATAAACCAATTCTTTTGGATTTTACGGGATGGGCATGTGTAAATTGCCGAAAAATGGAGGAGAATGTTTGGAGCGATTCCGAAGTTTTTCCGATCATAAAAGATAATTATATTTTAATTTCTTTATATACGGATGATAGGGAAGAGCTACCTGAAAATGAACAGTTCAATTTTCAATTTGAGAGTGGTAGAGTAAAGGAAATTAACAACATTGCCCAAAAATGGGGTACCTTTCAAGATGTGAATTTTGGTTCAATTTCCCAGCCATTTTATGTGTTGCTTTCTCCTGATTTAGAAGTGCTCAACACTTCTATTCAAAATTCTGATATTCCAACCTATAAAAATTGGTTGTTAGAAGGATTAAGGAATAATAAATAGTGTATCGTTTTTGTAAGATGTTGACTACTTGTCAATAAAAAGCAGAGTTCTGAGACGTTTTATGTAAAAAATAGTTTTAAATTGGGAGAGATAATCCCCCAAAGAAACTATGAGAACATTAAAAAAAATAGGAGCACTCCTGTTGGTACTTGTTACCCTTCTGATAATTATTATCGGAATATTTGCATACACTCTAAAACCAGACTATTCCGGTGAAAAGAAATTAGTTGGTCTTCAAGAAGTTGTAAATGTTTATTATGATGATTATGGAATTCCTCATATTTACGGTGAAAACGAAAAAGACGCATTTAGAGCTTTAGGTTATGTTCATGCCCAAGATCGTCTTTGGCAAATGGAACTGTTAAGAAGAATTGCGAGTGGCGGACTCTCTGAGGTATTTGGTAAAGATCTTATTGGTACAGATAAGTTTTTTTTATCATTAGGAATTGCCGATGCTTCTAAGATAACGGCATCCAAGGTAGATGTAAATGACGAAGGTGTTATTTTAGCTAAAGCCTATTTGGACGGTATCAATCAATTTATAAATGAAGGTCCAACACCGGTAGAGTTTTATTTAACCGGTATAGATAAGAGAGAATTTGTTTTAGAGGATATCTATAATACTATTGGTTACATGGCCTTTAGTTTTGCAATGGCGCACAAAACAGATCCATTATTAACTTCTATAAATGCCAATTTGGGTCCTCAATACTTAAAAGATCTGCATGTAGGTTCAACCGTAGATACCGAATGGATAAAGAATTATAACCCTACACCCAAAGATACTATCCAAAATAATCTTACTGCCGCTGTTAATAAAGCCCTAAGTGTATTGGATGTACCTTTGTTCGAGGGAAGTAATAGTTGGGTAATTGCACCTGAAAAAACAAAGAACGGAAAGGTAATTTTTGCCAATGATCCGCACATTGGTTTTTCTCAACCATCCGTTTGGTTTGAAGCTCATGTAGAAACACCTACTTATTCCAAATATGGATATCATATTGCAGGTATACCATTTCCTTTATTGGGACATAATAGAAAATTGGCCTACGGACTCACAATGTTTGAAAATGATGACGTTGATTTTTATTATGAACAGAATAATCCAGAGAATGAGAATCAGTATCTCTCTAAGAATGGCTATGTAGATTATGAAATTGTACACAAAACAATTCATGTTAAAGACGCTGATGACATTCAGTTTTCTTATAAAAGATCAGAACATGGTCCAATCTTAAACGGAATTGCCGATCAAGTTCAAGGAGATAGACCAATTGCAATGTCATGGGTCTACACAGAAATGGAGAATAAGGTTATAGATGCCTTATATGGTTTAAGTCATTCAAATAACTTAGCGGAATTTAAAAAATCGCTTCCAAAAATACATGCGCCTGGTTTAAATATTATGTACGGAGATAATGAGGGAAATGTAGCATGGTTTGCCACGGCCCAACTTTATAAGATACCCGACTCTGTAAACACCAAACTTATTTATGAAGTAAATAAAGGGCTATCATTAGAAAGAGAATTGTTAGACTTTAATGAGAATCCGCAGGCTATAAATCCGCCAAATAATTTTGTGTATTCCGCCAATAACCAACCAGATTCTATTGCTGGTATGTTGTATCCTGGGTATTATTTGCCGGAGAATAGAGGTAAGAGAATTGTAAGTTTATTGGAGCCTAAAGACGATTGGGATATATCTGCAGCCAGTGATATGATAACTGATGTGATATCATCTGTAGAACCAGATATAGTTTCTAATTTGGCTAAATATTTAGATGTATCATTGTTAAGCGAAAACGGATTAAAGGCTATTGATAGTTTAAAGATGTGGTCCGGAGATTATAATTTATCATCCATAGAGGCTACTGTTTATAATAGATGGATCTACTACTTGTTAGAGAATACTTTTGAAGATGAATTGGATGAGGAGTTGTTCAATCAATTTTTAAGTACTCATTTTATGAAAAGGCTGATTGCTCCTTTATCCAAAGATGAAAATTCTGTGTGGTGGGATAATGTAAACACTACCAACGTATCTGAGAATATGAAAGATATTGTGAATCTATCTTTTATGGAGGCAATTGCTTCTTTAGAAAAGGATTTTGGTAATAACGTAAATCAATGGCGCTGGGAACGTGTACATTCCATTGAACACGGGCATCCAATTGGTCAAATAGCGGCTTTACGATCTTTTTTCAATGTGGGACCTTTTCCAATACATGGTTCTAGGGAGGTAATAAATAACTTGGCCTTTGCTTATGATGATACTGGTTTTTATAAGACGACATCAGGGCCCTCAACAAGAAGGGTGATAGATTTTTCAGATGTGGAGAATAGTATAAGCATTTTACCAACAGGGCAATCTGGTAACCCATTAAGCAAACATTATAGGGATCAGGCAGAAATGTATGTTAATGGTGAGTTTCGTAAAATGATGATGAATGAAGAAGAAATTAAAAAAAGCAAAGAAATCCTTACATTTAAGCCAAAGGATTAAAAATGCTTACAAAAGTTTATGGGAGTGCCGTATTTGGTGTTGAGGCCACAACGATTACTGTAGAAGTTAATATAAATAAAGGTATAGGATATCATTTAGTAGGGCTTCCGGATAATGCCATCAAAGAAAGTAACTATAGAATTGCAGCGGCACTACAAAATAATGGTTATAAAATACCAGGTAAAAAAATCACAATAAATATGGCTCCGGCCGATCTTAGAAAAGAAGGTTCGGCATATGATCTTACCTTGGCCATAGGAATTTTGGCAGCCTCTAGTCAAATAAAATCTGAGGATATAGAAAAGTATATCATCATGGGGGAACTGTCCTTAGATGGTAGCCTTCAGCCTATTAAAGGAGCATTGCCAATTGCAATAAAAGCGCAGGAAGAAGGATTTGCTGGTTTTATTCTACCAACGGAAAATGCAAAAGAGGCTGCTATTGTTGGAGATTTAAAAGTCTATGGGGTAGATAATATTAAACAAGTTTTGGAATTTTTTGATCAAGGCATTCCGCTTGAGCAGACTATAATAGATACTAGAGAAGAGTTTTATAAAAGCTTAGATTTTCCTGAGTTCGACTTTTCTGATGTTAAGGGGCAAGAAAGTATTAAAAGGTGTATGGAAATTGCAGCTGCAGGTGGGCACAACATTATATTGATAGGACCACCTGGTGCAGGTAAAACCATGTTAGCAAAACGCTTACCTTCTATTCTGCCACCAATGACCTTACACGAAGCATTGGAAACTACCAAAATTCATAGCGTGGTAGGTAAGATCAAGAATATGGGGCTTATGAGCCAAAGACCGTTCAGGAGCCCACATCATACTATATCTGACGTAGCACTGGTAGGAGGCGGAGCTTACCCGCAACCGGGAGAAATTTCACTATCCCATAACGGAGTCTTGTTCTTGGATGAATTACCAGAATTTAAGAGGGGAGTGTTAGAGGTAATGCGCCAACCTTTAGAAGATAGGGAAGTAACTATTTCACGTGCACGCTTTACGGTTACCTACCCAAGTAGTTTTATGTTGGTGGCAAGTATGAACCCAAGTCCTGGTGGGTATTTTAATGATCCAGATGCTCCGGTAACTTCTTCACCTGCAGAAATGCAGCGGTATTTAAGTAAAATATCGGGACCGTTATTAGATCGTATAGATATTCATATTGAGGTAACTCCGGTACCGTTCGAAAAACTATCCGAAGAACGAAAAGGGGAAAGTAGTGTAGATATCAGAAAACGAGTTACAGTGGCTCGCGAAATTCAAACAAAGCGTTTTAATGAGCTGGAGAATGTACATTACAATGCTCAAATGAATACCAAACAAATTCGTGAATATTGTAAACTTGATGATAAATCTAAGGCATTATTGAAAAATGCCATGGAAAGGTTAAACTTATCGGCAAGAGCGTATGATAGGATTTTAAAGGTGGCAAGAACTATAGCCGACTTAGCCGGTGAGCAGTCATTGAATGGAAATCATATTTCAGAGGCCATTCAATACCGTTCACTCGACAGAGAGGGTTGGTTGGGGTAAAATTGTATATGATAAAAATGTTTAGCTAAGAGTATAGCTCTTCATTATTTATGTCGTCCTTGTTCTTTTTTGGTGCAGTAAAAATATCCCTAAGGATATAACTGGTTACAATGGTAAGACCTAAGGTCAGCGTTGGTATCGAGTAGTTCCAACTTAGTAAGTGCATAAGACCACCGCATATAAGGGTTAATACACCAATAACCATTACAAAATTCCAAATGATTTCTGTTATGCTATTTTTTGCATTACCTTCTTTTGACATAAAATACGACGTGCCCTCCATAGCGAACCAAGCAATAAATGTAAAAGCTGTGCCAATTTGAAAAAATAGGGTATGGGTAAAATCTAAAATAGTTAAAAGACCATTTGTTGTCCAAAAAAGAACTAAGGCCATTTTAATTAGATCCACTGACTTTTTTTCTTCCTTTTTGAAAAAGCGAAGGGCGTAAAGTATTAGAATGGCAGCAAAGGAAATAAATATAATTCCTTTTGAAAAGGGCCAGTGAAGTATGCGCATTACCATACCGATTAATAGGGAGGCTATTGCCGCCCTGATCGGATTTTTATATGCTTTTTTAGAATTTTCCATATTCCGTTTTTTTAATTGATCACTTTGATATTGGCTTTTAGACCTTCCATTATTCCAATGATATTGTTTACGGTCTCACTTAGATAATACCTTACAACAATATGGGGAATTCTAATGGTTGTAAATCCATTTTTAAAGGAGTGCATTGCTTCTTCTAAATTGTTGATAGCTTCATGTTCGGTCAGCTTATCATATTCAGAATCAATTTCAATATTTAGTTTTACACGTGAGATGGCTATATCTATAGATTTTTTACCGTCCCACCATTCTAACATAGAGTTTACACCAGCTTCTTTTAAAGCATAATATAGTTGTATGGCCTCTAAAGGTGTATTGTGTTTGTTGATTAGTAATTTAATACGTTCATGGTGCTTTGAGCAAAGCTCTACACCTGCGCTCTCCATGGCATTTTTATGATCTAAGTAACCAAGTTCTTTTTTACATTCTAAGCAAATCATTAATAGGTTAAGTTTAAGGTTTGGGGATAGCTATAACCCTGTTATTTTAGGATTATTATGTAAACTCGATGAAAGGCGCCCAAGTTTTAGACGAACTGCAATTTTTTAGATTAACGGTATTTTAAAATGTTAAAATTGTGGTGAAAATGATTTTAAGTATGGTGAGCAAAGTCAATTTTACCAATTATATTTACAGGAATGAAAAATTGACATATGTTTAAAAAATTAGGTCCAGGGGTTCTGGTAGCGGCTGCTTTTATTGGTCCTGGTACAGTTACGGCTTGTACCTTGGCAGGGGTAGATTTTGGTTTTAATTTGCTGTGGGCTATGCTGTTATCTATAATAGCAACCTTTATTTTGCAAGAAATGTCTGCCCGCTTAGGTATTGTAACTCAAAAAGGTTTGGCAGATGTCATTAAGCAAGAACTCCATAATCCAATTATTAGAAATAGTGTCATTGCCTTAATATTTTCAGCAATTATTATAGGTAATGCTTCATATGAAGCGGGTAATATTGGTGGTGCAACTTTAGGAATGGAAGCCTTGTTTGGTACAAACTATAGTAGTTTATACCCTTTTGTTCTTGGTGGATTGGCTTTTGTACTATTGTATTTAGGTAGCTATAAAGCCCTGGAAAAAGTATTTATAGTGCTGGTATTGATCATGAGTTTATCATTTGTAATGACCGCACTTTTGACTAAGCCCAATATGTGGGAGCTGTTAAAAGGCTTATTAGTGCCATCGGTTCCAAAAAACGGTATTCTTACCATTATTGCATTGGTCGGTACTACTGTTGTACCGTATAATCTTTTTTTGCATGCAGCTCTGGTCAGTGAAAAATGGAAATCAAAAGATGATCTTAATTTAGCTAAAAGAGATACTATGGTCTCTATTATTTTGGGCGGTCTTGTTTCAATTAGTATTATAATATCTGCCGCGGCCATTAATTCTTTAGAGGTTAATAACGTTATGGGTATGGCTAAAGCACTTGAGCCTTTATACGGTTCTGCTGCTTTGTATTTTTTAGGTATAGGTATGTTTGCTGCAGGTATTACTTCATCAATAACCGCACCTTTGGCTGCCGCATATGTTGCTAATAGCTGCTTTGGATGGAGCGCTGGTCTTAAGGATTTTAAATTTAGAATGATTTGGATGGTAATTTTATTCCTTGGAGTTTTCTTTCTTTCTTTTGGAATTAAGCCCATTGAGATTATCAAATTTGCACAAATTACGAACGGACTTTTATTACCCATCATTGCAGTGTTTTTGCTGTGGGTTGTGAACAGAGTTGGTGTAATGGGGAAATATAAAAACACCTGGTCGCAAAATGTGTTTGGCTTACTAATTATTCTTCTTTCTGTTGTATTGGGTGCAAAAAGTATTTTAACGGTAATAGGTATAATGTAATATGGACAATACCATAGATATTAATTGTGATGTTGGTGAGGGTGTAGGTAATGAAAGTGAATTGTTTCCCCTTATTAGTTCTTGTAATATTTCTTGTGGAGCTCATGCGGGTTCTATAGATACCATTAAAAAGTGTCTAGATTTATCTAAATCATATAACGTTAAGGTAGGTGCGCATCCTTCATATCCGGATAGAAAGAATTTTGGTCGTGTTTCATTGCAAATTTCAAAGGAAGATTTAATTGCAAGTATCAGATCTCAAATGGAAGTATTCAATAACGTTCGGGAACAGGTTGGTGTTGATCTGCATCACATAAAGCCACACGGAGCTTTATATAATGATATAGCTAAAAATGAAACCTTGGCTGAATTTTTTTTAGAGGCTATTGCCACTTTTAGGAACTCAACATTTTTGTATGTTCCTTATAATAGTGTCATTCAAAGGTTGGCTGAAAAAAATGGGTTTAGGGTTTTAGTAGAAGCCTTTGCTGATAGAAATTATAATGATGATTTGAGCCTAGTAGCGAGGAAAGAAAAAAACGCCCTGTTGAATAATGGGGAAGAAGTACTGGCTCATATTCTATATATGCACAAAAATAAGAAGGTGAAAACTGTTTCAGGTAAAAGCTTGCCTATGTATGCAGATACCTTTTGTATTCATGGTGACACACCTTCTGCATTACAAATTTTAACGTATATTACAGAGCATTTATCAGAACATAATCTATAAGTAAAGCCGTGAATTCCCCTAAAATCGATATAAAACCTTTTGGTACACATTCTTTATTAATTGAATGGCCAAATGAAGTTAGTGAGCTCATACTTGAAAAAATACTACAATTTCAAACATTTCTTAATAATGAGGCTTTAAAGGAGATGGACTGGGAATTGGTGCCAGCTTACAATTCACTTTTGATATTGAATAGAAAGAAGGAAATTGACTTTGAAAAAATGTCTGTAGATATACAAAATTGGTACGCCAATTTGAAGGAATCTGTTAAACCGGATAGGTTTTTATGGAGACTGCCTGTAACCTACGATCTTGAGTTTGGTTTAGACTTGGAAGACGTTGCAGGGCAACTAAATAAAACCAAACGTGAAATAATAGACTTGCATACTGGTAGTACTTATACGGTATACGGTATTGGGTTTTTGCCTGGCTTCATGTATTTGGGAGGAATAAATAGTGAGCTTGAGCTACCCCGAAAGGCTATACCAAGACCAAAAGTTATTAAAGGAGCAGTTGGAGTTGCAGGTAAACAAGCTGGCATTTATCCGCAAGAATCACCAGGTGGGTGGAATATTGTTGGTAATTGTCCAGTGCCAATTTTTGATGCATCAAAAGATAACCCATGTTTTGTGAGCGTTGGGGATAAAGTTGAGTTTTTTGAGATATCCAAGGCAGAATATGAGCTTCATAAAATAGAAGTAGAGGTAGGTATTTATAAACCTGAAAAAATTAAATTGGATGCTTAAGGTTTTAAAAGCGGGTTTTTATACAACCATACAAGACTCAGGTAGATTTGGCTTAAGGGACAAGGGTGTGCCAGTGTCTGGTGTAATGGATGATATGTCTGTATTTAAGATAAATTCTTTATTGGAGAATAAAGCATCTGCAGCAGTGTTGGAAATTACGATGACAGGACCAACCCTTATTTTTGAAGAAGATACCTATATGGCTATCGGTGGTGCAGAAATGTCCGCCACTCTTAATAATTTGCCCATAAAAAATTATAAGGTTTATCAGATATCTGTAGGGGATATTCTATCTTTTGGAAAACTGGAAAAAGGCTTTAGGTCTTATTTGGGAGTAAAGGAAGGTTTTTCTGTTAAAGAAGTTTTAGGTAGTAGGTCGTTTTATAAGCCCCTTACAAAGTTCGCTAGATTAATAGATAATGACATCGTTCCTTTTAATGCTCAACAGTTGTTTGAGCCCAAAATATCAGAGATAAAAGTTGATTGCTTTTTGGATGTTGATGTTTTAGAAGTCACTAAAGGACCCGAGTTTGATATTTTAAACGATAGACAATTGGAAGAAATTTTTTCCAAAACCTTTACAGTGGCCCATGAGAACAATAGAATGGCTTATCAGTTAACAGAAACAATTACTCCACATGCTATATCCATGTTAACTTCTGCTACATTACCTGGTACGGTTCAGTTAACTCCTGCGGGTAAATTGATCGTGTTAATGAAAGATGGTCAAACAACGGGTGGTTATCCTAGAGTTATTCAGTTAACGGATAGGTCTATTTGTATATTGGCACAAAAGAAAGGTGGAGATCGTATTAGTATTAAATTAGTTTAATTTAATACTTTTCATCCCTTTTTTGTTAAGCAGGTATATATTGAAGTATTTTTTATTACTATTGTAATATGAATTTATTGAAATCAATTTTTGAAGTAGTCATCGTCATTCCTAAACAGGGATGATATAGCTTTTCATAATTTTAGAAAACCTGTATCAGATTTATTTGATGCAGGTTTTTTTTGTGGTTTACTATGAATATGGAACAGTTTTAAAGTATTGAATATGATATATAATGATTGTTTAAATACTTGATTATAAATTGTTTAAGTGGTTTTTTGTTAAAATGAATTTGTATTGACCATTATTGTTAAAAACTGAAATTTTTATAAACTTTTATCTTTGGTTTAACGGTATTAGAAAATCAAGATAAGCATACGAGATTTATATTATGGAATTAAATAAATACAGTAAAAACGTTACTCAAGATCCAACACAACCAGCAGCACAAGCAATGCTATATGCAATAGGTTTTAAAGATGAGGATTTTAATAAGCCATTAGTTGGTATTGCAAGTACAGGTTATGAAGGTAACCCTTGTAATATGCACTTAAATGATTTGGCAAAGTTGGTTAAAGAGGGAGTTAACTCTAAAGAAACTGTAGGTTTAATTTTTAATACTATTGGTGTTAGTGATGGTATTTCTATGGGTACACCAGGAATGCGTTTTTCATTACCGTCAAGGGATATTATCGCAGATTCTATGGAAACCGTTGTGCAAGGCATGTCCTATGATGCATTGGTAACAGTTGTAGGTTGTGATAAGAACATGCCAGGTGCATTAATGGCAATGTTACGTTTAAACCGTCCTGCAATTTTAGTGTATGGGGGTACAATAGCATCTGGATGTCATGAGGATAGAAAGTTGGATATTGTTTCTGCGTTCGAGGCATGGGGAGAGAAAGTAGCTGGTACCATGGACGAGAAAAATTATAAATCCATCATTAAAAAATCCATACCGGGAGCTGGTGCTTGTGGTGGTATGTATACGGCAAATACAATGGCTTCTGCAATAGAAGCGCTAGGAATGTCTATGCCATATAATTCTTCTAACCCTGCAATCAGCAACAATAAAGAAGAAGAGTGTATTGCGGCAGGAAAACAAATGCGAATTCTTATTGAAAAAGATATTAAACCTCTGGATATTGTTACCCGTAAGTCTTTGGAGAATGCTATACGTCTAGTAACCATAATGGGAGGTTCTACCAATGCAGTATTACATTTCTTGGCTATTGCAAGAGCTGCAGACATAGATTTTACGCTAAAAGATTTTCAGCATATTAGTGATACTACACCATTTATTGCAGATTTAAAACCTAGTGGTAAGTATTTAATGGAAGATGTTCATAGAATAGGTGGTATACCAGCTGTATTAAAGTACTTATTGAAAAATGGTCTTTTACATGGAGATTGTTTAACGGTAACAGGAAAGACTTTAGCAGAAAATTTAGAAAGTGTTCCAGATTTGGAAGAAGGTCAGGATGTTATTATGCCTTTAGATAAACCAATTAAGGCAACAGGGCATTTAAGAATGTTATATGGTAATTTGGCAGAGAATGGTTCTGTAGCAAAAATTACAGGAAAAGAAGGTTTGTTGTTTAAAGGAACTGCAAAAGTATTTAATAGTGAGTATGATGCCAATGATGCTATACGCGGAGGTAAAGTGGAAAAAGGGAATGTTGTCGTCATTAGATATGAAGGTCCTAAAGGAGGTCCAGGAATGCCTGAAATGCTAAAACCTACAGCAGCCATTATGGGTGCAGGCTTAGGTAAAGATGTGGCCTTAATTACAGACGGTCGTTTCTCAGGAGGTACACACGGTTTTGTAGTAGGGCATATTTCGCCAGAAGCACAAGAAGGTGGTACTATTGCCTTAGTTAAGGATGGAGATACAATTACGATAGACGCAGAAACAAATTCTATTAATGTAGAAGTGTCAGCTGAGGAATTGGCAAAGCGTAAAGAAGCATGGGTAGAGCCAGCTTTAAAGTTTAAAAAAGGAGTATTATACAAATATGCTCGTTCCGTATCCTCTGCTGCACAAGGTTGTGTAACCGATGAGTTTTAAAAAAAAATTATTGGCTAGAATTTAATGAGTTCTAGTAAGTACGTAATATCGGGTAATTGTGGCTGTAATGCGCATACTTGAATTTGATTATTAATTATGGAAACAGTAAAAGAGAAGAAAAAAGGTACAGGTTCCAAGAATACCATTAGAGTTTCTGGGGCAGAGGCAATAATCCATTGTTTATTAGCAGAAGGTGTTGAAACAATGTATGGTTACCCTGGTGGGGCTATTATGCCCGTCTATGATGAGTTATATAAATTTCAAGATAAGCTCGATCATATTTTAACAAGACATGAGCAAGGTGCTACACACGCCGCTCAAGGTTATGCTCGTGTTTCAGGTAAAGTAGGTGTTGCTATTGCCACCTCTGGTCCTGGAGCAACCAATTTGGTTACCGGTCTTGCAGATGCGCAGATAGATTCTACTCCAATGGTATGTATCACTGGTCAGGTAACAAGACATTTATTGGGTACGGATGCTTTTCAAGAAACTGATATTATAGGTATTTCTACCCCTGTAACTAAATGGAACTATCAAGTGACCGAAGCTTCTGAAATTCCAGAAGTTATGGCTAAGGCTTTTTATATAGCCAAATCTGGCAGACCCGGTCCGGTTTTAGTAGATATTACAAAAAATGCTCAAATAGATGAGCTGGACTTCTCCTATGAGAAATGTGTTGGAGTAAGAAGTTATAAGCCAGTGCCTAAGCCAAAAATGAGTGCAATTGAGGCGGCGGCAGAATTAATAAACAATGCTAAAAAACCATTTATAGTATGGGGGCAAGGTGTTATTCTTGGTAAAGCGGAAAACGAGTTGAAAACCTTGGTTGAGAAAACAGGGATTCCTGCCGCTTGGACCATTATGGGTGCCTCTGCATTAGATACTGCACATCCATTAAATGTGGGTATGGTTGGTATGCATGGTAATTATGGACCTAATTTACTGACCAATGAGTGCGATTTGTTAATTGCCATTGGTATGCGTTTTGACGATCGTGTAACGGGTAGATTAGAAGATTACGCCAAACAAGCAAAAGTTATTCACTTTGAAATTGATCCTGCAGAGGTAAACAAAAATGTACATGCAGATGTTGCAGTGTTGGGTAACTCAAAAGAGACTTTAGGCTTGATTTTGCCATTGCTTAATGAAAATAAGCATGAGGCTTGGCATAATATGTTTAAGGAGAAATACAAAATTGAGTTCGATACCATTATAAAAAATGACATTCATCCAACCAAAGAAGGGTTGACTATGGGTGAAGTTATAGAGGAAATTAATTTAGCTTCAAATAATAAGGCGGTGATAGTATCAGACGTAGGTCAGCATCAAATGATTGCGTGTAGATATGCTAAGTTTTCACAGTCTAAAAGTAATATTACTTCTGGTGGATTAGGTACCATGGGCTTTGCTTTACCGGCTGCAATTGGAGCTAAAATGGGTGCTATGGATAGGGAAGTAGTAGCCATTATTGGTGATGGTGGTTATCAAATGACCATTCAAGAATTAGGTGTTATATTTCAGCATAACCTTCCAGTTAAGATTGTAGTGCTTAATAATGAGCACTTAGGTATGGTACGTCAATGGCAAGAGTTATTTTTTGATAAGAGATATGCATCTACCGTAATGGTAAATCCAGATTTCGTTAAAATAGCCGAAGGATATAGTATTGAGGCAAAGCGCATATCTGAACGTAAAGATCTAAAATCTACGATACAGGAAATGATGGCTTCGGACAAACCATACTTTTTAGAGGTAAAGGTAGAGCAAGAGGATAATGTTTTTCCAATGATTCCTTCTGGAGCTTCTGTGTCTGAAGTGCGTTTAAAGTAAATTAGAACAATCAATAACCTCATGAACGATAGCATCATACTTGATATTCCAAAAGTACATAGCTCTATTGTGCGTAAATCTGAAGAAATTGGATTTACAATGCCTTCTGATCTATATATAGGAAGTTTTCTTAAGACTTTGATGGCTTCAAAACCTAATGGTAGATTTTTAGAAATAGGAACTGGTATTGGATTAAGCCTTTCTTGGATGATTGACGGTATGGATACTGATTCTTTTTTGATCTCCATAGATAATGATCAACAGTTGACGGCCATTGCCGAAAATTACTTTGGTGATGACCAGAGAGTTGAACTTATTTGTGAAAATGGGACAGAGTGGATAAAAGGTTACACCGGTGAAAAATTCGATTTAATTTTTGCCGATGCCTGGCCAGGAAAGTATAGTGAGATAGATGAGGTTCTGGATTTGATCAAGGTTGGCGGGTTTTATATCGTGGATGATATGACCAAACAACCTAACTGGCCAGAAGGGCATGAGGAGAATGTAAAGTCATTGGTTGCGTATTTGGAGAAACGCGAAGACTTGACATTGACAAAATTAAATTGGTCAACAGGTGTAATAATGGCTGTAAAAAATTAGTAAAGATTAATAATAACAATACCATAAAATCCTTTTTAAGGAGTAGGTAATGAAAGCTTATGGAAAATAAATGGTTTACAATCTCAGTATACTCAGAGAATAACGTTGGGTTGTTAAATAGAATATCGGGTATATTCTTAAAGAGACATATTAATATTGAGAGCTTAAATGTATCTAAATCGGAAATTGACGATGTTTCTAAGTTTACTATTGTAGCACATACAACAGAAAAATGGGTTCACAATATTGTTGGACAGATCGAAAAACAAATCGAAGTTATTAAGGCGTATTATCATACGGATGACGAGACTATTTATCAGGAGTCTGCATTGTTCAAAATAGCATCGGGACTGTTGTTTGACGAGCGTCAAATTCAAAATATTATAAAGGATAATAATGCACAGATTGTCACGGTTTCAAGAGATTTCTTTGTCATTGCAAAAAGCGGGAGAAGAAATGAAATTGATCAAATGCATGACCAACTAAAACCATATGGCATTATGCAATTTGTACGCTCTGGGCGTATTTCAGTGACAAAAGATGAAATGAAGATTTCCGCTTTGCTAAAAGAGTTTAAATAAAAGAATTATAACATAAATCAAATAAAGTAAATATAAAATGGCCAATTATTTTAATACGCTATCATTAAGAGATCAGTTAACGCAACTTGGAAAATGTCGCTTCATGGATTCGTCTGAGTTCGCTGATGGTGTAAATGCTTTAAAAGGCAAAAAAATTGTTATCGTAGGTTGTGGTGCTCAGGGGCTTAACCAAGGGTTGAACATGAGAGATTCTGGTTTGGATATTGCTTATACACTACGTGATGCTGCAATAAAAGAGAAAAGACAATCTTTTATCAATGCAACTGAGAACGGTTTTACGGTAGGTACATATGAAGAATTGATTCCTACTGCTGACGTCGTTATAAACCTTACGCCAGATAAGCAGCATACTGCTGTAGTAGGTGCGGTTATGCCATTAATGAAAAAAGGAGCTACCCTTTCTTATTCTCATGGTTTCAATATCGTGGAAGAAGGTACTCAAGTTCGTAAAGACCTAACCGTAATCATGGTAGCGCCAAAAAGTCCTGGTTCTGAAGTTAGAGAGGAGTATAAAAGAGGATTCGGTGTACCAACATTAATTGCGGTTCACCCTGAAAATGATCCGGAAGGTAAAGGTTTGGCACAGGCAAAAGCTTATGCTGCCGGTACTGGTGGACATAGAGCTGGTGTTCTGGAGTCTTCTTTTGTTGCTGAGGTAAAATCAGATTTAATGGGTGAGCAAACTATTCTTTGTGGTCTGCTACAAACTGGTTCTATACTTTGTTTTGATAAAATGGTTGAGAAAGGTATTGATGCCGGTTATGCATCTAAATTGATACAATACGGTTGGGAAACTATTACCGAAGGTATGAAGTACGGTGGTATTACGCATATGATGGACCGTCTTTCAAATCCTGCTAAAATTAAGGCTTTTGAACTTTCAGAAGAGTTGAAGGATATAATGCGTCCATTGTTCCAAAAACATATGGATGATATTATGACCGGTCATTTCTCTAAAACTATGATGGAAGATTGGGCAAATGATGATAAGAATTTATTGACTTGGAGAGCTGCAACTGGTGAAACTGCTTTTGAAAAAACTCCTGCAGGTAGTCAAGAGATTACAGAACAAGAATTTTATGATAACGGTGTATTAATGGTTGCTATGGTAAGAGCAGGTGTAGAGCTGGCTTTTGAGGCAATGACAGAATCTGGTATTATTGCTGAGTCTGCTTATTATGAGTCTTTACATGAAACGCCATTAATTGCAAATACTATTGCACGTAAGAAATTGTTCGAGATGAACCGTGTAATTTCAGATACTGCGGAATATGGTTGTTACTTGTTCGATCATGCATGTAAGCCATTGTTGACTGATTTTATGAAGAATATAGATACTGATGTTATCGGTAAAAATTTCTCTGCGGATATAGATAATGATGTAGATAACGCCCAATTGATTGCAGTGAACAAAGCATTGCGTGAGCATCCGGTAGAAATAGTAGGAGCACGTTTGCGTGAGTCTATGACAGCAATGAAGCCTATAGTTTAGGTATCAATAACTTAAGGTAATCTTACTGATTGTCCGGTTGGGTATGTTCAAATCTGCAAGCACTTTTGCTCTTGCAGATTTAATGGGCATTACTTAAGCGGACAATTTCGGTTTTATGCATTAATGATAAATTATTAATAGCAAAGAAAAAGATATGAAAGGGAGCAAACCGGAGTATTTTCCAGTTTTAGAAGATGTTTTGCAAGCGGCACAGATTATTTCAGAAATTTCTGAAATTACACCGTTAACAGATAGTATTAGATTGTCTAAAGAGTTTAATTGTCAAATTCGTTTAAAACGAGAAGATCTACAAAGGGTAAGGTCGTATAAAATTAGAGGAGCTTTTAATAGAATTAGTTCCTTAACAGAGGAAGAAAGGGGTAAAGGGGTTATATGTGCCAGTGCTGGCAATCATGCCCAAGGTGTAGCTTTTGCTTGTTGTCATTTAAAGATCAAGGGTACCATTTACATGCCATCGGTTACACCCAAACAAAAAGTGGAACAAACCAAGCTTTTTGGTGGTGAATGGGTAGAAGTAGTGTTGCAAGGTGATACGTTTGACGATTCATCATTGGCAGCTAAAATACATGGTGATCAAACCGGTAAAATATTTGTACATCCATTTGATGACCCTAAGATTATTGAAGGTCAGGCAACTGTTGGTTTAGAACTTATAGAGCAGGCAAAAAAGCCAATTGATTACCTGTTCGTATGTATAGGTGGTGGTGGATTGGCATCTGGTCTTATTAGTGTATTTAGTCAACTATCTCCTAATACCAAAATTATAGGGGTAGAACCCAAAGGGGCTCCTTCTATGAAATCGGCAATCGATTCTGGTACAGTGGTTACCGTAGATAATATTGATAAATTTATTGATGGGGCTGCTGTTAAAAGGGTTGGTGACCTCACATTTCCTATCTGTAATTATTATTTGGATGATATGATTACGGTTGATGAAGGTAAAGTTTGTCAGACTATTTTGGACCTTTATAATAGAGACGCTATTGTAGTAGAACCTGCGGGGGCGTTATCTATTGCCGCGTTGGAAAAATACAAAGAAGAAATAGTTGGCAAGAATGTGGTTTGCATTATTGGGGGCAGTAATAATGATATTACGAGAACAGCGGAGATTAAGGAGAGAGCCTTATTATATGCCAAGTTGAAGCATTATTTTATTATTAGATTTCCTCAAAGACCGGGAGCTTTAAAAGAATTTGTGGTAGATATTTTAGGGGAAACCGATGATATTACCCATTTTGAATACTCTAAAAAATCCAGCAGGGAGAATGCACCGGCAGTCGTAGGTATAGAATTAAAGCACCCAGATGATTTACAACCATTGATCGAGCGTATGAAAAATAACAATTTCTATGGCGATTATATAAATGATAAACCGGATTTGTTTGAGTATTTGGTTTAAACTACTTTTAATATGTTAGATTCGGTTTTCTGTAGTTTTGGAGTGCCGTTCTATAATACATTTATCAATCATAGTACAAAATATAAAAAGAAATGAGCGATATTAAAATTCCAGAAGAATTTCAAATTACATCAACTATAGATCAAAAACAATATTTGGTCAACGGAGAACTAAAAGAATGGAAAGGAGATACCACAAATGTATACTCTACAATCTCTTCAACTAAAGAATATAAGCCAACATTATTGGGCAGTATTCCAGACCTGCAAGAAGCGGAAGCGCTCGAAGCTTTAGACGGAGCTTTAAAGGCGTATGACAAAGGTCAAGGGGTTTGGCCGACCATGCATGTAAAAGATCGTATTGAATGTATGGAGGTTTTCGTTTCAAAGATGAAAACGAAAAGACAAGAGGTAGTAAAACTTTTAATGTGGGAAATTGGAAAGTCATTGCCGGATTCTCAAAAAGAGTTTGATAGAACGGTAGAGTATATTGAAGATACCATTGAAGATTATAAGCAGTTAGATAGAGACGCAGCAAAGTTTACAAAGCATGATGGCGTGTATGCCCATATTAAGAGAGGACCTTTAGGGGTTGTTTTATGTTTGGGACCTTATAACTATCCATTGAACGAAACATTTGCATTGCTGATTCCTGCCATTATAATGGGCAATACCACCATTTTTAAACCTGCTAAACACGGTGTTCTGTTGATAACACCACTTTTAGAGGCTTTTCAAACAAGCTTTCCTAAAGGGGTAGTAAATGTATTGTTCGGTCGGGGTAGAACGGTTGCCGCGCCCATTATGCAAACCGGTAAGGTAGATGTGTTAGCATTAATTGGTAATAGTAAATCTGCCAATGCTTTACAAGATCAGCATCCAAAAAGTAATAGATTACGATTAGTTCTTGGGTTAGAAGCAAAAAATCCTGCTATTATATTACCTGACGCTGATTTGGACCTAACCATTAATGAATGCTTGGCCGGTACATTGTCTTTTAATGGGCAGCGTTGTACCGCTTTAAAAGTGGTTTATGTTCATGAAGATATCAGGGCAGATTTCAATAAAAACTTTGCAAAGAAAGTAGACGAGCTAAAGTTCGGAAATCCTTGGGAAGATGGTGTCAAACTTACTCCCTTACCTGAACCTGATAAAGCAGCTTACATACAAGGACTTATTGATGATGCGCTTTCTAAAGGTGCTAAGATCATTAATAAAAAAGGCGGTCAACATTTTGATAATTACATTTGGCCAGCGGTGCTATATCCTGTGACCAAAGAAATGCGTGTATATCAAGAAGAGCAATTTGGCCCTATTATTCCTATCGCACCTTTTACGGATATTGAAGAACCTTTAGATGACATGGCAGAAAGTAATTATGGTCAACAAGTAAGCTTGTTCGGTAAAGATGTGTATGCACTTTCTCCGCTGATAGATACCTTGGTGAACTTGGTATGTCGTGTTAACTTAAACAGCTCTTGCCAAAGGGGACCAGATGTTTATCCGTTTACCGGAAGAAAAGACTCTGCCCAGGCAACTTTAAGTGTGCATGATGCCTTACGCTCATTTTCAATAAGAACATTCGTTGCATTTAAGGATAACGAATTAAATACCGATATTATTGAAAATTTATTAGAGGCTAAATTGTCCAATTTTGTAAGTACAGACTATATCTTATAAGTTACCTTAATTGATTTATTTTAAGGAAAACCTCTTCTAATTTTTAGGAGAGGTTTCTTTTTTGCATTCTGTGGAAATGGCTTTTGCTCTTTCTAAACCAGAATATGGGTAGTAAGGTATGGTTTGTTCTTCTGCTTCAAATAATGTGATGGCACGTTCAATATCTTTACAAAATGGAACTGTTGATTTGCCAAAGAACCTAGCTGCGCCCATGTCCCATTCGGTTTTGCTTAAGACCACTCTTGGATTGTTTGGTGCAATACTTAAAGCTTTTTGATAAATAGCTGCATTCTCTCCAGACAAGGTCATACCATACTTAGCACCGTCAAAAGCTATATATGCTGTATTTAAGAGCGCATAGGATATCATTATTTCTGGATTGTTTTCTGAAATTGCCGATGCTGTATCTAAAAATTCTTTAGCCCTTGTGAGTTTTGTGGTCAATACCGTTTCATCCTTTAGCCCAAAGCTACTTACAATTTCAATTAAACCTGCATAATATGGTGGCAACCAATTATCGGTTTCTGCAGCTGAAATTCTTTCAAAAAGTTGAGATGCTTCGGTATTCTTTTGTTGGTCCCATAAAGCAAAAGCTTTGTTCATACCTTTTTCGTATGACGTTTGTGCGGTAATGTTCATTGTGAAAATAAAGGTGATGACTAGTAGTAAGGTTCTCATGGTATAATTTTTATATGTTATTTATTGTTTTCAAATATCTTTCTATTTAAATGTTATTAATAAAATAGATGACCCAGTTGTAGGTTATGGGTATTGAGTTGTAAGTATTAAAGGTTGTCTAGCTGGTTGTCATTTTTATTTTTACTGATTGTCCAGAAGAAACCAATGAAAAAGAAGCGGTCTGCGGCGGGTGTAATTGTTCTTCGGTCGAATATACCATCAGTATTTGGCTGATCTGCATATTGGTAACCATTTATGTTTTTTGTACCCAGTACATTACTAACGGATAAGTACACTATTTTCTGCGGACTTATCAAATAGGCGTAATTGAAGTTTAGTGAGTTGAAACTTTTGGCTTGTTCCGTTAAAAAACGGCCTGTGTTTGGGTCTGTATAACTACGACCTGATGCATAGTTGTAGCTGAATCCGATCTGACTTTTCCAATCTTCAACCCATCGTTTTACCACTAATGATGCATTATGCTTGCTAGCAAAATCTGGTGTAGCTTTGGTTGGGTAATTTTGATAATTTCTTTTTGTATCTAAATAAGAATAAGACATCCAATATTCTGTATTTTTTAATGTTTTGTTGTCTCTCCAAAAAATGTCCAATCCTTTTGCAAAACCATTACCGGTATTGTCATAAATTGATGTGGGTAAAGTGAAATCGGTATCGTACTTTACTAAACTACCATAGTCTTTGTAATACGCCTCGGCTCTAAAAATCTGTTTGTTTTTTACATATTGATAGTTGGCTATATAATGGGTAGTCTTTTCTGCGCTAAAATCAGTGTTGAATTTTAAATATTCATTCTTAGGATTTTGAAAGAACTCTCCGTATGCTAGAGAAAATTGTGCATTTTGCCCAGCTTTATAGGCTAGAGAGAGTCTCGGAGATAGATTAAATTCTTGTAATAATTGTGAATATTCACCTCTAAGACCCACTTTTGTCGCTAGATTTTTAGAGAAGAAAATATCTGCTTCGGCAAAGCCGCCTAAAAGGTTGTTGTTAAACTTGTATTCATTTTTAATAGTATTCGCACTGTAATCTTCTTTGAAGTCGGTTATAAAATATTCAGCGCCAAAGTTTAATTTGTATCTACTGGAAAAGTATTTCTTCAGTGCTAATTTAAAATGGGCAGAATTTTCGGTGTCCGTAATATCTGCTGTGTCTAACTTTAATTTCGTTTGATCGCTAGCAAAGCTTATTCCTGTTGAAATACTCCAATCCTTTTCCATAAAATCTTGATAAGAAGTATTTAGATAAAGGTTGTTATTGTTCAACCCAAATCTAACACCATTAACTTCATTGATGTCTTCTTGTGTTAAATCAAAGTCAACAGCGCTGTAGGCACCATATACTTTTAGAAGTCCGTCATTATTGAATTTATATCTGTATACTGCTTCGCCTCCAAAAGATGCTACAGGTTTATGCCATTCATTGTTATCTGGATATAATCCCTGATACGGTGCAAGATTTATATAATTGGCATTGACGCTCAGTGAACTTTTATCCCATATTTGGGTATTTCCAAGTCCTAGGCCAACCGTCATTATGGAAATATCCGTTTTTTCTTCTTGTGGTTCGTTTACACTGTTCAATAATAAAACACTTGATAGTGCTTGACCGTATTCTGCGGAATAACCTCCCGTTGAAAAGGTAATTCCTTTAAATAAGAAGGGAGATAATCGGCCCCTTGATGGTATGTTGTTTGCCGAAGGAGAATATGGAGTGAACACACGCATACCATCAACGAATATTTGAGTTTCCTCTGCATCGCCACCTCTAACGAATAATCTGCCATCCTCGGCAACATTAGAAGTACCGGGTAATGTCTGTAATGCGCCTACAAAGTCTCCTAAGGCTCCTGCTGTGGTTACAATATCAAGTGGTTTTAAAGCGGTAACCTTTGCATTGTCGCCTGCATTAAATGTACCGGCGTTAACGGTAACGGCATCCAATGTGTTTACATCGTCTCTTAATTTGATGGTGATATTTTGAAAATGAGTGATTTCGTCTGATTTTGAATAGGTTTCAAATGAAATGGATGAAGCAATTAAAGTATGTATTCCAGTAGCATCGGTTTCAAAGGAAAATACCCCTTGATCATTGGTTGCAGTACCATCATAAGTTCCTTTTAAATATACATTTGCCCCAATAATTGGTAAGCCTTGTTGGTCAATTATGTTACCGGAAATGGTTGATTGCGCGTATGTATTCAAGTAGAGTAGTGTAAGTAAAGCAATTAGTAGCGTCTTCATTATTGATTGTATTTTTTGATTGATGCCACAAATATGATTTGTTCGTAATGGTTTGAACAAAATGGTTTTCTCAATTGTAGATTTTCTATACTGAATTGGGTGAATTTATAATTGTGAGGAATTACGTGGGGTTAATTTTTCACAGAAATATGGTAATTAATTTGAGTTGAAACCGACATATGCGTTCTAACTTTGCCTTTTTAATTGCTTGTGTTATATAGATTGATGCAGAAAGATTTAAAGTTTGAATTATGGAAAAATTAAAAACAAATAAAAAAGCATTATTTGCTTTAGCTATAGGAGGTTTTGGAATAGGGCTTACCGAGTTCGTTATCATGGGAATTTTAACGGAAGTATCTGGTTCTTTAGGAATAACAATTCCACAGGCAGGGCATTTTATTGCTGCTTATGCTTTAGGGGTAGTTGTGGGCGCGCCGTTGTTGACAGGTTTTGGGTCTAAGCTTAGTCCTAAAAAAATGTTGTTCTTGTTAATGATTTGGTTTACGGTTTTTAACACCCTGTCTGGTTTGGCAACTGGGTATACCAGTTTGTTATTTTTAAGATTTTTATCAGGAATACCACATGGTGCCTTTTTTGGTATTGGTGCGGTAGTGGCCACTAAGCTTGCTAAAAAAGGAAAAGGTGCTCAGGCTATTTCCATTATGTTCTCTGGTTTAACCGTAGCTAATGTAATAGGAGTGCCAATTGGTACGTATTTAGGTCAGCAATTTAGTTGGAGTGTTTCTTTTTACTTAGTGGGTCTTGTTGGTTTATTGGCACTTGGCAGTATTTATTTATGGATGCCGCAAATTAAGGTTGATGAGCGGGAAGAAAAGGTTACGGTGTCCCAAGGTTTAAAAAATAGCGAACTATGGGCATTGATTGCGCTGACCACGATAGGTACGGGCGGATTTTTTGCATGGTACAGTTATGTTGCTCCTTTAATTACGGATGTAGCAGGTCTGCCAAATCATTTTGTTGGTTACGCTATGATGTTGGCCGGTTTGGGCATGGTTGCAGGAAATTTTTTAGGGGCTAAAATGGCAGAGTGGTTTTCTCCTCTAAAAGCGGTTATAATTAGTCTATCGGTAATGTGTGGTATTTTGTTATTGAATATGATGGTAGCGACCAACCCTTATCTGTTAATGGTACTTACTTTTGTTATTGGAGCAATATCATTTACTGTGGCAACGCCTATTCAAATGGCTATCATAAATACCTCTAAGGGTTCAGAAATGCTAGGTTCTTCTATGAACCAAAGTGCTTTTAATATGGGTAATGCATCTGGAGCGTATTTGGCTGGCTTACCAATTGCCTTTGGGTACGGTATTGTGTATTCTAGTTTAGTGGGTGCTATACTTGCTTTTTCTGGTGTTGCAATAGCTGTTGGTATTTTAATCGTAAGAAAAAGAAAGGAAAGTAAATATAGAAAAATGGCTATGGGCTGTTAATTAATAATTGTAATAAAATAGTAAAAAGCAACCTTGTTCAAGGTTGCTTTTTTTTGTTATTCTGTTTGGTTTATGGTTATATCAAAATGCTTGTAATCAATACCTTTTATTGTTAAATTTTTCATTTTGTGCAGTTCATCGGTAATTTTATACATTTTAACGCGTTATAAGGGTCTAAACCTACAATGCTGTGTCACGTACCAAACTATTCTTTGGAACCATAATTATGGTTATCTTACTTTTTGTTCTAACGGCTTCATCTTTTAAGCCTGAACATTCAGAGGCAATTATTGCAAATCCTAACCCTGTTAAAACGCTTGCGGAGAAAAGGGAAATCAAACTGTATAATATACGGCAGAAAGCTTTGAACAAAGCATTATCGAAATATTTTGATAAGGCTATAAAATCTGGCGATATTGTAGGAGCAGGTGTAAGTATTGTAAATGGCGATTCTGTAATTCTTTCTAATGGATACGGAAAAAGAAGTTATAATGGTAAAGAGTCGGTAGATGCAGAAACATTGTTTAGACTAGGATCAATATCTAAGGGATTTACCGGTATATTGGCTGCACGTTTGGAGAGTGATGGTAAGCTTCGTTTAGAAGATAAGGTTTCAAGTTATTTGCCCAATTTTCATTTTGGTAGTCAACAGAATACAGAGCGTATAAAACTTTCACATCTTCTTTCGCATACATCGGGTACGCCATATCATAGTTATACAGATTTGGTTGAGGCTGGGTTATCTATGTCCTCTATAAGTGAAAAATTCAATAATGTGGATCCTATCAGTGAACCTGGTATACAATACAGTTATCAGAATGCCATGTTTTCTGTTTCACAGGAAGTAATGTTGAAAGCCACAGGAAAAGATATAAAGGCCTTATTGACCGATAGATTTTTTGAACCTCTTGGTATGAGTTCGGTTTCTATGGATCATGAGTCTTTAATGAATACAGATAATATTGCATTGCCTCATATTAAGAGGCGTAATGGGTGGAAACAGGTATTGCCTAGGGACAATTATTACAACGCAATTGCTGCAGGTGGTATAAACGCGAATTCATTGGATATGGCCAAGTGGATGCGATTTTTATTGGGACATAATCCAGAAGTGATGTCAAAAGATGAAATGGCACCGGCTTTTAAACCATTTATAGAATTAAAAGGTCATCGTAAATATTATCAAAAGTGGCCTGGTCATGTAAAATCATCGTACGGTTTTGGTTGGAGAATTCATACTTTAAAAGAGAATGAAAGTGGGGCAGAAGAAACCATTTGGCATCATGGCGGGAGTGTGAACAACTATAGAAATGAAATAGCACTTTTTCCTGAATCTGATTTAGGAATCTGTGTATTGATCAACGGACCATCAAAATTGGTAAAAACCGTAATCCCGGATTTACGGGCAATAGTTAAAAGTATTTATGATAAGGATATTGCTGTTGCAACTAGTATTTAAAATTGAAATAGAATTTAAATAAAAAAAGTCCCTTTAATCAGTGATTAAAGGGACTTTTTAGTTAAAAAATTGGTCTAGATATTGTTAGCCAACCAATCTCCAACTTCACTGGTTTTATAGCTTTTGCCACCTTCGGCTAAATCCTCTGTAACATAACCTTCGGCCAATGACTTATTAACTACTCGTCTAATTTCTTCAGCTTCTTCAGTTAAATCTAAATCTTCAAAAAGCATTGCTGCAGAAAGTACAGTTGCTAAAGGGTTTGCAATGTCCTTACCTGCCGCTTGCGGATAAGAACCATGAATAGGCTCGTATAAAGAAACATCACTACCAACAGATGAAGAAGGCATTAGTCCCATAGATCCTGCAATTACAGATGCTTCGTCTGTTAGAATATCACCAAATAGGTTTGCTGTAATGATTACATCATATCCTTTTGGCCACTGAATTAAACGCATTGCTACGGCATCTATAAACTCATACGTAACCTCTACTTCCGGATAATCTTTTTCCATGGCCTGTACGGTCTCTCTCCAAAGTCTAGATGATTCCAATACGTTGGCCTTATCTACACAACATAATTTTTTAGAACGTTTCATAGCAAATTCAAAGCCTTTTTTAGCTAATCTTTCTATTTCAAAACGTTGGTAGGTCATGGTGTCAAATGCGGTATTTCCATCATCTTTTCTGCCACGTTCCCCAAAATAAACTCCTCCTGTTAATTCTCTTAGAATAATTAAATCCGTTCCTTCTATACGATCTCTTTTTAAAGGAGATTTGTCTATTAATGAAGGAAATGTAAATGTTGGTCTAACGTTAGCAAATAAGCCTAATTTTTGTCTCATTTTCAACAATCCCTGTTCAGGACGAACTTTTGCTGACGGGTCATTGTCAAAACGGGGGTGACCTATAGCACCGAATAAAACAGCATCTGCATTTGCACAAATTTCATGTGTTTCGTCTGGGTAAGGTTCCCCAACGGCATCAATTGCTGCCGCACCGGTAAGCGCTGGCTGCCAAGTGATATGGTGCTCATATTTTTTAGCAATGGTATCACATACCTTTACTGCTTGATCAATAACTTCAGGACCGATACCATCACCGGCCAATAAGGCAATATTTAATTTCATGGTTAATCGCTTTTTCGCTTTTCGCTGTACGCTAAACGTTATACTTTAATCGTATATAGTTTAGGCTATTTATAATTATATCTTATTAATTAAACTATTTAAACTTCTTCTCACTTTATTTACTTTATCATGAATGCTTAAAAACTCTTTATTCATAATATAGTCAAGGTCTTTTGCTAATATTGTAAAATACTCTAATTCACTTGCCGAGCCTTGAGCTATAATTAAAAATCTTTTGAATTCAGCATCAGATTCCCTTCCGCACCCTTCAGCTATATTTGCTGGTATGGATGAAGAAGCTCTTCTCATTTGACTTGTTAATCCAAAAATTTCATCGTTTGGGAAGTTCTTGGTCAATTTATACGTTTCTAAAGTAATTTCATGACCTAATTCCCAAACTGTATATTTTTTATAATCCCTCATTTTTGGCATTTAGCGCTTAACGAACAGCGTCAAGCGCTTTGCGCTATATTATATTCAACATTTTCTCGGTAGCTTTAATGGCACTAACCGTTTGGTCTGAATCCAATCCTCTTGATGTGAATTCTTTTCCGTTCAATTCCCAAGTAATTACTGTTTCGCATAATGCATCAGAAGTACTACCAGGAGGAATTCTTACCGCATAATCCGTTAGTTTAGGTAAGGCAATTTTTTTAGCAATGTACACCTTTTTAAGGGCATTCATAAAAGCATCATATTGTCCGTCTCCTTGAGCATGTGCTTCAATTACTTTTCCATCTATTTCAACAGATAGGGTAGTAGAAGGCATTAATCCCTTGGCGTGTGTAAGTACGTAAGATTTTATAAAAACCTTTTGCTTATAATCTGCAGTATCTAGAACATCGGATATTATAAAAGGGAGGTCATCTTTGGTTACGCGTTCTTTCTTGTCTCCTAATTCTATAATTCTGGCAGTAACCTTTTTTAATTCTTCATTATTTAGGGTTAATCCAAGCTCCTGCAGGTTTTTCTGTATGTTGGCTTTGCCAGACATTTTTCCCAATGCATATTTGCGCTTTCTACCAAAACGTTCTGGCATTAAGTCACTGAAGTAGAGATTGTTTTTACTGTCTCCATCTGCATGAATACCGGCGGTTTGGGTAAATACATTATCGCCTACTATGGGTTTATTCGCTGGTATGGTAAAACCCGTAAAAGCAGATACCAGTTTACTTACTTTATATAAAGAGGTTTCATTTACATTAATTTCCACTTCTGGTAAAAAGTCATTGATTACCGCAATGGCACTTGCCATTGGAGCATTACCAGCGCGTTCTCCCATACCGTTTACGGTTAGGTGAAGACCATGACAACCGGCTTTTACGGCTTCCATAATATTGGCAACACCTAAATCGTAATCGTTATGTCCATGAAAATCAAAATGTAAATTCGGAAATTTTTTAATGATTTCAGTTAAATAAGCATAGGTTTCTGTGTGTGTAAGAATACCTAATGTATCTGGTAATAAAATCCTTTTTACATTTTGTGTTGAAAGGAATTCTAAAAATTCAAAAACATACTCTTTTGAATTTCGCATTCCATTACTCCAATCCTCTAAGTAAATATTATTGATAATGCCTCTTTCTGTGGCTTGTTCAAAAATAGCTGCTATTTCATTGAAGTGTTGCTCCGGAGTTTTCTTTAACTGATATTTTAAATGGTTAAGAGAGCCCTTGGTCAACAAATTTTGTGATACGGCACCAGAAGTTTTCATCCAATCCAAAGAAACTCCACCGTCCACAAAAGTTAGAACCTCTACACGTTCTAAATAACCATTTTCAGCGGCCCATTCGGTAATTTTTTGAACAGCTTCAAGCTCACCATCGGAAACTCGTGCCGAAGCTACTTCAATACGGTCTACTTTTAGCTCTTCTAAAAGTAGTTTCGCCAAGGTTAATTTTTCCGATGCAGAAAAGGATACGCCTGAGGTCTGTTCACCATCCCTAAGGGTGGTATCCATTATTTCTAACTTTCTTTTTTTCATGTGATCTAATTGCCATTTCATCTAATATTAGGAAACGGCAAATGGTTAGTTAACGTAAATGATGTTGGTACTTTGAAAATTGAGTTTATAACGGAGTGTTTTCCGCAAATGTCTCAATATCCTTTTTGATGTTCAATAAGTAATCAATATCATCAAAACCGTTCAACATATTGTTTTTCTTGTAATCATTGATGTCAAAAGATTCACTTTCACCCGTAGCCAACAATGTTATTTTTTGCTCAGGAAGATTAATTTCCAATTCTGCAGAAGGGTCTGCCTCCACGGCATCAAAAATTTTCTGTAAAAACTCTGCACTTACCTGTACGGGTAAAACACCGATGTTTAAACAGTTGTTTCTGAAAATATCTGCAAAGAAACTAGAAACTACACATCTAAATCCGTAATCATAAACTGCCCATGCAGCGTGCTCACGGGATGAACCAGAACCAAAGTTTTTTCCACCTACTAAAATTTTTCCACTGAATTTATCTTGGTTTAAAACAAAATCTTCTTTCAGGGTGTTGTCCTGATTGTATCTCCAGTCTCTAAAAAGATTATCACCGAAACCTACACGCTCTGTTGCTTTTAAGAACCTAGCCGGTATTATTTGATCGGTATCTACATTTTCAATTGGCAACGGTACTGCCGTTGATGTCAATATATTGAATTTATCGTATGCCATTTTTTATAGCTTTTTGCCTCTGGTTATTGACCATTGGCCTGTATTATTATCATTGTTTTTTCACTAAAAGCCTTAGGCTATTAGTTAAGGACAAAATTGTTATACTAACTCTGCCATTAATTCCCTTGGGTCTGTTACTTTACCGGTTACGGCAGCCGCAGCAGCAACTAAAGGACTAGCCAACAAAGTTCTTGATCCAGGACCTTGTCTTCCTTCAAAGTTTCTGTTAGATGTACTTACGGCCAGTTTACCAGCAGGTATCTTATCATCGTTCATTGCTAAACAAGCAGAACAACCAGGCTCACGAAGTTCAAAACCGGCTTCGGTTAAAATATCCAATATGCCTTCTTCTTTAATGGCAGTTTCTACTTTGTGAGATCCAGGAACCAACCATGCGGTTACATTATCGGCTTTTTTCTTTCCTTTTACTATTGATGCAAAAGCACGGAAATCTTCTATACGACCATTGGTGCAACTTCCAAGGAAAACAAAGTCAATAGGCTTGCCCATCATACTTTCACCTTCATTGAAATCCATATATTTCAATGATTTCTGATATGTAGATGCACCACCTTGAACGGCATTTGCCATAGGTATATCATTTGATATTCCCATTCCCATACCCGGGTTGGTACCGTAGGTAATCATTGGTTCTATTAACGAACCGTCAAAAGTCAATTCTTTATCGAAAATGGCATCTTCATCGGTATACAATGTTTCCCAATAAGCCATAGCCTTATCCCAGTCGGCACCTTTTGGTGTAAACTCACGACCTTTTATATATTCAAACGTTTTTTCATCTGGAGCGATCATACCACCACGGGCACCCATTTCAATACTCAGGTTACACACGGTCATACGACCTTCCATACTCATGTCCCTGAAAATTTCACCTGCATATTCTACAAAGTATCCAGTAGCACCAGAAGTAGTTAATTGAGAGATAATGAATAAGGCAACATCTTTAGGAGTAACACCTTTACTCATTTTCCCGTTGATATTGATACGCATTCTCTTTGGTTTAGGCTGCATAATACATTGCGTAGCCAATACCATTTCAACTTCAGATGTTCCAATACCAAAGGCAATAGCACCAAATGCACCATGTGTAGAGGTGTGAGAATCTCCACATACTATAGTAGCACCAGGTTGTGTAATACCGTATTCAGGGCCAACAACGTGTACAATACCATTTTTTGCGTGACCTAATCCCCAATAAGAAATACCATATTCATTAGCATTTTCCTCTAACATTTTTAATTGGTTCGCAGAAAGTGGATCGGCAACCGGCAAATGTTGGTTTATTGTAGGCGTGTTATGGTCAGCCGTTGCAAAAGTTTTCTCCGGATGCATTACAGGAATATTTCTATTCTTAATGCCAAGGAAAGCAACAGGACTGGTTACCTCATGTACCATGTGTCTGTCAATGAACAGTACATCTGGACCATCTTGTATTTTATGTACTACGTGGGAATCCCACACTTTGTCAAATAATGTTTTTGTTGCGCTCATATTCTATATAATCTAAGTTCACAAATCTATTAAAACCAAGGGTTTTTTCGAAATTAACACCCTTCTAAATTACGATGTTCAACGATAAAGTTGTTATATTTTAATGAATTTCTAAGTACAATATAAAACTATAGGAGTCACTTGGTTTATTGTTTAAAAATTTAGGAAAACACATATATTCTTTAGAAAAATTCAATTTTTTCCTTCCCTTGAACACATTCTTAATTTTTTTGAACATTGTCTAGTTTATGTATAGTAGTTAATTCAATTGTTCTATTGTTTTCTATAAGTATAAATAGCAGGTCAATTTTATATGTGGTAATTTTTGGATGTTCTTTTAAGGTCTGTTTTTGATTGACTTATTGTTTAATTATCGGCATGTAGTTTAAAATTGATAATGAAATATTGTCAAAGGTGTAATGTCGTTAAATTCAGGGATAAAAATTACGATAATAACTTTAGGATACATGTTAGAAAAATCTACTAAAAAGCGTTACAACATATTGGCAATGGTATTTTTTACTGTTGTGATCAATTACTTAGATCGTAGTAATATTTCGGTTGCTGCGTTTGCTTTAAGTGATGAATTAGAATTAAGTACCGTACAAATGGGATATATTTTTTCGGCCTTTGCGTGGACCTATGCTATTTTGCAAATACCAGGGGGTATTATGGCCGATAAAATAAAAACAAGATTCTTATACCCTATTCTTATGGCATTTTGGTCAATTGCTACATTAATACAAGGTGTCGCCAATTCTTTTTTATTATTAATAGGTTTAAGGGCTAGCATTGGAATTTTTGAAGCACCATCTTATCCCATTAATAACTTAATAGTTACTCGTTGGTTTCCTGATAATGAAAGGGCTTCCGCAATTGCTGTTTATACCTCTGGACAATATTTGGGTTTGGCATTTTTAACTCCAGTCTTAACTTGGATACAATCTCAAATGGGGTGGAGGGGCTTGTTCATTGTAAGTGGTATTATTGGTTTGGTTTGGGCATTGGTGTGGTATATTTTTTATCGAGATCCAAAAGAACACAAAAGCATAAGCGAAAATGAATTGAAACATATTGCCGATGGTGGCGGACTTATTGACTTGAAATCGAATGTAAAGGGGAAACCGAAGGAGAAATTTGAGATGTCAGATTTAATTCAGGTTTTCAAGTATAGGAAGCTTTGGGGTATTTACATAGGTCAGTTCTGTTTAGGTGCTACAGCAATATTCTTTCTTACATGGTTTCCAACATATTTAGTGAAATATAGGGGGTTAGACTTTTTGCAATCTGGTTTTTTGGCGTCTATACCATTTTTGGCGGCATTCGCAGGTATTTTATTGTCTGGGTTTAGTTCAGATTATTTAGTAAAAAAAGGATATAGTAATGAAATTGCCAGAAAAGGACCTATTGTTATAGGTATGTTACTATCTACGGCAATCATTGGTGCCAATTATACAGATGACAATACTTTGGTTATTCTGTTTTTGGCAATTGCTTTCTTTGGTAATGGGCTGGCAAGTATAGCATGGGTTTTTGTTTCGCTTATGGCACCTAAGAACTTAATTGGCTTAACCGGAGGGGCCTTTAATTTTATTGGAGGCTTGTCTGCTGTGGTCGTACCAGTTGTTATAGGCTATTTAGTAGAGGATGGAGATTTCAAACCGGCTTTGTTCTTTATTGGAGGAGTTGCCTTTCTAGGGTTCTTCTGCTACACCTTTGTTATTGGTAAGGTTGAAAGAATAGTGTCAAAATCTTAAATAAACTTATGAAATGAGAATTACGGATATTAAAACATTTCCTATTAACATAGGCACAGGTATTCAGTTGGTAGTAAAAATAGAAACCGATGAGAATATTCATGGATGGGGAGCATCTGGTCTTTCAGGTAGAGAGCTAGCCGTAGTAGGTGCTATTCAACATTTTAAAATTTTCTTAATAGGTAGGGACCCAAGGCAAATTGGTGCACTTTGGCAAGAAATGTATCGTGGTCAATATTTTGAAGGAGGTCGTGTATTAACAGCCGCTATCTCTGCAATTGATATTGCCTTGCATGATGTTAAAAGTAAAGTTCTTGAAATTCCCATATATGATCTTTTAGGGGGTAAGCAACGAGATTATGTAGAGTGTTTTGCCTCCGTGCGTTTCACGACAAAAGAAGAGTTGTTGCATTATTCAAGAATTTTGGTAAAAGATGGATGGAATATGCTACGATTGGCTCCCGCAGAGTTTGAATCTCAGAAAGACCCGGGTATTTTTGAGCCAAGAACTTCTATTGCACTTTTGGCAGATTGGGTTACTGAATTGCGCAAAGAAATTGGTTCTAAAATTACAATGGGCATAGATTATCATACTAGGCTGTCTATACCAGAAACTTATTCGTTCATACAAAGAATGCCTAAAGGAACTTTAGATTTTATTGAGGAACCTATTAGAGATGAAAATCCTGAAGCTTATAAAAGTTTACGTCAAATGGTAGATGTGCCTTTTGCTATTGGTGAGGAATTTTCAAGTAAATGGCAGTTTATGCCCTTTATTGAACAGAATATAACTCAATTTGCACGTATAGACGTATGTAATGTGGGCGGTTTGACCGAGGCTAAAAAAGTAGCGGCAATGGCAGAAACACATTACATAGATTTAATGCCCCACAATCCATTAGGACCTATATGTACAGCAGCAACTATACAATTGGCGGCTTCTTGCCCAAATTTTAGTTGGTTAGAAGAAATAAATACACCTGCCCAATATATGGGTACCAATGCACCAGAGTTTTACCCAGAGCAACCCATTCTTGAAGGTCCTCGGTATAAAGTATCGGATTTGCCTGGTCTGGGTGTAGCGTTTAATGAGCAATTGGCGCTTTCTAAAGATTTCAAGCCTATTGAAATTCCTAGATTAAGAAAAAATGATGGATCATTAACAAATTGGTAATCAAATGAGCTTTGTAACTTTTGGAGAAATAATGTTGCGGTTAACGCCGAACGATCACGGACAGAAAATAAATTCTAGCAATACCTTTAATGTTAATTATGCTGGTTCAGAATCTAATGTGGCAAGTGCATTGGGCGTTTTGAACAATGATATTTCTTTTGTTTCCAAATTACCGTCCAATCAGTTGGGTGATGCAGCTGTTAGAAACCTACAGGCGTTTGGTGTTCAAACTAATTTTGTGGTCCGTGGTGGCAGCAGAATTGGCACATACTTTATAGAGATAGGTGACTCCATTAGGCCATCAAGTGTTATTTATGATAGGGCAAATTCTGCAATTAGTACTATAAAAGAAGGTGAGTTTCCGTGGGAAGAAATCCTTAGAAATAAAAAATGGCTCTTTCTTTCTGGTATTACACCTGTACTTAGTGAACAATGTGCAAAAGAGACTATAAATGTTGCAAAAATAGCCAAGGAATTAGGGGTTAAGGTTGCTTTTGATATGAATTATAGAAGGACCTTATGGAAATCCAATAAAGATGCACAGCTTATTTTTAACAAGATACTAGGTCATACTGATTTGCTTTTTGGTAATGCAGGTGTATTAAAAGATGTTTATGAGATGGATTTTGAAGGTGATTGTCCTGAAGAAAAGACTATAAACGCTGTTCTAAAGGCAAAGAAAAAGTTTGGCATTGAGCAACTGGCATTTACAATTAGAAAGCATAGCTCTGCCACTGAGAATGAGCTATCTGGTGTGTTGCTGTCCAATAATAACTTATCGGTAGCAAAAATTATAAAGGTGAACATAACAGATCGTTTTGGCACAGGAGATGCCTTCGCCGCTGCTTGTTTACATAGTATTAATAAAGGTGATGCGGATCAAGAAATTATAGATTTTTCTACGGCGGCTTTTGCATTAAAGCACACTATAAAGGGAGATCAGCATACCAGTTCAGAAAATGAAATTAAATCAATAATGGAAGGTAATATCTCCGGACATGTTTTAAGATGAATAGAAAAGAAATAGTTGCTAGAATCAAAAATGAAAAAATTGTGGCCATTCTTCGTACAAAGAGTCAAAATGATGTGCCCCAGTTGGTAAAAATTGTCTTGGAAACCGGGGTAGATGTACTTGAGATTACATCTAATACGCCTGGTTATTTAGAAGAAATTACCAATGCTCGTGCCTTGTATCCAAATAAAATTATTGGAGTTGGCACAGCTATTAATGTCAAAATTGCGGAGCAAGCCATAGCAGCTGGAGCACAGTTTCTGGTTACTCCAAATACTAATGTGGATGTCGTTGCACTGAGCCATAAATATGATGTGCCCGTTTTAATGGGCGCTATGACGCCTTCAGAGGTTTGTGTGGCTAGCGAAAATGGAGCAGATGTTGTAAAACTTTTTCCTGCCGGTGCAATGGGTCTTCAATATTTTAAAGCGTTAAAAGCACCTTTGGATCATATTGAATATTTTGCAGTGGGTGGAATTAATCCGAATAACGTTGGCGATTGGTTTAAAGCTGGTGCATCGGGTATAGGTTACGGTTGTGTGGTCAATGATGCCAAGACCGGTAAAATCGATTTTGAGGCCAGTAAAAAATTATCTGAAGATTTTGTAAATCAGGCAAAATCCAATTAACATGATTAAAAAAGTTCTATTCCTACTAGTATTCATTGTTACAGCTTCCTGTAAAATGTCTGGGACTAAAGAAATATTAGGGGATGGATCCATAACATCAAACTTTTCAATTGAGATACTAGATGATGAAGCTTTACAGGTTTTAGACTCAAAAAGTACATTGAAAATAATAGCTAGTGGTTTTGATTGGGTAGAGGGACCATTGTGGATAGAAGATGGTCAATACCTTTTGTTTTCTGATATTCCTAAAAATAAAGTCTATAAACTGAATGCCCAGAATGATACGGTAACTTATTTAAACCCTTCTGGTTTTGATGTTGAAAATTATACAGGTTTTGGACCGGGTTCAAACGGTTTGCTGTTAAGTCCACAGGGGCAGCTGGTACTTATGCAGCATGGAGAGCGGCGTGTTGGGGTGATGAAATCAGATTTGGATGATCCAAGTTCTACGTATGCTTCTTTAATAAATAGCTTTGAAGGTAAAAGGCTGAATAGTCCCAACGACGGTGTTTTTGACAAAAATGGAAATTTGTATTTCACTGATCCACCATACGGACTTCGAAACTTAATGGAAGATGAGGATAAGGAATTGGATTTTCAGGGAGTTTATTGTCTTTTAAGATCTGGTGAACTAATTCTAATAGATAAAGAATTGAGTTTTCCGAACGGAATTACACTTTCTAGTGATAACAAATTACTTTATGTAGCAGTGTCAGATGATAAGGTTGGTGGTGCTTGGTTTCAATATAGTCTAGAAGCACCAGGTAAAGCTGTTGACAAGAAGTTATTTTATGATGTTAAGCACTTGTTGGGCAAACCTGGTCAACAAGGACTTCCAGACGGTTTGAAAGCAAATAGTAAAGGCTATATTTTTGCCACGGGTCCAGGTGGGTTGTGGATTTTTAATAAAGAAGCTAAACCTATAGCTAGAGTATACACGGGTTTATTGACTTCTAACTGTGCCTTAACAACTAATGAAAAGCGATTATTTTTAACTGCAGATAGTTATATATTGGCTTTGGATTTAAAATAAAACTAACTAATATATGTCCAGATATTCTTGTGTTTTACCAGCTGTGCATACATATGTCTAATAATTAGATTTTCTGGCTTGCTTAAAGATGGGTCTTCTTTTAGTAATTGTAGGGCATAGTAGCGAGCCGATTTTAAGATGTCATTATCTTTAACTATATCCGCAATTTTTAGATTTAACAGACCACTTTGTTGGGTGCCCATAATGTCACCTGGCCCTCGGAGTTTTAGATCTACTTCTGCAATTTCAAAGCCGTCATTTGTGGTCACCATAGTTTCTAGTCTGGTTTTGGAGTCGTTAGATAGCTTATGGCCGGTCATTAAAATACAAAAACTTTGATCGGCACCACGGCCAACACGACCACGTAATTGGTGTAGTTGCGATAAGCCAAACCGTTCTGCGCTTTCAATGATCATAACCGATGCATTAGGCACGTTGACCCCAACTTCAATAACTGTAGTGGCTACCATTATTTGTGTTTCTCCCTTTACAAAGCGCTCCATTTCAAAATCTTTGTCCGCCGGTTTCATTTGTCCATGAACTATGGAAATCTGATATTTTGGTTGTGGAAAATCGCGCACAATGCTTTCATAGCCATCCATAAGATCTTTGTAATCCATGGCTTCAGATTCCTGTATTAATGGGTATACCACATAAACCTGGCGTCCTTTTTCAATTTCATCTCGTATAAAACGAAATACTTTTAATCTGTTACCGTCATAGCGATGCACTGTTTTAATGGGTTTTCTACCAGGTGGTAATTCATCTATTACAGAAATATCCAGATCACCATACAGGCTCATGGCCAATGTTCTTGGTATGGGTGTTGCCGTCATGACCAATATATGGGGCGGAAATTCATTTTTATGCCATAATTTAGAACGTTGCGCTACGCCAAACCGATGCTGTTCATCGATAATGGCTATTCCTAAATTCTTGTATTTAACCTTGTCCTCTAAAAGGGCATGGGTACCTATAAGTATATTCAATTCCCCATTTTCCAATTGCTCATGTATAGGCTTTCTAGCCGATTTTTTTACTGAGCCCGTAAGTAACGAGCAGGTAATTTCAGTACCTTCCAGTAACTCTGATATGCCTTGAAAATGTTGGTTGGCCAGAATTTCCGTAGGTGCCATTAAACAGGCTTGAAATCCGTTGTCAATGGCCAACAACATGGTCATTACCGCAACTATGGTTTTTCCCGATCCTACATCACCCTGCAGCAATCTATTCATTTGTGCATTACTGCCAAGGTCTGCCCGTATTTCTTTTATAACTCTTTTTTGTGCTCCCGTTAATTCAAAGGGTAGTTTGTTGTTGTAGAAATCTTTAAAATATTCACCAACTTCAAGAAATGGAAACCCTTTTATCTTTTTCTTTCGAGATACATTTTTTCCTATCAGTTGCAATTGTATATAAAAGAGCTCTTCAAATTTTAATCGCCACTGGGCTTTTGCAAGTAATTCTTGGTTTTTTGGAAAATGTATATTGAACATTGCCTCACTTTTGCCCAATAGCTTTAACTCATACAGTAATTTGTCCGAAAGGCTTTCGGTGAACTTCCCGTTGATTTCCATGAAAAGTTGCTGCATCAATTTGCTTATGACCTTGTTGGTTATGCCTTTATTACCTAATTTCTCCGTAGATGGGTACACGGGTTGCATGTACACTTTTGTGCCTTGCTCGTGCTCTTTTAATGGCTCCATCTCTGGGTGGGGCATTGAGAAAGTACCATTAAACCAATTGCATTTACCGAATATCACGTACGGTACGTTTAATTTTAGATTTTCACGAATCCATTTTTGACCTCTAAACCAGACTAATTCTATTTCTCCTGTGTCATCTTTAAAACGAGCTACCAACCGTGTACCTCTTTTTTGTTCAACGGTTTTAATATTGATGATTTTTCCAATAATCTGCACATCGGCATTGCTACGTTGCAATTGACCAATTTTATAATATTGGGTTTTATCAATGTAGCGGTTAGGAAAAAGGTTCAGCAAATCTTGGTAAGTGCTTACTCCTAATTCTGACTTTAAGGTTTCGGCCCTATTGGGACCAACACCTTTTAAGTATACTACTGGAGTTTGCAAGAAGTTTGCGTTCATGGTACTAAAATAGGGATAAGCCCCTTAATCCCCAAAGGGGAAAATGTCATTACTGCTCTTGTAAATATGGTTCTAATGGTAACTGGCGAAATAAGTGTTGTTTAGCATCACATTCAATTCAGGTAAAGGTTAGGGAAGTGCTCCCCAAAACATTAAATTTGAAATATTATTTGTTTGGAATACTGTATGAAGAAATTAATTTTCACCCTTTTTTTATTCTTATCCCTCTATGCTTTTGGGCAACATCAAGATAAAGTAGATTTTATTAAAGCCAAGGTTTACCTAGGTTTTTTACCTAAAGAGAAAAAGATTAAAGGCGGAGTGATCTATCGTTTTCATGTGTTACAAAATGTTGATTCTGTATTTTTTGATGCAAAGAATATGGATTTTTCAAAAGTAGAACTTGATGGGGAAAAGATAGACTTCACTGCCACAGAAAAGACAATTTCCATTACACAAAAATTCAAAGCGGGTGAATCACATAAACTGATGATCCAGTATATAGCCAAGCCTAAACAAACGGTTTATTTTATTGGTTGGGATGATGAATTAGAAGGCAATGAACAAATATGGACGCAAGGCCAAGGAAAGTATACCAGCCATTGGGTTCCTAGTTTTGATGACATGGAAGAAAAGGTAGAATTTGATCTTACCATTAAAGCCGATAAAAAATATCAAGTAATTGCAAATGGTAAACTACTTCTAAAAACTGATAATGATGAGGAAGATGCTATTTGGTTATTTGATATGAAAAAACCTATGAGCAGTTATTTGTTGGCATTCGCTATAGGTATATATCAAAAGCAGGTATTAACATCTGAAAGTGGTATAACTATCGAAAACTATTACTACCCAAACGATAGTCTAAAAGTGGAACCTACATATAGATACACTAAAGGGATATTTAATTTTTTAGAAAATGAAATAGGTGTACCGTATCCATGGCAAGATTATAAACAGGTTCCTGTTCATGATTTTTTATATGCAGGCATGGAAAATACGAGCGCTACTTTTTTCTCTGATGCATATGTTATTGATTCCACTTCGTTTATAGATAGAAATTATGTAAACATCAATGCGCATGAATTAGCGCACCAATGGTTTGGTAATTTGGTGACGGAAAAGAATAGTGAACACCATTGGTTACATGAAGGTTTTGCTACCTATTATGCCTATTTGGCTGAAAAGGAAATTTTTGGTGATGATTATTTCTATTGGAAGCTATTTGATACAGCTAAAACGCTAAGTGATATTTCTGAAAAAGGAGAGGGGCAGAGTTTATTGAACTCTAAGGCTAGTAGTCTTACCTTTTATGAAAAAGGGGCATGGGCTTTAGCTATTTTAAGAGAAGAAATTAGGGACTCCGCATTTAAAACAGGAATTAAAGCTTACTTAGATAAATATAAGTTCAAAAATGTGACTGTTACTGATTTTATTAATGAAATGGAAGAAGTGAGTAATCAAGATTTAGACAGTTTTAGAAAAAATTGGTTAGAAGGTGATTTATTTCTGATGGAAGAAGCAAAAGAGTACCTTATAAGAAATAGTGCTACCCATAAAATATATTATGATTTAATTTTAGGTAATTCAAAAGAGTTTACGCCTTCTGAAATTTTAGCAAATCCGAAATTTTCATTGCAATTAAAGCTGGCCTTACTTAGCCTAAGAAATGACTTTTCTGCATTGGAATTACCTGTTTTGATTACCAGTGACAATGTAAAAGTTAGGCAATTTGCCGCTGAGAAAATAAGTAAAATACAAGAGTCTCTTAAAGAGGATACAGAAGCGCTATTATTAGATGATAGTTACGTAACCAACGAAATAATGTTATATAATTTGTGGTCTAGTTTTGAGCAAGATAGGGTTATGTATCTAGAAGAAACAAAGGATGTTGTTGGTTTGCCCAATAAAAGCTTTCGGCAACTTTGGTTGACATTGGCATTGTTTACGCCCGAATATAAACCTACGGAGAAGGTATACTTTCACCGAGAACTTGTGGGATATACAAGCGCTGTATACAATCCGGAAATAAGACAAACGGCCTTTCAATATCTGTCCGAAATTAATGCTCTAAATGATGAAGCCTTGGTCAATTTAATTAAAGCTACCAACCATCATTCTTGGCAATTTAGAAATTATGCCAGGCTATTGTTAGATAGGTTATGGGAAAACGACGAACAGAAAAAGGAAATTGAAAAGGTGGCAAATCAACTAAATTCAGCAGATTTGCGTTATCTTAAAACGAAATTAAAATAATAATGAAAGCATTGGTTATTTCTGGTGGTGGTAGTAAAGGTGCCTTTGCAGGTGGTGTTGCTCAATACCTTATTCAAGAAGAGGGTAGAAAATATGATATTTTCGTAGGTACTTCTACTGGCAGTCTTCTAATCTCTCACCTGGCATTAGGTAAGTTAGATAAGATTAAGGAAATCTATTCTAATGTGAATCAAAAAAGTATTTTTAACAACTGCCCTTTTCTAGTGAAGAACATTCGTGGTAATGAAGAAATTTCAATTAACCATTGGAATGTTTTACGAAATTTTCTAACCGGTAAAAAGACCTTTGGCGAGAGTGAAAATCTTAGAAAGCTCATTGAAAATAGTTTAACCATTGAGGAATTTGAAACTTTAAAAAATGGAGATTCTGATGTAGTTATAACAGTTTCTAACCTCTCATTAAATCAAGTGGAGTATAAGTCAATTAAAGATTGCACTTATGAAGATTATTGTGACTGGGTATGGATTTCTGCAAACTACACGCCATTTATGAGTTTGGTGCGCAAAAACTATTGTGAATATGCAGATGGTGGTCTAGGTAGTATTGTGCCTATTGAGGAAGCAATAAAAAGAGGTGCTACTGAAGTAGATGTGGTTGTTTTGCATACCGAAGTAAATTATATGAACAGGGTAGCTTCTCGAAATCCGTTTGAGTTGATTACTACGATGATGAGTTTTATTCTTGACCGTATTGAAAATCAGAATATAAGAATTGGAAAATTGGTCGCCAATCAAAAGAATGCCATTATAAACCTGTTCTATACACCCACGATATTAACGACTAATTCTTTAATTTTTGATAAGGCAAAAATGACACTTTGGTGGAAAAGAGGATACTTGTATGCCAAAAATAAAAATGAAGAGACAAACCCAATAGAGCCAAACGAACACGAATAAAGATTGATTATTTATCTATAGTTTTTGGGTTTTTTAATGCAAGAAATATTCCAACACAGCCAATACCCAAGCATAAAGGAGAAAAGAGCAAAGTGTCCATTTGAGCAAATTCAGTTGTGGTTACTTCTTTGAAAAAACCAACATATTTAAATTCTCCTATAGCTCTTATTAAGAATATGATAGGAATTATCCATTGCCCAAATTTAATGAAGTACTTTAAAATTTTAGAGTTTGAATTGCTTGGGTTTTGCGTATAAACAATTGCGAATAAGAGCAAAACTACTCCCACAAGAATACAA
Source organism: Maribacter sp. HS (assembly GCF_048059195.1). Classification (NCBI taxonomy): domain Bacteria; kingdom Pseudomonadati; phylum Bacteroidota; class Flavobacteriia; order Flavobacteriales; family Flavobacteriaceae; genus Maribacter; species Maribacter sp. HS. The sequence continues at coordinate 432,377 of NZ_JAYLVV010000005.1, forward strand.
TCTACTGTAGTTGGGGCAAGTAAAATATTTCCGTTTTCATCGGCTGGTAATGAGCTGCTATAGCCAATTGACCCACCTGCACTCCAATAAAAGTGAATTATGGATAAGGCGAGAAATGTTGTTATCAAACAATATTTTAAAACATTCCTCATTTTCAAAAGATTACCATAAGTCACCAATCTCCTTTTTAACAAAGGATAGGGCAGTGGCAGATGGTGAAGTTTTATCCATGGTTTCGTTTAAGATGTCTTCTCGTAATTTATCTGCTGTCTCAGTATTGCTCATCGCAGCTTTTCTGATCATTTGAATTGTTGCGCTCTTAGCCGCTTTGATGACATTCCAACATTCATCTGTCATATATATTTGTTGGGAAAGGTTGTGGTCAAATTCGGTTTCTATGCTTTTGATCAATAAGTTTTCATAAGCATTTTTATCATCGGATTGCGGAGAAACACGAACAACCAAACTTGGTATGGCAATACGTTCTAAAAATAAGGCCATTCTTTCATAAGCCTGTAAACGTACGGGTAATGTATCTTTTTGAGAGTCTTTGTGCAATAGAAAACGTCGTCTTCCTTCTTCATTATTGGTGTGCATTCTAAAGAAATAGAAAGCAATTGCACCAGTTACTACTGATGGTATTAAATAAGCGAAAAGTTGAAAAATTTGGTCGGAGTTCATTTTTTAATCAGTTATTATTTACTAAACAAGAACGTCCAAATTTTTCAATTAGTATAGTACTTCATCGATGAAATACAAGTATTTTAATTTTTAACGTCTCCCTTGGCCATATCATAAAAAGCTTTATAATCTGGTTGAAACTTAATTTGTAAAGATTCTCTTAGCCCTCCATCTTGGCCAACGGCAATAACTCGCTCTCCATTGACACCAAAATCTTTGATCAATATACTAGCGATAGCTGCGGCTTGTTGCAGCGCTATGTTCATTTCACCGGTAATATTTAAGCTTGCTACCGTTATGGTGCTTTTCGGGTTTGCATTGGCAACCTTGGCTACATTCTCAAGCCAGCCTTTAGATTCGCTAGATGGATTTAAGCCTACACCATCGGCAAAGAAAAAATCTAATTTTTCTGAAATGATCACAGAACCATCTGTAACACCAACTTTAGCGTTTTCTCCTAAGACTTGCTTTGCATTCGTCAATATAACAACAGCGGTAGAGTCATTACTTGCCACAGCATCGGTAATTCCTTTTAATTGTTTTTCCTTACGTTCTAATGTTGCTAAGGTTTTGTTGATATTCTCTGAATTTTGGCTAGATAATGCAGCAAAACTATTGAGGTTCTTCATTAAGGTGGCATTGGCATCTTGCAGTTCTGTAACTTGAGACTGGTATTCGTCTGAGCGTTGATTTGCTAATTTCTCATTGCGTTGAGAGGTGCTTACCATTTTTGAAATGGAATCCAACTTAAATTTTAAATCTTGATTTTGTTCTATCAATTCACTTTTTTTCTGAGCTTGAATTGCACTTAATCCCAATAAGAATATAGCTGAACATATAAAAAATCGTTTCATAGTAATATGCATTGAATAGGTTAATCTAATTTTTGCCGCCAAGATACGAACAGTCTTTTAAATCTTGCACACAGGTAAAAGGTACTTTGGCTTTATTGTAACCATATGTAGAAGCCAAGCTTCTGTTAAGGTCGTTATCATCTACATTTACCTGTACATCATCCATGGTAAACTGACTTGGGTGTTCATAGCCGGCAGCATGGGTAATTTCTAAAAATTCTTTTCTGAACGTGCTAAAATATTGTGCCAAACGATCAGATTTTAAAGGAATGTTTATTCCCTTCTGTAACCATTTACTTTGTGTTGCAATACCGGTTGGGCAAGTATTGTTATGGCAAGCTTGCGCTTGTATGCAGCCAATACTCATCATAGCCTCTCTTGCTACATTAATACAGTCTACACCCATTGCAAATGCCATTGCCGCTTTTGCTGGAAATCCTAATTTTCCTGAACCTATAAAAACGATTCTATCGGTTAGGTTTCTGTTCAAGAAAACACGGTATAAACTAGAAAAGCCGTACACCCATGGTAATGAAACATGGTCTGCAAATGATGGGGGAGCGGCACCTGTACCACCTTCACCACCGTCTACGGTAATAAAGTCAGGGCCTTTTCCCGTCTCCAGCATTAAATCTGCCAACTCTTCCCATTGGTCCAATTTCCCTATTGCTCCTTTGATACCTACAGGTAAACCAGTTTCATTTGCAATATCTTCAATTAGGGCCATAAGCTCTGTTACATTGGAAAATGCCTTATGTGTTGCGGGTGACAAGACATCTTTGCCCACTTCAACACCTCTGATCTCTGCAAGTTCAGGAGTAATTTTTGCACCAGGTAATACTCCACCTTTTCCTGGTTTTGCGCCTTGTGATAGTTTTATCTCTATGGCTTTAATACACGGATTGTCTTCAACCAGTTTTTTCATTTTCTCCATAGAGAAATTACCATCTGGAGTTCTTACGCCAAAATATCCGGTACCAAAATGGAATACAATGTCCCCGCCATGTTTGTGGTATGGTGACAAACCACCTTCACCTGTGTTATGATATGCTCCCGCCTTTTTTACGCCTTTATTCATGGCTTCGACCGCTGCGGCAGATAAGGAGCCAAAACTCATAGCCGATACGTTTACAATACTACTGGGCCTAAAGGGTTTTCTACGATTATTATGTTGTCCCATAACTTTTGCACACGGTAAAAAGTAAGGGTCAATGGCATTTGGATGTCCTTCAGGAACCACAAAGCCCATCATTCTATTTTTCACGAAAATGTGCTGATGAGCGTAAAGGTCCCGGTCAGAACCAAAACCTTCATAATTATTCTCTTTTTTTGCCGATGCATAGATCCATCCTCTTTCAATTCTATTAAAAGGAAGTTCTTCTCTATTGTTGGCCACAAAATATTGCCTCATTTCAGGACCTATACTTTCTAACCAATACCGTAAATGCCCTACTATAGGAAAGTTATGTTTAATAGTGTGCTTTTTTTGAATAAAAATATCATAGATAGCAACTATTAGAAGAAACAAAAAAATCCAAGTCCACCATGGTGGACTTGGAATTGAATTAAAAAAATCGTTCATCAAAATTATCCTTTTGGTTTAATATCTAAACGAGGCGTTTGATCACTATTTAGGTAATCCAAACTCATTTCGGTTAGTGTTCTAACCCCTAAAAGTAAGCCGCTATCATCAATTAGAAAGTCTGGCGTATGATGTGGGTAAGATTCTGTCGTACCCGGTGTCATTCCTCCTAAGAAAAAGAAAAAGCCTGGAGCCTCACGTTGAAAATAAGAAAAATCTTCTGCTCCGGTTACCGCTTTTTGAAAAAGAACATTGTTTTCACCTGCAACCCTTTTCATGGTCGGTAGCATTTGTTCTACTAATTCTGGGTTGTTATACGTAATATCGGTAGCATCTGTAATTACACAAGTAGCTTCACCACCGTAGGCTTTGGCAATATCGCTCACCATTTCTACCATACGCTTGTTAAGCTTGTCTTTCATGTCATAGTCCAATGTTCTAATAGTACCGATCATTTCTGCAGATTCTGGTATAATATTAAAACGTACACCACTCTTTATTTTACCTACGGTAATAACAGCGGCTTCATTGGTTAGTTCTGTCTCTCTACTGATTATTGTCTGTAGACCATCAATAATTTTTGCACTAATTAAAATAGGGTCTATTCCTGACCATGGCTGCGATCCGTGGGATTGTTTACCTTTTACATTGATCACAAATTGCTGTGCCGCGGCCATAGTACCACCAGATTTGTAGCGTATGGTACCCACAGGTGTTTGAGAATTAATGTGAAGTCCAAAAATGGCATCAACTTTAGGACTGTCCATTACGCCTTCTTTAACCATTAAAAGTGCACCACCTTCTTCACCCTGTGGCGGACCTTCTTCTGCAGGTTGAAAAATGAACTTTACGGTTCCTTTGATCTTATCTTTGTTCTTGGACATAACTTCGGCAACACCCATTAGAATCGCCGTATGTGTATCATGACCACAAGCATGCATTACGCCTACTTTTTCACCCATAAATTCTGTAGTAACGTTCGATTTGTATGGCAAATCATTTCTTTCTGTAACAGGTAAGGCGTCAATGTCTGCTCTTAGTGCCACTACTTTCCCTGGTAAATCTCCTTTCAATAGACCTACAACACCGGTATGTGCTACTCCTGTTTGTACTTCTATGCCAAGTGATTTTAAATGTTTGGCTATTTTTTCGGCAGTCTTAAACTCACGGTTTCCCAATTCAGGATTTTGGTGAATTTCTCTTCTCCAATCAATTACTTTGCTTTCAATAGCTTTGTAATCCTTTTCAAGATTGGGACCTTGTGCTTGTACGGAAACCCCGAAAAGTACAATGGCCATTAACCATAATTTTCTCATAATGTATATTTAAAGTTAGTTAAAGTAGTCGTTCAACAAATATATTGATCAAACATACATAATACTAAGATTATGATAGTGATTTTGTATTTATTATCAATTTCAAAAAAATACCCGTATTTGTTTATAAAACTAGCGGACTTCACTTTTACTATCCCTCAATAATAGCTAAATTCACGGCTCTAAAAAAAAGAAAATTTGAGCTCATTTATAGATGAATTGAACGATGCCCAAAAAGCTCCTGTTTTACACAAAGACGGACCTTTAATGGTAATTGCCGGGGCAGGGTCTGGAAAAACACGAGTATTAACGTATAGAATTGCGTATCTAATGGCGCAAGGTGTAGATTCTTTTAACATTTTGGCGTTGACCTTTACCAATAAAGCGGCACGTGAGATGAAAGAACGTATTGCGCATATTGTTGGTGCCAGTGAAGCTAAAAACTTATGGATGGGTACCTTTCACTCGGTTTTTGCAAAGTTATTGCGTATAGATGGAGACAAGTTGGGTTACCCAGCCAACTTTACTATTTATGACACACAAGATTCCCAAAGGCTAATTGCCTCTATCATCAAGGAAATGGGACTTGATAAGGATATCTACAAGTATAAGCAGATTCAAAATAGAATTTCATCATTTAAAAATAGTTTGATTACGGTTAAGGCCTACCGAAATGACCCAGATCTTGTTGAACAAGATGCTATGGCCAAAAAGCCAAGAACTGGAGATATTTATGAGAATTATGTTGACCGTTGTTTTAAGGCCGGGGCAATGGATTTTGATGATCTCTTATTACGAACCAATGAACTCTTGACACGTTACCCAGATGTGTTGATGAAATATCAGAATAGATTTAGATATATTTTGGTAGATGAGTATCAGGATACCAACCATTCACAGTACTTGATCGTAAAAGCATTGGCAGATCGTTTTCAGAATATATGTGTGGTAGGAGATGATGCTCAAAGTATATATTCTTTTAGAGGTGCGAACATCAGCAATATTCTGAACTTTCAAAAAGATTATGATAATGTAGGTATGTATCGCCTAGAGCAGAATTACCGTTCTACCAGAAATATCGTAAATGCTGCCAATTCCATCATCGGGAAAAACCAAAATCAAATTGAGAAAGTAGTTTGGACAGATAATGATGATGGGCCTTCAATTAAAATTCATAGAAGCACCACCGATGCTGAAGAAGGTAGATTTGTAGCAAATTCTATTTGGGAACATAGAATGCAGCAACAAATGACAAATGGTCAATTTTGTGTATTATATAGAACAAACTCCCAATCTAGGGCAATTGAAGATGCCTTGCGTAAAAGAGATATTCCATATCGTATTTATGGCGGACTGTCATTCTACCAACGTAAAGAGATCAAGGATGTTTTGTCATATTTACGTTTGGTCATCAACCCAAAAGATGAAGAAGCTTTAAAAAGGGTAATCAATTTTCCAGCAAGGGGTATTGGTGGTACAACATTGGATAAATTGGTGGTAGCCGCCAATCATTACAATCGTTCTATTTTTGAGGTCATGGAGAACATTGATAGAATTGATTTAAAAATTAATTCTGGTACCAAACGAAAGCTGCAGGACTTTGTAACCATGATCAAAAGTTTTCAGGTAATGAACGAAACTACCGATGCTTTTGCATTGTCTGAACATGTTGCCAAAAAAACAGGTATTCTTTTAGAGTTTAAAAAGGATGGAACTCCAGAGGGTATTGGTAAAATGGAGAACATTGAAGAACTTTTAAACGGTATTAAGGATTTTGTTGAAGGGCAACAGGAAATTGATGAAGCTACCGGTAGTATTAGTGAATTTTTAGAAGATGTAGCTTTGGCTACTGATTTGGACAATGATACTGGTGATGACGATAGGGTTGCCTTAATGACCATTCACTTGGCAAAAGGATTGGAATTCCCTTACGTTTACATTGTTGGTATGGAAGAAGATCTTTTTCCTTCAGGAATGAGTATGAATACCAGAAGCGAATTAGAAGAAGAAAGAAGATTGTTCTATGTTGCTTTGACCAGGGCAGAGAAACAGGCGTACCTAACATATACGCAAAATAGATATCGTTGGGGTAAGTTGATCGATGCCGAACCTAGTAGGTTTTTAGAAGAAATAGATGAAAAATATGTTGAGAACCTTACTCCTGTAGATGGTGGCTATCGTTATAAATCATTGATTAATGCAGATATTTTCGGTGAGGTAGATAAAAGTAAATTACGACAACAAAAACCGGTTAGGGGAACTCCGCCATCTATAAGTCAACCAAATTCTGGTCAACTTAAAAAGCTGCGTAAAATTAAACCGCAATTATCAGAACCAGTAGGTAATACCAATAAGATAGACCCTAATTTACAAGAAGGTTCTCTAATCAATCACACTCGTTTTGGGCGAGGTAAAGTGGTGAAGATTGAAGGTGCCGGAAACGATAGAAAGGCAGAGATAATGTTTGATAAAGGTGATATTAAGAAACTACTACTTCGTTTCGCAAAGTTAGAAGTGATCGGATAGTTTTGGTATATTTAATATCAATATGGTTTAAAACCTAAAGCTATGGCAGAGTTCATCAGAATATACGAAGAGAATCCTAACCCCAAGGAGATAAAAAAGGTGGTGGATGTATTACGTAAAGGTGGTTTGGTCATTTACCCCACAGATACTGTATACGGTTTAGGTTGTGATATTACCAATACCAAAGCTTTGGAGAAAATAGCACGTATAAAGGGTATTAAATTGGCAAAAGCAAATTGGTCATTTATTTGTACAGATCTGAGTAACCTGTCAGATTACGTTAGACAAATAGATACCGCAACATTTAAAATTTTGAAAAGGGCATTGCCGGGTCCTTATACCTTTATTCTTCCTGGTAATAACAATCTACCTAAAGAATTTAAAAAAAAGAAAACCGTTGGTATTCGTGTTCCTGATAATAGTATTGTCAAAGCTTTGGTAGAAGAACTGGGCAATCCTATTGTCTCTACATCTATAAGAGATGATGATGATGTTTTGGAGTATACGACCGATCCTGAATTGATCTATGAAAAATGGGATAATCTTGTTGATGTCGTAATTGATGGTGGTTATGGGGGTAATGTAGGTTCTACTATAATAGATGTGTCTACCGGTTATCCAGAAGTGATTAGAGAAGGTAAGGGCAGTTTAGATATCATTTAAGATAGATTCCACAATTTCAAACATAAAAAAAGCGGCTCAATTGAGCCGCTTTAATTTTATATGTTACAATCAATTATTATTTGTTGATTGCAGGATCTTTCATTCCTTCTTCGATCATGCTGTAGAACTGATCAATTTTTGGAAGAACTACGATACGGGTTCTTCTGTTTTTAGATTTTTCAGTTGTAGATACCGGTACATATTCTGATCTACCAGCGGCAGTCATACGCTTAGGGTCTACATTGAAATCGTTCTGTAAAATACGAACAACAGCTGTAGCACGTTTAACACTTAAATCCCAGTTATCCAATAGAGAACCGTTACCTCTGTAAGGAACGTTGTCTGTATGACCTTCTACCATAAATTCAAAATCAGGCTTGTTATTTACAACTTTAGCTACTTTTCCTAAAACTTCTTTAGCTCTACTTGTAAGATTATAGCTACCGCTGCTAAATAAAAGCTTGTCTGATATAGATACGAAAACAACACCTTTTTCTACGCTGATTTCAATATCCTCGTCATCCATGTTTCCTAATACACCTTTTAAGCTCTGTACCAATGAAAGGTTTACAGAATCTCTACGGGTAATAGCGTCATTTAACTTACGAATAGTTAAATCTTTTTCTTGTAAGCTTTCTAAAGACTTCTCTAAGTTCTCAGCACCTTTGGTAGTCAAAGTTGTTAGGTTGCCCATATTGTTGATCAACTCTTGGTTGTTTGCCTTTAAAAACGCATTTTGATCTTCTAAAGTTTGAAGTCTAGATGAAGCTGTTGCTTTCTCTTCTAAACAGTCATTTAACTTTACAGTTGCAGAGTTTAATAAATCTTGTGCATTTTTGTGTTTTGCTTCAAGATCGGCATACTTCTTTGATGATACACAAGAAGAAAGTAAAAGCGTTACTCCAAGACATCCTAATAATACTTTTTTCATAATTTGATTCTATTATAATAATTTAGTTATTTACTCAATTTCGCATCTAAGCGACTCCAAAATTATATAATTACAAAGTCACTTATATGTGTTGTTAGTTAATCTTTTACTAAAATGTTAAAATTACTTATTCTATGTACGAAGTAAGACCATACAATGGACTTCGTAACATAGTATTTTCTCAGGAATTGAGTTTTTTCCCGTTTTTTATACATTTTTCTAAATTGTCTGTAAAAGCTTAAATGCGCCCTAAAAATAGCGAAAAAGTGTTTGAATCTTAACTGAAAAAGAAATCGTATTGCTGCAATACCATCTAACAGTAATCTTAAGAAGATAATAATAAAGGCTTTTCTTCTGGGCAGGTTCTTTGTAATGGAGAATAGTGTATTTCTAAAATTTAAATACGTCTTTTTAGGATTCATGTTACTTAAGGTAGAACCTCCTAAATGAAATATATGCGATGTACCCACATATAATATTTTATACCCATGGTTTTTTGCTCTCCAACAGAGATCTACTTCTTCCTGGTGGGCAAAGTAATCTTCATCAAAACCATTGAGTTCATGAAAAACAGATTTCTTAATGAACATGCAGGCTCCGGTTGCCCAAAAAATTTCTCTAACATCATTATACTGCCCGTTGTCTTTTTCTAAAGTTTGAAAAAGCCTACCCCTACAAAAAGGATATCCTAATTGGTCTATAAAACCACCGGCTGCACCTGCATATTCAAAGTGGTCTTTTTTAAGAAGGTCCAGTATTTTTGGTTGAATAATGGCAGCGTCTGGCACATTATTGAAAGTTTCCTTAATAGGTATTAACCAGTTAGGCGATACTTCTACATCTGAGTTTAACAAGCAGAAAATATCAGCATCTACATGAACAAGTGCATCATTATACCCTTTTGTAAACCCTCCATTAACGGCATTTTGAATAATTTTTACCGTAGGGTAATTTTCAGTGATAAATGCTACCGAACCATCTGTAGATGCATTATCGGCAACATATACATCCGCTCCTTGGGAATATGAGATAACAGAAGGTAGGTACCTCTCTAAAAGCACTTCACCATTCCAGTTTAATATGACTACGGCTATCTTCAAAACGATCGCAAATTAACGGCTAAAATCAGGAATTTCCTGCATGAATTGATATTTTTCCGCAACAAAGTCCATTTGACAGTAATAATGTGCGAGTCCGTTAGTGACCATTAGGTAGTTGGCGTTGAGTTTAAAATTGTATTGTGCAATCTGATCAAATGTATTTTGGGATATGGTAATTTCCGGTGCTTTGCACTCTACTAGTATATCTAATTTTCCATCTGGCTTAAATACTACTATATCATATCTTTTTTTTAACCCGTTCAAGGTAATCTGCTTTTCAACGTTGATATGACTGATCGGATAATTTTTTTCTTGTATCAAGAATTTTACCACATGCTGCCTTACCCATTCTTCTGGAGTAAGTACTATAAATTTTTTACGTATTTCGTCAAATATTAAGGGTCTATTTTCGCTATTTTTGACCCTGAAAGTGTAGCTGGGAAAATTTAGTGGCTGCATTATACAAAGTTGATGAATTTTTCTGAATGGATGAAGCTGTACAAATAGTCAATGCGATCAAGAAAGGACAAATAAGTCCTATTTACTTCTTATATGGCGAAGAGGCGTATTTTATTGATAAAATATCAGATTTTATTGGCGCTAAAGTGTTGACGGAAGAAGAGAAAGGCTTTAACCAAATGGTACTTTATGGAAAAGATGTTTCTATAGACGATATTGTTGGTAACGCTAAGCGCTATCCAATGATGGCAGAAAGACAAGTGGTAATAGTAAAAGAAGCCCAACACCTTTCTAGAACTATAGAGGATCTATGTGCCTATGCGGAAAATCCGCAGCAAACAACCGTCCTTGTTATTTGTTATAAATATAAAAAGCTTGATAAGCGTAAAAAGTTGCACAAGATCATTAAAAAGAACGGTGTAATCTTTGAAAGTAAAAAGTTATACGAAAATCAAGTGAGTGACTGGCTTAGAAAGCATCTTTTAGGGCATGGCTATACCATTTCCCATAAAGCTTCATTATTATTGATAGAATATCTGGGTACGGATTTAGGGAAGATCAGTAAAGAATTAGAAAAACTAAAACTGGTTCTTCCTAAGGAGACAGAATTTAATCCTCAGCATATTGAAGAACATATAGGCATAAGTAAGGATTATAATAATTTTGAATTAAAACGGGCCATTGGTGATAGGGATATAGTAAAAGCTACTAAAATCATTAATTACTTTGCTCAAAATCCTAAGGATAACCCTTTTATATTGACAATAACCTTGTTGCATTCATTTTTTACCCAACTGTTACAATATCATGGGCTAAGTGATCATTCTCCTAAGAATGTAGCCAGTACGTTACGTATTAATCCATATTTTGTAAAGGAAATACAGACGGCAGCTAGAAATTACCCTATGAAAAAAGTAAGTGCTATTATTTCCAGTCTACGGGAAATGGATCTTAAGGGTAAAGGTGTAGGGGCAAGCCCAATGAAAGAGGCTGATCTGTTAAAAGAACTTCTTTATAAAATAGTTTAACATCTATCTTTTATCGATACCAAATTTTCCTGGTCCCAATAAAGAAATGGTAATAAACGCAACCAGATAGAAAATAGCCTTTTCTTTAGTACTGAAATCATCTGCACCGTGAGCAACAAAAGCTGCTACCGCCATAGTAATGGCTGGTGGAATTGCCGCTAATCGTGTTTTAAAACCGATAATAATCAAAATAGGACAAACAAATTCACCAATAACGGCTAAAAATAATGAAGGGGTAGCTCCTATACCAAATGGGTCTGTAAATTGAAAATCTCCTGAAATTAATTTTTGAAATTTTGGAAGTCCATGAGTTAGCATCATTGCAGAAACAGCAATTCTAAAAAAAGCTAAACCAATATCTTTTAATAAGGTGTTTTTCATTAGTCGGAATTATTTCCTTTAAAAGTATCATTTTTTTTTGTTTTTTGTTTATAGGTATGGTGTTTGTATGTATTTACAGAATGTGTTTTGCCCAGTAATAGGCAGGCTGACCTTTATTATCAATAGATTAGATAGTTATAAATTTTTGTTAAAATAGATGGGCTTGATCCCTAGGAAGTTTACGTATAAGAATAATGCAATTTTTTTATAAGTTTTTTCGTACCTAATAATACAATTGTTCCATACTTTTTTAAAGATTATATTTACTTAAATCATTAAAAAAGTATTCATCATGAAAAAAACAATCTTATTTATTATGCTGTGTTTGTTTTGTTTAACAAAACAGCACGCACAAGATTTTGAATTTAAATCTGATCAAATTGATCTAAAATACGAAAGGTTCATATTACCTAATGGTTTAACCTTGTTGGTGCATGAAGACCATAAGGCACCAATTGCTGCAGTGAACGTATGGTATCATGTAGGTTCTAAGAACGAGAAACCAGGTAAAAGTGGTTTTGCACATTTATTTGAGCATTTAATGTTTAACGGTAGTGAGAATTATAACGATGATTATTTCCAAGCTTTGGAGAGAATAGGAGGTACCGATCTAAATGGAACAACAAATACTGACCGTACCAACTACTTTCAAAATGTACCGGTTGCGGCCTTAGATCAAGTACTGTTTTTAGAGTCTGATAGAATGGGTCACCTTTTAGGGGCAATTGACCAAGAAAGGTTAGATGAACAACGTGGTGTTGTTCAAAATGAAAAAAGACAAGGAGAAAATCAACCCTATGGTAAGCAATGGGACCTTTTGACCAAGGCGATGTACCCTAAAGGGCATCCGTATTCATGGACCGTTATTGGTGAAATGGAAGATCTAAATGCAGCTTCGCTTGAAGATGTACAAGATTGGTTCAAGTCTTATTACGGTGCGGCTAATGCCGTAGTAGCTGTTGCAGGAGATATTAATCCTCAAGAGGTGTATAATAAAGTGTTGAATTATTTTGGCGATATACCTTCTGGACCAACAATAGCTAGACAAGAAGTGAATATTCCTTTAAAAAGTTCAGACACCTATCAAATTTATGAAGACAGAGTGCCAGAAGCCAGAATTTTATTTAGTTGGAATACGCCTGAATTTGGCAATAAAGAAGACATTCATTTTGATCTAATCTCTTCTATATTGACAAGTGGTAAAAACTCTAGATTGTACAAAAGATTGGTATATGATGAGCAAGTTGCTAGTTCTGTGGTTTCTTTTCAAGCTTCAAATGAAATTGCAAGTGAATTTATCACTTGGGCAAATGTAAAGCCAGAGGGAGATATTGATAGGGTTCAACAGATTATGGAAGAAGAGTTAGCCAAATTAATTGAAGAAGGACCTACCGAAGGTGAACTTAAAAGGGTAAAAGCGGCTTATTTTTCAAGTTTTATAAAAGGTTTGGAACGTATTGGCGGCTTTGGTGGAGTATCAGATATTCTAGCATCTAACCAAACTTATTTTGATGATGCAGCTTATTATAAAACCGTGTTGCAATATGTTGAAAATGCTACTGTACTGGATATTCAGAATACAGCTAAAAAGTGGCTTACTAGGGGTAAACATATTCTACTTTGTAAACCATTTCCGGAATATACCATTACTAAAAGTACTGTAGATCGCAGCAAATTGCCAGAAGTAGGAGAAGCTAAAAGTTCTCAATTTCCAGCCTTACATAGGGATAAATTATCTAACGGTCTTAATATAGTACTTGCAAAAAGAACCGGTGTACCTACCGTTGTCATGAATTTAATGTTTAATGCAGGATATAAAACCGATTATCTTTCAAGTCCGGGAACTGCTGCTTTGGCTATGGATTTATTGGATGAAGGAACTAAAGATTTAAATTCTTTAGAAATAAACGAGAAACTTCAATTATTAGGGGCAAGTCTTTACACGTATTCCAGTCAAGATAATTCTAATATTTATCTCAATACTCTGAAACCAAGTTTAGGTGCTAGTATTGATTTATTTGCCGATGTTGTTTTGAACCCTGCTTTCCCAGAAAAGGAATTTGATCGTTTAAAGGATGAACAATTAAACAGAATACAGCAAGAGAAATCTCAACCCATTTCCATGGCACTGAGGGTGATGAACAAGTATTTATATGGTGAAGGTCATCCTTATAGTAATCCATACACAGGAACAGGTTATACGGAGACGGTTTCTAAACTCTCAAAAGATGATGTGCAAAAGTTTTATGCTACTTGGATAAGACCTAACAATGCAACTCTGGTAGTTACCGGTGATATAGAAATGAAAGATTTAAAATCGAAGTTAGAAAAGGCTTTAGGAAAATGGAAAAAGGCAGATGTACCTAATATTACGTTTACCACACCAAAAGTGAATTCGAAAAATACACTTTATTTAATGGATAGGCCAGAGTCTGAGCAATCAGTGATTTTGGCAGGACATTTAACTGAAAAATACGGAGATGTCTCTCAAATTGCATTAGAACAGATGGTCAGTATTCTGGGTGGTGATTTCACATCTAGAATTAATATGAATTTAAGGGAAGATAAACATTGGGCTTATGGAGCTAGTGGTTTTGTTATGGGCGCTAAAGCTGAAAGACCGTTTATAATGTACGCACCTGTGCAAACGGATAAATCTGCTGAATCCGTGACAGAATTGCGAAAAGAGATATCTGAGTTTATCTCTACAAGACCGGTAACAAAGGAAGAATTGGAAAAAGTGAAGACCAATCAAATTTTAAGTCTGCCTGGTCAATGGGAGACTAATAGCTCTGTAAACCAGTCTATAACAAATTTGGTCAATTATGGTTTGCCAGATGATTATTATCAAAAATATGATGCCAATGTACGTAACCTTTCATTGCAAGAAGTGAGAGATGTGAGTAAAAAAGTGGTTAAACCAGAAGCTGTAAATTGGTTTATGGTAGGCGATAGGGCAAAAATTGCGGACAAATTAGATGAATTGGGTTTTGATGCCATTATTGAAATAGATGCCGATGGTAACCCTAAAAAACCAGCTATAAAGGAGGTGAAACCTGAGATTAAAAATTAAAGTTGAACACATAAAATATAAAAAGTCCCATTTTAAATGGGACTTTTTATATTTTATGATTGTATCAATTTTACCTCAATTTAGGATAATCGTCTGGGTGGACTTCATGCATAATGCTATACACCTTTTCGAAAATATCTTCTCTATTGGGTTTGGAGAAATAATCCCCATCTGAACCATATGCAGGTCTATGAGCTTTTGCGCTTAAAGTTTGTGGTGCACTGTCCAAGTATTTAAATGCCCCTTGTCTTTCTATAATTTCATTTAGCAAGTAAGCAGAGCATCCTCCAGGAACATCTTCATCTATGACCAAAAGTCTATTCGTCTTTTTAACACTTTCTAAAACCTCCATTTCAATATCAAAAGGTAATAAGGTCTGTGCATCTATAACTTCTGCATCAATACCAACCTCTATTAATTCTTTTGCTGCTTTTTCAACAATTCGTAATGTGGAGCCGTACGATACCAGTGTAATGTCTTTTCCTTCCTTTAAGGTTTCAACCTTACCGATCGGGGTACAGAATTCCCCTAAGTTCTTTGGTTTCTTTTCTTTTAGCCTATAGCCGTTAAGACTTTCAATGACTAAGGCAGGCTCATCACTTTTTAAAAGGGTATTGTAAAAACCGGCAGCTTGTGTCATGTTTCTAGGCGCTAAAATATACATGCCTCGTAACAAATGAATCAATCCGCCCATTTCTGATCCAGAATGCCATATCCCCTCTAATCGGTGACCTCTTGTTCTTATAATTAGCGGTGCTTTTTGTTTTCCGGCAGTTCTGTAAAGTAATGAAGCCAAATCATCTGTAAGCGTTGCCAGTGCATAAAATATATAATCTAAATACTGTATTTCTGCAATGGGTCTTAGTCCTCTAAGGGCCATTCCTATTCCTTGCCCAATAATGGTGGTTTCACGTATACCGGTATCTGCAACACGTATTTTGCCATACTTTTGCTGCATTCCTTCTAGACCCTGGTTTACATCTCCAATTGCTCCAGTATCTTCACCAAAAATTAGTGTATTTGGGTATTTTTCAAATAATTTATCAAAATTGTCACGTAAAATTACCCTGCCGTCAACTAGCTCTGAATCGTCATTGTAACTTGGGTTTATTGCGGTAATGTTACTTGCTTTACTATCATTTTCACTGTAAAGGTGAGAACTATACTTTTCTTGAGCTTCTGCCAAGAAATTGGTAGTCCAATTAATTAAATCTTGCTTTTCGGGTGTATTCTCACCAATTAAATAACGCAGGGATTTTCTTGCGGTAATGGCTAAGTCTTTACGAACAGGTTCTTCAGTGGCAATTAAATCGTTCTTTAATTTATTCAAGAAGTTTTTGTTCGGACTTGTAGCAGCAACTTTATCAATTAAATTGACCAATATTGTTTTATTGGAAAGCAAGGTTTTTAAATACTCGTCCCAAGCTTCTTTTTTTGCTTCACGAACAGTACGCTTAATTCTTTTTTCAATAGTTGCCAGTTCTTCTGTTGTGGCAATACCAGACTCTAAAATCCATTCTTTAAAGCGTTTGTTGCAATCATGGTCACGTTCCCATTCTAATCGCTCATTGTCTTTGTAACGTTCATGGGATCCAGATGTAGAGTGTCCCTGAGGTTGTGTTAATTCTTTTACGTGAATTAAAACAGGTACGTGCTCTTGTCTGGCAATATCGGCAGCATTTTCATAAGCATGCATAAGGGCGGTATAGTCCCAGCCATTAACTTTTAAAATTTCATAACCGCTATTGTCCTCTGTTCTTTGAAATCCTGAGAGTATTTCAGATATATCTTCTTTAGTAGTATGAAACTTTGCAGGTACGGATATACCGTATTCATCATCCCATATACTTATGACCATGGGTACTTGTAATACACCTGCAGCATTTATAGTTTCAAAGAACATGCCTTCGCTAGTACTTGCATTGCCTATGGTACCCCAAGCTATTTCATTTCCATTAACGGAGAATTTTGCACTATCTAGTCCCTTTTGATTTCTATAAACTTTTGATGCTTGTGCCAAACCTAATAGACGTGGCATTTGTCCAGCGGTACAAGAGATATCTGCACTACTGTTTTTTTGTTTGGTCAAATCTTTCCAACTACCATCGGCATTTAAGCTGTGGGTAAGAAAGTGTCCGCCCATCTGCCTTCCCGCGCTCATAGGTTCTTTTTCTATATCGGTAGTGGCATAAAGGGCGTGAAAAAACTCCTTGGGATGTAAAAGACCCAACGCCATCATAAACGTTTGATCTCTATAATAACCACTTCTAAAATCTCCGTTTTTAAAAGATCTGGCCATGGCAAGTTGTGGAAGTTCTTTACCGTCACCAAAAATGCCGAATTTGGCTTTGCCGGTAAGCACTTCTTTTCTTCCCAATAAACTACAGGTTCTGCTTAGAAAAGCAATTTCATAGTCATTGATAATTTGTTCTTTGAAATCTTCGAAAGAAATATCATTACTGGTTTTAGAAGAAACATCCATGTATTAAACGTGTTTATACAAAATTACCGAATCAAGTACTTTCTAGCAACGCTCTTACCAGTTAATTTATTCCATATTTTTCAACAAATTTGATATTTTTTTAAAAATATCTAAATTTATTGTAAAAATTCTACGGACCGTATTAGAAATTCTTAGTTTAAAACCATTTTCTTGTGAAAAGCCCTGTTAAGGTTTTTGGACTTACGGTAATGATGAATCTTATTTTTTCACCATAATTTGGTTGAGACACTTCCCATCCGTTGTTAGAGTATACTGGTAGGTAAAGTTCAAAGTAGTCGGTAACCAAATTTAATCTGACACCAGAATCATAAACGAATTTACCGTCAAAATCCCTGTTTTTTACTAAACCGGCATCACCATAAAGCTCAATCCATTTCCAAAGATTAAAGCTTCCGTTCATGGTTGCCATCCAATCATTTGAAAAACGGTATCGTTGATCTAAGAAAGATTTAAACCCGCCTTCTGCGATAATAATTTGCTGACTATAAATACCTGAGTCTTCCGATCTTCCTAAATATCCGTAATCAAACAAGTAATCTGTTGGGCGATCTAAGGCAAAACTGAAAAAGTCCGTTTGGGTTTTATTACTTAAAAATTTACCGGCAAAAAATCTAAGATTTAACTGTCTGTTATTCTCAAATAATTTTCGGTATTCATATTCAAATGAAAGTTTACTGAAATTTCCTGCTAGCTGAAAATCTAAAAACCATGATTTGTAATCCAGTATTCCATTGTCCCTATTGATGTATCTAGCATTAAATACACTATAATCTGGGTTTTCTGGATCGTTGGCCAAATTCTGTAAAGAAGGGTCAAAGTCCCTTAAAATATTTACATACCTAAATGAAAGAAACTCTCTTTTGTTCGATAAGAGATCAGCTGGTCTAAATCCAAAACTTAAAGACGGAGTTATAGATGTGTATCTGGAATTTTCATTGAAATGGGAGGTAGATGCACCAATACCGTAGTTTGCTACATATAATCCACTTTTACTTAAGTACTTTCTGTAGTTGAATTTTCCATAGCCTACAAAAGCTTTTTCTCTAAACGAATAAGACGGGGCAAAGTCATAGACAAAGGGTCTCTCAAGCAAGGTTTTGTTATAAAGTCGCATACCCGGTACCCAGCCATCATACACGTTAAAATTTAAAATGGGAACATAGAATACCTGGTTATAATATGGATTCTCGGCATCTTTAAAAAAGGTAAACTTTAGCTTTTTGTTGCTTGATAAAAAGCCTTTAAGTGATTTCCAATTATCTCGCTGGTTAAACTCAGGAATCTTTTGGTCATAATTAAGAACAAGTCTATCTTCTTGATTGTTGGGTATGCTAAAGGTTTCTTCGAATTCTATATCTTTAAACCAATATTCCGATACTACGGAATCTTTTTTTAAACCAAAAACAGAAATAGGTACGTTGGTTCCTTCCTTGTTCTTAAGGGTAATATGTAGGGAGTCTGCTTCCTTTTTTACTTTCTTGATCTTGAAATCTATCTTACGATCTGTAGAAACATAATCATTAAAAAACCAATTGATATCAACATCGGTTGATCGTTTTAAAATAGACTCAAAATCATGAACTTTTACATTATTTAACTTAAAATACTTGAAGAAGGTTTTTATACTTTCATCAACATGTTCTTTGCCTATATAATCCGCTAAATATGCTAATCCTAGACCTGCCTTGTATTTATTGGCAATTTTTTGATTGAATTTTATTAAAGAATCATTAGAGGTTTCTAATGCTTGATCTAAATTTTTACGAGCAGTTAAATTATAAAGAAAAGAATATTGGTCGTTAAAATCCATTTTGGCCAGTTCAAAACTTCTAAAGCCCCATATTTTAGAAAGTTTGCCCATGAGCTTTTGGTCTGGGTAATATTGCTCTACAAAGGCAATCATTAAATAGTTGGCTATGGCGCTGTTCAACCACTGTTCTTTACGTGGGTTTAAGAACATAGTCTCTTTTAAAATACTATTGATGGCCGTTTTCAAGAATTTCATTTCAAATTGAAATTGTTCTTCATACGGTCTAATGAAAGAGGGGAGTTGGTTTATACCGTAAAGCGGATTTTTGTTATAATCCAGCTCGCTAACCAATATCTTTTCATGAGGGTAGTCACCAAGATTGTTATGTATAAAATTGGCAACCTTGTTAATGGATAGCCCTTGACCTATTGGACTGTATCTTGGCGCTCTAAAATCTGTTAGGAACGTCATGTATGGCGTTCTGTGTGTTATAAAGTTTTTTTGTGGGTTTAGAATGATTTCACCACCACGTTGCAAATTACCTTTTAATTGGGCAAATTGACCATTTGGAAAAGAGGATTCTGATGTTATATCAAAGTTTGAAGCTAAAAAAAGACTGTCTGGAAATTTAAAATTTATGACCGTATTGGTCACGTCCATATATAAATCCTCAATGTTCTTATTTGAGTAAAGGTGCCATTTGCCATCATAAACTGCAGGTGTTAGGTACCAATCTTTTAGATAGTAATCTCCCTTATTATCATAGCCATACGGAGTGTATTTATTTGGCGGTAACTTCACTTTATAAGTGATATGGATTTTGGTAGACTCGCCCGGTGGTAGAATATCTTTTAAGGTAACCTTTACTATATCTTTACCTTCCGTACGGCTCCATTCAAGTCCATTATAGGTTTCGTCGACTACACTTGTAATTGTAGTTTTACCGCGTTCATCTGCTTTTGCCAAATGAAGCGATTTTTTGAATTCTTGAGCAAACCTCTTTGCTAATGCTGTGTTTTTATCTGAATAGGCATTTGCCCAATCGTTGAAATAGATAACACCTAAATTATAGTTAGATTTATTGAAATAGGTGAATTCTTGCTTAATATCCAACTCTTTGGTATACTCGTTTAAACTAACTGTAAGGTTAGTGTTATACTGAGCATAACCAATAGTAATGTTAGTTACTAAGAGAATAATACAGTAAAAGAAAAAGGATTGAAAGTTACGTACCAAGGCTTAGATTAAAAATTAGGACTCATGCTGTGCCCTTTGTAAAAGGAATCGATTATTTCAACTACTTCTTCTTCTGTATCTACTATTTTGATAAGGTTTAAATCTTCCGGACTTATATTGCCCATCTTCAGCATGGTGCCTTTTACCCAGTCCATAAGACCTGTCCAGAATTCACTGCCAACCAATATGATCGGGAACTTACCAATTTTATGTGTTTGAATTAACGTTATTGCTTCAAAAAGCTCATCTAAAGTTCCAAAGCCACCTGGCATTACCACAAAACCTTGAGAGTATTTTACGAACATTACTTTCCTTACGAAGAAATAATCAAAATCCAAGCTTTTATCATTGTCAATATACGGATTGTCATGCTGTTCAAAAGGAAGATCTATGTTTAGACCCACAGAAGTTCCACCGGCAAGATTTGCACCTCTGTTACCCGCTTCCATAATACCAGGTCCGCCACCGGTAATTACACCATAGCCAGCTTCTGCTATACTTTTTGCAATAGAAACCGCCAATTTGTAGTAAGGGTCTTCTTCTTTGGTTCTGGCAGAACCAAAAATAGATACACATGGGCCAATCTTGCTCATACGCTCAAAACCATTTACAAACTCTCCCATTATCTTAAAAATGGCCCAAGAGTCATTGGTTTTTATTTCATTCCAGCCTTTGTGATGTTTTTCTGATCTCATTCGTTTATATATTCTTTTAGATAATTTTTTATCTATTTATTATTTTAATTCTCTCTTTAAAAATTTAGCCGTGTAGCTTTTCTTGTTTTTGGCTACTTGCTCTGGAGTACCTTTGGCAACCAATTGCCCTCCTGAGCGGCCACCTTCGTAACCAATATCAATAATGTGGTCTACCATTTTAATTACGTCCATATTATGTTCAATAACTAACACAGTATTTCCTTTATTGGCTAATTTATTCAAAACTTCCATCAAAACCCTAATATCTTCAAAATGAAGTCCGGTTGTAGGTTCATCTAAAATATAGAAGGTATTACCGGTATCTCTTTTAGAAAGTTCGGTAGCCAATTTTATACGTTGTGCTTCTCCCCCGGATAGGGTGGTGGATTGTTGCCCTAACGATATATATCCCAATCCTACATCTTGGATGGTCTTTAACTTACGATGTATTTTTGGAATAAGTTCAAAAAATGATACGGCTTCGTTAATGGTCATTTCAAGAACATCTGAAATAGACTTGCCTTTATAGCGTATTTCCAAGGTTTCCCTATTGAACCTTTTGCCGTTGCAGGTTTCACATTCCACATAAACATCGGGTAAGAAATTCATTTCTATGACCCTTAGACCTCCACCTTGACAGGTTTCACATCTACCGCCTTTTACATTGAAACTGAATCTACCTGGTTTATAACCCCTTATAGATGCTTCGGTGGTTTTTGCGAACAAAGATCTTATTTCACTGAACACACCGGTGTATGTGGCAGGGTTTGATCTTGGTGTTCTACCAATGGGAGACTGGTTAATGTCAATTACTTTATCTATATGCTCTAGACCAGTTATCTTTTTATAAGGCATTGGTTTTTTAACGCCATTAAAGTAATGTGCGTTCATGATAGGATATAGCGTCTCATTGATCAAGGTAGATTTTCCACTACCTGAAACACCGGTTACCCCGATCATTTTCCCCAGTGGAAATTTTACGGTAATGTTCTTTAAGTTGTTACCTGTGCAGCCAGATAACACAATCTCATTACCGTTGCCTTCTCTTCTTTTTTTAGGAACTTCAATCTCCTTAACTCCCGTCATGTAATCCGCGGTCAAGGTATGCACATGTTTTAATTCTTCCGGTGTTCCTTGAGAAATAATTTCACCACCATTCTTACCCGCTTTTGGACCTATGTCAATGACATGGTCTGCACGCTCGATCATATCCCGGTCATGTTCCACTACTATGACAGAATTTCCTATATCCCTTAAAGATTCCAACGATTTGATCAACCTTTCGTTATCTCGCTGGTGTAATCCAATACTAGGCTCGTCAAGAATATAGAGTACGCCTACCAATTGTGAACCTATCTGTGTGGCCAATCTAATACGTTGTGCTTCACCACCTGAGAGCGATTTAGAACTTCTGTTCAATGAAAGGTAATCTAAACCTACATCTAACAGGAATTGTATTCTTGTGGTAATTTCCTTAATGATTTCTTCGGCTATTTTTAGCTGGTTACCACTAAGTTTTTTGTCTAACCCTTTAAAAAACGATGCAAGTTCAACAATGTCAAAATTTGCCAATTCGGCAATGTTCTTCTCTTCAATTTTGAAATAAAGTGATTCCTTTTTTAGGCGAAAACCTGTACATGTAGGACATGTAATTTTGTCCATATATTCTTTAGCCCATCTTTTGATTGAAGTAGAAGCAGCTTCCTCGAACTGATTTTTTATAAAGTTTGATATACCTTCATAATCTATCTTATAGGTGCGTTTAACACCTAAGGTTTTTGAATCTACATCAAAACTTTCTTTGTCTCCGTTCAACAGAATCTCAATAGCTTCTGCAGGAATGGTTTCTATTGGGTCCGTGATTTTAAAACTATAACGTTCGGCAATAGTTTCTATTTGTTTAAAGGCCCATGACTTTTTGTAATCTCCCAAAGGAGCAATACCACCACCTTTAATGGATAATTTTTTGTTGGGGAATATTTTCTTTTCATTTACCTCGTATACATGGCCTAAACCCTTACAATTGGGGCACATACCCTTAGGGGAGTTGAAAGAAAATGTATTGGGCTCAGGAGTAGGATAGGAGATACCTGTGGTAGGGCACATTAAATCCCTACTGAAATATCTTGGTATATCGGTGCCTTCTTCAAGCACCATTAAAACGTTGTCACCACTATACATGGCGGTATTGATGCTTTCTGATAATCGTTTATGAAAGTCCTCACTTTCTGCAACCTTTAGCCTGTCTATAACGATCTCTATATCATGGGTTTTGTAACGGTCCACTTTCATGCCCTTTACAATGTCCTTTATTTCACCGTCTACCCTGACTTTTACAAAACCTTGTTTGGCTATCTGCTCAAAAAGTTCACGGTAATGTCCTTTTCTTGACTTTATTACCGGTGCAAGAATGTTGATTTTCTTGTCTAGATAAGATTCAATGATCAAGTTTTTAATTTGCTCATCGCTATAGCTTACCATCTTTTCACCAGTATTGTAACTATGCGCATCTGCAGCACGGGCGTAAAGTAGCCTTAAGAAATCATAAATTTCGGTAATGGTACCAACGGTAGATCTTGGAGATTTTGAAGTGGTTTTTTGTTCTATGGCAATTACGGGAGACAAGCCATCTATCTTATCAACATCTGGTCGTTCTAAACCTCCCAAAAATTGTCTTGCATAGGCAGAAAACGTTTCAATATATCGTCTTTGTCCTTCTGCATAAATGGTATCGAATGCCAATGATGATTTTCCACTACCAGATAGACCGGTAATAACGACCAATTTATCTCTAGGTATGGTAACATCTATATTTTTAAGGTTATGAACGCGTGCGCCCTTGACCTCTATGTTTTCTTCAAAATTAATCATGTATTCACAGCAAAGTTGCAAAAGTACGATTTTGAGTGCGAATTACATACGTTACCTTTTAGTTTGAAATGCTATAATCTCTTTAATTTTTAATGCAATACGTATATAATGTTATTTATTCATGAAGAACGAGCAAGGGTACAGATGATTGATGGTTTAATTGTGATTTGGAAGGATTGAAAAATAATTGCTGGAACAGATTTATATTTTTTGCTGCCATGGTAAGCATTTCAACACTATTGTCAGTCAGATAGGTGGTAATGGTTTCTTTAATGTTCAATCCTTGAATTTCTTTGAAGCAATGAAAACCTGTAAACATTTCCTTTAAATAATCATGCAAGTAAGCTTTGTTGGCGATTTGGGTGTTTGAGAAGTTTGTTTTTGCCTGCGTAACATGAACCACGTCTAAGGTCGCATTTGATATTTGTAAAACTTCGGTCAAAGATTTAAGAATGGGGTAGGTGTAGAAAATGTTATAATCCGTTGGAAACCCAATTTTGCTTGGTTTTTTGATGGAGACTTTGTCTGATACCACCAATACATTACATGGTACTTTTGTAATTACATTGACTGTATTGCGGCCAAAAATAGTGTGTTCATAATTTGAAGTGCCTTTTGCACCCATAATAATCAGGTCTATTTTTTTTTCGTCTACGGTTTTTTTAATGATATCGGTAAAGTTGCCATAATCTCTTAATGTGATAAACTGATGTAAAAAGTTAGACTTTAATTGTGCTAATTGATCAAAAAAGAGATTCAGTTTTTTATGTATGGGTAATGATGTACCTATACTATTTTTATTGACAGATTTGTCACTTAATTCTTCAACATATAGTACATAAAAGGTGCATTGGTCATAGCCATACAGGCATGCGGCATATTTTAGCGCATTCCAAGAATTTGCCGAGAAATCAGTAGGAATTAATATGTGTTTCATTCATAAGGCTTACTAGTCAAAAGTAATCCCATATTAAATGCTGGTAAATGATATTTATCAGATTTGAATTAATTTACATATTGTAAGGCCTTTAACTCTATAATTTGAATATTTCTACCTTCAATGACAATGAGTCCTTCTTTTTTAAAACCAGATAGTGTCCGTATTAAACTCTCTGTAGCTATGCCGGCAACACTTGCCAAATCATTCCTGGAAATTCGTATGGGTTCATTTGGCTTGGTATTCATTAACTCGGCAAATTGGAGTAAGGTCTGCGCCGTTTTTCTTCGAACGGAGCTATAGGCCATTTGTAATAATTGGGCTTTGATCATCGAAATGTTTTCAGATAACAACTCCATTAATTCCATAGAGATGTTCTTGTTCTCATTCAGTATTGTTTTGAGGTTATCTTTAGAAATCCCTGCAAGTTCTACTGTTTCTAAAGCCGTGGCAGTCTCTTGGTACGGTACGTTATTTAAAAAAGAGGTGAAACCTAAAAAGTCATCTGCTTTAGACAATGAGGTAATCAACTCTTTACCATCAGTATCCATACTATGGCACTTTACAAGACCTTTTAAAATGAGATAAATCTTGTTTGATCTGGCACCTTCATCATAAATTGATTCCCCTGCTTTAAAACTGGAAACCTCACCATTGTCGTCAAAGAAGTTTTTGAGTTCATGAACCGTACGTATTTCATTATCTGTGACACCATGTTCTTTGGTGCTCTCATCTTGCATACGTTTAATCAATTCTGCTTTTGCAAGTCTACTTTCAATAGCGCTGATAAGATCTTCTTCGTCAAAAGGCTTGGTAAGGTAATCATCTGCACCTAGATCCATTCCTTTCCGTATTTCTTTGTGCTCAGTTTTAGCCGATAAAAAGATAAACGGAATTTGCTTTGTTTTTTCGTTATTAGATAATTGTTGAAGAACTCCATAGCCATCTAATTCTGGCATCATAATGTCGCAAATAATAATGTCCGGCACATCTTCAATGGCTGCATTAACACCTATTTTTCCGTTGGGTGCGGTATTTACGCTATAACCAGCTAATTCTAAAAGTTCTTCCGTGTTTTCACGTAAGGCCTTGTCATCTTCGATCAATAGAATTTGTTTCATAATGTTAGCTGGTTTTTAAATTAGGTATACTTAGTGTAAACGTAGATCCAACACCTATTTCACTGGTGAATTCTAGACTTCCTCCTAAGTTTTCCATATGTTGTTTTGCGATATTAAGACCAATACCGGTACCTTGGGTTAGTAATGCGTTTTCTGCTCTGAAATAGCGATTAAAAATATGCTTCTGTTCTTCTTGGGGAATACCAATGCCTTGGTCAATTACACTAATGATTATGTTAGTATCGTTCAATGTCACTTTAATGGTAATAGTAGTATCTTCAGGAGAGTACTTTATGGCGTTATGTATTAAATTAGATAAGGCCAACTCTAGTGTTTTTTCATCAAAATTGATGTTTAGCTCGTCAATATTTTCTGGGTAATGAATTTGTTGACCAGATTTTAATAACATATTACTATTGTAAACTACTTCGTTTACAATTTTGCTTAGCGGAAATTCTTCTACTTTGTAATTGACTTTGCCGGACTCTAAACGCTCTACAGATAAAAAATCTGTTAGTATGGTGTCTAAATATTTTACTTTACTTTTAATGGTTGCCACATGTTTGTCCCTCTTTGGTTGCTGATCGGTCTGAGTATATTTTCCTAGCAAGGTGATAGAGGTGAGTATACTACTTAAAGGCGTTTTGAATTCGTGCGATACCAATGATAAAAACCTGGTCTTTAATTCGTTGAGTTCTTTTTCTACGGCTAAAGCTTCCGTTAATTGCTGTGTGCGTTCCTCAACTTTTTTCTCTAGATTTTCAGTGTAATTTTTTCTTTCGGTTATATCTAGTATAAATGCTACGAAAACCTTCTTTTTTCCTAATTCGGACAACTGCAAATGAACTTCTACTGGGTAAGTAGAACCATCCTTTCTACCGTGTACCGTTTCAAATTTAACTTTGGGAATTTCATTATTAAGTAATGGGGAAATCAATTTTTTAAAGTTTTCTTCATTGAACTCCGGTTTAATGTCTACCGGGGTCATTTCATACATTTCCGTTATGGTATAACCAATGTTTCTTTGTGCTTCTTTATTGACATTCAAAAACTTGAAGGTTTCTGCATCAAACACAAAAATTTCGTTAAGTGATTCGTCAAAAATTCGTGCCCAATGGCTTAGTTCTTCTTCTTTGTTCTTTCTTTCGGTAATATCGATCACCAAGGCCATAACATAAGTAGATCCGTAAAATTCAAACGGATTTAAGCCGGCCTCTACCGGAAATTCTTTGCCACTTTTAGTAATGCCGTAGAGATTTCTACCGTGTCCCATTTGTCGTTTATCACTATTGGCAATAAACTTGTTTACATGTTTACTATGGTTGGCAAGATATCTTTTGGGTATTAAGATATCCAACGGTTTTCCTAATAATTCCCCCTTTTCATACCCAAACATTTGTTCTGTAGACGTATTGGTGGCCACTACATTTTGTTGGGCATCAACAACAATAATACCTTCTGAAACTCCTTCTGAAAGCAAATTGAAGATATCACTGTTCTTTTGAAAATCTTGCATAGTATCAAATATATAGATTACGACTGATTTTTATCATATATAAAGTGGGTTCTGAGCTGTATTTTCATGGTAAATTCATAGAAAAACTATAAAATGGAAAATACTGCGAAAACAATGAACGGTCTTTATGAGAGCTTAGGAAAGCTTTTTTATGCCGTGGCTATGTGCGATGGTAGCGTTCATAGTAACGAATGGGATAAAGTTAAGGAGTTGGTGAAAGAAGATTGGTTGTACGTTGATGATTTTACGGATCGGTATGGTACGGACGCCGCTAACCAAATTGAAATTGTATTTGATGTTCTTATGGAAACTTCAAAAGGGAGTAAGGAGTGTTTTGGAGAATTTGTGGAATTTTACAAGGAGCATCCACATGCTTTTTCAGATGAGATAAAAGCCTTGACCCAAAAAACGGCCAAGGCTATTGCAAATTCATTTTCAGGTAACAATAAATCTGAGCTAATACTTTTGGCCAAGATCAAATTGTTACTCAACTAATGCTATTTCATTAACTTTTTTATATCTGGGTCTGCGTATATTTTCTGCACCATTTCGCTGTACAAACTGGAGAATGTCGTATTCTCTGCCAAGTTGCCAAATAAAGATTCTTGTTTTATAAATGCAAGTGGGTCTTCATTGGTTTTACTGGCGGCTTGGTGCAGTTGGTCTTGCATGGCATCTATAATTTCTATGGATTCACCATCTTTATTTACGCCTTTATCACTATAATAACACCATGCAGCTATCACTAAAGTTGCATATTTAATACTGCCACCCTTAGCCAGGTTATCTTGAATGGTGGCGATTAAAAATTTTGGAAGTTTTGCCGAACTCTCTGAGCAAATTCTACTAACACTATCCTTTATGTTTGGGTTGGCAAAACGTTCTTGTAGACTGTCCTTATATGTTGTAAGATCAATACCTTCTAGCTTATCTAATACAGGTGTTGCTTCCTTATCCATAAAAGCTCTTAAATAGGTGACAAAAAGATCATCTTCCATACAGGCATTAATGGTTGGATGACCATGCAATGCGCCTAAAATGCCTAGCACGGAATGCCCAGCGTTTAAAAGGCGCAGTTTCATTTTTTCGTACGGTTTTACATCTGGTACAAATTGTACACCTACTTTTTCAAACGCAGGCCGTCCGTTAGAAAAGTTATCTTCAATGACCCATTGTATAAAAGGCTCACAAGTTACGGGCCACTCATCTTTTAGGTTGTAAGTTTGTTCTAAATAGTCAATGTCAGCCTGTGTGGTTACTGGGGTAATGCGATCAACCATGCTGTTAGGAAAGCTCACCTCTTTTTCAATATATGAAGCTAACTCCCCATCTTGTTTGTTGGCAAAAGTTAGCAACATTTCTTTGGCAACATCTCCGTTGTGTTGAATATTGTCACATGACATTACGGTAAAGGCCGGTAAACCGTTCTCCTTTCTTTTTCTAATGGCAGCGGTCAAAAAACCATAAATGGTTTTTGGCTCTTCTGGGTTCGCTAATTCATGTTGCACATCTTTATTCTCAAAATCGAATTCACCTGTAGCCGGATTAAAATTATATCCACCTTCCGTGATGGTCAATGATACTATTTTTGTGTCAGGATGCGCCATTTGGTCAATCACGACATTGGGAGTGTCAAATCCCAATTTAAAATCTATGATAGCACCAATAACTTCAGAATCAATTTTTCCATCCGGATGTTTGATTATTAAGGTGTACATACCGTCTTGCTGTTGCAATACATCATGTATTTTTTGATCACCTTTTCGTAAGCCTATACCACAAATACCCCATTCAGAAGCATTTTCTTTTTCTTGTAATAGATGGTTGTAATATGCTTGGTGTGCTCTGTGGAACCCACCTACGCCAACATGTACAATTCCTGATTTAAGGGTATCTCTTGGATAAGATGGTGTAGGTAATTGTCTGCTTATTTCTGCTAAATTCTTGGAGTTCAACATCGTTTCTTTTGTCATTTTTTAGCTAATATTTTTAGATTTTCCGCGTAATAATGCCGCATAGGCAGTAACAAAGTAAACTACCGTACATATAAACGCATAATAGTAAAAGGTTTCTCTATTTTCAATGTAAATATTTTCGCTTGCACTGCTAAACAATACAATGCCCGCCAAAATTAAGGTTATGATCAAAGCAATGAGCGATACCACCTTTAAGATTTTTGTGAGTAGCGTGGTGTCCTTCACGGGTTTAGTTTCGGTTAAACTTTTTTCTTCTTGGTAGGAAATGATTTTTTCATTTCTTAACCTTTCTTTTTCTTTTTCTTCCGGATATTTATTTTTAGCACCAAATTTACCGGCAAGAACGGTGTAAATGATTATGGTGAAAATCCATGTAGGTATAAATAAATAGAAGAAAGACATTACGTTAAACGCATTTAGCCCAAAACCAAAAACCAAACCTAACCCCCAAGAAACAATGGCGGGTGTGCTAAAGGTTAAATTACGGTAGGCCGACCAATAACGGGTGTATCCTATTCTTGGGAAAATTTGGTGTTCGGCAAATACTATTGCGCCTACAGGTACAACCAACAGACCGGCATATGTAAGTAAGGGCAGAATTTGAGAAAACACAAAAGGAAAACAAGCAATTGCAATGGTAATAAGTCCAACGATAATGGTTGTTTTTTTACGAGAGTGTCTGTGGAATATGGCTTGTGCAGCCAACCCCGCCCTATATAAGTTAGTTATAGCCGTGGTCCACCCGGCAACGATAACAATGACAAATCCGGACCATCCTAAAGCATAGAAGGCAACATCTCCTGGATCTAATTCAACGATAGTTTTACCTATAATCACAGCTGCACCGGCACCCATAATACCAGCTGCGATCCATGCAACAAAATGACCGAACATCATACCCGTACTGGTTGCAAGGCCGTATGATTTCTTTTTAGCAAATCGTAACAAAGCCATATCAATTAAACCAAAGTGGGTAATGGTATTGGCGGCCCATGCAAAGCCAATAACTTCTAATAATCCAATGCCAGGTTCCCCTGCACTGTTGATTCCGGTCCATATGGATTTATCGCCCAATGATATCAATTCGTTCCATCCGCTGGGTAACGTAGTTCCTAAAACATCAAGGGATAATGCAGGTAATAAAACCATAGCACCGCTGGTAAACATTACAAATAACCATGGCGCACATATTCCAGAAAATTCGGATACCGCGTTAAAACCATATAAAGCAATGGATACAACCACCAAACCAACACAAAAAACAATGACCACAAACCACATATTGGTGGGGTACCAATTAAGTTGTGCCGGAATGTCAAAAGCAAAACGTACCGCAGTGGCAGATACGGTAATCATTGCTGCGGATATTACGGAGAAAATAATGACATTGGCCCAATTGTAAAGCTTGGTCATAGAATCCCCCGCAATCTTATTCAGGTAGGTATACAAGCTTAATCTTGTGTCTACGGCGATAGGAGAGGTAATGAACGTCCAGCTTAAGACCGCTAATATATTACCGATCAGAAGCCCTAAAATAATATCCATTGTTTTTGCTCCAAGGGCTACGAAAGTAGCTCCAATAACAAATTCAGTTGCGGCTACGTGCTCGGCGGCATATAGACCGGCAAAATGAGTCCAATCGTGTAATTTATGTTTTGCAACGGGTAATTGCTCTTCGTTTAATTTTTTTAATGCGGAATAATCTTGAGTAGTTGGCATTAGCTGAGTTGGTAGTTAAGTTTGTAATACAATTTATGTAGCATACTGTTCCAAGACTTCGTATGCTTACATCTGTTTGAACAGGGGTGCAATGTATTTAAATTATATACAAACCCCCATATTTTTTAACAATTTTGTAATACAGTTTTGTAACAAATAGGTGCAAATATTTAATAAAATGCCAAAAACACAGTGCTATTTCTGAAAATCAATAAGTTTTAAACCATTATCAAACTTAATGTTGGTCCAATTTACCTTGATCCAAGGAGCATCCGTAACATCTGCATTCCATGTAGATTTTTTATATTGACGTTTAGTGGGAATAAGCATGTCGTCAACTTTTTCATATTCCAATACCATTAAGTTAGGAGTTTCCATAGCTCCAAAATCCGCAACGGTAAATAAGAATTGGTCTACTAGCATTGTATTCTTGTTGATATACAATTGATAGATGTCGGTCGGTTTGGAGTTACCAAAGTCGAACGATACCTTAACAATGTCATAGTTCTTATCATCTACAATTTTCTCCCCTAAATATTCATAAGTTACCCCGGGATCTAATAATTTTTGAAACATGGTAAACCAATAGAAATTAGTAGGTCTATTGAAAGCGACTCTTTTTAGGGCTACAGAATCTTCGATGATATTTCCATTATGCTTTAGCCAATATTCCTGTCCGTTATATCCTTGTTCAATGGGACCATCAAAATTACTTAAGGTTCTCTGGTGTTTTTCATATTTTCCATAAGATAATTCACCGTCAAAAATGTATTTTTCGGTTGTTATATCGGTTTTGCCATCGGGCGTTTGGTAGGTATACGTGTAAACTACATCCTTCTTATTTCTTAAAGTTTTGTAATCACCTACTTTTTCAATCATTTTAGAGACAAGTTCATGTCCTTTGTTTTTATAGGTAGACGTAACAGTTTCCTTATGCTGTACTTTTTTATCGTTTTTACAAGAGAAAGTGAGTATGCTAAGAAAAATTAGGCTTGAAATTTTATAATTCATGATGATAGGTATAGTTTCTTATAATTTGTTTTTGATTACTTAAATGTAACTAGATAAATGTTTTAAGCTTATGATAGGCTGATAAGTCTATCGGCAACCAGTTTCAAGTTTTGTTCATTTATTTCTGGGGTAGGGGAAAGTGGATACAATTGCGCACCTGGTCTACTAATGAATGCTCCTCTCCAGCCAGCCCATAATGCTCCAGAAATATCCCAGCCATGGGCCGCTACCAATAAGCACTCTTCTGGTTTGATGTTCATTTTTCTGGCTGCCCAATTATATGCATCTACATGTGGTTTAAACTTGCCCATATCCTCAATGCTTAAACGTTGATCAAAATACTTGGTGAGTCCTGCATTTTTAAATTGTGTTTCAACACCTTTATTGGATGAGTTTGTGAATGAAACTAAAGTATAGCCGGCATCTTTTAAGCGCTGCAATGAAGAAGCAACTTCAGGGTGTGCGGGTAACGAACGGATAGGATCCACAATTGATTTTTTAGCTTCTTCATGAGTTAAGGTGATACCGTTATTTGCAGCAACCATTTGTAAGGCGGCGGCGCCAATAATGGCAAAATCATTGTATTGATTGGCTACCGTGGAAACCAAAGAGTACTGCAACATGGTTGTAAACCATAGCGGTAACAGGTCGTTTCTGCCGTTAAGGGCTTTGGCTACGCTATCTTTCATGGCGGTTAAATCCAACAAGGTTTCATTGACATCAAAAAAAAGAACTTTGGGTCTAAAGGTCTTTGGTTCTTTTTTATTGGCAAAGCCCATGGCAGGTATTGTTGCACCTGCCGCTCCTAAAATGGTTGATTTCTTAATAAAGTCTCTTCTGTTGTTTTTCATGATATATATAATTATAAAAACATTCTATGTGGTATGTTTTTGGGTAAAAAAATTATTGCTTTATTTGATTTAGGTACATAGATAGCCCATTTAGATATTCGTTGATTACTTCATCATCATCATAAAGTTTTCGAATTCCACGTATACCTTCAAAGGCGCTGATTAAATAAATAGCGGCCGCAGCACTTGAAATATCTTTTTTAATGGTGTTTTCAGACTTTCCTCTTTCAATTAATTCTACGAGTGCCCTTTTCCATTCCTCTATAATATTTTTTAGTGCTTTTTGATATACATTTTCATGATCCCCAATTTCATTGATGAGATTATTTGTGGGGCAACCGTGTTTCTTCTCATACATGGAGAAAGACTTAAGGCTGTTTAAAAAAGTATCTTCTAAAATAGCATATGCATTACCGTTTTGGTAAAGTGGATATACCATTCTTTTTTGAACTCTACGCTGTAATTTTTGGGTAATTACTTCAATGCCTAATTCTTTTTTATTTGCATAATGGTGATAGAAGGCTCCTTTGGTCATCGTAGTTGCCTTCATTATTTTATCAATGCTTGTCGTTTTAAAACCTTCTTCGTAAAACAACTTAAAGGCTTCGTTAAGAATTAGTTGTTTGGAAAGTTCAGATTTTAATGCCTGTTTCATATCGTAAATATGCTTAATAAAATACGGAGTAGAATGTTTTTAATAATGTTTAACGTATTCTTAACTAGAAAATAGTTTGTTCTTTTTGGTTGAAGTAAAAAACGTATTTAGAGAATACTGGTAAAAAAAGAAAGTTAATGATACTAAAAGTATTTCTAATTTAAGTTTAATCTATACTCATTAGGACTCATGGAAGTTTTCTTTTTAAAAATTTTACTAAAATACTGTGGATATTCAAACCCCAAAGAATATGCTATTTCACTAGCACTTTTCTTTGAG
This sequence comes from Maribacter sp. HS, assembly GCF_048059195.1. Lineage (NCBI taxonomy): Bacteria > Pseudomonadati > Bacteroidota > Flavobacteriia > Flavobacteriales > Flavobacteriaceae > Maribacter > Maribacter sp. HS. Next base: position 466,091 of record NZ_JAYLVV010000005.1, read on the forward strand.
TTTAATAGTTTGTTCTTTGCTTTTTCTATGATGTATTGGTGAATGTGATCTTGGGTTCCTTGTCCGGTTTCTTTTCTAAGCAAATCACTCAAGTATTTAGGCGAAATATTCAATGCTTCTCCACAATATTGTACTGTTGGTATACCAAGTTCAATTTGTTTGTTTTGACTGTAGTATTCCTTGAGTAACTTTTTAAAATTTGCTGCTATGTCTTTATTTAAATTGGTTCGTGTATAGAATTGTCTGTCATAAAACCTAACACAATAATTGAATAACAATTCTAGATTAGAAATAATAATGGTTTGACTATGAGTGTCAATATTACCGCTGTATTCTTTTTCAATTTTTTCTACTATTTCAGTTACCGTTTTTCTCTCGTCATCTGATAAATGTAGAGCTTCGTTAGAGGCGTATTCAAAAAAAGTATAGAGGTCTATTTTCTTACCTAGTTCAGATTTTCTAATTAAATCAGGATGAAACATCAGCGTCCAACCCTGGTCTGTTGTGTTAATGTTTTGTTTTTCAAATTCCATTATTTGATCAGGAGCCATGAAAATCATAGAACCTTCTTGGTAATCATATGAATTTCTACCATAGTTTTTAATGGTAAATACACAATTATCTTTTAAACTAATATGGTAAAGTCCTAAAGAGTATTTAAAATTTTCTAGACCAATTTGGTTCCAATTTTCGCCAATTCTTAATACGGAAATTAAAGGGTGTTTTGGTTTGTCCAAACTAAAGTAAGAATGAACGTCTGCAACATTGTTAACTTTAATAATTTCCTTCATTATAAATTACTTAAATATTCTGCCACCAATTGGGGTAGGTGGTAACTGAATCTTTTACTATTATTTCTTGTCCAATTTGGGGTGCAATCACTTTAATATTTAGTTCGGCTGCCTTTGCTTCAACTCTTATAATTGGATCGGTCCATTCATGCAAGGCCAATTTAAAACCTGCCCAATGAATAGGCATTATCTTTTTTGCTTTTACATCTATACCGGCTTGTGCTGTTTCTTCGGGCATCATATGAATATCTGACCACAATTTGTTGTATTGACCACATTCCATCAAGGCAATGTCAAAAGGACCATATTTGTTTCCAATTTCTTTAAAATGATCTGCATAGCCACTATCACCACTAAAATAAATATTTTCGTTTTTTGAGGTTATGACCCAAGAACTCCATAAAGTACTTTGGTTGTTATTTAAACCTCTGCCAGAGAAATGCTGTGCCGGCGTGCAGACAAATTTGAGGGAGCCTAACTGTGTTTCTTGCCACCAATCCAATTCTGTTATTTGTGAATCTGAAACTCCCCAAGATCTAAGGTGGTTACCAACGGCAAGTGGCGTATAAAAATGTTTTGTTTTACCCTTTATCTTCAAAACAGATTCATAATCTAAGTGGTCATAATGATCATGAGAAAAGATTACGGCATCAAATTGTGGTAATTGCTCAATGGCTATTGGGAATTCTTTATTGAATCGTTTTTCTCCTAAAAGTGGGTGAGGAGCTGCAACGGCACCGAACATTGGGTCTATTAAAATATTTTTTCCATCGATCTGTAGTAGAAAAGAGGAATGTCCAAACCAAATTAATCTTGCCTCTCCATCATAATCTGCAATATGTGTAGTATCTAACTTTTTAGGCACCAAATCTTCTTTAGGGCGCCCATTGGGTACTTTGGTGGTAAAAAAGGTATATGCCAAACTTAACTTGTCAGAAAAGGATAAGTCTTCTGGTACCGGTTTTACATTACGGAATTTACCATTGCTAAATTGTTGAGATTTTGAATACGCAAGTTTTTGTTCTTTAGTGCTATTACCCCCAAAACTTGGATAAAAATTGGTAAATGCCAGAATGGCAATAACCAGTAGACCTATTACTGCTAAGGATGTTATCATTATTTTTTTTATTATTCTTTTGATCATACTATTAATATTGACTCATAATCACTTTGTCAAATATACGGTCACCGAACCATTTACGCGCTGTTATGGCAAACTTGGCAGAGTATCCTTTTACGTATCTGATTTTTGGATTTTTTACTGTGGCTGCTTTGGCTATCGTTTTTCCTAATACTTGCACATCTGTAAAGCGATCATTGGTAAAGTCTTTTTTCATTGTATCTGCCACAGAATTTGCAAATGTAGCGTAAGCACCTGAACCAGAGGTTTCTTTTAAACTTTCAGCTGCAATTAATCCCCATGGGGTCTTGACCCCGCCTGGTTCTACAATGACCACATCAATCCCAAATGGTTTAACTTCTAAACGTAGGCAATCGCTCCAACCTTCTAAAGCATGTTTGGTAGCAAAATACCATGCGCCCAAGGGTAGGTAGACCTTACCGCCCATAGACGAAATGTTTACGATCCTACCATAATTGTTTTCTCGCATTTTTGGCAATATCAATTGGGTAATGCGTGCCAAACCAAATAAATTAACTTCGAACTGCCTTTTAGCTTCTGCTATGGAAACATCTTCCACAGTTCCATAAGACCCATAACCTGCATTGTTGATTAGAATATCTATTTTACCCTCTTTATCTAGTATTGTGTTTACGCACGATACAATAGAATCGTCTTTGGTAAGATCCAATGGCATAATTTGTATTCCCTGTAGTTTTAAATCTTGCATTTCTTCTACTCTTCTTGCAGCACCATAAACAGTATAGCCTTTACCGTTTAGAATGTTGGCTGTAGATTTCCCCATGCCAGAAGATGCTCCTGTAATTAGTACTACCTTATTCATGCGTATTTTTTTAAATATATAAATCGGTTTTACCTTGACAAAAGTAAAGTGATACATCTTACTAACTGTATGCTAATTGCCGAATATTGAATACTTTTTTCCTATTCTATACATCTTATGATTTCAGCAAAAAAAAATAGCCTCTATGTACAAATCTTGTACATAGAGGCTAAGTTTTAAATGACTATTATTTATGTATTCAAAAGCGACAAAGTTCTTAAATAGCCGGTTTGTTGGCTACATTAAAATATTTTTTCTTCAACCAAAAGGAAACCTTTACTAAAAAAATCAATGCAGGTACCTCAACCAAAGGACCAATAACTCCAGCAAATGCTTGACCGGAATTTAGACCGAATACGGCAATAGCAACTGCAATGGCCAATTCAAAATTGTTTCCGGCTGCCGTGAAGGCTACAGAGGCTGTTTTATCATATTCCGCTCCGGTTGCCTTGGTGAAAAAGAAACCTATGATAAACATTAATGTAAAATAGATAAGTAACGGTACTGCAATTATCAGCACATCCATTGGTATTTCTACAATCAGTTCACCTTTTAAAGAGAACATGATGACAATGGTAAATAATAGCGCTATCAACGTCATAGGTGATATGGCGGGAATAAATTTGGTGGTGTACCATTCTTCGCCTTTTAATTTCACCAAAATCAATCTACTTAATATCCCCATTAAAAATGGTAGCCCTAAATAAATGGCTACACTTTCTGCAATGGTGCCAATTGATATATCTACTATGGCACCCTCAAAACCGAAGTAGGGAGGAAGCACGGTGATAAATATCCAAGCATAAAAACTGTATGCAAATACTTGAAATATACTGTTCAATGCTACTAAACCTGCTCCATATTCACTGCTGCCATCGGCAAGATCGTTCCAAACCAATACCATGGCAATACAACGAGCCAAACCAATTAATATAAGACCTACCATATATTCTGGATAATCTGATAAAAAGGTAATTGCCAAAATGAACATTAACACAGGACCAATTATCCAATTTAGGATTAAGGAGATAGACAGAATTTTAGTGTTTCTAAATACCTTTGGTAACAACGCATAGTTCACTTTTGCCAATGGCGGATACATCATTAATATGAGACCTATGGCAATAGGAATATTGGTTGTGCCACTATTGAAGGTGTTTATGATATCTGGAAAGCTTGGAAAAAAATAACCTATCGCTACCCCTAAAGCCATTGCGGCAAATATCCACCAAGTTAAATTTTTATCTAGAAAACTTAATTTTTTAGATGCCATTTCTATTTATTGATTTGTGAGAATATGTAAAACAATTCCGTTGCAATTTGAATACTTCTTTCAGCGTATTTTTCAGCTTGTTGCGGTGTGTTGTCAAAAGCCTTTGGGTCTTCAAAAGTAATAGGAACCCTTTTTTCTGCACCAGCAATAAATGGGCAACCGCCATCTGCTTGGGAGCATGTCATCACCGCTGCAAATTCAGATGCGGGATTAAACGGATCTTCATATGATTTTGAAAATCCTATGACCGGATGTTCGTTCTCAGAAAATTTAATGGCATAAACCGGATTGCTGGTTTCTGAAAGTTTTTGAATCTGAAATCCTTGATTCTTTAAAGTCTCCGCAACCATTGGGAATAAGGCAGTAGCCTCCGTTCCACCAGAATAGCAATTCACATTTTTAATATTGAAATATGTTGCCATCGTCTGTGCCCATACTTGAGATAGATGACTTCTTCGTGAATTGTGGGTACAAATAAAGTTTATTCTAATAGCTGAATTAGCTGTTGTTTTCTGTTGAATAAAATCTATTAGCGGTTGTAAAACTTCTTTGCGTTCTTCTGTAATTGAATCAGTACTTAAAGAGCTGATGAATTGCGCTATTTCTGGTAACATAGTTGTTTCTTTAGTGATCATGTTATGGTGTATTATTAATGGTTAACAGCAGTTTCCGTCTGGTGAACAACAAGGTTCATTATTGATTTCTGAAAGATTTAATTTTGGTTTTTCTGCCGGTATGCCACAGTTGTCTTTTGCTAAACAGTCCGTTTGCTTAGATGTTAGTCTAAAATTGGCACCGTCAAAATCTAATCCGAATTTCTCAATGGTATTGCCTTGGTACTCAACTTCTATTTCCAAATCTTCTATTCCCAGTACCTTTTCAGAAAGTTCAATAATGTGTATTAATTTCTCTGGGTGTAATCTGTGGTCATAATCATCTGCATTCCATAATTGAAAGTTGACTACTTCTTCATTACGGACCGTGCCGCCACAATCAATAAAGTTTTTGGTTATTTTACCTACCTCGGTAACATGAAAGTGATTTGGTACCAATTCGCCATTTGGTAATTGAAAGGCAATAGTGTCAAGTGCTGCTAAGTGCTTTTTAACTTCTGATAGTTTCATAATGCTATGTTTTAAATTTTCGTATTTATATTAGTACATCGCAATAATGCGATAAAAGGATTCAAATTTTTTTAACAACAATTATTGCTAGAAATATCTTGATCTAGAAAGTGTGTCATAATATCTTTCATGCTCGCCCAATTTTCTTTGTCAATACAATAGCAAACACTGGTACCTTCTACATTGCCTTTTATTAAACCTAAATTTTTAAGTTCTTTTAAATGCTGTGAAATAGTGGGTTGTGCTAAACCTATTTCATTGACCAAATCTCCACAGATACAAGTATCAATTTTAAATAGATGTTGTAAAATGGCTACACGGGCAGGGTGACCAAATGCTTTAGCGAACAAGGATATCTTGTTCTGCTCATCAGTAAACATTTCAGTTTTTGCTAAACCCATTCTTTAAATAATTGTTTCATTGCAATATTACGATATAATGTAGAACAACAAAGATAATTGATCGTTAAATTTGTGTTATGTGAAGGCTATAAATATAAATTAGAGCCTATTTCGTAGGGAAAAATAATTCTTTTTGCTTCTTTCTAAAGGCTTTAGGGGTTTCGCCTACAGCTTTTTTAAATGTTTTTGTAAAGTATGAATTGTCATAAAAATTAAAGAAATGGGCAATTTCTTCGCTACTCATATCCGTATATACTAGATACCTTTTTATTTCTATGATCAACTTTTCATTGATCAGTTCACTTACGCTCTTGCCCATAGCCTTTTTGGTAATGCGGTTAAGGTTTTGGGGCGTCATATATAATTGAGCGGCATAATCTACCACACTTCTATTGTTTTTAAACTGTTTGTTTATTAAAGACTCTAAAGCCATCATATGCTGGGTGTCAACAGTTACTTTGTTTTCTTTTGAAGCTCGATAAAGTCTTGATAGTTTTACGAGAATTTGGGTGAGTTGAGCTTCAAGCATTTCGTATTTTAAAAAGTCATCATTCACATATTCTGTGTCCATTTCATTTATAAGTCGTTGAAACATAAGTAAATCTTCTTCTGATAATTCAATAAAAGGCTCACTTAAAAATCTATTGAAAATGGGTAAGGATTGTAACCATTGTTGTGCTCCATGTCTTAATATAAAGTCTGCTTGAAAGAGTACGCCAATACCTTCAGTAAACTCACCGTTAATCGCGAAAACTTGCCCCGGGCTACCAAAATAGACCGTGTTTTTTTTGGGCTTGTAACTATTGAAATCAATATTTAGCTCACTATTACTTTCCACAAAAAATGAGATACCGTAGTTAACGTTTCTAAACGGATTGCCACTTTTTATGTATTCGGGCATATTTTCAGGCTTCAGTAAAATAAATTTCGGCTGTGTGCTACTCTTTTGATTTGCGTAATCAGCATACAGTTCCGGTATTCCAATTTGTGGTATATCTTCCATAAAAAATGGTATTTATTTATTTAAAACTACCATTTTATGAGCTAAATAGTGCTTTTTTATGGTATAATGTTCTAATAATACCATAATAGGATATTTAATTACCATTTTTGCGATTAGATGCTACGTTAACTTTGCGCCTCAAAATAGATAATTCTAATATGATGCGTAAATCTGAATTTGGTATGAAGAAAAAATACCTGTGGTATCTACCAAAAAGTCTTTCAATTGTTTTTTTGGTGCTATTAACTATAAGCTGTGGTAACGAGGAAAAACCCAAGGTGAATAAAACCATTAAGGTGGAGGTTATCAACGTTGGTCTCAATACCAATAATTCTCAAGGTAAAGTAGCTTATAATGGTACAATAGAAGCAGATGTAGCTATAAAGTCTAGCTTTCAAGTATCTGGTAATGTAGTACATGTTCCTGTATCTATTGGCGACTTTGTAAAGAAGAACCAATTGATCGCGCAAATTGATGCTACTATTTACTCTAGCCAATATGAACAACAACTTGCCCAGGTACGTTTGGCAAAAGAAAATTACGAGCGTATCAATAATGTCTTCCAAAAAGGAAGTATTGCAGAGATAAGAATGTTAGAAGCTAGATCACAATTTGAACAGGCACAGGCAGCTGCAAAAATGACCTATGAAAATGTACGCCATGCAAAACTTTATGCCCCAATGGACGGGTATGTAAGTGACAAAATGATGGATGTTGGAGATTTGGCGCAACCTGGTCAACCGGTAGTGGAGATCGTGAATATCAATGCTGTAAAAGCTGTATTTCCAATACCTGATGGAGAAATCAATTCCATAACAAAAGGTGATTCTGCAAATGTAAGCCTTCCAACATTGGACAAATCAGTTATAGGAATTGTGGATGAAGTTTCCATACAATCCAATCAAGGCTCACCTGTGTATACGGCATATGTAAAATTGAACAATCCTGATAAGCAGATAAAACCTGGTATGACCTGTAATGTGCGTTTACAGGATAAGGTAGACCAGAATAAAAATGTAAAAGAGGTTATCGTAATTCCTTCAGAAAGTATTGCGGTTACCGAAGATGGTAAACAATATGTATATATAGTTGACAATGGTATCGCGGAAAGAAAATATATAGAAACTGGCGAATTGTATGATAGTGGTATAGTGGTTAAAAAGGGACTTGCCAAAGGAGATCATCTTATTATATCTGGTTATCACAAACTAACACAGAGTACACCGGTAGAAATTGTTAATGACGCTAAGTAGTTTTTAAGATGAAGAAAAAAAGCGGAGCCATAGATTGGGCCTTTAAACATTCTACATTTCCTATAGTACTTGCGTTATGCTTGGTACTAATGGGTGCTTATGGGCTTTTTAACATGCCTAGAAACGAATTCCCCGACTTTACCATAAGACAAGGTCTTATCATTGGGTCGTATCCGGGTGCCTCTTCTGAAAAGGTAGAGCAAGAACTGACATCAAAAGTAGAAGAGTTTTTATTTGGGTACAATGAGGTTGATAAGACCAAAACCTATTCGTATTCCAAAGATGGTCTAATGTACATCTATGTAGAGATATCGGACAAAATTGACCATAATGCTACTGAACAGTTTTGGAATAAGCTAAAGTCAGAGGTGTTGATCTTTCAACAGCTTGAGCTTCCTAGAGAAGTTCAGGGTGTTATGGTGAACAGTGATTTTGGTAGTACGGCTGCCTTAATTCTAGGTGTACAGTCAGATACCAGACCTTACAAAGATCTGCAACGCCATGTAGAGGATATCGAAGATGAATTACGACAGATAGATAACATGGCGAAAATTTCGCATTCGGGCGGACTTACAGAGCAAATTGCCGTGTATGTAGATCAAGATAAATTGGCTAGTTATGGCATAACGCCTGGCAGTATTTCCAACAGTTTACAGAATCAAGGTGCCGTGGTTAGTGCGGGTACCTTGGAAAATTCAGAAAGGGAAAGACCTATCTATCTTGAAACTACCTTGAAGACCGAAGCTGATATTGCCAATCAATCCATAAAAACGGAAGAAAACGGAAATATTATACGTGTACGAGATGTTGCCCGTGTTGTTCGTGAATATGATGATCCAGATTCTTATTTGACCATTAGCGGCTCTAAAGGTATGATCATTACTTTAGAAATGGCGAAGAAAGGCAACATTGTTCAATTTGGTGAAGAAATAGATGAGCGATTAGAAAAGGTGATCAGTGAATTGCCAAGTGATATTACCATTACAAAAATTGCGAATCAGCCAGAAGTGGTCGATCATTCTATAAGCCACTTTATGAAAGAGTTTGGTTATGCCTTGATCGGTGTAATCATCGTTACCCTAATATTGCTTCCGTTCAGGGTGGCATCGGTGGCGGCAGCAACCATACCTATTACCATTTCTGCTACACTTGCCATAATGTATTTTATGGGAATAGAACTGAATACGGTAACGTTAGCGGCGCTTATTGTAGTACTTGGTATTGTAGTAGATGATCCTATTGTAATTATAGATAACTATGTAGAGAAACTTGATGAGGGTATGTCAATACCTGAAGCTGCCGTTAGTAGCGCCAAAGAGCTTTTCCCATCTGTATTTACCGCAACATTGGCTATCTCGGCAACATTTTATCCGTTGTTGTTCTTCATGGAAGGTGTGGCATCAGATTTTATTAGTGCATTTCCGTACGTTATAATTATTGCGCTTACATTATCCTTGATCATATCTATTTTATTGGTGCCTTTCATTAATTCACTTTTCATAAAAAAGGGATTACATGATAACCCTCAAGAAAAAGGACAAGATGATAAAAAATCTATGTTGGACAGGTTGCAGTCCTTTTTTGACAATGCGGTCAATAAAGCCATGGAGCGTTATAAATTGACCATTGGTTTAGGTATTGCGGCAGTAGTAGTTGGTGTATTGCTTTTTGGAGGCATTAGCCAGCAATTATTTCCAAAAGTGGAACGTAATCAATTCTCAATAGAGATCAATTTAAACCCAGGGAGTAGTCTAGATGAAACTACCAAGGTGGTAAACGGATTGGAGAAAGTATTAAAAGCCGATGAGCGTGTAGCATTTTACACCAGTTTTATTGGTCAAAGTTCTCCTCGTTTCCATACGTTGTATGCACCAAACCTGCCAGCAAAAAACTATGCGCAAATTTTGGTAACCACCATATCTGACGATGCTACGGTTGAGGTTTTGAACGAGTATGATGAAAAATATGCGGATATGTATCCAAATGCATATTTAAGGATGAAGCAATTGGATATGGCAGGCACCGCCGCTCCAATAGAGGTGCGACTATATGGTACTGATGTTGATCAGCTTAAAAAGTATGGCGATACCATAATCAATATTGCACGTAATACACCAAAAACACTTTGGAGCAGAACTGACTTTGGCAGCATGAAAGAAGCTGTAAAAATGGATGTTAAGCAGAATGAAGCTGCAAGGTTAGGTCTAAACAACAGGGATATTGCCAATGCCGTTGCAGTGAACACTACGGGTTTAAAAGCTACCGAGGTTTGGGATGAGGAGTATACTATTGATGTGAAGATTAAAAGTGAGAATCAGCACCGGCAAAATGTATCGGATCTGCGTCAGCTATCTATAATATCTGCACAGAAACAAGCAAAGGTTCCTTTACGACAAGTAGCCGAGATTACCCCGCAATGGTCTCAAGAACAAATTACCAATAGAAATGGAAACCGTTGCCTTACCGTTCGTGTAGACATTACCAAAGATGCGGTTGCCAATGAGGTACTCGCAGAAATGACACCTCATATTGATGAAATTACCTTTCCCGAGGATATCAGAATAGAGTATGGTGGTGAGTACGAGCTGCAAATAGAGAACAATAAACCAATGGGACTTTCCCTTATGCTTAGTGTGGTATTGATTTTCTTGATACTGCTATGGCACTTCAAAAACTTTATGCACGCACTTTTAAGTTTTATCACCATGCCATTGAGCATTTTTGGCGCGGCTTTAGGGTTGATATTGATGCAGTATCCTTTTGGATTTACCTCATTCCTTGGTCTTTTGGCGCTATGTGGTATTGTAGTAAGAAACGGAATTATATTAATTGATTATGCAGATGAGTTAAGGCATGAACATGGCTACAGTGTTAAAAAAGCCGCTATTCTAGCAGCGGAAAGACGTATGCGCCCTATTTTCTTGACATCTTCCGCAGCAGCTGTTGGGGTAATACCTATGATCGTTAGTCGCTCTAGCTTATGGGGGCCGTTGGGTACCGTAATTGCATTCGGACTCATGTTCTCCATGGTGCTTACTTTATTTGTTCTTCCTGTGCTGTACTGGTTGTTCTTTAGAAAAGAGGATAATGAGACTACCACGGAAGAAGTGGTCAACACTAATGTTTAATAGTAGAATTTAAGTAATGAAACACATAAATACTTATTTATTCAAGTTTGGTAAATCACGTAGCTTTTTAACGATATTTTGTTCCGTGGCTATATTAGGTAATGTTTTTGCCCAACAAATTTCATTGGAAGAAAGTAAAGAAGCTGCTTTAAAGCATAGTAATGCCATTAAGAACGGTTTGCTGACCATAGAGAAATCAGAAGCCTTTAAACGGGAAATGGTGGCAAACTATTTTCCTAATGTAGAGGCTAGTGCACTTGGGCTATATGCGCCCAATGATCTCATTGGTCCTATAGAGGGTTTTCTTCCCAATGGTATAGATAACTTATATAATGCCAGTGCAACGGCAACCGAAGTAATTTATGCCGGCGGAAAAATTAGAAACTCCAATGCATTGGCAGATATACAACTGGAGACTTCACAAATCAGGGCGGAACAAGCGGTAGATAGCGTTTTGTTGGTAACCGAAAATAAGTTTTGGCAATTGGTACAAATACAAGAGCAACAAAAAGTGGTAGAGACCAATGAGATTTATCTAGATGAACTCTTAAAACAACAGCAGGATCTATTGGAAGCGGGTCTTATTGCCAAAAACCAATTGTTACAGGTAAAGGTCAACCGTAGCGAATTGCTTTTAAATAAAAGTAGATTGGAGAATATGCGCAAACTCGCATTGCTGGATTTTTCTCTTTATGTAGGCGTGGCTTATTCACCAAATATGAAAGCCGCTGCAGATTTTGATCAAACAATGGTTCCTGATTTTATGTATACCGAGCCAGATATGGATCTTACTGGTAACAGTAATTATGAACTGCTTGAAAAGTCTATCACGGCAAGTAGCCTGCAGACTAAAATGGCAAAAGCAGATATGTTACCTTCTTTGGCGGTAGGAGTGAGTGCCGTTGAATTTGGTGCTTTTGATGATGATTTGGATAGCCAGTTTACCGGCTTAGCCTTTGGTTCTTTAAGTATCCCCATTTCAGATTGGTGGGGCGGCGGTAAGCAAAGACTTAAGCAAGAAAGAATACAAGAAGAAATAGCCCAGAACAACCGTATGGATGGTATAGACCAATTAAAAGTGGCTATTACCCAAAGTTGGTATGATTTGTTGAATGCACATGAGCAAATTCAATATGCATTGGAAAACAAGCAATTGGCAGAAGAAAACTTAAAAGTGAACAGAGACAATTATGATAACGGCTTAAGTAATTTAACCGATTTATTAGATGCACAGGCCATGGCGCAGAATGCCCAATCTACATTGATAGACGCCTATACAAATTATGAAAATAAAGAAATCACTTATCTGTACAGAACGGATCAATTGGTAGTTCCAACTTTAGAGAGTTTAAAACAATAACCAAAGCTATAGCCTAAACTTTATATTTCAGAAATTTCTAGATTGCCAGCATCAATAAGGAATATCAGGTCCGTATGAAAATGAAACAGATATTTAGAATGTTGACCCTGGCGGTAATGTGGCTAATTGCCATAATGGTATTTGACATAGTGCTGAATATAAAAATTTTTCAAAGTGAAGATTGGCTTGCTTATTTAGAATATACATTTACCTCAATTCTACCTTTTGTGCTGGTTTACTGTTTGGTAATTAGTGCAAGCGATGTTTTTTTGTTACGTAAAATGCTTAGAGATTATCCGTTTGCGAAAGTGGTATTCATAAAAGCCATTTTACAATTTGCGGTGATGTACTTTATACATTTTGTAGGTACATATATAATTTTTGAATTAATGCCACCAAGTTCTAATGAAGCGGTCAATGCACATTATGCCTATTTAGGGTCTTCACTTAATATATTCTATATCATATATTTTTTTGTAGTTAGTTTTCATTTCAGTTTATATGCACAGGTTTCTAGAAAATTTGGTTCTACAAATCTTTATGATATTATCATGGGTACTTATTTTAAACCGAAAGAAGCTCAGCGTATATTTATGTTTTTAGATCTAAATCAGTCTACGACAATAGCCGAAGAAATTGGGCACCTTAAATATAGCAGACTCATACAAGAATGCTTTAGCAAGTTAACCCATCACATTGAAAATTATGATGCTGAGGTGTACCAGTATGTAGGGGATGAGGCGGTACTTACGTGGCAAAAATCTAACAGTATTGCAGCGCAACAATGCCTGGACCTATTTAAGGATTTTCAAGATAATTTAGATGCAACGGCACATGAATTTGAAGATGAGTTTGGTTGGGTACCTAAGTTTAAATCTGGTGTGTGTTATGGTACAGTAGCCATTGCTGAAGTAGGGGACTATAAAAGGGATATTGCTTTTCATGGCACTGTTTTAAATACGGGAGCCAGATTGTGTCAATTATGCAAAGAAATCAATGAAGATATTCTTTTCTCGAATTCGTTCTTTTCACTTTTGAGCCATGGTGTAGACCGGTTGGATTATATAGGAGATTATATGCTTACAGGTAGAACGTCTAATGAAAAAGTGTATCGCTTATTAAGCTAGTATTCTGCCATACTTTTTACATAAAATATTTGTTGACATGAAGTGATGTTAATTTACAGAAGAAAAATCTGGAGTAAGAGATTTTATTAGTTTGGCAATTTTAAGGTGTCTTTTTAACCGAATACATTAAATCAACAATTTCTTAACCTAAACTTTTGAAAATGAGTATTTTCTATGTTACTTTTATAATAGAATAAAATACTATAAAAAATGGCACTGAAAAAACAAGTAAAAGGAAAATATACATTAGTCACCTTTACCATAGCGGAAAATGAAGCACCTAGTACGTCTAACGTAATACTATTGGGCGATTTTAATAATTGGCAGACAAACGATAGTTCTTTTCAAATGGAGAAGAAAGGTGGTAGCTATGAGAAGAGTGTAAAACTGGAAAATGGTAAAAAATATGAATTTAGGTATTTGAGTGATGATAAGGGCTGGTTCAATGACCATGCTGCAGACGCATATGTACCTTCTCCATATTTTGGAATAGATAATAGTGTGGTTGATTTAAGTGCTTTACCGGAAAAAAAGAAAACTGTAAAGAAAGTTGCCGCTAAAAAGCCAGTAGCTAAAAAGACGGTTGCCAAAAAGCCTGTAGCGAAGAAAACAACGACCAAGGCAAAAAAAGATGATCTTAAGAAAATTGAAGGTATTGGCCCTAAAATTGCATCAATATTGACCGAGAATGGTTATGGTACTTTCAGTGCGCTTAGTAAGGCATCAGTAAAATCTTTAGAGGAAATTTTAAAAGCTGCTGGGCCTCGTTACACTATGCACAAACCAGGTACATGGCCAAAGCAAGCTAAATTGGCAGCTTCTGGTGACTGGGATAAATTAAAAACTCTGCAAGATAAATTAGACGGAGGAAAGTAAACTAGCTATATGCTATAGTACAAAAGCCCCAACTTTAAAATTGGGGCTTTTGTATTTAACGTTTTTTGGAGTGTTGTAATGAATTCAAAAAACAACTGGCTTTTTCATTTTTAAGAAATTAGGTGTCTATTTTTTAAAATGATTTAACCTTTTGTGTGCTAATGTAGCGCAAAAAGTAAGATATTAGGTTTTACTGGGTAGCAGTGAAATCTTGCCCCTCATATTCAGACCAGGAACAGTCTGCGGGTTCTTCTAATACACTTTTTACCATTTCAATAAGTTTGGGGTCTTCATCTTTAAAAATAGATTCTCCGCCCATTATTAAAGCCCTACTTAGTTCGTCGCACATTTTGTCGGTATTCTTGGTCAGGTAGTTTAATTGACCTAACCTAAGATGTAAAAACGGGTTGCCAATAGTATCCTTAAATTGCATTACAAAATTGAAATTTTCGAAAGCCTCGTCTATCATTCTTGCCGCAAAATATACTTCTGCTATATGTACAATAATATATCTACCCGCCCTGGTTCTTTTTTGATCATCGGTAAGAGATTCATATATTTTTAAAAGCTCATTGGTCTTAGTTTCAGAATCTTTTTCATTGTTAAGCACAATTGAATCTATTTCTAACATACGAGTTTCAATAGATTTAGGTACGTTTATGTATTTCTTGATTTTTTGTACATCTACCTTTTTATTAATTGCAAGTTGATTAAACTGTTGTTTACTATTATTCTTATTAAATAAATTGAATAATCCCATATGTTATATTTTAAATATTGATCAAAGGTTTGTTGGGTCTCTAAAAATCAGGAAATTTTTTGGCTTTTGTTATATTCCAGTCCTCTTTTATAATGCTGTAATACACATCATTTCTACTGTTGCCATTGGGCGCTATGTAATTGTTTCTAAATAGACCTTCTTTTTTTGCTCCTAACTTTTCAATGGCTCTTTGTGATCGTAGGTTGTCTTCATCAGCACTGAATTGTATTCTTCTAAATCCGATATTTTCAAATCCGAATTTTAGTAATTCATACTTGCAAGCATGGTTAAGTCCTGTGCCTTGAAATTGTGTGCCATACCAAGTCCATCCAATTTCACATTTTTGACTGGCTTTATTAAGGTAGCCATATCTGGTACTTCCGGCTACTTGATCTGTTCGTTTGTCTATAATAAGAAACGGGTAGCATACGCCCATATCTTGGTCGTTCAGAGTATTTTTTAAATAATTTTCAAATTCGAGCTCGTTATTCATGGTCATACCCATATAAGTCCAAATATCTGTATCAAAAATTATGTTCTTTAATTCTTTGTTCCTCTTGTTTTTAAAAGGGAGTAAAAGCACTCTATCATTTTCTAAATGAATAGTAGTGTCTAAAAGTTCTATGTTCATACTCAATGCATTTTTGTATGTAAGCTGACAATTTAGCCTGTATACATGCTGTTAAGACTAATTGTAGGCACTAAAAAAATAGATACACTCAAAGATTATTTTACAAATATCAAAAACCTAATTTATAAGAAAAGATCAACAACTTTTGAGTTCAATGTGATAGATAAAAGTCAATACTCTAAAGCCCCATAAAGTCATAGTTTGTACTGCTTTTATTTTATCATTTTCATCATGCACAACAAGTTTATCTTTAAATGATTTTATATACTTGGTCCATAAACTTCCATTGGTGTCTTCCAGTAAAAAATAAAATCCACTTTCTCCAATTCTTTTTCCTAGCGATTGTAAAACTAATTCACCGTTACTGCCTACACTGGGCTCTAGAATAACGGTTGCATTTCCGTTTGGTAATGGAAACATCGCCTTAATACAGCTTTTTCCATTTGGTATTATACAAGTTTCGTATACCCCGGAATACACTACTTGATTGCTTTTTGCAAATGTTCTTAGCCAAACTGTTCTTTTTAAATCTTTACTTTTCTTGTCTACTAAGTGGATAATATCACTTTTTAAAATTTTAGCATCTGTATTGTTTTTCATGGGAAGATTTAATTGTTCAATTCTATTGCTGAACAATATTTTTAGCAAGAAACCAAAAGCTTTAAAAAAAGGATTCCATTTTACGGTAAGGTCAAAATCGTAGTTACTCGTATTTTCATAAAAATCTATTACGTTCTTAGATAAACGCTCCTGTTCTTGTGATGTAAGTCCTAGTTGGTCAATAGATGGTATAAGTCCCTTGTTAATTTGGTTTAATTCTATTTCCAATTGCTCCCTAACAGCTAATTGCTGAATGAATTTTTGACCAATACCTTTTGTGTTTCCAAACGGACCAACTAGCCATTCATAGTCTTTGCGAATTATTTTTTTACCAAAAAGTATAACCCATTGCTGCGTTATCCAATCTTGAAAATTTTGTTTTAATGAAGCTATTTCCATCAAGTTGTATGCAATTCAAAGTATGGAATATAGGTGTCTTTTTCCTGCCATGTGCCAAATTCTGAAATGGGCTTAAACCTTAAAGTTACAAACTCAAAATGAAAACTTTTTCTCTCTCTTTCTTTCATGGCATTTGCATGTCTTTTGGGTTGAGCCATTTTACTATGACCGTGGACCATATTGGTCATTTCTTTTTCTGTTTTCCAGATAGAGAAAGTTGAAATGGTATTGGGAAATTTAAATGATGCCATTGATAATAGGGTGCCGTTGTGATCACGGACCAATTTTTCTACAGGTCTGCCCCAACGTAAGAACCTGGGAATTGCCCATGGTTTCATTCGTGCAATGGTCACGGCAACTACTGGTGAGGAAGCTAATTCTAATGTTGCCTTATGTTCCGGTATTTTGAATTTACTGGTTTTTCCCCATTGTCGCATAAATGCCAGTCGTACATGCCAACCATTGTTTAGTTGGGCACCAAATTTCTCTTTTTGTAAATAGTCATCAAGTGCTTTTTCATTTTCCCATTGTGCAAATACTGCCATCTGTCTTGTTAAAAATCTTGATGGGGAAAAGATAGGGGCACCTAATTTCATTGCTGTCATATACTCAGCATGTACAAGACCAGGTGTTTCTTTGTCTAGAGGGTTTACAAACAAACTTTTCACTGCATATGAAAATGATATTTCAACCAGGTGATAAGTAAATATATTCATAAACGTATTTGTGGAATTTGACCTTACTAAGAGTACTAAAATACGAAGAAGGTTTAATTAACTTTTATTGTATTAGCTTATCTTTTTTTAGGTAACGGGTGGCACTTAATGTAATGCCATACTATTTTGAATTTGATGCTAAATAAGAATTTAGAGGTAGCTTTAGTTCTTTAAATATAATGTTTTGTATTTAATGAGTTAAAATAAGAGGGCATTGTAAATGCTTAGTTGATTAAAAGTGTTTATTCCGTGAAAATAACATAAGTTCCTGATTCAGTATTCAATTCAAATTCGGAATTGAGGACCATTATTTCATTGTAATCCGTATAAGAACAACAGTCTTCTATTTTTCTTTCAGCATTTACATAAAAGTCAAAAATGTGATTATTGGCTATATGAATTTCCAAATTCACGGTTTCTGTTTCCCACCCAATTGAACTAATATGAATAATGTTGATGTCATTTTCCGAAATAAAGGAAAAATCTATAGGTTCATCATTATTTAAGTTGTCAGTTATTGTAATTTCATTGGAGTTAAACATCCCATTTGTGAATAAATTTTCTCCGCTTGTTTTGTCAACAATTTCAAAACTGAAACCTTGAGGTGGAGTAAAACATTCTCCACAATTGTCGTTATTACAACTTTGGAAAATTATTGTAAAAAGTATTACTAATAAGTAGACTTTTCTCATTTGTAGTTTTCTTTATAGATGTAATTCTTTTGAATAGTTGCGTACTGAAATTAGATAGCACTATCGGGTTCGCACAGGTAAACAAGGTGTTGCACCTCTCGGCGATCGCCTACAATCTCAAAACCTGCCTGCCTGCCGGCAGGAGTACCTGAAATTCGAGAACGAACGCTCCAAAAGCGGGGCGGGAAAGCTTGCCTTGCCATTATTCGTAAAAATTATGGTCCATTACTTGAAAAGCCTTTCTCGGGCGCATGGAAAATTCATGTTCAACTTCTAGTTTAGCATAAAAAAAGCCCCTTTAAGAGGCTTATATCGATAGTGATTATCTCTAATTATAGGCTTGTGCAACGGTTACAATTGTTGTAAGTAGTTTTTTCTTTCAGTTACTAATTCAGTTAATTTATTTAGTTTTATTTGGTCAATTTTTTTCCAATTCGTTTTATCAAATTCCAATGAATTGAACTTTTTTAAACTCCGATACATTGGTAAAATCATAGTCTTAAAATCTCCTGTCAATTTATAAATCAGATTACGTTTTTTACTTATTCCACCACTTTTTGAAATAATAAAGTCAATTCCCTTTCCTCTTGGTTTTAGTTCAAAGAAATAACATTCAGGCTCCAAGTTCCAACATATTTCCGTTTCAATTCCGTTCAGAGTTAAAATTAGAGATTCACAAAGTTTGTCAGTCGGATTTTCGGGAACATTTGAAGTAATAAAATTCAATTCAAAGTCCGAAGTTTTAAAGTTTGTAGGTAACCAACCATTTTTAGGAATATCAAATTTTAATTGCAATTTGCTCATTAATTTTAATTTCGAAAAGCACAATGAAAGCAAATAACACACAAATTATGGAAAATACTTGGAAAAAGATTTTCATTCCTTTGAAAATACCTGGTGATTTTTCAATCAAATTTGGATTATGCTTTTTATGAAACCTTAATTGGAATTTCACAATTATTGGACCAACGAACCAAAAAATTAAAGCTGCGAAAATTAAAAATAATGTTGGTTTTTTTTTGTCCAAAAATTTGCATCAAAATTACTTACAACGGTTTAGCTCGTATGTTTGGTTCTTAGTTTGAAGATACTATAAAATGAATAAAAAAAAGATGATAAAGGAGAGAGATTCCTTTATCGAAATTCACTAGTATATGCATTTACAAATCTTAATGCATCAGTCAGTTTTATTGGTGTTTTTATCAAGCTTTTCTTGCAAAAATGTTCTTTTCTTTCTTTTTCTATTTTTATATAATGATAGAGAGATATATGAGAATGCTGCAAAAATCAGAGTAATAATTACACCTGCACCTCCTTCAGGAACTGTCATGAAATTACCCAATATGCTATTGAATAAAGCACCTAGAAAGATACTTATTAAAAGATTTTTCATTTTTTTAAATGTTTTACAACGGTCTTGTGTATGAAACGTAGTGTATAAAAAAACGCTAACTTTTCGGATTTAACACGAGCCAAATTTTTATTTTTTCTATTTATCTTTTGAATTCTAAATATACAAAAATAAAATTTTGGCGAACTTAAAAAATAAGCAAAAACCTCTCGGAAAGCCTGTAATAGCTATGTTTTATACACGTCTTAAGTTTGATTCTCAGTAAATTGTTGATATAACTAGAAAGAACAAAAGAGAGAATTAAGGTTACTATATACGGTGAAGCTTTAGACTTCGGCAACATTGATAACCCTCTCTCTTTTACTACTTAGATCACGTTCAGTTCCCTGCCTGCCGGCAGGCAGGTGTGAGACCTTAGATCTCGTTTTCAAGTTGTTGTGAGCAGAAGTAGCCGGTTCTTTCATAAAATATATCTTATGAATAAATATAAAGAAACTTTTGGAGTCGACATCAGTAAAGATGTCTTTGATGTACATGGTAGTAACAAAGGTCACGACCAGTATAAGAACGATGAAACTGGATTTAAGAAATTCCTTAAGGAACTGCCCAAATGTTCGTTGGTCGTTATGGAAGCTACCGGTTATTATCATTATAGACTTGCCCAGTTTCTTTACAAAAATGGAGTAATAGTTTCAGTAGTAAACCCATTATCCGTAAAACGTTTCATTCAAATGAAACTGGCTAAAGTAAAAACGGACAAGAGCGATGCCAAGGCTATATGTGAGTATGCCCTTATTAACGAGGTACCTATTTACAATGCCTTGACGGATATCCAGAGCGAATGTTTACAGTTGTTCCGGTTATTGGATATCTATTTAAAACAACGTACCGCGACCAAGAACAAGATACACGGAGAAGCTGTTCTCGGCATACCTTCAAAGTTTGTTTATCGTTCCTTGATACGTAATAAGAAACTGCTCAATAAAGAGGTAGCCGCTATCGAATCAAAGATTCTGTCATTGGTAAAAGAGGACCAACAGGAGCAATTGACTTTATTGATGTCAATACCCGGTATAGGTCAAAAGACTGCATTGTTCCTAATAGTGGTCACCGATGGGTTCAATAAGTTCGAAAATGCGGCACAGCTTTGTAGCTATGTAGGTATAACCCCAACGATACGGGAATCGGGGAGCAGTGTGAGAGGTCGTGCGCGAATAAGCAAGGTCGGCAATAGAAAGCTTCGTAATCTACTGTTTCTATGTTCTTTCAATGCCTGTAAACATAACAAGCCTTGCAAAGAGGTATATGAGCGAATCGTGAACAAGGGGAAGAGCAAGAAACTGGCATTGATCGCTGTAGCTAACAAACTACTCAAACAGTCTTTTGCCATTGCAAAATCTGGAAGACCATATGATGAAACTTACGTTTCTACATTGCCTGGATAAATAGAAAATAGATCGAATAAAAAAAGCTCAAAGAATCAAGTTATTGAATCTATGAGCCTGAAATAATATTGTCTCGGATTAAAGAAGAATTTGTTTGTTTTTTATCTCAGTTCTTTGTTGGCGGTAGTTATTTCCGCTCAAGTTCTTTTTGCCAATTGTCCAAAAGTCCTTCTGCTACTTTGAAGAATTTTGTTCTGAATAATGGATGTAGTAAGGTGTTTTGAATTTTTTTATTGTATTGGAATTCAAATCGTAATACAATTTTGGTTGTAGTCTTATCAATTTCTTCGACAGCCCAAAATCCGTTCAGAAACTTGAATGGATAGGGATAATCAGGTTCGGTTGTGTGAACGACATAGGCATATTCTTTTTCTTCAGTCCACAAAGTGCAAGTTTCTGCCCAAGTGTCTTTTCCGTGAGAGCAAGTTCGTACCATTCCAATTCCGTCTCCCGAAATTATTTTCACATCATCAATGTTAGTGGCAAACATAGCATAATTCCCAACATCGGAAATTAGTTGCCAAGTTGTTTTCTTGTCAGCCTTTACCGTTCGTTCAAAATGCCATTGTTTGCCTTTTTTATTAGGGTTATTGTCGATTTTCGCTAATTCTATCGCTTGGTTAATCGCCATAAACAGAACAATTATAGCAATGATTCCGATAATTACGTTTCCTGCTATTGAAATTGAAAAGGGATTCATTATTAACAAAACTATACTACCGATTACCCAAATAAAATCTTGAACTATAATCAATAAAATGGCTAGCGACCTTTGTTTAATAACTTCCAAAATAATTGTACAAGCAAAGTACACCAAAGCAAGCCCGACAACCCAAAATACTGTGTTGTTCTCGGTCTCGAAAATTTTAGCAATTTGTTGATTGAAGGCAATTAATAGTATGCCAGATGTTCCTGAAAATATTGCATTCGCTTTTAAAGCGGTTTTTAATTTGTTCATTTCGTTAAAATTTGTTTTGGCAAAGTTCTTTGAAATGAACCTAAATTCTCTTGATAAATGTTAAGAAGTTGGTTGATTTAGGTTTTTTCTTAATCTGCTCAAAGATTCGGGCGTGATTCCGAGCATAGAGGCAATGTATTGTAAAGGTACGTGGTTAAAAAGTGCTGGCTCATCATTGAGCAAATTCTCAAATCTTTGTTGTGCCGTGGTATGAAGTTGAGAGAACATACTTTTTTCCAACAATGCGAATGAATGTGCTAACAACAAATTATCAAATTCGAGCCATTTTGGTTGTTGCTTGCAAAGTTCAAAATGCTTTTGTCTTTTAATAACAAAAATGGTACAATCGGTTACTGCTTGTATATTCCAAAAATTTTCGGATTTAAAAATAAAACTCGAAAGAGAAGTAATGAATTTTCCGTTGCTCCCAATCCAAAAAGTAATTTCCTTTCCGTCTGCAATGTCATACATCCTTAAATATCCTGATTGAATAAATGCCATTTCTTGACAGATTCTACCGGATTTTATAAAAAATTCTCCTTTCTTTATTGTTTGAATATCAAAAGCTGAAACAATAGATTCTAAAGATTCTTTGTCAATTTTGATTTGATTCGATATGCAGTTTCTTAATTGTTCCAATGTTTTTTTATAATTACCGCCAACGGTCTCGTATAACCGTCAGTTACGGGTTAAATTAGCGATTATTTTCGGTTTAGCACAAGCCTTAGCAATTCCGAGTGGATTCGGACGTAGTCGAATCCGCCGTAATTGCGGTTAGCATCTATGTAAAAGCAGTAAGTCGAGTATCTTTAAGATGAACTAAAAATCAAAGATATGAACACTCAAATTACTGCTACACCTAAGTTATTCATTGGTATCGACATACACAAACGC